>NZ_JAKUJY010000009.1 GCF_022664535.1 Sphingobium trunci | reverse complement strand
TGACAGTCCCGACCTGCCAGCGGACCAACGCCGCGCAGGATGCATAATGCAGAGCAGCTTGTTATCGAAAGCGCCGATGGCTGGATGACCCGTTGCATCGAGCCCCCCTCCCTGATTGCGAAGTCCCGACCCAATTTCTGTCACAGCCTGCACCTGAACAGATGGCAGCTATTGGTGAGCCGGTTGATAATGCTGAACGGCGGCTATGTTGGCGGGTCCTGCCTTTGGCTGAGCGCGCAAGTGGGTCAGCTGAGATTGTGCTGGAAGCGATTGTGACGAGTTGGCAGAATGCGCGAATGCCCGTCACCACCATTGCCATGCTCACCGCAGGCGGCCTCGCTCCCTGCCTTGCCTCCGCCGTCGGCGGCCTCATCGAGCGGTATACAGAGGTCGCACCAGACGTGCGGATCATCGCTTACCGCAACGGGTATGCCGGCCTGCTCACCGGCGATTCCGTAGAGGTGATCGACGAGGTACGGGCGGCCGCTGGACGGCTGCATGCATTCGGGGGCAGCCCGCTTGGCAACAGCCGGGTCAAGCTCACCAATGTCGATGACTGCGTCAAGCGAGGCCTCGTGCAGCCCGGACAAGACCCGCTGCGCGTGGCTGCCGAGCAACTAAGCCGCGACGGTGTCGACGTCCTGCACACGATCGGCGGCGACGACACCAACAGCACTGCCGCCGATCTCGCGACATATCTGCGCAGCAACGGCTACCAACTCACAGTGGTCGGGCTTCCCAAAACCATCGACAACGACATTGTGCCGATCCGGCAGTCGCTCGGCGCGTGGACCGCCGCCGAGCAGGGCGCCCTGTACGCCCGCAACGTTATCGCCGAGCACTCGTCGAACCCACGAATGCTCGTCGTCCACGAGGTGATGGGCCGCAACTGTGGGTGGCTCACCGCGGCCACCGCGCTTGCGCACCACCAGTGGGTCCAAGGCGCGCGGTTCGCCGAGTGGCTGGAGAACGCCGCCGACCGTTGGGACGCCCACGCCGTCTTCGTGCCGGAGCGGCCGATCGACATCGCCGAGGAGGCAAAGCGGCTGCGGCCGATCATGGACGAGCACGATGGCGTAAACCTCTTCATCTCCGAAGGAGCAGGCGTCAGGGAGATCGTCGCCGCGATGGAGGAGGCGGGCGAGGACGTGCCGCGCGACCCGTTCGGCCATGTCCAGCTCGACAAGATCAACCCGGGCCAGTGGTTCGCCAAGCAGTTCGCCGCGAAACTCGGCGCCGAAAAGGTGCTGGTTCAGAAAAGCGGCTACTTCTCGCGCTCCGCCGCCGCGAACGATGCCGACCTCGCGCTGATCCGGGAGTGCACGACATACGCGGTGGACGCGGCGCTGCGGGGTGAGTCCGGGGTGGTCGGCCAGGACGAGGGGCGGGGTGGCGAGCTTCGGGCGATCGAGTTCGAGCGGATCGCGGGCGGGAAGGCGTTCGACGTGTCGGTGCCATGGTTCACCGACCTGCTGCGTGACCTGGGCCAGGTCTGACCGGAGGAAGTTCGCGCCCTGCTCCTGGTGTCAGCTTGACCCGACGTTCGACTCGTTCGGCGCGCCGTCTGGAAGCGGTCATTCCCCCTAAGAGGAATAAACGGCAGCTTTCCGGAACCGACAAACAGCCCTCGAACGTCAGGAATGTCGGCGGACACGGATCAGTCAGTTTGGACACATGAAGCAGGGACAGTGATCCATCCTCCAATTTTTCGGCCAACCGCACGTTCAAAATCCCGCTCCACCGCACTCAAGCTATAATCTGCATCTGGAAAGTGTTTACGAAGCACCACGCCCAGCGCCTTTCGCATCTCGGAGCGCTGCTTCTCGACGATTGCATCAATTTTTACTTTTGGCACTGCCTTCATCCCAAAACGACAAACCCTGATCTTTCATAGGATGATAGATGTCTTTTCTCAACCTGCAGCGCCTCAATCTTTGCTTGCATTGTATGCGCATTGGCACTGTTCGAGGGAGCGGAGAAAATTTCGCAATCCAACTGTTTTTGGACACTCAGAGGCGAACTTTCTGGAAAATCGTGACCGGCCCGGATCGCCCTTGGTCAGGCGTTATCATTTTGAACATGCAATGAGCCCTGAATAAATGATCGGTTCCAACGGGCTTAGCGGACACCGCGGATGACCGCTGCCGCGGCGGCATTTGCCAGTCCGCTGGCTGGCTCCGCAGCGGTCACTCCCCGACCAACATGCGCCGTTCAAGGGTAATTTCGCGAACGGCTGCTAATGCATTAAAGCCGCCAGCTTGGGGGATGCCAGTCGCCGGAAAACACACGGCGCGCGGCGTGGCGGCGAAAAGCCTGTTTCCCATGCGCCTTTATCCATCTCCTGTGGCAATCCAGAACTTCTTGTTGAACAGTCCGCGTGACGTGTAGCTTATCGGCTGTCCGGCAGACAGCCCGACGATGTCGCCAGGCTGAAAGCTGTGGCGATCACCGGTGTCGCTTACGATATCGACCGCACCGTCGATTAGTAGCATCGTCTCATCGCCCAAGGGGGCATTATAAGGCATGGCCATGTTTCCTACGGGGAAGGCCTCGCTACCGGGAATGCCGACGCCGCCTCGCCACAAGCCGCACATCAGGTTACCGGTGGAGCCACGATCGCGAAGCACCAGAATCTGTCCGTAGGAGCGCTCCTGCTCGTCTGGACCAACAAGCTTGAATTCCCGCCAATCGGAATGGTCGGCGTTGATATGTGTCACCAGCAGGTCAGCGGGCGGATTATCCTTGGCATGGGTTCCATCGAATACGCACCAGAATTTCTTGAAATAGGGACCTTCGACTTCCCACAAGACCTCAAGGCCTTTCGGGCTGCTGATTATGGAGCCCGGCGACACACGATGCTTCTCGCCCGTCGCTATCACGGTGAGCGTGGCGTGGCCCTCGATCACGCATTCGACCTCGTCACCTGAGGGAGACGTGTAGAGGAAGCGCTGAGATCCACCCTCGCCCGCTCCAGGGGCAGTGGGATAGGTGCGCCACAAGCCTGCCATCAGCGAACCCGAAGTGCCTTCCGGACGAAGAATTGCCGCCTCGCCGTGCGTGCAGTCGCCGACTTTCGGTTCATGCCACGAAAACGCCTCCCACTGGTCCGCAGGAATATCCTGCGTCCCGTGATAGACTGTTGGGGAAACGAGCGATGCGGGAATGTTGATCGTGGCCATCGGCTGTCATCCAGAATGCGTAAATGAGATGCCAATGATCCTTCTGGCTCGGATCGCCCGCTAGGACCAATATGTGCAAATTCCTTGGAACCAGGTGCAGGGCATACTTGTCCGCAAATCTCCCAGCCCCTACAAAATGCCGCAGGGCGGTTATCCGCCCTCCATGTCGAGCTATGGCTGTAACGACCGGGATCGCGGCCAGGCGCAGGGCGAACGTTGTTCTTCATCGGCTCTATCCATGGCCGGTTCTTCGGTTCGCCGACGCCGGGATGCGCCGAGGAAAGCACGGGGGTGACTGGTGACGTTCAAGATTTCCGTCGATGCAGGAAGCCGCTTTACGGATGTCATCATCAGCAATTTCGGGGGGAAAGCACGGATCGGGAAAACGATCACAAACGACGCGAACCCCTTTGCAGCCGTCTGCGCGGCTCTTGATGAAGTGGGCGCGCAGATCGGAATCCCGAAAACGGAACTGCTGCGAAACTGCGACTATTTCATCTACGGCACGTCTTATGCCCATGACGCCATCGTCAGCCGGTCGGTCGCTAAAACGGCGTTCGTGACCACGGAAGGCTTTCCCGATATCCTGCTGTTGAGGGAGGGCGGCAAGAGCGGCCCGTTTGATTTTTCGCAGGATTTTCCCGATCCCTTCATCCCGCGACGCCATACCTTCGAGATCGGCGGGAGGATATCGGCCGAAGGCGATGAGCTTTACCCCTTCGATGGCTTCGGCGCGCGCGCGCTCGCCCGAACGTTGCGCGACCGGGAGTATGAGGCGGTCGCCATATGCCTTCTCTGGTCGGTGGCCGACCCGTCCCATGAGTTGCGTTTCGCGGAGATATTGAAGGAACTCGCGCCTGACCTGCCCTTCACATTGTCCCATCAACTCCTGCCCATCGTCCGGGAATATCGCCGCGCCTCGGCGACGGCCCTGGACGCGTCACTGAAGCCGCTCATGCGCCGTCATCTGGTGGGATTGGAGGAGGAATTGCGCGCCGTCGGATTCGCCGGCCAGTTCCTCGTGAACTCTGCGGCGGGCGGTTGCCTGCCCGCGCAGGCGGCGATCGAGAAGCCAATCTACACGGTGCGATCCGGCCCCGCGATGGCACCGATCGCCGGGCGCATCTTTTCGCAGATGGAGGGTATGGGCAGCGACATTATCGTCTGCGACCTTGGCGGTACGTCGCTGGACGTCGGGTTGGTGAAGGGAGGGCGGATAACGGTCAGCCGGGATGTCTGGGTCGGTCCGCCGCATACCGGCGATCTGCTCGGCATCTCCGCGGTCGATGTGCGGTCTGTCGGGGCCGGTACGGGCGCGATCGCCTGGGTCGACGATGGCGGCCTTCTCCGCATCGGGCCGCAATCGGCGGGATCGGACCCAGGGCCGGCCTGTTACGGCCATGGTGGAGATGCCCCCACCGTTTTCGACGCCGCTGCGATGCTGGGTTATGTGCCGGCGGACGATTTTCTCGGCGGCAAGATGGCCCTTGACCTTGATGCCGCGCACCGTGCCATCGGGACGCTGGCGACGCGTCTGGGCGTCGAGGTTCATGACGCGGCGCGCAACATCATGATGCTGGCGAGCAACCAGATGGCCTGCGCGATCCATGATGTAGCGATATCGCAGGGCATGGACCCGCGCGAGAGCACGATCGTGGGCGGCGGCGCCATCGGCCTGCATATCATGGACATCGCCGAGGAACTGGGATGTTCGAGGGTCATAATGCCACGGGCCGCATCCGTTCTGTCGGCCGCAGGGATGCAATATGCCGACATCGTCGTGGAAGAAGCCGCCAGCCTGCTGATGCGCACCGACAGTTTCGACCTGCGGGCGGCCAATAATCTGCTCGCCGATCTGCATCATCGGCTCAGCGTCTTTGCCGCCGGCTTGACCGGCTATGATCTGAGCGAGGCGAGCATCGAATATATGGTCGAGGCACGCTATGCCGGACAGATCTGGGAATTGGAGACGTCGCTGCCGCACGTCCCCCTTGATGACGAATCCAGTATCGCCGCGCTGGTGGCGTCCTTTCATGCGGCCCATCAACGCGCCTTCGCCATGCAGGATGAGGGAAGCGCCGTCGAGGTCGTGAACTGGAAGGCCCGGCTGGTGGTGCCGCTGGGAAACGGGATCAATCCGCCAACGGCCGTTGAACCGCGGCGAGATCCGGCGTCCCCTCTCTCCCGTTCCTGTCATTTCGGTTCGAAGGCGGTCGCCGCCATCGTCTACGGGACGGGGGATCTCGTGCCCGGACTCGTGCTACGTGGACCGGCCATCGTCGAAGAGCCGGCCATGACCATCCTCGTTCCACCGGATATGTCGGTGACGGTGAGTGAAGCCGGCAATTTCCTCCTCAGTCCTGTGGGGTGATAGCGCCATGACGGAATTCGACCCTTGCCTGACGGCCATCATCGCCAACCGGATAGAATCCATCATCCGGGAAATGACGCAGACGCTGATGCGGGCGACGCGGTCGACGGTGATCAACAGCGCGCGCGACTTTAGCTGTTCGATCTGCACCGCCGACGATCAACTGCTCATGGCCTCCGACGGCCTTCCCATCCATCTGTTCGGCAGCCATCTCCAGACCCGGACGATGACCGAGTTCCACGCGGGCGACATCGCGGAAGGTGACTGCTATCTCCACAACGATCCCTATAACGGCAACACCCACGCCGCCGATCACAGCTTTCTGGTGCCGGTGTTCTTTGAAGGCGAGCATCTCTTCACTGCCGTCGCCAAGGCCCATCAGGCGGATATCGGTAATGCCGAGCCTACCAACTATATGGCGGGCGCGGCCGATATCTATGAAGAAGGCGCGCTCATCTTTCCGGCGGTCCGCGTGCAGCGGAATTATCGCACGCAGGAAGATATCGTTCGCATGTGCCGGGCCCGCATTCGCGTGCCGGATCAATGGTATGGCGATTTTCTTGCCGCCATCAGCAGCGCGCGCAGCGGCGAACGCCGTCTCAAGGAACTGTGCGCGCGATACGGCCTGACGACGATCAAGGCCTTTTCGCGTGCGTGGCTCGATTATTCGGAGCGGCGCATGGAACAGGTCATACGCGGCCTGCCGGCGGCGATACTGCGCAATTCGGGCACCCACGATCCCTTCGGCACGCTCCTGCCCAAGGGCATCCCGCTCACGGTCGGCATCGATATCGATCCCGAGGCAGCACGGATCACTCTCGATCTCACGGATAATATCGACAATGTGAACTGCGGTTTCAACGCGAGCGAGGCCACCGCCACCTCCGCCGTCCTGACGGGCGTGTTCAACTCCATCGATTCGACGGTGCCGCGCAATTCCGGCGCGTTCCGGCGCATCACGGTGCTGTTGCGGGAAGGCTCCGTTGCCGGCAAGCCGGCGTTCCCGCATAGCTGTTCAGTCGCGACGACCAATGTCGCGGACCGCCTTGTCAACATCGTCCAGTCGGCCTTTGCGGGGATCGGTGACGGATGGGGCCTGGCCGAGGGCGGCGTCGGGCAAGGGGCGGGTCTTGCGGTGGTATCTGGCACGGATCCGCGGGCGAAAGGACGCCCCTATGTCAACCAGATGTTCACGGCTGGCGCCGGCGGTCCGGGCTGCGCGACCGCCGACGGCTGGCCGACCTACACGCTGCCCGTGGTCGCCGGCCTGCCCCTTCGCGACGCGGTGGAGGTCGATGAACTGAAATATCCGATAGCGTTCCGGTCGCTGCGCATCCTGCCGGGAACGGGCGGAGCAGGCCGCTTTCGCGGGGCACCCGCGATTGAGGTTGCCTATGGGCCGCGTGAAATATCGTTCGAGGCGCATTGGCCCTGCGATGGAACCTATTATCCCGCGAACGGCGTCAGGGGCGGGCAAAATGGCCTGCGGGCGCGGCATTTCCGCGTGAAGGAGGGGGGTGAGAGGGACGAATTGCCCAATATCGTGAGCATCCGGCTTCAACCGGGCGAATATGTCATCGGGAGCCATGCCTCGGGCGGCGGCTATGGCAATCCCCTGGAACGCGATCCGGCGCGCGTTCTGCATGATGTTCTGGAAGGCTATGAGGATGCCGGGCGCGCTCACGACGTTTATGGCGTCGTCCTGACGGGATCAGTGCATGACGGCGATCTGGCGATCGACCTGCAGCGCACCGATGAACTGCGCGAACGCCATGCCGGTGGATCAGGTGCAGCCGGGCCGGACCAGGACGGCTCCGTCCCTCAGGATGTTTTGCGTTCCATATAGGACTGGATCGCCGGCGCCAATCTGGCCATAGCCTGCCTGATATCCTCTTCGTTCAACCCGGCATAGCCAAGCACCAGCGATCTTCCCCGAAAGCGGCCGCCCAGCCCATATTCATGGGCGGCGGAGTTCGAGAACTGGTGGATACCGACGCCGCAGCCGAGCGCAATCTGCTCGATCTCCTGCGCGCTCGGAAAATTCTCTGGAAGCTGCCACATCATATGCATTCCGCTCTCCCGGCCGGACAGAATGCTTCCCGGAAACCGCGTTTCGATCTCCTCTATGGCCGTATCGCGAAGCTGCCGGTAAAATTGCCGCATGCGCCGGACGTGGCGCAGGAATGCGCCCTCGTTCAGGAAATCCGCCACGACGATCTGGTCCAGCCAGGGCGTGCCATGGTCGAGCAGAACCTTGATGATGCGCGCCTGGTCCATCAGATAGCCCGGAAGCACCGCATAACCCAGCCGCAGCCCCGGACCGATGGATTTGGAGAAGGTTCCCAGATAGATGACATGCCCTCGTTTATCGAGGCCGGCCAGCGAGGTGGGATTGGGGCCGTCATACCGGAAATCGCTGTCATAATCGTCTTCGATGATGAAGCTACCCGTCCGGTACGCCCAGTCCAGCAGGTTGAGCCGTCGGTCCAGCGCCATCGTATAGCCGGTCGGGAACTGATGGGCGGGCGTCACATAGACCAGACTGCCCCGGAAGTCGCTGAGCCTCGAAACGATAAGCCCGTCTTCATCGACGTCCACCGGAAAGATGCTGGCGCCATAGCTGTTGAACAGATGCACCGCGCCCTGATAGCCGGGGTTCTCGATCGCGACGCTGGGGCTGACATGGCCGGTGAAGAACATCCTGCTGAGCACGTTCAGCGCGCCCTGAATGCCCGCGGTGATCAGGATCTGGCTGGGATGGACCTCCATGCCCCGCGTCATCTTGAGGTGCCGGGCGATGGCTTCCCTCAATTGGAGCAGCCCCGTCGGATCGCCATATTCCGCCTGCGGCGCGCGTACGCCCGTCAGATGGCGCACGATGGAACGTTGCCAGAATTTCGAGGGGAAGCTCCTGGGATGCGGTCGGCCCACGGAAAAGTCGAACTGCGGCCGGCGACTGCTTTCCTTCCAGAGCACCGGCGCTCTGGCCGAGAAGGAGGGATTCTTGCCCAGACGGATCCTGTCGCCCGGGTTGAAGGGGATAGCAAAAGGATTTTGGGAAAGGATGCCGGTTTCGGGTATCTTGTCGTTTACGAACATACCGGCGCGCGGCCGGGGCACGATATAGCCTTCCGCGATGAGGCGGTCATAGGCGAACATCACGGTGTTTCTCGAAATGACCAGTTGTTCCGCCAGAATCCGGGAAACCGGCAACTGTTCGCCTGGCTTTAGCGTCCCCCGTACGATGGCGTCGCGAATTTCGTCGTAGATCTGCGTTTGTAGCGATCGTTCGCTGTTCCGATCGATACGGATCATCGGATGCATCAATTACCTCGCTCGCCTGTTGCCCATTCCGGTCGGCTGTTCCTGTCTGGCGCCTGTCGCCGCATGTCATCCATTGTCGAGCAAGGCCATTCCTACCAGATCAGTCGATGAAGGAAATGATCGAAGGCGCCGGCATGCATGCACGCCGACGCCTCCGTTTGCATAGTGGGCGGTGTTCAAAAGCGATGGCGCCACTCCACGCCGACGGTCCGCGGCGATCCCGCCGTCCGATTGTTCAATCCGATTACAACACCCAGCGGATATCCTGATTGATAATAAAAGCGGTCGGTCACATTCTTCGCGAAGAAGCCGAGCGACGATCCGCTGCCGAATATGTCTCGCCAATCGAGCCGCATGTTGAGTACCGCATATCCGGGCGTATGGTCGTCAGGGTTGATCGAACCTCCCAAGCTGCTGAAATATTGGCCCGTCTGGCCATAGCCTTCGGCGCGCAGCGTTACCGGCCCCCATTCCGACGGCGTAGGCAGCGTGGCTTCCGCATAGAGCGAGCCGTTGAACCTTGGTGTGTCCGCGAAAGTCGAAAAGGGCAGCGTGCTTCCGCTCAGATTGACCAGCGGCTTGGTATATTGGGCGTCGGTGTGCGCGAAAGAGCCGCCCAATTGCAGCCAAGGCAGCAGGCTAACCTCACCGTCGATCTCGATACCCTTCGCCACGGCTTCGGGCACATTTGCGGTGAACGACGCGGGCGTATTGTTCACCAGCAGATAAACCGACCTTTGCACATTGGTGGACGTCTGCCTGTAAACCGCCAGGCTCAGACGCGCCCGGCGCCCGAGCAGCGTGCCGGCAAATTTATATCCTGCCTCGATATCCCAAGTCTTTTCCTTGCTGAAGGGACTGAGTTCCGGCGTGGTGTAGCCATTGAAGTTGCCCGCGCGCCAGCTTCCCCGGTAGGCGACATAGAATAGATTTTCGGGCGTGACCTGATATTGTAGCCCCAAGGTCCAGCTGGGCGCATCTTCAGACTGCTTAAGGCGCGAGAACGCGTAGAGATTGCCCTCGTTGGAAGCCAAGCTCGTATTTTCCCAGGTCCATCGCCCGCCGGCGGTCACTCCCAATCCCGGCACGAGCGAGGAAAGGTCGTAAGTCACTTGCCCGTAGACCGCTTTCGTCGTCGATTTGCTGGTGAAACAATAACAGAATTCGGAGATCGGAGTCGGGAAATCAGCCCCCAGCGTAAAGGGGACATATTGGGTTTCCTTGCGTCCCGAGAAGAAGACGCCGACAATATATTGAAGGTGCTCGTCCATCGCCTTACCGCTGGCGTTAAACTCTTCCGACCACTGCTTTTGGTCGAACGTCACACCGCCTGGCGGCGATCCGATATATTCGTTAAGGAGGCCAAACGGCGATCCGGCGAACACATAGGGTGTTCTCGAAAATGTATCGAGATAACCGAAGATGTTCTTCAAGGTGATGCCGGGTGCAACCTCGAAGCTGGTCGTGTTCGCGGTGTAAAGCGAACGGGCATAATGGGGAAGCTGGTATGGCAGGGCGATCTTATAGGGATTGTTCTTCTGCCACTCGAGATATCCGTAAATGCCGCCCGGCCACAAACGCTCCGCGATGGCTTCGCCCGACGAGCCGGGGCCATAGAGGGCCGCAAGGGAATCGGTCAGCGCATAGCCGTTGTTCATCTGCCCGACCCCGTAGATGGAGGTGAGGCCGCCCTGCAGTTCCGTCCCGCGATACACGCCATATTGGACGACGGTCACGTTCTTGAGAGCATCGGTGGGCGTGATAACGAGGGTCGCCCGGCCGGACTTGTTGTTGACGTCGCCCAGGCGACCGCCAGCCATGATGTTCCTGATATAGCCGTTCTGCGCCGTGGTATCTCCCGCCAGACGCAGAACGATCTTGCCGGGGACGATGGGCAGGTCGACCGCCGCCTGGATCTGCCGCAGGTCGTAATTTCCGACGCGGACGTCGACATAGCCGCCAAATTCATCCTTGGGCTGGGCCATCTGGTAGAGGACCGCGCCACCGGTTGCGTTGCGGCCGAACAAAGTGCCCTGCGGGCCCCTCAAAGCCTGGATGCTGGCGAGATCGTAGAAGGAAGAGGCGGTCTGGCTCGCAAAGGGTATCTCGTTCAGATAAGGCAGCACGCCCGGCTGCGTGCCGGAAAAGGCATCCAGCGTCTGGCCTCGCAGACTGATGTTGAGTTGGTTGCCGGTCTGCGCCTGCTTGACCGTAAGGCCCGGCACGAGCTGGGTCAGGTCCTGCTCGCTCGCAACCGTCCGCTTGGCCAGTTCCTCGCCTCCGAAGGCCGCGACCGACACTGGAACGCGCGACAGTTTCTCCGACGTGCGCCGGGCAGTGACCGTGATTTCGCCGACCTCGGTCGTTTCGGCCGCCTCGACGCCGGCCGGTGAGGTGGCATGGGCCGCGACTGGCCCCAGCAGCAGAATGACGGTGGCCGGCAGCAGGCTGGCGCTGGCCAACATCCTGCCGGGCAGGCTCTGTTGATTCAAATATGCTTTCATTTTGACCCCCTTGAGTTCAACTGGGCCGCCAGGACGCACTCTCCCCGCTCCGGTTGCCTCGCCGGGCACCGGATTATCCTCTTTTCGATCCTGTGATCGGTGCGCTGTTAGCTTGTGTGCTCGATGATGAAGTCGCCGATATCTCCGATCGCCTGTTCCGCCGCAGCCATCCTGCTGGCGAAGATCTGGAACACGTGGATCTGACGGTCATAGACCTTCAATGTGACCGGGACATCGGCCGCCTCGGCCAGCGTGACCGTCCGATAGGCGTCGTCCAGCAGGGTTTCATGTCCGCCCACCGTAACGAAGAGCGGCGGCAGGCCCGAAAAATCGCCATGCACCGAAGAGGCCAGGGGATTACGGAGATCCCCGTCCGGCAAATAGAGCTGGGCGCAGCCCTCAAGCACCGTCTTGTGGCACATGGGTTCGACGGCATCCATGGTAATCATGGTCTGGCCCGTATGCTCCAGATCGACCCACGGCGAGATCGGCACGCCGCAGGCGGGGAGAGGAAGGCCTTCCGCCCTGGCGGTGAACATCACGGCGAAGGTCAGCGCGCCGCCGGCGGAATCGCCCGCGACCGCCACCCGTCCGGGCTTGATGCCCTGGGCCAGAACCCAGCGATAGGCGCTGACCGCATCGTCCACGGCCGCCGGGAAGGGATGTTCGGGCGCGAGTCGGTAGTCCACCGCGAGCACGGCCGCCCTCGATGCGCGGGAAAGGCGCTCGCACATGTCGCGATAGGACTGGACCGATCCGATCACATATCCCCCGCCATGGAGGTAGATCACGGCGCGGTCCTCGTCGGCGCCAGGAGCAACGATCCATTCACCCTTGAAGTCCTCGGTCTCGATCCTGCGCGCGCTGGCGCCGACGACCGGCACCGTCCCCTCGAACAGGCTTTCCCAGCCCGCCCTCATTTCATCTATGGTGGTGTTCTCATCGAAGCTGTCGAAGACCGACCTGACATGAACGACGAGATCGTCCAGTTCCTGGTCCGATCCGCTTGAAGTAATTTGCTGATCCATCTGGTAGCCCTTGTGCACATTTGAAACGGAAATTCAGCGGCGCCATTATGCAGCGAGATAGAGGTTCACACGAAAGACCCTGAACATTCACGCTGCTGCATCTTGAACCTTTCAAAGGCTTTCGCCTTCCCAAGTTGCGAGCGTATGGTCCGGTAGGGACTGGGCTGTCGCCAGAACCAGCAATTGAAAAAAGGATGGAGCCAGCACCATCTGGACCCTTTGACTTGACAGGGCGGGCTGTAGGACAGCCTTGAAAGCGGCCTTTCCTGGCCGTTCCCGGCACGCTCCATTTTTCGCCGCCGCCCATTGGCGCGCTCTGGCCTCATGGAATTCTCAAGGCCTGGTTCTGTCGGTTCTTCCGAGCGGTGCACTACCCTCCATCCGTCCTGGTTCCTTCATCGCGGCGAGAGGCTCGTCCCTACGGAGGCAGGCCCAGGTACACCCGCATTCGTGGAGCATGGAATATGACTGACAAGCCAAGCCTGTATGAACGCCTGGGCGGATATGAGGCCATCTATGTTTTTGCCGAGGATGTCCTGTCGAGGTTGATGGACGACGACGAAATCGGTCACATCTGGGAGCATATGTCGCAGGATCGGATACTGCTCGAGCACCAGAATTTCGTGGACTGGCTATGTGAACATTTCGGCGGGCCGATGATGTATCGCGGCAGGGATCTCGTGACGGTCCACCGGGGCATGGGCATCACCGAGCGGCACTGGGACATCCTGTTCGAGAAGTTCGATGAGGCCGTCCAGAAGTTCCAGGCTCCCGCCGAAATCCGGGACGAGGTGATCACCTTCCTCAAGAAGTTCAAGCCGGTCATCGTGGGTAGCCCGTCCTTCCGGCAAACGGTTCGCGGACCCGATGGGAAAAGTTTCACCGGCGGGATGGAGGCGCATGGCGTCAACTGGCCGAACAGGCCGTTTCGCTCCACCAATCCCCCAAAGACAAAGCTGGAATGACAAAAGGGGATGATCTAAATTGCAATAATAAATAGGTGTCCAAATGATTGAGCGTTACATGCGCTCAGTGTGACATCGCTTTGGAATATAAATGCCAATTACCTTCCAATATCCAATTTCAAAATGCTGGAAATCACATGAATGTCGCCAGATCGCGGCGGAATTGCTTGGCGATCCTGCCGCCGGTGGCGCTCCACGGTCATTCGCTTCCACAACTGCCCGGAAATCACTGGCGGATTGCGAAGCTGCACAACAACCTCATAAAAAAGGTTTTCCGTCCTGCCGAATGACTGGTTCCCCCGAAAACAGACGCTTCCGGGTTCTGCCGAGAACGACTGGTTTGTCCCAGCCCCAGTCGTTCCTTCTCCACCTTCCCGATGAATGGACAATGGGTTTCGAACGGCTTGATCATTATGTCATAGCCTTGCTGCGATTGCGCTTGCCAAACAACGGCGGATGCCGAAAGAATCCCGGCAATGCGCACCGATATCGATCACCTTCCTGCGGCAAAGCAGCGCGAGCTTGAGCGCATCGTCGAGGTCATTTTCGAAGAGTTTCGCGGCGCCATAGAGAATGCCACCGGCCCCCGGAAGGGCGCGCGCATCCTGAAGATCGTGCTGTTTGGCAGCCACGCGCGGGGTGACTGGGTGGATGCGCCGCTGTCGGCGAACCAGTACAAATCCGACTACGATGTCCTCATCATCGTCAGCCAGAAGGAACTGACCGAGCGGGCGGCTTACTGGGCCAAGGCCGAGGAGCGGCTGATCCGGGCCTACACGATCGAGAAGACGCTGCGCACACCGGTCAATTTCATTGTCCATTCGCTGCACGAGGTGAATGACGGCCTCGCCCATGGCCGCGTCTTCTTCATGGAAGTCGCCAAGGATGGGATCGCGCTTTACGAAGCCGACGACCGGGAGTTGCATGAACCCAAGCCCAAGACGCCGGAGCAGGCGCTAACAGCGGCGACCGAATATTTTGAAGACGGCATGGCAAGCGCCATGTCGCGTCACAAATTAGCGAAGTATGCATCTGAGGAAGGGTTGCTGAAGGATGCGGCGTTTGATCTGCACCAGACGACAGAACGCCTCTACTCGTGCTTACTGCTGACGCTGACATTCTACGCGCCCTACAACCACAACATCGCCTTCCTGCGGTCGCTTGCCGAAGGGCTGGACCGCCGCCTCTATGGCATCTGGCCAGAAACCACGCGCCGCGAACGCGCCATGTTCCAGAAGCTGAAGGAGGCCTACACCAAGGCCCGCTATTCCAGACACTACCGGATCAGCGCCGAAGAACTGGCATGGCTCGGCGAACGCGTCGAGAACCTGAGCCGCGTCGTCCATCAGGTCTGCTCGGAACGGATCGCCGAACTGGAAGCCGCCGCCGGGAAATAGCGATCCTGTCAGACACCTTGTCCGAACTCCTCCTGTCTGGCATATTCGACGGCACGGGATGGAAGGACTGGCGGCCATCCCGGGGATAACCCTGCCAGGCATCATGTAGGTCCGGCCCCTCCGGTCGGGCAGTTGCTGCAAGCCATAGTGCCGGCACGCAGCGAACACCGCTTGCACCATCCGCGCCCGAATGCGCGGACCGCTAGTGTGCGAGCTGCAAATGACATCCCGTACCGACGTTTACGCGCGCGAAGTCGTAATGGCGCGCGTCAGCCATCTGGTCTGGCGCAAACAGAATGAGATCGAACGCATCGCGCGTATCATTCGCGCCTGCTTTGAACCCGAAAAGGTCCAGGCACCCCAGCCGGGGATCATCAGGCGGATCATCCTGATCGGTCCCTATGCGCGCCGATCATGGTACGAGGATCGGCATACGATCCAGTTCTCGGACTATGAATTCTGGATCGTCGTCAACCATCCCGCCTTCAAGGATGAGCGCTGCTGGCAGCGGGTGCGCGATGTCATCGACAGCGAACTGGGCAACCGGTGCGCTGTCGATTTCGACATCTACTCCAGGGCCGACATCCGCATCGCCAGGATCGAACGCGACACCTTCATCCTCGACCGCATCGAAGCCGGCATCACGCTCTACCGCGCCTCACGCGACGCACCGTTGAACGAGCGCGAACGTCGGGAGGCAAGGCGATGACCTCCTCCCGTTCTACGGCAGCCTTCGAGGCACTTTACCGGTCAGAATATACGCGAGTCCTGCGTTTCTTCCGAAAGCGCGTGGGTTGCGAAGATGCTCCCGACCTCGCGCAGGAGGTTTTCATGAAGCTGTTCGCTGGGGGCATTGTCGAACATATCGAAAATCCACCGGCCTATCTCACCCGATGCGCGCGCAACCTTCTTATCAGCCGTGCGCGTCGAAGGGCGTCGGCACACATCGTCACCTGTCCCATCGACGAGGGGCGGGATGCACCGGCGCCTCCCGAGCAGACCTGGAGAATCGAGGAGGGAGACGTCCGGAGGGTCTATCGACGAACCCTGCTGGCCATGCCACGCAAAACCCGCCGCATCTTCCTGATGCACCGGCTGAAATGCATGACCTATGCGGAGATCTCCGAGCAGGTCGGCATCGGCTACGGTGGCGTCGAATATCATATGATGCGTGCTTTGGCGCGGTGCCGCAGGACGACTTCTGTGCATCGATTGTAGAATGGCTTCCTAGGCTGGCGATTGAGCGCCGCCAGCGGCGCGACCTTTCACATTTCTGGAGGGAGAAAGAGGCTCTGCCTCTCTCTCCCTGCAAGGTGCCGCTTTGAGGCCGTGGCTCGCTTTGCTGCGCCCGCACCACCCCCGGCACCGGACCTTGCCCCCCCTCTCTCTCCGCCCCTCGCCGGGTCGGCAGGGGTCATGCGCGGCATGACCCGCTGCGCGGATTGGAAGGGAGTAAAGACCATGACCAAGCACACAGCCAAGCAAGACTCCCACAGCCGCATCACCGACCGCATATTGGCCGAGCTGGAACAAGGCACCCGCCCGTGGCTCAAACCGTGGAGCGGGGGCGACATGGCCGAATCGGGGCAGACCAGACCGCTGCGCGCCAACGGCCAACCCTATCGCGGAATCAATGTTCTATTATTGTGGATCAAGGCCCAGGCATCCGGTTTCGTCAGCCCGTCATGGATGACCTACAAGCAGGCGCAAGCCTTGGGCGCGCAGGTGCGCAAGGGCGAGTGCGGCGCAACCGTGGTCTATTACGGCGACGGCAGCAGGACCAAATATGACGAGGCGAGCGGCGAGGAAAGGGAACGGGCGTTCCGTTTCCTGAAAAGCTATACCGTGTTCAACGTGGCGCAGATCGACGGACTGCCCGAGCAATTCCATATCGTGCCGGAACCCGCAACGGAGGTAGAGCGAATCGAAGCCGCCGAGACGTTCTTTGCCAGAATCCCGGCGACCGTGAACCACGGCGGCGACAAGGCATATTATATGCCGTCAGCCGATCGCATCCAGCTTCCGCCCTTCACCGCTTTCCACGATGCCCACGGCTATTACACCACCCGAGGTCATGAAACTTGCCACTGGACTCGGCACAAGAGCCGCCTTGATCGCAGCTTTGGCCGCGAGAAATGGGGCGACGAAGGGTATGCACGCGAGGAGCTTGTAGCGGAATTAGGCGCGGCGTTCCTGGCCGCCGATCTTGGCTTGGCCGTCGAGCCTCGCCCGGATCATGCCAGCTATATAGCGAGTTGGATCAAGGTGCTGCAAAACGATTCGCGCGCCATTGTGCAGGCCGCAGCCCATGCCGAGCGCACCGTGGCCTATCTGCATCAACTGGCGAATCCCGATGAAGAGCAAGAGGCGGCATAGTCAGCCGATGAGCAGGGCCGCCCCGCACAGGGGCGGTCACCTTGTTTGGTCCGCCCAGCCAACCCCATGTGCGGGACATTCCCTTCGGCCTGCCCTAGTGGTATAAGTATTGGGAAACCAATGTGATTCCTGATTGCAGCCTGACCGAACCGTGGCCTTTTTGGGGGCCTATTTTTCGACTGGAAGTCAATATATCATTGAAAAATCACATAAATTTGTTACCAATTCGATTCCGGCTCGGCTCCAAAATCCTGTCCGCCGTGCGCGCCGGTCAGGCGATCAGGCGATCAGGCGCCATCCCACGATCACCAGCACCGCCGCCAGCAAGGGCTGAAGCACGCGATCCGACGTGCGCGTCGCCAGCAGCGATCCGATCACGATGCCCGGCAGCGATCCCGCCAGCAGGTTGACGAGCAGCACCGGATTGACATTTCCGATCCACAGATGCCCCAACCCCGCGACCAGCGTCAGCGGCACGGCATGGACGATATCGGTCGCCACCAGTCGCTGCATCCGCATCCGCAGGGGATAAAGCGCCAACAGCAGCGTCGCGCCGATCGCGCCTGCCCCTACCGAGGTCAGCGTCACCATCGCGCCCAGAAGCGCACCCGCCGCCACCGTCAGCGCGGGCTGCCACCGGGTGAACCGATCGGCCGTGCCGACCCGCCGCGCCAGCGCCCATTTGTGAAACCGTCCGCGCAGCAACGTGGCGACCGCCGTGCCCATCAGCACCACGCCCAGCGCCGTCGTGATCACGCCCGCCTTGATCTGCCCCAGATGCATTTGCGACAGAATCGCCAGGACGATCAGCGAAGCGGGCAGGCTGCCGATCATCAGCCGCTTCACCACCTCATAATCGGGGCCGCCATCGGCACCGCCCTGATGATGATGGACTGCGCCGCCGACCGCCTTGGTGATGGAGGCAAACCACAGGTCCGTGCCCACCGCCGTGGTCGGCGCGACGCCGAACAGCAGGATCAGGATCGGCGCCATCAATGATCCGCCGCCTACGCCCGTCATGCCGACCATCAGGCCGACAAACAGGCCCGCGACCGTGTGCAACCAATCCATATTCTGCCCCGGGTTCGTTACGTGAGTTAATCGGTAGACATTTAGAAGGCAAAATCCGCCGCAGCCAGCCCCCTTATGGATTGGAAATATATCGTCACCAAAACAATTGCTGTTCGGGCGGTTCTCCGCGCGACGCTCTCGACTTCCCGTCCCTCCCCCGTCTAAAGACGGGTCCATGATGAAGCTGTTCATTGGCAACAAGGCCTATTCGAGCTGGTCGCTTCGCGGCTGGCTGGCGTGCAAGCTTTCGGGCCTGCCGTTCGAGGAAGTCGTGGTCCCACTCTATGACGAGGAGTGGGAAAAGCGGCGCGAGGGCGATGAATTCGCCCCATCCTCCGGCAAGGTGCCGATCCTCTGGGACGGTGACGATATCGTCGTCTGGGACAGTCTGGCGATCGTCGAATATCTGAACGAGAAGTCGGGCGGCGACAGATTCTGGCCTGCCGACACGGCCGCGCGCGCCATGGCGCGCTCCATGGCGGCGGAAATGCATTCCAGCTTCGCCGCCCTGCGCCGCGAGCACAGCATGAACATCCGGCAGATCTATCCGCCCGTTCCGCCGTCGGAGCCTGTGGCACAGGACATTTCCCGCATCATGCAGCTCTGGGCGCAGGCCCGCGCCCGCTATGGCGGCGACGGGGAATTTCTGTTTGGGAAATTCAGCGCGGTCGATGTGATGTTCGCGCCCGTCGTGACGCGTTTCATCACCTATCAACTCCCCGTCGCCCGCTTTGCCGAGGCTTATATGCGCGCCATCATCAACCACCCTTGGATGCAGGAATGGATCGGCGGCGCCCAGGCGGAGGAATGGGTGATCGACCGCTTCGAGGCGCCGCCGCAAACGGCCTGAGAGGCGCGAAGCGGCCCATCCCGGACATTTCCCTCCTCCCACAGGCGGAAGGGGGAAGGAGCGCTCCTTCAGGCAGACGAACGGAAAGCCCGGCCACTCCTCTGGGGAGCGCCGGGCCTTTCTACTGCGAAATGTCGCAGCTGGGATCAGCCGACGATTTCTTCCGGCTTGAAGAAATAGGCGATCTCGATCGCGGCATTTTCATCGCTGTCCGAACCATGGACCGAATTGGCCTCGATCGATTCGGCATATTCCTTGCGGATCGTGCCTGCATCGGCATTGGCCGGGTTGGTGGCGCCCATGATGTCGCGGTTGCGCTTCACGGCGTCTTCGCCTTCCAGCACCTGCACGACCACCGGGCCGGAGATCATGAAGGCGACCAGGTCGGCGAAGAAGGGGCGTTCCTTGTGGATGGCATAAAAGCCTTCGGCCTGCTCGCGGCTCATGCGGATGCGCTTGGAAGCGACGACGCGCAGGCCCGCTTCCTCCAGCTTCGCGGTCACGGCGCCCGTCAGGTTGCGGCGGGTCGCATCAGGCTTGATGATCGAAAAGGTGCGGGTCACAGCCATGAGGCTCAAAAGCTCCGAATTGTTTGGGATAAGTTGGCGCGCCCTTTAGACCGGGCCGTTGCCTATCGCAAGGGGGGCTCGGCAGAAGCCCTGATTTACGGTCCCTGAACCCATTTGCGGCCATCCTGCCGCCAGAAACGGGGCGTGATCCCTTCCCGCTTCGACAATTCGCGCCAGCTTGCTCGCGCGCCATCGATGGTTTGCGCATCGAAGAAATAGAAAGCCCGATCGAAATCCAGCGCTTCCTCGCGCCAAAGGCCGTCCGCCAGTGCGACATGCCGTGCGCCATTGGCGGCGAGACAATCCTGCGCCAACAGTATCGGCTGCACCGAATCGGCCCCCTCACCCGCCCGGCCATGCGCCAGGAAGCTCTCAGGCGGCCCGGCCCACAACCCGGCCGAGATCCGCTCCAGCCGCTCCGGCTCCTGCGCCACCACCAACAGCCGCTCCCCCATGTCGAGGATGCGGCCCGCAATGGCGGGCAACACCTGCTCCACGGGATCGCGGCTCAACTGGTAGAAATCGACCTGCATCGGCTTTCCGGCATCAACCCTCGAACCTGTCGGCCACCAGCCGGTCCAGCAGCCGCACGCCATAGCCGGTCGCGCCCTTGTCCCAGGTCGCACCGGGCTTGTCGGCCCACACCATGCCTGCAATGTCCAGATGCGCCCATTTGACGCCCTCGTCGACGAAGCGCTTGATGAATTGCGCCGCCGTGATCGACCCGGCATAGCGCGGCCCGATATTCTTCATGTCGGCGATCGGGCTGTCGATCAGCTTGTTATAGGCGTCGGACAGGGGGAAGCGCCAAAGCTGCTCGCCCGCCGCCTTGCCCGCCGCGATCAGATCGTCCGCGAGGCCGTCGTCATTGGAGAAGATGCCCGCATATTCATTGCCCAGCGACACGATCATCGCTCCGGTCAGGGTCGCGAGATCGACGATCACCTCCGGCGCATAGGTCTTCTGCGCCCAGGTGATGACGTCGCACAGCACCAGACGGCCCTCGGCATCGGTGTTCAGCACCTCGATCGTCTGCCCCGACATGGAGGTGACGATGTCGCCGGGCCGCTGCGCATTGCCGTCCGGCATATTCTCGACCAGGCCGCAGATGCCGACGACGCGGACCTTCGCCTTGCGCCCGGCCAGCGCCTTGATCGCGCCCGCCACGGCCCCGGCGCCGCCCATGTCCCACTTCATGTCCTCCATGCCCGCGCCGGGCTTGAGCGAAATGCCGCCGGTATCGAAGGTCACGCCCTTGCCGACGAAGACCAGCGGCTTGCCCGCCGCTCCACCGGTCCCGTCCCACTCCATCGCCAGCAGGCGCGGCTCGCGCGCCGAACCCTGCGCCACGCCGAGCAGCGAACCCATGCCCAGCTCGGTCATCGCCGCCTTGTCGAGCACGGTGATCTTCACGCCCAGCTCTTCCAGATGGCGGCAGCGCTCGACGAAGCTTTCGGGATAGAGGATGTTCGCCGGTTCCGACACCAACTCGCGGGTGAAGGCCACGCCCGCCGCCACCGCTGCCTGCTTTTCCCAGGCCGACCCGGCGTCGGCGGAAACCAGCGTGATCTTCGCCAGCGTCGGCTTCGCCTTTTCCGGCTGGCGGGTGCGATAGCTGTCGATCCGCCAGCCGCGCAGCAGCGCGCCGAGCGCCAGCGCCGCCGCCTTCTCGCCGCTCGCGCCGCCGAAAAATTCGACCGCCGCATGGGCCGCCCCGCTGGTCGACAGGCGCGCCGTCAGGGCGCTGCCCGCCCGCTCATGATCCGCATCGCTGCCGGAACCCGTGCCCACCAGCACCACGCGCAGCACCTTGCCGCCCTCCTCCGCGAAGCTTTCGAAGCTCGACCCCGCCTCTCCGGTGAAGCGCGCGGCAGCCGCCCCCGCCGCCAGCACCGGCGCCGCAGCCAGCGGCAGTGCGTCAAAGCCGCCCTTGGGCACGGCGAACACCAAGGTGTCGGCATCGGGACGGATCGGGCTGAACGCGATTTCCATCAAAGGTCCTTCATTTCCTGCAAGAGCTTAATAGAGGGGACAGATAGTGCGGCTTGCCCTGTCTGGCAAAGCCGTTCGACCGATTTTCCGGCAAAAGACATGCCCCAGACGATTGCGGCGCGGGCAAAGCAGTGCGATAGGCGGGAAACAGAGCGCCCCCGAAGAGGCCCCACCCTTTGCAGACTTCCCTTATCTCCTTGCGTTTCAAACAGGCTCTTTTTTCCGGCGTGGCCTTTTCGTGCCTTGCGGCGATCCCCCATGCTGCCGCGCAACAGCTCAACGAACCGCAGGCGACCATCAGCGCACCCGACGCGCCGGTACCGGAAACGGACGAGCAGATCGGCTTTGCCGCCGATGCGCTGCAATATGACAGCAACAACGAAGTCGTCACCGCCAGCGGCAACGTGCAATTGCTGCGCGAAGGCAACCGGCTGCGCGCCGACAAGGTGGTGTGGGACCGCAATACGGGGAAGGTGGAGGCGACGGGCAATGTCTCGGTCACCGATCCCGAAGGCAATATCGCCTATGGCGACCGTTTCGACGTTACCGACAGCCTCCAGGACGGCATGGTCCAGAACATGCTGCTCGTGCTGCAATCGGGCGGGCGCCTTGCCGCGGCGAACGGCGATCGCAAGAATGGCGTCTACACGCTGCACAAGGCCGCCTACACCGGCTGCGTGGTGGAGGACCGCAAGGGCTGCCCCAAGGAGCCGACCTGGCAGATCAAGGCGGTCAAGGTCGTCTATGATCCGGTGAAGGCCCGCGTCAAATATACCAATGCCAGCGTCGAGCTGTTCGGCCTGCCGCTGATCCCGCTGCCCGGCTTTTCCCATCCGGTGGGCGACAATGGCGGCAACGGCCTGCTGGTGCCGAACCTGCGCTATGACCGCAACAACGGGTTCGAGATCGCGCTTCCCTATTATCTGAAGCTCGCGCCCAACCGCGACGTCACCGTCACGCCGCATGTCTACACCGGCACGCTGCCGATGCTGGAAGGCAATTACCGGCATCTGTGGGATCGCGGCGCCTATCAGATCACCGGCTATGCGACCTATGGCAGCCGCCTTGCCACCAGCAGCGCCTCCTCGACCACCCCCGCCGATTCCCAGAAGGATTTTCGCGGTTATCTGAGCGCGAGCGGCGCGCTGCAACTGACCCCGGAATGGAGCATCAGCGGCTCGATTCGCGCCACGACCGACCGCACATTCCTGCGCCGCTACGACATCAGCAATGACGACCGGTTGCGTTCGACCCTCAATGCCCAGCGGATCGGCGAAAACAGCTATCTGTCGATCGCAGGCTGGGCGGTGCAGACGCTGCGTGCGGGCGATCCGCAGGGACAACAGCCGATCGCCCTGCCCGTGATCGACTATCGCCTGCGGATGAAGGATCCCTGGCTGGGCGGGGTAGCGCAGTTCCAGCTCAACAGCCTGGCCATAACCCGCACCCATGGCGAGGATACGCAGCGCGCCTTCGCCGCCTTCGAATGGAATTTGCGCAAGCTGACCGCCATGGGTCAGGAAGTCACCTTCACCACCTATCTGCGCGGCGACGTCTATCACAGCAGCGACAATGATCTGAGCGCAGTGGCCAGCTATGCCGGCGATCCGGGCTGGAAGGCGCGCGGCATCGCGGCGGGGGCGATCGACGTGCGCTGGCCCTTCATGGGCGAGGCGTTCGGCGGCGTACAGCGCATCGCCCCGCGCGTGCAGATCGTGGCGGCGCCCAAGATCGCCAATCTTTCCGTCCCCAATGAGGACGCCCGCGCCATCGACCTGGAGGACAGCAACCTCTTCGCGCTCAACCGTTTTTCGGGCTACGACCGGTTCGAGGATTCGTCCCGCGTCACCTACGGCCTCGAATACAGCCTGTCGCTGCCCCATTTCTCGCTGGAGAGCGTCGTCGGGCAAAGCTATCGCCTCAACAGCCGCGAAAGCATCCTGCCGGACGGCACCGGCCTGTCCGACCGGCTGTCCGACATCGTCGGCCGCACGACCGTCCGCTACCGGGATTTCATCAGCTTCACCCACCGCTTCCGCCTGGACAAGGACAGCTTCGCCGTCCGCCGGAACGAGATCGACGCGACCCTCGGCAGCAAGAAGACCTATGCCATGGTCAGCTATCTGCGCCTCAACCGCAACGCGAACCTCAGCCTGGAGGATTTGCGGGACCGGGAGGAGCTGCGGCTGGGCGGGCGTGTCCAGTTCGCGCGCTTCTGGTCGGTCTTCGGTTCGACGGTCATCGACCTCACCGATGCGAAGGAGGATCCGGGCAGCACGTCGGACGGCTATCAGCCCGTCCTCCATCGCCTGGGCATCGCCTATGAGGATGACTGCCTGACCCTGGGCCTCACCTGGAAGCGGAACTATCAGGTGCTGGGCGACGCACGAAAGGGCAACAGCTTCCAGCTTCGGCTGGCTTTTCGCAATATTGGCATATAAGGATCAGCCTTCCCGCTTCCTGCTCAGGGCCGGTTAAGGCGGATCGGCGCATCTCGTGCCGAACCGATTGGAGAGTTTTGTCGACGATGCAGCCTGCCGTTTTCCCGTTTTCCCGCATTGGCAGCACGGCCGCCAAGGGCCTGCGCACCCTGCTCCTGTCCTCCGCCCTGCTGGCGACGGGGGTGCATGGCGTCGCCGCCCAGACGGTCGGCGACGACGACAATGTCGCGACCCAGCAGCTCAACCTGCCCAAGGACGTGACCGTCTTCGGCAAGAGCGACCCCAATGTCCGCAAGGCGACCGCCATCGTCAACGGCCGCATCATCACCGGCACGGACGTCGACCAGCGCCTTGCCCTCATCATCACCGCCAATGGCGGCAAGGTTTCGGATGAGGAGAAGGAAAGGCTGCGCGTGCAGGTGCTGCGCAACCTGATCGACGAAACGCTCCAGATCCAGGAAGCCGCCGCCAACGACATCAAGATCGACAAGGCCGAAATCGACCAGAGCTATGAGCGGGTCGCGGCGAATTTCCGCCAGTCCCCGGCCCAGTTCGACCAATATCTGCGCACGCAGGGCAGCTCCGCCGCCAGCATAAAGCGCCAGATCGAGGGCGAACTGGCCTGGAGCCGCCTGCTCCGTCGCAACATCCAGCCCTTCGTCAACGTGTCGGCGGACGAGGTGTCGGCCCAGATCAACCGCATGAACGCCGCCAAGGGCAGCGACGAATATCGCATCGGCGAGATCTACCTGTCGGCAACGCCCGAAAATCAGCAGCAGATCATCGCCAACGCCCGCAACATCATCGACCAGATCAAGCAGGGCGGCAGCTTCGCCGCCTATGCCCGGCAATTTTCCGAAGCCTCGACCGCGGCCGTCGGCGGCGATCTGGGCTGGGTCCGCCCCGCGCAGCTTCCGGACGAACTGGCGCAGGCGGCGAACGAGATGCAGGTCGGCCAGATCGCAGGGCCGATCGGCGTGCCGGGCGGCGTGTCCATCATCTATGTCATGGACAAGCGCAAGGTACTGACCGCCGATCCGCGCGACGCGCTCCTCAGCCTGAAGCAGTTGTCGGTCGCCTTCCCGGCGGGCACCACCAAGGAACAGGCCAGCGCCAAGGCCGCCGCCTTCGCCGCGCAGGTCAAGGCGATCAAGGGCTGCGGCCAGGCCAATGAACTGGGCGGCAAGATCGGCGCCGACGTGGTCGACAATGACAATGTGAAGCTGCGCGACCTGCCGCCGCAGTTGCAGGACATCCTGCTCAACCTTCAGGTCGGTGAGGCGACGCCGCCCTTCGGATCGATCAACGACGGCGTGCGCGTCCTGGTCGTCTGCGGCCGCGACGAAGCCAGCACCGCCGCCGCGCCCAATGCCGAACAGATCATGGCGCAGATGGAGGAAGAACGGGTCAACAAGCGCGCGCGCATCTATCTGCGCGACCTCCGCCGCGATGCCGTTATCGACTATAACTGATCCGGCCGCCCTGCCCCCCTTCGCCGTCTCGCTCGGCGATCCGGCAGGCATAGGCCCGGAAATCGTCGCCAAGAGCTGGGTCATGCGGGAGGCGCGTGGCCTGCCTCCCTTCTTCGCCGTGGGCGACGCGGCTTCGCTGCGCGCGGTCTGGCTCGGCCCGGTCCAGACGGTCAGCACGCCGGAAGAGGCCGTTGCCGCGTTCGACACGGCCCTCCCCTGCCTGCAGGTCGCCGAAGCGGGGCAGATCGTCCCCGGCGCGCCCAGCATCGACGGCGCGCGCACCGCTTTCCAGGCGCTGGAAGTCGCGGTCGGCCTTGCCCGCAGCGGATCGGCGGGCGGAATCGTGACCGCGCCCGTGGGCAAGGAACAGCTTTACGGCGTCGGCTTCACCCATCCGGGACAGACCGAATTCATCGCCGAACGCTGCGGCGTGGCGCCGCACAATGCGGTGATGATGCTGGCCGGTCCGTCGCTGAAGGTCGTCCCGATCACCATCCACATCCCGCTGGCCGATGTGCCGTCGGTGCTAACGGTCGATCTGATCCGCGCGCGCGCGCTCACCACGGCCAAGGGCCTTCAGCGCAATTTCGGCATCGGGCGCCCCCGGCTGGTGGTTGCGGGGCTCAACCCCCATGCGGGCGAAGGCGGCGCACTGGGCCGGGAGGAAATCGACATCATCCGCCCCGCGGTCGAATCGCTCCAGGCCGAGGGTCTGGACATCATCGGCCCGCTGGCCGCCGACGGGCTGTTCCATGCGCGCGCGCGCGAGACCTATGATGCGGCGCTGTGCATGTATCATGACCAGGCACTGATTCCGATCAAGACGCTGAATTTCGACGAGGGCGTCAATATCACGCTGGGCCTGCCGATCGTGCGCACATCGCCCGACCATGGCACTGCCTTCGGCATTGCAGGCAAGGATTCGGCCAATCCCGGCGCCATGATGGCGGCGATCAAGATGGCCGCCGAAGCCACCCGCGCCCGCATCGCCCATGGGAACTGACGCCCGGCCCTCGCTCCCCCCGCTCCGCGAAGTCATTGCGGCACACGGGCTTCAGGCAAGCAAGGCGCTGGGCCAGAATTTCCTGCTGGACGAGCAACTGCTGGACCGCATCGCCGCCATTCCCGGCCCGCTTGCGGACCAGTCCGCCTTCGAGGTCGGCCCCGGGCCCGGCGGCCTCACCCGCGCCATCCTGCGTGCCGGCGCGAAGCTGGTCGCGGTGGAGCGGGACCGTCGCTGCCTTCCCGCGCTGGCCGAACTGTCGGAGGCCTTCCCCGGCCAGCTCCGCGTCATTTCCGGCGACGCGATGGAGGTGGACGCCCGCGCCGAGGCGGGCGAGGGCGCACATATCATCGCCAACCTGCCCTATAATGTCGGCACCGCGCTGCTGATCGGCTGGCTTTCCACCGGCTGGACCCCGCTGCCCTGGTGGTCGACGCTGACGCTGATGTTCCAGATGGAAGTGGCCGAGCGCATCGTCGCCAGGCCCGGCGGCGACCATTATGGCCGCCTTGCCGTGCTCGCCCAGTGGCGCAGCGACGCCCGCATCGCGATGAAGGTGCACCGCAGCGCCTTCACGCCGCCGCCCAAGGTCATGTCGGCGGTCGTCCACATCACCCCCAGGCCAGCGCCCGAAGGCGTCCAGCTCAAGCATCTCGAACGGCTGACCGCCGCCGCCTTCGGCCAGCGCCGCAAGATGCTGCGCCAGAGCCTCAAGGGCCTGCCCGGCGCGCTCGACGCGCTGGAAGCGGTCGGCATCGATCCGCAACGCCGCGCCGAAACCGTCAGCATCGAGGAATTTGTCGAGGTCGCCCGCAAACTGGGGCAATCCTGACCGCGCAAGGGCCCGCAGGCGCAGCGGCGAGACGGCATTTCCGGTCACTCGCCCTTGTCGCGAACCCCGCCGATGCGCCGTCGCACGGCCTCTGCCACGCGCGCCCCGGACGCCGCCGTCCATGTCGGGATTTCCCGGCGCTTCCGAAGGAAGGCCCCGAGACGGATCAGGGCGTCTCGGTTTCGGAGGATTTGGGCGCGGGCACCTTGTCCTTGGCGCTCAGCACCGTCGCGGGCGGTCCCTTTTCGATGGCGGCCGCCAATTGTCCGATCGCTGCGCAGTTCGCCTTGCATGCGCTTTGCGCCTGGGCCAGATTTTCCTTGGCCTTGGCGATCGCGCCCTTTTCGACCATCGCCTCGCCCTGCCCGACCAGCGCGTTCACATCGTTCGGCTCCAGCAGCAGCGCTTCGCGATACAGGCGGATCGCCTTGCCCTGCAGGCCCTGCGCCCGCGCCACTTCGGCCAGCTCGATATAGGCATGGCGGTTGCGCGGATCGACCGCCAGCGCGCTTTCCAGCGCATCGGTCGCCGCCGCATAATTACCCGCCTTGCGCGCCGCCTCGCCCGCCTTCTGCCATTCCAGCGACAAGGGCGAGATCTGCGAGTCCGGCCGTTGCGACAGGCCAGCGCTGGAAACGACGGTCAGCACGGCGGCCAGGGCAATCGAAGCGGGGGTAAAACGCATGCACAACTCCAGCCATGTTTCAGGCGCTGATTCCGGGGCTCGGTCCAAGGGGGGAGTGTCGCGATTTTGCGCCCGCTTGTCCATGGCCTGTTTCACGGCGCCCGTCGCAGCCGCGCAAAGTAGAAGCCGTCGGTCCCGTCATGGCCTGGCGTCAGCAGCAGGCCATCACCATGGGGGCGGCCCATCGCCGCTTCGATCCTCTCGACGGTCCAGCCGTCATGGCGTTCCCGAAATGCCCGCACCTGATCCCGCCCCTCCCGGTCCGTCAGCGCGCATGTAGCATAGATCAATGCGCCGCCCGGTGCCAGCAGGGGCGCCGCGAAATCCAGGATGCGCGCCTGTTCCGCCACCAGCCGGTCCAGACGCGCCGGGGTGAGGCGCCAGCGCGCCTCCGGATTCCGCCGCCAGGTGCCAGTGCCCGAACAGGGCGCATCGACCAGCACGATATCGGCCCGCCCCGCCAGGCTTTCCAGCGCCCCCGCCTCATGCCCCTGATCCAGCAGCAGCGTTTCGATGAAGGTCGCCCCGGCCCGCTCCGCCCTGGGGTCGAGCCGCGCCAGACGCGAACGGATGGTATCGGCGGCGATCAACACGCCCTTGCCCGCCATGGCGCTCGCCAGCGCCAGCGTCTTGCCGCCCGCCCCGGCGCACAGGTCGATCACGGTCATACCCGGCGCGGCCTCGCAGGCGGCCGCGATCAACTGGCTGCCCGCATCCTGCACCTCGACCTGCCCCCATTTCCAGGGATCGCCCTGCTCGACCGGCGCGCCTTCGGGCAGGCGCAGCGCGTCGGGCAGGGCGGATAGCCTCACCGCATCGGGATAATGAGCGGCGACCTTGTCCGGATCGGCCTTCAACCGGTTGACGCGCAGATCGACGGGCGCCCGGCCCAGCAGCGCGTCGCGTTCCACCGGCGCCGCCAGCAGCGGTTCGATCCAGCCCGGCACGGCGCCAGCAGGGGCACCGGCGTCGCTGTCGGAAATCGGCAGAGGACCGTGCGCCGATCCATCGAACAAGGCGGCCAGTTCCGGCAGCTCACGCGCCAGCCCGACCATCGCGGCGCGTCCGCTTTCGGGCCGATCGGCCGCCCGGCGCACGGCGTCATAGACATGGTCGCGCACCGCCCGCCGGTCGCGCGACCCGGCATAGCGCCGTTCCTTGAAATAGCGCGCGATCAGCGTATCCGCCGCCGGGCCGCCATCGCGCGCGGACGCGATGATGGCGTCGAGCAGTTCGATGGCAGCCTGAACGCGAGCGGATGGGGTCATCGAAACACTCCCCCCTTCCGCAAGCGGGAGGGGAATCAAATGGCTTACCGCGTCGGGTAATTGGGTGCTTCGCGAGTGATCGTCACATCATGCACATGGCTTTCCGACAGGCCCGCATTGGTGATCTGGACGAAGCGCGCCCGCTCCTGCAAATCCTTGATCGTGCGGCTGCCGGTATAGCCCATGGCCGCCTTCACGCCGCCGACGAGCTGGTGGATGACGTCCTTGGCAGGCCCCTTGAACGGAACCTGGCCTTCAATGCCTTCGGGCACCAGCTTCATCTGGTCCTTGATATCCGCCTGGAAATAGCGGTCGGCCGAACCCCGCGCCATCGCACCGACGCTGCCCATGCCGCGATAGCTCTTGTAGGCGCGCCCCTGATAGAGGAAGGTTTCGCCCGGCGCTTCGGCCGTGCCCGCCAGCAGCGAACCGACCATGACGCAGCCCGCGCCCGCCGCCAGCGCCTTGGCGACGTCGCCCGACGTCCGCAGGCCACCGTCCGCGATCACCGGCACGCCCTGCTTCGCGGCTTCCTCGGCCGAATCCATGACGGCGGTGAGCTGCGGCACGCCGACGCCCGCAACGACGCGCGTGGTGCAGATGGAACCGGGCCCGATGCCGACCTTCACGCAGTCCGCGCCCGCATCGATCAACGCCCTGGTCGCCTCGGCAGTGGCGACATTGCCCGCCACCACCTGCACATGGTTGGACAGCTTCTTCACCGCCTCGACCGCGACGGCCACCTGCCTGCTATGGCCATGGGCGGTGTCGATGACGATCAGGTCGCATTCCGCGTCGATCAGCGCCCTGCTGCGCTCCAGCCCGGTCTCGCCCACGGTCGATGCCGCCGCGACGCGCAGGCGGCCCGATGCGTCCTTGGTCGCCTGCGGATAGGTGACGGCCTTTTCGATATCCTTGACGGTGATCAGGCCGACGCAATGATAATGATCGTCCACCACCAGCAGCTTTTCGATCCGGCGCTGGTGCAGCAGACGCATCGCTTCATCCTGGCCCACGCCGGTCTTCACGGTGGCGAGATTGTCGTGCGTCATCAGTTCGCTGACCGGCTGGGCCGGATTTTCGGCAAAGCGCACGTCGCGATTGGTGAGGATGCCGACCAGCTTGCCCGACGCCTCCACCACCGGAATGCCGCTGATCTTGTGGCGGGTCATCAGCATCTGCGCATCGGCCAGCGTCGCATTGGGGGTGATGGTGATGGGGTTGACCACCATGCCGCTCTCGAAGCGCTTGACGGCGCGCACGGCGTCCGCCTGTTCCTCGACCGACAGGTTCCGGTGCAGCACGCCGATCCCGCCCAGCTGCGCCATGACGATCGCCATGTCGGCTTCCGTCACCGTGTCCATGGCGGAGGAGAGGATCGGGATGTTGAGCTTGATCGCCCTGGTCACATGGGTGCTGGTGTCCGCCTGACTGGGCAGCACATCGGATTCGGCGGGCTGCAACAGCACGTCGTCAAAGGTGAGGCCAAGGCGGATATCCATGTGAAAGCCACTTTCTGCTGCGCGGGTCATGCGGGGGGGCATAGCATGATCGCTGGGGGATTCGTGGCGGCCCATGTAACCATTAACCGGCGAAACGGCCAGACCCCTCGGGGCATTTTATTGCGCGGGCAGGATGACCCCAGCCCCGCACCCCACAGACGAGCGGCGGGCATGCAATCCTCTCGATCGCGCAAACGGGATTTGCACGACCGCCTTCATTCTTCCGCGAACATGAAAAAAGGCGCCCCTCGCGGCAGCGCCTTCTTCCAGCCCGTGACCTGGGCATCAAGCCCCGGCGGGCGTCGGCTCTCCGAACGGCCCCTTGCGCCGCCGCGTCTTGGGGATGGAGGAACCCGCCGCCGGAATGACGGAAGGCTTGATCGTCGTGCCGTCGTCGCGGGTGATCTCACCCTTGTCGAGCAGCGTCTTGATCTCCTCGCCGCTCAACGTCTCATATTCCAGCATCGCGTTGGCCAGCAGGTGCAGCTGGTCCTCATGGCCCTTCAACACTTCCTGCGCCCGCGCATAGCCCTGCTCCACCAGCCCGCGGATTTCCTTGTCGATCAGCTTCGCCGTCTCGTCCGACATATGGACGCGCTGGCTCTGCGAATAGCCCAGGAAAGTCTCGCCCTGCTGCTCCTCATATTGCAGCGGCCCCAGCTTGTCGGACATGCCCCACTGGGTCACCATGTCACGCGCCAGCTTGGTGGCATATTGAATGTCGCCCGAAGCGCCCGACGACACCTTGTCATAACCGAAGATGATCTCCTCGGCGACGCGGCCACCCATGGCGACGGCCATGTTCGCATGCATCTTGTCGCGATGATAGCTGTAGCTGTCCCGCTCCGGCAGGCGCATCACCATGCCCAGCGCGCGGCCGCGCGGGATGATCGTCGCCTTGTGGATCGGGTCCGACGCCGGTTCATGGACCGCGACGATGGCATGGCCCGCCTCATGATAGGCGGTCATCTTCTTCTCATCGTCGGTCATCACCATGGAGCGGCGCTCGCTGCCCATCATGACCTTGTCCTTGGCCGCCTCAAACTCGTCCATCGCGACCAGACGCTTGCCCCGGCGCGCTGCCATCAGCGCCGCCTCGTTGACGAGGTTGGCGAGATCGGCACCCGAGAAACCGGGCGTGCCCCGCGCAATGGTGCGCGGATTGACGTCCGGCGCCAGCGGCACCTTCTTCATGTGCACGGCCAGAATCTTCTCGCGGCCCTCGATATCCGGACGCGGCACCACGACCTGACGGTCGAAGCGGCCCGGACGCAGCAAGGCGGGGTCCAGCACGTCGGGGCGGTTGGTCGCCGCAACGATGATGATACCCTCATTCGCCTCGAAGCCGTCCATCTCGACCAGAAGCTGGTTCAGAGTCTGCTCGCGCTCATCATTGCCGTTGCCCAGGCCCGCGCCGCGATGACGGCCGACCGCGTCGATTTCGTCGATGAAGACGATGCAGGGCGCGTTCTTCTTCGCCTGCTCGAACATGTCGCGGACGCGGGATGCGCCGACGCCCACGAACATCTCGACGAAATCGGAACCCGAAATGGTGAAGAAGGGCACGCCCGCCTCGCCCGCGATCGCGCGCGCCAGCAGCGTCTTGCCGGTGCCCGGCGAGCCGACCAGCAGCGCGCCCTTGGGGATCTTGCCGCCCAACCGCGCAAACTTGCTCGGGTCCTTCAGGAACTCGACGATTTCCTGCAATTCCTCGCGGGCTTCGTCGATCCCCGCGACATCGTCGAAGGTCACCTTGCCATGTTTTTCGGTCAGCAGCTTGGCCTTGGACTTGCCGAAGCCCATGGCGCCGCCCGCGCCGCCGCCCTTCTGCATCTGGCGCAGCACGAAGAAGGCGATGCCCAGGATCAGCAGGAACGGCAGCGACTGGTAGATCAGGATCATCCAGAAGCTCGGCTGCTCCTCTGCCTGGCCCGAATATTTGACGTTATAATCGTCCAGCAGGCCGGTCAGCCCCGGATCGTTCACCGGAACGGTGCTGAACTTCTGCCCGCTGGTCAGCGTACCGGAAATCCGGTCGGTGGCGATGGCGACATCCTTGACCTGCCCTTCCTGCACCTTGGCGCGGAATTCGGAATAGGCGATCCCGGTTCCGGCGCTCGATGCCGTGCGGCTGTCGAACATCGACACGAACAGCAGCAGGGCGATGATCACCCCGGCCCAAATCATCGCGCTCTTGATCCAGGGGTTACCCTGCGGGTCTTTCTCGTCGTTCATTCACCACTCTCTTTCACCCGGCAAGATAGGAAAGCGCCGCGAAATCGCAAGCGGGACTCTCCTTGCCGCGTGCGATCAGCCCCCGACAAATTGCGACAGGGCGATATAGGCCAGTATCACCGCCATGCCCGCGGAAACGCCGCAAAGCAGATAACCGGTATAGAGCAGCATCGGCGGATGGGGGCGTTCCATCCGGCGATTGCGCTGCGCCGCCGAAAGAATGACACTGGCCAGAAGACCATAAGTCAGTGCCGCAAATTCCATCATGAATCGAAAATTCCCACGCTCTCGTCGCCTTCATTAACCAGCATAGGCGTTAAGGAAAGGTCATTGCGCCCGGCCGAATCGACGGAGTGCGGGATTCCCGCGACGGTCCGTGGAACCTTTCCGTAACGACCTTCATTGCCAGCGGCGGGGAGGAGCGATCTTCATGCCCCAGCGCGCCCCGCCCTTGAGCACCACTTGCCCCAGGCTGACCTTCTGCCCCTGACGTGCCGCCGCGATCGCCCGGTCCAGCGCCTCGCCTCGCGGCGCGTTCGCATCCGGCAGCAAGCGGCCGATCATCCGCAACAGCAGACGGCGGAGCAGTTCGCGGGGGACATCGACCCGGTCCAGCACCAGCCCCTCGCCATCCCGTTGCACATGGCGTGCCTCCAGCGCCTCTGCCGCCCAATCCAGCGCCTCCTCGGCCTCGGCCAGCGCCGCCGCGCTGCGTCCCGCCGCCCCGGCATCGATCCAGTCCACCTGCGACAGCGCCGACCGCAGCGCCGCCCGATCGAAGCGGGGGTCGCTGTTCGAAGGATCATCGACAAAGGGCAATCCCCGCCCCCGCGCATGATCCAGCAGATCCGCCTTGCGCACACCCAGCAACGGCCGCAGCACCACGCCCTGCCTCGCACGAACCCCAGCCAGGCCGCCCACCCCCGCTCCGCGATTGAGCCGCATCAACAGGGTTTCCAACTGGTCGTCGGCATGATGCGCGGTCAGCAGCCAGTCCAGACCCCGCCTGACCCGCCAGTCCTCCAGCAGGCGGTAGCGCTGCGTCCGCGCCCAGCTCTGCACATTGCCGCGCACGGCGCCGTCCGGGTGCAGCGTCGCATGGCCGATTCCCGCCTGGCCGCACCAGTCCGCCACCATCGCGGCCTCCGCCGCCGACGCCTCCCGCAGCCCATGATCGACCGTCGCCGCCTCGACCCGGCCGGGGAAGACCCGCGCCGCCAGATCGATGAGCGCCATGCTGTCCGGCCCGCCCGACACCGCCACGCCGAAACGGGCGCTGGCGGCATCCCCCACCAGCGCCGCGAGGGCCTGCTTCACTGTCGCTTCGAGATCGCCCGCGGCCATGCGCCCGTCAGGCGCTGCACTTGGCCCGCGCCCGGCCCTTGTCCATCATGCCGCGCAGCCCGGACGACAGGGTGGCGCCATAGACCTGCTCCAGTTCCGCATAGACCTTGCAGGCGTCGGCGGGCTTCTTGAGCTGGAGCAGCGCCTCGCCCAGCCAGGCCAGACTGTCGGGCGCGCGATCGCCCTTGGGCCGTTTCTGGTAATTTTCATAGAAGGCAACCGAAGCCAGCGCGGGCTTGCCGTCGTCCAGATAGGCGCGGCCCAGCAGATTGGCTGCCTTGCTCGCCACCGGGGAGGAGCCATATTTGTCGACCGTGGCCTTCAACTGCGCCTGCGCCTCGGGATAGAATTTCGCGCCCCACAGGCGGAAGCCGTAAGTATAGGCGTCGTCCGCCTCATTGCCGGTCGAGGGCCGCTCGATCGCCGCCACCGCCGTCTTGCGCTCCTCGGTCGCCCCGGCAGCCACAGCGGGCTTCGGCGCGGCAGGGCGCGGCGCGGGCGCCGGATCGGCCGCCGCCGTCCCCGGCCCGGCCGCAGGCGGCACCACGACCTGCGGGGCGCGGCTTTCCTGCTCCGCCTTGTAGCGGTTGAAGGCGTCCTCCAACTGCTTCAACTTGAAGCTGTTTTCCTCCACCTGTCCGGTGATCGATGCCAGTTGCGATTCCAGCGCATTCACCCGCGCAGTCAGGTCCGCCACCGGGGTGGAGGCGGGCGATCCAGGCATCACCTGCGGCGTGGCCGGACGGGTAATTTCCGCCTCCAGCGGCGCGCCCGCGGGAAAGACCTTGCGCTGCACCGCGCGCATTTCCTTTTCGAGCCGATCCACCCGCACGTCGACGCTGACATTCTGCGCTCCGGCGGGCGGAGCAAGCGCGAACAGGGCCACCGCCCCAAGCAGAAGGTGGCTCGCGAAAAAGGCGTTACGCATGTCTATCCCCGACTTCATCTCTGCCCCTGACCATAGGGCGATATTCCACGCGGTAAAGCGTGACTTATAGGGCTGACGGCTGAACCGATCCCCCGGATCGGGTCAATTGCCCGCCGCCGGCGCCGGCGCCGGAAGCGCCGGTTCGGGCGCGGGTGCGGCTGCGGGCGAAGCAGGCACCGGCGACACCGATGCAGGCGCGCCGGTGCGCCGCTGCGTCGATGTCGATGCGGGTGCCGATGTCGATGCCGGCGCCCTTGCCGGCGACGCTGCGGCCACCGGGGCGGGCGCAGGGCGGGCCAGCAACGCTTCGGCACTGACCGGCACATCGGAAATGGTGCGATCCGGCGCGCCCAGCGGCGCGATCGCCTTGCCGCCCACGGTGACGGTCAGCGCCTGCGGCCGCCCCGTCAGGATCATCGGGTTCCTGGCATTGGCGGGCAGGGTGAAAGTCTCACCCTTCTTCATCAACCCGTCCTTCAGACGCTCGCCCGCCTCGTCATAGATGCGCAGCCACACATCGTCATTGGCGGTGAACACCACCGTCTGCACCACGGGAACCACGGGCGCTGCCCCTGTGGCCGGTTTCGCCGCCGTCGGCGCTGGCGCGGCCTGCTGCGCGGCGATTTCCTCACCTGTCGGCGGCGTCAGCAATTGCGTGCGCCACACGGCAAAGCCCGCCACCAGGATCACCACGATCGCCGCCGCCGTCCAGGCCAGCAGGCGGGAGGGCACGCGCGCCGGATCGGCCGGTTCGAAGGCTTCATAGCGGTTCGCGCCCAGATCGCTGTTGTGCACCGCATTGCGCACATCGGCCGCGATCGCCACCTCGTCCACATCGATGGCGCGGGCATAGGCGCGGGCGAAGCCGACCGCATAGGGAATGCCCGGCAGCGCGGCATAATCGTCCCGCTCGATCGCCTCCAGCTGGCGCTGGGCGATGCGGGTGCGGCTCGCGACATCCTGTATCGACAGCCCCTGCGCCTCCCGCGCCGCGCGCAGCCGCGCGCCGGGAGTGCCTTGCCGATCCGGCGCCGCCACGCCGGGGTCCTGTTCAGCTTCTTCTGCCATGCTGCTCCGCGATCCTTGAAGGCCGGTCTTGTCTCATTCCGGGACGGGGATTGTCAACGCCGCCCCGGCCTCGAAAAGTCCAAAGGCAGCATATCTATGCCCTCAATTCAATTCGATACCCTGTTCGACCGCCCATCGGGTCAGCGCCCCGCGAATATCGATCACGCCCCGGTCCATCAAGTCCCGCATCAGCGCCCGCAACTCGGTGGCATCGATGGAGCGGATCATCGCTTTCACCGGCCCGACCGAGGCGGGGGTGATCGACAGGCGCCTTATGCCCAACCCCACCAGCGCCATCGCCTCCAGCGTGCGCCCGCCCATCTCGCCGCACACGCCGACCGGCACCTCATAGGTTTCGCACGCCCGCACGACACGGTCGAGGAACCGCAATATCGCGATGCTCAACCAGTCGTAACGCTCCGCCAGCTTGGGATGCGCGCGGTCGGCAGCAAACAGGAATTGCGTCAGGTCATTGGTGCCGATCGACAGGAAATCGAGCTGGGGCAGCAACAGGTCCAGCACTTCCGCCAGCGCCGGAACCTCCAGCATCGCGCCATAGCGGATCGCGACCGGCAATTTCTTCTTCTGCGCCACCAGCCATTCGCGCTGATGTTCGACCAATGCGCGCGCCTGCTCATATTCCCACGGCTCCGACACCATCGGGAACATGACGTGCAGCACCTTGCCGGCCGACGCCTCCAGCAGCGCGCGGGCCTGGGCCTTCATCAGCCCGTCGCGGTCCAGCGCCAGCCGCAACGCGCGCCAGCCCATGGCCGGATTGTCCTCCAGCTCCTCGTCGTCGTCGCGCTGCATATAGGGCAGCGCCTTGTCGCCGCCGATGTCGACCGTGCGGAAGATCACCGGCCGGTCCCCCGCCGCGTCCAGCACGTCGCGATAGAGCCGCTGCTGCTTTTCCCGCTGCGGCAGGGTGGCGGAGACCAGGAACTGGAACTCGGTGCGGAACAGGCCGATGCCGTCGGCGCCGACGATGTCCAGCGCCTGCGCATCCTCGCGCAGCCCGGCATTCACCATCAGCTCGATCCGCTGCCCGTCCGTCGTCACGGAGGGCAAATCGCGCATCGCGGCGAATTCGGCGCGCCGCTTCTGCGTCACGTGCAGCTTGTTCTCGAACGCCTCCTCCATGTCGGGCGTCGGCCGGATCAGCAGCGCGTTGGCGGCGACGTCCATCAGGATCAGGTCGCCCTCATTCACCTGATGGCGGATGTCGCGCACGCGGCCCAGCACCGGCACGCCCATGGCGCGGGCGACGATGGTGACATGCGCCGTCAGCGATCCTTCCTCCAGGATCACGCCCTTCAACCGCCGCCGGTCATATTCCAGCAGCTCCGCCGGCCCCAGATTGCGCGCGACGAGGATGGCGTCCTGCCGCAGGCCCAGCTGCGCCGCCGTCCCCAACTGTCCCGACACGATGCGCAGCAGCCGGTTCGCCATATCCTCCAGGTCGTGCATCCGGTCCTGGAGCAGCGGGTCGTCGATCTGCCGCATCCGCATCCGGGTGCGCTGCTGCACGCGCTCGATCGCGGCCTCGGCGGTCAGGCCGCTGTCGATCGCCTCGTTGATCCGCCTGATCCACCCCTCGTCATAGGCGAACATCTTGTATGTTTCGAGCACCTCCTGATGCTCGCCCTCGGTGCCGAACTCGGCCGTTCCGGTCATCCGGTCGATCTGCTCGCGCATCTTGGTGAAGGCGGAAATGACGCGCTGCCGCTCGGCCTCCGTATCCTCGGCGACGGTATGCTCGATATGGACGCGCGGCTGGTGGAACACGGCATGCCCGCGCGCCATCCCCATGACGAGCTGCAAACCGTGCAGGATCGACGATCCGGTATCGGCGACCCGGCTGTCGAGCGGGCCGTCATCGGCCAGTTCGGCATTGGCGATCAGTTCGGACATCACCATCGCCACGGTCTGAAGCGCTTCGATCTCCACTTCCTCATAACGGCGCGGCTCCACATGCTGCACACACAGGACGCCGATCGCGCGCTCGCGCCGTACGATCGGCACGCCCGCGAAGCTGTGGTAGAGTTCCTCGCCGGTTTCCGGACGATAGCTGTAATCGGGATGCGCCGCCGCTTCGTCGAGATTGAGCGTCTCGACATTGCTGGCGATCATGCCGACCAGCCCCTCGCCCATCGCCATGCGGGTGACATGGACGGCTTCCTGCTTCAGCCCGCGCGTGGCGAACAGTTCCAGCACCCCCTCACGCACCAGATAGATGGAGCAGACCTCGCTCGACAGGGACTGGCCGATGATCTCGACCACCTTGTTCAGCTTCGCCTGCGCACTGGTGCGCGCGGCCATGACCTCCTGCAGGCGGATGAGGATCTGGCGGGCGGCGGCGGCGGGCGTGCTGGGCATGGGAGAAGCGCTAACAGATCGCGCTACCGCTTTCCAAGGCGAATATGTGCGGGAACAGCGTATTTTGCCCGCGCGGATATGGCGGAAATGAAGCGCGGTTTCGTTTATAGCCGTAAAATGCGAAACGTCAGCGAGTCAGGGAGACGAGCATATGGCAGAAATCGATACCAAGGCTTTCGAACAGGATCTTGCCGACCGCGGCTATTCCCGCCGACAGATGGGCAAGGCCGCCGCCCTGCTGGGCGCGGGCGCCGCTGCCCTGCGCATGACCGGCGCCATGGCGCAACAGGCCGCCAAGCCGGTCGCGGGCGCCGTGCTGATCGGCGCGAACGAATGCTGGACCGGCCCTTTCCCCGTTGGGGCCGAGGCCGCCTTCAAGGCGGTGCAGGAAGGCAATCGCTACGAACCCGACGATGAGCATGCCAAGCTGTTCGCCGCCGTTTCGTCCGTGGAGGGCATCCCGGCCGAGCGCATCACCGCCTGGCCCGGCTCCAGCGACCCGTTGAGCCGCGTCGCCGTCGCCTTCGCCTCGCCCACGCGCGGCATCGTCACCGGCAACCCGACCTATGAAGCGATCTGGCGCACGGGCGACTGGCTGGGCGCCAAGGTGACAAAGGTGCCGCTGAACAAGGATTATGCCCATGACGTGAAGGCGATGCTGGCGGCCGATCCCAATGCCGGCGTCTATTATATCTGTTCGCCCAACAACCCGACCGGCACCGTCACTCCGCTGGCCGACCTGCAATGGCTGGCCGATAACAAGCCCAAGGACGCCGTGCTCGTCATCGATGAGGCCTATATCCACTGGTATGACGGTCCCAACGCCGCGAAAATGGCCGCGACCCGCGACGACGTGCTGATTCTGCGGACATTTTCCAAGCTGTTCGGCATGGCGGGGATGCGGCTGGGCCTCACCTTTGCAAGTCCCGCCATCATGGAAAAGATGATGCGCTATGACGGCGGGCAGGTGACGGCGATGTTGCCGATGACGGCCGTCACGTGCGGCACGGCGTCAGTGACGCAGGCCGATCTCATCAAGGCACGCCGGGCCGAAATGATCGCCAACCGTGAAATGGCCATCGCCCATCTCAAGAGCAAGGGCATCAAGGTCATCCCCGGCAGCCAGGCAAACATGTTCATGGTCGACTGGGGCAAGCCCGCCAAGGGCATGCAGGCCGAGATGCTGGCCGAGATGGTGCAGATCGGCCGCAGCTGGCCGATCTGGCCCAATATTTCGCGCGTATCTGTCGGCTCCGCGGAAGAAATGAAGACTTTCTGCAACGCCATCGACAAGGTGTGGAAAGCCTGAGTCCAACGAACAGCATAAAATGTCAAAATGAAGGGGCGGCGCATTGTGGAAATGCGCCGCCCTTTTCGTTTCCCCTTCTGGAATATGCGCAGTTGATGGAACAACAAGGGGAACAGACGACATGACCATGATGTTGGAAAAACATGCCCGCGACGACCTGCTCGAACGGGGCTATTCCCGCCGCACGATCGGCAAGCTCTCTGCCCTGATGGCCGCGGGTGCCGCCGCCAATTCACTGCTGATCCAGCCCGCCTTCGCGCAGCAGCAGGCCGCGCGCGGCATCAAGGGCGCGGTGCGCATCGGTTCCAACGAATGCTGGACCGGGCCGTTCGAACCGGGCGTACAGGCCGCTGCCAAGGCCGCCGCGCTCGGCAACTGGTATGACCCGGACAATTACAAGGGCGATCTGGTCGCCACCGTCGCCAGGGTCGAAGGCATCCCTGAATCGCACGTCATGCTGTGGCCCGGTTCGGGCGGCCCGCTGGTCAGCACGGTCGCAGCCTTCTGCTCGCCGACCAAGGGCCTCGTCACTGCCGATCCGACCTTCGAATCCGCCTGGCGCACCGCCGACTATATGGGCGCCCCCATCGCCAAGGCGCCCCAGGCCATCGGCAAGGGCCATGATGTGAAGGCGATGCTGGCCGCCAACCCCAATGCCGGGCTTTACTATATCTGCACGCCCAACAACCCGACCGGCACCGTCACCCCGCTGGCCGATATCGAATGGCTGCTCGCCAACAAGCCCAAGGATTCGATCCTGTTGGTCGACGAAGCCTATATCCACTTCTCCGAAGCGCCGAGCGCCGCGACGCTGGTGGCGGGCCGCAAGGACCTGATCGTCATGCGGACCTTCTCCAAGCTGTTCGGCATGGCGGGGGTGCGTCTGGGCCTCACCTTTGCCGACCCGGAAGTGCAGAAGCGCATCGGCCTGTTCGGTCCTACCGCTGGCGGCCTGTCGATCACGGCCATGGCCTGCGGCAACGCGGTCTATCCCGAAGCCGGTCTGATCAAGGCCCGCCGCCAGGAAATGATCGCCAATCGCGAGGAAACCATCGCCTGGCTCAACAAGAAGGGGCTGATGGTCCAGCCCGGCAGCCAGGCTAACATGTTCATGGTGGACTGGAAGAAGCCCGCCAAGGAGATACAGACCGCCCTGCTCGCCACGCCGGAAAAGGTGCAGATCGGCCGCAACTGGGCGATCTGGCCGACCGTGTCGCGCGTCACCGTCGGCTCGTCGGACGACATGATGAAGTTCCGCTCCGCCGTCGAGAAAGTCACCAAGGCCTGACCCCTCCCGATAGGCCGAAGGGGAAGGGCGTCCGGCACATGCCGGGCGCCCTTTTCGTTCGTCAGGCGCTCGCCGCCGACGTCTCGCACAGCGCCTTGAACTGTTCCGCCATCTGGTCCCAGCCCGGATGGAAGCCCATTGCCTTATGCTTCTCCAGCGTTTCGGCGTCCCAGTGCCGCGCGGTGGCAGTAAAGCGCGTCCCCTCCCCCTCGTCGGCAAAGCTCCAGATCGCCGTCATGAAGGGCGCCTGCGGAATCCAGCCCGAAGCATAGGCGTCGGTGCTCACCACCTTCTCCATCGGCACCACCTCCAGGATAATGCCTTCCATCGGCCCCGTATCCTCGCCATCGGGACCGAACATCCGCAGCGCGCTGCGTCCGCCGGGGCGCAGATCCTCCTCGATCACCTCGGCCCGCCACGGTTTGGGACAGAACCATTCGTCCTTCAGGTCGGTCCACACCTTCCACACAATCTCGCGCGGGGCGGCGATATGGCAGGTCACGGACAGTTCGAACTCTGCCATCGATGTGGGAGCGCTCATCTATTTTCTCCATCAAAGGCAGCCTGCATCGCGGCGGTATCCAGCTTCTGCATGGTCATCATCACCTGCATCATGCGGGCGATGCCTGCCCTGTCGCCGCTATGATAATTTTCCATGATCCGGCGCGTGACGAGTTGCCATGACAGGCCATATCTGTCCTTCACCCATCCGCATGGCGCAGGCTGGCCCCCATCGGCGGTCAACGCGTCATAATAGCGGTCCAGTTCCGCCTGATCCTCGCATCCGACCGACAGCGACACCGCCTCGTCAAAGGTGAACTGGGGACCGCCGTTCAACGCCTGATAGCTTTGGCCGAACAGGGTGAACTCGACCAGCAGCACGCTCCCGCCCGCCATGGGCGAAGGCGACAAATTCTCCTCTGGATAATAGCTCACATGGTCAACCGATCCGCCAAAGATCGACGCATAATAATGCGCGGCTTCCTCGGCCTGCCCGTTGAACCACAGGCAGGGTGAAATCTTCGACATGGCTTCTCTCCCTTATGTCAGTTCAGGCGCCCGCATCCCCACCAGCGCGAACATCGCGCCCTGCGGATCGAGCGCCTGTATGATCCAGGCCCCGCCGGGAACCTCCATCGGCCCGTTCAGCACGGTGCCACCGCCGGTTTTCACCTTATCCACCGCGACATCGATGTCCGGCACGACGAAATAGAAGAGCCACAGCGGCGCGTGCATTTCCTTCGGCAGCGCCATCATGCCGCCTTCCATGCTGGTGAAATCGGTGGCGCCGCTTTGCGAGAAGAGCTGGTAATGGCCCATCTCGCCCATATCCATGGCCTCGCCCTTCCCCCAGCCGAACTGGGATGTGTAGAAGGCCAGATCGGCATCGAAATTGCCGCTATAGAGTTCATGCCAGCCGACATGCCCGTTCGCCATCGACGGCGGCGCCTCCATGCCTTCGGGGGTGGACCCCTTCAGCAACATGAACACCGCGCCGCCCGGATCGGCCATCACCGCAAAGCGCCCGACACCGATTATGTCCTCCGGCGGCCGCTTGACCGCCGCACCGGCCCCGGTCAGCCGCTGCGCATCGGCGTCGACATCCGCCGACCCGATATAGCCGCCCCACCAGGGCTTCATGCCGCAATCCCTGGCCTCTTCCGGAATCGCCATGATCCCGCCCAGCGGCCCGGCGCTGCCCGAAACCACCTGATAGTCATGGCCGCCGCCAAAGGCCTGCGCCGTCCAGCCGGTGACATCGCCGTAAAAGGCGATCGCCGCCGCGGGATCGCTGGTCATCAGTTCATACCAGAAGAATTTGCCGTTCAGATCGGTCATGATCCGTCTCCCTCACGCCTTCTCGTCGATCAGCACCTCAAACCCGCCATAGATCAGCCGCGCGCCGGAAAAGGGCATCTCCTCCCCTTCCTTGGGCTGCATCCGGGGATCGTTCATCACCTTTTCCGCGCCCGCGTCGCGCGTCGCCTTGTCGGGCCATTCGATCCATGAAAAGACGACATCCTCGCCCTCCTCCGCGATCACGGCGGTGCGGAAATCATTGACCTTGCCCGGCTTGATGTCATTTCCCCAACATTCGACCACGCGCAGCGCGCCATATTCGATGAAAATCGGCGCGGCACAGGCCGCCACTTCCTTATATTTCGCCTTGTTGCCCCTGGGCACCGGGATCACGAAACCGTCCATATAGGCCATCTCATCTCTCCTTTTTCAGGTTCGAAGTTCAGGCGGCGGCCTCCTTGTTCGCCGCCAGAGCCGCTTCCACGTCCATCCACGTCACTTCCCAGATATGGCCGTCCGGATCGGCGAAGCTGCGGCCATACATGAAGCCGTAATCCTGGCTCGGATTGGGTTCGGTCCCGCCAGCGGCCAGCGCCTTGTCCACGGTCGCATCGACATCCTCGCGGCTCGCTTCGCTCAACGCCAGGAGCACCTGCGCAGTTTCATGCGCATCGGGAATCCCGCGCGGGGTGAAGCTGGCGAAACGCTCATGGGTAAGCAGCATCACATGGATCGCATCCGAAAAACTGAGCATCTGCGCGCTCTCATCGGCGAAATCATTGTTCCTGACCGCACCCACGCTTTCGTAGAAGGCGATCGAGGCGGCCAGATCCTTCACCGGCAGATTGATGAAAATCATCTTCGGTGCGGGGGCATTGGGCATCGCGCATCTCCTCGGGATTATCTGTTCCGGCGATCCTGTCGCGACTCACCGGCTTGAACTTTATGCACTCATGAATTATCTTCTACAACAGTTAAGTTATAAAAAATAACCAAGGACTCAGTTTTGAAGAAACGAGCATATCAGGATGGCTGCGCGGTCGCCCATGCGCTGGACCTGATCGGGGATCGCTGGGCCATGCCGATCATGCGGGAATTGATGCTCGGTCCCAAGCGCTTTACCGACCTGCGCGCCAGCCTGCCCGGAATCAGCGCCAACGTGCTCACCCAGAGGCTGGAGGAGCTGGAGGCCGCCAGCGTCCTCATCCGCCGCCGCCTGCCCCCGCCCGCCGCCAGCCAGATCTACGAGCTGACCGATTGGGGCCGCGAGTCGGAGATTCTGTTCCAGGTGCTGGGCCGCTGGGCCTGCCGCTCGCCCACGATGGAACCGGGCATGCCGATGAGCAACGTGTCGGTGATCCTGTCGATGCGCACGATGATCGACCGCAGCCGCATCGGGGACATGGATGCGACCATCGGCCTGCGCTTCGGCGAGGAGGAGTTCCGGCTGGCGCTGAAGGACGGGGATTTCATCGCGGATCGCGGCGAGGCGGCGGGCGCCGACGTCATCCTGACCGGCGACCAGAATGCGCTGGTCGCGGTCCTCTATGGCGGCGTCCCGTTCGATGATGTCGCGCAGGCGCTCAAGGTCGAGGGAGACAGGAGCGTGGCCAACCGCTTCGCCCGCCTCTTCCCCCTGCCCCCCAAGGCGCCCTCGACGGTCACGCCAGCGGGATAGCTACCGAACCGGCACGAACGTCTCGCGCATCGGCGTCAGCGGAAACAGGGGCACCTGGACCTGCACCGGCGCGCCCGGCACCGGGGCGGGGGCGTTGGGCACGAATCCCGCCACTTCCTTGGGCGGCGTGGGCGGGGGCGGCAGCGGCGTGGGCGACACCACCACCGTCACCGTCCCGCCAAAGCGCGACTGCCACTCCGCCAGCCGCCGCAGATAATCGGCATAGGCGGCGTAAAAGTCCTGAAACGGCTTTTCCAGCGCCGCCAGCGCCTCGGGCGCATAGCCCAGAAGCTGGTTCGACGGCATGGCGAGGATCTTCGCCCCCACCTCGATCGCGACCGGACAAAAGCTCTTCGTCACCGGCGGCAGCGCGAAGAAATTATAGACGACGGTGTTCAGCAGCTCGCGCGCCTTGAGGCCACCCGTGCCATAGGCCGCCAGATAATTGCGGTCCACCGCCGCATTGGCCTCCCGCAGCGCGGCCTCATGCACATGCAATATCTGGTTATACTGGATGCGCGCCGGTTCGTTGATGCCATGACAGGACAGCGCCGCCACATTCAACGCCATGCGCACATGCCAGAGCGCCGTATTGGCCGTCACCCCCCGGTTGGGCGTCAGATATTTGCCGTCATCCCCGACCTCCGGAATGCTCATTTCCTCGACGGCGCCCATGGGCGGCAGCGGCTTGATCGTCGGCACGACAGGCGGCGGAGGCGTGGGGGGCGCCTTTTTCTCCGGCGTCGAACAGCCCGCGATCAGCGCGAGCGCGGCGACGGGGGCAAGCTCACAAAAACGGCGGACAGCGGTACGCAGCGGCACCCGTGAACCTCTTTCGATCATGATCCGGACGAAACAAACTCATGGCAAAAGCACGGGTTCCTGACGACCAAGCCAAGGCTCGGTTCGTCCGGCAGAGGATTCGGCTCGTCCCGTTCAGGCCCGCCGTGCCAGCGCTTCGGCGGCCTCATCCATCAGCTGGGCGATGATATCCATCACCGGTTCTTCCTTGCTGACCATGCCGACCGACTGCCCGGCCATCAGCGATCCGCCCTCCACATCGCCGTCGATCACCGCACGGCGCAGCGCGCCCGCCCAATAATGCTCGATCTGCAACTGCGCCTCCCCCATGTCGACCGCCCCGCTGTCGAGCAGATTGGCGACCTCGCGCTGCTTGACCGTAAAGGCCTCGGTCCCGGCGTTCTTGAGAGCCCGCACGGGAATGACCGGCAGGCGCGGGTCGATCTGCACGCTGGCGATCGCGTCGCGGGCCGAGGCCCGGAAAAAGGCCTTCTTGAAATTCGGATGCGCGATGCTCTCGATCGCGCAGGCGAAGCGGGTGCCCAGTTGCACGCCCGCGGCGCCCATTTCCAGATAGGCGGCGATCGCCTCGCCGCGCCCAATGCCCCCGGCAACGAACACCGGCACCTGCGAGGCCATTTCGGGCAGGATTTCCTGCGCCAGCACGCTGGTCGCGACCGGCCCGATATGGCCGCCCGCCTCCATGCCCTCGACCACCAGCGCGTCCACGCCCGAACGCACCAGCTTCTTCGCCAGCGCCAGCGCCGGGGCGAAACAGATCAGCTTCGCGCCTTTCGCCTTGATCGCCTCGATGCTGCCCTTGGGCGGCAGGCCGCCGGCCAGCACGACATGGCCCACATCGTGCTTCGCGCATACTTCGATCAGCTCGAACAGCTGCGGATGCATGGTGATGAGGTTCACGCCGAAGGGCTTGCTCGTCAGCGCCCTGGTCGCCGCGATCTCCCTGTCGAGCAGTTCGGGCGTCATCGCACCGCAGGCGATCACGCCAAAGCCTCCCGCATTGGAGATCGCCGCCACCAGATTGCGTTCCGAAACCCAGCTCATCGCCCCGCACAGGATCGCGACGTCGCAGCCCAGAAATTCGGTGCCGCGAGCCATCAGGGAAGCGAGTTTGGCGTTCGTCATAGTCATGCCCTTGGAGTCAAAAAGCCCCTCCCCTTCAGGGGAGGGGTTGGGGTGGGGGTTCTCCCCACGCACTGTTTTGTGGGGCACGGCCCCACCCCCGACCCCTCCCCTGAAGGGGAAGGGAGAAAAGGTCAAGCGACCGGCGCGTCCAGCCCATAAGCGGTATGCAACACACGCACCGCCAGTTCCGTCTCATCCTCGTCGATCAGCACCGACACCTTGATCTCGCTGGTCGAGATGGCGAGGATGTTGATGCCGCGATCGGCCAGCGACTGGAACATGGTGCTGGCGACGCCCGCATGGCTCTTCATGCCGACGCCGACGACGCTGACCTTCGCGACCTTGGTGTCGGGGATCACGCGGTTGAAGCCGATCACCGCCTTCTGGCTTTCCAGCACGTCCAGCGCCCGCGCCAGGTCGGCGCCCGGCACGGTGAAGGTCACGTCGGTCTCGCCCTTGTCGCGGCCGACATTCTGGATGATCATGTCGACGTTGATCGCGGCATCGGCCAGCGGCGCGAAGATGTGCGCCACGGCGCCCGGACGGTCGGGCACGCGGGTCAGGGTGATCTTCGCCTCATTCTTGTCATGGGCGATGCCGGTGATGAGCTGACGTTCCATCTTGTCTTCCTTGAGCTTGGCTTCCAGTTCCTCCTCGCTGACGATCAGCGTGCCGGGAAGGTCGTCCTGGGTGGGATCATCGAAGGAGGAAAGCACCTGCACGACCACGCCTTCCTTCATGGCGAGGCCGACCGAGCGGGTCTGGAGCACCTTGGCCCCGACCGAGGCCAGTTCCAGCATTTCCTCATAGGTGACGAGGTCGAGCTTGCGCGCCCGCGCCACGATGCGGGGATCGGTGGTGTAGACGCCGTCGACGTCGGTGTAGATGTCGCAGCGATCCGCCTTCAGCGCCGCCGCCACCGCCACCGCCGAGGTATCCGATCCGCCCCGCCCCAGGGTCGAGATGCGGCCATCCTCCATCATGCCCTGGAAACCGGGGATCACCGCCACCGTGCCCGACCGCATCGACGACAGCAGGTCGATCGTGTCGATATCCTCGATGCGCGCCTTGGCATGGGCTTCGTTGGTGCGGATCGGAAGCTGCCAGCCGAGCCAGCTCCGCGCATCCACGCCCATGGCCTTCAGCGTCATGGCCAGCAGCCCGCTCGTCACCTGCTCGCCGCTGGCGACCACCACGTCATATTCCGCCGGATCGTACAGCGGCGAGGCTTCCTTGCAGAAGCCCACCAGCCGGTCGGTCTCGCCCGCCATGGCGGATACGACGACGGCGACTTCATGGCCCTGCTCGACGACATGTTTGACGCGCGCGGCCACGTTGCGAATTCGCTCCATCCCCGCCATGGAGGTGCCGCCGAATTTCATCACGATGCGCGCCATTTGCTTGTCGAGCCTTGCTGGTTGTAAGAAAGGAAAGCCCTGAACTGCCCGGCATTTCGTTCGGTTGGAGCCGAAAAGTGGGATTTTCGAGCATCGGAGCGCAGCGGACTTCATGTCCGTGAGCACCGAAACACAGAAAATCGCGCTTTGCAGGTCGAAACGAGGCAGGTGACTCGTTCCGACATGAACGAAATGCCGGGCAGTCCAGAAAACGGCGCCCCTATTAGCAGCGGAAACAAATATGGCAAGTGAAGCACCCTCCACCATCGACCCGCGCGAGGCCGCGCATTTCGGGACGATGGCCGCCGACTGGTGGGATCCCAACGGGTCGAGCGCCATGCTGCACAAGCTGAACCCGGTGCGCCTGCATTATATCCGCGCGGCGATCGACCGGCATTGGCCGCAGGGAAGCGGCGGATTCCGGCCCCTGGCGGGAAAGCGCGCGATCGATGTCGGCTGCGGCGCGGGCCTGCTGGCCGAACCGCTCGCCCGCCTGGGCGCTGCCGTGACGGCGCTCGACGCGGCGGAGGAAAATATCGCGGTGGCCCGCGCCCATGCGCACGGCCAGGGCCTCGTCATCGACTATCGCGCCACCCCGGTGGAAGAACTGGACGCTGGCGGATTCGACCTCGTCACCTCGATGGAGGTGATCGAACATGTCGCCGATCCCGCCGCCTTTGCCGCCGCGCTGGCGGCGAAACTCGCCCCCGGCGGCCTGCTCGTCATGTCCACGCCCAATCGCACCCCCCTCTCCCGCCTCGCCATGATCACCATCGGCGAAAGCATCGGCGGCATCCCCAGGGGCACGCATGACTGGCACAAATTCCTGAACCCCCAGGAACTGACGAAGCTGCTGGAGGATGCGGGGCTGGAGGTCACGGACACCAGCGGGATCAGCTTCGACCCGCGCTACGGCTTCACCCTCTCGTCCAGCAAGGCGATCAACTATCTGCTGACCGCCCGCCACCGGCAGGGTTAGGGCGATGGCGCGCGAACCCGGCGTCGATGCCTATATCGCCCGCCAGGCCGCCTTCGCGCAGCCCGTCCTGGTCCATTTGCGCGAACGGGTGCACAGCGCCTGCCCCGATCTGGGGGAGGCGATCAAATGGGGCATGCCCTTCTTCACCTACAGGGGCCGGAATCTCTGCAACATGGCAGGGTTCAAGGGCCATGTCGCCTTCGGCTTCTGGCACGACAAGTTGGCGCGGGAAGACGCCAGCCATGACGCCATGGGCCAGTTCGGCCGCATCACCTGCCTGGCGGACCTTCCGGCCGACCCGGAAATCGAGGCGCTGGTCGCCAGGGCGATGGCGCTGATCGACGCGGGCGACAAACCCCGGTCGGGTCCGCGGGAAAGGCGCGCGCCGCTGCCCCTTCACCCCGCCTTCGCGGCCGCCATGGACGCCCATCCCGCCGCCGCCACGGTCTGGGCCACCTTTCCTCCGGGAAAGATCCGCGATTATTGCGAATGGATAGGCGAGGCGAAGAGCGACGCCACCCGCGCCAGACGCATCGCGCAAGCCGTCCTGTGGATTGCGGAGGGCAAGGGACGGAACTGGAAATATGAACGGCGTTGAGAGGCCGCGCTCCCCTTGGGCGCGGCGCTCTTCGGGCGGGACTATCGGCTTCAACTCACCGGCTCGGCGTCCACTACCAGGGTCGGCTTGACGGCCGCCGCTCCGTCGGCGGGCGCAACCGGCTGCGCCTTGAGCGATGCGGCAGCCGATTGCAGCGCGACAGCCGCCGCCTCCAGCGCCGCAGCGGCCGATTGCGGCGTCACCGGGGCGGCGGCAGCGGCGGCGGGCGCCGAAGGAGCCGCCTGGGCCACGGCGACCGGCGCCGCGGCAGGCGGATCGGCAACGACCGCCGGGACCGGGGCGGCGGTGACCGCCGCTGCGGCAGGGGCCTCGCACAGATCACCGACGCCCGCAGGTCTTTCCGAAAAATTCCGCGCCAGAACGGGAATGTCGGCCTCGCTCGCGCTGACCGCCAGGGTCAGCAGCGTGTCGGCCATCTGGCAAAAGCCCGCCGACTGCATGCCGGTGGAATGGCTGTTGGCCAGCTTCGTCACAAAGTCATTATAGGCATCCTGCCCGCCGGATATGCCGTTCTCGCGCATGAAATGCAGCTTCAGCGCATTGTTATATTTATCGAGCTGCCCCGTCTTTTCGTAGAATTTGTCGTATTTTCCCGTGATTTCGCTGTTGGCCGCCCGGCATTTCAGGGACCCCAGCATCAGCATGACCTGTAAATCCCTGACCCGCGCCGCCTCTATTTCATAGGATTGCCAGCACCGCGCCTCCCCCGCCGCCGCAACCCCGCCGAAAAAGAGCGCGCCAAAACAGCAGGCGGCACTCGCCGCCATCCGCAACCTGGACATGATGGACCTCGCAGACTCACCCAAGACCCCGCTCAGCAAATATTAACATTTTGCCACGAAATTGCCATTTTTATTCGCTTGACAGTTGCAAAATTGCCGCACCCGAAACGATGGCGGAAAGACGTGCCTGCCGGTCGGGAATCCCGAACTTTTCGCTGTCCTACACTCCGGCAGCAGCGCTATGACGCTGGCGGTTCTTTGACAGGTCAATCGGAAACCGGCCGGAAAAACCCGACCGTCACGCACCCCCTGTCGAGTCACCCCTCATCGTGTCACCTATGTCACCCAAGGGCGGCTTCATTCCCCGGCGGCTTCCGCCCGCGCGATCAGCGCCTTTGCCTCCTCGACATGCATGCTCTCGATCATCCGCCCCTCGAAACGCTCCGCGCCGCCGGTCGCCGCCTCTATCAGCCGCCGCGCATCCGCCACCGCCTGCGCATCGGGACCGAAGACCTGATTGGCGACGGGCACCTGGCTCGGATGGATCAGCGTCTTGCCGTCGAAACCCAGGACATGCCCCGCCGCGCATTCCGCCTCGAACCCCGCCTCGTCGTCCAGCCGGTTGAACACGCCGTCGAACACCGCGATCCGGGCCGCGCGTGCCGCCAATATGACCGCCTGGAGCGAGAAGGACAGCCCGTCCCGCCCGGCTGCAGGCGGGATCCCCAGATCCTGCCGCAGATCGTTATTGCCCATGAACAGCCCGGCACAGCCCTCCCCCGCGGCGATCGCCTGCGCCGCCGTCACGCCCACGGCGCTTTCGATCATGGCGATCACCGGCTTCTGGCAGACGCTGAACACATCCTTCACCTGCTTGGGATTTTCGACCTTGGGCAGCACGACGTAATCGGCGGCGGACGCCTTGAGCGCCACCATTTCCCGGCCATGGGTGGGCGCGCCCTCGACATTGATGCGCACCGCCGACAGCCGCCGTCCGAAACCCTCCGCAACGGCCTCGACCGCGCCGGCCAGCGCCTCCTCCTTGCGGTCGGCGGGCACGGCATCCTCCAGGTCCAGGATCACCATGTCGCAGGGCAGGGTCCGCGCCTTGGCGATCGCGCGCGGGTTCGAGGCCGGCAGGAACAGCAGCGAACGGGCATGGCGCAACAACATGATGAAACTCCTCTCTCTTTCGCTTTTCCCGTTAATGATTTCCCGGCATAGTCCAAGGGAATTCGGGGAGGGAAGCTGATGCTCACGACATTCGCACTGACGGTCACGATGCTGGTGCTGTTCTATCTGGCGGTAAGCGTCAAGGTGGTCCGCCAGGGCTATCAATATACGATCGAGCGGTTCGGCCGCTTCACCGAAGTCGCCCGCCCCGGCCTCAATTTCTACCCCGCCTTCTTCTACGCGGTGGGCCGCAGGATCAACATGATGGAACAGGTGGTCGACATACCGGGGCAGGAGATCATCACCAAGGACAATGCCATGGTGTCGGTCGATGGCGTGGTGTTCTTCCAGGTGCTGGACGCGGCCAAGGCGGCCTATGAGGTGTCGGAACTCTATGTCGCGATCATGCAGCTCGCCACCACCAACCTGCGCACGGTGATGGGGTCGATGGACCTCGACGAAACCCTGTCGAAGCGCGACGAGATCAATGCCCGCCTGCTCTCCGTGGTCGATCACGCCACCAACGCCTGGGGCATCAAGATCACCCGCGTCGAGTTGAAGGACATCCGCCCGCCCGCCGATATCGTCAACGCCATGGGCCGCCAGATGAAGGCCGAGCGTGAGAAGCGCGCCCTGATCCTGGAATCGGAAGGGCTGCGCGCATCGGAAATCCTGAAGGCCGAAGGGCAGAAGCAAAGCCAGATATTGGAGGCGGAGGGCCGCCGCGAGGCCGCCTTCCGCGACGCCGAGGCCCGCGAGCGTGAGGCCGAAGCCGAAGCCAAGGCGACCCAGATGGTGTCGGAAGCCATCGCATCGGGCAATGCCCAGGCGATCAACTATTTCGTCGCCCAGAAATATGTCGAGGCCGTAAGCCAGTTCGCCACCTCGCCCAATGCCAAGACCATCCTCTTCCCGGTCGAGGCCACCCAACTGATCGGCACGTTGGGAGGTATCGGCGCGCTGGCGAAAGACGCGCTGGGCGGCGAGACGCCCCCGGCGCCGCCCGCCCCGCCCCGGCGCGGACCTTTCGGGCAGGCATCGTCAGGCCAGGGATCGTCCGGATCGGGATCGTCCGGATCGGGACAGGGCTGATGGCCTGGCTTGCCCTGCTGGACGATCATTGGGGCTGGCTGGTCTTCGCGGCACTGCTCAGCATGGCCGAGGTGCTGATGCCGGGGGTCTTCCTGATCTGGGTTGCGCTGGCGGCGGCGGTGACGGGGCTTGTCGCCCTGGTCCTGCCGATCTCGCTGCCGCTGCAATTGCTGCTGTTTGCCTTTCTCTGCCTGGTCTCGGTCTGGGGCGGCCGCCGCTGGTACACATCCCATCCCGTGGACTCGCAGGACCCGCTGCTCAACGACCGCACCGCTCGGCTGGTGGGCGAGATCGTTACTGTCGTCGAACCGATCGACAATGGTCGCGGCCGTGTGAAGGTAGGCGACAGCGTCTGGTCCTGCCGCGGCCCTGACGCTCCGGCTGGCACACGGGTCCGGGTGACCGGCGCGGAAGCCTCGGTCCTGACGGTCGAGCTCGCCTGAAAGCAGAAAGGGCCGGCGTCGCCGCCAGCCCTTTTTTCTCATCGTTCGGAAAATGATCAGCCGACGAAGGCGCGCTCGATCACATAGGCACCGGGCGCCGCATTGGAACCTTCGGCAAAGCCCTGCTCCTCGAAATAGGCGCCGAACTGCTTGATCATCTCCATGCTGCCGCACATCATGATCCGGTCGGTTTCCGGGTTGAACCTCCGTTCGCCAGGAATGCCGTCGAACAGCGCGCCCGTTTCCATCAGCTTGTCGATCCGCACATTGTTGCGGAACGGCTCACGCGTGACGGTCGGCACATAGTGAAACTGCGCCGCCGCCTGCTCCGACACCAGCGGGTCGTCCGCCAGCTTGCCCGACAGCTCATCATGGAAGGCCAGGTCGCTGACCCGGCGAACCGAATGGACGATGACGACCTGCTCGTAAAATTCGTATACGTCCGGATCGCGCGCCAGGCTGAGGAAAGGCGCCAGGCCCGTGCCCGTCGAGAGCATGAACAGCCGCTTGCCCGGCAGCAGCGCATCGGTGACGAGCGTGCCGGTCGGTTTGCGGCCGAGATAAATCTGGTCGCCCGGCTGGATCAGCTGGAGCCTGGAGGTCAGCGGGCCGTCCTGCACCTTGATCGACAGGAACTCCAGTTCCTCGTCCCAGGCGGGGCTGGCCACCGAATAGGCGCGCAGCAGCGGCTTGCCATTGTCCCCCTGCAAGCCAATCATGACGAACTCGCCCGAACGGAAGCGGAAGCTCGCCGGCCGCGTGATCCGGAAGCTGAACAGATGCTCGTTCCAATGCCTCACGGACAGCACGGTTTCCACAGAGAGCGCACCGGTCGGTTCCAGCACCGGCTTTTCGATCGTCACGTCGTTCAAAACCTTTTCCCCTGCCAAATCCAGGACGACCGGCGCTCCAACGAACGTCAGTTGCGTGGGCTTCGCAATAAGCATGCAGCGCGAATGCCCCTTGGGACGCGCGAAGGCAAGGCGAAAAAAACTTGTCTGTGCGAAAGCTGACGATCAGCCGTCCCGTTCAAGCCCGCGGGCAAATGCGCGCAGCACGCCGGGCCGGGACACAACAGGGCAGGTCAGCGAGACGCGCCACCGCCAGGGCGCTGCCATGCGGGCATGGCCCCTCCCGCAATCCTTCCATCCTCAAAAAATGCTCCTGCGCCTGCACGTTGCCGCCCCACAAGGCTGCAACGACCGCTCCATTCCGCAGCATGTTCCCGACCATGGCGATGTCCCCTTGCCCCCGAGCACCCATAGGCTCGATCCCGCAACAGCGCCATAATCAATTACCCAACGAAAGACATACCCCAAGATCGGTATAAAGGACCGATCAACAACAGGTAAGCAAAAGCCGTTGTTCAAACGCGATAAGCGATGCCTAACCGAACAGACCCTTGGCCAGACTGCCCAATTCATTGAGCGGATTACCGTCGCCATCGCGATCGAACAGCCCACCAATCTTCGACAGGATTGCTTCGGGTCCACCAAAATGCGCAAAAAGCTCCTGCAATTTGTCGGCCGACACGCCATGTTCGGCCGCCGTCGTCGCCAAGGCCGCGACATCCGTCTCGCCCGATGCGATCTTGCCGCCGATTTCACTCATCAATGCTTGCATCTGGTCGGGCTGAAGGCCGATCTTCGCCGCAACCGCCTCCAGACCACCCATATTGCCCAGAATATCGTCAAACATAGCCATGACACGGATCCCGCTGAAATTTACCCCAGCATAGCATCCTGTCACGCCGGCCGAAAGAAAAAGAGGCCGGGGAAACATGCCCCCGGCCTCCCGATCCCGACCGAAATGATCTTGCCGTCAGGCAGCCGTCAGTGCCGCGTCGCGCACCGATTCATCGACATGATCCACAAATTGGGCGAAATTGTCGACGAACTGCTTCACCAGACCGGCGGCGGTATCGTCATAGGCAGCCTTGTCGGCCCAGGTCGCCCGCGGATCGAGAATGGTCGAATCCACGCCCGGCACCGCGACCGGCACCTGGAAGCCGAAATTGGGGTCGACGCGGAATTCGACATTGTTGAGGCTGCCGTCGAGCGCGGCATTGAGCAGCGCGCGCGTGACCTTGATCGGCATGCGATTGCCGACGCCATATTTGCCGCCGGTCCAGCCGGTGTTGACCAGCCAGCAGGTCACGCCGCCCTTGTTGATCCGCTCCTTCAGCAGATTGCCGTAGACCGATGGGTGACGCGGCATGAAGGGCGCGCCAAAGCAGGTCGAGAAGGTCGCCGAAGGCTCCGTCACGCCGATCTCGGTGCCCGCGACGCGCGCCGTATAGCCCGACAGGAAGTGATACATGGCCTGGTCCGGCGTCAGTCGCGCGATCGGCGGCAGCACGCCATAGGCATCCGCTGTCAGGAAGATGATGTTCTTGGGCACCGGCCCCAGATTCTTTTCCGACGCGTTCGGGATGAAATCGATCGGGTAGGAGCCGCGACTGTTCTCGGCCAGGCTGTTGTCGTCCAGGTCGATCTCACGGGTTTCCTCGTCGATCACGACATTTTCCAGCACCGTGCCGAAGCGCTTGGTGGTGGCGAATATCTCCGGCTCGGCCTCGGCCGACAGGTTGATCATCTTGGCATAGCAGCCGCCCTCGAAATTGAAGACGGCGGTATCCGACCAGCCATGCTCGTCATCGCCGATCAGCGTGCGGCTGGCGTCGGCCGACAAAGTGGTCTTGCCAGTGCCCGACAGGCCGAAGAAGACGGCGGTGTCGCCGTTAGGGCCGATATTGGCGGAGCAGTGCATCGGCATCACGCCATGCGTCGGCAGCAGATAGTTGAGGATGCCGAAGACCGACTTCTTCATCTCGCCGGCATAGCGGGTGCCGCCGATCAGAATCAGCTTTTCGGTGAAGTTGACCGCGATCACCGTCTCGCTGCGGCTGCCGTGGCGGGCCGGATCGGCCTTGAAGGTCGGCAGGTCGATGATGGTATATTCCGGCGCGAAGTCCGGCAGTTCCTCGGCCGCCGGGCGGACCAGCAGGGTACGGATGAAGAGATTGTGCCAGGCCAGTTCGTTGATCACGCGCACCTTCACGCGATGCTCCGGCTGCGAGCCGCCGAACAGGTCGGCGACGTAGAGCTTGTCCTTCTGCCCCAGCGCGGCGAAGAAGTCCGCCTTGAGCGCCGCGAAATGTTCGGGCGTCATGGGCACGTTGGTCTTGCCCCACCAGACGGTGGATTCGGTTTCCGCATCCTTGACGATGAACTTGTCGCTGGCGCTGCGGCCGGTATGCTTGCCGGTCTTGACAACCAGCGGGCCGTCCTTCGCCAAAATGCCTTCGCCATTGGCGAGCGCGGCTTCGACCAGGGGCGCGGTGCCCAGATTCCAATATTGAACAGCCTGAGTAGAAATGCCCTGCTGATCCAGGGTGAAAGAGGATTTGGCCTGCACGCCTTTGCTCCTGAATATCATTATGTCCGGCCGCCATCTTATCATGTTTACGGCCGGTCCGCCTCTGGGCGCCGCGGGCTTCAAGCCGCGTGCCGCCGTTTGCTGCAGACACAAGGGCAATAAGCGTTTGCTGATGATGCGTCAAATCCCGGCAAACGGCCCCATGGCTGCATTTATCCCGAATTCCCACGGCTACACCGCATAACCCGCCTCATTCAGCCTTCCTTGCGACGGCAGGCGGCATCGTCTAACGCTTGGGTCTCACAGGCCGCATTTGGCTGACGGACGGTTCTGGCAGAGGCTTCTGGCCGGACGATTTTGGGACAAGGCATGACCGCAACCATCGCTCTGGTGGACGACGACAAGAATATCCTGACCTCTGTATCCATCGCGTTGCAGACTGAGGGATTCCTGACGCGCCTCTATTCCGACCCGGAGGCCGCGCTGAAGGCATTGGTCGAAAATCCCGCCGATCTGGCGGTATTCGACATCAAGATGCCGCAAATGGACGGGCTGGAACTGTTGCGGCGGCTGCGTGAGAAAAGCCAGATGCCCGTCATCTTCCTGACCTCCAAGGCGGATGAACTGGACGAGGCGCTGGGTCTCGCCATGGGCGCGGACGACTATATCTCGAAGCCCTTTTCCCAGCGGCTGCTGATCGCGCGCATCCGGGCCATCCTGCGCCGCGCCGAGTTCAGCCGCACCGACAGCCTGCCCGATGAGCCGGTTGCCGAACCGATCGTCCGCGGCCGCCTGGAAATGGACCCTGCGCGCCACCGGGTGAAATGGAATGGCCGCGACGTCACGCTGACGGTGACCGAATTCCTGATTCTGGAAACGCTCGCCACCCGCCCCGGCGTGGTCAAGAACCGCAACCAGTTGATGGATGCCGCCTATCAGGATGACGTCTATGTCGACGACCGCACCATCGACAGCCACATCAAGCGCCTTCGCCGCAAGTTCCGCGAAGTCGACTCCGAATTCAACGCGATCGATACACTCTATGGCGCCGGATACCGTTTCTCCGAAGAGGTCTGACGGGAGCATGGGGAGGAACTGGTCCGGCCGGATCAGCCTGACCCCGCGCATCCTGGCGGTAAATGTGTTCGCGCTGGCGCTGCTGGCGGGCGGCTTCTTCTATCTCGACAGCTATCGCACCCGCATCGTCGACGATCGGCTCTACCAGTCGGCGCGCGAACTGAAGCTGCTTGCCATCGCCCTGGAAAACGCCCCGGCGGATCGGCAGAATGACCTGATCGCCGCCTATGCGCGACAGACCGAAGACCGGGTCCGCCGCTATGATGCCGACGGGCGCCTCATCGCGGACAGCTTCACAATGAACGCGCCGCGCTATCGCCTGCGTCTGCCGGAGGAGGAAGAATGGCAACGCCATGTCGCCCGCTTCCTCGACAAGGCGATCGACCGTATCGTTTCCGCCGACCGGCCGCCCAATTTCGAGGAGCCGGCGATCGACCGGGCGCAGGCCTGGCCGGAACTCGTCATGGTCCGCAAGACCGGACAGACGCAGGCGCTCAATCGCTATGCGCCCGATCGCACCTTCATGATCTCCGCCGCCGTGGGCCTGAAGGACGGGACCAGCCTGCTCGCCACGGAAAATGCCCGCGACATCACCCGCACCGTCCGGGCCGAGCGGTTCCGCCTGGGCATGGTGCTCGCGGCGGCGGTACTGGCCTCGGTGCTGCTGTCGCTGTTCCTCGCGCGTACCATCGTTCGGCCGCTCCAGCGCCTCGCCCGCGCGGCGGTCCGTGTGCGCCTCGGCCGGGCCCGCGAAGTCACCGTGCCGCGCCTGCCCGACAGGCGCGATGAAATCGGCATGCTGGCCCGCGCCCTGTCCGACATGAGCCATGCGCTTCGCCAGCGGATCGACGCCACCGACGCCTTCGCCGCCGATGTCAGCCATGAACTCAAAAACCCCATCGCCTCGCTCCGGTCCGCGCTCGATGCGCTTGACCGCGTCGACAAACCGGAGCTTCGCGCCCAGCTCATGGCGATCGCGCAGGATGATGTGCGGCGGCTCGACCGGCTGGTGACCGACATCGCGGAAGCCTCTCGCATCGACGCCCAGCTTTCCCGCACCCGCTTCGAGCCGATCGACCTCGGCCTGCTGATCGAGAAGATGGTCGTCGCCCGCGAGGCGCGGGGCGTGCCGCGCGGCGTGCGGCTGGCCTTCGCCCGGCCGCGCAAGAATGTCGCGGTGGTTCTGGGCGAGGAACAGCGGATCATCCGGGTGCTCGACAACCTTATCGACAATGCGGTGTCCTTCTCCCCCGATGGCGGGCTGGTCCAGATCGTCGCCACCGTCGCCCATAATGAAGTCATGGTCAGCGTCGAGGACGAGGGGCCGGGCGTCCCTCGGGCCGAACGCGAGCATGTCTTCCGCCGTTTCCACAGCGTCCGCCCGGAAAATGAAGCGTTCGGCAAACATTCGGGCCTGGGCCTCGCCATCGCGCGCTCCATCGTGGAGGGCCATCAGGGCAAGATCAGCATCGCCGACCGGGAAAATGCGCAGCGCGGCGCCTGCTTCATCCTGCGCCTGCCGATGGCGGTGGAACGGGACCCGGGCATGGTGTCAGAATGATGCTTGCCGTCCCTTCGCGCACGGTGCTCTGAATTGGGACTCTTCCCTCTCAATTCGATTTTCTCCAGCGCCAACAAGAGCTAATATGGCGGCAAAGCGATAAGGCGATATGGCGTCGACACCCTCTTCCGAAACCCTGCATGCGACGAGCGTGGCGATCGACGGCCGCGCCGTGCTGCTTTGCGGCGCGAGCGGCATGGGCAAGTCCGACCTGGCGCTGCGGCTGATCGACCGTGGCGCCGTGCTGGTGAGCGACGATTACACCCGCGTGCTGGAGATTGAAGGCCGCCTGTTTGCGCGCGCGCCGGACAGGATCGTCGGCATGATGGAAGTGCGCGGCCTGGGCCTGATCGACGTCCCCCATGCCGACAATGCGCCGGTCGCGCTGGCCGTCGACCTCAGCGATGCCGTCGAGCGCATGCCGCTGGATACCGCGATGCGGGCGATTGCCGGGATCGATGTGCCGGTGGTCCGGCTCGCGCCGTTCGAGGCTTCCGCGCCGATCAAGGTCGAACTGGCGGTCAGGAATATGGGCCTCAAGAGCATGGGGCCGTCGTGAACCCCGATTCGCCGAAGACCATCCTGCTCGTTTCCGGCCTGTCGGGCGCTGGCAAGACCACCGCGCTCAAGACGTTGGAGGATATGGGCTGGGAGGTGGTGGACAATCTGCCGCTGGTGCTGCTCGATCGGCTGCTGGGCACTCCGCTTCCGCACGGCCATGACGAAGGGGACGACCGTCCGCTGGCGCTCGGCATCGATGCGCGAACGCGCGGTTTCGACGCAGGGGCCATCGTCCAGCGCATCAAGGCGCTGCGGACCCGCTATGGCCATGATGTCGAGACACTGTTCCTGGACTGTTCGGGCGCGGAGCTGGAACGCCGCTTTGCCGAGACACGCCGCCGCCACCCGCTGGCCGCCGACCGCCCCGCCGCCGATGGCATCGCCCGCGAGCGCGAACTGATCGAGCCGCTGCGCCGCTGGGCCAGCCAGGTGATCGACACCAGCAGTCTCAGCAGCAATGCGTTGCAGCAGGAAATCCGCAACCGCTTCGCGCGGGAGGGGTTTTCCGACCCGGTCCTGACCATCCTGTCCTTCGGTTACTCGCGCGGGGTTCCGCTCAACGCCGATCTGATGTTCGACATGCGCTTCCTGCGCAATCCGCATTGGGAGGAGGCGCTGCGGCCCAAGACCGGGCTCGATCCCGATGTCGCTGCCTATATCATGGACGATCCCGCCTACGAGGAGGCGTTGCAACGGATCGAGCAACTGCTGGCGCTGCTGCTGCCCCGTTATGCGGAAGGCGGAAAAAGCTATATTACCGTCGCGTTCGGCTGCACCGGCGGGCGGCACCGTTCGGTCCATGTCGCCGAACGTGTCGCGAGATACTTGCAAGACGCGGGCTTTTCGCCCACGGTCTCGCACCGCAATATGGAATCAGCGCCCCAGGATGCCCTGGAGAAGCGCAGACCGGGAGGCCCGAAAGCAATATCATGAAAAACAGGTGGGCCACGCAAGCAAGATGATAGGACTGGTACTCGTCACCCACGGGGCGCTGGCGACGGAATTCGTCGTCGCGATGGAGCATGTCGTCGGTCCGCAGCAGCAGATCGAGACCATCTGCATTGGCCCGGAGGATGATATGGAGATGCGCCGTGCCGACATTGCCGGTGCGGTCGAGCGCGTCAATGACGGGTCCGGCGTGATCCTGCTGACCGATCTGTTCGGCGGCACCCCGTCCAACCTTGCCATTTCGCTGCTGAAGGCCGGCGAGATCGAAGTGATCGCGGGCATCAACCTGCCCATGCTGATCCGCCTGGAAAGCGCGCGCAAGGTCATGGACGTGCGGCAGGCCGTTGCCGCGGCGCGGGAAGCGGGGCAGAAATATATCAGCGTTGCGTCGGAACTGTTGGGTAGCACTACATGAGCGAAGTCAGCCAGGAAGTCAGGATCAGCAACAGGCGCGGCCTGCACGCTCGCGCGAGCGCCAAATTCGTGACCCTAGCCAGCGGCCTTCCCGCCCAGATCACCGTGCGCAAGGATGGCAGCGAAGTCACCGGGACGTCGATCATGGGCCTGATGATGCTGGGCGCAGCGATGGGGGATTCCATCACGATCAGCGCCACCGGCCCGGAAGCCGTTGATTCGCTGGGCAAGCTGGTCACGCTGGTCGAGGACAAGTTCGGCGAGGAATGAGGCATGATGCCTTTGCCAAAACTTTGTTAAATATCCCCGAGCGATTATCAGAGGATAAGAAAGAGAGTCGCGGGACGCAGTAGTGACTGCGCCACCAATTGAGGTGCCTTGGCAATGCCCGATCCCAAGCTCATGGACGAACCGGCGCGCATGGCCGCGCTGCATCGCTACGAAATTCTGGACACACCGCGAGAACCCTCTTTCGATCGCATCACCGACCTGGTCCGCAGCATATTGGGCGTGCCGATTTCAGCCGTTTCCCTGGTGGATACGGGCCGGCAATGGTTCAAGGCGATATCCGGGCTGGATAGCGGGCAAACGCCGCGCGACATTGCCTTTTGCGACCATACCATCCGCGATCGTGCCCCGATGGTCGTCACCGACGCACTGGAGGATGCGCGCTTTTGCGACAATCCGCTCGTCACCGGCGATCCCAATATCCGCAGCTATGCCGGCATCCCGCTGGAGACGCCGGACGGCTATAATATCGGCTCGCTCTGCGCAATCGACACGGTGCCGCGCCAGTTCGACCCCGGCCAGATCGCCATCCTCCGCAATCTGGCGGCGCTGGTGGTCGAGCAGTTGGAATTGCGCCGGATCGCGGAGCGCGACCATCTGACAGGCGCGCTTACCCGCCGCGCTTTCCTCCATGAACTGAACCGCGCCATCGCCCTGTTCGATCGCCATCAGCGGCCCGCCAGCCTGCTTCTGTTCGACATCGATCATTTCAAGCGGATCAACGATACGCACGGTCATCCCGCCGGCGATCAGGTGATCCGGGGCATCGCCCAGCTTTGCGCCGGCTTGCAGCGGCCCAGCGATTCGCTCGGTAGGCTGGGCGGGGAGGAATTCGGCATCCTGCTGCCTGAAACCGGAGAGGAAGACGCCACCAAGGCAGCCCAGCGCTTCTGCGATGCGATCGCCGCGACGGACATGCCCGGCTCACCTTCGCTGCGCGTCACCGCAAGCTTCGGCGTGGCAGAACTGCGCGGCGAATGGCCGACGGAGAATAGCTGGCTGGCAGTGACGGACATGGCGCTCTACGAGGCCAAACGCTCCGGCCGCAACCGCATCGCCGTCGCCCGGCGGGACTCCTCCCACGCAACGTGACTCCGACCCCCTACCCTTTTTTGCGATCCCCCTATAGAGAAGCCGCTTCGGCGGACATTCAAAAGGTTTGAGACAGGATCGTGGCACGCGAAATCACCGGATTTTCAAACCCGCTGGTGAAGCGCGTCCGTTCCCTGCGCGAAAAGAAGTTCCGCAAGGCCGAAGGCCTCTTCCTGGCAGAAGGGCTGCGCATCCTCACCGAGGCGCGCGAGGAAGGCGTATTGCCGGAAATGCTGTTCCATGCCGGGTCGACGCATCCCTTGGCCGCAGACCTGATCGCGGCGATGGAGGCGGCAGGCGGCGACATCATCGAAACCACGCCCGACATTCTCTCCAAGATCAGCGGCAAGGATAATCCGCAGGCGGTGGTAGGCGTCTATCGCGACCGGTTGACTCCCCTGGCGAAGCTCGACCGGAGCAAGGCCGACATCTGGATCGTCGCCCAGTCGCTGCGCGATCCGGGAAATCTGGGCACCATCCTGCGCACCGGCGACGCCGTGGGCGCGGGCGGGCTGATCCTGATCGACGATTGCGTCGATCCTTTTTCCGTCGAATCGGTGCGCGCCAGCATGGGGGCGCTCTTCACCCAATCCATCACCCAGGCGCGCTGGGGCGAGTTCATGCACTGGCTGCGGCAGGGACCAGGCGAACTGATCGGCACCAGCCTCAAGGCGACCCACGACTATCAGGAGCCGCGCTATCGAAACCCCAGCTTCCTGCTGGTCGGCAATGAGGCGCAGGGTCTGCCCGAGAGCTATGAAGCCGAATGCGACCTGCTGGTGAAGATGCCGATGCTGGGCAAGGCGGACAGCCTGAACGCGGCGGTCGCCTGCGCGGTGATGGCCTATGAATTGCTGAATCAGAAGCGGGCGAAATGAACATGGCGGGGGGCGAGCAGGGGATGGAGGGAAGCGGTATCGGCGCGATGTTGCGCCACAAACGGGTTCTGGCGGCGAGCCTGATCGGCACCGCGGTCGAATTTTACGATTTCTATATCTATGCGACCGCCGCCAGCCTGATCTTCCCCTCGCTCTTCTTCCCGGCCTCCTCACCCACGGCGCAGCTGATGGCCTCCTATGGCAGTCTCGCCCTCGCCTTCTTTGCCCGGCCGGTCGGCGCGGCGGTTTTCGGCCATTATGGCGACCGCATCGGCCGCAAAGCGACATTGGTCGCCTCACTGATGCTGATGGGCGGCTGCACACTGGCGATCGGCTTCCTGCCCACCTATCAGATGATCGGCTGGTGGGCGCCGCTGATCCTCTGCGTGCTGCGCTTTGGTCAGGGCTTTGGCCTGGGCGGCGAATGGGGCGGCGCGGCGTTGCTTGCGGTGGAGAACGCCCCTCCGGGCTGGCGGGCGCGCTTCGGCATGTTCCCGCAACTGGGCGCGCCAGTCGGCTTCATCGCGGCCAATGGACTGTTTTTGCTGCTCGGCATATTCCTCAGCGACCAGGATTTCTTCGCCTGGGGCTGGCGCCTGCCTTTTCTCGGCAGCGCGGTGCTGGTGATCCTCGGCCTCTGGATACGCCTCAAGCTCACCGAAACGCCGGAATTCGCTGCAGCCAGGGCCGAGGCACCACCCCCCGCCGTGCCGCTGGCGACCCTGTTCCGCAGCCATTTGGGGGCAGCCATTGCCGGCACCTTTGCCTGCGCGGCCTGTTTCGCGGTCTATTATATCGCGACCGCCTTCGCGCTCGGCTACGGCACGACCACGCTCAAGATCGACCGCGAAACCTTCCTGGCCATCCAGCTCGGCGCGATCCTGTTCATGGCCGCCAGCATCATCATCGCGGGCTGGTGGTCGGACAGGAGCAGCCCGACCCGGGTGCTGGTCGCGGGCTGCATCGGCACGGCGCTGATGGGTATGATCTTCGGCCCTGCCATCGGCACCGGACAGTTGCTGCCCATCTTCCTGATCCTCAGCCTGGCGCTGTTCCTGATGGGCTTCGTCTATGGGCCGCTCGGCGCCTATCTGCCGCATCTCTTTCCGGTGCAGCTACGCTATACCGGCGCCTCCTTCGCCTTCAATCTGGGTGGGATCATCGGCGGCGCGCTGGCGCCGATCGTCGCGACCTGGCTGATCGGCATGCAGGGCGTGGCACTGGTCGGCCTCTACATGTCGGCGGCGGCAGCGATCAGCCTGGGCGGCCTCTGGTTCACCAGCCGGAATCAGGGCCGCCAATAGCCTTGCGCATCAGGATCAGCGGCACGCCGCTATCCTCGAACGGCCGCACGTCGACAAAGCCGAAGCTGCGATAGAGCGGCACGCCCGCCATCGTCGCAGACAATTCCAGCGCGGAAAACCCCTCCGCCCGCGCCGCCCGTTCGCACAGCGACAGGATCAGCGTGCCCACGCCCTTCCGCACATGATCGGGATGGGTGTACATGGCGCGCACCTTCGCCGCCTCGGTCGCGGGATCGAGCAGCCGGTCGTCCCGCCCGGCGCTGTGATTGCCGCCATAAGCCGTCGCACGGCGGCTCCACCCGCCGCATCCGGCAATCTCGCCACCATCCTCGATCACGAAATAGGTGCCGTCGGCGATCAGGCGGCTGTCGAGCCCCATGAAGCCGTGGCTCGCCCGCACCTGACCGGGCGTCAGGAAGTCGGACTGGAGGCGGTCGATGGCCAATGTCATGACGGCGGAAAGCGCAGCTTCATCCGCCAGCGTGGCAAGTCTGTCATTCAGCGGCATAGCCGGTCCTTGTCGCGGCGGCGCCGTCAGGTCCAATAAAAAGAAGCGGCCGCCGGTCCCGAAGGTCCGGCGGCCGCTTCAGGCCCGTCAGAAATTGAAATTGATGCGGGCGTAATAATAGCCGCCATTGATGCCATAGGGGGTGAAGGACAGCGGGGCGTCCAGAACGCGGGCGCCGTCGATCGGCATATCGCTCGAATCATTGGGCATGACCGGCGCCTTCTTGTTGAACAGATTGTTCGCGCCCACGCTGAGCTTGATCGCCTTGCTCAGATCATAGCCGACTTCCAGATCGGTAACCGCCGCAGCGGGAACCTTGACCGTCGGGTTGGTCGTGCCGAAAATCACGACCTCGGACGATTTGCCGTAGATCGTCTCACGCAGGTTGACGCTCAGACCGCCCATGGTGAAGAGCGCGCCGCCGATGATCTTATATTTGGGCGAGGCATTTTCGAGGGTGGAACGGGCGTCCTCTGCATAAAGGCTTTCATCGATCCGCAATCTGGTGATCTTGGTCGCATTATAGTTGGCCGACAGCGACCAGAGGATGGAGCCGCTGCCCACCGGGGTGGGGTAGCTGGCCGTCACGTCGACGCCACGGGTGCGGGTGTCGGCGCCGTTGGTGAACAGGTTGATGCCCGCATCGCCGTTTTGAAGGACATAGGGATCGAGCACATTGCCATGCGCGGCGATCGCATCCAGCACGGCCTGGTTGGTGACCACACCGCCAGCCAGACCCTGGATCGATCCGGTTCCGACGATCCGGTTCTTCACCTTCACCTGATAGGCATCAATGGTGATGTTCAGCTTGGGAACCGGACGGATGACCACGCCAAGGCTGAAATTCTGCGACGTCTCAGGCTTCAGATCCTGATAGCCCAGCAGTTTCGCAGCGGCGGAGTTGGGGGGCAACTGCACATAGGCGGTGGTCGGCCCGACATTGGTCGAGGAATAATATTCCTCCAGCAGCGACGGCGCACGGAAACCCGTGCTGACCGTGCCGCGCACCGCAAACTGTTCGGACAAATCGAGGCGGCTCGTCACCTTCCACGTCCATTTGGTGCCGAAATCGCTATAATCCTCATAGCGGACGGCGCCGTCGAGCTTCCACATCTCGACCGGGTTCATCGCAACGTCGAGATAGGCCGCCTTGTTGTTCCGCTTGTGCTTGCCCGCGTCGGTCGCCAGGAAGCCGGGATAGGACTGGCCACCCTCGAAATAGGTGGACGCAAAGTCGCCCTTGCCGATCTGGAACCTATTCTCACGATATTCGCCACCGAAGGCGATATTGACCGGCTTGGCCATGCCCAGATCGACTTCCTTGGCGATGTCGATATTGCTGGTCCATTCCGACGCCTTCAGGAAGCCGTCATAGAAGTTGGACGGGGTGGAACCGGTGTCGATGAACAGCGAACGGTTGGCCGAGTCCAGCGTGTAGAGCTTGGCATAATCCTGGCCATAGGTCGTGCTGATGTCCCAGCGGAAACCGGCGGTTTCGCCCTTGATCCCGCCTGTGTTGGAGAAATCGTCCTCCTTGATCGCCTCGCGCGGGTTGAAGCCGGTGGTGCTGTAGAGAATCTGCTCACCCGCGACACCCAGAACCGGGGACCGCGAGACGCGCCAGGGCTGGCGGTAATTTTCGTAGGCGCTGGCATCGCGGCGGCCATAGCTGCCGAAGGCATAGAGTTCCACGCCGCCGAAATCATGACCGGCATTATAGACAATGGTGGTGAGTTCCGATCGCGCGTCGCCGACGATCCGGTTGGTATAGGGCGCGCCCGGCAGGCCGACCGCCGCCATCGCCTGATGCGCGGCTGAAATATCGGTACGGATCGATCCGTCACGATTGTAGATGCCGCGGTCCACGCCGCCCCTCTGCGAGAAATCGTGGAAGCGGTGGAACATGGTGAAATCGAGATAGCTGTCCGGCCCGACATCGGGCGCGAAGGTCACGCTGCCCGAATAGGTTTCGCCGTCGCCCTTATAATATTGCCCGGCGGTCAGGTTGCCGGAGATCGAACCCTTGTCCTCCTTGAGGATGATGTTGATGACGCCCGCGATCGCGTCGGAGCCATATTGGGCCGCCGCGCCGTCCTCCAGCACTTCGATCCGGCCGATCGCACCGGGCGGGATCAGGTCGAGGTCGGGCGAGGCTGCGCCCTGATAGGGTCCGCTCAACACATGCAGGTTGGAGGTGCCGTGACGCCGTTTGCCGTTGACCAGCACCAGCGCATGGTTGGGGCTGAGGCCACGAAGGCGTGCCGCCAGCGTCAGGTTCGCGGTATCGCCGCCAAAGGCCTCCGCCGTGAAGGAGGGAACGAGCTGCGTCAGCACCTGGTTGAGGTTGGGCTGCCCGACCTTGGTGAGCGCTTCGCTGTCCAGAACCTTGATCGGAGCGGCGCTTTCGGCCGCCGTGACGCCCGTTGCGCGCGTACCGGTAACGATGATCGCCGCGCCTTCGTCCGTGCCGGAAACCTGCGGATCGCTCTGGGCCAGAACCGGCGCTGCAGAAGACAGCGCGATCGCCATGGCGGCGCGAGAAACAAAACCCGTATAATTCATGAAACAGCCCCTTTGATATTATTATGAAGAGGCCTCTCCATTGGTCTTTTCTGTTTTTGCTACCCCTGCTTCAGCATTGCCCGCATACGGCCCGACATTCACCAGAACCCGACAGTTTGGCGTTGGCAATATTGAGCAATCTCTGGAAACGGAACGCTGACATAAAACCGCCATATGCGAAATGAAATTTCTGCTGCGGCGCAAAATCATAAAGCGCGAGAGAAGCGGAACGGAACGGTATGAATGACTAATTTATTGATAATCAAAGAAAAAGGCGGCACCCCCAAGGGGTACCGCCTGTATCCTTTTTGCAACTGTCAAGGACAGCGTGCGGAACTTAGAGCATGATCCGATCAAGCTGAATCGGATCATGCTCCATTTGTCCCTGGTTTTCCGCATTTTCCAAGCCAGCAGGTGATGCCACCTGCTTCGAAAATGCTCTAGTCCTCGCTGCGCACCTCGCGACGCTCGGCGATGCGAGCGCGCTTGCCGGTGCGGCCGCGCAGATAATAGAGCTTCGCACGACGCACGACGCCGCGACGGACCACGGTGATCGAATCGATGTTCGGCGAATAGAGCGGGAAGACGCGCTCCACGCCCTCACCGAAGCTGATCTTGCGCACGGTGAAGTTGCTGCCCATGCCCTTGTTCGAGCGGGCGATGCAGACGCCTTCATAATTCTGGACGCGGCTGCGGTCGCCTTCGACGACCTTCACGCCGACGCGCAGCGTGTCACCCGGACGGAAATCCGGAATATCCTTGGCGAGGGCCGCGATGTTTTCGGCCTCGATCTGCTGGATCAAGTTCATAACTTAGGTCCTGTCTCTTCGCGTTGCGCACCAGAGGGCGACTGGTCCCGAACGCCGATATGACGTTCCCAAAGGTCCGGCCGCCTTAGCCGTGTATCATCCTCCGCCCTTTGTTTCCGCCAGGCGGCGATCTTCGCATGATCCCCCGATCGCAACACTTCAGGGATCGTGCGCCCTTCCCATTCAACGGGCCGGGTATAGTGCGGATATTCGAGAAGGCCGCTTTCGAAGCTCTCTTCATCCCCACTGGAAGCGGCGCCCATTACCCCAGGAAGCAGGCGGATGCAAGCGTCCAGCAGCATCAGCGCGCCCATCTCTCCGCCGGAGAGGATGATGTCGCCCATGCTGATCTGCTCGACCGGGCGGGCCTCGAAAATGCGCTCGTCAAAGCCCTCGAACCGGCCGCACAAGATGGTCGCGCCGGGACCGGCGGCAAGCTGACGGACGCGCGCCTGCGTGATCGGTGCGCCGCGCGGCGTCATGGCGATGACGGGCAGATCGGGTGCCTTTTCCTGCGCATGGTCGATGGCCCTGGCCAATATGTCGGCGCGCAGCACCATGCCCGCGCCACCGCCGGCGGGCGTATCGTCCACCGTGCGATGCCTGTCCGTGGCGAAATCGCGAATGTGGATCGGGTCGCAGGTCCACTTTCCCTCCGCCAGCGCCCGCCCGGCCAGCGACGCGCCCAGCGGTCCTGGAAGCATCTCAGGGTAAAGCGTCAGTATCTGCGCGTGGAAGCTCACGCCTTGCGCGCCCTGAGCCACGCTCCAGCCATGCCGCCCAACAGCGACACCCCGCCCCCCAGCATCAGAGCGATGCCGATGGCCCGCAACAGGTCCGCAAAGGGACGGTCAGGCTGCATCAGCGCAGGCAACAGGAACAGCATCGGAATGGGAATGACCAACGCCACCGCCGCACTGATCTTCAACATGCGCGACCAGGACATGGCGAACAGCCGCCAGCCAGCGGCGACCATCAGCAGCAGATAGAGGGCGACGAGAAGATGAAACATGCGCGCGACCCGCCGTCAGACCGCGAAGGCGGCTTCGATGACCACCCGCTCATCCGCGATGGTCACGGCATGGATCGGCGCCATGAAGCGCTTGCCCATCGGCCGCTCGACCTCGATGATATCGCCCGCGCCGAAATTCTCGACCGCGACGACATTCCCCAGCCCCTCGCCCTCGCTGGAGAAGCAGGGCAGGCCGATCAGGTCGGCATGATAATATTCACCCTCGCCCAGCGCGGGCAAGGCGGAGCGCGGCACGGTCAATTCGGTCCCGCGCAAGGCTTCGGCGGCGCTGCGGTCGCCGATCTCGGCGAAGCGCGCGACGGCGCCATTGGGACCGGGGCGCACCGACCGCAGCGTCAGCGCGCGCCCCGCCGCGTCGAAGCCCTTGTAGGATTTGAGCGTTTCCACGCCCTCGCCGAAGAGCTTCAGACGGACTTCGCCCGTCACCCCATGCGCGCCGATGATGACGGCGAGAGTGACGGGCCTGTCGGTCAAGACAATCAGCCTTCGGCCGATTCTTCGGCAACAGCTTCTTCAGCCGGGGCTTCGGCCGGAGCGGCGGCGGCTTCAGCGGCGGCAGCCTTGGCGGCTTCGGCAGCTTCAGCGGCTTCCGCAGCCTTGGCAGCGCGGTCTTCGGCGCGATCCTTGGCCTTCTGGCCCGGCTCTGCCTTCTTCGGGTTGTTGCGGGCGGCGCGTTCCTTCACGCCAGCGGCGTCGAGGAAGCGGGCGACGCGGTCGGTCGGCTGCGCGCCGGCGGAAACCCAGTGCTTCGCGCGCTCGACGTCGATCACGACGCGCTTCTCGTCGCCCTTGGGCAGGACGGGGTTGTAGCTGCCGATACGCTCAATGAACTTGCCGTCACGCGGGGCGCGGCTGTCAGCCACGACGATGCGGTAATAGGGGCGCTTCTTGGAGCCGCCGCGCGACAGACGGATGGAGGTTGCCATGTAAGTAACTTGCCTTTCTACTCTGATCTGATCCGTTGAATTCGCTTATTTCTTCATGAAATTCTGAAAGCCGGGGGGCAGGTTGGGCATATTGCCGCCCAGACCGCCAAGCCCGCCCAGGCCACCAAGGTCCGGCGCACCGCCGGAACCTCCCGGCCCACCGGCGCCGCCCAGGCCGCCCATCCCTCCACCGCCAAACATCTTGGCCAGCCCTTTCAGGCCGCCCATCTTGCGGATCTTCTTCATCGCCGTTTCCATCTCCTGATGCATTTTCAGGAGCTTGTTGACGTCCTGCACCGTGCGGCCGGAACCCTTGGCGATGCGGATCTTGCGCTTGGCGTTGATGAGGGCGGGTTTCTCCCGCTCCTTGGGGGTCATCGACCCGATCATTGCGTCGAGATGGATCAGCGTCTTATCATTGGCGCCGCTCGCCGCCATCGCCGCCTGCGCCTTTTTGAGGCCCGGCAGCATGCCTGCCAGCGCGCCAAGCCCGCCCATGCGGCGCATCTGGTTCAACTGGGCACGCAGGTCGTTCATGTCGAACTGACCCTTGGCCATTTTCTTGGCGAGCTTGTCGGCTTCCTCGGCGTCGATCGTCTCGGCCGCCTTTTCGACCAGCGACACGACATCGCCCATGCCCAGGATGCGCTGCGCCACGCGGGCGGGATGGAAAGGCTCGATCGCGTCGAGCTTTTCGCCGGTGCCCGCAAATTTGATCGGGCGGCCGGTGACCGCGCGCATCGAAAGCGCCGCGCCGCCACGGGCATCGCCGTCCATGCGGGTCAGCACCACACCGGTCAGCGGCACCTGCTGGGTGAAGCTGGTCGCGACATTCACCGCGTCCTGCCCGGTCAGCGAATCGACCACCAGCAGGATTTCCGCCGGGTTGGAGACTTCGGCCACCGCCTTCATCTCTTCCATCAGCGCCTGGTCGACATGCAGGCGCCCGGCGGTGTCAAGCATCACCACGTCGAAGCCCTGGAGCTTCGCCGCCTGCAAGGCACGCTTCGCGATGTCGACAGGCTGCTGGCCGGGCACGATCGGCAGGGTCGCCACGTCGGTCTGGGTGCCCAGCACCGCCAGCTGCTCCTGCGCGGCGGGGCGCTGGACGTCGAGCGACGCCATCAGCACCTTCTTGCGCTCTTTTTCCTTGAGGCGCTTGGCGATCTTGGCGGTGGAGGTGGTCTTGCCGGAGCCCTGCAGGCCGACCATCATGATGACGGCGGGCGGGGTGACGTCGATCAGCAGGTCGCTGGTTTCGGCGCCCAGCGTTTCGGTGAGCGTGTCCGAGACGATCTTGACGACCATCTGGCCCGGCGTGACCGAGCGTAGCACGTCGCTGCCGACCGCGCGCTCGGTCGCCTGTTCGACGAACTGGCGGACGACGGGAAGGGCGACGTCGGCTTCGAGCAGCGCGATTCGCACCTCGCGCATCGCGGCGCGGACATCGTCCTCCGTCAGCGCACCGCGCCCACGCAGCTTGTCGAATACCCCACCGAGACGATCGCTTAGCGAATCGAACATCATCACCTCATTTGGGCCGGAAAGCCCGGAAAACTGCGCCTACCCTGCCAAACGACAAAATCGCCGGCGGGCGAAACCTCGCCGGCCAGCGTCCATCCGGTGCTCCATTTGGGCGCCATGGATCTGTCAGGGTATCAGGCAGCGGACTGCCCGATTGCAGGGGCGCCTTTAGCGAAAAGGGGGATGGGATGCAACAAGCGCGAAGCAGGGCACTATTCGGCGGACTTTTGCCTGCTCTTTATCCACCTGATCGAGAACACAAGCACGGCAAGGACGAATATGGCGAGGAAATATAATAGGCCAAGGAAGCCCAGCACCACCTGCCCAAATCCAACCATATCGTTGAGCGCGTGGGGGTTATGCTCCCGCAAGGCTTCAAAATACATGTCGCTCGCCTTCAGCGAGGCAAATAACCCCGCCAAGCCCAGCGACAGCCCGGCAAGGATCGCACCAATCGCTCGCCAGAGCCTCATCCTTGCCGCCAGATAAATAGCATAAGGGCCCGACAGGACCGATGCGCAAATCAGCACCGTGTATAGCAAGGAGGTCAGCTTAAGGGCCATTTGCCCTTTCTGACAGCGCATCGTTAAAGAGGTGTAATGTAGCGCCCCAATTTTGAAAGTTACGGATTGCCCGACATCGAAACGCTGCCATTCAAAGGATCTCGCAAAAATTCCCCTTGCCAGCCGCGCCGTCCCCGGCGAGCCATGCGTGCAAAGGGAGACACTGCAATGAGCTGGACGCGCCGCAAGCCGATGGAGGCGATGATGCCTGCCCATGAGGGACAGAGGCTGGCGCGCACACTGTCATGGCCGCATCTGCTGGCGCTGGGCGTGGGGGCCATTGTCGGGACCGGCATATTGACGCTGATCGGGGTCGGCGCCGACCGGGCGGGGCCTGCGGTGCTGCTGTCCTTCGCCATTGCGGGGGCAATCTGCGCCTGCGCGGCGCTCGCCTATGCGGAACTGTCCACCATGATGCCCGCCGCCGGGAGCGCGTACAGCTACAGCTATGTGGTGCTGGGCGAAGGCTTTGCCTGGATCGTCGGGTGGAGCCTGATCCTGGAATATTCGCTGGTGGTGTCGACCGTGGCGGTGGGCTGGTCGGGCTATGCCGCGCCGCTGCTGACCTCCGTTGGTTTTCCGGAACTGTTGACCAGGGGACCGGAACTGGGCGGGATCGTCAATGCGCCCGCCATCTTCATCATTGCCGTCGTGGCGGGGCTGCTGATGCTGGGCACGCAGGAAAGCGCGCGGCTGAACGCCTTGCTGGTGGTCATCAAGATCGCGACCCTGAGCCTGTTCGTCGCCATCGCCCTGCCCGCCTTCGATGCGCACAACCTGTCGCCGTTCATGCCCTTCGGCTTCGCCAAGTCGGTGGCGCCGGACGGGGTCGAGCGTGGCGTCATGGCGGCGGCGGCGATCATCTTCTTCGCATTCTACGGCTTCGACGCGATCTCGACCGCGGCGGAGGAGGCGAAGAATCCGGACCGCGACCTGGCCATCGGCATCGTCGGGTCGCTGATCGCCTGCACGCTGATCTATGTGGCCGTGGCGGCGGCGGCGATCGGGGCCATGCCCTTCACCCGCTTTGCCGACAGCCCGGAGCCGCTGGCGCTGATCTTGCGCGAAATGGGTCAGGGACAGGTGGCGCGGATCGTCGCCATCGCGGCGGTGATCGCGCTGCCGACGGTGCTGCTGGGCTTTCTCTATGGGCAGAGCCGCATCTTCCTGGTCATGGCGCGCGACGGCTTCCTGCCAAAGCGGCTGGCGCTGATCTCGAAACGCGGGACGCCGGTGCGGATCACCGGCATGACGGCGATACTGGTCGCGATCATCGCGGGCGTGCTGCCCATCGACGAGATCGCCGCGCTGGCCAATGCGGGGACGCTGATCGCCTTCACCGCCGTTGGCGCCTGCCTGCTGATCCTGCGGCGGCGGATGCCCGACATGAAGCGCCCCTTCCGCGCCCCGGCGGGCTGGCTGGTGGGCATCGGCGCGATCGGCGGCTGCGCCTATCTGTTCGTCAGCCTGCCGGTGAAGACCATCCTTGCCTGCCTGATCTGGAACGCCATCGGGTTGGCTGTATATGGCCTTTATGGAAGGAAACGCGCCACGGCAGCGCGATAACGGGGAACTGGCGGTAAATGACAAGAAACAAATGGCTGGTGGGCGTCGTTCATGCGCTCATCCTGACAATGCCGGCACAAGCAGAAGCGGCAAAGCGCAAGATCATCCCTTTTGACGAACTCGATCGTAGCAAGCCCATCCCGCGATCCGAACCCCGGACATGGTTCACCAATGCGGACGCCGCCATGCTTCGCCCGCTTCCTTCGGGCCATAGCACAGCCTATGTCCTGCACGTGGATGAAACCGGAAAGGTGGTGGACTGCACCATCAATGAAAGTTCCGGTTCCGCAATGCACGACCAGGCGCTGTGCGCCACCTTGATGGCCCGCGTAACGTTCCTGCCTGCCCTGGATGGCGACGGGCAACCCGCGGCCCGGACATGGCGAGGACGGCTGCTCTGGAACTGAACCACTGGCATTTTCGCCGTACAGGCCCTACATGCGCGCGCATTATGGGCCGTTTTTCGAAGATGCATGGGCTGGGCAACGATTTCGTCGTGATCGACGCGCGCGATGGCGCGCTCGACATCACGGCGGCGCGTGCGCAGGCCATTGCCGACCGCCATGCCGGGATCGGCTGTGACCAGCTGATCCTGATCGGGGATTCGGAGCGCGCCGATGTGTCGATGCGCATCTTCAACAGCGACGGCAGCGAAGTGGAGGCTTGCGGCAACGCGACCCGCTGCGTCCCCCTGTTCGTTGGGAGGGACGTGCTGATCGAGACGAAGGGCGGGCTGCTGGACGCGAAGGGCGTGGACGGCGGCGCCAGCGTCGACATGGGCGAACCCCGGCTGGAGTGGGACGCGATCCCGCTGGCCTATGCCATGGACACGCTGGCCATGCCGGTGAGCTGGGAGGATCTGCCCGCGCCGGTCGCGGTCAATGTCGGCAATCCGCATGTCATCTTCTTCTGCGACGATCTGGATGCGGTGGATGTCGAGCGGCTGGGGCCGCTGATCGAGACGGACCCGCTGTTCCCGGCCCGGGTGAACGTCAATTTCGCGCAGATGGTGGGCGAAAACCATATCCGCCTGATCGTGTGGGAGCGTGGCGCCGGCCTGACGCGGGCCTGCGGGACGGGCGCCTGCGCGACGGCAGTGGCGGCGGTCCGGCGCAGGCTAGTGAGCGGGCCGACGCGCGTGAGTCTGCCAGGTGGCGATCTGGTGATCGACTGGGCGCCGGGCGGGCACATCGTGATGACTGGGCCTGCCACCCATGTCTTTGACGGCGAAGCTGACTGGGCGCGCTTCTAGGCCTGATGAGCGGGCCGCAGATCATTACCCTGGGCTGCCGCCTCAATATCGCGGAGAGCGAGGCGATTCGCGAAATGGCGGGCGGGCAGGATGACCTGATCGTCGTCAACAGCTGCGCCGTGACGGCCGAGGCGGTGCGCCAGACCCGGCAGGCGATACGGCGCGCCCGGCGGGACCGGCCCGATGCGCGGATCATGGTGACGGGCTGCGCGGCGCAGACCGAGCCGGAGACCTTCGCCGCCATGGCGGAAGTCGACGCAGTGATCGGCAATCGGGAGAAGATGGAGGCAGCGTCCTTTGCCACCAGCGAGGCGCGGCTGAATGTCTCCGACATCATGGCGGTGCGGGAGACCGCGCCGCATATGGCGAGCGCCTTTGCCGAACATGCCCGCGCCTTCCTGGAGGTGCAGAATGGCTGCGACCATCGCTGCACCTTCTGCATCATCCCCTATGGCCGGGGGAACAGCCGGTCGGTGCCCGCGGGCGCGGTGATCGACAAGGCGCGCGAGCTGGTCGATGCGGGGTACAGGGAAATCGTGCTGACCGGCGTGGATGTCACCAGCTATGGCCCGGACCTGCCCGGCGCGCCGTCTCTGGGCCTGCTGATCGAGCGGTTGTTGAAGGGCGTGCCTGGCCTGCCCCGCCTGCGCCTGTCCTCGATCGACAGCGTAGAGATTGACGAGCGATTGTTCGACCTGCTCGCCCATGAGCCGCGCATGATGCCGCACCTTCATTTATCGCTTCAGGCGGGCGACGACATGATCCTGAAGCGCATGAAGCGGCGCCACAGCCGGACAGAGGCCATTCGCATCGTGGAGAGGCTGAAGGCCGCCCGTCCGGACATCAGCATCGGCGCGGACATCATTGCCGGTTTCCCGACCGAGGACGACGCGATGTTCGAAAACAGCCTGAAGCTGGTCGAGGAGTGCGCCATCGTCCATGGCCATATCTTCCCCTATTCGCCGCGCACCGGCACCCCCGCCGCCCGGATGCCGCAGGTGGATCGCGCCACCATCAAGGCGCGGGCGGCGCGGCTGCGCTCGGCTTGCGAAGCGCAGCGCGAAAACTGGCTCAACAGCCTGATCGGTTCCGAACAATCGGTACTGGTCGAGCGTAACGGGCTTTCGGGTCATGCAGAGAATTTCGCCCCGGTGCGGTTCGCGGCGGCGCAATCGCCCTCCTCCATCGTCCGCGCAACCATCACGGGCCTTGAGAATGGCGCGCTGATCGCGCAAGAGGCGCAGCAATGACTGAACCCGGCACCAGCTGGCGCGAACGCCTCTTCGGCGGTCTGAAGCGCACTTCCGACAAGCTCGGCGAGAATCTCACCGGCCTTTTCACCAAGGCCGCGCTCGACGAACAGACTTTGGACGAGATCGAGGAAGCGCTGATCGTCAGCGACCTTGGCCCCGCCATGGCCACCCGCGTGCGCGACCGGCTGTCCGAAGGCCGCTATAATCGCGAACTGACCGAGGAATATCTGCGCGAGATCATCGCGGAGGAGATCGAGAAGGTGCTGGCCCCCGTCGCCCGCCCGCTGGAGATCGAGGCGTTTCCGCGCCCGCAGGTGATCCTGGTGATCGGCGTCAACGGATCGGGCAAGACCACCACCATCGCCAAGCTCGCCAACCTGTTCCTGGAGCAGGATTATGGCGTGATGCTGGCGGCGGGCGACACCTTCCGCGCGGCGGCGATCGGGCAATTGAAGGTCTGGGCCGAGCGGCTGGGCATCCCCATCGTCGCGGGCAAGGAAGGCGGCGACGCGGCGGGCATCGTGTTCGATGCGGTCAAGCAGGCGACCGCCACCGGCATCGACGTGCTGATCGTGGACACGGCGGGCCGCCTTCAGAACAAGACCGAGCTGATGGACGAACTGGCCAAGGTGCGCCGGGTTCTGGGCCGGTTGAACCCGGCGGCCCCGCACGACGTTGTGCTGGTGCTGGATGCTACCACGGGACAGAATGCGTTGAACCAGATCGAGGTTTTCAAGGAAACCGCGCAGGTGACGGGGCTGGTCATGACCAAGCTGGACGGCACCGCGCGCGGCGGCGTGCTGGTCGCGGCGGCGGAGAAATTCCGCCTGCCCATCCACGCGATCGGGGTTGGCGAGAAGATCGAGGATCTGCGCCCCTTCGATCCGGGCGACATGGCGCGGGCGATTGCGGGGACAGCCTATGCCCGCTGACGCCAGGAAGCCCACCCATGGCGGAAACCTCAGCCTGGCGCTCGATTTCGGGCCGCTGCTGGTCTTCTTCCTAAGCTACAAGGGCGCGGGCTGGATCTGGGGGCCGGGCAATCCGATCACCGCCATGATGCTGGGCACCGCCGCCTTCATGGCCGCGATCGTCATTGCCGTCATCATCTCCAAGGTAAAGCTGGGCCGGGTGTCGCCGATGCTCTGGCTGTCGGCGATGCTGATCCTCTTCTTCGGCGGGCTTACCATCTATTTCCGCGACCAGAGCTTCATCCAGATCAAGCCGACCATCATCTACGCCTTCTTCGCGCTGATGCTGTTCGCCGGGCTGCTGCGGGGCAAGGCGCTGCTCAAATATCTGCTGCAGGCGGCCTATGACGGCCTGACCGAGGAGGGCTGGCGCAAATTGTCGCGCAACTGGGCGTTTTTCTTCGTCGGCATGGCCATCGCCAATGAAGTCATGCGCCGCACCATGACGTTCGACAGCTGGCTGGCGGTCAAGGTGTGGGGCGTGACGGTGGTGTCCGTGGTCTTCGCCGCCGCCAATGTGCCGATGCTGATGCGCCATGGCCTGGACCTTGGCGACAGGATCGACAGCGACGAGATCGGCGAGACGACGCCGCCGCAAGGGTGAGCGGGCGGGCGCCGCACGGCGCCCGCCCCTGCTCTTTCAGCTGAAATTGACCATGCAATAGAGCATCGCCAGCGACAGCATGGTGTTGATGCGGCTGAAGATCATCGCGGTGGTCGCCGCCTTCGCCTTCACCGCGTCCTCGGCCGGGACGATGCCCAGCGCCTTCTTCTGGTTCGGCCAGATCACGAACCAGACGTTGAACGCCATGACGAGCGCCAGCCACATGCCGATGCCGATCAGCAGATAGGGCTTCTGCAAGGTCAGCGCCTGCGCGATATAGCCCGAAATCCAGGCGACGGTCAGGCCGGTCAGCACCGTCAGCGCCGCCGCCCAGCGGAAGAAGAACAGGGCCGCCGGGGCGATATGCCTGGACACGCCCGGTTTCAGTTCCGCCGGGATTTTCGGCATGGTCGGGATCTGGACGAAGTTGAAATAATAAAGCAGCCCGATCCAGGTGATGCCGAAGAAGACATGCAGCCAGCGGAAGATGGTGTTGGCGTCGACCAGCCCCGCATGGGCGCCGAACATGACGATGATGGCGAGCAGCAGCCCAGCCGCCAGCACAAGATGCAGATTGCCGAAGAATTTTGCCATGGACCCGTCCCCCAAGTTCCGACCGCCGCATTCTCCGGGCGGCCTGACCGGTGATTCTATGTCATCGTTACGCGCCTGTCACATGGATATTTCCGCGTTCCTGAAAGAAAATATCATGTTTTCCGCGGCGCAATAAGCCTGCTAGGGCCATGGAGCCTTCCGGCCGCATCATCGTTATGCGGCCATCCCATAACGAACCGAGGAGTTCCGACATGGCATTTGTTCTGCCCCCCCTTCCCTACGCCAAGGACGCATTCGGCGACATTCTGTCGGCCGAAACCTTCGATTATCACCATGGCAAGCACCATAATGCCTATGTCGTGAAAGCGAATGAGCTGGTCGCCGCCGACCCCGCGCTGCAGGGCAAGTCGCTGGTCGAACTGATCAAGACCAGCAAGGGCGGCCTGTTCAACCAGGTCGGCCAGATCTGGAACCACACATTCTACTGGCTCTCGCTCTCGCCCGAGAAGAAGGCGCCCTCGGGCAAGCTGCTCGACCTCATCAACGAGGGTTTCGGCTCGGTCGACGGCCTGGTCGAGAAGCTGAAGGCCGAAGCCGTCGGCCATTTCGCCAGCGGCTGGGCCGCGCTGATCCTGAAGGACGGCAAGCTGGAAGTGACCAGCTATCATGACGCCGACACGCCGGTCGCGCACGGCCATACGCCGCTGCTGATCCTCGATGTGTGGGAACATGCCTATTATATCGACTATCGCAACCTGCGCCCCAACTATGCCGAAAAGCTGCTGAAGGAAGCGATCGACTGGGACTTCGTCGCGCTGAACCTCGACGGCGAGGGCGTCAGCCGCGCCGACCAGCCCGCCTGACCCGATCCGGATGGCCGCCGCGGGGACGCGCGGCGGCCGCCATCGGCGGTGAACCATATAGTTGATTACAATGCTTTCTTAATCCATGCGCGGCATAGTCTGCCGATGGGGTGGTGAGGAAGCACGATATGGATATCGGCGAGCTGCAAAGACAGCACAGGGAGTTGAGCGTAACGGCGTCGCAACTGGCACGCGCCATCGCGGATGACGCGGTCCGGCAAAGCGTCGGGGCACTGCGATGGCAACTCGCCCGCCAGTTGATGACGCACCTGGCCCTGGAAGACCGCATATTCTATCCCGGCGTTCAACGAGCAGGCGATGACCATGCCCGCCGTACCGCCTCGCGCCTGCAGACCGAGATGGGTCCGCTGGCCGAAGCCTTCTCCGCCTATATGGCGCGGTGGAGCGATGACCGGGTCAGCCGCGAATGGGCCGGCTTCTGCGCCGAGACCCGCGAGCTTCTGGATGTCCTTGCCTCCCGCATCGAGAAGGAGGACCGCATTCTCTACCCGCTGGTCGACAGCAACCGGGCCAGCGCGGCGCGGATCAGCCGGACGGCTTAGGCACAAGGCCGAGATGAGAGGCCAGCGCGTCGAGGTCGGCGCCCGGCCGGACCAGCAGCCATTCGCGCGCTTGCGCGCCATTTACGACCGTCACCGCGCCTTTCGGGCAAACGCCCAGGCAGTTGACTTCGACAATGCCCGTCGCAGCCTTGCGTCCCTTTTTCAGCGACAGATGGCGGCGCAGCGCCCTGGCCAGCCGTTCATCGCCATCGCGGCCGAAACCGCCGTCCAGCTTCTTCGAACATTTGCGGCAGACGAGCACCGCATGATCCCAGTTCGAACGGACGATATCCTTCAATCCGCCCGCTCCCGCGGTCTCCAGGTCCGCCGTTCCTCGGCGGCGCGCAGCACTTCATAGGCCGCCTGGATGGTCTGGAAGCGGATCGCAGCCTGCGCGTCGCCCGGCTTCACGTCGGGATGATATTCCTTGGCGAGGCGGCGCCAGCTTTTCTTCACCGTCTCGAAATCGGCATCGTCCTCCAGCTCCAGCGCCTGCAGCGCATGGAGTTCGTCGCGGGACCGGCTGCCGTCGCCCGGCCCGCCCCAGCCATGATAGGCGCTGTTCTGATAGCCGCCCGCATCCCGCCGCTCGGCACGCTCGCGCTCTTCGCGTTCCTCCCGGTCGAGGCCCTGAAAATAGTCCCAGTTCCGGTTATATTCCGCCGCATGGTCGGTGCAGAAATACCAGCGGTCGCGGCTGTTGGGCGATTTGGGCGCGGGGCAGTCACCGGGGCGGTCGCAGCCGTGCCGGTCGCACAGGCGCACCTGCTGCGCCTCACGCGATGCGCCATAGCTGCGCCAGCGGGGAAAGCCCCAGTCATTGGATCGGCTGCTTCTTGCCATAGTCCCAAATTAGGCAAGCCGCAGGCGGAACGCCACCCCGGCGGGCCATCAAAATTGTGACGGATCAGGACTGGCCGTCATTTGGCTCAGGCCGAGGCGAGAATGCGGCTGTTTGAGAACCGGCGCGCAGCGTGCTTGAAGCACGTGAGCACCGGAAGCGCAAAACAGCCGCGTTCGCAGCCCGGCATCAGCCAAATGATGGCCAGTCCTGTGCCAGAGGGCCTGTAAGCCGGGTTCTGTCCACCCCGTTGCCAGGGATAGGCGACCATTCCTCTAGGGGACGGATCGCTCCGTCCCTCAAGCAACCAACCCGGGCGGTCTCGGCCGAAACAGGCCTAGCAGACAAGCTGCGCGCCGCCCCTATTCGGTCTTGCTCCCGGTGGGGTTTACCGTGCCGCCTGCCGTTGCCGGAGGCGCGGTGCGCTCTTACCGCACCCTTTCAATTTCGCCCGCCCGAAGGCCTAGTCCGAAGACTGGGCGACCTGCTTTCTGTTGCACTGTCCCTTGGATCACTCCAGCCGGCCGTTAGCCGGCACCGTCATTTCGTGGAGCCCGGACTTTCCTCGCCGTGGCGGTCACCCGCCACGCCGCGGCCGCCCGGCCCTCTGGCAGAGCCGCCTATACACAGCTCCACGCAGCCCGTCATCCCCGCTTATTCGTCGCCCTGCGGCCGGGGGAGCAGCAGGGCGAGCAGGATCGCCCGGCACTCGCCGTCGATGATCCCGTCGATCAGTTCGGGCCGGAAGCGGCGCTGGAAGGCGACCACCGCCGCCTGCGGCTCGGCAATGTCGTAGCCGAAGCGCTCCAGCGCCAGCATGAAGCCCCCGTCGCTCCAGTGCGGGTCCATCAGATTCTTGGTCGGGCGGGGCAGCGCCAGCCGGAGCCGGGCCAGTTGGCCCCAGGGGAACAGCTCACCCGGATCCTGCTTGCGCGCGGGCGCGACGTCGCTGTGGCCGACGATGTTGCCGCGCGTGATCCGGTGCCGCTGGACGATGTCGTGGATCAGCGGGATCAGCGATCCCATCTGCGTGTCCGGGAAGGGCCGGTAGCCCCATTCATGACCCGGATTGACGATCTCTATGCCGATGCTGGCGGAATTGACGTCGTCGATGCCCCGCCAGTGGGAGCGCCCGGCATGCCAGGCGCGCTTGTCCTCAGCGACCATGCGGATGATCTGTCCGTCCTCGGTCACGACATAATGGGCGGAAACCTTGGATTCCGGACTGGCCATCCAGTTGATCGCGGTCGCGGCGTCGGCCATGCCGGTATAGTGCAGCACCAGCATCGTGACGGGCAGGCGGCGCTCGTCGAAATTGGGCGACGGCGTGTCGATCATTTGAAAATCGGTCATCGCGAAAGGCCAGTCACTCGCACACGTCCGTCAGTCGCCGCCATATCCACGGCAGACCATGGCCGACCAGGACGGGCCAATCAATCGCCAAAATCGCGGGGATGCCGGTTGTGGCGCCTCAAAGCGCGCGGCGCACCGGGCCTTCGGCCTGCGCGGCGCCTTCCGGCCGGCGGCCATAGCCACCGCGAAATTCCGCGTGGGGAATGAAATCGTCGCTCTGCCCGATCACCGTCTCCCCCGCTCCCAGCAGCAGGACGGACCGCGCATGGCTGTGCCGGGCGAGCAGTCGAAGCACATTCTGCCGCCGCTCCGGCGTGAAATAGAGCAGGACGTTGCGGCAGAGCAGCAGGTCATATTCGCCGACCGGCGCGCGCGCATCGAACAGATTGTCGGTGCGGAAATCGATCATCTGGCGCAACGCCGGATGGGCGCTCCAGTCGTCGCCCGACGGTTCGAACCATTTGATGAGGTCGCCGACCGCCAGTCCGCGCTGCACGTCCATCTGGTTGAAGAGACCGGCTCTGGCCTGTTCGATGGCGGTGGTGGAAATGTCGGTCGCCAATATCTCGATCCGCCAGCCGCGCCAGCGCGCCATGTCGTTGCAGATCTGGATCGCGATCGAATAGGCCTCCTGCCCGGTCGAACAGCCCGCGCTCCAGATGCGCAAGGTCCGGTCGTGCCGCTGCGCATGGAATTGCGGCAGGATATGCCGCTGGATCATGTCGAAAATCTGAAGGTCGCGGAAGAAGCTGCTTTCATTGTTGAGCAGCGCGTTGACGACCGCATTTTCCAGCGCCACATCCTTTTGCGACACCAGCCGCGCCGCCAGCATGTCCATGTCGGCAAGGCCATGGGCGCGCAGCACCGGCTTCAGCGCCGTCTCCATCCGCCACGCCCGGCTTTCCGACAGGATCTGCCCGGTGCGCGCCTCCAGCAGGCCGGAGAGGATGCGCGTGGCGCTGCGCGAAGAGGCGCCGGACGAGGACGGAGTCGTTGGCATCAGTTTCTGTTCTTTCCTCGTCGGGCCACAAATTCCATGATCGCATGGGGTTCCAGCAAGGCGCAGTTCAATCCTTCGCCCGCGACCGATCCGGGCATGCCCCAGACCACGCTGCTCGCTTCGTCCTGCGCCACGATCCAGCCACCCGCGGCCACGATGTCCCGCGCTCCGGCCGTGCCGTCGCGGCCCATGCCGGTCAGCACCACGCCCGCCGCGCCCGCGCCATAGGCCTGCGCCATGCTGGAGAACATGGGGTCCACCCCCGGCAGGTTGCCGGTCGGCGTGCGCTCCGGATTCAGCACCACCGAAACCCGCCCGTGCAGGCCCCGGCGCAATTGCAGATTGGCGTCGCCCGGCGCCACATAGACGATGTCGGGCGCCAGTATCTCGCCCTGTTCGGCCACCTTGACCCGCAGGGCCGTCATCCGCCCCAACTGCTGGGCGAAATAATGAGTGAAGCTGGCGGGGAGATGCTGGGTCAGCAGGACCGGAACGTCCAGCGGTTCCGCCAGGCCGCCGAACAACTGCCCCAGCGCATGGATGCCGCCGGTCGACGCGCCGATGCCCAGGCAGGCGAGCGGCTGGGTCGCCTGTCCGGTTTCGGCGGGCAGCATGGGACGAAAGGCGATGGGAGCCGCACCCTGGCTGAACAGGCGCGAGAGCCGTTCGATCAGCGTCTGGGGGAATTGCTCGCCGAAGCTGCCGCTGCCGGGCTTGGCGAAAATGTCGCTCGCGCCCAGCGCCAGAGCCTCGACCGCGGCGGCACTGCCCTCCTCGCAATTGCCCGAGAGGATCACCACCTTCGCCTTCGGACTGGTCCTCAGGATCGCGGGCAGCGCCATCAGGCCCGAAAGGCCCGGCAATTCGATGTCGAGCAGCACGAGGTCGACCTCATGCTCGCCCAGATAGGCCAGCGCCTGTTCGGCGCTGTTGGTCTTGTGCGCGACGGAAAAGCCCGGATCGGCGTTCAATATCCGCTCGATCACCGTCCGCACGACCACCGAATCGTCGACGATCAGGGCGCGGATCGCCCTGTCGTCGCTTCGGCTGCTGGCCATGATCGGCACCATGACGGTCATCAAGGAAAACTTTCTGGGACGGAGGCGATGAGGAGAAGGGAAGAAGGAGCCGCTTTGCCGTCGCTAGATCACGCCGACGATCGACAGCTTGCTTTCCAGCGTATCGCGATCGAAGGGCTTCATCACATATTCGTCGGCGCCCGCTTCGACGGCCGCCTTGATATGGCTGATGCCGTTCTCGGTCGTGCAGAAGATGATCTTGGGCCGCGCCGCCAGATTGGCGCCCGGCAGGGCCTGCAGAAATTCCATGCCGCTCATCACCGGCATGTTCCAGTCGAGCAGGACGACATCGGGCACCGCCGCCTCGCACTGGGCCAGGGCGTCCTGGCCATCGACCGCCTCCGTGACCGAAAGGTCGAGCGATTCCAATATGTGGCGCGCGACCTTGCGTATGACTTTCGAATCATCGACGACCAGACAGTTTTTCATGATGCTTCCCTTTGTTTTGCGTCCCGATGCCGTTCGGTTTATCCGGCAAAACCAAGCAATTGGTAAACGTCGGTAAAATTGTTCATGCCGCCGCCTGCACGAGCGCGCCGGCCTCGATGAAACTGCTCAGCGACACGAGCAGATAGGGTTGCCCCTCATGCTCGACGATGCCGCCGGCATAGGGCAGCCAGGCGGGGTCGAGCTGTCCCCGCAACGGCAATTCCCCTTCCGGCACCTGGCAGATATCGTACACCGCATCGACCATCAGTCCGTAGCTGTGCCCGCTGATGTCCGCGATGATGGCGTGGCCGCGATCCTCGGCGGGCGTCCGCCGCCCCAGGATCAGCGCCGCGACGTCGATGATCGTCAGCACCCGGCTGCGCAGCGCCGAAAGGCCCGCCACATGCGCGCCCATGCCCGGAACCGGGGAAATATCCGCCAGCTTGACCACGGCCTCGACCTCGCGCGTTGCCACCGCGACCCGCGTGCCCGCCAGCCTGGCCAGAAGATAGAGCTGGTTCATGATGCCATTTCCCCTTTACGCCTTCGAACCGGACACCGCCGCCATCAGCGCGTCCTGGTCATAGCGGTAGATGCTGCTGTCCTGCGGGCCGCTGGGCCGGGGCGTGGCGCGCAGATGGACGACGCGGCATCCCAGCATGTCGGCAGCCAGCATCTCCGTCGCCCGCACGTCATCCGCGCCGCTGAACAGCACCACGTCGCGCGGGTCCACTACCGCGTCGGCGGGCAGGCCCAGCACCACCTCATGCCCGGCCTGCCGCAGCAGCGGCGCCAATATCTCGCGCGTCCAGCCATCCTCTCCGTCCGCCAGCAGGCAGCGGCCGCGATCCTTTTCGACGATCGGTTCACCGGGCAGCGCGGCGAAGAGGGCGAAGGGATTGAGAACCTCCAGATGCTCCCCGTCGATGACCGCAACGCCACTCAGCAGGCCGTGCATCGCCACCATGTCCGGCACGGCGGGCATATCCACGATGTCGAGCACTGCCGCCACCGGGTAGCAGGCCTCCCGCGAGCCGTCGCGCAGCCGCAGCGCGGCGACCTTCTCTCCCGCAAGGCCCTGATGGCCGTTCGCCACCGGCACCAGCCGCCCGTCCAGCCGCACGAAGCCGCGTCCGCCCGACCGGCCGAAGAGATGCGCGTCGATATCCTCGACTCGCTCGATGACGGAAAGCTTGAGCAGGCGCCGCTCGCCCGACAGTTCCTCGAAACGCAGGGCGGAGACCATTTCGACACGGCTCTGCGCGTCTTCCGCCTCATGCGCCAGCAGTGCCGCCCGGTCGTCGGCGATATTGGGCAGCCGCGCCGCATTGGCGAGGCCCGCCGCGTCCAGCAGCAGCATCGGCTTGCCGTTGTCGGGCAAGGTCATGCCTGCATAGACGCCGGTCGCCATCACCAGCGGCGACGCCGGACGGATCACCAGTTCCTCATGATTGTCGACCGCCGACACGCCCATGGCAAAGGGCACGCCGGTCGCGGATCGCACCACCATGATCGCGCGCGGTCCCTGCTGGCCGGGCTTTTCCATGCCCAGAACATCTTCCAGATCGATCATCGAATGGCGAACCGCGCGGATGGTCGCGATCTTCGCCCCGCCCACCTGGCTGATCTGGAGCGTTTCGTTGTTGTCATGCAGGATTTCGACGACGGCGGCACGCGGAATGGCGAAATGCAGCCCGCCTGCCCGCACGATCAGACCCGGAATGATGGTCAGCGTCAGCGGCACGCGCAGCATGATGGTCAGGCCCCGCCCCGGCCGGTTGTCGAGCGCGATGACGCCGCCGATCCGTTCGACATTGGCGCGGACCACATCCATGCCCACGCCCCGGCCCGACACCGCCGTCACCTGCCGGGCGGTGGACAGGCCGGGATGGAAGATCAGCTCCAGCTTTTCCGCCTCGCTCATCCGCGCGGCGGCGTCGGCGGTCAGCCGTCCCGCCTTCACCGCCTTGTCCACCAGCCGGGCCGTGTCGATGCCCTGTCCGTCGTCGGACACTTCTATGACGATCTGGTTGCCCGACTGGCGTGCCTCCAGCCGCAGCCGCCCCGCCTCCGGCTTGCCCAGGGCAAGCCGTTGTTCGGGCGTCTCGATGCCATGGTCGATGCTGTTGCGCACGATATGGGTGAGCGGGTCGACGACCATCTCCACCATCTCGCGGTCCATTTCGACGTCGCCGCCCTCCAGGGTCAGGTCGATCCGCTTGCCCAGGTCACGGCCCAGATCGCGGACCATGCGCGGGATCGCCGTGAACAGCCGGTCGACGCGCTGCATCCGGGTCTTGGAAATGGCGTCCCGCATGTCCGCCACGCAGGTCGAAAGCCGTTCGAAGGCGCTTTCCAGTTCCGGGTCGCCCGTCCGCTCGCGCAGCTTGCGCGACAATTCGTTGCGTGCCAGCACCATGTCCGACACGCCGTTCATCAACTGGTCGATCAGCGACAGGGGCAGGCGGATGGTCCGCGGCACGGTCTGGCCGCCCGATGCCCGCGCGACGGCCACCGGCGCGGCGGTCTCCTCGGCGGCGGCTGGCGCCTCGTCTTCCTTCTCGTCCCTCTCAGCCAGGGCATTGATGAGGTGATCGTCATTTTCCTGCGGCAGCGCGGCGCCGATGGCCACGGCCTCGGCCAGTTCGGCGATCCTGTCCATGATGCCCAGCACGGCGCTGACCGTCGCGGGATCGGCGGTGCGCTTGCCCGCGCGAATCTCCGACAGCACATCCTCTGCGGCATGGCTCAGCCGTTCGAAGCGCGGCAGGTTGAGGAAGCCGCAACTGCCCTTCACCGTGTGGAAGAAGCGGAAAATCGCGTCCAGCCGGTCGCGGTCCGCAGGATCGGCTTCCCAGGCAATGACCTCTCCGGCCAGCGCCTCCAGCGTTTCCTGCGTCTCCGATATGAATTCCTGGAGTAACTCGTCCATTCCCGCGCCTCATGGATAGGGGACGGACCATGGCGGACCTGTGGTTAAAGGGCCGTTAAAGACGGAAAAAGGGGCGCCGCGACCTGTCGCCGCGGCGCCCCTTTTTTCGAAGCACTCCGATCTGGATCAGTGCTTTTCTTTTTTCTCGACCGCGTCGGCCGCCTTTTCACCGGCCTCGCGGGTAGCGTCAGCCTTGTTCTCCAGTGAGTCGGCGGCGTTTTCCGCAGCATTTTCGGCGTTGCCGCTCAGATTGTCGGCCAGCGCCTCCATGTTCGCAGCCTGGTTGTCGATCGCATCCGCCTGATTCTCATATACGTTCTCGACCTTGTTTTCCTGCTTGGAATCGCACGCAGCAAGCGCGATCAGGCTGGCAAGGCCAAGGACTGATACGAAAGTTTTCACGGCGTTTTCTCCTGTTGCGCCCCCATGGGCTGACTTATGCGGCAAGGGGACCGGACGTCCGGAACCCTGACGCCCATCAACCGGTCGCGCGCGGGATGGTTCCCGCCGCAGGCTCCTTTCGTCGCGGAAACGATTATTTTTTAAGGGAATCCCGGATTTCGCGCAGCAGCAGCACATCCTCCGGCGTCGCGGCGGGTGCCTGTTCCGGCTTGGGCATCAGCCTGTTCACGGCTTTGACCAGCAGGAAGATGATGAAGGCGAGGATCAGGAAATTGACGAACACGGTCAGGAATTCGCCCCAGCCGAACATGGCGACGCCCGCGGCCTTGAGGTCGGCATAGCTTTCCGGATTGCCCTTGAACCCGGCGGGCAGTTCGCCCAGCCGGATGAAGTAGCGTGAAAAGTCCGCGCCGCCGAAAAGATAGCCGACCACCGGCATGATCAGGTCGTCGGTCAGCGACTTGGTGATGGTGGCGAAGGCGCCGCCGATGATCACGCCGACCGCCAGGTCCATGACATTGCCGCGGTTGATGAACGTCTTGAATTCGGAAATCAGCCCCATGGTGAACCCCTTGTCCTGATGGCGATTATCGCAGCATGGGCCGTTGCGAAGGGTTCGACAACCGCCTATTTCCGTGACCGAAACAAGCCTGAGGATGTTCCATGACGATCCTGCGCCGATTCCATCTGTTCCTCCTGCCGTTGCTTGGCGCCTTCGCGCTGTCGGCCTGCGGCATCAACAGCGTTCCCGCCGCCGAGGAGGTCGCCAAGGCCAAGTGGGCCGACGTTCAGGCCCAGTATCAGCGCCGCGCCAACCTGATCGGCAATCTGGTCGCCACGGTGAAGGCGGCAGGCAAGCAGGAGCAGGACACGCTGGTCAAGGTGACCGAAGCCCGCGCCAAGGCCACCTCCGTCCAGGTGAGCGCCGATGACCTGTCCGACCCGGCCAAGGTGCAGCAGTTCCAGCAGGCGCAGGCGCAGCTCAGCCAGGGCCTTGGCCGCCTGCTCGCCTCGGTCGAGGCCTATCCCGACCTCAAGACAAACCAGAATTTCCTCGACCTGCAATCCCAGCTCGAGGGGACGGAAAACCGCATCGCCGTATCCATCCGCGACTATAATGAGGCGGTGCGCGCCTATAATACCCGCATCCGCACCTTTCCCGACGCGATCGGCGCGAAGCTGATCCACGGCGCCAAGCCGATGACCCCGTTCCAGGCCACCACGCCCGGCGCCGAGGAAGCGCCGAAGGTCGATTTCGGCAACTGAGCCGACGATGCTGCGCCGCCTGCTCCTGATCCTCGCGCTGCTGGTTTTCCTGCCGGCGGCGCAGGCACAGACCTTTCCCAAGCTGACCGGCAGGGTGGTGGACGATGCCGGGCTGCTCAACCCCGGGCAGGAACAGGCGCTGACCGCAAAGCTCGCCGCGCTGGAGAAGCAGAGCGGACGGCAGTTGGTGGTGGCGACCATCCCCGACCTGCAGGGCTATGATATTTCCGACTATGGCTATCAACTCGGCCGTGCCTGGGGGATCGGAAACAAGGACCGGAATGACGGCGCCCTGCTGATCGTCGCGCCCAACGAGCGCAAGGTGCGGATCGAGGTCGGCTATGGGCTGGAAGGCATCATGACCGATGCCCTTTCCTCGCAGATCATCCGCAATGAGATCACGCCGCATTTCAAGGCTGGCGACATGGCGGGCGGCATCGATGCCGGTGCGGACGCCATCGGCAGGCTGCTAACCCTTCCACCGGAGCAAGCCAAGGCCCTTGCGGCGCAAGCCGCGGCTCAGGCGCGCAACGCCTCCGGCGACGGCGGCGGCGTGATGGTCGTCTTCTGGCTGTTCGTCGTCTTCATCATCGTCGTCGCCATGCTGTCCGGCCGGGGCAGGGGACGGCGCTATCGGGGCGGATCGAGTCCCGTCATCATCTGGGGTCCGGGCGATTCCGGCTGGGGCGGCGGCGGATCGGGCTGGGGTGGCGGGTCGAGCTGGGGCGGTGGCGGTGGCGGATTTTCCGGCGGCGGCGGCAGCTTCGGCGGCGGCGGCGCTTCGGGGGGCTGGTGATGCGCCTGAATTTCAGCGAAGCCGACCGTGACCGCGTGACGGCGGCCGTGGCCGAGGCCGAAAAGGCCACGGACGGAGAGATCGTCACCATCGTCGCGCGCCGGTCGGATGCCTATCATGATGCCGGGCTGCACTGGGCGATCGGCGTCGTGTTCCTCGCGCTTTCCGTGGCGGCCGCCTTCCCGCGGCAGTTCCGCGCGCTCTGTTCCTGGCTGCTGCAAAGCTGGGAGCATGATGTCGAGGACTGGAAGCTGCTGACCGTGCTGCTCGGCCTGCTCATCCTCAAATTCCTGGTGGTGCGCTACGCGCTGGCGTGGATGCCGCTGCGCATGGCGCTGACCCCCAAAGCGACCAAGGCCCGGCGGGTGCGGCGGCGCGCCATCACCCTGTTCCGCGCCGTGGCGCAGGGGCGCACGCGCGGGCGGACAGGCGTGCTCATCTATCTGTCCCTCGACGAACATCGCGCCGAGCTGGTCGCGGACGCCGCCATCAATGCGAAGGTCGCGCCCGAAGTCTGGGGCGACGCCATGGCCGCCCTGGTCGACGGCGTGCGCGCGGGCCGCACGGCAGAGGGCATGGCCGACGCCGTGCGGCAGGTGGGCGCCATCCTTGCCCTCCATTTCCCCGCGACCGGCGACAATCCCAATGAACTGCCCGACAGGTTGATCCTATTATGAGTGAACAGGATATGGCGGCTTCCGAAGAGATCATGTGGGAAGGCCGTTTCATCACTGCCAAGCGGCGGGGGAAATGGGAATATGTCGGCCGCGCGCGCGGCATCCACGCCGCCGTCATCCTTGCCATCGATGAAGCGGCCGACGGGCGGCACGTGCTGCTGGTCGACCAGTTCCGGGTGCCGCTCGGCCGCCGCTGCATAGAATTGCCCGCGGGGCTGGTGGGCGATCATGACGAGGGCGAGGAGTCCATGCTCGCCGCGACCCGCGAACTGGAGGAGGAGACTGGCTATCGCCCCGGCCGGATGGAAGCGCTGGGCGAATTCTACAGCTCGCCCGGCATGGTCTCGGAAAGCTTCAGCCTGTTCCGCGCGCATGATCTTAGCAGGACCGGCGAAGGCGGCGGCGTCGACGGCGAGGATATCCGCGTTCATCGCGTGCCGCTGGCAGGCTTGCAGGACCAGGTTGCAGCATGGCGGGCGGAGGGCTTTGCCATCGACGTGAAGCTGCTGTTGCTGCTGGGCGGAGGGATCGTCGGATAAGGGCCGATCACCCCAACCGATACCACCCGGCCACACGCTCCAGCGCGAGCGTCAGCACCAGCTTGCCCGCCCGGCTGGGCCAGCCCAGCGCCTTTTCCGCCGCGACCAGCCCCTCGCCGGCGCAGGCCACGCGCCACAATATGTCCGCCAGCCCCGGCCCCGCCGCCCGGATCGCACCGTCGAACCGCTCCCGCGCGGAAAGCTGGGCCAGGGTCGGATCGGCCTTCCCGGCCCCGGCGCTTGCCTGCGCGGGCACGGCATCCCATCGCATCGTCACCCGCGCGCCCAGCCCCGCCTTTTCCCAATCCGTCCGCAGCCTGTCCCCTGCAAGATAATGGCGCTCGCTCAGATGCCCGCGCGCATGCAGCCAGGCGAGCGGCGATTCGCCCAGATTGACGGCCATTTTCCGCGGCAGACCGAAGGGATCCTCGATGATCCGCTCGACAAATTGCTTGGGTTGCGTGGGCATGGAGCCGCCTCCTCCTCAAAAATCACGGGAGAAGGGCCTTGCCATCCACGCCTGATTGCAGGAAAGAGAAAAAACCAAATAGGTAAAAAATAGGACGCAAGATGATTACCCGCATCCGGGAAGTGCGCAAGGCGAAGGGGTTGACGCTGGAACAGGTGGGTGCGCTGTGCGACCCGCCGACCACGGCCCAGACCATCGGCCGCCTGGAAACAGGGACCCGAACCGTATCGGTCAACTGGCTGAACCGGATCGCCCGCGCGCTCGGTGTCGCCTCGTCCGAACTGGTCGCCCTGCCCGGACAAAGCGTCGTGCCCGTCGCCGCGCTGCTGGGGCCGGAGGGCGCGCGCGCTCCCACCCGCCCGCTCTCCCTCGCGCCGCCCGCCCCCGCCGACGCCATGGTCGGCGTGCAGGTGTCCGGCAGCATCGGCGATTACCGCAGCGGTGATGAAATATGGTGCCGCCGCATCCTGCCGGAGGAATTTGCCGGCGCCCTCAACCGCGACCTGCTGCTGCCCCGCCATGCCGGGCGCTTCCTGTTCGGGCGGCTGATCGGGCGGGAGGACGACCGGCTGCAGATCCTGCCCCTGGGCAGCGGATCGCGCCAGCAGGTGATCACTGACCCGCCGTGGGGCGCCGTCGCCGTGCAACTGGTGAGACGGCTGTAGACAAAAGCGGCATCATCCTTAACCCTGTGGTGACCAAGGCACTTTAGGAAGAGGCCATGACGCTGAACGTCCTGACGCTGTCCACGCTGTTCCCCGACATGAGCCGCCCCCATTTCGGCGTCTTCGTCGAGCGGCAGGCGCGCGAACTGGCGAGCCGGGACGGCGTGAAGGTCACGGTGGTCGCGCCGCTGGGCATCCCGCCCTGGCCGCTTTCGACCGCCAGACATTATGCCCCGCTGCGCGCCCTGCCGCGCAAGGAAAGGTGGAAGGATCTGACGGTCTACCGCCCGACCTTCCCGATCATCCCCAAATTCGGCGGGCGGATGAACGTTTACAGCATGACCCGCGCGATCCTGCCGCTGGTCCGGCAGCTCCACGCCCAGCAGCCCTTCGACGTCATCGACGCCAGCTTCTTCTTCCCCGACGGGCCGGTGGCGCAGCGCCTTTCCCGCGCGCTCGGCATCCCCTATTCGGTGAAGGCGCGCGGGGCCGACATCCATTATTGGGGGACGCGGCGGGGCACCCGCAAGATGGTGAAGCGCGCCGCCGACGACGCTGCGGGCCTGCTCGCCGTGTCGGACGCCATGCGCCGGTCGATGGCGCGCATGGGCATCGATGCGGGGAAGATCCGCGTCCATTATACCGGCGTCGATCTCGACCGTTTCGAAGTGGCCGACCGCGCGGCGGCCAAGGAAGCGCTCGGCTTCGAAGGGCCGGTGGTGCTGTGCGTCGGCGCGCTGATCCCGCGCAAGGGGCAGGAACTGCTGGTGCGGGCGCTGCCGCAATTGCCCGCGGTCACGCTGCTGTTCGCGGGGCAGGGGCAATATCGCCGCGCCCTTGAAAATCTTGCCGCCGAACTGGGCGTCGACCGCCGCATCGGCTTTCTGGGGTCCGTGCCGCACGACCGGCTGCCCCGCATCTATGCCGCCGCCGACGTCATGGCCCTGCCCTCCTCTTCCGAGGGCCTGGCCAATGCCTGGGTCGAGGCGCTGGCCTGCGGCACGCCGCTCGTCATCAGCGATGTCGGCGGCGCGCGCGAACTGCTCGACCGCCCGGAAGCGGGCCAGATCGTCGAGCGCGAACCCGAAGCGATCGCCGCCGCCATCAACGCCATCCTCTTCAACCCGCCGGAGCGCGAGGCCGTCCGCGAAACCGCCCGCCGCTTCACCTGGAGCGCCAATGGCGACGCGCTGGTCGAGCATCTGCGCTCGATCGCCGGCCAGGCGTCCTAATCCCAGATCGGCACCAGCCGCGCGCGGCCATCGGGCGTCGGGAAGCGCCCCTCGTCGAACGGCGTCTCCCCCCAGCGCCAGGGCGTCAACTCCTCATAGGCCGGGTTGGAGATGGGAGCGTGCCGCTTCAGATCCAGCAGCCGCGCGCCCTGGTTGCCATAGGCGGTCAGCCGCACATATTCTCGATAAATGTCGGCGGGCCGCTCATAATGGAAGGCGTCGCGCCAGCCCATGGCGCGGGCGAGCCGGGTCATGATCCACCAGTCGGGCTTCGCCTCGCCCGGCAGGGGGAAAAGCCGCCGCTGCCGGCTGATCAGCCGGTCGGCTCCGGTCAGGGTGCCGTCCTTCTCGATCCAGACGGGCGAAGGCAGGGCGATGATGCGCGGCCCCGCCGCTTCCGGCTCCATCCATGGCGTGCAGAGGATGGCGAGCGGCACCTGCCCCAAGAGCGCGCGGATCGGATGCGACGCCGGGGGGAGGCCGCCCATGACCAGCAAGGCCTTGACCTGCCCCGCTTCCACCGCCTCGGCCAGCGGCGCGCCCGACAGGCCGGCCCGGTCGGCCATGGCCGTCCCGCCCCAGAAGCGGCCGACCTGGGCGAGCGATCCAGCCGAAAAATCACGATGCACCGCCAGTTCGCCAGCCCAGCAGCCGACCTCCCGCCCACCCATGCCGTTGGCCGCGCTGGTGACGGCAAAGGGCGCCGCGCCCGGCCGGCCGATCCGCCCGGTCGCCAGATGCAGGTTCAGCACCGCCGCCGACAGCCGCCGCGCGGCCGCGCCCGTGCTGGCCGGGCCGAACAGCGTGACCATGCGGGGCACGGCGGCGACAGCATCGTAAAAGCCGCGCACCTCGCCCGGGGCCAGCCCACAGGCCCGCGCCACCGACCAGAGATCATGTCCCCGGCGCAGGTCCGCCCAGAACCCTTCCGGAACGGCCACCCTTCGCTCCAGTCCATCAGGGTCGACCGCGCCGCTGTCATGGCAATGCAGCAGCAATCCGGCGATCAGCGCCGCCTCGCTGCCCGGCGCGACCTGCAGGCGCAGGTCCGCCTCCATATCCCGCCCGTCATCGTCCTGCGCGATCAGGATCAGCCGGGTTCCCCGCGCCGCCCGGACCGCCCCGATCCGCTCCTGCAGCACCGGATGGCGCCCCGCCGTCGATCCGCCGACCAGCAGCAACAGGTCCGCCTGGCCGAGATCCTCGCAGGCGGCAGGCATCACATCCTCGCCAAAGGCCGCCCGCTGCGCGGCCGCCACGCCCCCCGCCCCGGCGAAAGGGGCGTCGATATGGGCGGAGCCGACAAAGCCCTTCATCAGCTTGTTGGCGACATAATAATCCTCGGTCAGCAACCCGCCCGGCACATGCAGCGCGACGCTGCCGGGACCATGGCGGGCGATGATCCCGCCCAGCCGCCGCGCCGCATGGGCCATGGCCCGGTCCCACCCGGCCGGCCGCCCGCCGATCATCGGCTGCAACAACCGCCCCTCCAGCGACAGCATGCCGTTGAGCGCATCGCTTCGGTCGCACAACAGGCCCGCATTGGCCGGATGCACCGGATCACCCGCGATTGCGACCTCCCGCCCCTCGCCGGTCACCGCGCGAATGCCGCAGCCCACGCCGCACTGGCCGCAAAGCGAACGGATCACCGGCACAATGTCGTCAGGCCACGAAACGGAACATCATCACCGCCGCCGTTTAGCCGATGACCGGCCAAGACAAAAGACCGGCAAGCTGGCACAAGGGGCGGATGATGATGAAAGTGATTCTCCGCGCTGCCGCGCTGCTCGCTATATTCCTTCATATATTATTGACCCCCGCCATGGCGCAGCAGCGCGGGCCGCTGGTGCTCGCCGCCGCCAGCATGCAGGAGGCGATGAACGCTGCGGCCGACGCCTGGGCGGCGCAGCGCCATGCCCGGCCCACCCTCTCCTTCGCCGCCTCCTCCGCGCTCGCCCGCCAGATCAGGAGCGGCGCCCCGGCGGACCTGTTCGTCTCCGCCGACGAGGACTGGATGGACGATATCGAGAAAGCGGGCCTTGTCGCGCCCGGCACCCGCGCCGATGTGGCGGGCAATCGGCTGGTCCTGATCGCACCGGCGCGGATGCCGCTGCGCCTCCGCGTCGCCCGCGCCATGCCGATCGCCAGGGCGCTCGGCCCATCGCGCCTCGCCATGGCCAATCCCGACAGCGTGCCCGCGGGCAAATATGGCAAGGCGGCGCTGACCGCGCTGGGCGTCTGGCCGTCGGTCGCGGACCGGCTGGCGCTGGGCGACAATGTCCGTTCCGCCATGGCGCTGGTCGAGCGCGGCGAGGCGCGGCTGGGCATCGTCTACGCGACCGACGCCCGCGCATCGAAGGACGTGATGGTCGCAGGCCTGTTCCCGCCGGGCAGCCACGCGCCGATCCGCTATCCGCTCGCCCGCCTCGCCGGCAGCCGCAATCCGGATGCGGAAGCCTTCCGCCGCTTCCTGCTGTCGGGCGCCGGGCAGGCGATCCTCGCCCGCTATGGCTTCAGCAGGCCTTGAGAGAGGTTATTTCTGACACGCCACGATCGCATCGATGACCGACAGCGTCTCCTGCGGATCGCGGACGCGCACCGTGTCCAGCCCCAGTTCCTTGGCCGGATAATCATTGCCGCCGGGGAAGATCGCATCGCCGATGAACATCATCGCGTCGAGCGCGATCCCGCTCGCGTCGCGCAGCTTCTTCAGCCCATAGGCCTTGTCAACGCCCGCCCGCGTGATGTCGATGGAGGTCGCGCCGCCCATGTTGATCGACAGGCCGGGCAGACGCTGGCGCAGGTCCGCCTGGATGATCCTGCGCTTGGCGAAATCGGGGTCCCACACATCCTTGGCATGGATCGGCGCCTGCTGGCCGAGCGCGGAAAAGGTGATCTGGCTGCCCCGGTCCTCGATCCGCTCGCCCCACACCTCCTCCGGCACGAAGCCGGTCGCTTCCAGCGAAGCGTCGAACGCCGCGAAAATCGCCTGCTTCTGCCCATCGTCGAACAGTTCGGCGAAGACCGGCGCCCAGGCGCCGTCGCGATGCGTGTAGAGCTTGGTTCCGGTGGTCGGCATCAGCCAGAGGCGGGACAGGTCCGCCCGCGCGGGCAGTCGGCTCGCCACCTGCTTGTCGAATTGCGGCCAGTCCCCGCCCGAAATCACCGCGACATGGGCCACCGTCAGCAGGTCGGCCAGCGCCTCCCCCATCGCCTCGCCCAGCGGCTGCTTGCTCTCCGCCAGGGTTCCGTCAAGGTCGAAGGCGATCAATTCTTTCATGCGAAATGCTCCGATCGGGTCATGGGTCCGGCTTTGCCCTGTGAACCGGCGCGATGCAACGCCGATGACCGGGACTGGCATTTTCCGCCCAGCTGTTCGAAAGAGGCGGCATGATCCTGTCATCCGAAGAATGGGGCATCGTGACGCTGTCGTTGCAGGTCAGCCTGGTGGCGGTCGGCCTCATGCTGCCCGTCGCCTTCGCGATGGCGTGGATGCTCGCCCGGCTCCGCTTTCCCGGCAAGCTGCTCGTCGATGCGCTGGTGCACCTGCCGCTGGTGGTGCCGCCGGTGGTGACCGGATGGCTGCTGCTGCTGCTGTTCGGCGCCAACGGCCCGATCGGCAGGCTGTTCGAACAGGCGCTGGGCATCAGCTTCATGTTCCGCTGGACCGGCGCGGCGCTGGCCTCCGCGATCATGGCGATGCCGCTGATGGTGCGCGCCATGCGCCTGTCGATCGAGGGCATCGACCGGCGCCTGGAAAGCGCCGCCGAAACGCTGGGAGCGGGCCGCTGGCGGGTCTTTCTCACCATCTCCCTGCCGCTTGCCTTGCCCGGCGTGCTGGCGGGGCTGGTACTGGGTTTCGCCCGCTCCATCGGCGAATTCGGCGCGACCATCACCTTCGTCTCCGACGTGCCAGGCGAGACCCGCACCCTGCCCATCGCCATCTATTCCGCGCTGCAGCTGCCCGGCGGGGAGATGGCGGTGACACGGCTCGCCATCATCTCGATCCTGCTCTCGCTGGGGGCCCTCGTCGCATCGGAAGCGCTGGCACGGCGGGCCAATGGCGGAAGGACCAACCATGTCCTTTGACCTCAGCATCGACCATGCCGTCGGGGATCGGCGGATCAGGCTGGACTGCCGTACCCAGGCGGGCCTTGTCGCCCTGTTCGGTCCGTCGGGCGCGGGCAAGACCAGCATCCTCAACATGGTCGCGGGCATCATGACGCCCGACCGGGGCCGGATCGTGGTCGGCGGCGAGACGCTGTTCGACAGCGAGACGGGCGTGGATATTCCGCCCGCCCGCCGCCGGGCCGGCTATGTCTTCCAGGACGGACGGCTCTTTCCGCACATGCGGGTGCGGGCGAACCTGCTCTATGGACGCCATGCGCAGGCGCCCATGGCCCTGGAGGCGGTGCTCGATGTCCTCGGCATCGGCCATCTGCTCGACCGCTGGCCCGCCACGCTTTCGGGTGGGGAGGCCCAGCGCGTCGCCATCGGCCGGGCGCTCCTGTCGGGACCGCGCTTCCTGTTGCTGGACGAACCGCTGTCCTCGCTCGATCCGGCCCGGCGGGACGAGATCATGCCGGTCATCGAACGGCTGAAGCAGGAACTCGCGATGCCGATCCTCTATGTCAGCCACGACCGCGCCGAGGTCGAACGGCTGGCCGACCAGGTCATCGCCCTATGACGAGGACGGCATGACGAGGGCGGCATGGCGAGGGCGGCGGACCCGCTTGCGCCAACGCCTGCCCCAGCGCGTCAGCCACGCAGATACTCGGCGGACAAGGTCATGAATCTCCGCAACTTCCCCTGTAAAGTGCGCAGCCGGATCAGCCAGGACATCGGCGACGGCGCCCCGCTCGCCAGACGGTCGACCATGATTTCAGGTCCGCAGGGCAGGCGCGTCATCGGGTCCAGATAGCGCGGATAGAGAATCAGGGCACCTGCAACAAGCTGGTCCAGGCTGAGCGAGCGCCCGCGCCGCCCGCTGGCGGGAGCCAGATCGCGCGTCAGCCCCCAACCCGCATAAAAGGGCATGCCATGCACCGTCACCGGCCGGTCGCGCATCAACGCCTCGAAGCCGGTGAGGGAGGAGAGCACATGCACTTCGTCCACCGCCTGCACCAGCGCCATCAGCGGCGATCCCAGGTCGATGGCGTCAGCCACAGCCAGAACCGCCGCGTCGCTCAGATGCCCCTTGCGCAGCCCGGCCTGCACATCGGGATGCGGGCGGTAGACGATCCATGCCTCGGGCTCGGCCGCGCGCACACGCCGCAGAAGGTCGAGATTGCCGGCGACCCCTGCCCCGCCATATTCGACCGACAGATCATCCTCCACCTGCCCGACCGCCAGCACCGTGCGCCGTCCCTGCGGCAGGGCGATCATCACGCCTGCTTCCCTGCCATATTTGGTCACGCCCGAAGCGCGGATCATCGCCCGCAAGCAGGCCGCCCGCCGTTCTTCGGCGGGAGCAAAGGCATGTGTGGCCAGCAGCGTCTCCATATCGCTGGGGCTGCGCGCGTCGTAATAGATGCCCGACCGGTCGACCACCACCGATCCGGGCGGGTGCAAGGCCGCGCCCAGCCCCTTCGATCGCAGGAAACCGTCCTCCACCTTGGCGACTGCCACGCCGCTGACGCGCGCCTCCTCCAGGACGGCGCCGGACACGCGTGAAGGCCATACCGCCAGCGCGCCGCCTTCCCGCTGCGCCCGCCGCAGGCCCTTCTCGGCCGGCAGGAAGGGCGGGGAACACACCCCATCCCAGAGGAAATGCCGGATCGCCTCGCGCTTCCAGAGGGCCATGCCGCTGGCGGCCGCAATGCCGCGATTGCCGTCCAGATGCCGCCGCCAGTCGGCCAGTTGCGCAACCGCCCATGCCGCATCGACCGCTTCCCCGCTGAAACAGTCGCGATAGCTGCCTGCCGCCACCGCCGCCCTCGCCGCTTCGCGCAACATGCCGGGCGCGACCGGCGCGCCGTCCGGCCCGAAGACCGGCACATTCAGCAATCCCGCGACGATCGCCAGTTCATCATCCGGCGCCGCGTGGACGGATCGCGCCGCCCCGATCACCGACCATAGGTCGACGGGCCGCGGCAGGAGCCGTCCGGCCACTCCGCCCGCCACGCGCCTCGATCCGCGCACGATGCCGATATCCTGCCGCGCCAGTCCCTCGCGCGCCGCCTGCGGAACAGCCACGCCTTCCCGCGCGACCAGCCGGATGCCCTGGGGCCGGTGTCCCCAGAACATGCCCCCGACCCGCGCCTGGGCGATCGCATCGAGCAGCGCATCGGACACGCCCTCGGCCACCTCAGCCGCTTGCCGCCCTTGCGCCTCCCGCACGCGGCTGATCGCCGCCGTCGCGGGCGCAATGCCCGGAAAGGGGGGGGAACGCAGAAAGGGAATCGCATTCACGATGGACCGCTGCCCATAATAGCCGGTCGCCCTGAAAGGCTTGAGCGCCATGTCAGCGCGCTTCCACGGGGACCGGTCGCATCAGAACTGGGCGCGAATCTCTTCGGCCAGGGCCTGCAATGCGGCCGGATCGGCGAAATTGCCCTGCGCATGGGCGACAAAGCCGCGCGGCTGCCCTTCCCAGCGCGGAACGATATGGAAATGCAGGTGGAACACGGTCTGCCCGGCGGGCGCGCCGTTGAACTGCGCGACATGGATGCCGTCGGGGTCCAGCGCCCTGCGCGTGGCGTTGGCAACCTTCTTCACCGTCGCCATCACCTGCGCCAGCGCCTCGTCCTCAACCTCCAGGATGTTGCGCGCTTTCGACCATTTGGAAATGACCAGGCTGTGCCCCTTGGACTGCGGCTGGATGTCGAGGAAGGCGTAGCTGTGCTCATCCTCATAGAGTTTGGTCGAAGGGATCTTCCCCTGCAGGATGAGGGCGAAGACATTGCCCTCATCATAAACACCATCCAGGCTCATGCTGCCAATCCTCAGCTCACATAATGAGCCGTCGTCTTAGCGGCGACTTCCTCCGCCGTCACGCCCGGAGCGAGTTCAATGAGTTTGAACGGGCTGTCATGGTCGGGCCGCTGGAACACGCAAAGGTCGGTGACGATCATGTCGACCACATTCCTGCCGGTCAGCGGCAGGGTGCAGGCCGGGATGAATTTCGGGCTGCCGTCCTTGGACGTATGCTCCATGACGACGATGATCTTCTTGACGCCCGCGACCAGGTCCATCGCGCCGCCCATGCCCTTGATCATCTTGCCGGGGATCATCCAGTTGGCGATGTCGCCATTCTCAGCGACCTCCATCGCACCCAGCACGGTCAGGTCGATATGCCCGCCGCGAATCATCGCGAAACTGTCCGCCGAACTGAAATAGACCGACTGCGGCAGTTCGCTGATCGTCTGCTTGCCCGCATTGATGAGGTCGGCATCCTCCTCGCCCTCATAAGGGAAGGGCCCGATGCCCAGCATGCCGTTTTCCGACTGCAGCGTCACCTCAACCCCGGCGGGAATATGATTGGCCACCAGCGTCGGAATGCCGATGCCGAGGTTCACATAGAAGCCGTCCTGAAGTTCCTTCGCCGCGCGGGCGGCCATCTCGTCACGGGACCAAGCCATTAGTTCTTCTCCCTCGCGGCGGGCCCGGCCCACCTCTTGTCCAACGGAAACACATCGTCGAAGCCGCCCTTGAGGGCGCTTCCATAAACAGGGTTGGGCAGCACGAACCAGCCGCGCCCCCACAGACCGGCCACCGCATCCTGCGTCGTCGCGGCGCGGCGGGCCGGAACCGGCTGCCCCGCATTGAACAGGTCGGAAAAATCGCCAAGCTGGTCGCCAGCCATCGCAATCACGCAATAGCGCGCCGCGATGGTCGCCCGGCGCCCGTCCTTGCGCGATCCCATGGCGTCGTCGCCACTCAGGAACAATGTCTCGCCATGCACCGCATCGCCCAGGCCGGCCGCCCGGATCGCCCGGACCGTCGCCTCGACATTGGCGGCGGAGCGGTTGGTGTTGAACACCACCGTCACGCCCAAACGGCGCAATTCGCCCAGCGCCCGGTCAGCGCCCGGCACCGGCCCGACCGCACCCTCGCCAGTCTGTTCCCACGCATCCCAGCCCGCAGCGTCAAAGCCGTTGCCGGTCCGGGCGCCATCATATTCATAGCCCGTGTTCAGCATCACCGTCTCATCGACGTCGAACAGGGCGGCGAACGGCTTGTCCCCGCACGGCACGAAGCGCGGCGCGTCCAAGGCCGCGCCCGCCGCCAGCACGACGCTGTCCTTCGGGCGCGCCTTCACCGCCGCAGCCACATAGGCCGTCAGCACCTGCCAGACCTGCGTCGAGAGCGCCGCCGCCTCGCCGGAGCCATAAAGATACTGCATCCCGGCGGGCGGATCGGCGGGCGCCACCGGAACCGGCTCCGGCCGCCCGGTCGAGCAGGCCGCGAGAAGCGCCAGCGCGCCTGCGGAAACCGCGCGGCGGCCGATCACGCCGCTTCCCGCGTCCGCACCGTCCGGAACTCGATCTTCTTGTCATAGGGACTGCCTATGATCATGCGCTTCACATAGATGCCCGGCAGGTGGATCGCATCGGGATCGAGGCTGCCGGTCGGCACCACTTCCTCCACTTCCGCGACGCAGATCTTCGCCGCCGTCGCCATCGGCTGGTTGAAGTTGCGCGCGGTCTTGCGGAAGATCAGATTGCCGCTCTCGTCGGCCTTCCAGCCCTTGATGATCGCCACGTCCGCGAAAATCCCGCGCTCGAGAATATAGTCCTGCCCGTCGAAATTCTTGACCTCCTTGCCCTCGGCCACGGCGGTCCCGACGCCGGTCTTGGTGTAGAAGCCCGGAATCCCCGCGCCGCCCGCCCGGCACCGCTCCGCCAGCGTCCCCTGGGGGCAGAATTCCACCTCCAGCTCGCCGGACAGATATTGCCGCTCGAACTCCTTGTTCTCGCCGACATAGCTGGAGATCATCTTCTTCACCTGCCGCGTGCGCAGCAGCTTGCCGAGGCCCTCGCCGTCGATCCCCGCATTGTTGGAAGCGATGGTCAGGTTCTTCACCCCCGAATCGCGGATCGCGTCGATCAGCCGCTCGGGAATGCCGCACAGGCCGAAACCACCCGCGCAAAGCTGCATTCCGTCGAACAGCAGGCCATCCAGCGCGGACGCGGCATCGGGGTAGAGCTTCTTGACCATCGGCATCCCTTCCTTTCGCAACTGCACACAATCTTAGGCGGGCGAACCGATCAATACCAATGATTTGTTTTTTCGGTTATGCCCAAATAATGGCTATCAATCGCATCGCCTTCTACCATCTCGAAACGCTGCTGTGGATCGCGCGGCTGGGCACGTTCGCGGCGGCGGCGGCACGGCTCAACACGACCCAGCCTGCCATTTCCGCCCGCGTGAGGGAACTGGAAAACCATCTGGGCACCGCGCTGTTCCGGCGGGAAGGGCGCACCATGACGCTAACCCCCGCCGGGCGCGAACTGGTGCGGGAAAGCGAACCGCTCTGGGCCCGTTTCCAGAGCGTGCTGACGGAATGCAGCGATATTTCGGGGGCGACCGGCGTCGTCCGCATCGGCGCGGGTGAGATTGCGGCGGCCAGTTGCCTGCCCGGCTTCGTCGCGCAACTGAACCACGACCTGCCACGCGTCTCGCTCGAAGTGGAAATCGCGCTCACCGCCGACCTGATCCAGCAATTGACCGCCGGGCGGACGGACATCGCCTTCGCTCCGGGACAGATCGCCCATCCGATGCTGCGCACGGTGCCGATCGGCGGCGTCGACCTGCTCTGGCTGGCCAGCCCCGGCACGGTGGCCGCGATGCGCGATGCGCCCACCGCCCTGAAGGTGCCGATCTGGTCGCTGTCCAACCTGTCGCCGCTCTACCGCATCATGAAGGAGGCGATCGCCGCCTCCGATCTGGGCTGGCGATCGGTCAATCTGTGCAACAACATGCGCACGATGATCGACATCGTGCTGGAAGGCGACGGCATCGGCATTTTCCCGCAGCCCATGGTCCGCCAGCAGATGGCCGAGGGGACGCTGGTGCCGGTGCCGGGCGCCCCGGCCATGCCGCCGGTCGAGTTCCGGGTCGCCGTGCGCGCCACCGAAACCGACCCGCTGGTCCTCGCGATTTTCGAACGGGCCGCGCGGCTCGACCTTTAGATAAGGCCAGCCAGCGGACTGGAAGGATCGGCATACATGCGCTTGCCCATCCGCCCGGCGCGATAGGCCATGCGCCCCGCCTCGACCCCCGCCTTCATCGCGGCGGCCATCAGCACCGGGTCCTTCGCCTCGGCGATGGCGGTGTTCATGAGCACGCCGGTGCAGCCCAGTTCCATCGCCTGCGCGGCTTCCGACGCCGTGCCCACGCCCGCATCGACCAGCACCGGCAGCTTCGTGCCCTCGACGATCAGCCGGATCGTCACCCGGTTCTGGATGCCCAGCCCCGACCCGATCGGCGCGCCCAGGGGCATGATCGCGACGGCGCCCACATCCTCCAGCCGCTTCGCCGCGATCGGATCGTCGACGCAATAGACCATCGGCTTGAAGCCTTCCTTGGCCAGTATCTCGGTCGCCCGCAGCGTTTCCACCATGTCGGGATACAGCGTCCGCGCCTCGCCCAGCACCTCCAGCTTGACGAGATCCCAGCCGCCCGCCTCCCGCGCCAGGCGCAGCGTGCGGATCGCCTCCTCCCCGGTATAGCAGCCCGCCGTATTGGGCAGGTAGGTGATCGTCTTCGGGTCGATGAAATCGGTCAGCATCGGCGCCTTGGGATCGGACACATTGACCCGCCGCACCGCCACGGTGACGATCTCCGCCCCCGAAGCCGCGACCGCCGCCGCATTCTGCTCGAAGCTCTTATATTTGCCGGTGCCGACGATCAGCCGCGAACGGAACGTCCGGCCCGCCACCGTCCAGCTATCCTCCTCTTGCGGCCCCAGATCGCCGCCGCCAACGAAATGCACGATCTCCAGCTCGTCGCCATCCTCGACGCACACCTGCGCCAGCGTCGAACGCGGCACCACCTCCAGGTTGCGCTCCACCGCGACCTTCTCCGGCACGAAGCCCAGCTCGCTCGCCAGCTCCGCCAGCGTCATGCCGCCGCGCACGCGGCGATGCTCGCCATTGATGTGGATGGAGATGGTTCCGTCGACGCTCACTATGCAAACCTTCCTTGATGCGGCTAAGAGGTTTTGCGCCGCCGGGCGCATATAGGGGCGGGGGCGCCCTGCTCGCAACCATAAGGGGATCGTCATGGCCGAAACGCGCAAAATCTATGTGTTGAATGGTCCCAATCTCAACATGCTGGGGACGCGCGAGCCGGAAATCTACGGCTATGACACGCTGGACGACATTGCGGAGCGGATGGAGGACGCCGCCAATCGCGCCCATGTCGAGATCGACTTCCGCCAGTCCAACCATGAAGGCCATCTGATCGACTGGCTGCAGGAAGCGCATGCGGAAGGCGCGCATGCCGTCATCATCAATCCCGGCGGCCTGACCCACACCTCCGTCGCGCTGCACGACGCGATCAAGGGGATCACGGTTCCGGTGATCGAAATCCACCTGTCCAATCCCCATGCGCGCGAGCCTTTCCGCCACAAAAGCTATGTCGGCATGGCGGCGAAGGGGACCATCGCGGGCTTCGGCCCCCTGTCCTACATGCTGGCACTGGAAGCGGCGCTCGAGCTTTAGGACAGCCCGGGAAAAGTGGGAACCGGTCTTCCACTTGAACCTTTCTGCCCGACGATGCGACGAGCGGGAGCCGGAGCGCGCGACCATGCCGGATTGGGCGCAACGGACTCCCGCTCATCGCTCAAAAGTTGCGCTTCGCCCGAAATGCGCATAGGCGCGACCGTCAGAAACGAAATTCACCGTCCAGGGACATGACATGAACGATAAGGCTGAAAAGGGCGCAATGCAGGTAGACGTGCAACTGGTGCGCGACCTCGCCACACTGCTCGACGACACCAACCTGACGGAAATCGAGGTCGAGGACGGCGATCGCAAGATCCGCGTCGCGCGCAAGGCGGGCGGCGCCGCCATCGCCTATGCACCCGCCCCCGTCGCCCCCGCCCCCGTGGCGGCCGCTCCGGTAGCCGCCGCCGCTCCGGCCGAGGCAGCCCCGGCGACCGTCGCCGCCAATGCCGTCCGCTCGCCCATCGTCGGCACCGCCTATCTCGCGGCCGAGCCGGGCGCCGCGCCCTTCGCTCCCGTCGGCGCGACGGTGAAGGCCGGCGACACCGTGCTGATCGTCGAAGCCATGAAGGTCATGAACGCGATCACCGCCCCCACCGCGGGCACGGTCAAGGCGGTGCTGGTCGATAACGGCCAGCCGGTCGAATATGACCAGCCGCTGATCGTCATCGAATAAGGCCGCGTTTCCAATGGCCATTGAAAAGCTGCTGATCGCGAACCGGGGCGAAATCGCGCTCCGCATCCATCGCGCCTGCCATGAAATGGGCATCAAGACGGTAGCGGTCCATTCGACCGCCGACGCCGACGCCATGCATGTGCGCCTTGCCGACGAAGCCATCTGCATCGGCCCGCCCGCCGCCAAGGACAGCTATCTCAACATCGCCGCGATCATCTCCGCCGCCGAAATCTCCGGCGCGGACGCGATCCATCCGGGCTATGGCTTCCTGTCGGAAAACGCCCAGTTCGCGGAAATCGTGGAGGCGCACAATATCGCCTTCGTCGGCCCCAAGCCCGAACATATCCGCATCATGGGCGACAAGGTCGAGGCGAAGCGGACGGCGGGCGCGCTCGGCCTGCCGCTGGTCCCCGGCTCCGACGGCGCTCTCTCCAGCGTCGAGGAAGCGAAGGCAGTGGCCGCGAAGATCGGCTACCCCGTGCTCATCAAGGCGGCATCGGGCGGCGGCGGCCGCGGCATGAAGGTCGTGCCCTCCGAAGATCTGCTCGAAACATCGATGAAGCAGGCCGGTTCGGAGGCGAAGGCAGCCTTCGGCGACGACACCGTTTACATGGAAAAATATCTCGGCAACCCCCGGCATATCGAATTCCAGGTGTTCGGCGACGGCAACGGCAACGCCATCCATCTGGGCGAGCGCGACTGCTCGCTCCAGCGCCGCCACCAGAAGGTGCTGGAGGAAGCCCCCTCCCCCGTCCTCTCCACCGCGGAGCGCGACCGGATGGGCGAGGTGGTGCGCAAGGCGATGGCCGACATGGGTTATCGCGGCGCGGGCACGATCGAGTTCCTGTGGGAAGACGGCGAATTCTACTTCATCGAGATGAACACCCGCCTGCAGGTGGAACATCCGGTGACGGAGATGATCACCGGCGTCGACCTGGTGCGCGAACAGATCCGCGTGGCGGAAGGCAAGCCGCTGTCGGTCGCGCAGGAGGATATCGAATTCCACGGCCACGCCATCGAATGCCGCATCAACGCCGAAGACCCCCGCACCTTCGCGCCGTCGCCGGGCACCGTCACCAGCTATCATGTGCCGGGCGGGATGCATGTCCGCGTCGATAGCGGCCTGTACCAGGGCTATAAGGTGCCGCCTTATTATGACAGCATGATCGGCAAGCTGATCGTCTATGGCCGCACCCGCGAGGGCGCGATCATGCGGCTGCGCCGGGCGCTGGAGGAATATGTGATCGAGGGCATGAAGACCACGATCCCGCTCCACCAGAAGCTGCTGACCGACCCCGAATTCCTCAACGGCGACTATACGATCAAGTGGCTGGAGGATTGGTTGGCGAAAGACGAGCAGGCGTGACGAAGGCGACCATCTGGCACAACCCCCGCTGCTCGAAATCGAGGGCCGCACTCGCGATCCTTGAAGCCGCGCCGGGGGTTGAGGTCGAGGTGGTCGAATATCTCAAGACCCCGCCCAGCCGCGCCGAAATCGAAGCGGTGCTGCAAAAGGCGGGCATCCGCCCCTCGCAGGCCGTCCGCAAGGGCGAGGCGGTGGCCAAGGAAATCGGCCTCGACCTGACCGACGACAAGGCGGTCCTGGACGCGATGGCGGCACACCCGATCCTGATCGAACGCGCCATCGTCATCACGCCCAGGGGCGCCGTCATCGCCCGCCCGCCGGAACGGGCGAGCGAAGTGCTTTAACGATCGCAAATTTGCTGCTGGCAGCGGCTATCGACGCGTAACCGAAACGCTGAACAATGGGACAAGTGCGCAATCGGCGGGCGCTTCTCCAAAAGCAGCATGATCCAAGCAATTAACCGCAGAAGCGAAATTCGTCGCTATGGCAGCGCGAACGATACCATTGTCGCGCATGGAGGCGTCGACGCCACCACCTTCGACCGAAGTGCTGATATCCCGATCAAAGAGCAGCTGTCCATTGTCGATCCTGATCAGACGATAATGCATAGTGACAGTGGTGCGATTACGTCTAGCTATTCGGAATGGAGTGCTATCGCCGCCCCAACCGACGATCAGCCGGGCCCTCGCAGCTCCGGTGTTCGAAGCCAGCATGTTCATGCGCTCGAGGCTTTCACGCAACGCCATATTGATGCTCGACCGCTTGGCAGCAGCGATCCAGTTGAGTGACGAACTCTTTATCGTGGGCGGCAGGCCTTCAATCTCTCCTACCTCGATCCGCTGATACAGAGGATGAGCGGGAACAAGCGGCCTCGGGCTCTCCGGGGAATATGGCAAACCAATCCCGACAAGAGGGATTTCCTGCGCCATGGCCTCCACGGGATTAAAAGCCGAAGCGAACAGCATCGCAGCTATCAAGTAACGCATCCTGCAATGAAACAGCAAACAAATGATCGTTGGGTTAACGTCAACCAGTGTTGAAGGCCTCCGTCAGAAGTTTTTTCCTGTCCTACACGCCGCCGCACAGGCTACACCCGATCCCGCTCTTTGAACCGTAAACCGCCTGCAGGAAAACGCCCGGAGCCGGTGCTTTCCCACCTCTCCATCGTGTCACCTATGTCACCCAAATCCACCCCCGCGACATAGGCCACTGGAGCCACCCCACATTACCCGCTATCCCCTCCCCCATGCCCCAGAATCATCTCTACCTCGTGGACGGCAGCGGCTATATCTTCCGCGCCTATCACCAACTTCCGCCGCTCACCAACAAGCATGGCCAGCCGGTCGGCGCGGTCTATGGCTATACCACCATGCTCTGGAAGCTGGCCGACGAACTGGGCAAGGCGGAGGGGCCGACCCATCTCGCTGTGGTGCTGGACAAGGGCAGCCACACCTTCCGCAACGACATGTACGACGCCTACAAGGCCAATCGCCCGCCGCCGCCCGAAGACCTCGTGCCGCAATTCCCGATGATCCGCGACGCCACCCGCGCCTTCTCCCTCCCCTGCATCGAGGAGGCGGGTTTCGAGGCCGACGACATCATCGCCAGCTACACCAGGGCCGCCGTCGCGGCGGGCTGGCACGTCACCATCGTCAGTTCCGACAAGGACTTGATGCAGCTCATCCAGCCCGGCGTCGACATGTACGACACGATGAAGAATGAACGGCGCGGCGCCGACTATGTGATGGCCAAGTTCGGCGTCCAGCCGGAGCAATTGGGCGACGTCCTGGCCCTGATGGGCGACAGCGTCGACAATGTCCCCGGCGTCCCCGGCATCGGCCCCAAGACCGCCGCCAAGCTCATCACCGAATATGGCGGGCTGGAAGCCGCGCTGGCGGCCGCGCCTTCGATGAAGAAGTCGAAGATGCAGGAAAATCTGATCGCCCATGCCGACATGGCCCGGCTTTCCCGCCGCCTCGTCGCGCTGCACGATGCGATGGACCTGCCCGAACCGCTGGACGACCTGACGCTCAAGGGCATTCCGCTCGAACCCTTGCAGGCCTTCCTCGAACATCATGGCTTCAAGTCGCTGCTCGCCCGCGCCGGGGCACCCGCCGCCGCCGTGGCCGTTGCGACCGCGGCCGCCGCCGTCACCGAGGTCACGCCCCCCGCCGCCCCGGTCCATGAGGAAGAACCGCCGATCGACCGCAGCCTCTACGAAACGGTGGTGACGCAGGAGGCGCTCGACCGCTGGATCGCCGCCGCCCATGCAGAAGGTCTGGTCGCCGTCGATACCGAGACGGACATGCTGGACTGCGTGTCCTGCGCGCTGGTCGGGATCAGCCTCGCCGTCGGGCCGAACGCGGCCTGCTACATCCCGGTCGGCCATGGCGGCAAGGACATGTTCGCGGAAAAGCCGCAGCAGCTTCCCCTCGCCCTCGTCCTCGCCCGGTTGAAGCCGCTGCTGGAGGACGACAGCGTCCTCAAGATCGGGCAGAATCTCAAATATGACCTGACCGTCATGCGCCGTCACGGCATCGAGATCGCCCCCTATGACGACACCATCGTCATGAGCTTCGACCTCGACGCGGGCCAGAGCCTTGCCGGCCACGGCATGGACGAGGCGGCGAAGGTCCACCTCAATCACACATGCATCAGCTTCAAGGATGTCTGCGGCACCGGCAAGAGCCAGATCAGCTTCGCCGAAGTCCCGCTCGACAAGGCGACCGAATATGCGGCGGAGGATGCCGACGTCACGCTGCGGCTGTGGAAGCTGTTCAAGACCCGCATCGCCCATGAAGGCGCCACCCGCGTCTATGAACTGGTCGATCGCCCGCTGGTCGGCGTGATCGCGAAGATGGAGCATGAGGGGATCAAGGTCGACCGCGAAGCCCTGTCCCGCCTGTCTTCGGAATTCACCGCGGGCATCGCCGCGCTGGAGGCGGAAATCCATGCCCTTGCGGGCCAGCCCTTCGCCATCGGATCGACCCAGCAGCTGGGCGCGATCCTGTTCGACAAAATGGGGTACAAGGGCGGCAGGAAGGGCAAGTCGGGCGCCTATTCCACCGATGTCACCATCCTCGAACAGCTCAAGGCGCAGGGCGCCGAGATCGCGGGGAAGGTGCTGGACTGGCGCCAGCTATCGAAGCTCAAATCGACCTATACCGACGCGCTCCAGGCCCAGATCAACAAGGATACCAGCCGCGTCCACACCAGCTACAGCCTGTCCGGCGCGCAGACCGGCCGCCTGTCCTCGACCGACCCCAATCTCCAGAACATCCCGATCCGCACGGAGGTCGGCCGCCAGATCCGCCACGCCTTCGTGGCCGAGCCGGGCAATGTCATCCTTGCGGCGGACTATAGCCAGATCGAACTGCGCCTCGCCGCGCATATGGCCGACGTTCCGGCGCTGAAAGAGGCCTTCGCCAATGGCGAGGACATTCACGCCGCCACCGCCCAGCAACTGTTCGGGGAGGTCAACCGCGACACGCGCGGCCGGGCCAAGACGATCAATTTCGCGATCCTCTACGGCATTTCCCGCTGGGGCCTCGCCGGGCGGCTGGAGATCAGCGCCGACGAAGCGCAGGACATGATCAGCCGCTATTATGAGCGCTTCCCCGGCATCAGCCTCTACATCACCGACACGATCGAGAAGGCGCGCTCAAGGGGTTATACCGAAACCCTCTTCGGCCGGAAGACATGGTTCCCGCGCATCAAGGCCCCGGTCCAGCATGAGCGCCAGGGCGCCGAGCGCGCCGCGATCAACGCCCCGATCCAGGGCACCAGCGCCGACATCATCAAGCGCGCCATGGCCCGCATGGGACCGGCACTGGCGGCAGCGGGCCTGGGCAAGGTGAAAATGCTGCTGCAGGTGCATGACGAACTGGTGTTCGAACTGCCCGAAGGCGATGTCGAACAGGCCAGCGCTGTCATACGCAGGGTCATGGAAAGCGCCGCCGAACCGATCGTGAAACTGAGCGTGCCGCTTGGGGTGGAGATCGGTCATGGCCGCAGCTGGGGAGCTGCCCACTAACCTTTCCCATCATTCCCGCGAAGGCGGGAATCTATCTCCCACGAGAATGTGCTTGGTGCAGCGTCGGGAGGTGGTTTCCTTCGCGGAATGACGAATGAGAAGATGTGTGGCTCAACTCCGCGCGTAGCGATCCTCGTAGCGGACGATATCGTCCTCTCCCAGATAGGTGCCCGTCTGCACCTCGATGAAGACCACGGGGATCCTGCCCGGATTCTCCACCCGATGCTTCGCCCCCGAAGGCACATAAAGCGACTGGTTCTCGGTCAGCAGCGTCACCTCTTCATTCACCGTCACCCTGGCCGTTCCCTCGACCACGATCCAATGTTCCGACCGATGGAAATGGCTCTGCAGGCTCAAGGACTGCCCGGGCTGCACGATGATCCGCTTGACCTGAAAGCGTTCGCCCGACAGCAGCCCTTCCACCCAGCCCCAGGGCCGGTGATCCTTGGGAAAGCTCTCCGCCTGCACCGCGCCCTTGGCCTTCAGCGCTTCCACCGCCAGCTTCACATCCTGCGATCGCGCCTTGTCCGCGATCAGCACCGCATCGTTCATCGCCACCGCTATGATGTTGCTGAGGCCAATGCCGACCAGTTCCATGCCGTCGCTGTCCGACCGCAACAATGTGTCGTTGCAATCGATCGCCGTCGCTCCGCCGCTGACCGTCACGCCATCCCCGTCCGGCCCGGCATGGCTCCACACCGCGTCCCAGCCGCCCAGGTCCGACCAGCCTGAATCATAGGGCACGACCGACAGATTGGCGGCCCGCTCCATGATCGCATAGTCGATGGAAATGTCCGGCGCCTGCCCCCAAGGTTCCGGCGCCAGACGCAGGAACCCCAGGTCGCCCTCCGCCTGCTCCACCGCAGGCACCGTCGCCGCCAGCACGTCGGGCGCATATTGCTCGAATGCCGCGATCAGGTCCTTCGCCGCGAACAGGAAAATCCCGGCATTCCAGAGATGATCGCCGCTCGCCAGCATCTTGGCCGCCCGCTTCGCATCGGGCTTTTCCACGAAGCGCTTGAGCTTGATCGGCTCGCCCGATCCATCGGGCCTGGCCACGACCTGCAAATAGCCATAGCCGGTTTCCGGCCGTGTCGGCGCAATGCCGAAGGTCACCAGATCGCCCGCCCGGGCAGCCCCCAGACCCCGGCTTACCGCCGCGCGGAAGGCGTCGGCATCCGGCACCACCTGGTCAGAGGGCGCGACCAGCATCACCGCTTCGGGATCCTGCGCCGCCAGATGCAGCGCCGCCGCCAGAATCGCAGGCGCGGTGTTGCGCACCGAAGGTTCGATCATGATCGCTTCCGCGTCCACGCCCTCCTGCGCCAACTGCTCGGCGACGATGAAACGGAAGGTCGCGTTGGTCAGCACCACCGGCCGGGCAAAGCCATAGCCCTCCCCCGCACCCGACAGCCGCCGCACGACCGAGCGAAACAGCGTATCCTCCCCCAGCAGGGGCACGAACTGCTTGGGATAGGATTTGCGCGACAACGGCCACAGCCGCGTCCCCGATCCACCCGCCAGAATGACGGGGGTAACGCTCTGAATATCTGTCACGCCAACAGCCTTCGTTGAAGAGGATAGCCAATCCCTAAAGCATCATGCCGCCAAGGCAAGTCGGCTGCCTGCTCGCCAAAACAAGTGGGCGCCCCAACGCCGAAGCACCGGGACGCCCCTTATTGGCAGTCGTTTTCAGGGCCTAAACTCACCGATGGCGCGTTCGAGGCGCCATTTACGCCGTAGCTGTTCGACCTTATTCGCGCTCGCCGGTCAGGCTGAGGAGCATCTGGAACAGGTTGACGAAGTTCAGGTAGAGCGACAGCGCGCCCATGACCTGCATCTTCTCCGCCACCTCATGGCCGGCATAGGCGAAATATTCCGACTTGATGCGCTGCACGTCCCAGGCGGTCAGGCCGGTGAACACCACCACGCCAATGATCGAGATCACCATCGCCATGGCCGACGAGCCGATGAAGATGTTGATCAGGCTGGCGACCAGGATACCGATCAGGCCCATCACCAGGAACGACCCGAATTTCGACAGGTCGCGCCCGGTCGTATAGCCCCACAGCGCCATGGCGAGGAACATCACCGCGGCCGAGAAGAAGGCCTGCGCGATGGACCCGCCGGTGAAGATCAGGAAGACGCTGGCCAGCGACACGCCCATCACCGCCGAAAAGGCGTAGAAGGCCATGCGCGCGCCCGCGGTCGTCATCCTGTCGATGCGGAAGCTGAAGAAGAACACGAAGGCGAGCGGCGCGAAGATCGCCACCCATTTGAGGGGCGTGCCGAAGATCGCGGCGGCCAGCGCCGGCGTGTTGCCGATGAAGGCGGCGACCAGCCCGGTAATGACCAGGCCGATGCCCATATTGCGGAAAACGCCCAGCATGTGCGCGCGCAGGCCGGCATCGGTCTGCGCCGTCTGGCTCGCACCATAGCCCGGCATACGAACGGGATTGTTCACGGCGTTGATACTCCATCCAAACATCAGTTACGGCCAGAAGCCGAGGGATCGAGTGGCCCGGCGCGGTCTTCGTAAAGTCTAGAGAGGGGGATAAAGACTCAACGAACCTGCACCGAGCACACTCGATGCGGTCCGACATCACGGCTGGAATGTCATACATGTCCAACCGCCAGAGGGGCCCGGCCCGCACGAGCAATATCGGTGGGACAACGCGCCAGCGCAAGGGGTGGAGCCAGCGATCGGCCCATCAGCAACGATTTGTTACAATTCCCTGCGTTCGAGAGAGGCTCGCGCAGAGGCGCAGAGGACATGGAGTGGATTTCGCCGCGGCGCGATCTACCCGGCCGGCCTGAAACCGGTCAGCACCGTTTGGCAGCGGCGATTTGCGCACTCTGCGCCTCTGCGCCTCTGCGCGCAAAAGAATCCCCCCTCCGCCCCGTTGACGCCCGCCCCGAACCGCCGCATGGCTCTGCGCCATGAGCGACCAGTTCACCCCCGCCCAGCAGCATGCCGACGCCCCCCTGCGCCTGTTCAACAGCCTGACCCGCACGGTCGAGCCTTTCGCGCCGATCGAGCCGGGCCATGCCCGCGTCTACAGCTGCGGCCCGACGGTCTATAATTATGCCCATCTCGGCAATCTGCGCGCCTATGTCTTCACCGACACGCTGCGCCGCACGCTGCTGTGGAAAGGCCTTGCCGTCACCCATATCATCAACATCACCGATGTCGGCCATCTGACCAGCGACGCCGACGCGGGCGACGACAAGATGGAGGCGGCCGCCCGCGCCCAGGCGAAAAGCATCTGGGACATCGCGGCCCATTATACCGAGGCGTTCAAGCGGAACATCGCCGATCTCAACATCATGCCGCCCAGCGAATGGACGGTCGCGACCGACTATGTGCCGCAGATGATCGCCTTCGCGGAAAGGATCGCGCCCGCGCACTGCTACGAACTGGAAACCGGTCTCTATTTCGACAGCAGCACCGTCCCCGATTATGGCGCGCTCGCCGGGGGCCGCGACGACGCCGCCCATGCCCGCATCGATCCGGTCGCTGGCAAGCGCAACCCTTCCGACTTCGCCATCTGGCGCAAATCCCCGCCGGGCGAGCAGCGCCAGATGGAATGGGACTCTCCCTGGGGCAAGGGGGCGCCGGGCTGGCATCTGGAATGCTCGGTGATGAGCGAGGCGCGGCTTGGCCATCCCTTCGACATCCACACCGGCGGCATCGACCATCGCGAAATCCACCACCCCAATGAAATCGCCCAGAATCAGGCATTTCACGCTTGCTGCGGCGAACCGAACGCCGCCACCGCAGGCTTCACCGGCGCCCGATGGTGGATGCACAACAACTTCCTGGTCGATCGTCAGGGCAAGATGAGCAAGTCCAAGGGCGGCTTCACCACCCTTTTCTCGCTGATCGACGCGGGCGTGCACCCGCTGGCCTATCGCCTGCTGTGCCTGGGTGCCCATTATCGCAGCGAACTGGAGTTCAGCGCGGACGGCGTCGCTGCTGCCCTCACCCGCCTCAAGCGCCTCGTCATGGGTGTGGAAAATCTCAAGGCCCGCGCCGAAGGCATCACCTGGCAATCATCCGACCTGGCTTTCCTCCGCGCCAACCTCCACCCCAGTCTCGTCCCGCTGCTCGAACAGTTCGATGCCGCGATCAGCGACGACCTCATGACCCCACGCGCCCTCCCGCTGCTGGAAGAGACGATCGGGCTCAAGAAAGTCCCGGTCGACGAAAAGCTTTGCCTGCTGGCCGCGTTCGACCAGGCGCTCGGCCTCGACCTGCTGACGGTCAGCCGCGCCGACCTGCGCGTCCAGCCCAGGGACGCCGCCATCACGCCGCAGGAGATCGAAGCCGAACTCGACCGCCGCCAGGCCGCCCGCGCCGAAAAGGATTTCGCGCTGTCCGACGAAATCCGCGACGCGCTGATCGCCCGCGGCGTCGAGGTGATGGACGGCGATCCGCTACGCTGGGACTGGCGCCTGGGGCTGGGCTAGGGCAGCCTTTCCTCAAAAAGTTCCGTGCAAAGAGCCGGAATGTGCGTAGGATCGGCCAGCCGGTTTGGACAGACCGGCCGGAAACGGGCAGGTTCCGCACATGCTCAAATATGCGGCGGCAGCGATCATCGCGCTCGGCAGCGCATCGGCACTGCCCGTTGCTGCACCTGCTCAAAGCTATATGTTCGAGACGGGCAATACCCTGCTCGCCAAATGCCGCAACAAGGCGCCCGAATATGCGCTCGCCTGTACCGCCTATATCGTGGGGGCGGTGGACGGCATCAAGAAGGACGTCTTCATCGGCCGCGCCCGCCCCAATTGCTGGCCCGCCCAGATGGACGCGGAAGAGGTGAAACGCGTCGTCATCGCCTATCTGAACCGCTATCCCGACCAGCGAAACGCACCCGCTTCCGTGCTGGTCAGCGTCGCGCTCAACGAACATTATCCCTGCGACAAATCACCCGGATAGTCCCGGCCTCGTGAAATCTCATTGGCGCGGAATGCGCTTCGCCCCCTGCGCCCCTGCGCGAACGAAATGAACAGCAAATGTGCGCGACGGGTCCGCACCAGGGCGCCAGAAGAGGGGAATGTAGCCCCTCCCATGCTATAAACTTGCGCAGCCCCCTACATCAGCGTAGGTGCGGCGCCTATTTTATCGTTTTTGGGAGACTCAAAGTGGCGGCGAAGTGGACGCCGGAAAGCTGGCGGGAGCATAAGGGCATTCAGATGCCCGTCTATCGGGATGCCCAGGCGCTTGGCGCGGTGGAGGCACAGCTCAGCCAGTTTCCCCCGCTCGTCTTTGCCGGCGAGGCGCGCAGCCTGAAGGCCGAACTCGCCAGGGTCACTGCCGGAGAGGCGTTCCTGCTGCAGGGCGGCGACTGCGCCGAAAGCTTCGCCGAGTTCCACCCGAACAATATCCGCGACACCTTCCGCGTGCTGCTCCAGATGGCGGTGGTGCTGACCTTCGCCTCCAAGCTGCCGATCGTGAAGGTCGGCCGCATGGCGGGCCAGTTCGCCAAGCCGCGCTCCGCCGATACGGAGACGATCGGCGGCGTGGAACTGCCCAGCTATCGCGGCGACAATGTCAACGACATCGCCTTCACGCCCGAAGCGCGCGAACCCGACGCAGGCCGCATGATCCGCGCCTATAACCAGTCGGCGGCGACGCTCAACCTGCTGCGCGCCTTCTCGACCGGTGGCTATGCCAGCCTGGACCGCGTCCATGGCTGGATGCTGGATTTCATGGGCCGGAGCCCGCTCGCCGCCAAGTTCGACGCTGTCGCCGACCGGATCGGCGAGGCGCTGGACTTCATGCGCGCCTGCGGCCTGTCGCCCGACACCGTACCGCAACTGGGCGGGACCAGCTTCTACACCAGCCATGAAGCGCTGCTGCTTCCCTATGAGCAGGCGCTGACCCGGCAGGATTCGCTGACCGGCGACTGGTACGATACCTCCGCGCACATGCTGTGGATCGGCGACCGCACGCGGTTCGAGGGGTCGGCGCATGTCGAATATCTGCGCGGCATCGGCAATCCGATCGGCATGAAGTGCGGCCCCAGCCTGGAGCCGGACGCGCTGATCCGCCTGCTGGACGTGCTGAACCCGGCGCGTGAGGCGGGGCGCATCACGCTCATCACCCGCTATGGCCATGACAAGATCGAGGCGGGCCTGCCCAAACTGGTCCGCGCGGTGCTGCGCGAAGGTCATCCGGTGGTCTGGTCCTGCGACCCGATGCACGGCAATGTCATCAAGGCGGCCAATGGCTACAAGACCCGCCCCTTCGACCGCATCCTCGCCGAAGTGCGCGGCTTCTTCGCCGTGCACCGCGCCGAGGGCAGCTTCGGCGGCGGCATCCATGCCGAAATGACCGGCCAGAACGTGACCGAATGCACCGGCGGCGCCATCGCCATCACCGATGAAGGTCTGGCGGATCGCTACCACACCCATTGCGATCCGCGCCTCAACGCCGCGCAGAGCCTGGAACTGGCTTTCCTGCTCGCGGAGATGCTGAACGAGGAACTGAAGGAACGCCGCGCCGCGGCCTGATCCTTTAACACCAGAAAGAATATCCCGCCGCGCGAATGGCTCGCGGCGGGATTTTTTATGGCACATTCCCCCGCGCCATCCCGCACCTTGAGCGGAATATGTCGCTCCTGCCGGTCTAAAACCGAAAGCCAGTTTCTCACCGGACAGGGAATCCTCATGCCGCAAGCCTTGGACCTCGCCACCCGCAGCTTCCGCGACCTGCGCGCCTTTGCGGAGAGCGCAGCGATCCCCGCCGACACCCATGGCGATCCCTTTCTCGCCAGCCGCGCGGCGCTCGACCTGCCCGAAGGCCCCGTCTCGATCGACCTCGTCCTGCTGCCGCAGGGCCGTGGCCGCGTCGAGGCGCTGCCCGACGACGAATTCCTCATCCTCCTCGACGGCGCGCTGACAATCGAAGGCGCGGACAAGACCATCCAGCTCGCCGCCAGCCAGAGCGCCGTCATCACCAGGGGCACCGGCTTCACCTGGTCGTCGCGCGAAGGCACCCGCCTCATCGCCATGCGCCGCATCGGCAGTCCGGACGCCGCGCCCGCCATCATCCCCATCGACGAAGCCGCCGCGCTGGAACCCTCCGGCGCGCCGCTGGCCGAACTGCTGGTCGGCCCCGCCCCCAGTTGCCGCAACTTCACCGATTATCGCTCGGCCGACACGGAATTCGTCTGCGGCACCTGGGATTCGACGCCCTATCACCGCCTTTCCATGCCCTATCGCCATTATGAGCTGATGCACCTGCTGGAAGGCAGCGTCACCTTCGTCGATGGCGACGGACGGACAGGCACTTTCCGCAAGGGCGACATCTTCTTGGTCGAACAGGGCGCGCATTGCAGCTGGGACAGCCGCGAGCAGGTCAAGAAGGTCTACGCCATCTACCGCCCCGCCTGACAGGCTCCCGGCGGACAGGCCGCGCCCGCCGGGGCACGGCCTGTCACAACTGCGTAACAATGCCGTGATTTCCACCCTTGCTTTGGCGGCACAGCAAGATAGCCTCCGCTCATGGCAAAGGAACCGGCATTGGCGACCATCGCCGTCTACAGCCTCAAGGGGGGCGTGGGGAAAACCACCTTCGCGATCAACCTCGCCTGGGCATCCGCAAGCATCTCGAAGCGGCGCACGCTGCTCTGGGATCTCGATCCGCAGGCGGCGGCGAGCTGGCTCATTTCCACCGAAGCCGAAAGCCGCGACGCGGCGCAGGCGATCTTCAGCAAGGATGTCGAGGTCCGCAGGCTGATCCAGCCCTCGACCGTACCCGGCCTCGACCTGATCGCCGCCGACACGTCGCTGCGCAGCCTCGACCATCTCTTCCGGGAGATGGACAAGAAGAAGCGGCTCGCCAAGCTGATCGACACACTGGGCCGCGATTATGACCGCATCATCCTCGATTGTCCGCCGGGCCTCACCGAAACCAGCGAACAGGTGCTGCGGGCGGCGGACATGATCGTGATCCCGGTGATCCCCTCCCCTCTCGCCCAGCGCGCCATGGGGGAGGTCGCCCGCTATCTGGTGCAGCGCGGCGGCAGCCACCCGCCGATCATGCCGGTCTATTCGATGGTCGACCGCCGCCGCGCCCTGCACCGCGCCGCTCTGGAAGGACAGCCCGGCTGGCCCGCCATTCCCATGGCCAGCGCCGTCGAACAGATGGCGGTGCGCCGCAAGCCGCTGGGCGCCTTCGCGGCATCGTCGCCCCCGGCCCAGGCCTTTGCGGGCCTGTGGACCACCGTCGAAAGGCAGCTTCGAAGCATTTAGAATATCGTGCGCAAAAGTGGGAACCGGCTCTGCGCCTGAAAGGATGCGAAAGCAAAAGCCGGAGTGTGCGACCTGCGTCCGGCTTGACGCATCGCCCTCTCGATCATGATCCGATCAGGTCGAAACGGATCAGGCGCGCGCGCGAAGCTGATCGGGCGGGAACAATCCCGCCGCGTCCTTGGCGGGCATGGGGCGCCCGAAATAATAGCCCTGCACCTTGTGGCAGCCCAGGCGCCGGACCATGGCCAGTTCGACCTCGGTCTCCACCCCCTCGGCCGTCGTCGCCATGCCCAGGCTGTCCGCCAGCGTCACCACCGCGCGGATGATCGCCAGACTCTCGGCCTTGTTGTTCGACGCCCCCACCACGAAACTGCGGTCGATCTTGATCGTGTCGAACCGCGTGCGGCTCAGATAACCCAGCGAGGAATAGCCCGTCCCGAAATCGTCGAGCGACAGTTGCACCCCCAGCCCGCGCAACTGATCCAGAATCTTGAGCGCCCCGCTGTCGGCATTGACGAACACGCTTTCAGTGACTTCCAGCTCCAGCCGCCGCGCCTCCAGCCCGCTCTGCGCCAGCGCGGACACCACCGCCCCGACAAAGCTCGGATGCCCGAGCTGCTCGGCCGACACATTGACCGCGATCCGCACCGGATCGGGCCAGCGCGCCGCCTCCAGACATGCCGTCCGCAGCACCCATTCGCCGATCGGCCCGATCAGCCGCGCTTCCTCCGCCACCGGCACGAACTTAGCCGGGGAGATCGCCCCCATTTCGGGGTGGGTCCAGCGGACCAGCGCCTCGAACCCGACGATGGTGCCGCCTTCCGCCTCCACCACCGGCTGGAACAGCACATGCAGCTGGTCCTGCTCCAGCGCGTCGCGCAGCGCCAGTTCCAGCTTCCGCCGCTCCTCCGCCTGGGCATGGAGCTGCGGCTCATAGGCGCAATGCACGCCCCCGCCCTCGCTCTTCGCCCGATAGAGCGCCAGATCGGCGCTGCGGATCAGGGCTTCGGGCTCGCTGCCGTCCTGCGGCGACACCGCCGAGCCGACCGACGCCCCGACATAGAGCGTATGTTCATCGACCTGATAGGGCGCGGACAGCCCGCTGATGATATGGCCCGCCAGCTTGCCGATGCCGCGATTCTCCCCCAGCGTGGGGATCACCACGGCAAATTCGTCACCGCCGATGCGCCCGCAAAATTCGCTGCCCGAACAGATATGCCGCAACCGCCGCGCCACCTGTGTCAGCAGCTTGTCGCCGATCTGGTGGCCCAGCGTGTCGTTGACCGCCTTGAACCGGTCGAGATCGATCATCAGGAAGGCGCAACCTGCCGCCCGGCCCCGCGCCGCCGCCATCGCCTTGTCCAGCACGTCGCGCAGATGCGCGCGGTTAGGCAGGCCGGTCAGCGGATCGAAACGGGCAAGCTGGGCGATGCGGTCGGCCGACTCCCTTTGTTCGGTGACGTCCGAACCCACCCCCCGGAAACCCAGGAATGTGCCCTGTTCGTCATAGCGCGGCGAAGCCGACAGCTCCCACCAGCGCGCCTCGCCCTTCGCCTCGACGGGCAGGACGATGTTGCTGAAGCTTTCGCGCCGCTTCAGATGATCCGCCAGGCTGTGCAGGGCCGTCGGGAACAGCCCGCTTTCCCACGCGCTGCCGGCCAGCAGCTGCACCAGCAGCATGCCTTCGACTTCGATCGGGGTGCGGCCCAGCATCTCGGCCAGCCGCGGCGACACGCCGTTCAGCCGCCGCGCCGGGTCCGTCTGCCACAGCCAATCGGACGCGCCATGCTCATATTCGCGCAGCAGCAGGCTCACCACCTCGCTCTTTTCCTCCAGCTCGACGCTGGTGCTGTGCTGCCGGGCGAAGGTCCGCGCATAGATGAAACAGCCGACCAGCAACGACAGCGCGTAGCTGGTGGCCAGCGCCAGCAGCGGCAACTGCCCCGGCTCGTCGAACATGAAGGGCAAGCCGGCGATGCAGGGCAGCAGAAAGCCGGTCGCCGCCAGCGGCGTGGCGGCAAAGCTGATCGCGCCGCAAACCATGATGCAGCTGATGAGCGTCCAGTGCGCCACCAGTTGCGCCTCGCCATGATGGGATGACAGGGACATCATGCAGAAGGCCCAGACCAGCCCATGCAACAGGCCCGTCAAGCCATGCATCCGCAGATCGGCGGCCGTCACCTCCGACCCCCGCCGCCTCCGGCCCAGAATGGCGCACAGCGTCGTCGATGCGGCCAGCGCGGCGCTCCACAGCGCCAGGCGCGGCGCGGAACCATGATGGCCGAACACCTGCCAGAGGAAGATGAGGCCGAAGACATTCATCGCCAGCCGCAACAGGGCCACCGTGTCGGCGGATCGGAGCTGGGCCGCCAGAACGCGCTCGGTGGCTTCGTCCGGCGCGGCCACAAGCCCCATCATCGCCCGCAGCGATACCCGCTCCCCGGGGAGCCGTTCAGAGGATTGCCCTTGCCCGCGTTTCACCCTGCCGGGTTATCAGCAACCGGTTATCAATCCGTAACCGCTTGGCGCCGGGAAAGGGGGATGGTCCGCCATTCCAACATCCTGCCCCCGGTAAATATTCAGGCAGCGATGTCGTAAGGCCGGATTTCCCCGGTCAGATAGAGGTTGCGCGCCTTCGACCGGCTGAGCTTGCCCGAACTGGTGCGCGGCAAGGTGCGCGGCGGCACCAGCTCGACCACGCAGTTCATGCCGGTGATCGCCCGGACCCGCTCGCGAATCTGGTCGCGCAGGCGGGTACGCTCGTCATTGTCGGAGGTGCGGCAATGCACCAGGACGGCGGGCGCTTCCTCGCCGCCCGGCGTGGTGATGGCGAAGGCGGCGATGTCGCCCTGCTTGAAGCCGGGGAGCTGCTCCACCGCCCATTCGATATCCTGCGGCCAGTGATTCTTGCCGTTGATGATGATCATGTCCTTGGCGCGGCCGACGATATAGAGATAGCCGTCGCTGAGATATCCCATGTCGCCCGTGTCCAGCCACCCGTCGACCATGCAGGCGTCGGTCGCCTCCTGGTCGCGGAAATAGCCGACCATCAGCGACGGCCCGATGGTCCACACCTTGCCGATCTGCCGCTCATGGAGCTTCGCGCCGTCCTCGTCGCGTATCTCCACGATCATGTCACGGGCAGGCTTGCCGCAGTTGACGATCGAGCGGAAGCGCTGCGGGCGGCCCTCGGTCGCGTCGCCGCCGGACAGGTCGGTTTCCTCGACCAGCTCGACGATGATGCCCTCCCCCGGCGGCATGATGGTGACGGCCAGCGTCGCTTCGGCCAGGCCATAGCTCGGCAGGAAGGCCTTGGGGCTGAAGCCCGCGTCGCCGAACGCATCGACGAAGCTCTGCATCACGTCGGGGCGGATCATGTCCGCGCCGTTGCCCGCCAGCCTCCAGCGCGACAGGTCGAAGCGATCCGCCGCCTTGGTCTGGCTCGACATGCGCCGCGCACAGATGTCGTAGCCGAAGGTCGGCGAATAGCTGATCGACGTGCCCTCGTTGCGGCTGATGAGGTCCAGCCATGCCAGCGGACGGCGGGCGAAATCCTCGGTCTTCATATAATCGGTCGACACCTGGTTGGCGACGACCGACAGGAAGCAGCCGACCAGCCCCATGTCATGATACCAGGGCAGCCAGCTGATGCAGCGGTCGCTATCCTGCAATTCCATGCCGTGGCTGTGCGCCGCCAGGTTACTCAGCAGCGCATGGTGCGTCACCGCCACGCCATGGGGGAAGCGGGTCGAGCCGCTCGAATATTGCAGATAGGCGATTTCCTGCGCCTGCGCCTGCGGCAGATCGCAGGGCACGGCCTCGCGCGCGATGAAATCCTCGAAGGCGATGCTCTCGACCTTCTTCTGGCGGCCGGATTCCCCCGCCATCTCCTCCAGTTCCTTGGGGAAGAGGAACAGCATCGGGTCGCAGCTCGAAAGCTGGACATTGAGCTGGTCGATATAGCTTTCCTTGCCGCCGAAACTGGTCGGCAACGGCAGCGGCACCGGCCAGCCGCCCGCATAGACGATGCCGAAGAAGAGCATCGCGAAATCCGGGCCCGTCTCCGCCACCAGCGCCACGCGATCCTGCGGCTTCACGCCATGGGCGATCAGCCGGTAGGCGCAGGCGATGGCATCCTCGCGCAGTTCGCTGAACGGGTAGGGTCGCGCCAGATTCCCGCGCGCATCATGGAAATTCAGCCCACGCCGCCCGGCCGCGGCATAGTCCAGCGCTTCGCCCAGCGTTTCGAAATCCGAAAACCGGCGGGGCAGATCGTCGTTGGTCGGCGTCGGTGCCATCATGCTTTGCGAACCCGTCATATTGGTGTCACCCAATGTCTTGATTGTCATCATCGTCATATCCGGGCGGGCCGCTAACAGCTTTAAAGCGGTTTTGCACCGGATAGTTTCATTCCAGCCTGGGCTTCTACCCCAAAAGGGGCGGTAAAATTCCGGCCCGACTGTGGCATAATCAAGGCGCAGCAGGCATGAACCATTGCCATGACCGGGAAACGCCCTCCGCCCCCCCTCGATGAAGATGCCCTGCGCGATCTCGCCCTGCGCTATGTCGGCCGTTTCGCGACCAGCCGCGCCAGGCTGCTCGCCTATCTCGACCGCAAGATCCGCGAACGCGGCTGGGCCGGAGAGAAGCCCGCCGACGCGCGGGCGCTGGTCGATCGCTTCTCCGATCTTCGCTATGTCGACGATGCGGGCTACGCCGCGAGCAAGAGCGCCTCGCTCGCCCGGCGCGGCTATGGCGCGCGCCGCGTCGCCGAAACGCTGCGCGCCGACGGCATAGCCGAGAGCGATCGCGAAGAGGCCGACGCGCACGCTGCATCGGAAAGCTGGGCCGCCGCCGACCGCTTCGCCCGTCGCAAGCGCATTGGCCCCTATGCGCTGGAACGGCCCGATCCCAGGCAGCGCGAAAAATGGATCGCCGCCTTCCTGCGCGCGGGGCACAGCCATGCCACCGCCCGCCGCTGGGCCGATGCCGCGCCGGGCGACGTGCCGGAAAGGGACGAGTAGGCCGGAAAGGGAGGAGTAGATGGAGGATCGACCAACGCCCCGCCCATGGGCTAGCTCTACGCCATGAAGCGCCTCCTCCTCCTCCTGCCGCTCGCCCTGCTGGCCGCCTGCTCCTCCTCCGCCCCCCAGGCCGGAAACGCGACCGCCGCGACCGCCCGGCCCAGCCTCCTCCCCCTCATGATCCGCACCGCCCGGGGCGACCGCCGCTTCGATGTCGAGCTCGCCCTCACCGAAAGGCAGCAGGAACAGGGCCTCATGTTCCGCAAGCGGCTCGACGCCGATTCCGGCATGCTCTTCCCGATGGACCCGCCCCGCACGGCAAGCTTCTGGATGAAGAACACGGTGATCCCGCTCGACATGCTGTTCATCCATACCGACGGCAGCATCGCCTTCCTGAAGGCGAACGCGCAGCCCTATTCGCGCGAGCCGGTGTCCGCGGGCATCCCGGTCGCCGCCGTGCTCGAACTGCGCGGCGGCCGCGCGGCGGAACTCGGCATCCGGGAGGGGGATCGCGTCCGCTGGGGGCCCTGCGCCGTTCCCGGCCCGCCGCAGCCCCGCGACAGCCTCAATTTCTGCCCTGCCGAGTAGAACATGCCTTGCCAAGCGCCAGCCGCAGCGGGTAAGCGCTTCGCCCATGGGAATCCTTGGCAAGATCTTTACCTGGTGGGATGGCGCGACCATCGGCACCGCGCTCTACACCTCCCGCAAGGGCACGAAGGTCGGTGAGGACCATCAGGGCAATGTCTATTATGAGGGCGGCAAGGACCCCAATGGCCTGACCCGCCGCTGGGTCATCTATAACGGCCCCAATGACGCCAGTCGCGTCCCCGCCGAATGGCATGGCTGGCTGCACCATTCGATCGAGGGCGCGCCGGAAAGCTTCCTGCCCCCGCCGCGCATCTGGGAAAAGGACTTCACCCCCAACGCCACCGGCACGCCCCAGGCCTATCGGCCGTCGGGCGCGCTGGAAAAGGGCGGCCTGCGCCAGAAGGCGACCGGCGACTATGAGGCGTGGAGCCCCGACGCATCATGACCCTGCGCCCGGCGGGACGTCTCCTGCCGATTCTCGGCTGCACCCTGATTCTGGCCGGCTGCGGCGGCGACGACCTGCCCACCCAGAACCAGACCGGTCCCGTCCGCATAGAGGGCCAGAAGATCCGCGACGGCGGCGCATCGGCGCTGACCGGAACGCCGATGAATGAACGGGTGGCGGTGATCGGCCTGCTCAACAAGCGCAACGGCATCACCACCGACCTCAAGATGAAGCCGGGCGAGGCATTGCGCGTGGGCGACGCCATCGTCCGCCTCCAGGCGTGCGAGACCACCGCCCCCTGGGAAAATGTGCAGGAAACCGGCGCCTTCGTTCAGCTCGACGTGCGCAGTTCCGCCGACAATAAGTGGCGCCGCAATTTTTCCGGCTGGCTGTTCCTCAACCGGCCCGACCGCAATGTGGTGCAGCACCCCATCTACGACGTCTGGGTCAGAAGCTGCACGATGTCCTGGCCCGAAACCGGCCCCGACACGGTGAAGCTGGGCGACAAGGGCGACGCGCCCGCCGCCGGCGGATCGCCCGCGAGCGGCGAAAACGCCAGTTCCGCCCAGATACCCGATCCACCGGTGAGCACGGCCCGCCCGGCCCCCAGCGCCACGCCGTCGAGCACGCCCGACAAGGACTGAAGATAGTCGCGCTGGCTGATCTCGATCGCGCCCAGCGATCGCAGATGGTCGGTCATGAACTGGCAGTCGAGCAGGGTGAAGCCGCCGAAGCGCATCCGCGCCGTCAGCCAGGCCAGGGCCACTTTCGACGCGTCGGTCCGCCGCGACACCATGCTCTCGCCGAAGAACGCCCGCCCCAGCGCCACGCCATAGAGCCCGCCAACCAGCTCCTCGCCTTCCCACACCTCGACGCTGTGGGCGAAGCCGATCTCATGCAGATGCCGGTAGGCGCGCTCGATCGGATGGTTGATCCAGGTCGAGGGCCGGTCCGGCGCCGCCTCGGCGCAGAGCCGGACGATCCCGCCGAAATCGCGATTGGCGGTGACGCGGAACTGCTCGCGCCGGATGGTCTTGGCCAGCGAATGCGAGATATGGAAGCCATCCAGCGGCATGATCGCACGCCGCTTCGGCTCGATCCAGTAAACCTCGTCCGCCTCACGGTCATCGGACATCGGAAACACACCGATGGCATAGGCCTGCAGCAGGACCAGCGGATCAATCGTCATCAACGAAAGACTTAACGCGGGAAGGGGTGCCGCGCCAGTGGGACTTTCACGCCCCGCAGCCATCCCGACAAAGGCGGAAATAGCCGGAATGAGTGGAAAGCGGGGGGTTCAGGTTAGCAGTCTTCCCGACCGGTATGCGCCACCTTCAGACGTAGGTGACTACAGAACCTCGCCCGCAAAGCGGACACAGCTGAAAAGAGAGAACGCTGTTGAGCGAAGCCGAAGTCTGCTATGAAATGGCGAAAAGGCGTCGATTATTGCCCACGTGTTGAGCATTGACCAACATACCGTCCATCATAGGAGGCCCCGTTGTGGGCACCGCAGCCTAGCCCAAACGGCGTCCACCGCGAAGTCGCCCTCGCGATCATCGTCAGCATTATGGTCGAAACGTTCGTTGAACTTGTCGTCGTCTCTTGCTTTGATGCGGAGAACGAAACGGGGGTGTCGGAATGGCGAGTGCGATTGGCATACGGGGTTATTTGGTGACGGCCCACAAAAAGGGCGACAAGGCCGTACTGTCGTTCGACGCTGACGAATTTAATGTCAAACCGTCGCAGTTTTTCACGAATTTTGTCGCTGGCCATGCCGCCGTCGTCCAGAACGACGAAAAGGAACGAAGCTGGTATTTCGAAGAACGCGAAGGCGATGGCGAAGGCAGCAGTCGAGGTTACACGCACTACGGCACGTTTGGCTTTGAAAGCAATTTCGTAGATAGCAAAACGAAGGCGAAAAATTATCGCCGTAAAGTCGATGACATTGAAGAAATCCCGCTCTTTTACGAGTATTGGAGGCCGGAAGGCGCCGACCTTTGTTTCGCCGCGTTTCAGTCGTTCCAAGGCCGGTCGTGCATCAAACTCGTCATGGATCAGGCCCAAGAGGAATTTGCCGCGATCAACCCCGGCTATATCCTGAAATTTCGGAAGCTGCTGCCAAGCGAAGGTAGCAGTCTCTACAGCAAAGCGCCCGTGAGGCGGCTTCGCCTCATAAAACGCAATGCGCCGCAAGACGTGACCGACCGCTTCCTTGGCAGGCGAGTGCCGGACAAAGTGAATTTCGAAATTAGCATGTCCACGAACCGCAACAAGATACTCGGATCGTTCAGAGAGGTAACCGGAGCGTTGAGGAAGAACGATGCTGGATTAGTTCTACATGATGGTATCGAATTTTCTGAAGTTTACGCCGACGTAAAAATTGGCGGGAAGTATCGTCCCGTTGGCGTATTCGGCAGCGATTCAAATGCAGGCGTTATCGACATTACCGAAGACATAGTTCGTGGCGCGGACGGCCATCCAACATTTGAATCTTTGACGAAGCAATGCGATAAAATATTGTTGGATTTCTACGAAGTTTTGACTAATAAATAATTATGAAGATCAACGTTTCATCTATAGTGAGGGATCACTTCGAAACCCTGTATGATAGCAGGAGAAATAGTGCGTCATTATCCGACGTTGCGATATTTTACATAGTTCCTGTCATTGCGGCGGTTTCTTCATACTATTTTCAGATGAAACTTGATGCGAATGCTTACAATATTTCGGTGACATTCTTCGGTATTTTCATCGCTTTGATATTGAATATCCAAGTGGCAATGTTTTCTATCTTCCAACGGAAATGGGAAATGCCTTCGGACAAGCGCGTTGCGGCATCGTTGGCTAATACGTTAGCCGACCGTAAGACGTTGCTCATCGAATTGAATGCCAACTTGTCCTATCTCATCCTCGTTTGCTGCGTGGCGTTAGTGCTTTCGCTACTGTCGTTCATCAGGTCGTTCGATAACTGCGTCATTCCGGCAGCGATGGTGTTTATCTACGCGCACTTCCTGCTGACGCTGCTGATGGTTGTTAAGCGCGCCCATGCGCTGTTCCATAAGGAATATCGCGACAGCCCCAATTAACGTTATGGCGGAACCTCCGTACGCCTTAATCGCGAGTGGCAGCAAACCGACCCTACAACCCTAAACCCGACATTCCGCTACCGGCCAAGCTTCGCTATCGTCCCACTATAACTTGCGCTCATTCGTGACAAAGCAACAGGCCCATCTGAGCGCCATATGGTGGTCGTGAACAGGCCCGTCATTTTCCGCTGTCCTACAATGCCCCCTCCACGCTAGGCTCCACCCGGCTCTTTGAAAATTTAACATAATGCGTTGGAAGCCAGACCCGGAAAGGACGGTTTCCCGTACCTCCATCGTGTCACTTGTGTCACCCGAATCCTATCGGGATCGCGTCACGCCGGCGACCGCGCTGAAAGGAAAGAAAAAGGGCGGAACCTTCCGGCCCGCCCTTCCCTTTGTCTCGCTGACAGCGCGCCTCAGTAAACGCGCGCCTTCGGCTTGATATATTCCGCCTCGTCGGTCAGCGTGTAATCGTGCACCGGACGGTAATCGAGCGTCACCTTGCCGCTCTTGCCGCCCCAGCCCTCGAACCAGCTGACGGTGTGCTTCATCCAGTTCTCGTCGTCGCGGTTCGGGAAATCCTCATGCGCATGCGCGCCGCGGCTTTCCTTGCGGTTTTCCGCGCTGACCATGGTGCAGACCGCCTGGCTCATCAGATTGTCCAGCTCCAGCGTTTCGATGAGGTCGGTGTTCCAGATCAGCGAGCGGTCGGACACGCCCACATCCTGCATGCTGGCATTGACCTGCGCCATCTTGGTGACGCCCTCGGCCAGCAGCGCGCTGTCGCGGAACACGGCGGCATGCTTCTGCATGGTGTGCTGCATTTCCAGGCGGATCTTCGCCGTCGGCGATCCGCCCTTGGCGTTGCGGTAGTGATCCAGGCGCCCCAGCGCCAGATCGGCCGAATCCTGGGGCAGCGGACGATGCGATCCGTTGGGCTTGATCGTTTCCTTGAGGTGCAGGCCGGTCGCGCGGCCGAAAACGACAAGGTCGATCAGCGAGTTGGAGCCCAGGCGGTTCGCGCCATGCACCGACACGCAGGCCGCTTCGCCGACCGCATAGAGGCCCGGCACCACGACTTCCGGATCGTCGCCGACCTTCGTCACCACCTGCCCATGATAGTTACAGGGGATGCCGCCCATATTGTAGTGGACGGTCGGCGTCACCGGCAGCGGCTGACGGGTCAGGTCGACGCCCGCGAAGATCTTGCCGCTCTCGGTGATGCCCGGCAGGCGCTCGGCCAGCACCTTGGGATCGATATGGTCGAGGTGCAGGAAGATATGGTCCTTGTTCGGACCCACGCCACGCCCTTCGCGCATCTCCATCGCCATCGAGCGCGACACGACGTCGCGCGACGCCAGGTCCTTCGCCGACGGGGCATAGCGCTCCATGAAGCGCTCGCCCTCGGAGTTGGTGAGATAGCCGCCCTCGCCGCGCGCGCCTTCGGTGATGAGCACGCCCGCGCCGTAGATGCCGGTCGGGTGGAACTGCACGAACTCCAGATCCTGGAGCGGCAGCCCCGCGCGCAGCACCATGCCGCCGCCGTCGCCGGTGCAGCTATGCGCCGAAGTCGCGGAGAAATAGGCCCGGCCATAGCCGCCCGTCGCCAGCACGACCGCATGACTGCGGAAGCGGTGGATCGATCCATCTTCCATGCAGATGGCGATCACGCCCCGGCATTCGCCATTTTCCATGATGAGGTCGATGGCGAAATATTCGATGTAGAAATCCGCGTCATATTTCAGCGACTGCTGGTAGAGCGCGTGCAGCATGGCATGGCCGGTGCGGTCGGCCGCCGCGCAGGTGCGCTGCACCGGCGGCCCGGCGCCCATATTCTGCATGTGGCCGCCGAAGGGCCGCTGGTAGATGGTGCCATTGTCGTTGCGGCTGAACGGCACGCCGGCATGTTCCAGCTCGATCACGGCCGCGGGCGCCTCGCGCACCATATATTCGATCGCGTCCTGGTCGCCCAGCCAGTCCGACCCCTTGACGGTGTCGTACATGTGCCAGGTCCAGTGGTCGGGCGAGTTGTTGCCCAGCGACGCGGCGATGCCGCCCTGCGCCGCCACGGTGTGGCTGCGGGTCGGGAACAGCTTGGTGATGCAGGCGGTCTTGAGACCCGCCTCGGCGCTGCCCATGGTGGCGCGCAGACCGGAGCCGCCAGCACCCACGACGACCGTGTCGTAGCTGTGGTCGATGATCTTGTAGGCTTCGCTCATTATTTGACGATCCCCGTGAAGGCGATCTTGGCGATCGCGAAGACGCCCGCGGCCGCGCCGCCCAAGGCATAGAAGTTCAGCAGCAGCATGGAGAGGAAGGCCAGGCCCTTGTCATGGACATAGTCCTCCAGCATCACCTGCATGCCCAGGCGCAGGTGCCAGAAGATGCTGACGATCATCAGCATCAGCGGCACGGCGACCAGCGGATGGGCGATCCAGTTGTGCACGCTCTGATAGTCGAGGCCCGGCAGGGCGATCAGGCTGAACAGCAGCCACAGCACCAGAGCCAGGTTGCCGACGGCGGTATAGCGCTGCGCCAGCCAGTGATGCGCGCCGTGACGGGCCGAGCCCAGGCCACGGACGCGGCCGATTCCGGTTCCGGTTCCCATCAGAATTTCCCCGTGCAGATCGCGGCCCAGAAGGCGATGGTGAGGAGCGTCGAGAAGACGAAGGTCAGCACCGACCAGCTCTTGTTGTTCTTCAGCTCATAGCCCGCGCCCATGTCGAGCACGAAATGGCGCAAGCCGGAGCAGAGATGCTGGAAGAAGAACCAGCTCAATCCCGCCATCACCAGATAGCCGACGGGCGAAGTGGCGCACTTCACGAAGGTCGCATAGGCTTCCGGCCCGGATGCGGCGGCCATCAGCCACCAGACCAGTCCCAATGCGCCCACGGTCGCCAGACCGTTGCCGGTCACGCGGTGCATGATGGAAACGGCCATGGCTGGCCCCCATTTCCAGATCGTCAAATGCGGCGAGAGCGGCCGGCTCGTGGTTCGCGCCATATCTTCCCTACGTCCCTGATGTTTGTCCCTCGAGTCCCGTCCCCTTAGGCACGAACGCCCCTCAGGGCAAGCCGCCCCGTTCGGGCGGTGAAAGGGTGGGACGAACGGGGCGGCACCCCGGCCATCCTCCCCGCAACGAACTTGTCTCTAAGAAGTAGTTAACCAAATGGCGCTATCAGGCGAAGGAGCAACGATAGAAATTTGGGGTTCTGCCGCACATGAATTCAGCCGCCACACCCAGAAGCGCCATTGCCGCCATGCTGAGGGAAATCGACGCCCATGGCGAGCTGGCAAGGGGCCTGCGCGAGGTCCGCGACCTCGTGGGCGACAGCGCCAATGTGGCGGCCCGCACCTTTTACGACTCCTATGTCGAGCAGACCGGCCTCAAGTCGAAACTGAACCCGGCCACGCTGGCGAAGATCGAGACGGAGGCGCATGAATATGTGCGCCAGAAGCTGGGCTTCTACGAGGCGGGCGAATGGGCCATGTCCTCGGTCGCCTGCGTGCGCCACGCCCGCAAGCACGGCGCCACGCTGCGCGCCGTCCTGGTGCCGGTCACCGCCGCCAATGAAAAGCTGGTCGACCTGATCTGGGAACGGACGACGGACGGTCCGGAACGCCGTCGCCTGGTCCATATCATGACGCAGGCGGGCATGGCCGACGCGGGCCTGATGGCCAATGTGATCGCAGGCGACGAGGCGGAAGCCCAGCGCAATGAGCGGCAGCGTTTCAGCACCATGTTCGAACAGCGGATCATGGGGGAGATTGACGGCGCATCGCAACTGGGCGAATCGCTGCGCGAACAGGCGAAGGACGCCTCCGCCGCCACGCGCGGCATGTTGGGCAAGGCCTCCGAAGTCGCCGCCGCGGCCGAACAGTCGGCCCTTGCCATGCGCGAAGCGGCCCGCACCTCCGCCGGGCTGATCCGCGCGATCGAGGATGCCCGGACCGAAGTCGAAAGCGCCGCCGGGGTCGCCCAGCGCGCCGCGCGCCAGTCGGGGGATGCGGTCGCCATGTCGGCGACGCTGTCCGAACATGCGAAATCGATCGAATCGATCCTTGGCCTGATCCGCGATATCGCCGGGCAGACCAACCTTCTCGCCCTCAACGCCACGATCGAGGCCGCCCGCGCGGGCGATGCCGGACGCGGCTTCGCGGTGGTCGCGCAGGAGGTGAAGAGCCTCGCCAACCAGACCGCCCGCGCCACGGACGAGATTGCGGGGAAGATTGCCGACATCCAGGCGTCGACCCGCCAATCGGTGGAAACCAACGAACGCATCCGCGACACGGTGGGGGAAGTCCAGTCCAGCGCCGAGCGCATCCGCCACGCCATGGACGCCCAGGCGCAGACCGTGACGATGATCACGGCCGCCGTCGACGAAACCGCGCTCGCCGCCGACTCCATGTCCTCGACCATCAGCGCGATCCGTCAGGACACCGAAGTCGTCGCTTCCGAAATCGACCAGCTCGAGCGGGGCTTCATGAGCGTGGAGGGCAAGCTCTCCAGCCTGCGCATGGCCTCTTCCGAATTCGGCAAACAGGTCGCCTGACGCCCGTCTGGCCCCTCCCGGCGCGACAGCGTCGTGGCGAGGGCACCAGGGGGCGCACCATTTCCCCGCCCCGCCGACCGGCCGCTTCCCCTGCCACCTCCAAAGGTCTAAAGGCGGCGGCATGATCGACGAAGTCACCCCCGCCTCCCAGGACGCCGCTCCCCAGACCCCCACCCCGGCCACGATCCAGGCCCCCAACCCGGATGACGACCTGACCGGCGAAACCGGCGCCAGGGCCCAGAGCTGGAAAGTCACCCTGCCCTGCACCCGCGCCGAAGCCGAGGCACTGGACGGCGACATTGCCGCCTTCGCGCTGATGGACCGCCCACCCGTGCTGATGACCAGCGAGGCGGAGCCGGGTGGCGACGAAGGAAGCGGGCAGGACAGATGGCGCCTCGACGCCTATTTCGAGGGGCGGCCCAGCCCGGCGGCGATCAAGCTGTTGCGCACGCTCGTCCCCAGCGCCGCGGGGGTCAAGCCGCAGGTGGAGCAGCTTCCCGACGAGGATTGGGTGACGCTCAGCCAGCAGGGGCTGGAACCCGTCACCGCCGGGCGCTTCCATGTCCGCAACCTCGCCAGCGATCCGCAGCCGCCGGGTCATGTCAATTTCCTGATCGAGGCCAGCCGCGCCTTCGGTACGGGCCAGCATGAAACCACCGCAGGCTGCCTGACGATGCTCGACCGGATGCGGCGGATCGGCATGCGATTCGGCAATGTCGCGGACATCGGCACCGGCACCGGCCTGCTCGCCTTCGCGGCGCTGAACCTCTGGCCCCATGCCTATGCGACCGCGTCGGATATCGATCCCGTCGCCGTCGGGATCAGCGCGGAAAATGCCGCCGCCAACGCCATTCCCCTGGGCAAGGGTCAGGGCCAGCTCACGCTCTACACGGCGGCGGGCGTGGACCATCCCGCCATCGTCACCCGCGCGCCCTATGATCTCTTGATCGCCAATATCCTGGCGGGGCCGCTGATCGAACTCGCCCCGTCGCTCTGCGCGCTGGTGGAGGAAGGCGGCACGATCCTCCTCGCCGGGCTGCTGCGCGAACAGGCCGACGCGGTGCTGGCCGCCTATCGCGCCCAGGGCATGCGCCTGGCCGAACGCACCGACCGCGGCGACTGGCCGACGCTTCGCCTGCGCAAGCGCCCGCAGATCGGCTGGAAGCGCCCCCGGCGCATCGACGGCAATGCGCGGGGCGAGGCGCCCGGCCATGGCAGCATCTAGGGCCGATCGACATTCAGCCCTGGCAATCCTCTCCCTTTCCACAAGGAGCCGTCCATGAGCATCACTCGCCGCATCACCGTCCATGAAGGGCCGGGCGGAACCTTCGAAAGCATGGCGGTGTTCGACGATGCCGCCCCCGCCCCTCGCCCCGGCATCCTGCTCTTCCCCAATGTGCTGGGCACCAAGGAAGCCGATTTCGCCTATGCCGAAAGGGTAGCCGCACTGGGCTATGCCGTGCTGGTCGCCGACATGTTCGGCCAGGGCCGGCGCACCACCCGCGCCGATCCCGACATGGGCCGCTACATGGCGGAACTGAACGCCGACCGCGCTCTGCTACGCGACCGCGCCAACGCCGCCCATGCGCTGCTGAAATCGCTCGACGAAAGCGATCAGGGCCGCACCGCCGCGATCGGCTTCTGCTTCGGCGGCAAATGCGTGCTCGACCTCGCCCGCAGCGGCGCGGACATCGCAGGCGGCGTCAGCTTCCACGGCGTGTACGACGCCCCACCCTTCCCCTCTGCGGCCATCAGCGCGAAGCTGCTGGTCTGCCATGGCTGGGACGACCCGATCGCCCCGCCGGACGCGGCCGTCGCGCTGGCGAAGGAACTGACGGAGGCAGGCTGCGACTGGCAGATTCACGCCTACGGCCATACCGGCCACGCCTTCACCGACCATGATGCCAAAATGCCGGAAAGGGGCCTTGCCTATCAGCCCGACGCCGACCGCCGCAGCTTCCGCTCCATGGCCGATTTCCTGGGCGACCTCTGGGCCTGACCTCCGGGCCTGAACGCGCTCCGCCATTTTTTCCTGTCCTACAGGAAGGGCGGCGCGCTACACCCGCCAGGCTCTTTGAACATGTGCATCCCAGAGAGGGGAAATGACGGAAAACCGTCATTTCCCCACATGGCTATCGTGTCACCTATGTCACCCGGCGCCGGGGTCAGGCCCTAGCCGATCTCATCGATCATCTCGGCCAGTACGGCCAGGCAATCCTTGGCCAGTTGCATCGATCGGGCGGGCGACCAGCCGAAATCGGCATCGGGCAGGTCGTCATTATCCTTGAACGGCATTTCCAGCGTCATCGCCACCGCGCCGAAACGTTCGGCGACCTGATTGGTGGACATGGACAGGTTCGCTTTCCCCTCCGGCGCGACCGGATAGCCTTTCTTCGTCTGAAAATCGGGTGTCCGGCTGGCAAGCGTGTCGCGATAGCGGTGATACAGCCCCAATTGCCGCTCGGTGATGGAGGGAATGCCCTCGAAGCCCGCCAGGAACACCGCCGCAATCGCCTCGTCGCCATGCACGTCCATGGCGAAATCGACCCCGGTCTGGTCCATCGCGGCGCGCACCAGCATCACTTCGGGGCTCTTTTCTAGCGACGGTTCATGCCATTCGCGGTTGAGGTTGACGCCCGCCGCATTGGTGCGCAGATGCCCCCGGCGGCTGCCGTCGGGGTTCATGTTCGGCACGATATGGAAGGTCGCCTTTTGCCGCAGCAGTCGCGCCACGGCGTCCTCCTCGTCGCAAAGCCGTTCCAGCGCCCCTTCCATCCACCATTCGGCCATGCTTTCGCCCGGATGCTGGCGGGCATAGAGCCACACCTTCCTCGGCCCCTCGCCCAACACCAGCATGTCGAGCGGCTGCCTGTCGAGCGTCAGGCCCAGTTCGCGATGCTCCACCCCCGGCTGGCTGGCGGCCCAGGCGACCAGATCATGGTGCCGCTCCATCGAATAGGGCGCGAAATAGGCGAACCAGACCGCGTTGACATCGGGGGACAGGCGGATCGTCAGCCTGCCGTCGGCATAGCTGGTATCGGCCAGATACCAATTCTCCCGATCCTCGCTGACCCGCGCCTTGTATCCCGGCCAGCCGTCGGGATAGGCCGACGCACCGCAATTGACGATCGCCAGTTCCACCTCGCGCCCGGCGACGCCCGCGACGCGGAAGTGGAACCATTGGTAGAAGTCGCTCTGCCGGTCCTTGACGATCTCCAACTCGGCGCGGACGCTGGTCTGGCTGTCGGTGATGGAAAGAAGGCGGATATTGCCGCTGTCGAAAGCGCTCGTAATGGAAATGCTCATTTGACGGTTATAGTCTGCCCCGATTCCCCCGGATAGCCCCCGATCAGCGCCGCCGCGAGCTTTTGCGCCACCAGGCCCGGCTGCGACGCGGGCGTCCCCTCCCGAGCCTGCGTCTGCGCCCGGCCTTCCCAGATGGTGGTCGAATCGGCACGGCGGCGAATCTGCACCTGCAATTCGGTGAAGACCTGCCCCTTGGGCTTGCCCGACAGGTTGATGCCGATGCCCAGGCCCAGGCCCGAATAGCCGCCGCTGCCCACGGCCCCGCCGACGCCAACGCTCACCGGCTTGCCATTGGCGCCATAGCTATCGGGTTCGCGGAAGGTCCGGCGGAAACCGACCAGCGCCACATAGTCGCTCTTCGCGCCTTCGGGCGCGGCGGTGAAGCCGACCCGCTGCAATTCCTGATCCACGGTGGCGGCATAGGTACGGAACTCCAGACCGACATCGGGATTTCCGGCCATTTCCTCGACTGCGATCGATCCGCTGTGGACCGGATCGCCGATATGGAAACGGGTCACTTCCACCGGCGGAACGGCGGTGGCGCAGCCGCTCAGGGAAAGCGCCAGCAGCGAAGAAAAGGCGATCTTTTTCAACATGGACTTGAACTCCGAAGGATAGCACCCTCTACACGACACCACGCCGCTAATCCCCTAAAAGCGTGAAGCCACGGATTTGCTGCATGCAGGATGAACGGGCGCAAAATGCGGGCAGCAACCCTTGACTTTCCGCCGCCTCACCCATAGGGGCAGCGCTTCGATTTTTCGATCACGCAAGATTCATTCAAAGGCTGGTTCCATGAAGATCCGCAATTCGCTCAAGTCGCTCAAGGGCCGTCACCGGGATAACCGCGTGATCCGCCGCCGCGGCCGCACCTATGTCATCAACAAGACCAACCGCCGCTTCAAGGCCCGTCAGGGCTGAGGAAATGGCGGACATTGCCGCCGTCATCTTCGACGTCGGCAATGTCCTCTACCATTGGAATCCCCGGATTCTCTACGAGCGCCTGATCGAGGACGATCGGGCGCTCGATGCGTTTCTCCGCGACGTGGTGACGCCGGAATGGCATTTCCAGCATGATGCCGGCCGGCCCTTCGCGGAAACCAGCGCCGAACTGATTGCCCTCCACCCCGGCCATGCCGACCTGATTCGCGTCTGGGGAGAGAAGTTCATCGACAGCGTCGGCCCCGCCGTTGAGGGTATGCCCGACATCGTCCGCGAACTGGACGCCCGCGGCACGCCCCTCTTCGCCATCACCAATTTCAGCGCGGAATTCTGGGCCCCGTTCCACGCTCGCGAAGCGGCCCTGTTCGCGCCTTTCCGCGACATCGTTGTCTCCGGCGCGGAAAAGCTGGTGAAGCCCGATCCAGCAATCTACCAGCTCGCGCTCAGCCGATTCGGGGTAGACGCAAAACAGGCCCTTTTCATCGATGACCGGGAAGACAATGTCCGCGCGGCCGAGGCCGAGGGCATAAGGGGCCACCTGTTTCGCGACGCAGCCACGCTGCGCCGCGAACTGACCGCGCTGGACCTGCTTTGGGACCGATCGACATTCAGATGATGACGAGCCGGAGCGCGGCCCGCTAGAAGCAGGGGAGCACCGGAAGCACGGGAAAGCGCCATCTGCCGGCCGCCAGGGCCGATATCGACGGCCCTAGCCTTCTTCCCGGCCCCTCAGCTCATCGCCGCGAATGGCGGCGACATGCAGCACATTGGTCGATCCAGGCGTTCCGAAAGGCACACCGGCCAGCACGACGATCTTGCCGCCCTTCTCCACCATGTCATGGCGCAGCGCCATGCGCCGGGCCTTACCGATCATTTCCTCGAACGTGCCGATATCCTTGGTCCGCACGGCATGCACACCCCAGGTCAGCCCCAGCTTGCGCGCCGTGTCCTGACGCGGCGTCAGCGCCAGAATCGGCGTCATCGGCCGCTCGCGCGCGACGCGGCGCACGGTGCTGCCAGAAGAGGTAAAGCAGGTGATGGCGCTCGCGCCAACGACGGACACGATGCCACCCGCGCCTTCGGCCAGCGCGTCGGCGGTCGTCGGATCAGGCTTCGTCTCGGTAAAGTGCAGCCGCGCGAAATAACCCGGATCGCGCTCGACGCTATGGGCGATGCTGTCCATCATCGCGACCGCCTCCACCGGCCAGTCGCCCGCCGCCGTCTCGGCCGACAACATGATCGCGTCAGCACCATCATAGACCGCCGTCGCCACGTCGGACACCTCCGCGCGGGTCGGGGTCGGCGCCTTGATCATCGATTCGAGCATCTGCGTCGCCACCACCACCGGGCGCCCCATGCGCCGCGCGGTCGCGACGATCTGCTTCTGGAGGGGCGGCACGGCCTGCGGCGGCAATTCCACGCCCAGATCGCCGCGCGCCACCATCACCCCGTCGGCCAATTCTATGATCTCCTCCAGCCGCTGCACGGCGGAGGGCTTTTCGATCTTCGCCATCAGGGCGCCATAGCCACCCATCAGCTTGCGCGCCTCGGCTAGATCCTCCGGCCGCTGCACGAAGCTCAAGGCGATCCAGTCGCAGCCCTGTTCGACCGCGAAGCTCAAGTCCCGCCGGTCCTTTTCGGTCAACGCGGGCACCGGCACCACCACGTCGGGCACATTCACGCCCTTGCGGTTGGACAGCGTGCCGCCGACCTCGACGATGGTGTCGATCCGGTCGGCCGCCACCTTCTTGACCCGCAACACCATCTTGCCGTCATCCAGCAGCAACCGGGTTTCGGGCACCAGCGCCGCATAAATCTCCGGGTGCGGCAGGTTCACACGGGTCGCATCGCCCGGCGTCGCATCGCTGTCGAGCACGAAGGCCGTGCCGGTTTCCAGCACGGCCAGCCCACGCTCGAACGTGCCGACACGCAGCTTGGGCCCTTGCAGATCGCCCAGAATCGTCGTCGGACGGGCAAATTCCTTTTCCAGCGCCCGGATCGTCGCGATACGCGCGGCATGGTCTTCATGAGACCCATGGCTCATGTTGATGCGGAAAGCGTCGGCCCCGGCGACAAAGAGCGCCCGGATCATTTCCGGACTGTCGCTCGCGGGACCAAGGGTCGCGAGGATGCGGACCTTGCGCGAACGGGGCGGTAACTTCGTCATTCCTCTTGTCTCCTGACCGTCATGATCGCCGCTGGGTTGCCAGGGCGCGGTTTTCGATTATCCGTGCTGCACGACAGGATGATGTAGATCAGCGAAAGGTTCGCCGTGAGCGACAACATACTCACAGATGCCGTGGCCGCAACCGCCTTCCGTCGGCTGGTGGCGCATTTGCAGCACCGCAAGGATGTTCAGAATATCGACCTGATGGGCGCGGCGGGCTTCTGCCGCAATTGCCTGGCCGACTGGATCGCTGAAGCTGACGGCACGCTCGGCAAGGATCAGGCCCGGGAAATCATCCATGGCATGCCCTTTGCCGAGTGGAAGGCCCGCTATCAGGACGAGGCAACCCCGGAACAGATCGCCCGGATGCAGGAGAGCGTGGCGAAGAACGCCGACGGCCATTAGGGACCTTTCCAGCCAGGCGATCCCTTGGCACCCGGCGCGGAAAAATGCGGCATCGAAGAAAGGATGAGCATTTTCACGCCAAGTGAAAATGCTCTAGAGGCGTTCGCCAACCGATTCACACTGACTGGAGATTCTTCATGAGCGATGGCAATGTCGCCGCCGAACAGCTACGCCTTTTCATCGAGCGCATCGAGCGCCTGGAAGAGGAAAAGAAGGGCATCGCCGACGACATCAAGGACGTCTATCTGGAGGCCAAGGCCAACGGCTACGACGTGAAGACCATGCGGTCGATCGTGCGCCTGCGCAAGATGGAGCGCAACGCCCGCATGGAAGCCGAAGCGCTGCTGGAAACCTACAAGTCCGCACTTGGGATCGAATGAAGGCCGCAACATAGGAGAGCGCCGATGCGATGGTCGGCGTCGACCTGGATCATGAAAGGGTCGGCTCCAGCGGATCCATGCTGATGGTCGCGGCCTCCGGCACCGCCATCCTCGTCTGAGTTGCGCTTGGCCGATGCGCCCGCTAGAGAGCGCGCTTCGGACAAACAGACAAGTTTAGGAGCAGGCCGTGGCCGGCCATAGCAAATTCAAGAACATCATGCATCGCAAGGGCGCGCAGGACAAGAAGCGCTCCTCGATGTTCTCCAAACTCAGCCGCGAAATCACCGTCGCGGCGAAGATGGGCATGCCCGACCCGGACATGAACCCGCGCCTCCGCCTGGCGATCAACGCCGCCAAGGCGCAGTCCATGCCCAAGGACAATATCCAGCGCGCCATCGACAAGGCGATCGGCGGCGACACGGAGAATTACGAGGAAATCCGCTACGAGGGCTATGGCCCCGGCGGCGTTGCCATCATCGTCGAGGCGCTGACCGACAACCGCAACCGCACCGCCACCAACGTCCGCACCGCTTTTTCGAAGAATGGCGGCAATCTGGGCGCTTCGGGCGCGGTGAGCCATGGTTTCGACCGCATGGGCCTCATCACCTATCCGGCGGGAGCGGGCGATGCCGACGCCGTCTTCGAGGCAGCGCTGGAAGCGGGCGCGGACGATGTGTCCTCCAATGAGGACGAGCATGAGATCTGGACCGCCATGGACGCGCTGCACGAAGTCGCCAGGGCGCTGGAAGCCAAGCTCGGCCCGGCCGAAGGCGCCAAGCTCGCCTGGAAGCCGCAAACCACCGTCGAAGTCGACGAAGGCAATGCCGCGACGCTGATGAAGCTGGTCGACACGCTGGAAGATGATGACGACGTCCAGACCGTCTGGGGCAATTATGAAGTCCCGGACGAAGTCATGGAAAAGCTGGGCTAAGTGCATTTCACGCCAGGGCGCGGCAACGCGGAAAAGGAACGGCCGGCTTTCTCCTTCATGGATGGCCGGCCGGCATCCTTCTCCCGGGCCTTTCCGCGCCTTCGCCTGCTTCCCCCGTCATGATCATCCTCGGCCTCGATCCCGGCCTTGGCACCACCGGATGGGGCCTGATCGCCGCTGACGGCAATCGCCTGACCCATATCGCCAATGGCCAGATCAAAACCGATTCCGAAATGGCGCTGGCATCGCGGCTGCTGGTCCTCGATCTGGCGCTGACCGACCTGATCCTCGAACATCAGCCCAATAGCGCGGCGGTCGAGGAGGTGTTCGTCAATGTGAACCCGCAATCGACGCTGAAACTGGGCCAGGCGCGCGGCGTGGTGCTGCTTGCCGCCTCCCGTTCCGGCATGGAGGTCGGGGAATATGCCGCCCGGCTGGTCAAGAAATCGGTGGTCGGCGTCGGCAACGCCTCCAAGGAACAGGTCCACGCCATGGTGGCCCGCCTGTTGCCCGGTGCCAAGGTCGCGGGGCCCGATGCCTCCGACGCGCTGGCCGTCGCCATCACCCATGCGCATCATCTGGCGAGCGCCCGGCGCATTCCGCGCAAATAGCAGGCCGCCGGAACAGGATTTGGGTGACATAGGTGACACTATGAGGGACGCCGGAAAGGGGCGCCTTTGCCGGAATTCCCGTTTGCGATTTACCTGTCAAAGAGCCGTCGCGAGCTTAACGTAGCGGGCTGCCTGTAGGACAGGGAAAATTTTCAGAAGCGCCGGTGAGCGGCAGGCAGGAGCGCAATCTTCAGCCATTGCTGGCCCACCCCGGCCCCTCCCGCCCGCGGGAGCGGAGAGGCGAGGTCTTCGCGATCCTAACGCCAGTCGAACGTCAGCGGGGCTTCGCGGAAGGCGAAGCGATCCAGATGCTCGGCCACCACCTGCTTGAAGCGCTCGACATCGGCGCCGTCCTGCGGTTCGATGGTGACGGTCAGGGCATCCGGACCGGCCGCCAGCCGGATCGCGCCCATGGGAAAGGCGATGCTGCCCTGCTGCGCGTCGAACCGGGTCTCGAACTTGTGGCTCCAATGCTTGCATAATTGCTGGAGGTAGCGGCTGCCGCTGGCGGTGGGCACATGGGCTGTCACGGTCATGTCAGAGCCTTTCGATCCTGCTGGCGGCCTCGTCGATCAGGGACGCGACGTCGAACATGGTTTGCGCGTCGGCCCCTTCCTTTTCGAGGCGGTGGCGCACGGCGATCGACAGATTGTGCATCGCGCGGCGGATCGGCGCGCCGTCGGTGCGTTCCGCCTTCTGCGCCAGCGACCGCAGGCGGTCCATGACCTCGCCTACGCCCGCTTCATGTTCGGCGAGATGGGCCGTGCCCGCCTCGGTGATGGCGAACAGCTTGCGGCTGCCTTCGCCCGGCTGCTCGGCGATCAGGTCCATGTCCGCCAGCAGCGTCAGCGTCGGATAGACGACACCCGGACTGGGCCCATAGACCTCGCCCGACAGCGCCTGGATCTCGCGGATCAGGTCATAGCCGTGGCGCGGGCTTTCCGCGATCAGCGTCAGCAGGATGAGCTTGAGTGCGTCGTTGCCGAACAGGCGGCGACGGCCACCCCGTCCCCCGCCGAACGGCCCGCCCCGGCCGCCTCCCGGCGGGCCACCGTCGAAACGGCCGCCCCAACCGCCGCGATCGAAACCCTCCGGCCCGAAAAAGCGGCTGTGCGAACGCCCATGGCCATGATGGCCGCGTTCGCGACGAGAAGGATGAAAATGCATATGTGAGTCTGTAAACTGTTTCATGATGCTTTGAGATATATCTTAAAAACGATCAGCGTCAAGAGTTGCGATATATCTTTTTATATCGTTCGTGCCAGCCATGCCATCATGCTCCTGCATGGCGGGACGATATCCTTCCTTTCCCCTACCTGCCCGCGACAAAGGAAAAGGCCCGCCGAACTACCGTCCGGCGGGCCTTTTTTTCCTCAAGCCTGTGCAGCGATCAGTCGGGCTTCTTCGCCACGCTGACCAGAGCGGGACGCAGCAGCCGGTCCTTGATCGTATAGCCCGCCTGCATCTCCACCAGCACCGTGCCCGGCTCGGCATCGGTGGAGGGGACTTCCATCATCGCCTGATGCTTGTTGGGATCGAGCGGCTGGCCGACCGACACCAGCTTCTCGATGCCGTTGCGCCCGAACACGCCTTCCAGTTCGCGGCCGGTGGCTTCCAGGCCTGCGACCAGACCCTTGAACTTCTCATCTTCCCGCAGGTCGGGGGGGATCGCCTGGAGCGCGCGGCCCAGATTGTCGGCCACCGACAGCATGTCGCGGGCAAAGGCGGTCGCGGCATAGGCGCGCGCGTCGGCCAGTTCCTTTTCCAGCCGCCGCCGCACATTCTGCGTTTCGGCATGGGCGTAGAGGACATCCTGTCTGGCGGCCGCCAGCTCATGTTCCAGGGCGGCGATCCGTTCCGCCGCGGCGTCGCCAGCGGGCGCCGCATCCTCGGGCAGTTCGTCCACCAGTTCGGTATTTTCGATATTCTGTTTGTCTTCGGTCATCTCATCAATCTCGACAGCGTCTGCGCGGTGAAGTCCACCATGGGGATCACCCGCGCATAGTTCAAGCGCGTGGGGCCAATTACGCCGACCACGCCGACCACCCGGCCGTCACCGCTCCGGTAAGGCGCGGCTATGACCGAAGAACCCGAAAGGGAAAAGAGCTTGTTTTCCGACCCGATGAAGATTTTGGTCGCGCTGCCCGCCAGCGCGCTTTCCAGCAGGCGGGAAATCTCCTGCTTGCCCTCCAGCTGTTCCAGCAACTGCCGCACCCGTTCCAGATCGGCCGCCGTGCCGTCGTCCAGCAGATGCGCCTGCCCCCGCACGATCAGCACCGGGCGGTCGTCGGCATCCTGCGACCAGATGGCGATGCCGCGCTCCACCAACTCGCGCGCCGCGCCCTGCAGCGCGTGCCGTTCGCGCTCCAGTTCGCGCTGCAGGGCCTCGCCCGCCTGCGCGAGAGTCAGCCCGCCGAAGCGGGCGGACATGAAATTGGCCGCTTCGTTCAGCATCATCGGCGTGACGCCAGGCGGCAGATCGACCACGCGATTCTCGATGGACCCGTCCTGTCCCACCAGCACGGCGAGCGCCTGCCGTTCGTTCAAGGGCACGAAGCCGAATTGCCGCAGCACCGGCTCGCGCTTGGGCACCATGACGATGCCCGCGCAGGCGGACAGGCCGGAAAGCGCGGCGGTGGCGGCGGACAGGGCCTCCTCGATCGGTCCCCCCTCGGCAATGCCCGCCTCGATCGCGCGGCGTTCCTCGACCGAGGGTTGCGCCGCCTGCATCATCCCGTCGACGAACAGGCGCAGGCCGGTTTCGGTCGGCATCCGCCCCGCCGAGGTATGCGGCGCGGCAAGCAGGCCCAGTTCCTCCAGATCCTGCATCACGTTGCGGATGGAGGCAGGCGACAGGCTGAGGGATGCGAGCTTGCTGATCGTGCGCGAGCCGACGGGCAGCCCGGTGCCGAGATAGCTCTCGACCACCAGGCGGAAAACGTCCCGCGCGCGCTCGTTCAATTCGGTGATCGGGGTGACCGCCATCCGATCTATCTAGGCAAGCAATCCGCCGCGCTCAAGCCCGCCGTCCCTTGCTCCTGGCGGATTGCGGCTTCACCATCGCCGCGACGTCGAGCATCCTGGGGATCGACGCGATCGTGGCGCGCAGCCTGCCATAGCCCGCATCCATGCAGCCCGACTGATATTCCAGCCTGGTGGGAGGCGCTTCGCCGCGCGTCCATTCGATGACATAGCTCGGCATGTCGGTGGCGAAGCGGGTGCAATTCTCCCCCTGCCCGATGCGCCTGACCGTCCCCTGCGCGGGGCGGAACGGCGCCAGCGCGGCGCGGAAGCGGCGATATTGCAGCGGCGTCACGGTGAAGCGGGTCGGCCCCGGAATGGCAGTGAAGCGCTGCGGCTCGATGAGGCCCGAGCCGTCCGGCGTCACCCGCAGCGTGTAGCTGGGGCAGGCGCCGAAACAGGGACCGGCGGAAAATCGAATCGTGTCGCCTGCCGCCTTGGGCTTTTCCAGTTCGGCCTGCTCGGTCGCGCAGGCGCCCAGCAGCGCCGTGGCGGCAAAGATCATGATCGCTTTCATCCACATGCCCGCTCTTTAGAGCGTTTTCACTTTGAGCGAAAACGCTCTTGTTTTTTCATACCGCATTTTCCGAGCCGTTGATCGTCAACGGTGAACTGGAAAATGCTCCAGGACCGATCGCCATTCAGACCTGTCGGCCTGCCATGCTTATCCGGTGGTCGCATCGCTTTTGCAAAAAACCCGAGCCGGAGGCGCGGGACTCCGGCTCGCCCACCTTTTTGCGCGATGCAGTTTGTTTGGGGGTCGCATCACTTTTGCAAAAAACCGGTTCCCACTTTTTTGCGCGATGCAGTTTGTTTGGAGGTCGCATCGCTTTTTGCAAAAAACCGGTTCCCACTTTTTTGCGCGATGCTCTATGCCGCACCCGACCAACGCTTCGGAGTAGAAATTTTATGCGTCCTTCCGGCCGCGCGCCCGACCAGATGCGCGAGATCACCATGGAACCCGGCTTCACCATCCATGCCGAGGGCAGCTGCCTCGTCAGCTTCGGTGACACCCGCGTCCTCTGCACCGCCTCCGTCGAGGAAAAGGTGCCCCCCTTCCTGCGCGGCAAGGGTTCGGGCTGGGTCACGGCGGAATATGGCATGCTGCCCCGCGCCACCCATACGCGCGGCAGCCGCGAGGCCGCCAAGGGCAAGCAGTCCGGCCGGACCCAGGAGATCCAGCGCCTGATCGGCCGGTCGCTGCGCGCCGTGGTCGACATGGAAAAGCTGGGCGAGCGCCAGATCGTCATCGATTGCGACGTGATCCAGGCCGATGGCGGCACGCGGACCGCCGCCATTTCGGGAAGCTGGGTGGCGCTGCGCATCGCCATCGACAAGCTGCTGGCGTCCGGCGCGCTCAAGGAAGACCCGATCGTGCAGAAGGTCGCGGCGATCAGTTGCGGCATCTACAACGGCACGCCGGTCCTCGACCTCGACTATGCCGAGGACAGCAATGCCGAAACCGACGCCAACCTGATCCTGACCGGCGACGGCAAGTTCGCCGAGGTGCAGGCGACCGCCGAGGGCGCAGCCTATGAGGAGGAGGAACTGCTCCGCCTGCTGCGCCTCGCCCGCATCGGCTGCGCGCAGATCTTCGCGGCGCAGGACCGGGCGACCGGCCGCTGAAAGCTGGATGGGCGAAGTCGAGAAATCATCTCGACTTCGCCCAACGCGGCCGTAGGATGAAAAAATGAGCGACGAATTCGGACAGGAACAGGCGATCCGCAAGCTGGGGCCGGGCAGGCTGGTGATTGCCAGCCACAATCCCGGCAAGGTGCGCGAAATCGGCGAATTGCTGGCGCCTTATGGCATCGAGACCGTGTCGGCCGCCGCGCTGGACCTGCCCGAGCCGGACGAGACCGGCACGACCTTCATCGCCAATGCGGAGTTGAAGGCGATGCAGGCGGCGGACCTTTCCGGCCTGCCCGCGCTGGCCGACGACAGCGGCCTGTGCGTCGAGGCGCTGAACGGCGATCCCGGCATCTTTTCCGCGCGCTGGGCTGGCCCTTCGAAGGATTTCGGGCTCGCCATGCAATTGGTGTGGGACAATATCGCGGCCAAGGGACCGGATGCGGGCCATGACGCCCATTTCGTCTGCGCCCTGGCGCTGGCCTGGCCGGACGGTCATGTCGAGGTGTTCGAGGGCCGGGTCGACGGCACCATCACCTGGCCGCCGCGCGGGGACAAGGGTTTCGGCTATGACCCGATCTTCCAGCCGCACGGCCATGCGATCAGCTTCGGCGAAATGGAGCCGGAGAAGAAGCATGGCATGAGCCATCGCGCCGACGCGTTCAGGCAGTTGGTGGCGGCGGTCTTCTGAAAAACGGCCTGACGGGTCGCTCCGGTCAGCGCCCGCCGCTGGCATAGCGCGACGGCGCGCTGTCGTCCCGGTCCAGCGGGTTCTGGCCGAAGACGTTGCCGGCGGGGAAATAGCGGCAGACGAGATAATCGTAGCTCTGACCTGCGGCGAGGGCGCAGCCGACCTTGCGCGTGTCGCGCCAGATGATCTGGGTATAATGGCCGACATCTTCCCAGCGGCCGGTCGAGCTGAGATCGGGCAGCTTGCCATCGCGCCGGAAATAGCGCTTTTCGTCCAGGAACGACCCGACCATCACTTCATAATCATAGAGGCCGCGCGATCCCATCCAGAGATTTTCGCCGCTCGGAACGGCGCGGCTGGTGCGCGGCGAATGGCGGAAGATGTTGGTCTGCGCCATCTCCCGCGCATAGCGCGCGGCGTCCGCTGCCAGCGCGCTGTCCCACGCCAGCGGCGCAAGTCCCAGCGATTCGCGCTCTTCATTCTGCATGCCCAGCGCGACGTCGCGCAGCAGATCATCGTCCCGGTCGGCTTCCTCCATGCCATAATAGGAAGCGGGCATCGCCGGGGGCATGGCGCGGGCTTCGTCCGACGGCGCCGCATCGCCCCGCCCCGCCGCCCCGGCCAGCATCAGCGCCGCCAGCGCTAGCCGCGCGGGCCAAACGGCTTTAAGAAGACCCCCACTCATGTCGCCCGACCCTTTTATCCCCGCGCCCGATGCCTCTGCCCCCATGGCTTTATATGTGCATTGGCCATTTTGCGTTTCGAAATGTCCTTACTGCGATTTTAACAGCCATGTGCGGGCGGACATCGACACCGATGCCTGGCGCGAGGCGTTGCTGAGGGATCTGGCGCATGAAGCGGCGCTGAACGGTGGGCGGCCGCTTTCCTCCATCTTCTTCGGCGGGGGCACGCCTTCGCTGATGCCCCCGCAAATCGTCGAGCTGCTGATCGACGCGGCGGCGCAGCACTGGACGCCGACGACCGACATCGAGATCACGCTGGAGGCCAATCCCAGCTCGGTCGAGGCGGCGCGCTTTGCCGATCTGGCGGCGGCGGGGGTGAACCGGGTGTCGCTGGGCCTGCAGGCGCTGGAGGATGATGCGCTGCATTTCCTGGGCCGCGCCCATGACGTGCGCGAGGGGCTCGCGGCGCTGGAGGTGGCGCAGTCGGTGTTCGGCCGCGTGAATTTCGACCTCATCTACGCCCGTCCCGGCCAGAGCGAGGCGGATTGGGAAGCAGAGCTGGCGCGCGGCCTGTCCTTCGGCACCGATCATCTCTCGCTCTATCAGCTCACCATCGAGCCGGGGACGCGCTTTGCGACGCTGGTGGCGCAGGGGAAACTGAGCCCCGCCGATCCCGACCATGCCGCCACTCTCTACGAACAGACGCAGGCGATGACGGCGGCGGCGGGCATTCCCGCCTATGAAATCAGCAACCATGCCCGCAGGGGACAGGAAAGCCGCCACAACCTTACCTACTGGCGCTATGGCGACTATGCTGGCATCGGGCCGGGGGCGCATGGCCGGCGCGGGGGGCTGGCGACGCTGCGGCACAGGAAGCCGGAAAACTGGATGAATGCGGTCGCGCGCAATGGGCATGGCCTGCAGAGCGAAGACCCGCTTGAAGCCGCGGACCGGGCGCGGGAGGCGCTGCTGATGGGGCTGCGGCTGGCCGAAGGGGTCGATCTGGATCGGATCGCGAGGCTGTCGGGCCTGCCGGCCGATGCACTGATCGATGCGGAAGCCGTCGCCCGGCTGGCTCCGCACGGCCTGATCCGGCGGGAGGGTCAGCGCCTGACGGTGCTGCCCGCGGGCATGCTGCTGCTCGACGCGATCCTGCCGGAAGTCGTCGCGGTCTGAACCCTATTCCTCGCCGTCCATATGCGCGATCTCCCGGTCGAGATCGCGCAGCACATCGGCCTTGACCTTGTCCGACATCTTCATGGCGGCAGCGATCTGGGCACGGGCGGCGATCAATCCGGCGCGGGCGGCGCTATGCGCCTGCGCCTCGATCTGCGCCTGGCAGATGCGGATCCGGATATGGCGGCGGCCGTCGGCATCCACCGTCTCCCGTTGATTGACGCTCTTGCCGCCCTCGCAGCCGTCAGCGACGTCGACATGGGGCACCATGCGGCGGATTTCGGCTTCGCTGGGGATCATGTGCGTGTCGCCGTCACCGCCGTCCCGCACATCCATGGGCGGCATGGGAGGAGCCGGCGGGGCAGGCGGAGCGATGGCCACGGCCGGGGCGGGCGGAGCCGGGGGAGCGGTGGGAACGGGCGGAATGTCGTCCGCGCTGGGGGTTGCCTTTCCATGAGCGGCAAGCGCCGGGGCCGATGGCGCTGCGGGTGCTTCGGAGGGTTGGGCCACAGCCATCTCGCCGGCGGAGGCGGGCTGCGCGACCAGATCGGCGAGGCGGCCGAAGTTCATCGAATCGACCTTGTCCGTGATCGCCGCGACCTGTTGCGCCGCGCGGCTTCCCGAAGCGGTCAGCGCCAAGCCGGACGCAGTCACCAGGGCGACCGCCGCCATGCCCCAGCTGATCCGGCGCAGCGACATTTCATGGTTAGAGAGCATTTTCAGCCTCCCTTTGAGCGCAGTGACGCGATTGAGATGGCAGGCTCCGGCAAATTGCCGCCCACCGGCAGCCTTCAGGATGGCGCGGCCATAGATATGGGCCTGGTCCTGCCCATAGAGCGACAGGACCCGCGCGTCGCAGGCCTGTTCCTGATCCGCGCGATAGGCGCGATAGGCGATCCAGGCGACCGGATTGCACCAGTGCAGGCCCAGCAGCAGCAGCGCGATCATATTGGCGGCCAGATCGCCGCGTTCATGATGGGCGCGCTCATGTGCGATCGCCATCTCCTGTTCCTGCGGGTCGAAGCGCAGGGCGAAATCGGCGGGCAGGACGATGGTCGGCCGCAGCACGCCGAAGGCGAGCGGACCGCCCGCGCGCGGGCTGGTGACGATGCGGATGCGGCCTTCCTGCGCGATCAGCGTTTCGCCCCGCAGGATGAGATGGCGGAAACGCCCATAGCCGACCAGCTGCACGGCCAGGAACAGCAGCACGCCCAGCAGCCAGACGGACGCACCGATTTCCAGCCAGGGCATGGTCCATCGCGCCGGGGCGGCAACCTCCATCTGCGCCGGCGCCGCGTTCAGCATCGTCATGATCCCGGCCTGATCGACCGCAAGCTGCAAGGGCGAAGGACTGGCGACCTCGCGCGGCAGGGCGGGCAGCACCATCCGCGCCAGCGGCAGCAGCCACAGCGCATAGGCCGCCCCCGCCCCCAGCCAGCGCGCGACCGGACGCCGCAGCAGCATGACCAGCGCCATCAGCAGGGTCGTGGCGATCAGCGTTTCAGCGATCCAGACGCTCATGATTTCAATCCCTTCAGGATTTCCTCAAGCTCGGCGATATCCTCCGCCGTCAACTGGTCCTGGCTGGCGAGCTGGGCCACCAGCGGCGAGACGCGCCCGCCGAACAGCCGGTTGACCAGCCGCCCCGACTCGCTGGCAACATACTCCTCCCGCGCGACAAGCGGGCGATACAAAAATCGCCGCCCGTCCTGATCGGCGCCGATGATGTCCTTCGCCATCAGGCGGGACAACAGCGTCTTGACGGTCTGGACGCTCCAGTCGCGGCCCGCCGCGACCCTGTCGGCGACATCGGCGGCGGTCAGGGGCGAACGCTCCCACAGCGCCTCCATCACCACCAGTTCCGCCTCGCTGATCTTCTCGCTCACCGGACGACCCTTTGCTCCCGACTCGACTACAGATGTAATCACATTGATTACAGTTGTAGTCAAGTAGGCCGGGCGAGGGTTGGCGGGGCGGATTGTCGGCCTGCTTTACAGGGCGCGGCGCAGCGCTTTGGCGGTTAACCTTCGTCCTGGCCGGATCTGCGTGATTTGAGCGGATTGGCATGCCGCTTGCGACGCGAGGGCCATTCCCGACCGTTCACCTACCGGGGGATGAGGCCGTCTCCGCCTCCTCCCCCACCCGGTCGCACCACACCTCCAACAAAAAAGCGGCCCGGAAACCGGACCGCCTTCTGTCATTGATCGCACGAAGTTCAGCTGGCCGAAGCGACGCCCTGATCGGTCATGAGCTGCTGCAATTCGCCCGCCTCGTACATTTCCATCATGATGTCGCTGCCGCCGACAAATTCGCCCTTCACATAGAGCTGCGGAATGGTCGGCCAGTCGGAAAAGGCCTTGATGCCCTGGCGCACGCCCTGGTCCTGCAGCACGTCCACGCTTTCATAGGCGACGCCCAGATGATCGAGGATCGCCACCGCCCGGCTGGAAAAGCCGCATTGCGGGAAGAGCGGCGTGCCCTTCATGAAAAGCACGACATCATTGCCGTTCACGATTTCGGCGATCCGCTGCTGCACGGCGTCGGTCATTGGATGGTCCATTCCTGTCAGGCGCCATGCTTTCAGGGCGCACACTATGTCTGATTGCCGTTAATTGGGAACGGCGGTGGTGAGTTGCAAGGCGTGAAGCACGCCGCCCATGCGTCCGCCCAGCGCGGCATAGACGGCGCGCTGCTGCGCGACACGGCTCATGCCCCGGAAGCTTTCCGCAACGACGCGCGCGGCATAATGGTCGCCGTCTCCGGCAAGATCGGTGATCTCGACCTCCGCATCGGGGATCGCGGCGCGGATCATCTCGGCAATGTCTTCGGCGGCCATCGGCACGGCAATCGACCCCCGGCTTATTCGATGAACATGCGGCGGGCGATCACCTGCTGCTCGTCCAGGGCCGCGCGGACACCCGCTTCGTCGATGTCGATCCCGGCCTGCGTCATGTCGCCCAGCAGCTTGCGGATGACGTCCTCATCGCCCGCTTCCTCGAAATCGGCCTGCACCACCGCCTTGGCATAGGCGTCGGTCTCTTCGGGCGTCAGGCCCATCTTCGCCGCCGCCCATTCGCCGAGCAGACGGTTGCGCCGCGCCTGGATGCGGAACTGCATCTCCTGGTCGTGCGCGAACATGTTTTCAAAGGCCTTTTCACGGTCGTCGAAGGTCGTCATGCCTGTGCCCTGTACAATAAGCGGATTGATATATCCGAAATAGGTCGGTCGCGCCGCTTACGCAACGGCCGGAACGAGCCAGGGGCGCGCGCCCGCATCCTTCGCCTCGAAGGCGCCGATCGCGTCCGCCTGGCCCAGGGTCAGGCCGATCTCGTCCAGGCCGCCGATCAGGCAATGTTTGCGGAAAGGATCGATCTCGAACGCGAAGCGGTCCTGGAACCGGGTCGTGACCGTCTGATGCTCCAGATCGACATGGATCGGATCGGGGGTTCGGGCGACCTCCATCAGCCGGTCGATCGCCGCCTGCGGCAGAACCACGGCCAAGATGCCGTTCTTGAAGGCATTGCCGGAGAAGATGTCGGAAAAGCTGGGCGCGATCACCACCTTGATGCCAAGGTCCGCAAGCGCCCAGGCGGCATGTTCGCGGCTGGACCCGCAGCCGAAATTGTCGCCCGCGATCAGGATCGGGCTGCCCGCATAGGCCGGGTCGTCGAAGACATTGCCCGGTTCCTTGCGCAACACCTCGAACGCGCCCTTGCCCAGGCCCGCGCGGCTGATGGTCTTGAGCCAATGCGCCGGGATGACGATGTCGGTATCGACATTCTTCATCCCGAACGGATAGGCCTTGCCCTCGACGATATTCAGCTTTTCCATCAATGTACCTGTTTGGTAGCCCGGTGCGGCGTGTCTTCCGCCCGCCCCAATGTTGCCGCCATGGCGGCACTGGCCAGCGCGCCCAGCGCCAGCAGCCAGAAGACCTTTTTCATGCGACCACCTCTCCCTGCCTCTTTTCACCCATCAATGCGCGCACGTCCGTCAGATGGCCGGTGATGGCGGCGGCGGCGGCCATGACGGGCGAGACGAGATGCGTCCGCGACCCCGGCCCCTGCCGGCCCATGAAATTGCGGTTGCTGGTCGAGGCGCAGCGCTCCCCGGCGGGCACCTTGTCCGGGTTCATGCCGAGGCAGGCCGAACAGCCCGGCTCGCGCCATTCGAAACCGGCCTCGGTGAAGATGCGGTCCAGCCCCTCGGCTTCGGCCTGGCGCTTGACCAGTCCGGAACCCGGGACGACCATGGCATGCTTGATGCCGCTGGCGATGTGGCGCCCCCTGAGCAGGTCGGCGGCGGCGCGCAGATCCTCGATCCGGCTGTTGGTGCAGCTGCCGATGAAGATATGCTCGATGGCGACATCCTCCATCCGCTGTCCGGCGGCGAGGCCCATATAGTCGAGCGACTTCTGCGCGGCGGCGCGCTTGGAGGCGTCGGCGAAGCTCTCCGGATCGGGCACCACGCCGGTGACCGGCACGACATCTTCGGGGCTGGTGCCCCAGGTGACGTTGGGCACGATGTCGGCCGCGTCGATGACGACGCTCTTGTCGAACACCGCCCCTTCGTCGGTGTGCAGCGTCTTCCAGTAAGCGACCGCTGCGTCCCATTCCGCGTCCCGGGGGGCCATGGGACGGCCCTTAAGATAGGCGAAGGTCTTGTCGTCGGGCGCGAACAGGCCGGAGCGCGCGCCCGCCTCGATCGACATGTTGGCGACGGTCAGGCGGCCCTCGATCGACATGTCGCGGAACACCGAGCCGCGATATTCCATGACATAGCCGGTGCCGCCCGCCGTGCCGATGCGGCCGCATATGGCCAGCGCCACATCCTTGGGCGTGACGCCATAGCCCAGTTCGCCCTCGACCACGACCTCCATCGTCTTCGACTGTTTCAGCAGCAGCGTCTGGGTGGCGAGGACATGCTCGACCTCCGACGTGCCGATGCCGAAGGCCAATGCGCCGAGCGCACCGTGGGAGCTGGTATGGCTGTCGCCGCAGACCAGGGTCGTGCCCGGCAGGGTGAAGCCCTGTTCCGGCCCGACGACATGGACGATGCCCTGCTCCGGATCGGCATCGCCGATCAGGAGCACGCCGAACTCAGGCGCGTTCTTCTCCAGCGCGGCAAGCTGCTGTGCGCTTTCAGGGTCGGCGATCGGGATGCGATGGCCCGCCGCGTCCCGGCGGGGGGTGGTGGGCAGGTTATGGTCCGGCACGGCCAGCGTGAGATCGGGGCGGCGCACCTTGCGGCCCGCGATGCGGAGTCCCTCGAACGCCTGCGGCGACGTCACCTCATGGACGAGGTGGCGGTCGATATAGATCAGGCAGGTTCCGTCGGGACGGCGTTCGACGACATGCGCGTCCCAGATCTTCTCATACAGCGTGCGCGATTTACCCATAGTGCGTTTCCCCTAGACCCGGACAGGACAGGGGAAAAGAGGAAAAGCGGCGCATTCTTCCTGTTTTTGCCGATGGTCGCCTGCGGCGACGCCAGGTCAACGGGTTAGGGCCTGTTTGGAAATGCGCGGAGGAATGCATTTGGAGGCGGCGCCAGCCCTCTCCCCACCCGGCCACCCAACGGCAGTGTCTTACGGGTGGCCGGGTGGGGGAAAGGGCCGGGTGCCGCGATGCGCCAAAGGGCGCAGTTTCAAAAAAGGCTCTCAGGCCGCGCGATAATCCTCCACGATGCGCCCAGCCGCGCCCATTTCGGCTTCGTGGCTTTCCTCGCGCCAAGTTTCGGCCAGCGCGGCTGCTTCCCATTCGCGCATCGCCGGATGGGCGAGCATGTGATCGACCCAGCCGCGCGCGACCGGCCCGACCTCCAGACCATAGGTCCGCACCCGAAATGCCACCGGCGCGTAGAAGGCATCGACGGCCGTGAACCTTTCCCCCGCGAGGAAAGGGCCGCCAAAGCGCGCCAGCCCTTCGCCCCAAAGCTCGGTCAATCGGGCGATATTGCGGTTCAGCGCGGGCGAAGGGAGCTGCATTTCCACTCGCACCCCGACATTCATGGGGCAATCGTTGCGCAAGGTCGCAAAGCCGCTGTGCATTTCCGCCACCGCCGACTGCGCCCAGGCGCGCGCATCCTCCCGCTGCGGCCAGACGGCGGGATGACGGTCCGCAAGGTAGAGGGTGATGCCCAGCGAATCCCAGATAGTGCAATCGCCGTCGATCAGCGCGGGAACCTGACCCGTCGGCGAGAAGGCGCGGAAGGCGGCATAATTCTCGGCCGCCTCGAACGGTTCGATCCGGTCGATGAAGGGGATTTCCAGCGCCTTCATCAGCACCCAGGGGCGCAGCGACCAGCTCGAATAATTCCGGTTGGCGGTGACGAGGGTGTAGGACATCGGTTTCTCCGCTTGAAATAGGCCCTCGGGCATAGGCAGCTCCTCCCGGCGGGAAAAGCCGGAACCGGCAAAGGGTTTCACAAGCTGTCCTTATGAAAAAACGGCCCGGAGCGCGATGCTCCGGGCCGTCCAGTCCTTCCACCCTGATCGCGCGAGACTGCACTCCCGCGATCCGGACCGGTCAGCGGTTTGTCGGCCGCAAACTGATTCCCCTGCGGCCTTCAGGCTGCAGATTGATTCCCCCGCAGCCTTCAGGCTGCAAATTGATTCATCGTGTTGTGGATGCCTCCGGCCTTGAGGGCCGCTTCACCGGCGAAATATTCCTTGTGATCGTCGCCAATGTCGGAACCCGACATGTTCTGGTGCTTCACGCAGGCAATGCCCTGGCGGATTTCCTGGCGCTGGACGCCCTCGACATAGCCGAGCATCCCGGCCTCGCCGAAATATTCCCTGGCCAGATTGTCGGTCGACAGGGCCGCGGTGTGATAGGTCGGCAGGGTGATGAGGTGATGGAAGATACCCGCCCGCGCCGCCGCATCCCTCTGGAAGGTGCGGATCTTATCGTCAGCCTCGCGGCCGAGATCGGTTGCATCATAGTCCGCGCTCATCAGCCGGGCGCGGTCATAGGCGCTGACATCCCTGCCCTCGGCGGTCCAGCGGTCGAAAACCTGCTGGCGGAAGTTCAGCGTCCAGTTGAAGCTGGGCGAATTGTTGTAGACCAGCTTCGCGTTGGGGATGACCTGGCGGATGCGGTCGACCATGCCTGCGATCTGCTCGACATGCGGCTTTTCCGTTTCGATCCACAGCAGGTCCGCGCCGTTCTGGAGCGAGGTGATGCAATCAAGGACGACGCGATCCTCGCCGGTGCCGGGGCGGAACTGGAAGAGGTTGGACGGCAGGCGCTTCGGGCGGAACAGCTTGCCGTCGCGGGCCAGGACGACGTCGCCGCGCAGGGTGGTGATGTCAGTGACCTCATCGACGTCGAGGAAGCTGTTATATTGGTCGGCGAGATCGCCATCCTCGCGGCTGTAGGCGATCTGCTTGGTAAGGCCCGCGCCCAGGGAGTCGGTGCGCGCGACGATGATGCCGTCGTCGATGCCCAGTTCCAGGAAGGCATAGCGGACCGCCCGGATCTTCGCGAGGAAGTCCTCATGCGGAACCGTGACCTTGCCGTCCTGATGCCCGCACTGTTTTTCGTCCGAGACCTGGTTTTCGATCTGGATGCAGCAGGCGCCCGCCTCGATGAACTTCCTGGCGAGCAGATAGGTCGCTTCGGCATTGCCGAAACCCGCGTCGATGTCCGCGATGATGGGGACGACATGGGTTTCATAATGGTCGATGGCGTTGGTCAGCCGCTGGATCTCGACATCGTTGCCGCTCTCGCGGGCCTTGTCGAGATCGCGGAACATCAGGCCCAATTCGCGGGCGTCGGCCTGCTTGAGGAAGGTGTAGAGTTCCTCGATCAGCGCCGGAACGCTGGTCTTTTCGTGCATCGACTGGTCGGGCAGCGGGCCGAATTCGCTGCGCAGGGCAGCGACCATCCAGCCGGAAAGATAGAGATATTTGCCCTTGGTGGTGCCGAAATGCTTCTTGATGCTGATGAGCTTCTGCTGGCCGATGAAGCCGTGCCAGCAGCCCAGCGACTGGGTGTAGTTCGCCGGATCGGCATCATAGGCCGCCATGTCGCGGCGCATGATCGCGGCGGTGTAGCGGGCAATGTCGAGGCCGGTGTGAAAGCGGTTCTGGAGACGCATCCGGGCGACAGATTCGGCCGCGATGCCGTCCCAATGGCCCTGACCGCTGATGGTCGTGCCGGCCCTGGTGATTTCCTGTTGGTAGGTCATGCGCTTCGATTCCATGAAGGGAGTGGTGAACTGACAGCGTTTCTAGAAAGGCTTTCGCGGGTGCGGCAGGGGGTGTGAAGTTGAGTTGTGGAACTTTACAAGATTTGCGTGTAAAGTTGTAAAGGCTGCACAGGAGCGCGTGAACAGATGGCCAAGGATCGTCCCGTCTACATGGGCCCGCGCCTGCGCAGGCTGCGGCGCGAGTTGGGGCTGACGCAGGCGGACATGGCGGCGGACCTGGAGATTTCGGCCAGCTATGTCGCGCTGCTGGAGCGCAACCAGCGGCCGCTGACCGCCGACATGCTGCTGCGCCTGGCCCGCACCTACCGGATGGACATGAGCGAGCTGGCGGGGGACGGCGGGGCCGAGCAGACCGCGCGCCTGCAGGCGGTGCTGAAGGACCCTATGTTCGCCGATATCGACCTGCCGGCGCTCGCCACCGGGGATGTGGCGGTCAATTATCCCGGCATCACCGAAGCGCTGCTGCGCCTGCACACGGCCTATCGCGAGGAGCAGCTGGCGCTGGCCGATCGGGATGCCGGGTCGGCAGGCGGGGAGCGGGACGGCGCCCTCGACGCGCCCGATCCGGTCGCCGAATCCCGCCGCTTTCTGGCCGCGCGGCGCAACAGCTTTCCGTTGCTGGACGATGCCGGGGAGAGGCTGGCGGCGGAGGCCGAGGCGGCCGGAGGCCTGCCCGCCTGGCTCAAGGCCCGGCATAACCTCCGCGTCCGGCGGCTGCCGTCCGATGTGATGGCGGGGTCGATGCGGCGGCTGGACCGGCATCGCGACGCGGTGCTGCTGGACGATGCGCTGGACGGGGCCAGCACCCAATATCAGCTCGCCCTGCAGATCGCCTATCTGGAGATGCGCCGCGATTTCGAGGCGTTGCTGAAGGACGGGCAGTTCGTCAGCGAGGGCGGACGGCGGCTCACCCGGCGGGCGCTGGCCAATTATGCGGCGGCGGCGATCCTGATGCCCTATGGCGCCTTCGCCAAGGCGGTGGAGGCGCGGCGTTACGATGTCGAGGCGCTGGCCCGGCAGTTCGGCACCAGTTTCGAACAGACCGCGCATCGGCTGACGACGCTGCAAAAGCCGGGGCAGGAGCGCGTGCCCTTCTTCTTCCTGCGCGTCGATCAGGCGGGCAATGTCAGCAAGCGGCTGGACGGGGCGGGCTTTCCCTTTGCCCGTCATGGCGGGTCATGCCCGCTCTGGTCGGTGCATCATGCCTTCGAACGGCCGCGCGAATTGCTGACGCAATGGCTGGAACTGCCCGACGGCCAGCGCTTCTTTTCGATCGCGCGGACGGTGACGGCGGGCGGCGGGGCCTGGAATGCGCCCAGGGTCGAGCGCGCGATCGCACTCTGCTGCGCGGCGGAGCATGCCCATCGGCTGATCTATGCGACGGAGGAGGCCGTACCCGAACCCACCCCGATCGGCGTCACCTGCCGCCTGTGCCATCGCAGCCAGTGCATGGCCCGGTCCGCCCCGCCGATCGGGCGCGACATGCTGCCGGAGGATTTCCGGCGGACCCACGCGCCCTTCGGTTTTGCGGATGGTTAGGGCGTAAACGCATCCCAGGGGACGTCTTGACGGGTCCTTTATCCGGTCAGCGCGGGTCGGGCCTGCGCAGATCGTCCTGCCGCAGGCGCGAGACGCTCGGCGCCATGCGGTGATCCACCGGTTCGTGGATCAGATCGTCGAACAGCGCGCGATAATGGATCATCGCCCGGCGCAGATCCTCCGTATCCGCTTCGCCCCGTGCATGCCGCAGGGCGATATCGTGGGCGGTGCGGTAATTCTGGACGACTTCGGGATGGTCCACCGACAGGTCGGCGGAGCGCTGCTCGAAATCCGCGATCGGATAGCCGCGCACTTCCATCACTTCGGTCAGCAGCGCGTCGGCCCGGGTGACGGCGCCCTGCGGATCGTCGACGAACTGCCCCTGCACATGCAGCCAGGCGCCGGTGAAGGCATCGGCCTGCTGCGGCGACAGCGGACGGATGGTGAAGGCGGCGACGCGCCTTTCGCGTTCGTGCAGTTCGGCCTCGGCCCTGCGCGAACTGCCGGTCCGTTCCACGGTCCGTTCATATTCCGGGCCGAAGCGCGCGCGAAGCTGGGCGCGGCGGCGGTTGTTCACGATCATGATGGCGATGGCGACGACCAGCACAAGCGCCAGAAGCGCCAGGCCGACTTCCAGCGGGGTCAGCGTGACCATGACATCTCTCTCCTCGCGGCCCTTCTTGCGAGAGCCGCAACTGACGCCCTCCGCCATCGCGGGGTCAACCGGCCTCGGCAGCCTTTGTTCCGGGCGTCGGGAGGCTTTGAGGGCAGCGGAAAGCTAACCCTCTATAAGATCGAGATAAGCCACCACATCATTGTCGGTGGCGAGGTACAGGCCGTCCTGCACATCCTGCGGCTGCTGCTCGGCGATCAGCAGCGCTTCGCTCAGCGGGCCGTAGAAAAGCGTCGTCGCCGCACCGCCGCCGTCGGCGTCGCTCAGATGATAGAGGCGGACGGTGGCCGAATGGTAGGTGGTGCGCATGGCGGGATTATCGGTGCGGTGGCGGGGATGCGCAAGTTGGATTGGGTGGAATTTTGGGGTGAATTCCAGCCGTTGCGATGTTCGTCGTCCCGGACTTGATCCGGGATCCCGCTTCCTGCTCAATTGTCCGCCCAAAGGGACAGCGGGACCCCGGATCAAGTCCGGGGTGACGAGATGAAATGTCTGAAAGGGTGGGTAGCGGACCGGCG
>NZ_JAKUJY010000083.1 GCF_022664535.1 Sphingobium trunci | reverse complement strand
ACAACCGGCGATGTCCATGTCATCGCAAAAGCCATCGGTATCGTGGCCCGCGCTCATGGCATGACGGAACTGTCGAAGGAGACCGGCATCAAGCGTCAGCAGCTTTACCGTGCCCTCGGCCCGGACGGAAACCCTACGCTGGAAACCATGCTCAAGGTGCTGCCCGCGCTCGGCTTACGGATGCGAATCGAGGCTGCCGCTTAACCGGACCTGCCGATCC
>NZ_JAKUJY010000082.1 GCF_022664535.1 Sphingobium trunci | reverse complement strand
GGACGCCGCGCTGGCGGTTCGCGTCTGCCTTGATCAGACTGGCGTCCACCGCAAAACCTTCACCGCCAACCAGACCTTCCTGGATGCAGCGCGAGACAGTCATCTCGAACAGCTGCCGTAACAGATCACTGTCCCGAAAGCGGCCGTGCCGGTTCTTCGAAAATGTGGAGTGGTCAGGCACCGCCCCGTCGAGACCCAGACGGCAGAACCAGCGATAGGCCAGGTTGAGATGCACTTCCTCGCACAGCCGCCGCTCAGACCGGATTCCCAAACAGTAGCCGATCAGTAGAATCCGGATCATCAGTTCAGGATCGACCGAGGGCCGGCCTGTCTCGCTATAGAATGGCCGC
>NZ_JAKUJY010000081.1 GCF_022664535.1 Sphingobium trunci | reverse complement strand
CATGCCCACGCGCAGCATACTGAAAGTGCACGTTGAGCCACCTTCTCTTCGACATGATTCAAAATGCGAGGTGAGAACCGAGCATAGTCTTCCTCGTCGTAAGATCCCCGCCCATGGTCGCGCCTCAATTGCCTGCCACGCAGGCAGTAACCGCTTGGCCGAATGTTCGTCGGACGGATCGGCGCATAAACTTGGACCCTGCGGTGGCACGCCCATCGCCCCTTCTCTCCATGGCGCAGGACCGTCGAACAGTCTCTGAACTCTCGACCGTCCGGATAACAGGCGAAGCCGGAAATATACGAAGCGTCCCCGCCTGCCAGCCGATCGTGTAGTTGGGATTGGCAAGGCCCGATGA
>NZ_JAKUJY010000080.1 GCF_022664535.1 Sphingobium trunci | reverse complement strand
TGTTGATTACCGTTGAGAAGTGACCCGGGAAGGGCCGATATTTCCACTGAGAAGTGACCCATGTTGAACTCACCCCTGGCTTTGACGAGCGAGGGGTCATGGAGTGTTGGACATGGCGTTATTGAGCGTTATCCGGCGCTGGCATTTCCGCGATCATCTCTCGATCCGTGAGATTGCGCGGCGTACCGGGCTGTCACGCAATACCATCCGTAAATATCTGCGATCAGGCATAGTGGAGCCGCGGTTCAAGGTGCCCGAGCGCCCGAGCAAGCTGGACCCGTTCGCGGAACGGCTGTCGGCCTGGCTGAAGCGGGAGATGGGCCGCACCCGCAAGCAGAAGCGGACGATGAAGCAGTTGCA
>NZ_JAKUJY010000008.1 GCF_022664535.1 Sphingobium trunci | reverse complement strand
GCGTGGATCCTCGATCCGCTTTTCGAGTAGGCGCAGGAGAACGGCGTGATCGATATTGTCGAAGAAGCTGACAACATCGACGTCCACCAACCATTTGACGCCCGTCCAGACCGCACCGATGGTTTTCAGCGCAGTGTGGCAGGACCGACCTTCCCGGAACCCGTGGCTCGCATCATGGAAGATGGGCTCGTAGATCTGGTTGAGCACGATCCTGACCACCTCTTGGACAAGTCTGTCCTCCGTGGTCGGTATGCCGAGCGGTCGCATGCGACCGTCGGACTTGGGTATCAAGACACGACGTACAGCAGCGGGCTTATATGATCCGTCCGATAGCCGAGCAATGATGGAGCGGACCTTCTCGGGCGAGTAGCCGTCGAACGTTCGTCCATCGATGCCCGGGGTCATCGCCCCCTTGTTGGCGGCGACCTTCAGATAGGCCTGATCCCAGAGGGACGGGCTTTTCATCAGGCGGAACAGACCATTGGCCCGCCGGCCCGACCGCACCACGGTCGGGAGTGATCCGATTGCCTTTTCGACGGTTTCCGGCAGCATTAGCACGCCCCCGTCAGAGTCGTTCGGATCGTGGAAGCTGCCGCCCTTCCCCCGATCGGTGGGCGTTTCACGCGGGTCGCCCCGTGCTTATCGCATCGATCGTCCGCCGGTCGCCCGGCGACTGTCCCGGCCGTTACGCCGGGCATTCGAGTACTATGACGGCTCCGTCGCCATGCAGGTCCGGCGAAGCCGTCCTGTTAAGGCGATCCCGTATTTACGCGAGTGAGAGGTTTCGACGTGTTTAGGCGCCCCGTTCGTTCACTTGCCCCTCCATACAGAGGATGCGTCGGACGAGCTGGTAGACCGGGCCTCTCAACGTCGGAGGACCGGCTCGCGGAAAGTATAAACGTCGCACTTTCCGACCGTCCGATGTGCCGTGTCAGCCATTCTACGGCACCACTGCGGGTGTAAGTCGCTGCAAACTGGGGTTCAGGCAGTATAGCTTTCGCCATGCACGTCTTATCCTGACCCGCCGCGCCACAAATGGCTTCGACGCTTTGGGCCTTTTCCGGACATGCTGTTGTCCCCCGCCTCTTTCGAGGTCGCAGCCATTTCTGGCCGAGGTTAGTCCGGTGGATACAGGTCATTACCAGCGAACCTGATCGTTCATTCGATACCTCCTTCTTCTCGCGCCGACACGGCGCACCGTTGATGCCGCTGTATCGCCGATCACTGACGGCATTGTAGGGCATGCCGATGCTCGCGGCAGACGAACCCCAGGGCTGGACCCAGGGGACGCGGCCGGCTTCCAGTTCGGCGATGATCCGGTTGGTGATCTGTTCGTAGAGGTCGGTCCGCTCACCCGCGGAACGGTGGGTGCGTGCATAGGCCATCGCGATTCTCCGCGACGGGTCGGTCCCGAGCCTCTCTCGTGACGCTCAACCCGTCACGGCCAACCGGCCGCGCTCTTACTCTATCGGGCGTTACGGGGCGCAGCCCCGTAGAAGGGGTCGCTTGAGATTCGTGAAGCGAGGCTCAAGCGCAGGGGAAGGCTTACCCCGCGGGACAGAACTCAACGTTAAAAGACTGTCAAATACGCCAACGCACCCGCAATGCGTGGTCGCCCGGTGGTCGCCCACAAGAAATCAGCAAAAATTGGGCCTCGGCCCACTCCTGTAATTTATTGATTTTCTTATGAATTCTGGAGCGGGCGAAGGGATTCGAACCCTCGACCCCAACCTTGGCAAGGTTGTGCTCTACCCCTGAGCTACGCCCGCTCTGGCGGCCGGAGGAAGTCTCCCTCTCGGCGGGTGGGGGGCAACTAGCAGCGGCTTTGCACCTCGGCAAGCGGGAATTTGCAGAAAACTCATTTTTCTCCCCGCCGCGATCTTTCCCCGCCGCCGGGCCGCCGCACCTTAATCGCTTGGCGTTGAACGGCTATCTGTTACTTTCCCTGCGCCCATTCGGCAGGACGATGGATATAATTGCCGTCCGCTTCGTATCGCATTGGGACTGAGGAGAAGTGCCGCCATGACAGCCGACCAATGGACGCGCCGCAGCCTGCTTCGCGGCGGCGCTGCCGTCGCAACCGCTGTTCCCCTGCTGGGGCAGGCGCAGGCCGCGCCTGCCGGTCCTGCTCCAGCTCGCCAGGAAGGAGCGCCGATGAACGCCGTGAGTTTCACCGTGAATGGCCGCGAAGTGCATCTTCAGCTCGATCCGCGCACGACCCTGCTCGATGCGCTGCGCGAACATCTGCACCTCACCGGAACGAAGAAGGGGTGCGACCATGGCCAGTGCGGCGCCTGCACGGTGATGGTCGAGGGGCGGCGGATCAACAGCTGCCTGACCCTGGCCGTCATGCATGACGGTGAGTCCGTCACCACCGTCGAAGGGCTCGGCACGCCGGAAAAGCTGCACCCGATGCAGCGCGCCTTCATCACCCATGACGGCTATCAATGCGGCTATTGCACGCCGGGCCAGATCTGTTCGGCGGTCGCCGTGCTGGAGGAGATCGAGGCGGGCATTCCCAGCCATGCGACCGAAGATCTCGACCATGTCGCCTTTTCCGATGCGGAGGTGCGCGAGAGGATGAGCGGCAATATCTGCCGCTGCGCCGCCTATCCCAACATCATCGCCGCGATTCGCGAATGCGCCGGGGAGAAGCAGGCATGAAGCCCTTCACCTACAGCCGCCCCGCCAGTGTCGAGGAAGCCGCAAAGGCCGCCGCCGCCACCCAGGGCGCGCGTTTCATCGCGGGCGGCACCAATTTGCTGGACCTGATGAAGCTCCAGATCGAGACGCCGTCCCATCTGATCGACGTCAACCATCTCGGCCTCGACCGGATCGAGAAGACGGAAGAGGGCGGGCTGCGCATCGGCGCGCTCGTTCGCAATACCGATCTCGCCGCGGACAAGGCCGTGCGCCGCGACTATGCGGTGTTGAGCCGCGCGCTGCTCGCGGGCGCTTCGGGGCAGCTCCGCAACAAGGCGACGACGGGCGGCAACCTGCTCCAGCGTACCCGCTGCCCCTATTTCTACGACACCCGCATGCCCTGCAACAAGCGCCAGCCCGGCAGCGGCTGCGGCGCGATGAAGGGCATCAGCCGCAGCCTCGCCATCCTTGGCACCAGCGACGCCTGCATCGCCCAGCATCCCTCCGACATGGCGGTGGCGCTGCGCCTGCTCGACGCCAGCGTGGAGACGGTGGGCGCCGACGGCGGCCGCCGCGCCATTCCGATCGCGGATTTCCATACGCTGCCCGGCGCCACTCCCCATGTCGAGACCGCGCTGAAGCCCGGCGAGCTCATCACCGCCGTCACCCTGCCCAGGCCGCTCGGTGGTACCCATGTCTATCGCAAGGTCCGCGACCGTGCCTCCTATGCCTTCGCGCTGGTGTCGGTGGCGGCGATATTCGGGGGAGACGGCAAGGCCCGCTTCGCCTTCGGCGGCATCGCGGCGAAACCCTGGCGCGTCGCGGAGGCCGACGCCGCCGCGTCCCGAGGCGCCAGGGCCGTGGCCGAAGCGGCGCTGGCGGGTGCCACACCCACCGCCCAGAATGCGTTCAAACAGCAACTCACCGCCCAGACGCTCGCGTCGATCTACCGGCAGAAGGAGGCTTGAGCCATGAAGTTCGACAGCCCCGCCACCACCAACCCGATCGACCGGGGCCGCGTCATCGGCATTCCCCACGACCGGATCGACGGCGCCGCCAAGGTGACCGGCACCGCCCCCTATGCCTATGAGCGGCACGACGCCGCGCCCAATGCCGTCTATGGCTGGATCGTCGGTTCCGCCATCGCCAAGGGCCGGATCAGCGCCATGGACCTGCGCGCGGCGCAGGCCGCGCCGGGCGTGCTGGGCATCGTCACCCATCAGAATGCCGGTCCGCTGGGCAAGGGCGATATGAACACCGCCCATCTGCTGGGCGGTCCGCAGATCGAACATTATGAACAGGCGGTGGCGCTGGTGATCGCCGACACGCTGGAAAATGCCCGCGACGCGGCCCGGCTGGTGCGCATCGATTATGCCCCGGACAAGGGTCGCTTCGACCTGGCGGCGGAGCGCGACCGGGCGGCGCCGCCCTCCGGCGGCTTCGGTGGCCCGGCGGACACCAGGGTCGGCGATTTCGACGGCGCCTTCGCCAAAGCGGCGGTGAAGATCGACCAGAGCTACACCACCCCGGACCAGAGCCACGCCATGCTGGAGCCTCACGCCACCACGGCATCCTGGAACGGCGACAGGCTGACGCTCTGGACCGCCAACCAGATGGTGGCCTGGAATGTCGGCGAAATCGCGACGACGCTCAAAATCCCCAAGGAAAACGTCCGGATCGTCGCGCCCTTTATCGGCGGCGGCTTCGGCGCCAAGCTGTTCCTGCGCGCCGACGCGCTGCTGGCGGCCCTGGGCGCCCGGCAGGTCGGCCGCCCGGTCAAGGTCGCGCTGGCCCGGCCGCAAATCCCCAACAACACCACCCATCGCCCCGCGACGATCCAGCGCATCCGGATCGGCGCGGACAGCAATGGCGTGATCGACGCCATCGCCCATGAGGTCTGGTCCGGCGACCTGCCCGGCGGCGGCGCGGAGACGGCGGCGCAGCAGACCCGCCTGCTCTATCGCGGCGCCAACCGGCTGACCGCGCACCGGCTGGCGGTGCTGGACCTGCCGGAGGGCAATGCGATGCGCGCGCCGGGCGAAGCGGTCGGCCTGCTGGCGCTGGAAGCCGCCATGGACGAACTGGCCGAAGCCTGCGGCGTCGATCCGGTCGAACTGCGCATCCGCAACGATGTGCAATATGATCCGGAGGCCGGGCCGCAGCGCCCCTTTTCCAGCCGCAAGCTGGTGGAATGCCTGCGGCTGGGCGCGGAACGCTTCGGCTGGAACCGGCGCAACCCGAAACCGGGACAGGTGCGGGACGGGCGCTGGCGGATCGGCATGGGGGTGGCCACGGCCTTCCGCAACAATCTGGTGATGAAATCGGGCGCGCGCATCGGCGTCGATGCCGGGGGGCGGGTGATCGTCGAAACCGACATGACCGACATCGGCACCGGCAGCTACACCATCCTTGCCCAGACGGCGGCGGAAATGCTGGGCGTGCCGCTGGATGCGGTGACGGTTCGGCTGGGCGACAGCCGCTTTCCGGTATCGGCCGGTTCCGGCGGGCAATGGGGCGCCAACAGCTCCACCGCGGGCGTTTATGCCGCCGCCGCCGCTCTGCGGACGAAGCTGGCGGAAAAGGCGGGCTTCCCGGCCGACAAGGCGCTGTTCGAGGATGGGCTGGTGCGGCTGGGCAACCAGTCGCAGCCGCTGGCGCAGCTGGCCGGCCGCGAGGGGCTGTGGGCGGAAGACAGCATGGATTATGGCGACCTTGCCAAACGCTATGCCCAGGCCACCTTCGGCGCGCACTTCTGCGAGGTGGGCGTGGATATCGACACCGCCGAAGTGCGCATCCGCCGCATGGGCGGGGCCTTTGCCGCCGGGCGCATCCTCAACCCCAAATCGGCGCGCAGCCAGGTGATCGGCGCGATGACGATGGGCGCGGGCGCGGCGCTGATGGAGGAACTGGTGGTGGACAAGCGCTTCGGCTTCTTCGTCAATCACGACATGGCCGAATATCTGGTGCCGGTCCATGCCGACATCCCCGAACAGGATGTGCTGTTCGTTGAGGAACTGGACGACAAGAGTTCGCCGATGAAGGCGAAGGGGGTCGGCGAGTTGGGCATTTGCGGCGCGGGCGCGGCGGTCGCCAATGCGATCTACAACGCTACCGGGATTCGCCTGCGCGATTATCCGCTGACGATTGACAGGATATTGGGCGCGTCAAGCGGCCATAGGGTCGCTTGACAGTTCTTCGGCCGCAACCCTAGAGCATTTTCGAAGCAGGTGGCATCACCTGCTGGCTCGGAAAATGCGGAAAACCAAGGACAAATGGAGCATCATCCGATCAGCTTGATCGGATGATGCTCAAGTCCCCTGCTGCATCAGGAGAGGAAAAAGGGGGAGGGCGCCATGAAATATCTTCTGTCCTTCGCGCTGGCGGCCGTTCCGGCCATGGCATGGGCCGATACGGACGCGCCCGATGTGGACCGCATCGTCGTGACGGGGGAGGGGCTGTCCCAGTCGCCAGGAACGGCCGCCTACGGATCGGTGCTGATCGATCGGGATCGCCTGACCGACAGCGCCTCCGGCCGGATCGAAAGCGTGCTGGGCGATGTCGCCGGTTTCCAGCAGTTCCGCCGTTCCGACAGCCGCTCGGCCAATCCCTCGGCGCAGGGGGCGACGCTGCGCGCCCTGGGCGGCAATGCGTCGAGCCGGACGCTGGTGCTGCTGGACGGCGTGCCGATGGCCGACCCCTTTTTCGGCTATATCCCCTTCAGCGCCCTGGTGCCCGACCGGCTTTCCGCCGTCCGCGTGACGCGCGGTGGCGGGGTCGGCGCGTTCGGGGCGGGGGCGGTGGCGGGGACGATCGAACTCGCCAGCGCCACGCGCGATCAGCTTCCGGTCTTGGGGGCAAGCGCCTTCTACGGCAGCAGCGACGCGACCGAATTGGCCGCCAGCCTGACGCCGGATCTGGGCGGCGGCTATGTCTCGCTTTCCGGCCGCTGGGACCGGGCCGACGGTTTCCAGACCACGCCCGGGGACCAGCGCGTCGCGGCCACCGTTCCGGCCGCCTATGACGGCTGGTCGGCCAATCTGCGCGCCGTCGCGCCGCTCTCGGCCACGGCGGAAATCCAGTTTCGCGGTACCCTGTTCCATGACGACCGCACGCTGCGCTTCAAGGGCGCCGACAGCATGAGCGAGGGGCAGGACGCCAGCATCCGTTTCGTCTCGCGCGGCGCGTGGCAGGTGGACGCGCTGGCCTATATCCAGGCCCGCAACTTCTCCAACATCGTCGTCGTGGCGACACCCACCACCTCCCGCATCTCCCTCGACCAGCGCAACACGCCTTCCACCGGCATCGGCGGCAAGATCGAGCTGCGCCCGCCCGTGGGGCCGGATCATGTCCTGCGGCTGGGCGCCGACAGCCGGATCGCCACGGGCGACATGTTTGAGGATGCCTATGCCGCGTCCGGCGCCGTGACGGCACGCCGCCACGCCGGTGGCGATCAGATGACGACCGGTTTCTTCGCCGAGGACGACTGGACGCTGGGCAGGCTGGTGCTGACCGGCGGTGCGCGGGCCGATCGCTGGACGATCAGCAACGGCTTCTTCCGCCAGGCCAATGGCGCGGGCAGGGCAACCTTGAACGCGGCCTTTCCCGACCGGTCCGACTGGCAGTTTTCCGGCCGGGCGGGCGCGCTCTACCGGATCGGCGAGGGGGTGGCGCTGCGCGGCGCGGCCTATACCGGCTTTCGCCTGCCGACGCTCAACGAACTGTACCGGCCCTTCCGCGTGGGCGCGGACGCGACCGGTCCCAATGCGGCGCTGCGGCCCGAACGGCTCAAGGGCTATGAGGCGGGGGCCGATCTGGCGCTGGGGCCGGTCCATCTGGGCGTCACCCTGTTCCGCAACATGCTGGACAATGCGATCGCGAACGTCACCGTCTCCCGCACCGGCGGGGTCTTCCCGCTGGTCGGCACCGTGACGGGCATCTACCGGCAACGGCAGAATGTCGACCGCATCACCGCCAGCGGCGTCGAACTGACCGCCAATGCACGGGCCGGGGATTTCCTGCTCTCGGCCTCCTACGCCTACAGCCACAGCCGGGTCCATGCGCCGGGACGCGATTTCGACGGCCTGCGCCCGGCCCAGACGCCCGCCCACGCCGCCAGCGCCACCCTGGCCTGGGAACCGGAACGGGGGCCGGCCCTTTCCGCCACGCTACGCTATGTCCGCAAGCAATATGAGGATGATCTGCAGACGGATGCGCTGCCCGATGCCCTGACCGTCGATGCGGTGGCCCGGCTGCCGCTCGGCCACGGGCTGACGCTCGTCGCGCGGGGCGAAAATCTGTTCGATGAGCAGGTCGTCACCCGCAATGCGGGCGGTTCCATCGATCTGGGCACGCCGCGCACGCTGTGGATCGGCTTCACCTTCAAGGGCTGAGGCCGGGCAAGGAGACGCTTCAAAAACCAGTCTGGCTCCGGTCGTGCAAAGCTGCGATGAGGGGCGCCATGCGCTTTTCGATCCTGCTGGCCCTCCCGCTCCTCATCGCCACCCCCGCCAAGGCCTGGGGACCGGTCGGCCACCGCATCACCGGCGCCATCGCCGACCAGAATCTGAGCGGCGCCGCCCGCGCACAGGTCCGCCTGCTGCTGGGGACGGAGGATCTGGCGGAGGCATCGACCTGGCCCGACGACATGAAGTCGGACCCGGCCGACTTCTGGCGCAGGACCGCCAGCCCCTGGCACTATGTCACGGTGAGGGAGGGCGATCATTACCGCCCCTCCGACGCCCCGCGGGAGGGGGACGCGATCACCGCGATCCGCCGCTTCACCGCCACGCTGCGCGATCCCGGGGCGCCGCTGGAGGAACGCCGCACGGCGCTGCGCTTCATCGTCCACATATTGGGCGACCTGCACCAGCCCCTGCACGCGGGCGGCGGCAACGACCGGGGCGGCAATGACGTGAAGGTGACCTTCTTCGGCGCGGAAACCAACCTGCATTCGGTCTGGGATTCGGGCCTGATCGAACAGCGCACCCTGTCCTATTCCGAATATGCGAACTGGCTGTCCCGCTCGACCACGCCGCAGCAGGTGATCGACTGGAGCGCCACCGGCCCCGCGACATGGCTTCGCGAGAGCATCGCCCTGCGCAAGACCATCTACCCGGCCGATCCCCAATTATCCTGGGACTATGTCTACCAGCATCGCGCCGAGCTGGACGACCGGCTGCGCCGCGGCGGCGTGCGCATCGCGGCCTATCTCAACGCCATCTTCGATTCCGCCACGCCGGCCAGCGACATGCCCTGACGCGCGCGGGAGTGCGGCCCGGCCAGACAGCCATGCCAAAAAGGGGAAAAGGTGGAAAATGGTGCTGCCGGTGAGGATTGAACTCACGACCTCAGCCTTACCAAGGATGCGCTCTACCACTGAGCTACGGCAGCACTATTTTCAGCTCCATCCGGCTTATCGCGCCAGCGGAGCCGGGCCTATGGCCGCCCTCGTTGCCCATGTCAAGGCGGCTTGCGGCACTTTGCGCAATTTGCTTATGGCCCCTTCATGACGACAGGAAATTCAGGCGGGCAGGACGAACGGAAAGAGCGGCTGGCGCAGGCGCTGCGCGACAATCTGCGCCGCCGCAAGGCGCAGGCGCGCGAATCGCGGGATGCGCAAGCTCCCCGGCGCGACGACGACGCCACGGGGTAAAGCTTGCGCCGCGCCTGAGCGAAGCCCGCCTGTGACCGGTCGAAGACGGGCGCGATGGAAAAGCCCGGCCTATAGCGGCGCGCAGGCCGCCTTCAGCCACGCCAGCGCCTCGCCCTCCAGCTGCGGCCCGACGACCTCCACCACCTTCGCGTGATAGACGTCCAGCCACGCCCGTTCGTCCCCGGTCAGCAGCTCCACCGCGATCGCGTTGCGGTCGATCGGCGCGAAGGTCAGCGTCTCGAACCCCAGCATCTCCCGCTCGGCGCCCGGCACGTCGCGCGCCTCCACCAGCACCAGATTCTCGATCCGGATGCCATATTCGCCGGTCTTGTAATAGCCCGGCTCGTTGGACAGGATCATGCCCGGCTGCAACGGCTCGTCGCCACCGCCGAAGGTCGCGATCCGCTGCGGCCCCTCATGCACCGACAGGAAGCTGCCGACGCCATGGCCGGTGCCATGGGCATAGTCCAGCCCCTCGGCCCAGAGGAACTGCCGCGCCAGCACGTCGAGCTGGCCGCCGCGCGTACCCGCCGGAAACTGCGCCCGCGCCAGCGCGATATGCCCCTTCAGCACCAGCGTGAAGCGGTGCTTCATCTCGTCGGTCGGCGTGCCGATGGCGACGGTGCGGGTCACGTCGGTGGTGCCGTCGCGATACTGCCCGCCCGAATCGACCAGATAGAGGCTGCCGCTCTCGATCGGCCGGTTGGTCTTCTCCTCGACCCGGTAGTGCACGACCGCGCCGTTCGGCCCGGCGCCGGAAATGGTGTCGAAGGATAGGTCTTCCAGCAGGCCGGTGTCCTTGCGGAACGCCTCCAGCCGCGCCGCCGCGCCCAGCTCGTCGACGCGGCCGCTGGGCGCCTCGACCGCGATCCAGTGCAGGAAGCGCGACAGGGCCGCCCCGTCCCGTGCCTGCGCCGCCTTGTGCCCGGCGATCTCGACCGGGTTCTTCACCGCCTTGGGCAGCACCGCCGGGTCGCGCAGCGCCAGCACCGTCGCCCCGCCCGCATCCAGCCCCTCGAAGATCGCCGCCACCGCCCGTTCCGGGTCGGCCGCCACCATCTTGCCCGACAGCTCGGCCAGCGCCTCGGCGAAGCGGCTGCGGTCATGCACCCGCACCGCATTGCCCAGATGCTTCATCACCGCCTCGTCGATCTTCTCCGGCGCGACATAGAGGTCCGCCGTCGCATCGGCATGGACGATGGCATAGGCCAGCGCGACCGGCGTGCGCTCCACATCCTTGCCCCGGATATTGAACGTCCAGGCGATCGAATCCAGCGCGGAGAGCACCACCGCATCGGCATGTCTGGCCACCAGCCAGTCGGCCATCGCCTGCCGCTTTTCCGCCGCCGACTGCCCGGCATGGCGCTCCTCATGCACCACCAGCTTGGCGTCGCTGGGGGCGGGGCGGTCGGGCCACACCGCATCGACCGGATTGGTGTCCACCGCCACCAGCTCCGCGCCCCGCTCGGCCAGAGCCTCGCCCGCCGCCTTCACCCAGGCGCGCGTATGCAGCCAGGGATCGTAACCGATCCGCCCGCCGGCCGGGGCATGTTCGCCCAGCCATGCCGCCACGGACGTCTGCGGCACGCTCTCATATTGCCAGTGCGCCGCATCCACCTGCTCGCGCACCTGCAACGTATAGCGTCCATCGACGAAGATCGCCGCTTCCTCCGGTAGCACCACCGCGCTGCCCGCCGACCCCTGAAACCCCGTCAGCCAGGCCAGCCGCTGCGCATAGGCACCCACATATTCGCTCATATGCTCGTCGGTCAGCGGCACGACAAAGCCGTCCAGCCTGTCCCGCACAAGCTGGGCGCGCAGGGCTTTCAGGCGATCTTCATGAGTAGACATCAAATTTTCCTTGGACTTGCCGGCCCTCTTGCGCAGGGCCTATGGCCGCCAACATAAGCAGACCCGCACCGTTACGCCAGATCAGGACATGGAATGACCGCTTCCGCCAAAGCCCCCATCGCCGACCGCCGCCCGCACAGCTTCACCCATCACGGCATCACGGTGGAGGATGCCTATGCCTGGCTGCGCGATCCCGGCTATCCGGAGGTGAAGGACAGGGCGGTGCTGTCCTATCTGGAGCAGGAGAACGCCTTCTTCGAGGCCGCGATGGCACCGCACAAGGCGCTGACCGACAGGCTGTTCGAGGAGATGAAGGGCCGCATCAAGGAAGATGACAGCTCGGTCCCGCAGAAGGACGGCGACTATATCTACTGGCGCGCCTTCGAGATCGGCGCCCAGTACCGCAAATGGTATCGCAAGCCCGTTGCCGGCGGCGAGGATCAGTTGATCCTGGACGAACCCGCACTGGCGGAGGGTCACGAATATTTCCGCCTCGGCGCCATGTCGGTCAGCCCGGACGGCCGCTACCTCGCCTATGCGATCGACAATAATGGCTCGGAACGGTTCGAGGCGCGGATCAAGGATCTCTTTACCGGCGAGCTGCTCCCTGAAATCATCCCCGACACCCTCTCCTCGCTGGTCTGGACCTCCGACGGCAAGGGGCTGCTCTACGGCATCGCCAACGACCAGTGGCGCACCGACAATGCCCGCCTGCACTGGCTGGGCCAGCCGGTCGAAAGCGATATCGAACTGTTCCATGAGGATGATGAAGGCTTCCGCGTCTCGGTCGGCCTCACCTCCTCGGAAAAGTGGATCGTCATCGCGACGGGCGACCATGTGACGACCGAGGCCTGGCTGCTCCCCGCCGACAATCCCACGGCCACGCCGCTGCTCGTCGCCGCCCGCCAGCCCGGCCGCGAATATGAGGTCGATGAGCATGAAGGCACGCTCTACATCCGCACCAACGACACCCATCCCAATTTCCGGCTGGTCAAGGCATCGCTGGAAACGCCGGACCGGTGGGAGGAGGTGATCGGGCCGGACCCGCATTTCTACCTGACCGACTTCACCCTGTTCAAAAGCTTCTACGTCACCGAAGGGCGGCAGGACGGCCTCGACCAGATCGAACTGCGCGACTATGCGACGCACAGTCCCAGGCGCATTCCCTTCCCGGAGGCCAGCTATTCGGCCAGCCTCGACGACAATCCCGAATATGATGTGACAAAGCTGCGCATCGGCTATGAATCGATGGTCACGCCGGACACCATCTACGATTATCACCTCGCCACCGGCGCGCTTGAAGTGCTGAAGGTGCAGGAAATTCCGTCGGGCTATGATGCGGCCCGCTACGCCACGGAAAGGCTGATGATCCCGGCCCGCGACGGCACGCAGATCCCCGTGTCCATCGTCTATCCGAAAGACCTCCCCCGCGACGGCAGCGCACCGCTGCATCTCTATGGCTATGGCGCCTATGGCATCGCGATGGAGCCGGGCTTCTCCACCAGCCGGCTGTCCCTGCTGGATCGCGGCTTCGCCTTCGCGCTCGCCCATATCCGGGGCGGCGACGATCTGGGCCAGCAATGGTATCTGGACGGCAAGCTCGACAAGCGCGTCAATACATTCACCGATTTCGTGGACGTGGCGAAGGGGCTGATCGAGCGCGGCTATACGTCGAAGGGCAGGATCAGCATCTCCGGCGGCTCGGCGGGCGGCGAACTGATGGGCGCGGTGGTCAACAGCGATCCCGACCTCTGGGGCGCGGTGGTGGCGCATGTGCCCTTCGTCGACGTGCTCAACACCATGCTCGACGAAACGCTGCCGCTGACGCCCGGCGAATGGCCCGAATGGGGCAACCCGATAGAGGACAAGGCCGCGTTCGAGACGATCCTGTCCTATGATCCCTACAGCAATGTCCGGGCGCAACCCTATCCGCCGCTGATGGTCACGGCCGGTCTCAACGACCCGCGCGTCACCTATTGGGAACCCGCCAAATGGGTGGCGAAGCTGCGCGCGACCAGGACCGACGCCAACATGCTGCTGCTCAAGACCAATATGGGCGCGGGCCATGGCGGCAAGTCGGGCCGCTTCGAAAGCCTCCACGAAACGGCGGAGGAATTCGCCTTCATCCTCTGGCAACTGGGCGTCGCGGACTGATGGCCTCCAGCTACACCACGCATATCACCGCCGGGCCGGAGCATATCGACATATTGGGCCATGTGAACAATGCGGTCTGGGTCCAGTGGATGGAGCAGGTCGCGACGGAGCACTGGACCCGCGATGCCGATCCGGCGCATCTCGACGATTATGTCTGGGTCGTGACCCGGCATGAGATCGACTATCGCGGGAACGTCCGGCAGGGTGAAACGGTTTCTGTCCGGACCTGGATCCCGCAGGGTCCACGGGGCGCCCGCTTCGACCGCCATATGGAATTTACAGGTCCGGACGGCAAAGTAAAAGTGTCGGCCAAATCGACATGGGCGATCATCGACAGGCAAACGGGCCGTATCCTGCGCGTTCCTCCGGAGGTTGCCGCGCCCTTTCTGGACACTTGACTGAACCGGAACTTCCTCAACTCATCGCACGTTTTCCGCCTCGTCGATAATGATGAGAGGAGAGGTTATGCGTAACTTCGATGCGTCCATGCGTGTTCTTGCTGCTGCATCGGCTTTATTTCTCGCAACCGGGCCCGCGCTGGCGGGTGACGAGGAAAGGGCGCTGGCCGCCATCGCGCAGGCGCAGGGCAAGATCGACGCCGCCGCCAGGCTGAAGGCCGGTGACGCCGATCCCGCCGTGCTTGCCAAGGCCCAGGCCTCGCTCCGCCTGGCGCAGGAACAGCTCAAGAGCGGCAAGGAACAGGCCGCCATCCGTTCGGCCGTGGATGCGCAGCAATTTGCCGACACCGCCATCGGCCAGAGCCAGGCCCGCGTGGAGACAGACGCGCAGGTCCAGGCATCGACCGCGGTCGCGGCACAGCAGGATGCCGCCGCCGCCAACGCACGGGCGGAAGCGGCCGAACGTGCCGCCGCTTCCGCGGCTGCCGATGCCCGCGCCGCGCGCGCCGCTGCGGCGACTCCCGCTCCGGCCACCACCACCGTGACCACCGAGACGGTGAAAACCGCCCCCGCGACCACGGCCCGCAGGACCACCCCGGTCAAGCGCAAGATCGTGCGCAAGACGACCGCGCCGGTACGGGCTTCGGTGGTGGAAAAGACCACGACCACCGTCACCAGCCGCTGATCGGGTTCCTGGCCCACGCCCGCGGGGCGCTCCCCGCGGGCGTGGCAGGATCAGGCCAGCCGCTTTTCCGTCCTCGTCTTCCACAGCGACCAGCCGACCCCGGCGCCGATCAGCGCGAAGGTCACGCCCAGGCTGAGGGCAGGCGGGAATTTGCCGCCCTCCAGCAGGAAGTCGGCGACGAAGATCTTGGCGCCGATGAACACCAGGATCGCGGCCAGCGCATATTTCAGATAATGGAAGCGGTGGACCATCGCCGACAGCGCGAAGTAAAGCGCCCGCAGCCCCAATATCGCCATCACGTTCGACGTATAGACGATGAAGGTGTCGGTCGTGATCGCGAAGATGGCGGGCACGCTGTCCACCGCGAACACCAGGTCGGCGATATTGATGACCACCAGCGCCAGCAGCAGCGGGGTCGCCGCCAGCACCATCCTGCCCGTCTTCGGATCGGGCATGCGGGCCAGGAAATGCTCGCCATGCAGTTCGGGCGTCACCCGCATATGCCGGGAAATGAAGCGGACCGCCGGATTGTGGCCGACATCGATCGGCTGGTCGCTGCCGAACATCATCCTTATGCCGGTGAAGATCAGGAAGGCGGCGAAGAGATACAGCACCCAATAGGCCTGATGCAGCAGCATCGCCCCGCCCGCGATCATCAGCCCGCGCAGCACGATCACGGCCACTATGCCCCACAGCAGCGCCCGATACTGGTATCGCGGCGGAATGGCGAAGGTGGAGAAGATCAGGCCGATGACGAAGACATTGTCGATCGACAGCGCCTTTTCGATGAAGAAGCCGGTAAAATATTGCATCCCCGGCTCCGGCCCGCGCGCGAACCAGATCCAGCCGCCAAAGGCGCAGGCGACGCTGATGTAGAAAATGGAAAGCTTCAGGCTCTCCCCGATGCCGATCTCCCGGTTCTCCTTGTGCAGGAAACCGAGGTCGAACGCCGTCAGCGCCGCGACGATCGCCAGAAAGGCCAGCCAGAACCAGGCGGGCGTCCCCAGCCAGTCCGCGAAGAGAAATTCCATGGGATAAGCTCCTCTCGTTCAACGACAATGGTTGACCGGAGGATCCGTTGCGATGGGAAGGGGCAGGGGCCTGGCCGTCAGTCGCACCGGATCATCCGATGCGGTCCGACATCACGCGCTGTTGTCAATCCAGCGCGCCAGAGGGGCCCGGTCCGCGGCATGCAAGATAGAGGAGGGGGTGGCGGGAATCAACCGGGGCGATTTTCCCCTGTCCTACAGCGGCCCGCCCGGGCTACACAGGCACCGGCTCTTTGACATTGCGGGAAAAGGCGGAAGGGGCGCGCTTTTCAACCCCTCCATCGTGTCACCTATGTCACCCAAATCCTGGATCATGATCCGCTCAAATTGAATCGGGTCATGCTCCATCATCCCTGCTTTGCCGCCTCTTCCGAGCCAGCCGGTGATGCCACCTGCTTCGAAAATCCTCTATCGGGTGACGGGCAGTTCGACCATTTCGAACACATCGTCGATGCCCGGCTCGCTCGCCATATCGTCCCGCTCGGCCGCCTGCCGCGCCCACATGGCCGCGTACAGCCCGTTGGCCCTGACCAGATCGGCATGGCGCCCGCGCTCGACGATGCGGCCCTGTTCCAGCACGATGATCTCATCGGCATCGACCACGGTGGACAGGCGATGCGCGACGATCAGCGTGGTCCGCTTGCGCGCGATGTTGCGCAGCACGTCCTGGATTTCCGTCTCCGTGCGGCTGTCCAGCGCGCTGGTCGCCTCGTCCAGCACCAGCACGGGAGGATCCTTCAGCAGCGTGCGGGCGATCGCCACCCGCTGCTTCTCCCCGCCGGAAAGCTTGAGGCCGCGCTCGCCCACCCGCGTGTCATAACCCTGCGGCAGGCCCATGATGAAATCGTGGATCGACGCGGCCCTGGCCGCATCCTCGATCTCCGCCTGCGTCGCGTCGGCGCGGCCATAGCCGATATTATATCCGACCGTGTCGTTGAACAGCACCATGTCCTGCGGCACGATGCCGATGGCGGCCCGCAGCGAGGCCTGCGTCACCCGCGAAATATCCTGCCCGTCGATCAGGATGCGCCCGCCCTGTATGTCGTAGAAGCGGAACAGCAGCCGCGCGATGGTGGACTTGCCCGCGCCCGAAGGCCCGACAATGGCCAGCGTCCTGCCCGCCGGGACGGTGAAGCTCACCCCATGCAATATCTCGCGCTCCGGATCATAGCCGAAATGCACATGGTCGAAACGCACCTCGCCCGCCTCGACATGCAGCATCGGTGCATCCGGCGCGTCGCTGATCTCCGCCTGGGTATCGATCAGCCGATACATCGCCTCCATGTCGATCAGCCCCTGGCGGATGGTGCGATACACCATGCCCAGCAGGTCGAGCGGCCGGAAAAGCTGGGACAGCAGCGTGTTCACCAGCACCACGTCGCCGGTCGAGAACTGGCCCCGGCTCCAGCCCCAGACGGTATAGGCCATGGCGCCCGCCATCATCAGGTTGGTGACCAGCGACTGGCCGATATTGAGCCAGGCCAGCGAATTTTCGGATTTGACCGCCGCATTGGCATAGCGCCGCATCGCCTTGCCGTAACGCGCCGCCTCGCGATCCTCCGCGCCGAAATATTTGACCGTCTCGAAATTCAGCAGGCTGTCGACGGCATGGGCGACGGCATTGGTGTCCATGTCCACCATGTCGCGGCGCAACTGGTTGCGCCATTCGGTGACGGTGCGGGTGAACCAGATGTAAAGCCCCACCATCGCCAGCGTCGCCGCGACCATGCCGGGACCGAATTTCAGGAAGAAGATGACGCAGACCGCCGCCAGTTCCAGCACCGTCGGCGCGATGTTGAACAGCAGGAAATAGAGCATCGTGTCGATGCTTTTCGTGCCGCGCTCGACGATCTTGGTGACAGCGCCCGTCCGCCGGTCGAGATGGAAGCGCAGCGACAGCCGGTGCAGGTGCACGAACACATCGTCGGCCAGCCGCCGCCCGGCCTCCTGCCCGACGCGCTCGAAGATGGCGTTGCGGAGGTTATCGAACAGCACGCTGCCGAACCGCGCGCCCGCATAGGCGACCACCAGCGCGATGGCGAGGCCGGCGCTCGACTGCATGCCCGGCGCCATCCGGTCCACCGCGCCCTTATAGGCGAAGGGCATGGCCAGGCTGACGGCCTTGGCCACCAGCACCAGAACCATGGCAATCGCGACCCGCCGCCGCAGGGCCGGGGCATCGGCGGGCCAGAGATAGGGCAGGAAACGCCGCAACGTCGCCCAGACGGGCGGAAGGGGCGAATGGTCAGGCGTGGATGGCGGCATGAACGCCTATGTAGGATTTCATGCCGCCTCGATCCAGAGAAGTTAGTCGCGCAGCAGTTCGTTGATGCCGGTCTTGGAGCGCGTCTGCGCGTCCACGCGCTTCACGATCACCGCGCAATAGAGGCTCGGCCCCGCCGTGCCGTCGGGCAGCGGCTTGCCGGGCAGCGAGCCGGGCACCACCACCGAATAGGGCGGCACTTCACCCATGAATATTTCGCCGGTGGCGCGGTCGATGATCTTGGTCGACTGGCCGATGAACACGCCCATCGACAGCACCGAACCCTTGCCGATGCGCACGCCCTCCACGACTTCGGAACGGGCGCCGATGAAGCAGTCATCCTCGATGATGACCGGATCGGCCTGCAACGGCTCCAGCACGCCGCCGATCCCCACGCCGCCCGAAAGATGGACATTCTTGCCGATCTGGGCGCAGCTTCCCACCGTCACCCAGGTATCGACCATCGTGCCCTCGTCGACGAAGGCGCCGATGTTCACGAAGCTGGGCATCAGGATCACATTCTTCGCGATATGCGCCCCGGCCCGCGCAAAGGAACCGGGCACCGCGCGGAAACCGGCGGCGCGGAAGGCGGCCTCGTCCCAGCCCGCGAACTTGCTGGGCACCTTGTCCCACCAATGGCCCGCGCCCGGACCATTGTCGATCATCACATTGTCGTTGAGGCGGAAGGACAGCAGCACCGCCTTCTTCAGCCACTGGTTGACCTGCCAACCGTCCGCCGTCGGCTCTGCCACGCGCGCCTCGCCGCCGTCCAGCATCGCCAGCGCCTTGTCGACCGCCTGACGCACGGCCCCCTGCGTCGTCAGGCTGACATTGGCCCGGTCCTCCCAGGCGGCGTCGATGGTCGCGATCAGGTCGTTGCTCATGATTTTCCCTCAAGAATATCCGCCAGGAACGGCGTCAGATGGTCGGTTTCGAAATCGATGAAGTCGGGATGATGCCCATGGCCGCCCGCCTCCGAGCCGTTATTGACCCAGATGGTCGTCATGCCGATGGCCTTGGCGGGCTTCAGGTTGCGCGCCATATCCTCGAAAAAGGCGGCCCGCGCCGGATCGACCCCATGCACCCGGCACAGTTCCGCATAGCCCGAAGGATCGGGCTTGGGCACATATTGGCAGGCATGGATGTCGTGGATCAGCTCGAACGCGTCCGACAGGCCGAGCTTGTCCAGCACCCGCCCGGCATAGGCGGCATCGCCATTGGTGAAGATCAGCCGCCGCCCCGGCAGCGCCGCGATATGGGCATTGAGCGCCTCGTCCACCTCCAGCCGATCCATCGAAATATCGTGGACATAGTCGAGGAAGGCGCGCGGCTCGATGCCATGATGGTGCATCAGGCCCGACAGCGTCGTGCCATGCTCCAGGAAGTAGCGTTTCTGCGTCTGCCTCGCGACGACCGGGTCGCAGCCGAGCAGGCCCTGAATGAACTCGCCCATCTTCACGTCGATCAGGGCGAACAGGTCCGCCTTCGCCGGATAGAGCGTATTGTCCAGATCGAAGATCCAGCAATCGATATGGGCAAGGTCCGCGCGCATGGCCGCGCCCTAATCCTGCCGCGCCGCAGGGGCAAGCGCGACGTCGGCCGGGCGCCATGAAATTTATGTTCACATTCCGCTTTTAGGATTATCTGCGGGCTGTGGGGAAAGGGTCATGGACAAGCAAAGCATCCGCCGTCGTGCCACCGGGCTGACGCTCGCGCCGTTTCTGTTGCTGGCCGCCTGCGGCGGGGGCGGGGGAGTCCAGTCGGCCCCCGCGCCCACGCCGACCGCGACGCCGACTCCCACCCCGGCGCCATCGCCCACCCCCGCACCCGTCAATTACGACACCGCCGAATTTCGCCGCTCGACCGGCCCGTCGCAACATGGCGCGCTCGCCGCCTATAATGCGGGCGCCAGCGGGGCGGGCGTGACGGTTGGCATCATCGACAGCGGCATTGCGCGATCGAACAGCGAATTTGCGGGGCGCATCAGCCCCGCCTCGGCCGATTTCGCGGGCAACGGCTCGATCGAGGATCAAGGCGGCCATGGCACCGCGGTCGCCACGGTCCTGGCGGCGGCCCGCGACAATGTCTTCGTGCAGGGCATGGCCTGGGGCTCCACCATCCTGGCGCTGCGGACGGATACGCCGGGCAGTTGCACCGGGACCGGCAAGAATGGCTGCGCCTTCGAGGATGGCGCCATCAGCCAGGCGCTCGACCATGCCCGCACCAACGGCGCCCGTGTCGTCAATATCTCGCTGGGCGGCGATTCCGCCTCGCAGGGATTGCTGGACGCGGTCAGCCGGGCGACGGCGGCGGGCATCATCATCGTGGTGTCGGCGGGCAATGATGGACAGGCCGCGCCGGACGCGTTCGCCGCCAGCTTTTCCGCCGCCAGCGTCAGCCTTGGCCTTGTCATCATCGCCGGATCGGTCAATGCGGCGAATGTGCGCAGCAGCTTTTCCAACGCGGCGCAGGGTTTTGAGGGCAATACGCTGTTCGCGCTGGGCGAATCGGTGCTGTCGCAGGACCAGACCGGGGCGCATTTCCTCTATGACGGCACCTCCTTCTCGGCGCCGCAGATCGCAGGCGCGGCGGCCTTGCTGGCGCAGGCCTTCCCGGCCCTTAGCGGCGCGCAGATCGTCGACCTGCTGCTGTCGCGCGCCACCGATGCGGGGGCGGCGGGCACCGATTCCGTCTATGGCCGGGGCATATTGAACATCGCCGCCGCCTTCGCGCCGCAGGGCGCGACCAGTCTTGCGGGCAGCGCCGTGCCGGTGTCGGTCACCAGCAATGCCAGCCTGTCGAGTGCGATGGGCGACGCAGGCGGCACGGCATCGGCCAGCGCCGTGATGATCGACCGGCTGGGCCGCGCCTATCGGCTCGATATCGGCCGCACGCTAACCCCCGCCGCCCAGTCCCTGACGCTGACGCCGTCGCTGCTCGACCGGCGGACCCATGTGGCGCTGGACGCTGGACCAGCGACTCTTTCGCTCAGCCTCGCCCCCGCGCGCATCGGTCCCGCCAATCCTGGCGGCCTTGCCCTGCCGCCCGATCCGCAGGCCCGCAGCCGGCCGATGTCGGGCAGCATCGCCCTGTCGCTGAACGCGCGGACCCGCGTCATGCTGGGCCTGTCGGAAAGCGCCGACAGGGACAGCGCGAGCGCGCCCGGCGATTTTCTGGTCGCCCGGTCCGCCGCGGCATCGCCGGGCTTCGACCGGATCGGCATGACCAGCCTTGGCGTCCGGACCGTCCTTGGACCCGGCTTGGCGCTGATGGCCTCGATGGAGAGCGGCAGGGTGATGGATCATGAGCCGGTCACGGCGCACCCCGATCGGCGGGACCGCTATGCCATGGCGCGTTTCGGATGGGAGGCGAGGGGCGCCGCGTTCGACTTCCATGGCGGCCTGTCCCTGCTCCGGGAGGAAAACAGCGTGCTGGGCGCCCGCTTCGGCCCGGCCTTGGGAGCAGGGGCGGGTACGACGCTGTTCGTGGACATGGGCGCGACGTTCGACGCCGGTTCAGGCTGGACGCTGGCGGTGGGGGCGCGCCACGGCTGGACCCGCGCGACGGCGCTGCGTCTGCAAGGCAGCGCCTGGTCGCTCGATGCCGGCCGTGACGGATTGCTGGGCAGGCATGACCGTTTCGCGCTGCGCCTGTCGCAGCCTTTGCGGGTCGACAGGGGTGGGCTCGACCTGTTGCTCCCCGTCTCCTATGACTATGCCAGCGGGACGGCGCTGATGGAGCGGCGACGCCTTTCGCTCGCGCCGCAGGGGCGACAGATCGACGCGGAGGCGAGCTATGGCCTGCCGGCCGCGGGCGGATGGCTCGGCCTCAACAGCTATTGGCGGCGCCAGGGCGGCAATATCGCGGCCATGCCCGACGAGATCGGGGCCGCCCTGCGCTACAATCTGGATTTCTAGAGCGATTTCCAGTCAGATGGCATCATCTGACGGTTCAGAAATCGCGTGAAATCAAAAGAATAGAGCGGTTTTCGATCTGATTCCATCAGATCGAAAACCGCTCTAGGGCGTAAAGGCGGGAGCCGCTTTTAGGCACGAAAGGATGCGAAAAAACCAGCGCGCGCGACGGGCATCCGGTGCGACGCAGCGCGCGCTGATTCCTCAGCCGCAGCCGGGGGTCTCGCTGTCCTGATAGAAGGCCTGCACGGCTTCCCAGGCTTCCTCGGCCGTCTCGACCCAGGTCAGCAGGTTGAGGTCCGACGGAGAGATCACGCCCTCGTCGGCCAGCGCCTCGAAATCCACCACCCGCGTCCAGAATTCGCGCCCGAACAGCAGGATGGGGATCGGCTTCATCTTGCCGGTCTGGATCAGCGTCAGCAGCTCGAACATCTCGTCGAACGTGCCGAAGCCGCCGGGGAACACGGCCAGCGCCCGCGCCCGCAACAGGAAGTGCATCTTGCGCAGCGCGAAATAGTGGAACTGGAAGCTCAGTTCCGGCGTGACGAAGCGATTGGGCGCCTGTTCATGCGGCAGGACGATATTCATGCCGATGGTGGTCTGGCCGACATCGTCCGCGCCGCGATTGGCCGCTTCCATGATCGACGGGCCGCCGCCGGAACAGACCACGAAATGGCGGCAACCCGCTTCATTCACCGGATATTGCGCCGCGATCCGCGCCAGCTTGCGCGCTTCGTCATAATAGCGCGCCTTCCGGCCCAGATTTTCGGCGATGCGCCTCTGCTCGGGCGTGGTGGCGGCATCGATCCGCGCCTGCACCTGATCGGGTTCGGGAATGCGGGCGGAGCCGTAGAAGACGAAGGTCGATTCGATCTTCGCCTCATCCATCAGCAATTGCGGCTTCAGCAATTCAAGCTGGAAGCGGACCGGGCGCAGATCCTCGCGCAGCAGGAATTCGGTGTCCTGGAAGGCGAGGCGATAGGCCGAACTGCTGGTCTGGGGGGTTTCGACGCCCTTGCGGGCATCGGCGGCTTCCTGACGGGCGGGGCGGAATTTGCGTTCTTCGATTTCTTTTCTGGTCATTTCCAGCAAGCTAGGACGCGAACGTGACAAAGCCAAGGCGCTTATCGGCAAAAGCCGCCTCTTCCTCCCATATCGAAGTGAAAATGGTCGTGATGGGCGGCGTTGTAATCCGGGCTGAGCACCGTCCTGAACCGCTTGCAGGCGCTGGCATGCACGATTTCCAGGAACTGCCGGGTCCGCTTGTCCCCGTTCCAGTCCTTTTCGATCGAAATGCGCCGCCCGTCGCTCAGGACGAAGGCCGACACGTCGATCGCATTGCTGTGCGCATGTTCGGACAGCTTGCCGCTGCCCGCGATCGGGCGGCAATTATAGGTGCCGAAGGTCTCGATCCTCTCAATCTCCGCGCCCAGGATCAGCCGTGCGGCGGGCTGCACGCCATAGCGTGCCCAGGCCGCGAAATTGGCCGCCAGATCGCAGGTCATCGCGCCCAGATTGGTGGCGGGCACGCCGATATCGATCAGCTTGACGCTGCCATAAGCGCTGCATCCGCCGCCGAAATTCTGGTCGGGCAGGGGGGTGAAGAGGATGGATTGGGAGGTCAGCTTCGCCATGCACTGGCGCACTTCCATCGCCGGTGGCGTTGCCGGGCGCGCCGTCCTGACGGGCCTGGAGGGGCGTTCCACGCGTCCGGGCGGAACCAGATCGCCACCGCAGCTCGCCAGCGTCAACATGACCGCCAGCGCCAGGCCGCGAAAGATCGCCTTCCCCCTTACCCGCTCGAACATGAGGGCAGCATTTACCACGTCCGGCTGGCTCAGGGGTTAACGGCGGACTCGGTTCATCGCACCGAGACATTCGCCTTGACTCTTTTGCCGGAGACTTTAGGGCGGCCAGCGGGCCACGCGGTCCCAACGCCGCGCGTGCTCTCTGCAAGGAGAAGCGTACATGACTGATATGATCGCCGCAGACGCCACCATTGCGCCTGCCGCCAAGCCGACGACCAAGCCGGCCAAGAAACCCGAACGCCCCTTTTTTTCTTCCGGTCCCTGCGCCAAGCCTCCGGGCTGGAGCGCCGACAAGCTGAGCGCTGAATCCCTCGGCCGCTCGCACCGCGCCAAGATCGGCAAGACCCGTCTCGCTTATTGCATCGACCTGATGCGCGAACTGCTCAACCTGCCCGAAACCCACCGCATCGGCATCGTCCCCGGTTCCGACACCGGCGCCTTCGAAATGGCGATGTGGACGATGCTGGGCGCGCGCCCGGTGACGACGCTGGCCTGGGAAAGCTTCGGCGAGGGGTGGGTGACGGACGTCGCCAAGCAGTTGAAGCTCGACCCGACGATCATCCGCGCCGATTATGGCCAGCTGCCCGACCTTTCCACCGTCGATTTCTCGAACGACGTGCTGTTCACCTGGAACGGCACCACCTCGGGCGTGCGCGTGCCCAATGCCGACTGGATTCCCGCCGATCGCGAGGGGCTGACCTTCGCCGACGCGACGAGCGCGGTGTTCGCCTATGACATCGACTGGGCGAAGATCGACGTCGCCACCTTCTCCTGGCAGAAGGTGCTGGGTGGCGAGGGCGGCCATGGTGTGCTGATCCTGGGCCCCCGCGCGGTCGAACGCCTCGAAACTCACACGCCCGCCTGGCCGCTGCCCAAGGTGTTCCGCCTCGTCTCGAAGGGGAAGCTCGCCGAGGGCGTGTTCAAGGGCGAAACGATCAACACCCCCTCGATGCTGGCCGTCGAGGACGCGATCTTCGCTCTCGAATGGGGCAAGTCGGTGGGCGGTGCCGCTGGCCTGATCGCGCGCAGCAACGCCAATGCGGCGGCCCTGAACAGGATCGTCGAGGAACGCGACTGGCTCGGCCATCTCGCCGCCGACGAAGCCTCGCGCTCGACCACCAGCGTCTGCCTGACCGTCGAGGGTGCGGACGAAGCCTTCATCAAGAGCTTCGCCGCTCTGCTGGAGAAGGAAGGCGCCGCCTACGACGTCGCGGGCTATCGCGACGCCCCGGCAGGCCTGCGCATCTGGTGCGGCGCGACCGTCGAAACCGCCGACATCGAGGCGCTCGGTCCCTGGCTCGACTGGGCCTATGCGACCGTGAAGGCTGCCTGACCCCTATTTCCTGACGTCGCCCCGGCCCTGAGCCGGGGTCCCGCTTCTTCTTCCGTCCGTCCGCTGAGAAAGCGGGGCCCGGGTCAAGCCCGGGGCGACGGCAAACATAGGATATTCCAGATGCCCAAAGTCCTTATTTCCGACAAGATGGACCCCCGCGCCGCCGCGATCTTCCGTGAACGCGGCGTCGAAGTCGACGAGATCACCGGCAAGACCCCGGACGAGCTGAAGGCGATCATCGGCCAGTATGACGGCCTCGCCATCCGCAGCTCGACCAAGGTCACCAAGGATATTCTCGACCACGCCACCAACCTCAAGGTCATCGGCCGCGCCGGGATCGGCGTCGACAATGTCGACATCCCGGCCGCCTCGTCCAAGGGCGTGATCGTGATGAACACGCCGTTCGGCAACTCGATCACCACTGCCGAACATGCCATTGCCCTCATGTTCGCGCTGGCCCGCCAGCTTCCCGAAGCCAACGCCCAGACGCAGCAGGGCCTGTGGCCGAAGAACGGCTTCATGGGCGTCGAAGTCACCGGCAAGACGCTGGGCCTGATCGGCGCGGGCAATATCGGCTCGATCGTCGCCAGCCGCGCGCTCGGCCTCAAGATGAAGGTCGTCGCCTTCGATCCCTTCCTGACCCCGGAACGCGCGGTCGAGATGGGCGTGGAAAAGGCCGACCTCGACACGCTGCTGGCGAAGGCCGACTTCATCACGCTGCACACGCCGCTGACCGACCAGACCCGCAACATCCTGTCGAAGGAAAATCTCGCCAAGACCAAGAAGGGCGTGCGCATCATCAACTGCGCCCGTGGCGGCCTGATCGACGAAGCCGCGCTCAAGGAAGCGCTGGATTCGGGCCATGTCGCCGGCGCCGCGCTCGACGTGTTCGCGACCGAACCGGCGAAGGAATCGCCGCTGTTCGGCACCCCCAACTTCATCTGCACCCCGCATCTGGGCGCATCGACCGATGAAGCGCAGGTCAATGTCGCGCTCCAGGTGGCCGAGCAGCTCAGCGATTATCTGCTCGACGGCGGCATCACCAATGCGCTGAACGTGCCGTCGCTCTCGGCGGAGGAAGCCCCGAAGCTCAAGCCCTATATGGCGCTGGCGGAGGAACTGGGCAGCCTGGTCGGCCAGCTTGAGGGCGACCGCATCCAGAGCGTCGCGGTCGAGGTCGAGGGCCATGCCGCCGAACTCAACCAGAAGCCGATCACGGCGGCGGTGCTGGCCGGGCTGATGCGCGTCTATTCCGACACGGTGAACATGGTCAACGCGCCCTTCCTGGCGAAGGAACGCGGCCTCGACGTGCGCGAGGTGCGCCATGACCGCGAGGGCGATTACCAGACGCTGGTGCGCGTCACCGTAAAGACGGAAAATGGCGACAAGTCGGTCGCGGGCACGCTGTTCGGCCATGCCCAGCCGCGCCTGGTCGAACTGTTCGGCATCAAGGTCGAAGCCGATCTCGCCGGGCACATGCTCTATATCGTCAACCAGGATGCGCCCGGTTTCATCGGCCGCCTGGGTTCGACGCTGGGCGAGGCGAACGTCAACATCGGCACCTTCCACCTCGGCCGCCGCAACCAGGGCGGCGAAGCGGTGCTGCTGCTCTCGGTCGACGGCGTGGTGAACGAGGCCGTCCTCAGCGACATCTGCAAGCTGGCGGGCGTCAAGACCGTCAAGCTGCTGCGCTTCGCCTGATCGCGCCGGGGCTTGAAGATGGTTCGGGCTGGCCTATTGCGTATAATCCGCTAAAGGGCCAGCCCATGACCATGACGAGCGCCACGATCCCGCCCGGCCTCCTCCCCGAAGGACTGTCAGACCGCCTGCCGCCGCAGGCAGAGGCTTCCGCGCGCCTGGCGCGCCGCGTGCTCGATACCGTCGCCACCCATGGCTATGAGCGCGTCATGCCGCCGATCGCGGAGTTCGAGGAAACGCTGGTCGGCCGCCTGAAATCGATGAAGGCGCAGGATCTTGTCCGCGCCATCGATCCGGTGTCCCAGCGCAGCCTGGCGCTGCGCCCCGACATGACCGCGCAGGTGGGCCGCATCGCCGCCACCCGTCTCGCCGCCGCGCCGCGCCCGCTGCGCCTCTCCTATGCCGGGCCGGTCATCCGCCTGCGCGCGAATCAGCTCCGCCCGGAACGCGAGCGGTTCCAGGTCGGCGCCGAACTGATCGGCAGCGACAGCGTCGCCGCCGCAGTGGAAATCGTGAATGTCGCCATCGAAGCGCTGCAGGCCGCTGGCGTCACCGGCATCACCATCGATTTCACCCTGCCGGACCTGATCGACACGCTCGCCGCCGGACCGCTGCCGCTGGCCCCGCAGGAGATCGAGGCGGTTCGCACCGAACTCGACGCCAAGGATGCGGGCGCGCTCACCGCGATCAGCCCCGCTGCCGCTGCCTATCTGCCGCTGATCGAGGCGACCGGTCCCTTCCACGCCGCGATGGAGCGGCTGGAAGCGCTCAGCGCCGACCTCGGCGGCGCCATCGACAGCCGCATCGCGGGCCTGCGCGCCATCGCCAGGCCGATCGGCTGGGACATCACCCTGACGCTTGACCCAACCGAGCGCCACGGTTTCGAATATCAGAACTGGTTCGGCTTCTCGATCTTTGCCGAGGGCTTCACCGGCGAGATCGGCCGGGGCGGCAGCTATGCGATCATCCGCGCCGATGGTTCGGAGGAACCGGCCATGGGCTTCTCGCTCTATCCCGATCCGCTGATCGATGCGGGCTTCGGCGGCGAATCCCCCCGTCGCCTGTTCCTGCCACTGCACCATGACACGGCCCGCGCGGCTGAACTGCGTGCGGAAGGCTGGCAGACCATCGCCGCGCTGACGGGGCAGGAAAATGGCGAGATACTGCGCTGCTCGCACTGGCTCGACGGCGCGGAACCCCGCGCCTACTGATCGAAGACGCGTTTCAGCCAGCGATCGACGATGGCGGTCCCCGGATAATCGGGATCGCCCATCGACCGGTTGATCTGCATATGCCCCCGCAGGCCCTGCCCCTCCAGCGCCTCGATTTCCACGGGCGTTCCCGCCTTGCGCAGCGCTGCCGCCAGTTCCTCCGACTGCGCCGTCCCGTCCGCCCGGTCGACATGCAGGATCAGGAAGCCCGGCGCATTGGGCTGTTCGGCATGGAAGGTCGGTGACAGTGCCTTCTGCCGCGCGGGATCGGTGCCGAAGGCCTGCTCATAGGTGCCCGCCATGAAGCGGTTGCCCTCGGCCATCTGCCTGGGCACATCATAGGCCGCGCCATCCAGCGGAATCACGCCGCGCACCGCGTCGGGCTGCAACCCGGCCCTGGCGAAATAGCGCATGTCCGTGCCCGCCAGCGCCACCAGATGCGCCCCCGCGCTATGCCCCATCAGCACGATTCGGTCCGGATCGAAGCCCAGCACCCTGGCCTTCCCGCGCAGATAGGCCACGGCATCGGCCACATCCTGCGCCTGTTGCTCCACCGTCGCATCGGGCACCAGCCGGTAGTTGATCGACGCGAAGGCATAGCCCAGGCCATGATAATGGCCGACCTTCTCCGCGCCGGTGGCATTGTCCTTGCTCCCGCGCTTCCACCCGCCGCCATGGACGAAGATGATGAGGGGCGCCTTCTTCGTTTCGCTTGTCGTCGCGGCGGGCCAGTAATCCAGCACCTGCGACGCATCCTTGCCATAGGCCATGGTCTGGCCGCCCGGCGCCTTCTGTCCGGCGCCTTGCTGACCCTCGGCCATCCGCGCCCGCCAGCGTTCGCGTAGGCCCTGCGCCTCCACGCCCGATCCGATGACCGCCAAAGCCAGAACCGCACCCAGAGAGAATCGCCGCATAGGTCGCAACCCCTTCCCAATCCCGAACCCGATCCTGCCACAGCGCCCGATCCCGTAAACCCGCCGCGCTGTATCAAAGTGTAATCCCTGCGCCTTGACGCGCCGGCCGCTCCCGGCTAACGCGCGCCCCGCACAGGGCGCCCATGCTGTCGGCGCGCCCACTCTATCCCACCGGCATGCCGAGTCCCGTCGAAGGGCATGGCCGGTCCGCGCGGCGGGCGGAGGACTGTATCTGTGGCAAATGTGACCGTGATCGGCGCCCAATGGGGCGACGAAGGCAAGGGCAAGATCGTCGACTGGCTGTCGGAGCGTGCCGACGTCGTCGCCCGCTTCCAGGGCGGCCACAATGCCGGCCACACGCTGGTCGTGGGCGAGAATGTCTACAAGCTCTCCCTGCTCCCCTCGGGCATCGTGCGCGGCACGCTGTCGGTGATCGGCAATGGCGTGGTGCTGGACCCCTGGCACTTCCGCGACGAGGTCGCCAAGCTCAGGGGGCAGGGCGTCGCCATCACGCCTGAAAACCTCCAGATCGCGGAAACCTGCCCGCTGATCCTGCCCTTTCACCGCGACCTGGACGGCCTGCGGGAGGACGCGTCGGGCGCGGGCAAGATCGGCACCACCCGCCGCGGCATCGGCCCGGCCTATGAGGACAAGGTCGGCCGCCGCGCCATCCGCGTCTGCGACCTTGCCCATCTCGACGATCTCGGCCCGCAGCTCGACCGCCTGACCGCGCACCACGATGCCCTGCGCGCGGGCTTCAACGAAGCGCCGATCGACCGCGACGCGCTGATGGCGGAACTCACCGACATCGCCAGCTTCATCCTGCCCTTCGTCAAGCCCGTCTGGCTGACGCTCAACAAGGCGAAGGCCGAAGGCAAGCGCATCCTGTTCGAAGGCGCGCAGGGAACCCTGCTCGACATCGACCATGGCACCTATCCCTTCGTCACCTCCTCCAACACTGTCGCGGGCACGGCGGCGAGCGGCACCGGCCTTGGCCCCAGCGGGGCCGGCTTCGTGCTCGGCATCGTCAAGGCCTACACCACCCGCGTCGGCTCCGGCCCTTTCCCGACCGAGCAGGAAAATGACGTCGGCCAGCGCCTTGGCGAACGCGGCCATGAATTCGGCACCGTCACCGGGCGCAAGCGCCGCTGTGGCTGGTTCGACGCGGTGCTGGTGCGCCAGTCGGTCGCCGTGTCGGGCGTCACCGGCATCGCCCTCACCAAGCTCGACGTGCTGGACGGCTTCGATGAACTGAAGATCTGCGTCGGCTACCGGATCGGCGACCAGAGCTTCGACTATCTCCCCGCCCATGCGCAGGATCAGGCGAAGGCCGAACCGGTCTACGAGACGATCGAGGGTTGGCAGGATACCACGGCGGGCGCCCGCAGCTGGGCGGACCTGCCCGCGCAGGCGATCAAATATATTCGCCGGATCGAGGAACTGATCGGCTGCCCGGTCACGCTCGTCTCCACCAGCCCGGAGCGCGAGGACACGATCCTCGTGCGCGATCCCTTCGCGGATTAGCATGTGCGGCCATTCAGTCCATGGCGGGCTGCACATGCCGGTTTTCTGCGCTTCCGGTACTCACGTGCCGGAAGCACGCTGCGCGCCGGTTCTCGAAACCCGGCATTTTCGCCTCGCCCTGAACTGAATATCCACCCATGCTCCTGCCATGACTGACAAACGATTCGAGCGCCACAAGCAGCCCTGGACGGCGGATGAGCTGCAAAAGCTCCACACGCTGGCGAAGAAGGGCATGGCGCTGAAAGCCATCGCCAAGGCTCTGACCCGCAGCGAGGAATCGGTGAAGGCCCGCGCCAAGCAGGACGGACTGAGCATCGCGAAGCTGCGATAGCCGCGCTGAAATGATGGTGCTCCCGCGCAGGCAGGAGCCCCGTCCCGGGCGTGCAACCATCTTCCTGCCGTCATGGGAACGGGCAGCAGCTTGAGGCACTGGACGGCGCCTCTTGGGGGTGCGACACTTGCCTTCCCCTTCAAGGAAGGCCCCCATGGCGCTCGATATCCTCGTCCTTTACGGCTCCTACCGGCGCGGCCGCCTTGGCATCCGGCTGGCCGATTATCTGGTCGGCGGCTTCCAGGCCCTGGGCCACAAGGCCGAACTGATCGACGCCAGGGCCGTCGGTCTTCCCATGCTCGACCTGCGCTACAGCGACTATCCGCCTGGCGAGGCGCCCGCCGCCATGGCGGCGCTGGCGGAAAGGCTCACCGCCGCCGATGCCTTCGTCTTCGTCGCGGGCGAATATAATCGCGGCGTCCAGCCGGGCCTCAAGAATCTCACCGACCATTTCCTCAAGGAATTCGACCGCCGCCCCGCGGGCGTGGCGAGCTATTCCATGGGCCGCTATGCCGGTGTGAACAGCCATGCCAACTGGACGGTGACGCTGAACGCCATGGGCATGACCGTCATCCCCGACCGCCTCGGCGTCGGCCAGATCGGCGACACGCTCGACGCCGAATCCCGCCCCCATGGCGAAGGCGGCGCCGCACTCGAACGCGGCTTTGCCAGCTTCGCGCGCAATCTCGTCTATTGGGCCGAGGCTGTCCGGAAAGCCGGATGAGGACATGCTCCTTTCGTATTTGGTTTTCCGCATTTTCCGAGCCAGCAGCTGATGCCGCCTGCTTCGAAAATGCCCTGGCGATGCGGATGGCAGCTTGCTGCCTGGTCGTAGCTGGGTGAGGGGGTGCGATCTACAGGATCGCGGGCCTTCAACCCGCCCCTCACTTTTCCCTGTCCTATCGTCGCCCCTCCGCGCTAAGCCATGGCCCGGCTCTTTGAAAATCCGACATGATCCGCTGGATAGCGGGCCCCGGGAATGGCGGTTTCCATGCCCCTCCATCGTGTCACCTATGTCACCCAAATCCTGCAGGATGGCATGACGGACCACGGCGGCGAAGCGCTGGAACGCATCAACCCCGCCGCACCCCGCGGCCCAGCAGCCGGTCCATCCACAGCAGCGCATAGCCCGCGATCAGGAAGCCTGCCGCGATCGTCAGCGCGTTCAGCAGAACCTGCCCGATCCCCAGCCTGGCGACATTGATGAAGGGATAGGCATATGTCCCCTCCATCGCCCCGCGCAGCAGCGCATAGGGCAGATAGGCTCCCGGAAACACCGCCCACCATAGCGGATCGCTCCGGCGCAGCTTGCCCTTGGGCGCGCAGGCGATCCACCAGAGCACCGCCAGCACCGGCACCAGCTTGTGCAGCAGCAGATCGGCCAGCACCGCGCCTCCGCTCAGGCTCATCAGCCCGCGCAGCAACAGGCCGTAGACCACGCCGACCAGCAGGATCGCCATCGTCACCCCGCCGATCCGCCGCGCCGTCACCCGCGCGCCCAGCGCCACTCCGGCGAAGGCCAGCGCCACCGCCGCGTTGGTCCATATGGTGAAATAGCGCGCCAGAACCCACAATGTCCCGCCCACCGATCCGCTCTGGTCGAATGTCGCATGGAACTGGATCGCCAGCCCGGCCGCCGCGGTCAATGCCACGACCCCGGCTGTCATCCGCTTCGGTCCTCGCCTCACGCCCCCGCCTCCGTTCCGCACTGCACCGGGCGATCGCCGCAACCGCCGCCCGACCCTATCCTTGCAGGGTTTCATTACGACAGGGATATTTTATTGCAACGGACCGGACATATCGCGACCACCGGACGTTGGCGCCGTCCAGTCCTTCAGGAGACCCGCATGATCGTCAACGCCGTTCCCAACATGCGCACGCTCGCCGCCGAAGTGTGGAAACCTCTGGCCCTGCTCTTCATCTGGGACTGCGCGGTGACGGTGACCTATTATGGGCTGCCCTTCAAGGCGCCGTCGCTGCCGCTCACCCTCTTCGGTTCGGCGCTGGCGCTGTTCCTCGGCTTTCGCAGCAACTCCTCCTACCAGCGCTGGTGGGAGGGGCGCATCCTGTGGGGCGCGATGATCAATGCCTCGCGCAGCCTGGCCCGCGCCACCCGCAATTTCCTGCCCGATCCGGAGGCGAAGGATCTGAAGCGCGAAATCATCAAGCGCCAGATCGCCTATGTGAACGCGCTGCGCCTGCAACTGCGCCGCCAGCCGATCGACGAAACGGTCACGTCCTTCCTGCAGGAAAGGGACAGGGGCCTTGCGCTCGCCCGCGCCAACCCGGCCAACGGCCTGCTCGACAGCACCGGCCGCCGCATCGACCTTGCCCGGCGGGAAGGCTGGATCGACACTATCCAGCAGACCCAGATGGAGCGGGTGCTAGTCGACATCGCCAATGCCCAGGGCGGAATGGAGCGGCTCAAGAACACGCCGCTGCCGATCCAGTATCGCTTCCTGCCGACCTTCTTCACCCATCTCTTCTGCCTGCTGTTGCCGATCGGGCTGGTGGAGACGCTGGGTTTCGCGACCCCGCTGGGATCGACCGTGGCCGGCCTCATGTTCCTGGCGGTGCTGCGCATCGGGGACGACCTGGTCGATCCCTTCGCCAATGCGGTCCATGACGTGCCGCTGGCGGCGATGTGCCGGACGATCGAGATCGACCTGCTGCAATCCATCGGTGACGAAGCGCCCCCGCCGGTCCAGCCGGTCAGGGGCATCCTCTGGTAACGGATCAGCCCTGCCGCTCGTCGTCCACCATGTCCGACGCCAGTTCCAGCCCGGCGCGGCCATGCGCGGGCGTGTGGGCGGGTGCCTTGGGATGGGCCACATATTCGGGTTCCTCGACCTCCAGCATCCCTTCCCATTTGGTGATGACGGATGTGGCGATGGCATTGCCCAGCACGTTGGTGGCGGTGCGGCCCATGTCCATGAAATGGTCGACCGCGAGGATGAAGGCCACGCCCTCCACCGGCAGGTCGAACTGGCCCAGCGTCGCGGCGACCACCACCAGCGACGCGCGCGGCACGGCGGCGATACCCTTGCTGGTCACCATCAGGACGAGGAGGATGGTGATCTGCGTCGCAATCGGCAGGTCGATGCCATAGGCCTGGGCGATGAAGATCGTCGCGAAGGTCGAATACATCATCGACCCGTCCAGATTGAACGAATAGCCCAGCGGCAGCACGAAGCTGTAGATGCGGCGCGGTACGCCGAACCGGTCGAGCTGCTCCAGCATCTTCGGGTAAGCGGCTTCGGACGAGGCGGTGGAAAAGGCGATCAGGATCGGTTCGCGCACATAGCGGACCAGCTTCACCATCCGCTTGCCGAGGAAGATCGATCCCGCCGCGAACAGCAGCAGCCACAGCGCGAGCAGCGACAGGTAGAATTCGCCCACCAGTTCGCCGAAGGTCTTGAGCACGCCCAGCCCTTCGGTCGTCACCACCGACGCCAGCGCCCCGAACACGGCGAAGGGGGCGACCCGCATGACATAGCCCGTCACCTGCAGCATCAGCTCGACCATCGCCTCGATCACGGTGACGATGGGCTTGCCCTTTTCCCCGATGGCGGTCAGTGCCACGCCGACGAACAGGGAAAAGACGACGATCTGCAGGATCGAATTTTCCGCCATCGCCCCGACCATGGAGGTCGGGAACACATGCAGGATGAAGTCGCGGAAGTTGAGCGCCTCGGTGCTGACGCCGCTGTCCGCGCCCGACCGGACCAGGTTCAATCCTTCGCCGGGCGCGAAGAAATTGACGAAGATCAGGCCCAGCGTCAGCGAAATCAGGCTGGCGATGATGAACCAGGCGAGCGCGCGCCCGCCGATCCGCCCCAGCGCCGCGCTGTCGCCCATATGGGCAATGCCCGCGACCAGTGTGGAGAAGACCAGCGGCGCGATGATCATCTTGATCAGATGCAGGAAGATGTCGGCCAGCAGATGATAATAGCCCGCCACATCCTTCGCCAGGCCCTTGTCGCCACCCACCCACATATTGGTGGCGAAGCCCACGATCACCCCCAGAACCATGCCCGCAAGGATGAACGCCGTCAGTCGATTTCGCATCTTGTTCCTTTAACCGCCGCGTTTGCCGCGCTGCATAACTGTTCCGGTCCCGTATGGCGGCTACACCTAACAGGCACCCGAAGCGCCCGCAATCGAGCTGCGCCGGGCTGTCATCGCGTTAGACGAATGAGAGCACAGATTCCGCGCCGCCTTTTCCAGCGGCCGCGCCGGGACGACGAGCTTCAGGGGTAGAGCAGCCCCTCGCGCCAGCCCGCCTCCGTCCGTTCGAACAGCCGGCGCTCATGCAGGCGATGCTCGCGGTCCTGCCAGAATTCGATGCGCTCGGGATCGACGCGAAAGCCCGACCAGTGCGGCGGGCGGGGCACGGGGCCGCCCGCGAACCGCAGGCTGACTTCCTCATAGCGGGCCATGAAGACATCCCGCGATTCCAGCGGACGCGACTGGTCCGATGCCCATGCGCCCAACTGGCTGTCGCGGCTGCGCGTCGCGAAATAGGTGTCTGCGATGGCATCGTCCACAGCGCCCACCGGCCCCTCGATCCGGATCTGGCGCCGCAGCGATTTCCAGTGGAACAGCAGCGCAGCATGGGGATTTTCCAGCAGCTCGGCCGCCTTGCGCCCCTCGAAATTGGTGTAGAAGATGAAGCCGTCCGGCCCATGTCCCTTCAGCAGCACCATGCGCAGCGAAGGACGCCCGCGCGCATCGGCCGTGGCCAGCGCCATGGCGTTGCTGTCATTGGGTTCGGTTTCCCGCGCCTCGGCGTACCAGGCGTCGAACAGGGCAAAGGGATCGGTCATGCGTGCCGGTTTACGCGGCGGATAAAGCCATGTCGATAAGGCTTTCCCACGCTTGAACCATCCCGCCGCTTTCGCCACATAGGGCCAGGACGGATGGCATTCAGCCCATGCGTCCAACGGGTTTTTCAAGCAAAAGGACATGTTACCGGCGATGGCTGCTGATCCCTACTCCACATTGGGCGTCGCGCGCGGCGCGAGCGAGGCAGAGATCAAGTCCGCCTACCGGAAGCTCGCCAAGGAACTGCACCCCGACCGCAACAAGGATAATCCCAAGGCCGCGGAGAAATTCTCCGCCGTCACCAGCGCCTATGACCTGCTGTCGGACAAGGACAAGCGCGCCCGGTTCGACCGTGGCGAGATTGACGGTGAAGGCAACCCCACCGCGCCCTTCGGCTTCGGCGGAGGCAGTGGCGGTTTTCGCGGCCATCCGGGACAGGGCGGCGGTTTCGAGTTCAACGAGGGCGGCGCGGATTTCGGCGATATTTTCGAAGGGCTGTTCGGCGGCGGGCGGCGCGCGGGCGGCGGCGGAGGCTTTGGCGGCTTCGGTCGCGGCGCCCCGCCGCAAAAGGGCGCCAATGTCTCCTATCGCCTGGCCGTCCAGTTCGTCGACGCGGCGACCCTGGCCCCGCAGCGGATCACGCTGCAGGACGGCAAGACCATCGACCTCAAACTGTCCGCAGGCGTCGAGACCGGCACGCAGATGCGCCTGTCGGGCAAGGGCCAGCCCGGACCCGCCGGTGCGGGCGACGCCATCGTGACGATCGAGATCAAGCCGCATGCCTTCTTCACCCGCGACGGCGACAATGTGCTGCTCGACCTGCCGATCACGCTCGATGAAGCGGTGAAGGGCGCGAAGGTCAAGGTGCCCACGGTCGATGGCCCGGTGATGCTGGGCGTCCCCGCCGGCGCGACCTCCGGCAAGACGCTGCGCCTGCGCGGCCGGGGTTTCCATGGCAAGGGCGGCCAGCGCGGCGACCAGCTCGTCACCCTGTTGATCGATGTGCCCGCCCAGGATCCGGCGATCCAGGCGCTCGTCGAGGGCTGGCACGACAGCCGCGCCGTGCGGACCCATCTGGGCGTTTGAGGGGTTAGGGGAGGATGCCGCAACCGTCTCCCCTGTCACCCGAATCCCGCCGCAAACACATCACGGAAGAGGCCCGCGCCCAGCTCAACCGCCATCTCGACCGTGTGCGGCCGGGCAGTCATGCCTTTGAAATCATGAAGCGGGTGGCCGTCGGCACCTATAGCGACGGCTTCATCCATGCGGGGAACCTCGCCTATCTGTCGCTGATGACGTTGTTCCCCTTCTTCATCGTGGCGGCGGCGGTGGCCAGCATCTTCGGCCGGTCGCAGGACGGCCTCGCCGCGGTCAATGCCTTTCTGGAAAATGTGCCGCGGGGCGTCGCCGACGTGGTGCGTCAGCCGATCCATGACGTCCTCCATGCCCGCACCGGACCGCTGCTCTGGCTGGGCGGTCTGGTGGGCCTCTGGACGGTCGGCAGCCTCATAGAGACGATCAGGGACATATTGCGCCGCGCCTACGGCACCAAGAGCACGCGTCCCTTCTGGCATTATCGCCTGACCGCCATCGGCATCACGCTGATCAGCGTGTTCGCGGTGATGTTCGCCTTTTCCCTGCAGGTCATCATCACTGGTGTGGACCAGTTCCTGCACAATATCCTGCCCTTTGCCGATGACGCGATCCAGATCGTCAGCCTGACCAAGATGGTGCCGATGGCGATATTGGGCGTGGCGCTCTACTATCTCTACGTCTCCCTCACCCCCAGCCTCTACAAGGACCCGCGCTTCCCCAAATGGCCGGGCGCGATCGCCACGACATTGTGGTGGTATGGCGTCACCCTGCTGCTTCCGCCCACCCTTTCGCTGCTGGGCGGCTATGACCGCACCTATGGCAGCCTGGCCGGCGTGATGATTACGCTGATTTTTTTCTTCCTAGTCGGGCTTGGCGTGGTAATTGGCGCGGAATTGAATGCGGCGCTGGCGGAATTCCCGGAAGAGGAAGCCCAAGCCGCCGCGCAGGCCGATAAAGGGAATGGAACGACGGAATGACAGGCTTGATGGCGGGAAAACGCGGTCTGATCATGGGTCTGGCGAACGACAAGTCGCTGGCCTGGGGTATTTCGAAGGCGCTGCATGCGCAGGGCGCGGAACTGGCCTTCTCCTATCAGGGCGAGGCGCTGGCCAAGCGGGTCCGGCCGCTGGCGGCGGAACTGGGTTCGGACCTGCTGATCGATTGCGACGTGTCCGACATGGACAAGCTGGACGCCGCTTTCGACGAGTTGAAGGCGAAGTGGGGGAAGCTGGACTTCGTGGTCCACGCCATCGGCTTTTCCGACAAGAATGAGCTGCGCGGCAAATATGTCGACACCAGCCTGGAAAATTTCCTGCTGACGATGAACATCTCCGCCTACAGCTTCGTCGCCGTCGCCAAGCGCGCGCGCGAACTGATGCCAGAGGGCGGCAGCCTGCTGACCCTGAGCTATTATGGCGCGGAAAAGGTGATCCCGCATTATAACGTCATGGGCGTGGCCAAGGCGGCGCTGGAAACCAGCGTCAAATATCTGGCGATGGATCTGGGACCGGAAAATATCCGCGTCAACGCGATCTCGGCCGGGCCGATCAAGACGCTCGCGGCCAGCGGCATCGGCGACTTCCGCTACATCATGAAGTGGAACGAGCTGAACAGCCCGCTTCGCCGCAACGTGACGATCGAGGATGTGGGCGGCGCAGGCCTCTATCTCTTGTCCGATCTCGCGGCAGGGGTGACGGGCGAAGTCCACCATGTCGACGCGGGCTACAACGTCATCGGCATGAAGGCCGAGGATGCGCCGGACATCGCGCTGGAGAAGTAACGAGACCCTCTCCCGCCGGGGGGAGGGCAGGGCCCGGCGCGAAGCGGCGGGAGGGTGAGGGCAATCACCTCATCCAAAAGGCAGGACATATGAGCTTCAACACCTTCGGCCGCGTCTTCCGCTTCTCGACCTGGGGCGAGTCCCATGGGCCCGCCATCGGCGCGGTTGTCGACGGCTGCCCTCCCGGCCTGCCCCTGAGCGAAGCCGACATCCAGCCCTTGCTGGACAAGCGCAAGCCCGGCACGTCGAAATTCACGACCCAGCGCCGGGAAGCGGACGAGGTGCGCATCCTCTCCGGCGTGTTCGAGGGGCGGACCACCGGCACCCCGATCAGCCTGATGATCGAGAATACCGACCAGCGCTCCAAGGATTATGGCGACGTTGCCAAGGCCTATCGCCCCGGCCATGCCGACTATGCCTATGACGCCAAATATGGCTTTCGCGACTATCGCGGCGGCGGCCGCTCCTCCGCCCGCGAGACGGCCTCCCGCGTGGCCGCCGGCGCCGTCGCGCGGCTCGTCATCCCCGATGTCGACATCTTCGCCTATGTCAGCGAGATTGGCGGCGACGCGATCGACCTTGCCCGCTTCGATGCGGGCGAGATCGACAACAACCCCTTCTTCTGCCCCGATCCGCAGGCCGCGAAGCGCTGGGAAAAGCTGGTGGATGATGCGCGCAAGGACGGCTCCTCGCTCGGCGCGGTGGTCGAGTGCGTGGCGAGTGGCGTTCCCGCGGGCTGGGGCGCGCCGCTCTATGCCAAGCTCGACAGCGAACTGGCCGCCGCGATGATGAGCATCAACGCGGTCAAGGGCGTGGAGATCGGCGATGGCTTCGCCGCCGCCCGCCTGCGCGGCGAGCAGAATGCCGATCCCATGCGGCCGGGCAATGACGGCAAGCCCGTCTTCCTCGCCAATCATGCCGGGGGCATAGCGGGCGGCATCTCCACCGGCCAGCCGGTCAAGGTCCGCATAGCCTTCAAGCCGACCAGCTCTATCCTGATCCCGGTCGAAACCGTCACACGCGAAGGCGCTGCATCGGACATCATCACCCGGGGGCGGCACGACCCCTGCGTCGGCATTCGCGGCGTGCCGGTGGTGGAGGCGATGATGGCGCTGGTACTGGCGGATCAGAAACTTCTCCACCGGGCCCAGTGCGGCGACGACTGAAAGCGCCGAATCGAGCCTTAATTTCGGTAAAGACGCGATTCTGTCGAGACGACTCGCTCAATCTGCGGTAACATCATTGTCACAGATCGCCCGCGGGAGGGCGAGCGGCAGTGCGTAAGCCTGGGGAGCGCCATTCCTCTGCAACCTTCGGGTTCAGCATGGATTGGCGGTCAAAACGTCCCCTTCAGCCGCGAACACGGGCCAGCCATGCAACCATGGCTGGCCCATTTCGTTTCCACCTCCCCACGACGCCCGATCGGTAATTGACCGACCATGGATCCCATTGCCACGCCGCGGGTGTTGCCTGGCCGATTCTGCTTCGGGCGGCGCAGACCATTTCCGGCGAAGCGGCCCTGTAAAGCCGCCCCTCGCGACAGCATGATGGCGTCAAAGCCGAAAAGGACCGCCCATGACCAGCCTGCCCTTCACCCAGGTCGACGCCTTCGCCGACGCCCCGTTCACCGGCAATCCTGCCGCCGTGATGCCGCTTGGCCAATGGCTGGACGATGCGACGCTTCAGAGGATCGCGGCGGAAAACAATCTCTCCGAAACCGCCTTCACCGTGCCCACGCCTGATGATCCGGAGGCGGACTATGCCCTGCGCTGGTTCACGCCCGCCGTGGAGGTCAAGCTGTGCGGCCATGCCACGCTGGCGAGCGGCCATGTGCTGATCGGCGGCAACATCGCGGTTCGTTTCCGTACGCGCGATGCCGGCGTGCTCACCGTCTCGCGGGACCGCGACGGCTACACCCTGTCATTGCCTGCATGGTCGATGGAGCCGCGCCCCTTGCCCGATCTGGCGGCGGGCCTGGGCGGCCATCCCGTCGAATCGCATTGGCGCGATGGCGGCTATAGCCTGTTCCTCTTTCCCGATGCGGCGGCGGTGCGTGCCCTGAAACCCGATTTCGCGGCGCTCAAGGCTCTGGGCGACATCATGCTGATCGCCACCGCGCCGGGGGATGACAGCGATATCGTCAGCCGGGTCTTCGTTCCCGGCGCCGGTATCGATGAAGACCCGGTCACCGGTTCGGCCCATTGCCTGCTGACCCCCTTCTGGGCGCCGCGCCTCGGCAGGACGAAATTCAGCGCCTGGCAGGCTTCGGCCCGTGGCGGCCGCCTGGGCTGCCGCCTTTCGGAAGGGCGGGTGATGCTGACCGGCGCCTGCCGCACGGTGATAGAGGGCAGTTTCCTGCTCTAGACCATGATCCGATCGAGTTGAATCGGATCATGGTCTATTTGTCCTTGTTTTCCGCATTTTCCGAGCCAGCAGGTGATGCCACCTGCCTGGAAAATGCTCTAGCGGGGGAACAGCCCCACCAGCTTCGCCAGCGCGTCCTTCACCGCCTCCCGTTCTTCCTTGGCCGGGGACATGCCCAGCCGCACCACGGTCAGCCTCTGGGCGGGCGAAACGAGGATATATTGGCCGTCATGCCCGACGCAGCCGAACAGGCTGCCGGGCGCCCGGCCCGGCATCAGCGCGCTTTCCCCGCTATCCCTGTTGAGCCAGAGATGCGCGCCATAGGCCGCGTTGCGCGGAGAGGGCGTGCGCATATAGTCGATCCACTTTTCGGGCACGATCTGGTGCCCCGCAACCCCGCGCCCTTGGTTGCGCAGCAGTTCGCCGAAGCGGGCATAGTCCCGCGCCGTCATATGCAGGAAACTGCCGCCGATCATCGTTCCGGCCGCATCATATTCGACGGTCAGGCTTTGCAGGCGCGCCGGAATCTTCAACCGCCCGTCGACGAACATCTGCATGGCCCGCCGCCGCACGTCGGGATCGTCGCTGCTGGTCAGCATCCGCGTCATGAGATCGGTCAGAATCATGCTGTTGCCGGTCGAATAGGAAAAGACCGAACCCGGCCGGTGGGCGAGCGGTTTCGCCTCGGCAAAGGCGCCCATATTCTGCGCCCCGTCGGTGAACAGCATCCGCACCGTATCCGCCTGCGCCAGCGGTTCGGAATCCTCCGCATGGTCGAGGCCCGATGTCATCGCAAGCAACTGCCGCAGCGTGATCCTGCCCCTGGGATCGCCCGGCTGGCTCCAGGCCGGGACCGGCACCGGCGAATCCAGCGCCAGCCGTCCGTCCGCCACCATCAGCCCGATCAGCACCGCCGTGACGCTCTTGCCGATCGACCAGGACAGCAATTTGGTCCGTGGTCCGAAGCCGGGGGCATAGCGTTCCGCCACCATCTCCCCGTCATGCATGACGATCAGCGCGCGCGTCTCGCCCGCCTTGCCATCGAACAGGGGATCGATCGCCGCGCGCAGGGCGGCGGCATCGACGTCCGCATCGCCCGCGATATGGGCCGGGGGTTCGGGCGCGGCGGCGCGTACCGTCCACAGGCCCGCCGCCGCCAGCATCGCCAAAATGCCGCCCGCCGCGCCAAGGCGCTTTACGCTTTTCCGCTCAAGCCTCATAAGCCGCCGCCTAGAGCATTTCCGGCGCGGACGAAATAGTCCGCCGAACGGGGAATGCGGCGGCGAACACTGCATGATGCGTGCGAAGGGGAAGCATGTCCGGCCGATCGAGATGGATATATGCGGGGGCAGCGGCCGCGACCGCCGTAATATTGCTGTTCGCGTGGAATTTCAGCGCCCTGCGGGCCCATGCCCAGGTCGGGGCGGCATTCGGCGCGCGGATCACCTGCTCCTGCCGCTATGTCGAGGGGCGGTCGATGGACAGTTGCAGGGGAGACAAGGAACCCGGCATGTGGGCGGTCTCCCTGAAGGACCTCCCGGAATCGCAGTCGGTCAGTGCGGCCGTCCCGCTGCTCGCGTCCCGCACGGCCCATTATCGCGCCGGCTGGGGCTGTCTGCTGGAACCCTAGCGCCTGATGGCCCTAGTCCTCCACCGATTGTCCCGTTAGAGCCGCTCTCATGCATCCCGACATTCCGACCCTGTTGCACGATGTCTTCGGCTTTCCCGCTTTCCGGGGGGTGCAGGAACGGGTCGTCGGCCGCATCATGGCCGGCCAGCCGACGCTGGCGATCATGCCGACCGGCGCGGGCAAGTCGCTTTGCTACCAGCTTCCGGCGGTCGCGCTGGAGGGATGCTGCGTCGTCGTCTCACCGCTGATCGCGCTCATGCACGACCAGCTGCGCGCCGCGCAGGCCGTCGGCATCCGGGCCGCAAGCCTGACCAGCGTCGACGCGGACTGGCGGGAAACCCAGGACCGGCTGCGCAACAGCGAACTGGACCTGCTCTATGTCGCGCCCGAACGCGCCAGTGGCGAAGGCTTCCGCAACCTGCTGCGCGCCGCGAAAATCGGGTTGTTCGCCATAGACGAAGCCCATTGCGTTTCCGAATGGGGCCATGATTTCCGTCCCGACTATCGCCTGCTGCGTCCGCTGCTCGACGAATTTCCCGGCGTGCCGCGCCTTGCGCTCACCGCCACGGCCGATGCCCATACCCGCGACGATATTCTGGTCCAGCTCGGCATTCCGCGCGAAGGACTGGTCATTGCGGGCTTCGACCGGCCCAATATCCGCTACGCCGTCCGCCCGCGCGACGGCCTCGCCCGCCAGCTTTCCGACCTGATCGCCAGCAGCCAGGGGCCCGGCATCGTCTATGCGCCCACCCGCGCGGCGACGGAGAAGCTGGCCGAAACCCTTTCCCGCACCGGCCGTCCGACCCGCGCCTATCATGCCGGTCTCGATCCGCGGGTCCGGGCCGACAACCAGGCCGCCTTCATCGCCAGCGAGGATATGGTGATGGTCGCCACCATCGCCTTCGGCATGGGCATCGACAAGCCGGATGTCCGCTTCGTCGCCCATGCCGGGCTGCCCAAGTCGATCGAAGGCTATTATCAGGAATCCGGCCGCGCCGGGCGCGACGGCGAACCGGCGGAGGCCCACCTCTTCTGGGGCGCGGAGGATTTCGCCCGCGCCCGGATGCGCATTTCCGAACTCGACCCCGCCCGCCAGCAGGGGGAACGGACCCGCATTTCGGCGCTGGGCGCGCTGGTCGAAACCGGCACCTGCCGCCGCGCGATATTGCTGCGCCATTTCGGGGAGAATCCGCCAGCGACCTGCGGCAATTGCGACAATTGCCTCCATCCTCCCGCCAGCATCGATGCCACCCAGACGGCGCGCAAATTCCTCTCGGCGGTTTATCGCACCGGCCAGAGCTTCGGCGCCGGCCATATCGAATCGGTCCTGACAGGCGCGGTCACCGACAAGATTCGCGAACGGGGCCATGACCGTATCTCCGTCTATGGCATCGTCGACGGAGAGGAGACGGCGCTGTTGCGGCCGGTGTCCCGCGCCCTGCTGGTGCGCGACGCCTTGCAGACCACCGAACATGGTGGCCTTGAACTGGGCCCCAATGCCCGGCCGATCCTGCGCGGGGAGGAGGAGGTCAGCCTTGTCCTGCCGCCGCGCAGGCAGGGCCGCCGCACGGCCCGCGCCGGCGCTGCTGAAAATCCGGTGGGCGATCCGCTGTTCGACGCGCTGCGCGCCTGCCGCCGCGAACTGGCGCAGGAGGCGGGCGTGCCGCCCTATGTCATCTTCCATGATTCGACGCTGCGGGAAATGGCGGAACAGCGCCCGACCAGCCTGACCGAACTGGGACACATCAGCGGTGTCGGGCAGCGCAAGCTCGACGCCTATGGCGATGCCTTCCTCGCGGCGATCCGGCCCTTCGCCTGATCCCCGCCACCAATCCCCCTTGAATCGCGCGCTCCACAAGCGCATGGCAGCGCCCAAGAAGGAGTTTTGACCCATGTTCCGCCAGCTCACCAAAAGCATCTATGTATCCCCCCAGATCGGCGTCGATCAGGTGGCGGAAGCAAAGGCGCTGGGCGTGACCATGATCGTCAACAACCGCCCCGACGACGAGGAACCGGGCCAGACCAACGGCGCGGAGATCGAGGCCGCGGCGAAGGCGGCGGGCATCGCCTACGCCGCCGTTCCCGTGGCCCATGGCGGCTTTGCTCCCTGGCAGCTCGACGGCATGGCCGCCGCGCTCGACGGTGCGGGGGAGGGCAAGGTGCTGGCCTATTGCCGCTCCGGCACCCGCAGCACGCTGCTCTGGGCCCTGACCCGCGCCCGCGCCGGGGATCATCCGGCCGCGCTGACCGAGCAGGCCGCCTCGGCGGGCTATGACGTCACCCCTGTCCGCCAGATCATGGACGCGCTGGCCGCGGGCTGATCTTGTCCGGCCGTACCGAAAGCTACGACGCCATCGTCCTGGGCGCTGGCGGTGCGGGACTGATGTGCGCGGCCACTGCCGGCCAGCGGGGCAGGCGCGTCCTCGTCATCGACCATGCCGATCAGCCGGGAAAGAAGATCCTCATCTCCGGCGGCGGCCGCTGCAACTTCACCAATATCCATACCGCGCCGGACCGTTATCTGTCGGCCAATCCCCATTTCGCCAAGTCGGCGCTCGGCCGCTACACGCCCGGCGATTTCCTGGCCCTGGTCGAGCGCCATGGCATCGCCTGGCATGAAAAGACGCTGGGCCAGCTTTTCTGCGACCGCAGCGCCCGGCAGATCGTGGAGATGCTGCTGGCCGAATGCGAGGCGGGCGGGGTGACCATCCGGCTTGGCGACGCGATCGCCGACGTCGGCCATGTCGATGGCCGCTACCGCGTCGCTCATGGCGACAGGACCGCCTCGGCCCCCGCGCTCGTCGTCGCGACGGGCGGCCCCTCCATCCCGAAAATCGGCGCCACCGGCTTCGCCTATGATCTGGCGCGCCGGTTCGGCCACAAGATCGTCGAACCGCGCCCCGCCCTTGTCCCCCTGACCTTGGGCGGCGAGGATCTGCTGTTCCGTTCCCTCTCCGGCGTTTCCACCGAAGTCGTCGCCCGCCACGGCAAGACCGCCTTTCGCGAAGCCGCCCTGCTCACGCACAAGGGCCTTTCGGGTCCGGCGATCCTGCAAATCTCCTCCTATTGGCGTCATGGCGAGGCGATCGACCTCGATTTCCTGCCGGATCTGCCTGGCCACTGGCTGACCGAGACGAAGCGCGCCCGGCCGCGCGCCACGCTGGCGGCCCTGTTGCGCGTGCATCTGCCGGATCGCCTGGCCGACGTCCTGGCCGAACGCCTCGCTCTGCCCGGCGACCTCGGCAACCTGCCCGACCGCAAGCTGCAGGAGGCCGAACGCCAACTTGCCGGATGGCGCTTTACCCCCAATGGCACGGAGGGTTTCGCTAAGGCGGAGGTCACCATCGGCGGCATTTCGACCGCCGATCTTTCCTCCCGGACCCTCGAATCGCGCCATATTCCCGGCTTCCACGCGATCGGCGAAGCGGTCGACGTCACCGGCTGGCTGGGCGGCTATAATTTCCAATGGGCCTGGGCCAGCGGCTGGGCAGCGGCACAGGTACTCTGAGGAGGATCAGGCGGCTTGCCGGTCCACGCCCAGCGCGGCCATGGCGGCATGGATCATCTGCATATGGGCGTCGCTGCCGCGCGCGACATCCTGCCATGCCTGGCCCGTCATCGAACCATGGCTTTCCCGCCAGATTTTGGAGGCGATCGAGTCAAGCTCCTCTTCGGTAGGAGAACGCTGCTCGGCAAAACACTCCATCAGGAGAGCATGAAAAGACTTTCCTCCGGCCGGGTTGGCAGCGTCCATGGGCATCCTCTCCTGGGTGCGATTTTTTTTACCGCATTCCGGTCGTGGAAGCTGAAGGATGCGACAGAGTCGAGTCAATAAACCTGGATCAGTATCGGTGGCCCGGCTATCATTTTGCTGCGCCGCCCATGGCAAAGGCGGCGCGCCGCTCATGCGACCCGCCGCCTTCCATCTGTCAGTTTTCGCGCTTCAGCGGCAGTCGCTGCGCTCGACCTCGCGTCCAGCCAGTGCGCCCGCACCGGCGCCCAGGATCAGACCGGTCGTGCTTGGCCGGTCCCACCGTCCGCCGCGGCCGATCTCCCGGCCCAGCAGGCCGCCCAGAACGCCGCCCACCAGCGCGCCGGTCGTCCCGGACGTGCAGCGCTCGCTATAGGCGTGTGTGCGATAGGGGCGGGGCCGTTCGCGGATATATTCGTCGCGATATTCGACCGGGCGGCGATCATAGTCGCGATAGCCACGGTCATAATAGCCGTCGTCGTTGCGGTAGGTTTCGCTGCGATAATAGCTGCCATCATCGCCCTCATAGCGTTCGCTATAATGGTAATTGCTCTGCGCCAGGGCAGGCGTGCCCGCGGCGATGCCCATGATGGCGGCGCTGGCCACCGAAACCGTTGCAATCATTTTCCTGAACATGTCGATCTCCACCAACCCTTTGTGAGGAGGGATATGGGACATGTGCGATGACGGATTGCTGAATGCCCTCGTTAGCAATGGTTCAGAAACATCCCGTCATCGCGCGCCTGCCGCCGTCCATCGAAAGACCGGCAGCCGAAAGACCGGCATGTGCCCGTTCAGCCGCACTCGACCGTCACATGCTCCATCCTGGGCAGGGCATTGACCGCCTGCCTGACCGCCGCGACATTGGCGCCCGGCGCCAGGCTGATGATCGCGGCATGGGCGTGCGGCCCGATGCGCCAGACATGCAGGTCGCGAATCGTCGCTCCCTCCCCTTCCGCCAGCGCCTTGATCCGCGCCATCAACGCAGGTTCCGCCGTATCGAGCAGAATGGCGGACGTATCCTTCATCAGCCCCCAGGCCCATTGCGCGATCACGACCGATCCCAGCAGGCCGACCGCCGGGTCCAACCACCACCATCCCATGTAGCGCCCGGCAAGCAGCGCGACGATCGCCAGCACGGACGTCAGCGCGTCGGTCAGCACATGCACATAGGCCGCGCGCAGATTATTGTCGCCATGCCCCGTCCCGCGATCATGATCATGCCCATGATCGTCCCCGTGCGCATCGTCATGCCCGTGGTCATGGCTATGGTCGTGACCCAGCATCACGGCGCTGATCAGATTGATGATCAACCCCAGGACCGCCACGAAAGCGGCCTCGCCAAAGGCGACCGTCACCGGTTCGAACAGCCGCGTGGCCGATTCGACGGCTATGAACAAGGCCGTGAAGGCCAGGATCAGGGCCGAGGCAAAGCCGGACAGGTCGCCGACCTTGCCCGTGCCGAATGTGTAGCGCGGGTTGCGGGCATGGCGCCGGGCATAGCCATAGGCCGCCGCCGCCACGGCCATGGCGCCTGCATGGGTCGCCATGTGAAATCCGTCGGCGAGCAGCGCCATCGATCCGGTGATCCAGCCAAAGGCGATCTCCACCACCATGGTGACGGCGGTCAGCCACAATACCCACATGGTCCGCCGGGCATTTTCTTCATGCCCGTGAGTCAGGTAGATATGATCGAAATAATGGCTTTCCTCGCCATCCTCGTCGCCGACAGCGGGCGCCGCATGACCATGGGGATGATCCTCATGGGGATGATCCTCATGGGGATGATCCTCATGGGAATGATCGTCACGGGGGTGGTGATAGCCGCCATGGTCATGGTCGTCATGCATGCTCATTTCCCGTACCGCCGGATCAGCGCCAGCATTTCCTCCGCCGCGGCCTCGCGCGCATCGTCGCTGATGCCGGGCCGGGCGACATGTTCCCGCATATGCTGCTCGATCAGCTCGTCCATCAGGCTGCCCACCGCCCCGCGGACGGACGCGACGAGTTGCAGGGTTTCCGAACAACCGGCGTCGCCCGCCAATTGCCGCTCCACGGCGCTGATCTGTCCGGCGATCCGCCGCACCCGCGCCAACAGCTTGTCCCGATCCGCGATGATATGCATAGGGTACCCCCCTATACTATATGGAACATGAAAACAATCTGTGCATTTCGCGGTCCACCGCCCTAACAAGGTCAGGATGGCGACGATTTCGGATTGCGACCTTGCGATAGCGGGAGGCGGCCTTGCGGGCTGCCTGATCGCGCTGGCCTTCGCGGCCCGGCGACCGGATGTTCGCCTGCTGCTGGTGGAGGGCGGGGAGGCGCTGGGCGGCAATCATGTCTGGTCCTTCTTCGACAGCGACGTCGCGGCCGGGGATCGCTGGCTGATCGAACCGATGATCGCCCATCGCTGGCCGCAAGGGCATGAGGTGCATTTTCCGGGCCATCAGCGTCTGCTCTCCACCCCCTATAACAGTGCCACCTCGCGGCTTCTGGACACTCATGCCCGGCAGATGCTGGGGGAGCGCATCCTCATGGGAACGCCCATCCATTCCCTGACGCCGTCCAGCATCGCCCTGTCCGATGGCCGCACCTTCCGGGCTGGCGGGGTGATCGACGCAAGGGGCGGCGGCGACCTTGCCGCGCTGCAATGCGGCTGGCAGAAATTCGTGGGCCAGGCGCTGCGCCTTCGCACCCCTCACGGCCTGACCCGCCCCGTCATCATGGATGCGGCGGTCGAGCAGGTCGATGGCTATCGCTTTGTCTATATCCTGCCCTGGGACGAACATACGCTTTTCATCGAGGATACCTATTATAGCGACAGCCCCGATCTGGACGGACCCGTGCTGGATCGCCGGATCGCCGCCTATGCTAAGGCGCGGGGCTGGCCGGTCGAGGCGGTCGTCCATCGGGAAAGCGGCGTTCTGCCGGTGGTCCATGGCGGGGATTTCGAGCGTTTCTGGCCCAGCGATGATCCCGTGGCGCGGGCCGGGGCGCGGGCGGGCCTGTTCCAGCCGATGACGGGCTATTCCCTGCCCGACGCGATCCGCTTCGCCCTGGACGTCGAACGCGCGTGGCCGATGGACGGGGCAGCGCTGGCCCATATGACACGCGCCCGGGCGGCCCGGCATTGGCGGCAGGGCGGCTATTACCGGCTGCTCGGCAAGATGCTGTTCCGGGCGGCCGAACCCGACCGGCGCTGGCGCATCTTCGAACGCTTCTACCGGCTCGACGCCGGACTCATCGGCCGCTTCTATGCGGGACGGTCAACCGTGACGGATCGAATCCGTATCTTGTGCGGACGGCCCCCGGTGCCCATAAGGAGCGCCATGCGCGCAGTGTTGAGACCTTCCGCCTGATGAGCAGGCCATAGTGATGACCAGAAAAGCGATCGTCATCGGCGCCGGTTTCGGCGGCCTGGCGCTCTCCATCCGTCTGCAATCCGCCGGGGTCGAGACGATATTGGTCGAGGCGCGCGATCGCCCCGGCGGCCGCGCCTATATGTGGGAGAAGGACGGCTTCGTCTTCGACGCCGGCCCTACGGTCATCACCGATCCCGATTGCCTGGGCGAGCTATGGCGCCTCTCCGGCCATGACATGGCGGAGGATGTCAGCCTGGTCCCCGTCTCGCCCTTCTACCGGCTCAACTGGCGCGACGGCACCAACTTCGACTATTCCAACGACGAAACGGCCCTGCGCGCCCAGATCGCCAAGCTCAATCCGGAAGATGTCGCGGGTTATGAAAGCTTCCTCGACTATGCGGGCGGCGTCTATGAGGAGGGCTATCGCAAGCTTGGATCGGTGGCGTTCCTCGACTTCGCCTCGATGGTCCGGGCCGCGCCCGCCTTGATGAAGCATCAGGCATGGCGATCCGTCCATTCGATCGTTTCCTCCCATGTGAAAAATGAAAAGCTGCGGCAGGCGCTGTCTTTCCACACGCTGCTGGTGGGCGGCAATCCGCTCCAGACCAGTTCGATCTACGCCCTCATCCACAAGCTGGAGAAGGATGGCGGCGTCTGGTTCGCCAAGGGCGGCACCAACCGTCTCGTCCAGGCGATGGCGACCCATTTCGAGCGGCTGGGGGGCACGCTGCGCCTCGCCGATCCCGTAGTGCAGATCGAAACCTATGGCGACCGCGCCGTGGCCGTCCGCTGCGCCTCCGGCTGGCGGGGGGAGGCCGATGCGGTCGCCTCCAACGCCGACCTGATGCACAGCTATCGCGACCTGATCGGCCATCACCCGCGCGGGGAAAAGCAGGCGGAAAAGCTTGCCCGCAAGCGCTGGTCGCCCAGCCTGTTCGTGCTGCATTTCGGCATCAGGGGAAGCTGGCCCGGCATCCCCCACCATATGATCCTGTTCGGCCCGCGCTATGAAGGGTTGCTGACCGACATCTATGATTATGGCGTGCTGCCGCAGGATTTCTCGCTCTACCTGCACCACCCGACCGTGACCGACCCGTCGATGGCGCCGGACGGGCATTCGACCTTCTATGCGCTCGCCCCGGTGCCGCATCTGGGCAAGCTGCCGATCGACTGGGACCGGTTCGCGCCCGCCTATGCCGAACGCATATTGGACGAGATCCAGCACCGGCTGATCCCCGACATCCGGTCGCGCATCGTGACGCGGTTCCATTATGCGCCGCCCGATTTCCGGCGCGACCTGTCGGCGCATCTGGGCAGCGCCTTCAGCCTGGAGCCGCTGCTGACGCAAAGCGCGTGGTTCCGGGCGCATAATCGCGACGATGTCATTCCCAACCTCTATCTGGTAGGGGCGGGTACGCATCCGGGCGCGGGCATTCCCGGCGTGGTCGGCAGCGCCAAGGCGACCGCCGCCCTGATGCTGGAAGATCTGGCGTAAACAAAGAGGGATCATGAAGAGACTGGCTGTCTATTGCGGTTCGGCCACCCCGGCCGATCCGGCCTATGTCGAAGCCGCCCGCCATGTCGGACATGTGTTGGCCGGGCGCGGCATCGGCGTCGTCTATGGCGGCGGACGCCTTGGGCTGATGGGTGCGGTCGCCGATGCCGCGCTGGAGGCGGGCGGCGAAGTGATCGGCGTCATTCCCGAAGCGCTGGTCGGCGCCGAAGTCGCCCATCGCGGCTGCACGGAACTGCATGTCGTCCAGACCATGCACCAGCGCAAGCAGTTGTTCACCGACCTTTCCGACGGCTTCGTGACGCTGCCGGGCGGCGTTGGCACGATGGACGAATTGTGGGAAGCGATCAGCTGGGCGCAACTGGGCTACCACCAAAAGCCGGTCGGGCTGCTCAATGTCGCGGGTTTCTACGACCAGCTCATCACCTTCAACCAGCAGATGGTCGAGGCGGGCTTCATCCGCGCGCAGCACGCCAATATCCTGATCCATGCCAACGCGATCGAAATGCTGCTCGACAGGATGGCGGCCTATCAGCCGCATGAGACCATCTTCGCCATGAAGGCGGAACGCCTCTAGACCATGATCCGATCGAGTTGAATCGGATCATGGTCTATTTGTCCTTGTTTTCCGCATTTTCCGAGCCAGCAGGTGATGCCACCTGCTTCGAAAATGCTCTAGGTTCCATCCTGGCAGGCGCTGCCGCTTGCAGGAGAGGAAAGGGGCGGGCATGTCGGGAATGTGACCAGCAACACTCCTCCCGACCGCGCCGCTCTCGTCGCCCTTGCCCGGGAGAGCATTGCGCGCGGTTCCAAATCCTTCGCCATGGCATCGAAGCTTTTCGACCCGCGGACGCGGGAGCGCGCCTGGCTGCTCTATGCCTGGTGCCGCAAATGCGACGACATAGCCGATGGCCAGGATCATGGCGGCACGATGCGCGGGGTGGCGGACGGGCAGGCGCGCCTCTCGACGATCCGCGTCCTAACCGGGGCGGCGCTCCACGGTGATCCGACCGGCGATCCCGCCTTTGACGGCTTCGGCCTGGTCATGCGGGAATGCGCCATTCCGCAACGCTACGCCCATGACCTGATCGAAGGCTTCGCGCTCGATGCCCGCGAATGGCGACCCCGCAGCGAGACCGACATGCTGCGCTATTGCTATCATGTCGCGGGCGCGGTCGGCTGCATGATGGCGATCCTGATGGGCGTCGATCCGGCGGACGAGGCCACGCTCGACCGCGCCTGCGACCTCGGTCTCGCCTTCCAGCTCGCCAATATCGCCCGCGACATCAGCGAGGATGAAGCCGCCGACCGCTGCTATCTCCCCGAGGAATGGCTGGTCGAAATGGATATCCCGCCCGGCGAGCATATGAAGCCCTGGGTCCGCTCGCGCCTGGCCATCCTTGCCCGCCGCCTCGCGGACATGGCGGCCGCCTATGAGCAAAGCGCCCGCCACGGCACTGGCGCCCTGCCGCCCCGCTCCGCCTGGGCGGTGCTGGCGGCGGCGGGCATCTATGGCGGCATAGCCCGCGAAGTCGCGCGCCGGGGTGAACAGGCCTGGGACCATCGCGTGGCGACGCCCAGGGGCGAAAAGCTCGGCTGGCTGCTGCGCGCGGGCCTGCAGGTTCCCGGCCGCGCCCGCCGCTGGCCCGCCGAAATGCCTAGGCCCGCTTCCCTCTGGACCCGCAGTCGGTCCTGAACTCCGCCAAAAAAAGGACCGGCACTTGCGTACCGGTCCCCAGGAATGTTCGCAGGAGGAACAGGGTGAGGCGGGCGGGCCTTTCGCGTGTCGGCCCGCCCTGCCAATCTCAGTAGTTGTAGGCCCGCTCGCCGTGGCTGGAGAGGTCGAGACCTTCCATTTCGGCTTCCTTGCTCGGACGCAGACCCATCGTCTTGTCGATGATGAAGTAGAGCACCGCGCTGCCGACACCCGACCAGACCAGCGTCAGCAGGACGGCCTTGAGCTGAACGATGATCTGCGCGGCCATGTCATACTTGCCAGCGACCGCCGGGAAGACGGTGTAGTCGAAGAAGCCCTGACCACCCAGCGCCGGGTCGGCGACGATGGCCGTCGCGATGGCGCCGAAGATCCCGCCGATGCAGTGCACGCCGAACACGTCCAGGCTGTCGTCATAGCCGAACTTGCCCTTCACGAACGCCACGAAGAAGTAGCAGATCGGCGAAACGGCGAAGCCCAGGACGATCGAGGTCATCGGCGCACCGAAGCCCGAGGCCGGAGTGATCGCGACCAGACCGGCCACGGCACCGGTAACAGCGCCCAGCAGCGATGCCTTGCCATGGTGGATCTGTTCGATGAGGGCCCAACTGACCGCGGCGGCGCAGGTGGCGACCATGGTGTTCATGAAGGCGACGCCCGTGACGCCATTGGCCTCCAGGTTGGAACCGGCGTTGAAGCCGAACCAGCCGACCCACAGCAGGCTGGCGCCGATCATGGTCATGGTCAGCGAGTGCGGCGGCATGGGTTCCTTGGGGAAGCCGACGCGCTTGCCGATCATCAGGGCGCCGACCAGGCCGGCGATACCCGCGTTGATGTGGACGACGGTGCCGCCCGCGAAGTCCAGTGCGCCCATGGCCCACAGGAACCCGCCATCGGTCGGGGTGTCAGCCAGGAAGTCCGGGCCCGCCCAGTACCAGACCATGTGCGCGATCGGATAGTAGACGACCGTCGACCACAGGACCACGAACACGATCAGCGAGGAGAATTTCACGCGCTCCGCAAAGGCACCGACGATCAGCGCCGGGGTGATCATGGCGAAGGTCATCTGGAAGACGACATAGACCAGTTCGGGCAGATAGACGTTGTTGCTGAACGTCGCGGCGGAGGTCGTGCCGTCGACGCCCATCAGGAACGCCTTGGAAAGACCGCCGAAGAAGTGGTTTTCACCGCCGCTGGTGAAGGCGATGGAATAGCCGTAGCAGCACCAGAGCAGGCCCGTGACCGAAACGATCATGAACACCTGCATCAGGACGCTCAGCATATTCTTGGTGCGGACCAGGCCGCCGTAGAACAGGGCCAGGCCGGGGATGGACATCATCAGGACCAGAGCGGACGAGACGAGCATCCAGGCGACATCGCCCTTGTTGACCATGGTGGCCATGGCCGCGGCGTTGGGCGCCTTGACTAGCGGCGCGGCCAGCGCCGGTGCGGCTGTGAGCAGGGACAGGCCAGCCGCCCCCATCACGCCGCAAAGTTTCTTTGAAAAGGACATTAATTCCCCCTTCTTACAGTGCGGTTTCGCCGGTTTCGCCGGTACGGATGCGCACCGCCTGCTCGACATCGAGAACGAAGATCTTGCCGTCGCCGATGGCGCCCGAATTCGCCGCCGCCTGCGTCGCTTCGACGACACGCGGCGCGAGGTCGTCGTCGCAGACCACCTCGATCTTGATCTTCGGAACCATGTTGGTCGAATATTCGGCGCCGCGGTAGATTTCGGTCTGCCCCTTCTGGCGGCCGAAGCCCTTCACTTCGCTCACCGTCATGCCGGCGATGCCCAGCGAGGAAAGAGCCTCGCGGACATCGTCAAGCTTGAACGGCTTGATGATAGCCATGACAAGTTTCATGTCGCCCCCCTGATAATGGTGTGCGGCGACATACTCGCAAGAGGCGTGCCAATTTCTTAAACACGCGTTAATGCGGGCTTCTCTTCAGACCGTTACGTAGGCGAAGCCAAAAAAATGTGCAGTGCGGCATCTCTGCCTAAAAAACAGGCAGAAACAGGCTACCAGTGGGCACCCTGTTCTGCCGCCTGCCGTTCCTCGGGTCGGGTGCGGCGTCCCAGCAGCGCGTTACGGTGGGGGAAACGGCCGAAACGGGCGATGGTGGCCCGGTGCTGTCGGGCGAAGTCCAGCGACCGCGCGTCCCCGGCGCCTTCGAACAGGCTCACCGACAATTCCTGATCGTCCCAATTTTCGCTGTGCTGGAACGGCATGTAGAAGAACAGGCGGCCCGCTCCGCCAATCTGTATGTCATAGCCCTGGGCAATGGCCCCCCGGGCGACGTCCCGCGCGAGGCCGTCGGTGGCAAAGGCCTGCGCCGACCCGCGAAACATGTTGCGGGGCAGTTGGTCGAACAGCAGGACGGCCGCCAGCGCATCGTCGGCCCGTTCGAGAAATTCGCCGGAGGACAAGGCACGTTTTTCCGCCCACAGATCGCCGAAGCGCACGGTGCATTGCCGGTCGAGCGCGGCATCGTGGCTCCACCACCCTTCTTCCCCGACTTCATTGAACCAGAAGTCGAGCAGGGCCGCCGCCCAGTCCGCGGTCACGGCGTCATGACTGTCAGTCAACATATTCATATAGTGACAAAGACGAAAGGACCGCCCGGTTCCGCAGTCCATGGCATGTCCGCCTCAGGTCGCCGTACCGCCGACCGGAGTCCTCGATCTGGATCAGGTCGCCGTACCGCCGACCGTCAGGCCCTCCATCAGCAGCGTCGGCTGGCCGACACCGGCGGGGACGCTCTGTCCGCCCTTGCCGCACATGCCGATGCCTTCGTCTAGCGCCCAGTCGTGACCGATCCCGATCACCTTGGTCAGCGCGGTCGGGCCGTCGCCGATCAGGGTGGCGCCCTTGATCGGATCGCCCAGCTTGCCATTCTCGACCTTATAGGCCTCGGTGCAGGAGAAGACGAACTTGCCCGACACGATGTCGACCTGGCCGCCGCCGAAGCTCTTGGCGAAAATGCCCGACTTCATGCGGGACAGCAGCTCTTCGGGATCGTCCTTGCCGCCCTTGATGAAGGTGTTGGTCATGCGCGGCATCGGCGCATGGGCATAGCTTTCGCGACGGCCGTTGCCGGTCGGCTCGACGCCCATCAGCCGCGCGTTCAGGCGATCCTGCATATAGCCTTTGAGGATGCCGTCCTCGATCAGCACATTCTCGCGCGTCGGCGTGCCTTCGTCGTCGATGGAGAGCGATCCCCGGCGGTTCGTGATCGATCCGTCATCGACCACCGTGACGCCCGGCGCCGCGACGCGCTCGCCGACGCGGCCGGAAAAGGCGCTGGTGCCTTTGCGGTTGAAATCGCCCTCCAGGCCGTGCCCTATCGCTTCATGCACCAGTACGCCGGGCCAGCCCGGCCCCAGCAATACGGTCATTTCGCCTGCGGGCGCGGCCACCGAGCGCAGATTGACCCGTGCCTGCGCCAGCGCCTCGTCGATGGCCCGGTTCCAGATCGCCGGGTCCATCACCTGATCGTAGAGATAGCGCCCGCCAATCCCGAACACGCCGGTTTCGCGGCGCCCATTCTCCTCCAGGATGACGGAGACGTTGAGCCGCACCAGCGGCCGGATGTCGGTGGCGGTGAAGCCGTCGGCGCGGACGATCTCGACCACCGACCAGCTTCCCGCCAGACTGACCGACACCTGCGCGACGCGGGGATCGCGGGCGCGGGCGGCGGCGTCGATCGCCGCGCACAGCGTCACCTTCTCGGCGAAGGGCACGATCTCCAGCGGATTGACGTCGGTGTAGAGATGCCGGTTGGTGTGTTGCGGCGGCGGGGCGGGCTGTCCCTTCGCCGGATCGAGCAGCGTCAGCGTCTCGGCGGCGCGGCGGATCGCGGCCTCGCTGATGTCATTGGCATGGGCGAAGCCGGTCATTTCGCCCGACACGCCGCGCAGGCCGAAGCCCGCATCGGTCGAATAATCGGCGGTCTTCAGCCGCCCGTCGTCGAAACCGAAGCTCTCGCTCGCCCGATATTGCAGGTAAAGCTCGCCATCGTCGCAGCCTTTGAGCGCCTCTGCGGTCAGGCGGCGCGCGCCATCGGGATCGAGCAGGCCGGGGCGATAGAGAAGGCCACGGGCATCGGTGAACTGGGGAGCAGCGTCAGTCATGCCGACCGATATAGGGGCGGCAGCCCTCAGGCCCAATCAAAATCGCAGATTTAAAGGCTGGCGCCCGAGGAAATATCCGGCAGCCCGGCGATTTCCGGCGTGTCGGCTGCGCTGCCGATCAGCACGAAGCGGCGGTCGCAATAGCCGCAGTCGACATAGCCATGCTCGTCAATCTCCAGGAAGACGCGCGGATGACCCAGGGCGGCAGGAATATCGCCCGAACCGTCGCAGGAGACGCGGGACTTGGAGACTCGGATGATTTCGGGCGGCTGGATCATGGCCGCACCGATTAGCAGCGCTCGCGCTGCGCCGCAATATCCCGAACAGGACGGGATTACATCAGCATCAGGGGTGGCCGCTTTTTCGGGCAGGGCCTTTTCGCTGGCATCTTGGCGGGCGCGTCCCAACTCAGGCCATCACGAGCCGCCGCCAGCGTGATGGGCGAAAATATCAGCAGGAAGGGCGCAACCGTACCGCCGAACAGAAGCGTCAGAGACATGGTGCCGGTGCCTCGCAAAAGCCTGGGTCGCGCCGCCATAGCAGGACAGGCCGCCCGAAAACATGATAATTTCCAGGCAAATGTTGGGTGATGGCGGGAATGGTGGGCGATGACGGGCTCGAACCGCCGACATTCTCGGTGTAAACGAGACGCTCTACCAACTGAGCTAATCGCCCGATGCCCGGACCTGGTCCGGAGGCGTTCGGTGGGCGCCTATCTACGACAATCTCCGGGCGGGTCAAGCGGCGATCGGCCATTTCATGCGCAAAGGAACCGGCGGCTGGCGGCGAACCAGCGGGTCATCGCTTCGGCCGTGGCATCGGCCAGCGCGATGAAGACGCGGCGGCCGTCATGCGGATCGGCATGGCGCTGGACAAAGCCCTTTTCGGTCAATGTCCGTATCCAACGCAAGGCGGTGGTCGGCGGCACCGCGGACGCGATGCAGAGGCTGGACACCGACACGCGTTCATGCTCCAGCCGGGCGGCGAGCAGGTCCAGCAGCATGTCCCAGGCCGGATCGGCGAACAGGTCGGCCGGCAGGAAATCATCCCGCAACCGCCGGGCGCGCAGCAGGTCGCGCACCTGCGTCGCGTCCACCGGGGCGGTCTCGCTCCCCTTGTCGGCGCTGCCGACCGGTTCCAGCGCGGGCATGCCGATATAGTCGCTGGGGTGATCCGATATGCGCGGGCCAAGGTCGAATGACGGGGTGGTGTGGCGGGGGCGCAGCGTCAGCGCCTCCAGCGTGCGGGCGAGGCGGCTGACCTCCTCGCTCAGTTTCTGCAGCCGCACGCCTTCATTGTCCCGGCTCACCTCATGCACGAGGCGGACCTCCCGCCGGTCCGCCGCGGCCAGCAGCGCGGCGGCGAGATCGGCATGGTCCGGTGCGCACAGCAACTGGGTCCGGTCGCTGCGAAGGCAGGCATAGGCGAGGTCGATCGTATCCAGCCCGGCCACCCAGATCACCGGCATGTCCCTTTGCACCGCCAATGTTTCGATCTGCACGAACAGCCGTTCCAGCCGGGTGTCGGGCGCCATGCAGAACATCAGGACGATGTCGCAATCGATTTGCGTATCCAGCCGTTCGGACGCCTGCTCCAGCGGAACATTGCCCAGCAGGCGCAGGCCCGCCGCGCGGCTCAGGCTTTCCGCATCGTCCAGATAGACATCGTCCGCCAGGATCAGCAGGCGCGGCCGTTCGTCCTTTTCACCGAAGGGGCGGTCCGGCGGCGTTCCGAGGCCGGTCTGGTAATGGTCCATTTCCACGTTGATGTCTCCTCTCACCCACTTTCCGCACTGTACCGCAATGCCTTCGTTACGCAGCCGCACGAAGCTCCGAAACGGAGATGATCTGGCTGTTTTCCGCCGGAGAGCCAGTTGCCGCCCGGCCAAAAGGGGATGATCTCATGGGGCCATGCCAAAATGGAGGGTTCCTGATCGCCGGAATGGCGGGAAAAGGCCTTGCAGCAAATTTGATCCGAAATGGATCAGCTTTTGCGTCTTTCCGGCCTTTCAGACGGCCGTGCGCCGGGCGAAATCGATATAGAGCGCGCGCAACCGGGTCGCGACCGGGCCGGGCGTGCCGTCGCCGATCGGCTGGCCATCGATCCGCACCACCGACTGGCACAGGGTCGATGCGCTGGTGATGAAGGCTTCCCTGGCTGCCAGCGCCTCCTCCACGGTGAAGGGGCGGCGGATGACGGCGATGCCGCTCTCCTCCGCCAGCGCCCCCAGGGCAGCGCCGGTGCAGCCCGCCAGCACGGCCTGCGAATAGGGGCGGGTGACGATGCCGTCCTCCGTCACGATGAAGGCCGTGGACGAGGCGCCCTCGGTCACATGGCCGTCCTCGACCATCCAGGCCTCCTGCGCGCCTGCGTCGGCGGCGGCACGCTTCGCCATCGCCTGGGCGAGCAAGCCGACGCTCTTGATGTCGCGCCGCGCCCAGCGCAGGTCGGGCATGGTGGCGACCGCTATGCCCCTGTGCACCGCGGGCACGTCCAGGAAGGGCCTGGCCTGGGTGAACATCACCAGCGTCGGCCGGATATCGGGCGGCGGCAGGAAGTCGCGGGTCGCATCGGCGCCCCGCGTGACCTGGAGGTAGACGAGGCCCTCGGTCAGGCCGTTGCGGGCGACCAGCTGCTTTTGCGCCGCTTCGATCTCCGCCAGCGAAAGCGGCAGGACGATGCCGATCGCGCCGGTCGAGCGCTCCAGCCGGGCGAGGTGGGACGCACTGTCGATCAGCTTGCCGTCGATGACCGCCGCGACCTCATAAATGCCGTCCGCGAACAGGAAGCCGCGATCGAGTACGGAAACCTGGGCTTCGGCCAGCGGCAGGAAGCGGCCGTTGAGGTAGGCGACGGACATGGGGCGATGGCAATCCCTTGATCGGACAAGCCGCTGATCTTGCGTCTCGGGCGGCTTTGGTCAAGCCGCTTGCCCGCGCAACGCCTTCTGCCGCCGCCGCTGCACCGACGATCCGATGCCCATTGCCTCGCGATATTTGGCGACGGTGCGGCGGGCGATATCCATGCCCTTGGCGCGCAGCAGGTCGACCAGCGTGTCGTCGGAAAGGATCGCGTCCGCCGTTTCGGCCGCGATCAGCGCCTTGATATGGCTTTTCACCGCCTCGGCCGACACCGTCCCGTCGCCACCGGCCGCGGCGACCCCGCTGGTGAAGAAATATTTGAGCTCATACAGCCCGCGCGGACAGGACAGATATTTGTTCGACGTGACCCGGCTCACCGTCGATTCATGCATTTGTATCGCTTCCGCAACGGCTTTCAGGGTGAGCGGCTTCAGATGTTCGACTCCCTTGCGGAAGAAATCCTCCTGGCAACGAACGATCTCGCCCGCGACCTTGATGATCGTCTTCTGCCGCTGGTCGAGCGCCTTCACCAGCCAGTTGGCGCTCGCGAGGCAATCGGCCAGCCAGGCCTTGGACGTCTTGTCCTGCGGACCGGAGGCGAGCTCGACATAATAGTTCCGGTTGACCAGCAGGCGGGGCAGGGTGGCGCTGTTGATCTCGATCGCCCAGCCGTCGCGCGTCGTCCGCACGAACAGGTCGGGCGTCACCGGCGCGGCGCTTTCGTGCGAGAAGCGAAGGCCCGGCTTGGGATCATAGCCGCGCAATTCGCGGATCATGTCCGCCATATCCTCCTCGTCCACGCCGCAGATGCGGCGCAACTGCGGCAGGGCGCCCCGGGCCAGCAGATCGAGATTGGCGAGCAGCTTCGCCATGCAGGGATCGTAGCGATCCGCATCCATCGCCTGAAGCATGAGGCATTCGGCCAGCGAGCGCGCGCCCACGCCGGTGGGATCGAAGCTGTGGATCGCCTTCAGCACGTGCTCGACCATATGGAGCGGTACGCCCAGGGCATGGGCGGTTTCGAGCAGATTGGCTTCCAGATAACCGGCCTCGTCGATCTGGCCGATCAACTGGGTCGCTATGGCCAGCTCGACGCCCGACAGGGTGCTGCGGGCCTGGTCCATCAGATGTTCCTGCAGCCCCTTTTCAGGATTGGCGAAACTGTCGAAATCCAGCGCCTCACCACTGCTGCCCGCCAGCGGCTCCATGCCGCCGGATCCCGTGCCGGGGCCGGCCATGCGATCCGCGGGACCATTGTCGATGAAGGTTTCCGCGCCATAATCGACATCGAGCGGTGAATCCGCGCCGCCCAGCCCCTGGCCGATCAACTGGTCGCTGTCGCCGACCTCCGCCGCGACGCTGTGGATTTCGGCCTCGCGGTCGATGCCGTCGGCCGATGGCGTGAAATCGTCAGCCCCGCCGGCTTCGAGCAGCGGATTCTTCTCCAGCTCCCCCGCGACGAAGGCCTCTATCTCCAGGTTGGAGAGCGCCAGCAGCTTGATCGCCTGCTGGAGCTGCGGCGTCATGACGAGCGACTGGCTCTGCCGCAGGTCGAGGCGGGGCGCGAGCGCCATCAGCCGCTTCCCTTGCCGGTGCTGGGGGGAAGGGACCGGCCAGCCATGCTAGAGCGAGAAATTCTCGCCCAGATAGAGCCGCCGCACATCGGCGTTGGCGACCAACTCGGTCGGGCTGCCCGCGAACAACACCTTGCCGTCATAGATGATGCAGGCGCGGTCCACGATCTCCAGCGTTTCGCGGACATTATGGTCGGTGATGAGGACGCCGATGCCGCGCGTCTTCAACTGCTTCACCAGATCGCGAATGTCGGCGATGGAGAGCGGGTCGATCCCGGCAAAGGGTTCGTCCAGCAGCACGATCGAGGGATTGGCCGCCAGCGCGCGGGCAATCTCGCAGCGGCGGCGCTCGCCGCCCGACAGCGCCATGGCCGATGAATCGCGCAGCCGGGTGAGGCCGAATTCCTCCAGCAACTGTTCCAGCCGTGCGGCACGCGCCGCCTTGTCCGGCTCGGCCAGTTCCAGCACCGCGCCGATATTCTGCGCGACGGTCAGGCCACGAAAGATCGACGTTTCCTGGGGCAGATAGCCCAGGCCCAGGATGGAGCGCCGATACATGGGCAGGCCAGTGATATCCTGCCCATCCAGCACGATCCGGCCATGGTCCGGGCGCACCAGCCCCATCACCGAATAGAAGCAGGTCGTCTTGCCCGCGCCATTGGGCCCGAGCAGGCCGACCACCTCGCCCTTGCCGACAGTCAGCGACACATCGGCCAGCACGACCCGCCTGTCATAGCTCTTCGCGATCGAGATGACGGACAGGCCCTCTCCCACTTCCTTGGGCGGAAGGGGCGATGCCGGGGCGGATCGGTCCTGCATCAACACGTCGTCCATCACATAATCCTTGCTGCCGCAGGATGAGCTGCGGGTAAAATCCATGACCCCGCGCGGCAATTGGCAAGCTTTGTGCATGGGATTGCCGCCGGGGCAAGGGGAAAATCACTTTTGCCGGCCTCAAGGGCCGGAACGGCGGCTAGATTGGGTCTGGCGAGGGTGCTTTCAATCCGGGTTTCACGCAAAAGCGCTGTCCCGCCCGAAGACGAAGATCGTCCGGACGGGAAAATCATGCGGGCGCCTATTCCAGATAATGCGAGCGCAGGGCGGCGATTTGCAGCCTGGAGAGGCCGATCTCCTGCGCCAGATAATTGTCGACCGAACCCCATTTCCTCTCGATTTCGTCGAACGCGTAGGAGAGGAAGGATGTGCCGCTGGCATCCTTGAGCGGCTGGGGTTTGGCAGCGGCCGGATTTTGCTGATATCGCGCGAACAGCAGGGCAACTGGATCGTTGGCGTGGGCCGCGGCATCGATCTTCGGCATTTCCCATTGCGGCTGCCGGTAGGTGGTCGACAGATGATAGTCCGCCAGAATGACGTCGCGGGGAACGCCCAGCGCTGACAGGATCATCGCGGTCACGAAGCCCGTGCGATCCTGTCCCGCCGAACAATTATAGGCCACCGCTCCGTCTTTTGCGAGCAGGTCCTGGAAGACCAGTTTCAGTTGCGGCGCCAGCATCACCGGCATGGGACGGTAGACATTCTCGCCATTGCTGAGGGTGGCGCCCTTCATCATGGCTGCCATCGAATAGCCGACCGCCTGATAGGGCACGCCCTCGATACGGCTAGGGGCGATCGACCGCTCCTCGCTCGACCGGAGGTCGACGATATGGGCCAGGCCCAGCGACCCGATCTGTTGCAGGTCCGAATCGGTCAGCAGCGGCTGGCCGCCGGACCGGAAAATCATCCCCCAGCGGACATGCTTGCCGCCTGCGGCAGGATATCCGCCGACATCGCGGAAATTGGACCCCTGTTGCAGCGGAAGCAGTCGTTCCGCCACCCGGACCGTCTCGCCCGACCTGCTGTCCTTCAGGATCAGATAGGGCCGCTCCCGTTCGCCGACGGCGATATTCTCCCGCCCGTCCCTGTCGCCCTTCGACACCAGCTTCATCTGGTCCGGGCGCGCGGCGGGATCATCGGACAAGTAGATGTCGACAGGGTCGGTGTCGGACCATGTCACCGTCAACTCCCCCGGCGCGCTGCGGATCACGGCGGGTGTGTCGATCGTGCGGGCCGAAGCCGTCGCGCAGAGCAGTCCGATGAGGAGCGGGAGGATGGCCATGCGTTTCATGATATTGCCCTCATAAGATGTCCGTTCCGAATTGCCGTGTCCGGGGCCGCGCGGACCGGCTGCCCGGCCCCCGGCGGCCCGTCAGAAGCGCATGTTTATTTCGCCGCCAAAGGTGCGCGGCTCGTTGAAGAAGCCGCTCAGGCCCGAAGTCGGGCTCAGCGACTTGTAGAAGAGATGCTGTTCGTTGAAGAGGTTGCGTGCCCAGAGGGCAAGGCTCAGTTTCGCGTCGCCCTGCCCCAGGCCGATATCGGCAACGGAGATACGGCCGTTCGCGATGAACGCCTTGTCGCCGATCGGCTGATAGACGTTGGTCGCGGCGCCAGGGCCGGCATAGACCGGATCGGTGGCATTGGCATAGAAGCCCGAATCGTAATTGCCGTCCAGATGCGCGCGCAGCGTGAAGCCATCCATGGGCAGCTCATAATCGATCGAACCGCTTGCCGAATGCCGGGGCGTGTAGGTCTGGTAGATCGGCACCGCGATGGCGCTGAGAACGCCGGCGGCGTTCGGATAGGGGTTCGCCGTCGCCGGGATGCGGACATATTGATAGGAATAGGACGCGGCCAGGGTCAGCCCCTCCAGCGGGTTGACGGTCAGTTCCGCCTCGATCCCATGCAGGCCGCCCGTGCCGGGGGCGTTGATGGTCGACGTGGTCGTGCGCGTGGTGCGCACCCCGCCCGTTTCATAGGGGCGGCTGAAATCGACCTGGATGTTCTTGTAGCTTCCGGCATAGGCCGCGACGTTGAAGCGGGCGTGATGGTCGAAAAATTCGGTCTTGGCGCCGACCTCGAAGATCGACACGGTTTCCGGATTGAACGCGTCATATTCCTGCGAGCGGGAATTGGCGCCGCCCGATTTGTAGCCGGTGCTCCATTTGCCGTAGACATGGACATCGGGCGTCAGGTCGATCGCCAGATTGACCATGGGATCGACCCGCGACCAGCTCGCATCCAGCGGAATGGCGCCGGACACGCCGTTGCGATTGATCGGCAGGGCGTTGTTCACCATCGTCAGTTCGCCATGCTTGCTGTCCCTGGTCCAGCGCAGGCCGCCGGTCAGGTGGATATTATCGTCCAGCAGGGCAGGGGTCCAGGTCGCCTGGCCAAAGAAGCCGACGCTCTTGGTCGTGACATGGCTCGCACGGTCGATCGGTTGCGCATTATAGTCGATCTGCCGCAGCACATAGGCCGATCCCGCCGCATCGGTGAACATGTTGGTATTGAAGGCCTGCGCATTGTCGCGCACCTTTTCCTGATAATAGAGCGCGCCCGCGACATATTTGACGCGGCTGACTTCGCCAATGGCCTGGAATTCCTGGCTCCACTGATTCTGCCAGAACTGGGCGAGGCTGTAGCGCGCGAAGGCGGCGTTCGTGAAATTGCCGCTGGCGTTCGACATGGACGTGGATGCCGATCCATTGTCCCACTGGCTCTGCTGCAGCTTGCGATAGGAGGAGATGGACTTGAAGGTCAGATCCGGCGCCGCGTCCCATTCCAGCGTCAGGCGATGGCCATGGACATTGCCGACGCTCGGCTGTTCGGGCACGCCGACATTGGCGGTCCGCACGCGGTCGGGCTGCACCGTCCCCAGCAACGCCTGGCGGTTCGTGCCCGGCGCGATCAGGTTGAGATAGAGCGAGGTCGATTCATCCTTCGAAATGTCGAAGGAATAGTCGGCGCTGAAGTCCGTAGAAGGCTTCCACAGCGCCTCCACATGCAGGCCGCGCTTGTCATATTGGTTGAAGCCCTCCGCACCTGCCAGGGGATTTTTCACCAGCGGATCGCGATGCGCAACCACGCCGTCGACCTTCACCGCGATATTGGCCAAGGTCGGCAGGTCGAGGTGCATTTCCCCCTTGTAGCTGCCGAAATTGCCGATCCCGCCGGTCGCATTCATGTGAAATTCGCCGCTGGGCTTCTTCGTGACGATGTTCACTGCGCCGCCTTCGGTGTTGCGGCCGAACAACGTGCCTTGGGGCCCCTTCAGCACCTCGATATTCTGGATGTCGAACAGCGCAGTGCCCAGCCCCTGAGCGCGACCGAGATAGACGCCGTCTATATAGACGCCCACACCCTGGTCGCGCGCTGGCTGGTTGCCGTCCGACAGCACCCCGATGCCGCGAATGTTCACGATCAGGGCGGAATTGCGCGAATAAAAGGGCGCGATCTTCAGGGAAGGAATCGCTCCGTCGCCCAAATCGACAAGCGATGTGACGTGCCGGTTCACCAGGTCGTCACTGCGCATGACGGACATGGAAATGGGGGTGACCTGCAGATTTTCCTCGCGCTTCTGAGCGGTCACGAGAATCGTGCCAAGGCCCTCGGCATCGGCGGCATCTGCCGCCGGCGCGCTGTCCGCTGCCATGGCAGCGGTCTGGAAGGAAGCAGACAGGACAAGAATGGACGCGGCGGTGCCCGCCAGCAGAAGGTGCTGGAGTTTCATGATGGTCCCCCAAAGTTGATGCAAAGCCTTCCTGCGAAGGTCTGGGCGCTCCCTAGGGGCGGGATGTTGCGCTAAGGCGAAGCTTTCTTTTCGGTTTTGTTGCGCAACGATCTTTTTGTGTCTGTCGCTGCATGTTCTGCGCGTGCGGATGCGTTCCGGTGCGCCTTGCCGCTATAGGCCGAATGGCACCGGGAGGAGGGCGCAAAAAAAGCGCGCCTGCATGGGCGTCACCATTCTGCTGACTGTTCGGGATACCCCGCAGGATTATATGGTGCGGTCGAGAAGACTCGAACTTCCACGGCCTTTCGGCCACAACGACCTCAACGTTGCGCGTCTACCAATTCCGCCACGACCGCACATTTTCCGGGAACCGGCGGGGCCGGTGCCTTGGTAGGAGGCGGCCCTTAGCAAAGGCTTTTGGGTCATGCAACCACCGATCTGCATGCGCGTTATTTTGATCCAAGAAAGTCGGATAACCGAGACCGGAAAAGGAAGAAGCATGTCCGCGCGCTTCTGGCTATTCTCATCGCTTTGCGGGGGTGCTGCTCTGACGGGTGGCCTTGGACTGGGTATTTACGCGACCACCCAGCCCAGAGTCGCCTGGACGGAAACCAGCTTGCCCGAAACGCCTGTCGAACAGCGCGCTTTCGTCCATGCCGATCTGAATGGTCCGTCGGTCATCGATTGCAAGGGATGTGGTCCGACTTTGGCGGACCGGCAGATGATGGCGGATAGGGCTGCCTGGGACGGGTCGGACGATGCCTTTGTCCGGGATTATGCTGCGCAGGATGACCAGGTGCCGGAGGATTATGTCGACCCCCTCCCGTATCAGGGCGCCGTGGGACAGCCGAGAACCCTGCCTGCCACGGTCGAACGCTTCGCTGCTGGAGGACAGGAAGCCAGTTGGGGGGGCGCGAAGATCGCCGAGGCGCCACCCCAAAATCCGGAAAGCGGCACGTCCGCCCATGCTCGACCGGCGGACGTGGCCATATCCTATTGATCCGGCCGCTTATTCGGCGGCTACGACTTCTGCCTCAACATCGCTCAACGGGTGGGCGAGGCGGTTCACCATTTCCTTCGGGCAGACCTGCCAGAAATAACGGCGCCACCGGTCCCAGTCGTCCAGGATCGTATTCGACCATTTGCTGTCGGTCGCCACCGCATGCTGGGCGATCAGAGCCTTGAGCTCCGCTTCCCAGTGGGCGCTTTCCAGCCGCTGCCAGACGATGCTTTCGGGATTGGCGCGCGTCGGGAAGCTGCCATCCTCGTCCAGGATGAAGGCCATGCCCCCGGTCATGCCAGCGCCGAAGTTCGCGCCGGTACGCCCGAGGATCACCGCCGTGCCGCCGGTCATATATTCGCAGCCATTGGCGCCGCAGCCCTCGACCACCACCTGCGCGCCCGAATTGCGGACGGCGAAGCGTTCGCCCGCCTGCCCCGCCGCAAACAGCTTGCCGCTGGTCGCGCCGTACAGGACGGTATTGCCGATGATGGTGTTGTCCTTGCTCGACAGGGGCGAGGAGACGGTCGTGCGCACCGTGATGATGCCGCCCGACAGGCCCTTGCCGACATAGTCGTTCGCGTCGCCGAACACTTCCAGCTTGATGCCCTTGCAAAGGAAGGCGCCCAGCGACTGGCCCGCGGAGCCGCGCAACCGCACGGTCAGATGGCCGTCGGCCAGGCTGGACATGCCGAACCGCTCTGTGACGGCGGCCGACAGGCGCGTGCCCACGGCGCGATGGGTGTTGCGCACCGTATAGGTGAGTTGCATCTTCTCGCCGCGTTCGAACACCGCGCGGGCGTCCTTCATCATTTGCGCGTCGAGGCTGTCGGGCACTTCGTTGCGCCATGCGTCAAGGCTGAAGCGGCGCTGTTCGTCGGGCGCGTCCACCTTGGCGAGGATCGGGTTGAGATCCAGATCGTCCAGATGCTCGGCGCCGCGATTCACCTGCTTCAGCAGTTCGGTGCGGCCGATCACCTCGTCCAGGCTGCGATAGCCCAGCCGCGCGAGGATTTCGCGCACTTCCTCGGCGATGAAGGTCATGAGGTTGATGACCTTCTCCGGCGTACCGGTGAACTTTGCGCGCAGGCGTTCATCCTGCACGCAGACGCCGACCGGGCAGGTGTTGCTGTGGCACTGGCGCACCATGATGCAGCCCATGGCAACCAGCGACAGGGTGCCGATACCGAATTCCTCGGCGCCCAGGATCGCCGCGATCACGATGTCGCGGCCGGTCTTGAGGCCGCCGTCGGTGCGCAGCTTCACGCGGTGGCGCAGGCCGTTCAGCGTCAGCACCTGATTGGCTTCGCTGAGGCCCATTTCCCAAGGCGTGCCCGCATATTTGACGGACGTCTGCGGCGAAGCGCCGGTGCCGCCGACATGGCCCGCGACCAGGATGACGTCGGCATGTGCCTTCGCAACGCCAGCGGCGACCGTGCCGATGCCCGCCTGGCTGACCAGCTTCACGCAGACGCGGGCGCGGGGGTTGATCTGCTTGCAGTCATAGATGAGCTGCGCGAGATCCTCGATCGAATAGATATCATGGTGCGGCGGCGGCGAGATCAGCGTCACGCCGGGCGTCGCATGGCGCAGCCTGGCGATGAACTCCGTCACCTTGAAACCGGGCAGCTGGCCGCCTTCGCCGGGCTTGGCGCCCTGAGCGACCTTGATCTCGATCTCCTCGGCCGATCCCAGATATTCGGCATGGACGCCGAAGCGGCCCGACGCGATCTGCTTGATGACCGAATTGGCGTTGTCGCCATTTTCATAGGGCTTGAAGCGTGCGGCATCCTCGCCGCCCTCGCCCGACACGGCCTTGGCGCCGATGCGGTTCATGGCGATGGCCAGAGTCTCATGCGCTTCGGGGCTGAGCGCCCCCAGCGACATGCCCGGCGTCACGAAACGCTTGCGGATCTCGGTGGTCGCCTCGACCTCATCGATGGGCACGGCTTCGCGGGCGAAGTTGAACTCCAGCAGGTCGCGCAGATAGACCGGCGGCAGGTCGCGCACGCCGCGCGAGAATTGCAGATAGGTCGAATAGCTGTCGGTCGCGACGGAGGTCTGCAAAAGGTGCATGAGCTGCGCCGAATAGGCATGCGTCTCGCCGCCGTTGCGCTGGCGGTAGAAGCCGCCGACCGGCAGGCGCACGATGGCGCTGTCATGGGCGGCGTCGTGACGCAGCTTCGCGCTGTAGTGGAGCGACTGATAGCCCTCGCCCGAAATCTTCGCGGGCATGCCGGGGAAGAGATCGTTGACCAGCGCGCGGCTGAGGCCCACCGCCTCGAAATTATAGCCGCCGCGATAGCTGCTGATGACCGCGATGCCCATCTTGGACATGATCTTCAGCAGGCCTTCGTTGATCGCGACGCGATAGCGTTCGAAGCATTGGTCGAGCGACAGGTCGCCGAACAGGCCGCGCGCATGACGATCGGCGATGCTGGCTTCGGCCAGATAGGCATTCACCGTGGTCGCGCCGACGCCGATCAGCACCGCGAAATAATGGGTGTCGAGCGCTTCGGCGCAGCGCACGTTGATCGACGCATAGCTGCGCAGCCCCTTGCGGACGAGATGCGTATGCACCGCCGCCGCCGCCAGCACGCCGGCAATGGCGACGCGATTCGCGCTGACATGCTCGTCGGTCAGGAAGATTTCGGTGCGGCCCTCGCGCACGGCCTGTTCCGCTTCCTCGCGGATGCGGGCGATGGCGGCGCGCAGCTGCTCCTGCCCGCCCTCGGCCGGGAAGGTGCAGTCGATCTCGGCCACGGCAGGGCCGAAATGGCCCTTCAGCTTCGCCCATTCGGACGAGGTCAGGACCGGCGAATCCAGCACCAGCACATGGCTGTTCTGCGCGTCCTGTTCCAATATGTTGTGGAGGTTGGAGAAGCGCGTCTTCAGGCTCATGACATAGCGTTCCCGCAGCGGATCGATCGGCGGGTTGGTGACCTGGCTGAAATTCTGGCGGAAGAAATGGCTGATCGTCCGCGGCTTGTCGGAAATGACGGCGAGGGGCGTGTCGTCGCCCATCGAGCCGACGGCTTCCTTCGCATCCTCGACCATCGGGGCGAGGATCAGCTCCATATCCTCCAGCGTCATGTTCGCGGCGACCTGGCGGCGCGTCAGTTCGGCCTTGTCCCAGCTGGGCAGGGCGCTTGGCGTATCGGCCAGATCATTGACCGTCATGAAATCCTTGATCAGTTCCGAATAGGGGCGCTCGCCCGCAATCTGGTCCTTGATCTCATGATCGTCGAAGATCACGCCTTCCTGCAGGTCGACGGCGATCATCTGGCCTGGACCCATGCGGCCCTTCCGCACGATGGTGGTTTCGGGCACCACGACCATGCCGGTTTCCGAACCCACGATCAGCAGATTGTCGCCGGTCAGCGTGTAGCGCAGGGGGCGCAGCGCATTGCGGTCGACGCCCGCCACGACCCAGCGGCCGTCGGTCATCGCCAGCGCTGCGGGGCCGTCCCACGGCTCCATCACGGAGGCGAGATATTCATACATGTCGGCATGGGCTTGCGGCAGTTCGGCGCTGGCCGACTGATAGGCTTCCGGCACCAGCATCAGCTTTGCCGTCGGCGCATCGCGGCCCGAACGGCAGATCGCCTCGAACACGGCGTCGAGCGCGGCGGTGTCCGAAGCACCGGCCGGGATCACGGGCTTGATGTCCTCCGACTGCTCGCCAAAGGCGAGGGAGGCCATCTTGATCTCGTGGCTCTTCATCCAGTTCTTGTTGCCGCGGATCGTGTTGATCTCGCCATTATGGGCAAGCGTGCGGAAAGGCTGGGCCAGCCACCATTGCGGGAAGGTGTTGGTCGAATAGCGCTGGTGGAAGATCGCGACGCGGCTCTCGAACCGCTCGTCCTGCAGGTCCGGGTAGAAGACCGACAGCGATTCGGCGAGGAACAGCCCCTTGTAGATTATGGAGCGGCAGGACAGCGAGCAGATGTAGAAGTCCTGGATCTGCGCGGCGATCACCTTCTTCTCGATCCGGCGGCGGATGAGGTAGAGTTCCTTTTCGAACTCGGCCTGGTCGCGCTCTTCCGGCATCGGACCGGCGATCATGATCTGCTCGATCTCGGGACGGGTGCGCTGCGCCTTCTCGCCGATGACGGAGACGTCGACGGGCACCTGGCGCCAGCCATAGATGGTGTAGCCCGCGTCGATGATCTCGGCCTCGACGATGGTGCGGCAGGTTTCCTGTGCGTTGAGGTCCGTGCGCGGCAGGAAGATCATGCCGACGGCCAGGCGGTTGGGCAACGGCTTGTGGCCGGAGTCCGCGATCGCATCATCGAAGAAGCGCACCGGCAGGTCGACATGGATGCCCGCGCCGTCGCCGGTCTTGCCGTCGGCATCGACCGCGCCGCGGTGCCACACGGCCTTCAGCGCATCGATGGCGCTGGCGACGACGCGGCGGCTCGGACGGCCGTCGGTCGCGGCGACAAGGCCGACGCCGCAGGCATCGCCCTCCATCTCCGGATGATACATGCCTTCCTGTGCGAGGCGGAGGCGTTCTGCTTCGAGACGATCCATCATTTCGTGACCTTCTTCGGGTCTGCGCCGAGCAGCGCCTCCAGGCGCTTGCGTTCGGCTGGGGTGAGATCCTTGTAGGCGCGCGGTTTGGGCAGCGCGGCCATCTGCGCCTGGGAATCCTTCATGATCTCCGGCATGGCCTGCATCAGCGCGGGCATCATGGCCTGCATCTTGCCGATATAATGCGGGTCGGCGGCCAGCTCCATGAAGCCGCTGCCGAACTTGGCGCCTGCGGGCGTCTTCATGAACGCGCTGATCTGGTCCAGTTCCGCCGCATCATATCGGCTGGCGAAGGCTTCGGCCATTCCCTCGCGCATGTCCGGCTCGAACCGGCTCATGAACCGGCCAAGCGCTGGCCCCATGCCGTTGACCAGAATGTTCATCCGCTTCTGATAGCTGGGATCGACGATCTCCATGATCTGCTGGATCGTGGCGGGCTTGAGCGTATCGGCTTCAGCAGGGTTCATCCCTCCGGCCTTCAGAAGGTCGCGAACGGGCATTCTGGTGAAGCCCTCCATCATCGGCCCCATCACTTTCTGCATCATCGGTCCCATCATCCGGGCCATGGTGCCGTCGGGCAAGATGATGGCGGCGACGGGCCTCGCCTTGGCCAGCAGGACAGGATCGACCGGCGCGGATTGCTCCGTGGCGGCCGTCATCGGGGCAGGCTGCGCTGGCGCGGGCGCGGCAAGCGCCAGCAGCGGCACAGCCATCAGCATCGCCCGCTTCATGCGGCGACCCTCTCGCCCGCCGCAGTCCTGGCCTTGGCCTTCAGATAGCGGTGCATATGCTCGGTCACGTCGCGGCCATCGCGGATCGCCCAGACCACCAGCGAAGCGCCGCGCACGATGTCGCCAGCGGCGAATACGCCGTCCATGCTGGTCATCATCGTCTTGTGATCGACGCGCAGCGTGCCCCAGCGGGTGACCGACAGGTATTCGGCGCCGAACAGCCTGGGCAATTCCTCCGGATCGTAGCCCAGCGCCTTGATGACAAGGTCGGCCTCCAGCGTGTGCTCCGTGCCCGGATCGGCCTCCGGCGCGCGGCGGCCCGATGCGTCGGGCTGGCCGAGGCGCATCTTGGTGACCTTGACGCCAGTGACATGCTCCGTGCCTTCGAAGGCGATGGGGGCGGAGAGCCAGACGAACTCCACGCCTTCTTCCTCGGCATTGGCGACTTCGCGCTGCGAACCGGGCATATTGTCGCGGTCGCGGCGATAGAGGCACTTGACCGAGGTTGCGCCCTGGCGGACGGCGGTGCGCACGCAATCCATCGCGGTGTCGCCGCCGCCGATGACGACCACCTTCTTGCCATTGGCGTGCAGCGATCCGTCCTTATGCTCCGGCACGGCATCGCCGAATCCGGCCTTGTTGGAAGCGATCAGGAAGTCGAGCGCCTTGACCACGCCCGGCGCGCCGACGCCCGGCGCCCTGATGTCGCGGGGCTTGTAGACGCCGGTGGCGATCAGGACCGCATCATGGCGGCTGCGCAGTTCCTCCATGGTGGCGTCACGGCCGACCTCGAAGCTTTCATGAAAGATGATGCCGCCATCCTTCAGCCGCTGGATGCGGCGCATGACGACTTCCTTCTCCAGCTTGAAGCCGGGGATGCCGTAGGTCAGCAAGCCACCGGCACGATCATGCCGGTCGTAGACATGCACTTCATAACCCGCGACGCGCAGATATTCGGCCGTGGTGAGTCCCGCCGGCCCCGCGCCGATGATGCCGACCGACTGGCCGGTTGCAGCGCCGGGCACCAGCGGCTCGACCCAGCCTTCCTTCCAGGCGGTGTCGGTGATGAATTTTTCCACCGAGCCGATGGTGACGGAGCCATGGCCTGAAAATTCGATGACGCAATTGCCCTCGCACAGCCGGTCCTGCGGGCAGATGCGGCCGCAGATTTCCGGCATCGTGCTGGTCAGGTTCGACAGCTCATAGGCTTCACGCAGGCGGCCTTCGGCAGTCAGGCGCAGCCAGTCGGGAATATGGTTGTGCAGCGGGCAATGGGTCGAACAATAGGGTACGCCGCATTGCGAGCAGCGCGACGCCTGTTCCTCTGCCTTGTCCAATATGAAGCTGCGGCTGATTTCCAGAAAATCGTCGGCGCGATCGTCGGCCGAACGTTTCTCGGGATAGGCCTGGCCCGTTCCCACGAATTTCAGCATTGGATTGTCAGCCATGATGAGCCCCTGAAAATGAAGTCAGGGGCGCACATAGCAGAAAAACCCGCAGAGTCACGCGGATTCTGCTATTTAAGTCAGGATACCTGACCTAAAATGGCGGGATTTTTTGCGCCGGCGAAGGAAGTCGGTAATAATCTTGCGCATTATAGGTCCGGTACGGACTTATCTCAGGGAAAGCCAGGCCAGCGCACCGATTCCTGCAACGATCCGATACCAGGCGAAGGGCGTGAAGCCGTGCCGCGACACCAGCCCGACGAACCACCGGATGACCAGCAGCGCGACGATGAACGAAACGACGAAGCCAAGCGCGATGCTGTCCCAACCGACCGCGGCGGAGGTCAGTTTGCTGCCATTTTTCAGCAGTTCCAGCGTGGTGGCGCCCAGCATGGTGGGAATGGCGAGGAAGAAGCTGAATTCGGCGGCGGTGCGGCGTTCGACCCCCAGCGTCAGCGCGCCCATGATGGTTGCCCCCGACCGGCTGACGCCCGGAATCATGGCGAGACATTGGACGAAGCCGATTCCGATCACGCGGACGAAGGGAATGTCGGCAATACCGTGGAAGCGGTTTTCCTTAACCATCCGTTCGATGATCAGGATTGCGATGCCGCCCGCTATCAATGCCCAGGCAACGACCTTCGGCGCGCCCAGCAGCTGCTCGATATATTTATGCAAGGCGAGGCCGATCACCGCCGCGGGGATGAAGGCGGCTATCAGATTGCGCAGGAACCGCCAGCTGGTGGGTTCGCCGCGCAGCAACCCCATGCCCACCGCCCAGAAGGTCCGCCAATAAAGCACGACCACCGCCAGGATCGCACCCAGCTGGATGATGACGTTGAACATGGCCCAGACCGACGCATCATAACCCAGCAATTCGCTCGCCAGAATCAGATGGCCGGTCGACGATACGGGAAGAAATTCGGTCAACCCTTCGACGATGCCGAGCAGGATGACGGTCAGATAATGCAGGTCCATGGGCGGGTCAGATCCTAGCGGTCAGACAAAGGGAAGCCCTCCCCCGGTCGGGGAAGGGCGCAGGGAGAGGTTATTGTGCAGAAGCGAAAGGCTCTCGCAAAGCCGGAACGGCACGGCCGGTCGCGGCGCACTGCCGTTCCAGCCGATCAGGCCTTCACCCGCCCGGCAAAGCGGCCGTGCCGGCGATAGCGCACCAGCCATTTTTCCGCGACGGCGGGCATCGGCGTCGGCGCGACGCCCAGGTCGGCAAGGCCGCTGGCTCCCGCGGCAACGACATTGTCCCGCCCCAGCATCGCCAGCTGGTCGCGCGTGATCGGGCCGCCCGGCAGGATGGCGATCAGCGAGGCCAGCGCAGCCGGGACCGGGCACAGGCTGCGCTCACGACCGATGGTCTTCGCGATCCAGGCGTTGAGTTCCAGCATCGAATAGGTCTGCGGCCCGCCCAGTTCATAGGTCTTGCCGCCATATACGCCGGGCTTTTCGGCGGCGTTGGCGATCGCCTGCGCGACGTCCGTGACGTAGACGGCCTGGAACTTCGTGTCCGCGCCGATCACCGGCACGACCGGAGCGATGCGGATGATCTCGGCGAAACGGTTGAGGAACTGGTCCTCCGGCCCGAAGATGATCGACGGACGCAGGATCGCGGCGTTGGGGAAGGCGGCCTGAACCGCGGCTTCGCCTGCGGCCTTGGATCGGCCATAGGCGGAGGGGCTGGCCGGATCGGCGCCGATGGCCGACACATGGACCAGTGCCTCTACGCCTGCTTCCGCTGCCGCCCGCGCGACATTGGCGGCGCCCTCATGGTGCGATGCGTCGAAATCGCCCGACAATATGCCGACCAGGTTGATGACGATGTCGCTGCCCGTAATGGCGCGGGCGACGCTGGCGGGCTTGCGGATGTCGGCCGCGACGAACTGGGTCTGGCCAAGGCCGCCGAGCGGCTTCACCCGCAATGCAGTCGCCAGATCGCGCTGGGCCACCCGCACGCGCGCGCCGCGCGCCATCAGCGCCTGGGCGACCTGCCGGCCCAGAAAGCCGCCGCCGCCGAACACCGTTACCAGACTGTCCTTCATTGCGTGTCCCATGCCTGTCTTTTCAAAGGGATGATTTTTCGGCCACCCTTCTTATTTCAATGGGGGATGGCTGTACGCCATCCCCTTGCAACAGCCGCCGCCCGCTGACAACCGGCTTTACCCGATCCAGCCCTGCAAATCAGCAATCATCCACAGGCCAAGCCCCAGGAACAGCAGCGCCGCGCCGATCTGGAGCGCCCGCATCGGCACCTTCTTGGCCAGCACGTCGCCGAACAGCACGGCGGGGACATTGGCGATCATCATGCCCAGCGTGGTTCCGGCGGTGACGGCGAAGACATTGTCGAACCGCGCGCCCAGCATGACGGTCGCCACCTGGGTCTTGTCGCCCATCTCCACCAGGAAGAAGGCGATCAGCGTCGTCATGAACACGCCAGCCTTGGATGGGGCCTTCAGCGGCTCATCCTCGTCGATCTTGTCGGGGATCAGCGTCCAGGCAGCCATGGCGATGAAGCTTGCCGCCACGGCATAGCGGAACCAGGGCTGGGTCAGCACGCCCGCGACCGAATGGCCGACCAGGGCGGCGAGGAAATGGTTGGCGAGCGTGGCGCAGAGGATGCCGAATATGATCGGCACCGGCTTGCGGAACCGCGTGGCGAGCAGCATCGCCAGCAATTGCGTCTTGTCGCCCATCTCGGCGAGAGCGACCAGGGTCGTGGAGGTGAGGATGGCTTCCATGGGTCTGTCCTGGGCCGGGCGAAAACAAGACACAATGCCACCGCCTTCCCCCGCCCGGCCGGACGGAGAAGGTGATGCCATTGGTCTCGCCCGATGGAGGAAATCCCTCCATCCCGTCCGCCATGGCCTCTCGGCCAAATATGTTGACGAACGGCCCGTCCCTCAAGCGGAACGGCTGGCTACTCCCCAGATGACGGGAAAGGCCTCTAGTTCAAATCGGTCCTGAGGGCAAGCCTTCAGGGCTCGCCCTTCGATGCCTGCATCCTGCGTTCGGCGAACCATTGTTCCAGCGCCTTGGCGGTGCAGCCGGTGAAGCCGTTGCTGCCGATCGCCGAACAGCTGTTGGGCAGGATCTGCCGCTGCACCTGTTCCATGGTCGCGACCTGGCTGCCCCAGCCGGGGCCGCCCACCGGCTCCGGCTTTTCGCGCAGCCTTTTCGGGATGCGATAGCGTTCGGATTCCGGCCGGTGCGCGCAGACGACGATTTCGTCGCCCTCGCCCTTGGGGCAGGGATCGTCGCCATAGACGACCAGATTGGTGATGCGCTGGGGCGGTTCGGCCCGGGCGCCGGGTATCAGGCCCGGCGAAGAAAGCAGGAGGGCCGTCATCAGGAGGCGGGAAGAGCGGGTACGCATCGGTCAGAAATTCCTCGTTGGTCCCCTTCCACCGTCCGGATTGCCCGGTTCGGTCAGCCATGTGCCTGACGCCGTCAACCGGCAATATCCGTCAGTTTCCGGCGTCAGTTTTGGGCGTGGCGGCCGGCGCCGGAGCCGGTTGCTGAGCCGGTTGCCGAGCCGCCTGCGCCTTCTCCTCCGCCACGGCTTGTGCTTCGATCGCCTTGCTGTCGGCATCGATGGTGGAAAGGCGCCGGGCGCGTTCCGCCTCCACCAGATCCTTCCAGCTCGCGCTGTCCGCCGCCTGCCGCTCCGCCTTGGCGAGCCGGGCCAGTTGCGCGAAGCAGCCCGTCGCCCCGCCGCCGCCGACCGGCGAGCAGCTTTCCGTGCCGCTGCGGCCGACATATTCCATCGATCTCACCCGCTCGCCCCAGGCCTGATGGCTGGGCTGGTTCGGGTCGCCGCGCAGCGGCTCGGGAATGCGATAGCGTTCCTCCTCGCCCTTGCGCGCGCAGACCACGATGTCGCTGCCCTGGCTTTGCGGGCAGGGATCGTTGCCATAGACGATGACCAGATTGACCCGCTCGGAAGCGGGCTGCGCCGTTTGCGTGGAGGCCGGGTCCTGCGGTCGGGCGGGCCCCTGCTGCTGCTGCGCCAGCGCCGGGGAAATGCTGCCCAGCAGGAGCATGGCGGCGATCATCTTCTTCATCATGCTTCTCCTTCAAGCATCCCGCTTTTCCACACGAGGCTCTAAATCCGCTTCGACAGGGCGATGGCGGCGCGGCAACCCAGCCGGACCGCGCCCGACAGCAGCGGATAGGCCGGGGCCTGTTCCGCGCCATGAGCGAGCGCGGTGTCGCGATGCTCGACCTCCTCCGCCTGAAAATCCGCTATGGTGGCGGAGAGTTCCGGATCATCCCCCCCCAGTAGCCGCAACTGTTCGGAATAATGCAGGTCGATTTCCGTCTCGATCGCGGCGGTGCAGGCCATGGCGGCGCGCGGCCCGATCGCCGCCGTCACCGCGCCCAGGGCAAAGCCAGCGATGTTCCAGATCGGTTGCAGCGCCGTGGGACGCACGCCGCGGCGCGCGACCATCGCGTCGAAATGCTTGCGGTGCCGCTCCTCCTGTGCCGCCATGCCGGCGATGATGCGCGAATCGGGGTGGCGGTCGCCCATCACCGCCAGTTGCCCGGCATAGATGCGGGTCGCGCCAAATTCCCCCGCCTGATCGACGCGCAGCATCGACGCGCGCTGATTGTCCGTGACGCGACGTCCGGGCCGCGGGAAATCCTTTGCGCTCACGCCTTGCTTCCTTTTTTGAGCAGCAGCACCAAGATGAGGAGTGCGGCCGCCCCCGACAAGAGGCCGTTATAGCCCGCCATCGAAATGCCGAACAGCGTCCAGGGCGCAACGTCGCAGCGGGTGATCGGCGTTGCCATGATCTGATTGAGGATATCGGCCGAACTGCCGCCCGCCGGGCTGGTGGAACAGGCCGTCAGCCCCTGCCACCAGCCATATTCGACCCCAGCATGGAACAGGCCGATGGCCCCGCCGATGCCGATCGCCAGCCCGGCAAGCCCGGTGAACAAGGCGCTGACGCAGCTCTTGCCGCGTGTCGCATAGGCGATCAGCGCCAGCGGGATCGCCGCCATGTGCGCATAGCGCTGCCACCAGCACATTTCGCAAGGGTGCAGTCCGCCGATGAACTGGAAGGCATAGGCTCCGCCCAGCATGGCCAGGGGCACGAACAGCGCCAGCGCGCGGGCGAGGGGCAGGCTTTTCATATCGCTCGCTTAAACTGCGCAAAGGCTTTCGTCATGCTGAACTTGGGTTCGCATGACGAAAGCCAAGGGATCAGCGCGTCGCAGGCTTGCGGGCTGGCAGCGGCCTGGGATCGGCCTGCGCGACCGTGGCGCCGGGCTTCGCAGCGAGGCGGGAAATGGTCTTGAGCGCATAATCGAGCTGGAAGTCGTCGATCCCCTTCTTCTTCAGCTCTTCGGCGGTGGCGGTGAAGCGCGGATCCTCCTTCGTATCTTCCTCCAGCGCGGCATTGTCCGTCTTGATCTCGTTGATCAGGTGACGGCGCAGGTCGCTTTCGCGGAATTTCGGCCGGTTCTTGTAATCCGGGTCGGACAGCTGCGGCACCTTCACGTCCGGTTCGATCCCGCCTTCCTGTACGGAACGGCCCGACGGGGTGTAGTAACGCGCGGTCGTCAGCTTGAGCGCGGTCGTGTTGGACAACGGCAGCATGGTCTGCACGCTGCCCTTGCCGAAGCTGCGTTCGCCCATCACCAGCGCGCGATGCTGGTCCTGCAGGGCGCCCGCGACGATTTCCGAAGCGGAAGCGGACCCTGCATCCACCAGCACGATCACCGGCAGACCCTTCGCATCGTCGCCCGGCTTGGCATAATAGCGTTCGACATCGCCCTTGTTGCGGCCGCGCTGCGATACGATTTCGCCGCGTTCCAGGAAGGTGTCGCTGACCGACACGGCTTCGTCCAGCAGGCCGCCGGGGTTGGACCGCAGGTCGAGGATATAGCCGGTGGGCTTGTGGCCCAGCGACTTGTCGATGCTGCGGATCGCCTGCCGCACGTCGGCGCCGGTATTGGCCGAGAAGCTGACGATGTTGATCACGCCGACATCATTCTTCACTTCCCATTTGACGGGCTTCAACTGAATGATCTCGCGCGTCAGGGTCAGGTCGATCGGCTTGTCGCGGCCGGGGCGGACGATGGTCAGCTTGATCTGCGTGCCGGGCGCGCCGCGCATCTTGTCGACCGCCTCGTCCAGCGTGCCACCATAGATGAGCTGCCCGTCGAGATGGGTGATATAGTCGCCCGCCTTGATCCCGGCGCGCCAGGCCGGCGTGTCCTGTGTCGGGGCGATCACCTTGACCGCGCCGTCCTCCTGCGTGACGGAGAGGCCCAGGCCGCCATAGCTGCCTTCCGTCTGGGTCTTCAGATTCTGGAAATCGCGGGCGTCCAGGAAGCTGGAGTGCGGGTCGAGGCTGGCGAGCATGCCGTCGATCGCCCCCTTGATCAGCTTTTCATCGTCGACCTTCTCGACATAATCGCTGCGGACCTTCTGGAAGACGTCCATGAACTCGTCCAGCGCCTTGTAGCTGCTGGCGTCGCCGTCGGCGAGCGCCGCGGTGGTGGCGGGAATGAGCGCGAGCGCGCCGAGGGCGACCGCGCCCCGGAAGAAACTGGATTTCATCGCTGTCCTTGAGTCCTGCATCGATGGGTCAGTATAGGCGCAATTCCGGACAGACGCAAAAGCGTTGGCCAACGGGCGATCGCGACAGGATTCGGGTGACATAGGTGACACTGTGAGGGGAGCGGAAAAACGCGGTTTCGACGGTGGAAAGAGCCGCCATGGGGATAGCGCGGGACGGTTGCTGTAGGACAGCGGAAATTTGGGCGTATGCGACCGCGGGGTGCCGTCATCCCCGTCCGATGAGCGGCACGATGTCCACCGGCCGGCCGTTGCGGCGCAGTTCGACGGTGATGCTGGGGCGGCCGGGGCCTGCATTGCCGATCGGGTCGCCCTGCCGCAAGATGTCGCCCACCGTGGCGTTGAGGCGCAGCAGGCCGGTGATGAGGGTCGTCCAGCCGCCGCCATGGTCGATGATGACGATCTGCCCATAGCCGCGATAGGGCCCGGCGAAGACGATGCGGCCCCCCGTCGGCGCCACCGCCAGCGCTTCGGGGCGGGTGACGATGGTGAGGCCGCGCGAGCGGATGCCGCTTTCCGACACTTCGCCCATGCCGGTCACGAGCTGGCCGACGACCGGCAGGCGGTAGGGGGGCGGGGCGCTGGGGCCGGGCCGGCTTTGCGGGGCGGGCGCCAGCGCCTGGTCGGGACGGGCTGGACGCGGCAGCGGGCCGGGCAGCGCCGCCAGCCGCTCGCGCAGGTCGCCCGCCGCCTCCAGCCTGTCCATCAGGTCGACGATGTCGCGCGCCCGTTCGCCCAGGGCCAGGGCGCGGTCGCTTTCCAGGTCGGCATTGGCGCGGTAATCCTGCGCCGCCAGCCTTTTCCGCGCCTCCAGCGTCTGGAGCGCGGCCTGCCGCTGCTTCAGTTCCTGCTGGCTTTGCGCCAGCGAATCGGCCGCCTGCTCGGCCGTCGCGCGCAGGGCGCGGCTGCGGTCCAGTTCGGCCCGCAGGCCCGCCGTGCGTTCGCGGATGACCGGCAGCACCTGTCCCAGCACCGCGCGCATGTGGATGGCGTCGCTGATCGATCCGGGCTGGACCAGCGCCAGCGCCAGCGGCCGTTGCGCCATCATCTGCAAGGCGGCGGTCAGGCGGACGACGGGTTCCTGTTTCGCCGCGAGACGGGCGGCCTGTGCCTGCTGGAGCCGGGCGATGATGGCGATGCGGGCCTGCGCCGCCTGGATGTCGGCTTCGGCCTGCTGGATGCGGGCGGCCATGGCGGCGGCGCGGCGGCGGGCCTGATCGGCTTCGTCGCGGGCGAGCGCGGCCTGGCGTTCCAGCCGTTCGGAGCGGTCGCGCGCTTCCTCCGACTGGCGGCGGGCGGCCTTCAGCGCGGATTGTTCCTCGCTCAGGCTGGTGCCCGCGGTGCCGGGCAGGATGATCGACTGGCCATCGGCGGCGGGCAGGCGCGGCGCGGCGATGGTCGCCGCGCTGGCTGCGATTGCCGCGATCATGGCTGTGCGCTTCACCGATATGCCCCCTGTCGCCTGACTAGCCCCCTGTCGCTGACTAGAATGTGTGGGGATTCAGCCCAGGGCGGGCTGCAAATGACGGCTTTGTGCGCTTCCCGTGCTCACGACCTGCAGGTCGCTCCGCGCCGGTTCTCGAAATCCGCCATTTTAGCTGCGCTGGACTTCGGCTCGCCTCACCCTGAACTCTATCCCCACACATTGTTCGTCTTCGGTTTTCCGCATCTTTCCGAGCCAGCAGGGGATGCCGCCTGCTTCGAAAATGATCTAGCCGGAAATCTTCGGACCTGTCGAGACTTGCTCAACCCTCGCGATGATAGGGATGCCCCGAGAGGATGGAGCAGGCGCGCCACAATTGTTCGGCCAGCATCGCGCGGGCCATCATGTGCGGCCATGTCATCGCGCCGAAGGCGATCAGCAGGTCGGCATTGGCCCGTTCCGCATCGTCGAAGCCGTCGGCCGCACCGATCAGGAAACGGCATTCGCGCTTGCCGCCGTCGCGCCACCCTTCGATGCGCCTGGCGAAGTCGAGGGAGCCGATTTGCCTGCCTTTCTCATCCAGCATCACGGTGACGGTGCCGGGCGGGGCCGGGGGCAGCCTGCCGCCCCGGTCGGGCATTTCGGTGATCCGGAACGGCATGGTCAGCCGCTTGACATAGCGGTCGACAAGGTCCGCTTCGGGCGAGCGCCCGATCTTTCCGCGCGCGATGATGTGGAGGAGCATGGCGCTCCTCCTAACCGTTCAGGACAGGCTTGTCGAAGGCCGGTTCAGGCGGTGCCCGCCACCGGCGCGTCGACGAAGCCCCACATCCGTTCCAGATTGTAGAAGCTGCGCACTTCGGGGCGGAACAGGTGGACGATGACGTCGCCCGCGTCGATCAGCACCCAGTCGGCCACCGGCAGGCCCTCGACACGCGCGGAGCGGCCGGTCGCCTGTTTGATGCGCTCGGCCAGCTTCTGCGCCATGGATGCGACCTGGCGCGAGGAACGGCCGCTGGCGATCACCATATGGTCGGCGATGCTGCTTTTGCCTTCGAGGGGGATCGAGATGGTTTCCTGCGCCTGGTCATCGTCCAGCGATTTCAGGACAAGGTCATGCAGGGCGGCAACGCTGTCGGCACCGGGAACCATAAGGGTCTGGGCCGTGTCGTTGGCGGGGTTCGGTCTGGTCAAAAGTGCTCCATTCTAGACGATCATCCGGCGCGTGAGCGGATCGCGCACACGCGTTTCATTATATTCGCGATGCCAGAGGGGGTCTGCCTGCCGCAACAGGGTCGCCGATCTTGGATCAGGGCGAAAGCGCAAAAGCACGAGCGCCGGAAGTCTCCAATCCGTCCAGTCTGCACTCTGGCGCGCGGGCCGGACGAAGCGCCGCAGCCAGCTCATGGCCGGTGAGCCACGGGCAGCCCTATCATAGCCGGGGCGGGCGATGACGGCAATGGGCATTGTTCGGGCTATGCCGCGCCAGTCCCTCCACTGGCCGAATTGCGCCAGATTGTCCGCGCCCATCAGCCAGAGGAAGCGATGGCGGGGATAGCGCTGGCGGAGCGCCTTCAGCGTATCGACCGTGTAGCGGGTGCCGAGATGCTGCTCGATGGCGGTCGGGCGGATTCGCACCCGGCGCGCGACTTTCCGGGCGTGGGCGAGGCGGGCGGGCAGGCGCGCCATGCCGGCCCTGGGCTTCAACGGATTGCCGGGCGAGACCAGCCACCAGACTTCGTCGAGCTTCAGCGCATCCGCCGCGAACAGGGAAATGGCGCGATGCCCGTCATGCGCCGGGTTGAAGGAGCCGCCGAGAAGGCCGATGCGTTTCATGACTGGCGCTCATGCCAGTTGTGGCGATCTTGGGCAAATGAGGGCGGGTTGGTTATTGCTCTGACGGCGTGATGAATAGGGATTGGCCGGTTAAAGGCGCTCTCATGCAAAACATTTAACCGGGAACGCGTGAGTTATCCCTCCTAACCGGACGGAGGTTCGCTGCTAAATTCAGAACCTTCGATAAGGGATGGAAGAGTTCCCACTTTCTCCAGTGGACCATCATCTAGCCGTTTTCCGAAGAAATGGGAAAGCCAAGGGATATCTGAAAATATTCTGCGTGTCGGTATCTCATCAGAAGCAGAAAGAAAGTAACGTAACTTGTAATCTTTGTTCAAGTAATTCACTGTTTTCGGATTGCTGATGTCGTTGAAACGGATGGTAGTAGGAACGGTTGGCCCAAAAAATTCCAAAGTCCTTTTGACATTTTTGAAACGATTTATATATTCTATTGAATCCGAGCAGTCGGTACTGTTTTTCATGCGCGCGACGATGTAGTTAGCCACGGCGTCACCTGTACATCCGTTGCCATATGTCACGCCTTCATCAGGCTCGACTCGGTTTAGCAACGTAAACGCTTTGCCCAACCTCCCCATGTCTACAACAACGGCTTCACCATGCGTCCTCGCGCGATAGGGTGCGCCCGCCATTGGGCCATAGTTCTCGCTGATAAAGATCTGCCTAACTGCTGATCCAGAAAACTTCACACCATCGATGACTATCTCTGTCGTCATCTTATATGTAAATCGCTTTGCTCCGAATGAGAAACTCGTCAGAAATACCACAAGTGCTAGGGCCGTTACCGAATAGAAAGCTTTAGGTTGAGCGCCCATGACTACCCCTACAATCAATCGCGACTAGCATGGCTCTGTTGCGCTATTCGACGCGAAACTCAATGTCGTAATCGGGATTTTTGGAGAGCTAACGTCTTCAGATAGTTCTTTCAGGATATTCCATCTCGCAATTCCGGACCGAATTCGGAGTTCCATGTCCATTTGGTCGGACAATGCAGTAGAAAAGCGGGATCCCGGATCAAGTCCGGGATGACGAAGATCGCGACGGCTGGAATCCAACCTATTCGGCCGCGTCGGGCAATGTTTCGGGCAGGGCGCGCAGGGCTTCGGGGGAGGCGGGTTCGCGGACCAGCGCTTCCACCGGTTCCAGTTGCTCCAGTTCCTTGCCGCCGGTTTCGATGTTGAGGTCGCGCAGCTTGCGGCCCGTCACCAGCACGCGGCCCTCGAAGCTGCCCACGAAGGCGTTGTAATCCCCTACGGCGCCGTTGAGGCGGTTGCCCAGCTTCTTGAGCGAACCCGCCGCCGCCGCCAGCCGTTCGTAAAGCTCCTTGCCCAGCATGCCGATTCGCTTGGCTTCGTCCGCCATCTTCTCCTGCCGCCACACGGCCGCGACGGTGCGGGCGATGGCGATGAGGTTGGTCGGCGTCGCCAGCAGCACCCGCTTGCCGAAGGCATGGTCCCAAAGCTGCGGATCATGTTCCAGCGCGGCGGAAAGGAAATGCTCGCCCGGCACGAACATGATCACATAGTCGGGCGCCTCGTCGAACTGGTCGGCATAGCTTTTGCGGCCCAGCGTCTCGACATGGGCGCGCATGGCGGCGGCGTGGGCGTTGAGAAACCGCTTCCTCTCCTCGTCGCCATCCGCGCCATAGGCATCCTGATAGGCGTTCAGCGACACTTTGGCGTCGATCACCAGCGCCCGCCCGCCCGGAACGCGCAGGATCGCGTCGGGGCGCAGGCGGCCATCCTCGCCCGCCACGCTGACCTCGGTCTCGAAATCGACATGTTCGGAAAGACCGCAGGTTTCGAGCACGTTGCGCAACTGCTGCTCGCCCCAGCGGCCGCGCGCCTTGGGGGCGTGGCGAAGCGAATCGACCAGCCGCTGGGCCTCGGCGCGCACCGCTTCCTGCCCCGACTTCATCGATTCGATCTCGCCGCGCAAAATGCCATAGGCTTCGGTGCGCTGCTGTTCGATCTGGGTGATCTTCTGGTCGTAGCGCTGGATCGTCTCGTTGACCGGGTGGAGCAATTGCCTGAGCTGCGCCTCGCTCTTTTCATGCGCCTGCGTCATGCGCTGGTCGGCGCGTTCGAGGAAATGGCTCTGCGCCTGATGCAGCAGCTTGCCGCCGATTTCGCTGAACTGGGCGGAAAGCTGCTCCTTGGCGTCCTTGAGCGCGGCGATCTGCGCTTCGAAGGCCTCGGCCCGCGCCTGCGTGTCGGAGCGCAGGGCGGCGAGATCGCGCGCCGCCAGTTCGCGCGCGGCCCGCTCCGCATCGAGCTTTTGCGCGAGGTCCGCCGCCTGCGCGGCGCGATCCTGCGCCACCACCAATTCCTGCAAGGCGGCATTGCGCTGGGCGCTGGCGGTCTCCAGCCGGGAGGCAAGCTCGGCCTTTTCGGCGGTCAGCGGCGCCACGGCCCGGCCGCCCAACCACCAGCCCAGCCCAAGCCCGGCGACCAGCGCGACGATGACGAGAATGACGGCCAGGCTGTCCATGAAAACCCCTTTATGGAACGAAAGGTGAACCTAACGGCCTGGCTTCGTCGCCGCAAGCCTTCTCATGCCGCCTGCGCGCTGGGCGCGGCGAAGCGCTGGCGGTAATCGCCGGGCGACAGGCCGATCAGGCGGTGGAACAGCTTGCGGAAGGCGGCGGCATCCTCATAGCCGACGCTCCAGGCGATCTGGTCGACGGGGCGGCGCGTGAATTCGAGCAGTTCGCGGGCCCTGGCGACACGCAGATGTTGGACATATTCGATCGGCGTCATGGCGGTGGCGGCCTTGAACCGGCGCTGGAAGGTGCGCTCCTCCATGCCGATCCGCGCCGCCATGTCGCGCACGCTGATGGCCTTCGTCTCGTGGCCGGCGAGCCAATGCTGGGCCTTCAATATCGGCTCGTCGCCATGGGTCATGCGCGGAACGAAGCGGGCATAATGGCGCTGTTCGCGGCCCGCCGGATCGACCAGCAGGAATTTGCCGGTGTCGAGCATCACCGTCGGCCCCAGAAGCCGGTCCACCAGCCGTAGCCCCAGATCGGTCCACGCCATCAGCCCGCCCGCGGTGATGATGTCGCCATCGTCGATCACCATCCGGTCGCAGTCGAGCCGGACATCGGGGAAGCGCGCTCGAAAGGACTCGGCGAACAGCCAGTGCGTGGTCGCCGGGCGGCCGTTGAGCAGGCCGGTCGCCGCCAGCATGAAGGCGCCGCCGCAATTGGATGCCAGGGTCGCGCCCTGCGCATGGCGGTCAAGCAGCCAGCGGGCATAGGGCGCCGATTCCTCTATGCCGGGCGGGCCGGAGAGGCGGCCGGGGATCAGCCAGATTTCGGGTGTGCCCCGGTCGCCCAGCGCCTCATGGGTGTCGTGGGCGCGGGTGAAGCCGCCCCGATCATCGAGCTGCCAATGGCTGACGCGCAGGATCGGCCCGCCATGCTCGCGCGAAAAATGCCCGGCGATCGCCAGCAGGTCGGTCATGCCGTGGATCATCGCAAGCTGGCAGCCGGGATAGAGGATCAGTCCGACTTCCGCCTTTGGTGCGTCGCTGGTGGTCATGTGCATGCTTCCTCTGATGCGATGTCGGAATCGGCCCGTTTAATGTCGGTTCCGCCAATCCCGAGCATCACCCCGCTGCCGTAAAAACGCAAGCATCAGGGCGCGACGGACGCCCTTCCGCACCGAAGAAGGGATTTCACCATGAGCCATTTCATCAGCACGCAGGACGGCACCCGCATCTTCTACAAGGATTGGGGGCCGCGCGACGGGCAGCCGGTCATCTTCTCCCATGGCTGGCCGCTTTCCGCCGATGCCTGGGACGCGCAGATGGTGTTTTTCGCCGATCAGGGCTTTCGCACCATCGCCCATGACCGCCGCAGCCATGGCCGTTCGGACCAGGTGTGGGACAATAATAATATGGACCAATATGCCGACGATCTGGGCGATCTGATCGAAGCGCTCGACCTGCATGACGTCATCCTCGTCGGCCATTCGACCGGCGGCGGCGAAGTCACCCGCTATGTCGGGCGCCATGGCACGAAGCGGGTGGCGAAGCTCGCGCTGATCGGTGCCGTGCCGCCGCTGATGCTGAGGACCGAGGCCAATCCCGGCGGCCTGCCCATCACCGTGTTCGACGGCATCCGCAAGGGCACGTTCGACAATCGCAGCCAGTTCTTCAAGGATCTGACCATTCCCTTCTACGGCTATAATCGCGAGGGCGCGGTGATGTCCGAAGGTATCCGTGAGCTATTCTGGCGGCAGGGGATGATGGGCGGCCTCAAGGGGCAGCTCGACAGCATCCGCGCCTTTTCGGAAAGCGATTTCACCGCGGACCTGAAGAAGGTGGATGTGCCGACGCTCGTCCTGCATGGCGACGACGACCAGATCGTGCCGATCGGCGCATCGGCCCTCTCCACCATCAAGATCGTGTCGCACGCCCTGCTGAAAGTGTATGAAGGGGCGGATCATGGACTGACGCAGACGCATCAGGATCGGTTCAATGCCGACCTGCTGGACTTCATCAACAGCTGAGACGCGAAGGGGTGCCCCTTCGCACCCCGGATGCTCTTTTTTAAAGGAGATACCCATGACCCAGCAGACTTTCCTCATCACCGGCGCATCGGACGGGATCGGCGCGGTCTATGCCGACCGGATCGCCCGGCGCGGCGCCAATCTGATCCTGGTGGCGCGGCGCGCGGACAGGCTGGCCGATCTTGCGAACCGGCTGCGCGCGGAAACCGGCGTGCATGTCGAGGTGCTGGCCGCCGATCTGGCGCAGCCCGGCGATCTGGCCCGGATCGAAACCCGGTTGCGGGACGATGGCAGCATCACCGGCCTGATCAACAATGCGGGCATTGCGGGGGAGCAGAGCTTCGTCGAGACCGACCCCGCCTATCTCACCGGCATGATCGACCTGAATGTGCTGGCGGTGACGCGGCTGAGTTCCGCCATCGCGCCGCGCCTGGCCGAAAAGGGCGCGGGGGCGATCATCAACATCACCTCCGTCACGGCGCTGATGCCGGAAGCCTTCACCGCCGTCTATCCGGCGACCAAGGCCTTCGTACTGGCCTTTACCGAGGCGTTGCAGGCGCAGTTGGGCCCGCGCGGGGTGCATGTGCAGGCCGTGCTGCCCGGCATCACCCGCACCCCGATCTGGGACGAGGAACAGCTCGCCAAAATCCCCGCGTCGATGGTGATGGAGGTGGGCGATATGGTCGATGCGGCGCTCGCCGGGTTCGACATGGGCGAGCCGATCACCATTCCGGCCCTGCCCGACAATGCGCAGCTCGACGCCTATCTGGCCGCCCGCGCGGCGTTGCGGCCCAATCTGTCACTGGCCCATGCGGCGGCCCGCTATGGGCTTGCCCAGGCCGCCGAATGAGGAGAGGTGCCATGATCCTTGCCATCCTGACGCTCACGCAATTCACTGTCCTGCATGTCGGCATCAGCCTGATCGCCATCGTCAGCGGGCTGATCGCCCTGCCTGCCATGGCGCGGGGCTGGTGGGTGCCGCGCACACAGGCGGTGTTCCTGGTGACGACCCTGCTCACCAGCCTGACCGGCTTCCTCTTCCCCTTCCACGGCTTCACCCCGGCGATCGGGGTGGGGGTGATCTCGACGATCGATCTGCTGGCCGCCTTTGCCATGCTGCCCCTGCTCGATCGCGCACGCTGGGCCAGGGCGGTCTATGCCGTCAGTGCCACCGTGGCGCTGTGGCTCAACCTGTTCGTGCTGGTGGTGCAGGCCTTCCAGAAGGTGCCGCCGCTCCATGCCCTGGCCCCGGCCGGCACGGAGCCGCCCTTCCTGGTGGCGCAGGCGCTGCTGCTGATCGGGATGCTGGTGCTGGGCGCGGCCTTGCTGCGGCGCGGTCAGGCCAGCGACGCACGGAAAGCAGCTAGTCGCGCCACCGCCTGATCCAGAACCTCGTCCGCCTTGGAAAAGCAGAGGCGGACGAGGTGGGTGACCGGTTCTTCCGGGTAAAAGGCGGAGATCGGGATCGCCGCCACGCCCGCCGCATCGACGATCCGCTCGCAGAAGCTGACATCGTCCATGGCGATGCCGGAAGCGGGCAGGTCGATCGTCACGAACCAGGTCGCGGCGCTGGCGTTCACCACATAGCCCGCCCCGCGCAACCCCGCCGTCAGCCGGTCGCGGGAGGCCTGATAGGCGGCGCGCATCCCGGCGAACCAGTCCTCCGGCTTGGCGAGGCCTTCGGCGACGGCCCATTGCAGATTGGGCGGGGTGGTGAAGGTGATGAACTGGTGCGCGCGGGCGAGCAGGGCGGCGATGGGCGGCGCGGCGCACATCCAGCCGACCTTCCAGCCGGTGACAGAGAAGATCTTGCCTGCAGAGCCGATCTTCACCGTGCGGTCCCGCATGCCGGGCAAGCCGATCAGCGGCCGGTGGGTGATGCCGTCGAAGACGACATGCTCCCAAACCTCGTCGCAGATGGCGATCAGGTCATGGCGCAGGCAATGGTCGGCCAGCAGCGCCAGTTCCTCCTCGCGCAGGGCGATGCCGGTGGGGTTCACCGGATTGTTCATCAGGAGGAAGCGGGTCTTTTCGCCGGTGGCCGCCTCCAGCGCCTCCCGGCCGATGCGCCAGTCGGGCGGGGTGAGGCGCAGTACCCGCGCCACGCCGCCCGCGCGCTCGATCAGCGGCAGATAGGCATCGTAGAGCGGCGCCAGCACCAGCACCTCGTCGCCGGGCCGGATCAGCGCGAGCAGGCTGGCGGCGATCGCTTCGGTCGCGCCGGAGGTGACGATGACCTCCTGCGCGCCGAGGTCGAGGCCCTGGTGGCGGGCATAATGGGCCGCGACCGCTTCGCGCAGTTCGACGAGGCCCGCCATGGGGGGATATTGGCTGGACCGCGTGAGCAGCGCATCGGCGGCGGCGCGCAGCACATCCTCCGGGCCGTGGCCGTCGGGAAAGCCCTGGCCCAGGTTGATCGCCCCGGTCGCGCGGGCGCGGGCGGACATTTTTTCGAAAATGGTGGTGGGCATATCCCGGTAGACGGGATGGCCAAGAAGCGGGGCGCTGGTCATGGGGAAGATGTGCCGGGATTCGGCCGGACGGGTCAAGTTGCGTGCGATCGGCCCTGCCATGCCGCCCGCGGATGATCTATCATGCCTGCTTTCCCAATAGCCCGAGCGAGAAGCGATGATCGACCGCCTGTTCCTGAACCATCCCAGAGACGTCAATGAAAGCTATGGCGAGCATTTCCAGGTGGCGACGCGCTTCGGCTTTCTGATGGTGGCGGCCGGGCTGGCCGCGATCATCCATGGGCTGGTGCCGGCCTTTTTCACCCGGACCGGCAGCAGGATCGTCAAGCGCCTCTATGGCGAAATGTGCCAGCGCCAGCCCGACCTGCCGGAACCGGCCTTTCTCAGTCCGCAATGGCGGCCGGAATATGAGATCTGAGGCTTTGCCCCGGATGGGCGTTTCCTGAAACGCCCGCGGCTCTCGCCGCGGATGTCTTGCCGGGATCAGGTTGGCCTCGCGAGCAGACCGGCGGTCATGTGCCGGAACGCCTCGACCGCTTTGGGAAATATGTCTTCGGGATCTTCGGCGGCCGCGACCCAGAGCGCGGCGTTGAGCGCTGCGCCATTGACGAGCCGGGCTGCCGCCTCCGCGTCCACGGGCTTCAGAATTCCCTGCTCATGTAGCCGCTCCACCGTCTCCTTCGTCGCCTGCAGGCAGGCATTCTGGCTGGGCCATTGTGACGGATCGCCGAGCACCGCCGGTCCATCGAGCAGAACGATGCGCTGGACTTCGGGATTGAGCGCCATCTCGATATAGGCCGTCCCTTCGGCGAGCAGGCCGTCCCAGTCGTTTCCGGCCTGGGTGCCTGTTTCCCGCGCCCGCGCAGCCATTTCGGCATCGATCTGGTGAACGACGGCTGCCAGAAGGCCCCGCTTGTCCCCGAAATTATGGTAGAGTGCCCCTCGCGTCAGCCCCACCTCGCCAGTCAGTTCATCCATCGAGGCAGCGGAGTAGCCCTTTTCCGCAAAGGCCTTCCGCGCCGCGGCGATGAGCTTTGCCCGGTTTTCCTCCATCGTCTCGATGCGTCGCTTCGCCATCATTCAATGCTCCGATGTGTGCGTGACCATATATAGGAATTGACATACGAAGCGTATATCAATAGTTCACATACATATCGTATGTGAAAAGGTGCGGCCCTGTCCGTGCCATCAGTCATGAAAAGGATATGACGAAATGACACAACGCGAGGCGATTTTCCCTGCCGGAAAGCATGAAATCTACGAGGCCTATGGCTATTCGGCCGCGATCCGCGCGGGTGAGCTTCTTTTTATCTCCGGGCAGGTCGGCAGCCGGTCCGATGGAAGCCCCGAACCCGATTTCGGACGCCAGGTCGAACTGGCTTTCGACAATTTGCGGGCAACGCTGGAGGCAGCCGGCTGCTCGTTCGACGACATCGTCGATGTGACGACATTCCATACCGATCCGGAAAACCAGTTCGAAACCGTCATGGCCGTCAAGAACCGGATTTTCAGCGCTCCGCCCTATCCCAACTGGACGGCGGTCGGCGTCAACTGGCTTGCTGGCTTCGATTTCGAGATCAAGGTGATCGCCCGCATCCCCGCGCAGGTGTAGGAGGGACCAGGATTGATGGCATCGCCGCCGGTCGGGTCGATCATTCCCACTCGATCGTACCCGGCGGCTTCGACGTATAGTCGTAGACCACGCGGTTGATGCCCTTGACCTCATTGATGATGCGGGTCGCGACGCGGCTGAGGAAGGCGGCGTCGAAGGGATAGATGTCCGCCGTCATGCCGTCGGTCGAGGTCACGGCGCGCAGGGCGCAGACGCTGTCATAGGTGCGGTGGTCGCCCATCACGCCCACGGTGCGGACCGGGAGCAGCACCGCGAAGGCCTGCCAGATCGCATCGTACAGACCGGCGTTGCGGATTTCCTCCAGATAGATGGCGTCGGCCTTGCGGAGAATGTCGCAGCGCTCCTTGGCGACTTCGCCGGGGATGCGGATGGCGAGGCCGGGGCCGGGAAAGGGATGGCGGCCGACGAAAATCTCCGGCAGGCCGAGTTCGCGGCCCAGCACGCGGACCTCGTCCTTGAACAGTTCGCGCAAGGGCTCGACCAGCTTCATGTTCATGCGTTCCGGCAGGCCGCCGACATTATGGTGCGACTTGATCGTCACCGAGGGGCCGCCGGTGAAGCTGACGCTCTCGATCACGTCGGGATAGAGCGTGCCCTGGGCGAGGAAATCCGCGCCGCCGATCTTCTTCGCCTCTTCCTCGAACACGGCGATGAATTCGGCGCCGATGAACTTGCGCTTCTTTTCCGGGTCGGTGAGGCCAGCGAGGCCGCCCAGGAAGCGTTCCTCGGCATTCACATGGACCAGCTTGATGCCATAATGTTCGCGGAAAAGGCTGACGACCTGCTCCGCCTCGCCCAGCCGCATCAGGCCATGGTCGACGAACACGCAGGTCAGCTGGTCGCCGATCGCTTCGTGGATCAGCACGGCGGCCACGGCGCTGTCGACGCCGCCCGACAGGCCGCAAATCACCCGGCCTTCACCCACCTGTGCCCGGATGTCGGCAATCTTGGTCGCGCGGAATTCGGCCATGGTCCAGTCACCGGCAAGGCCGCAGACATGGCGGACGAAATTGGCGAGCAGCTTGGCGCCGTCCGGGGTGTGGACGACTTCGGGGTGGAATTGCGTCGCGTAGAAGCGCTTTTCCTCGTTCGCGGTGATGGCGTAGGGCGCGCCTTCGCTGACGGCGACGACCTCGAAACCGGGCGCGAGCTGCGTCACCTTGTCGCCATGGCTCATCCAGACCTGGTGGCGCTCACCCTCGGCCCAGAGGCCGTCGAACAGCGCGCAGCCCTTCTTCACTTCGATGAAGGCGCGGCCGAATTCGCCGCTCTCGCCGCCTTCGACATTGCCGCCCAGCTGCTGCATCATCGTCTGCTGGCCGTAGCAGATGCCCAGGATCGGAATGCCTGCCTCGAAGAAATGCTGCGGCGCGCGGGGGCTGTCCTCCCACATCACCGAGGAGGGGCCGCCCGAGAGGATGATGCCCTTGGGCTTCAGCCGTTCGAAGGCTTCGGCGGCGTTGTTGAAGGGGGCGATTTCGGAATAGACGCCCGCCTCGCGCACCCGGCGGGCGATGAGCTGCGTCACCTGGCTGCCGAAGTCCACGATAAGGATGGAATCCTGAAGGGGCAGCGTCATCGAATCGCCTTTGCTTGACCGGAGGGGGTTAGGGATTCGCGCCCGGTTAGTGCGCTTGGGCGCCCTTGTCCAGCGAAGCCGCGCCATCGCCCCGGCCTGCGCGCCAACCGAGCAGCGCAGCGCCCGCCAGAACGGCAGCCGCGATCAGGAAGGCGCTGCCGATGAAGGGCAGCGCCGGCCTGGCGCCCACCGACAGCGAATAGACCGTCCCGAAGAAAAGCGGCGAGAGAATGCCTGCGATCGAGCCTACGCTGTTGTTCGCGCCCTGCAACTGGCCCTGTTCGGACTCCGACACGCGCCGGGTCATCAGCGACTGGATGGTCGGCATGGCGAGGCCCCAGAGCGCATTGGGCAACATGGCCGCGACGAACAGCCAGCCAGTGGGCGCGAGGCCCATGGCGAGAATGCCGATCGCGCCGAAGCTGAGGCCGATCACCATGGTCGTCCGGTCGCCCAGCCGCTTCACCACCGGCCCGACCAGCAGCCCCTGCACGGCCATGTCCATGAGGCCCACCAGCGCCAGCAGCGTGCCCACCTGCCACGCGCCCCAGCCATAGCGGTCGCCCGCATAGAGCACGAACACGGCGGAGAAGAGATGGTGCGCGAAATAAAGCAGGAAGTTGACGATGGCGAGGCTCGACAGTTCCGGGTGCGAGCGGAGCAGCCGCAGGGCGCCGAAGGGGTTGGCCCGCTTCCAGGAAAAATCCATGCGCCTGTCGGGGGCAAGGGATTCCGGCAGCACGAACAGCCCGTAGAGGAAGGCGAGGCCCGACAGGCCCGCCGCCGTCCAGAAGGGCGCGCGCAGGGAAATCTCGCCCAATGCCCCGCCGAGCAGAGGCCCGGCGACGAAGCCGCCGCTGAAGGCCGCACCGATCAGTCCATAGCCGCGCGCCCGGCCCTCCGGCGGGGTGATGTCGGCCATATAGGCGAAAGTCGAGGTGAAGCTGGAGGAGGTCACGCCCGCCAGCATCCGGCCCACCGCCAGCCACCAGAGGTTGGGCGCCAGTGCCATCAGCACGAAGTCGAGGGTCAGCCCGGCGACCGAGATCAGGATCACCGGGCGCCGCCCGAACCGGTCGGACAGCGAACCGATCACCGGCGAACAGATGAACTGCATCGCCGCCCACAGCGCCACGAACAGCCCGTTCCACATGCCCGCCGCGGCGTTCGATCCGGCGAGCGTCTCGATCAGCCGGGGCAGGACCGGGATGATGATCCCCATCGACATGACGTCGAGCAGCGCGGTCACCAGGATGAAAGCGATCGCGCCAACGGGTCTGGCCGTGCGGCGATGGGGTGGTTGGGCGGACGGGGGCATGCCGTTCGGCCCTAGGCGCTGGCCATCTTCATGCCAAGTGCAACGGACGGAGGCGGATGCTCCACAGCAGCAGCAGCGCGGAAGAGGCCGTGGCGATCCAGAGCGCGTGCAGATCCATCAGGGTGAAGAGCCATCCGCCCGTCACCGCGCCTGCCACCAGTCCCAGCCAGAGCAGCAGATAGGGCAGCCAGTTCCACGCGGCGCCTCCAGTCAGCGCCACGGCCAGTTGCTGGCCCAGCTTCACCAGCGCGCCCGTCATGTAGGTGACGCCGATGCTGACCTCGCCGTCGCGCTGGAACACATTGTTCACCGCGCCCATCGCCGCCGCCATCAGCAGCGTCAGGCCATTGTCAGGTTCACCCGACAGGGTCAGCAGCGCGGCGCAGAGCAGCAGCAGCGTCGCCAGGGTGAGCACGGCCTGCTTGCGCCATGGCCCCGCGCGCTGCGCCACCAGGGCGCCCGCCACGACGCCGCCGACAAAGGCGCCGATCAGGCCTGCGGCGGTCCACGCCACCGCCGTTCCGGACGCGATGCCGACACCCAGCCGCGTCGAATTGCCGCTCATGAAGGAGACGAACAGCCCGCCCAGCTTGAGGAAACCGAGCGCATCGATAAACCCCGCCTGCGCCGCAAGGCCAATGGCCAGCATGTGGCGGGGAACATCGTAGCGGCGCATGGATGCGATCCTAATGACGATGCATCAGGATTGCGACAGTGCCTTTTCCTCAGCCGCGATCTTCTCGACGATGACCGGTGCGGCGGGCGCATCGACCGCGCCCTTGACCAGTGCGTCGAGACTCGACCCGTCCAGGCCCAGTTCCTTCATCAGTCCATCGATCACCGGCGCCTGCGCGCGATAGCGCAAGGCGGCGGAAACGGCGGCATTGGCGAGATTCTGCTCCCCGCCCGCGATCGCCGTCGCGCCGTCGCCGTTCGATCCGGTGATGCCGTCGACCTGCACGATCCTGATCGAATCGATCGCCTCCATCGGCCGGGCCGCCTCGCGCACCAGATCGGGCAGCACCTTGAGCAGCGCCATCTTGGTCTGGAGCGACATCTGGTCGGAGGACAGGAGATTGGCCGCCTCGTTGACGGCGCGTTGCCCCGCCGCCTCCACCTCGAAGCGCACCCTGTCGGCCTCGGCGCGCAGCTTGGCGGCTTCCGCCTCACCCTCGGCGGCCAGGCGCAGCGCTTCGGCGCGGTCGGCAGCCGCCTGCTTCTCCGCCTCCGCCTCGACCCGGACCTGGATGGCGGCACGCTCCGCCTCGCGCGCGGCGTCGATCAGTTCGATCCGCTTGGTCCGTTCGGCAATCTCGGTCTGGCGGGAGGTCTGGACCTGCTCCTCGGCCGCCACTGCCTTGGCGCGCGCTTCGTCTGCTTCCGCCTTGGCCTGGCTTTCCTCGCGGCTCTTGTTCTGCACCGCGATCTGCTGTTCCTGCCGCGCGAGTTCGAGTGCCTGTTCCTGCGCGATGCGGGCCTGCTGCACGGCGCGGTCGGCCTCGATCTGCTGGCTGTCGACCAGCTTCTTCGCCTCGATCCGGGCCTGATCGGCTTCTTGGCTACGCAGCGACTGTTCGCGGGCGACTTCGGCGACCTGGGCGGCCCGGCGCATCTCGATCTCGCGCTCCTGCTCCAGCCGGGCGAATTCGGTGTCGCGGGCGATCAGCAGCGACTGGCGCTCCGCCTCCAGATTCTTGGTCTCGATCTGGACGCGGGTTTCCTGTTCGATGTCGTTGCGCGATTTCTTGCGCAGTTCGATCTGCTCGGTCAGCTTGGTCAGACCCTCGGCATCGAAGGCGTTGTTGGCGTTGAAATGCTCGATCGAGGTCTGGTCGAGGCCGGTCAGCGACACGCTCTCCAGCTCAAGGCCATTCATGGCGAGGTCGACCGAGGAGACCTGCTGCACCTTCTGCACGAATTCGCTGCGCTGCTCATGGAGCTGGTTCATGGTCATCCCCGCCGCGACCGAGCGCAGCGCGTCGACGAACTTGCCCTCGACCAGTTCCTTCAGCGCCTCCGGATTCATCGTCCGCGCGCCCAGCGTCTGGGCGGCGGTCGCGATCGACTGGGCGTCGGGGCGGACGCGGACGTAGAATTCCGCCTTCACGTCGATGCGCAGGCGGTCGAGCGTGATGAGCGCATCGCTGTTCTTGCGCTCCACCGCAAGGCGCACCGTGTTCATGTTGACCGGCATCGTCTCGTGGAAGATCGGCAGCACCAGCGCGCCGCCGTTCATCACCACCTTTTCCCCGCCGAAACCGGTACGCACGAAGCCGATTTCCTTCGACGCCCGCCTGTAGAGCCGGGCCACCACGACGCCCAGCACGATCAGCAGGAGCAGGCCGGTCCCGGAGATGATCAGATAGGGCATGAGCGAAAAGCTCTGCTGCACGGCAGGCAGATTCATGACATTCTCCAGCTAAAGCATCGTGCGGAAAAGTGGGCACCGGTTTTCCGCCTGAAGCGATGCGACAACAAAGACTTGGAGCATCGTGCGGAAAAGTGGGCACCGGTTTTCCGCCTGAAGCGATGCGACAACAAAGACTTGGAGCATCGTGCGGAAAAGTGGGCACCGGTTTTCCGCCTGAAGCGATGCGACAATAAAGACTGAGAGCAGGTTGCGTCCAATTTCATGCAGCCTGCTCTAAAGGCGGGGCAGATAATGGTCGCCATGCGAGATGGCGCGAAAGACATGATCCTCGCGACGGACCAGCAGGACGGTTTCGCCTTCCTCCAGCGTCTGGCCGGCATTGTCCGGCTCGACCATGACATAATGGACCTGACCATAGCTATCCTCGGCGCGGGCGCGGGCGGGCGATCCGGTCCGGGCGATGCCGGTGACGATGCGGGCGAAGCTGCCGACCAGCGCGTCAAGCGGCAGGGCGCTGCTCTGGTCGCGGGGCAGGAGCGGTGCGAGCAGCCGCCCGGCAAGGCTGGTGGCGGGCAGGCTGGCGACGGCGGCGGCGGGCACGGCGATCAGCGGCGAGAGCAGGGTGCCGGTGAAATCCAGCGCCAGATGCTGTGCGATCAGCCCGATCATACCGAACAGCGCAAGGAAGATGGCCAGCAGCATGAGCAATGGCAGGCGGCCTAAGCCCAGCCAGCCGAGCAGGTCGGTGTCTGCATGCAGATCGAGATCCACATCGCCCGCGACGCCGATCGCCTGCACCGCGCCTATGAGCAGCATCAGCACGATGGCTGAGACGAAGACGATGTTCCCGGTCGCGAAAAGAAACGCGGCCACCCCTGACTCCCCTGATTCGCGTCAATGCTAATCTATTGACGTAAAACAGGAAAGGCCAAAGCGGGGCCGCCCAGGGTGAGTGGAAGGAGCACTAACGCGCGGCGCGGTCCCGCTGGAAGTAGACGTCGGCGATCCGGCCGTTCTGCACCGAGCAGGTGAAATGCCGCATGGTGCCGTCCTGCGCCCTCCAGCCGGAACGGACCTCGACATCGCCCTCCACGTCGAAGCCGTTTCGGGTTTCGCGCGGCTGCTGCATCTGGCGGACTTCGGCATAGCCGCCGTCATGTTCGGCCTCGTCGCGCGCGGCAAGGGCGCAGCTGGTGGTCAGTTCGTCCGCCTGTTGCTCGTCGGGCCGGTCCTGCGGCGCTGCGTCGGCGGCATCGTTGCTGCGGCCATAGCGTTCGCTGCGCGGATCGGAGGTGGCACGGCTTTGCTGGTCCTGCGCCACCACGTCAGAGAAATCATCGTCGGCGCGCGGCGGGGTGGCATGACGATCGGGCGTATCCTGCGCTTCGTCGGCGGGAGGCTGGGCCAGATCGTCCTGGTCCTGCGCCGTGCTCTGGCGCGGCTGATATTGCGCCTGCGCAGGGACACCGCCCGCCAGCAGCGCCACCGCCATCACCGTACCCGCCAACCACCGTGCCTTCGTCATTGCCCGATCCCTCAAATCCAACGGGCGACAGGGCTATGCCCGATCGGCTGTCGCGGGGCTGAACGGCTATTTCGGCTCGTCGCGAATCGGCAGGCCGGTATAATGGGCGGCAAAGGCGTAGCTGTCGGCATATTCGTCGATCAGCTTGTCGATCGGCTTGCCCGCTCCATGACCCGCCTTGCTGTCGATGCGGATGAGGCGCGGTTTGGGCCCCAGATCGGCCGCCTGGAGCGCCGCCGCATATTTGAAGCTGTGCGCGGGCACGACCCGGTCGTCCGTGTCGCCGGTCGTCACCAATATGGCCGGATAATCCTTCCCGCCCGTGATGTTGTGATAGGGCGAATAGCCGTAGAGCAGGTGGAAATCCTGCTCATTGGCGGGTGAGCCATAATCGTCGATCCAGTAGCGCCCGGCGGTGAAGCGGTCGAAGCGCAGCATGTCCATCACCCCCACCGCGGGCAGCGCCGCGGCGAACAGGTCGGGCCGCTGGTTCACCACCGCGCCGACGAGCAGGCCGCCATTGGAGCGCCCCTCGATCGCGAGGCCGTCCTTGCTGGTATAGCCATTGGCCTTGAGATATTCGGCTGCCGCGATGAAATCGTCGAACACATTCTGCTTGTTGGCGAGGCGGCCGGCGTCGTGCCATGCCTTGCCGAACTCGCCGCCGCCGCGCAGATTGGCGATGGCATAGACGCCGCCCTGTTCCAGCCAGGCCATGCGGGTGGCCGAATAGCCGGGCGTCAGCGCGATGTTGAAACCGCCATAGCCGTAGAGGATGGTCGGCGCGGGGGTTTTCGAGAGGGCCAGCGCCTTTTTGCGGATGACCGTCATCGGGATCATCGTGCCGTCCTTCGAGGGATAGCTGATCTGCTCGATGCCGTAATCATCCGGGTTGAACGGCAGTTCGGGCCGCGCGAACAGCTCGTAGCGCAGCGTCGCCGTATCGAAGCGATAGATGCTGGACGGGGTGGTGAAGCCGGAGAAGGAGAAGAAGGTCTCCGGATCGCCGTCGCGCCCGCTGAAACCCGCCGCGGTGCCCATGCCGGGCAGCGGCACGTCGCCGACCTTGCGGCCGTCCAGCTCGACCAGTTCGGCTACCGTTTGCGCGTCGTGGAGATAGGCGAGGATCAGGCGATCGCCGACCAGCGATCCGCCGGCCAGCGTGTCCTGACGCTCGGCGACGACCTGCTTGCCGGATCGGCTGGGGTGGCGGGCGTCGATGCTGACGACGCGCAGATGCGCGGCATATTGGTCGGTGATGAAATAGAGCGTCGGTCCCCGGCTGCCGATCAGGCGCCAGTCGTTGGTGATGCCCTTGACCAGCGGGCGAACCTTCAGCTTGCCGCCGGTCAGTTCCGCCACATGCAGTTCGCGGCGCGGGTCGGTGCCCTGGAAGCTGCTGATGACCAGCCAGCGCCCATCCTGCGTAACCTGCGCCACATGGCTGAGCTTGGGCTGGTCGGGCGTGGCATAGATGAGCTGGTCCTGCGCCTGCGGCGTGCCGAGGCGGTGATACCAGAGTTGCTGGCCGACCGCGGAGGACTGGAACGCGTCCTGCGGCGCGGCGAAGCGGGAGTAGAAGAAGCCCTGCCCCTGGCCGTCCCAGGCCAGCTGCGAGAATTTGACCCATTGAACCTGGTCGTCGAGCGGTCTGGCGGTGGCGACGTCCAGCACCTTGAGCGTGCGCCAGTCGCTTCCCGCCTCCTGCACCCCATAGAGGAGGAAGCGGCCATCGGGAGAAGGCGCCCATTCCGCCAGGGCGTCCGAACCGTCCTCGGCCCATTCATTGGGGTCGATCAGCAGCCGTTGCGGGCCGTTCAGGCCATCGCGCACATAGAGCGGCGTCTGGTTCTGGAGGCCCTTGTTATAGCCGTAGAAATAGCGCCCCCCGGCCTTGCGCGGGATGGTGTAGCGGCCATGGGCGAACAGCGCCTGCATCCGCGCCTTGAGCGTGTCGCGGCCCGGCAGGTCGTCGATGAAGCGGCGGGTGAGGCGGTTTTCGTCCGCCACCCAGGTCCGGACGGCGGGATCGGTGCGCAGGTCGTTTTCCAGCCAGCGATAGGGATCGGCGACCTTGACGCCGAAATGATCCTCCACCAGATCGAGCCGCCGGGCGGCGGGGTAGCGCAGCCCGCCTCCCCTGGCGCTGGCGACGATATTGGCGACGGCCGCGTCCGGTTCCGCGCGGGCGGGGAGGGCGGCCAGCAACAGCGACGCCAAAGCAAGGCAGCCAAAGGCGCGCATCCTCTCCCTCTTTCCACCCCACGAAACAAACACAGAAAAGAAACAAAACAGGCCGTGGCTCTTATCAAGCCACGGCCCGTTCTAAAACGAAATTACCACTTTGCGGTAAGTGGTATCAGCGGATCAGGCCGCTTCCAGCTCGTCGGCATCGGCGCCCTGGACCGGACCCGAATCCTGACCCTTGGCGTCGGTGTCGCGATCGACCAGTTCGATGATCGCGATCGGCGCCGCGTCCGAAGCGCGGAAACCGGCCTTGATCACGCGGGTGTAGCCGCCGTTGCGGTCCTTGTAGCGCTCGGCCAGGACGTCGAACAGCTTGGTCAGCTGGGTGTCGTCCTGCAGGCGGGCATGGGCCAGGCGGCGGTTCGACAGGCCACCCTTCTTGGCGAGGGTGATCAGCTTTTCGACGTAAGGGCGCAGTTCCTTCGCCTTGGGCGTGGTCGTCAGGATCTGCTCATGCTTGATGAGCGAAGCCGCGAGGTTGCGGAGCAGCGAGTTGCGATGACCGGCGCTGCGCTGCAGCTTGCGATGACCAACCTTGTGACGCATGTGTCTTTCCTTCGTTCGTTAAGGGGCCGTGGCCAGGCCCCATCAAAGTGTCACTTTGATGGGATCCCCCAGGTACCCCAGACCAGGCAACCGTTAGAGGTCGTCGCCCATTCACCTTTCAATCGTCACCCCAGCGAAGCCGGGGTGACGGATGGGGATCAGCCCAGCAGCTCCTGTTCGAGCTTCTTGGCCATTTCCTCGATATTCTCGGGCGGCCAGCCGGGGATGTCCATGCCCAGGCGCAGGCCCATGGACGACAGCACTTCCTTGATCTCGTTCAGCGACTTGCGGCCGAAATTGGGGGTGCGCAGCATCTCGGCCTCGGTCTTCTGGACCAGATCGCCGATGTAGATGATGTTGTCGTTCTTGAGGCAGTTGGCCGAACGGACCGACAGTTCCAGCTCGTCCACCTTCTTGAGCAGATAGCGGTTGATCTGGTTCGCGTCGCTTTCGCCTTCGCCGGCCGAGGCGCCAGCTGCGGCACCGGCAGTCGGAGCGGCGGCGGGCAGCGCGTCCTCGAAATGGACGAAGAGCTGGAGCTGGTCCTGCAGGATGCGGGCGGCATAGGCCACCGCGTCTTCCGGCGTGACGGTGCCGTCGGTTTCGACGGTCAGCGACAGCTTGTCATAGTCCAGTTCCTGGCCGACGCGGGTATTGTCGACCTTGTAGGCGACCTGGCGCACCGGCGAGTAGAGCGCATCGACCGGGATCAGGCCGATCGGGGCGTCGGCCGGACGGTTGGCGACGGCGGGGACATAGCCCTTGCCGACGTCGGCGGTCAGTTCCATGTTGAGCGTCGCGCCCTGGTCGAGGTGGCAGATCACCAGATCGGGGTTCATCACCTCGATGTCGCCCACGGTCATGATGTCGCCCGCCTTCACTTCGGCAGGGCCGGTGGCCGACAGCTGGAGACGGCGGGGACCGTCGCCTTCCATCTTGAGCGCGACCTGCTTGATGTTGAGGACGATGTCCGTCACATCTTCGCGCACGCCGGCGAGCGAGGAGAATTCGTGGAGGACGTTCTCGATCTTGATCGAGGTGACCGCCGCGCCCTGAAGCGAGGACAGAAGAACCCGGCGCAGCGCATTGCCGAGCGTCAGACCGAAGCCGCGCTCCAGCGGTTCGGCAACGAAGGTCGCCTTGCGCTTGCCGTCGCCCGCCACCTTGATCTCAAGGCTGTTGGGCTTCTTCAATTCCTGCCAGTTCTTCATGTTGACAGTCATGTATTTCCCCTGGGGATGAGGCCGAAACGCTTAGCTCCTGGTCCCAACAGGACGTTCCGGCCGATGCAAATGGGGTGAGCGGGCGACGCGTCCGCCGCCCACACGTATCGCGGCCGGTAGTTAGACGCGGCGGCGCTTGGACGGACGCACACCGTTGTGCGGGATCGGCGTCACGTCGCGGATCGAGGTGATGTGGAAGCCGACGGCCTGCAGCGCGCGCAGAGCCGATTCACGGCCCGAACCGGGGCCCTTCACTTCGACTTCCAGGGTGCGCACGCCATGTTCGGCGGCCTTGCGGCCCGCGTCTTCGGCGCAGACCTGCGCGGCATAGGGAGTCGACTTGCGGCTGCCCTTGAAGCCCATCATGCCGGCCGAGGACCAGCTGATCGCATTGCCCTGGGCGTCGGTGATGGTCACCATGGTGTTGTTGAAGCTGGCGTTGACGTGCGCCACGCCAGCCGAGATGTTCTTGCGTTCGCGGCGCTTGATGCGCTGGGGTTCGCGTGCCATTTTTGCTCTATCCTACTGAAATCTGGTTGCGCAGAAGGCGTCTCGCTTGGGGAGGGCTGCCTCCGGCGGAGTAATTCGTCCCCCGGACGAATTACTTCTTCTTGCCGGCGATCGGCTTCGCCTTGCCCTTGCGGGTGCGCGCATTGGTGTGCGTGCGCTGGCCGCGGACCGGCAGGCCCTTGCGATGACGCAGGCCGCGATAGCAGGCCAGATCCATCAGGCGCTTGATGTTCATCGCGGTTTCGCGGCGCAGGTCGCCTTCCACCGTGTGATCGGCGTCGATGGCTTCGCGAATCTGCAGGACTTCGGCGTCCGACAGGTCCTGAACGCGGCGGCCGTGGTCGATGCCCAGCTTGTCGGCGATGTCGACGGCGGTCTTGCGGCCGATGCCGTGAATGTAGGTGAGCGCGATGATCACGCGCTTGTTGGTCGGGATGTTGACACCCGCAATACGTGCCATGGTATTCTGTACTCCTGCTCCACGGGGCGGTTGGCGCCGCCCCATCTCAAAGCGTCCGGGCCGAAGTCCCTAAAAGGACCGCAGCCGATTCGATAGGCCCCAAGACGCAAAAAAGACGGCCAGTGCCTTTGCACTGCCGCTCGCCAGCGTATCGGGAAGGGGTGCCCTTAGCGATTCGGCTTTGGACTGTCAACGCCGGGGCGGCCCGGAAGCGGTGAAATCGGGCGCCTGGCACTCATCGGGCGGGGCGCCTCATGTCGTCCTCGATCCTGGCCTTTTCGGGTTGATGCAACGGCTTGCCCTGGGGCATGGAGGCGCGATGCGTTTATCCCCGCCCCCCATATCCCTGCTCCCTGCCGCGCTGGTGGCGCCCTTCCTCCTGCTGGCCGGTTGCGTCGGTGCGCCGGAACGTCCGCCCGCCCCCGCACCGGCGCCCAGGCCTGCTCCGCTGACCCAGCCCGCATCGCCTCCACCGCCTGCGCCGGTCGAGTGGCAGGACCGGCCGACCACGCCGGGCGACTGGCGCTATCAGGCCGACGGGGCCGGATCGGTCGCGCTGTTCGGGCCGGGGACGGGGAGCAGCCTGTTCATCCTGCGCTGCGACAAGGCGGCGCGGCAGGTCCGCGTCCTGCGGCCGGGCCTCGCGCGGACGGCGATGACGGTGCGGACCAGTTATGGCGCGGTCACCTGGCCTGCCGGCGCTGCCGCTGGAACCATGCCGGCGACGCAGGCGATCCGTGCCGCGAACGACGCGACGCTGGATCAAATCGCCTATAGCAGGGGCCGCTTCGCCGTCGAAGTGCAGGGGCTGGACACGCTGATCCTGCCTGCTTGGGCGGAGGTCGGCCGCGTCGTCGAGGACTGTCGCGGCTAAGTTTCTGATTTTGGGCGTTTCCGACTGTGTCGGGGCAAATGGCCTGCCGAAACGCGGACGCACAAGTATGATTCGAAAAAAGAATTTTACAAGCCTTGAAGTAGCGCTCCGTCTGATTCACATATCCTTTCATAGCCGGCGAAGGACCAGTATCCGGGAACGGCTATACGGGCTTCAACTAGCGAAAGGAGGTGATCCGATGTCTCATGGTTCAGCAATGGGGTCGGTCAAGTCCATTCGGGGAACGCGCCGCTGAGCGACGCCGTTAGCGTCGGTTTTCCAGGATTTCGGTGACTTTCGGCTGCATTTTGCAGGCGAGGCGTCGTAACTGGAGAATAGCGCGAGGAACGTTTCCCTTGGGCGGCACTTCCGGCCGCTGACCATGTCAATGACGGGCCGTCGGTTTATCCGGCGGCCCCTCTCATTTTTGGCAGGGCGAGTTTCCGGAGCGTACGCGCGTTCTTCTCCATTCTCTCCATGCCTTCGGTGCAGGGAAGATGGAAACCATCATCCGCGCATCGTGCCCGTGTCGATATAGCGCTGGTGCCAGGCCAATGCCTCGCCTGGCAGCATGGGGGATTGCAGCCCGTAGGATCCGGCCAGCGCTCGCCTGAAATAATCCCGGAGCGCTGGCCGGAAGTCGGGGTGCGCGCATTTCCCGATGATCAGTTCCGCCCGCTGCCGCGGCGCCAGACCGCGCAGGTCGGCCAGTCCCTGCTCGGTCACGATCACCTGCACATCCTGATTGATATGATCGACATGGCTGCAATGCGGCACGATGGCCGAGATTTTCCCCTCCCTGGCGGTCGAGGGGGTCATGAAGACCGACAGGAACGCGTTGCGTGCGAAGTCGCCCGACCCGCCAATGCCGTTCTGGATGCGCGATCCCATCAGATGCGTCGAATTGACATTGCCGTAAATATCCGCCTCGATCAGCCCGTTCATCGCGATGCAGCCCAGCCGCCGCACCAGTTCGGGATGGTTGCTGATCTCCTGCGGGCGCAGGATCATTTTCTCGCGATAGCGCCACATGTCCGCATTCATTCGCGCTGCGGCCTCCGGGCTGAGGGAGAAGGCCGTGGCACTCGCCATGCGCAGCTTGCCTGCATCGAGCAGGTCCAGCATCCCGTCCTGTATCACCTCGGTGAAGGCGACCATATTTTCGAACGGGGCGTCGATCAGGCCGGTCAGCACGGCATTGGCGATATTGCCGACCCCGGATTGCAGGGGCAGCAGTGAGGGAGGCAGGCGCCCGGCCTTCACCTCATGGCCCAGAAAGTCGAGCAGATGCCCGGCAATAGCGCGCGCCTTATTATCGGGCGGGGTGAAGGGGGCGTTGCGGTCGGGCGCATCGGTTTCGACGACCGCGATCACCTTGTCGGGGTCGCAGCGGAAGGTGGACTGGCCGATGCGCTGGTCGGCATACAGCAGGGGAATGGGCTGGCGATGCGGCGGCAGCGCGGTGCCGTAATAAATGTCGTGCATTCCTTCGAGCGCAGGATTCTGCCAGCGGTTGACCTCCAGGATCACGCTCTTCGCCCGGTCGGTCCACGTCTTGTTGTTCCCGACCGAGGCGGAAGGGATCAACTCGCCCTCGGCCGTGATACCGGTCACTTCGATGACCGCGATGTCGAGATCGCCAAGGAAGCCCTGCCACGCCATCGGCGCGACCTGGCTCAGATGCATGTCGAAATATTGCATATGCCCGCTGTTGATCCGCTCCCGGGCGATGGGATCGCTGTTATAGGGCAGGCGGAACTCGATGCCGTCGGCCTGTGCCAGCGCGCCGTCCAGTTCCGGGCCGGTGGAGGCGCCAGTCCATATCCTGACCTGGAAATGCTCGCCGGCGGCATGGGCGGCGGTGATGCGTTCGGCCAGCGCCAGCGGCACCGCCTTGGGATAGCCCGAGCCGGTGAAGCCGCTCATCCCCACCGTCATGCCGTCGCTGATCAGCGCTGCGGCTTCCTGCGCCGAACGGCCTTTGGCGGCCAGCCCGGCATGGGCGATACGGTTCGACATCGGCATCCTCTTCCTACCTTCCTGTGTGACGGCATCTGGCTTTTCGGCGTGACGGACAATAAGGATAAGCCGCACAATATCTGTGCGGAATCAGTGCAAATGTCGGACCTGTTGATCGCCCTGCGGACATTCGTGCGGCTGTGCGAGAAACCGAATTTCTCGCGCGTCGCCGAGGAGATGCACGCCAGCCATACCACGATCGCGCGCCGCCTGGACCAGGTGGAGGCGCATTTCGGCACACCCCTGTTTCACCGCACCACGCGCAGGCTGATCCCGACGCCGGAGGCGGACCGGTTGCTGATCCATGCACGGACCATGCTCGATGCGTTGGAGGTGGCGGAGCAGGATTTCGGTCCGTTGCGCAATGAGCCGAGCGGTCTGGTCCGTATCGGCTTCACCACGGCGCTAGGCCTTCATTATGTAGAGCGGCTGGGGGAACTGACGGCGCGCTATCCTGCCTTGCAGCTCGATTGCGCCATGACCGACTGGCAGCGTGACGTGGTGGAGGACCGGTTGGACCTTGCCTTGCGCGTCGGGCCGGTGGGCGACGACAGCCTGGTCGTGCATCGCCTGGGTGCCCTGCCGCGCCTGCTGGTGGCCCATCCCGATTATCTCGGCCGCCATGGCACACCGGTGGGCGCCGAGGATTTGTCCACCCATCAATGCATCGCCTATGCTTATGGCGACGTGCCCGCCCGCTGGACCATCGATGGGCGGGAGAGGGTGGTAAGCGGCACCTTCCGCAGCGACAGCAGCGAAGCGGTCCATCGCGCGGTGCTCAGTGGACTCGGCATAGCGCTGCTGCCCGCGATCCGGGTCAGGCGCGATATCGAAGCGGGGCGATTGCTTCCGGTCCTTCCGGACAGCAGCATCGCTCCGCTCGACATTCTCGTCGTCCATCCGTCCCACAAGCGGCTGTCGCCCCGCGCGCGTGTCGTGCTGGACTTTCTGAAGACCCATTTCCCCGATGGGAACGCAATGGACAGATGCTGACCCTTAGCGTTCCACCCCCTTGGCCTTTCCCCAGGCCCTGGCGGCGGTATAGCCTAGATAGCCCGTTCCGAAGAGCGCGTAGAGCGGCTCCGGCAAGGCGTTGAAATAGGCCTGCATCGCGCGGATGATCGCCGCCGCCATGTCCGGCCGGACGCCCCCGATCAGTCCCAGCGGCACCGACCAGAGCAGCAGGCCGTACATCACATAGAGGAAGGCGGGGCGCGCCCGTAGCGTCCATCGGTCAGGCGTGGGGCGCCTGTGTCGTACCGAAGCCATTTTCGCGCCTCCCTAACCGATCCGGTTCGCCAGCCAGCCATAGAGGAAGGCCTCATTGGCTGGGCGGCTCTCCGCCAGCGCAAGATAGCGCTCGCCCTGAAGCGCTTCGAGCGCCTTGAGCAGCACCTTCTCCCCAGCCCTGCCGCGCAGTTTCAGGAAGTCACCGAGCGCGCCCAGCGTCCTGGGGCCTACCGACCGGTCGACCTTCAGGTCCGGATAATCGCTTTCATTCCGGTTGAGCGCGTTCAGCGCCCGCTGCAGAAAGCCGCTGGCGGTCCCCGGCCCCATATTGACCGCCGTATCGAACAGTTCTTCGGCGATGGCCGGCGCCAGTTCCGCGATGAAGGCATAGCCCGGCTTTTCCCAGTAAAGCCGCCGGTAAATCGCCTCAGCAACGCTGCGGGGGAGGGCGCGCATGTCGCCCCTATAGCCGTTCGCCCGCGCCACGGCCTGGGTGATCCCGAAACGGGTCGGCCCGCCGCGATCCGCCGGGTGGTTGCTGTAACCGCCTTCCCGCGCGATCACTTCGTCGATCAGTGTCGCAATGTCCATGAAAACCGCCCTCCTGTTGAGAAGGTGGATCATTTATCCCATCTGGTTCATTGTAGGACAGCGAAAAAAGGCGGTCCGCCAGCGAATCAATGAATGCTCATGGAGATTGGGAAGGCGCCCTTGCGCCTCGCGGAAACTTGGTCGGGACGAGAGGATTCGAACCTCCGACCCCCACACCCCCAGTGTGATGCGCTACCAGGCTGCGCTACGTCCCGACCGGAGCGGCGCAATTAGAAGCAGTTTGGGGAATATGCAAGGGCCTCGATGCAGGCTTTTTGCCCTTTTGTCGGCAAATCCTAATCATGTTGCCTCACCCAGTCCATCTGTGTTAGCCGCGCGCCCTTGATCTGTAGGCGTTTATCCTGCGCCTGCACCTGGACAAGAGAATAAGGCGAAAGTCCCAACCATGTTCATATCTCCAGCCTTTGCCCAGACTGCGGGCGGGGAATCGTCCGGCGCCTCCATGCTGGTGCAGATGGCCCCGCTGGTCCTGATCTTCGTCGTCTTCTATTTCCTGCTGATCCGTCCGCAGCAAAAGAAGATGAAGGAGCACAAGGCGAAGATCGACGCCGTGAAGAAGGGCGATCAGGTCGTCACCGGCGGCGGTCTGGTCGGCAAGGTGGTTCGCGTCGATGAATTTTACGCCGAGGTCGAACTGGCGCCGAACATGAAGGTCAAGGCGGTGAAGTCCACCCTGACCGACGTGATCGATCCCGCCACCGCCAAGCCCGCGAACGACTGAGCCGCCCGATGCTGAATTTCCCCCGCTGGGCGATCTTCGCGATCCTGGCGCCGCTGCTGATCGGCATCGCCTGCGCCGTGCCGAGTTTCCTGCCGGATACGGTGGTGACGCAACTGCCCAAATTCATGCAGACCCGTGTGAATCTGGGTCTCGACCTGTCGGGCGGCAGCCATCTGCTGCTCGAGGCGTCGACCCAGGACGTCGCCAAGCAGCGAATCGCCAATATGGAGGAGCAGGTCCGCACGGAGCTGCGCCGGGGCGATACGAAAATCGCGATCGGCGACATTTCCAGCCGTGACGGGAAATTGAGCTTCATGGTCCGCAATCCGTCGGAGGTGGATGCCGCCGTCGAGCGCATCCGGCCGCTGACGCAGGGAGCGGGGCTGACCGGCCAGCGCGACTTCAATGTCGAGGTGGTGAACAGCTCCACCATCGTCATCACGCCCACCCAGGCGGGGATCGACAGCGCGGTGAAGGGCGCGATGGAAGTCGCGACCGAAGTCATCCGCAAGCGCATCGACGAAATGGGCACGCGTGAGCCGACCATCCAGCAGCAGGGCGGCAACCGCATCGTCGTGCAGGTGCCGGGTCTTCAGAATCCCGCAGCCCTGAAGGCCCTGCTCGGCCAGACCGCGAAGCTCGAATTCAAGCTGGTCGATGTCAACGCCAACCCCAGCGAAGTCGCGCAGGGCCGCGCGCCGGTGGGCAGCGAAGTGCTGCCTTATCCGAGCGCGCCCGGCGGCAAGATCGCCGTCTACCGGCAGGTCATGGTGTCGGGCGAGGACCTGACCGACGCGCAGCAGGGTTTCAGCCAGCAGGGCAACCAGCCGATCGTCAACATCCGCTTCAACGGCGCGGGTGGCCGGAAATTCGGCCAGGTGACGTCGCAGAATGTCAACCGGCCCTTCGCCATCATCCTGGACGGCAAGGTGCTCTCGGCGCCCAACATCAACGAGCCGATTCTGGGCGGCAGCGCGCAGATCAGCGGCAGCTTCACGGTTGAAAGTGCCAATCAGCTCGCCATTGCGTTGCGGTCCGGCAAGCTGCCTGTTGCATTGACCGTGGTGGAAGAACGTACGGTCGGTCCGCAGTTGGGCGCCGACTCGATCAAGGCGGGGCTTACTGCTTCGATCATCGCGGTGGCTGCCGTCGCGGCCTTCATGTTCGTCAGCTATGGCCGTTTCGGCATGTATGCGAACCTCGCCGTTGCCATCAACGTGCTGGTGATTCTGGGCGTGATGGGCATTTTGGGCGCAACGCTGACCCTGCCGGGCATCGCGGGCTTCGTGCTCACGATCGGTACGGCGGTCGATGCGAACGTGCTGATCTACGAACGCATCCGCGAGGAACGGCGCCGTGGCCGCAATGTGGTCCAGGCGATCGAACATGGCTATAAGGAAGCCAGCCGCACCATTTTCGAAGCGAACGTGACCCATGCCATTGCGGGCGGGATCATGCTCGCGCTGGGGTCGGGGCCGGTCAAGGGTTTCGCGATCGTGCTGCTGATCGGCATCGCGACCAGCGTGTTCACCGCCGTCACCTTCACCCGCCTGTTGGTGTCGCGTTGGGTTCGCGCCAAGCGCCCGACCGAGATCCATATCTGACGGGGCGGGAGAGACATTATGAAACTGCTTAAACTCGTCCCTGACAACACCAATATCGGCTTCGTCAAGCTGCGCCACTGGGCCTTCGGCCTGACGGCGCTGCTGACGGTGCTGGCGGTGGGTGCGACCTTCTACAAGGGCCTGAACCTGGGCGTCGATTTCGTCGGCGGTCTGATGATCGAGGCGAAGTTCACACAGCCGCCGCATCTGGAAAAGGTGCGCGGCGTGGTCGACCGGCTGGGCGTGGGCGACGGTTCGCTCCAGCAATTCGGCGATCCCAAGACCGTGCAGATTCGCCTGCCGCTGCCCGAACAGGGCGGCGCGGGTGCATCCAATGCCATCGTCGAGAAGGCGCGCAAGGCGATGACGGCGGAATTTCCCGGCGTCACCTTCTCGCGCTACGACACGGTGTCGGGCAAGGTGTCGGGCGAACTGATCCAGAACGGCGTGCTGGCGGTGATGCTGGCAGTGGTCGGCATCGCGATCTTCTCCTGGTTCCGCTATGAATGGCAGTTCGGCGTCTCGACCTTCGTCGCGATCATGCACGACGTGCTGATGACGCTGGGCTTCTTCGCGATCACGCAGCTCGAATTCGACCTCAACATCGTCGCTGCGGTGCTGACCATCGTCGGCTATTCGATCAACGACAAGATGGTGATCGACGACCGCATCCGCGAAAATATGCGCAAATATCGCAAGATGGACATGAAGGCGCTGATCGACCTGTCGGTGAACGAGACGCTGCCGCGCACGGTCATGACATCCGTCACCGTACTGCTGGCGCTGGGTGCGCTGCTGCTGCTGGGCGGACATGTGCTGCGTGGCTTCACGGCCGCCATGATGCTGGGCATCATCGTCGGCACCTATTCGTCGGTCTATGTGTCGTCGTCGCTGCTGATCACGCTCGGCCTGTCGCCCGCGACCGCCGAGAAGAAGGCGGCCAGGGCCAACATCGCCGCCCAGGCCGAGCGCATGGGTCCGCGTGATGATGGAGCGCGGCCCTGAACGAGAAGCGGACAGGCATCGAACTGCGCCGCGATGAGGCGGGGCAGGGGCCGATCGTCACCGGCTTTCAGGGCCGGGGCTTTCGGGTTCGCGACGATGTCTTTCCCGATGGCCTGCTGCTCTCGCCGGTGCGGGCGCTCGCCTGGGTGCAGGCGCCGTCGATCGAGGCGCTGACGGTGGCGGATCTGGGGGATCTGTTCGACCTGGATCCGCAGCCGGAATTTCTGCTGATCGGGACGGGCGCTGGCCTGCGCCAGCCGCCACGTGCCTTTGTCCGTGAACTGGAAGCACGCGGCATCGGCGTCGAGGTGATGGACAGCCGCGCCGCCGCCCGCGCCTGGGGCGTGCTGCGCGCGGAGGAGCGCTGGATCGTCGCGGCCTTGTTGCCGCTGATCTGAGGGTAATGCCGCGCCCGCCTTGCGCTTTCTTCTTCCTTTGCCTACTCTTGACCCCAAGTTCCGGTGCCTTTCGGTGCTGGCGAAGAAGAAAAGAGACACGGCCATGGTGCAGCAAAGCCGCCCATCGCCGCAGAGTTCCGGCCCAGCCGGCGGAGTTTCGGGCAAGGGGGTCCGTTCCGGTCAGGGCAATGGGAGCAAGGCTGCGGCCCTCACTCCCCCGTCGAAACCGCGGGGCCTTTTGCCTCATCCGCCACGCGGACGCAGGGCCTATGCCGCGATCGACCTCGGCACCAACAATTGCCGCCTGCTGATCGCCAAGCCGTCTTCGGACGGATTCATCGTCGTGGATGCCTTTTCCCGAATCGTGCGGCTGGGTGAAGGGCTGGCGGCGACCGGGCGGATCAGCGATGCCGCGATCGACCGGGCGATCGCTGCGCTGTCCGTGTGCGCCGACAAGCTGCGGCGGCGGCATGTGACGCTGGCGCGCTCCGTGGCGACGGAGGCCTGCCGCCGGGCGTCCAACGGCGCGGAGTTCATCCAGCGCGTCTATCGCGAAACCGGCATCGCGCTCGACATCATCAGCGCGCAGGAAGAGGCGCGGCTGGCGGTGCTGGGCTGTCATGCGCTGCTGGAGCCGGGCGACAGTCCGGCGCTGATCTTCGACATTGGCGGTGGATCGACCGAGCTGGTGCTGGTGGACAGCTGCCGTGAAGGCGCGCCGCACATCGTCGACTGGGTAAGTGCCCCCTGGGGCGTGGTGTCGCTGACCGAAAGCGAGCCGTTCGACCATGCCGATCCGGCCGACCGGCTGAATGCCTATGGCCGGATGCGGGCGCGGGTGGCGGATGCCTTCGCCCCGCTGGCACGCAGGCTGCCCCCGGTGCAGTCGGACATCCGCCTGCTCGGCACGTCGGGCACGGTGACGACGCTGGCCAGCCTGCATCTGGACCTGCCGCGCTACGACCGGCAGGCGATCGACGGGCTGATCGTGCCGTCCGCGTCGATGCGCGCCATTTCGTCGCGGCTGTCCGCGATGCCGTTGTGCGACCGGCAGAAGCTGCCCTGCATCGGCACGGAGCGCGCCGATCTGGTGGTGGCGGGCTGCGCCATATTGGAATCGATCCTCGATATCTGGCCCGCGCAGCGTCTGGGCGTGGCCGACCGGGGTATTCGCGAAGGCATATTGCGCGGCCTGATGGACCGCGACGGAGTGAAGATGTGAGAGGCACGGGTGCCGGCAAGGTGCGGGTCAAGACGGCGAAAGGGCGGACGGCCCAGTCGACCCGCTGGCTCGAACGGCAGTTGAACGATCCCTATGTCCGCCGCGCCAAGGCGGAAGGCTGGCGCAGCCGCGCGGCCTTCAAGCTGATCGAGCTGGATGAGAAATTCCATTTCGTGAAGGGATCGCGCGCGGTCGTCGATCTGGGCGTGGCGCCGGGCGGATGGGCGCAGGTGGTGCGCAAGCTGTGCCCCAAGGCGAAGGTGGTCGGCATCGACCTGCTGCCGACCGATCCGATTCCGGGCGTCACCCTGTTCCAGATGGACTTCATGGACGACAAGGCGCCGGCCTTGCTGGCGGAGGCTTTGGGCGACGCGCCCGATCTGGTGATTTCGGACATGGCGGCCAATACGGTCGGCCATGCGGCGACCGACCACCTCCGCACCATGGGGCTGGTCGAGGCGGCGGGGATGTTCGCGGTCGAAAATCTGCGCAAGGGCGGCACCTTCGTCGCCAAGGTGTTCGCGGGCGGCACCGATGCCGACCTGCTCGCGATCCTCAAAAAGCATTTCACCACGATCAAACATGCCAAGCCGCCCGCCAGCCGGAAGGGCAGCGTCGAATGGTATGTCGTGGCGCAGGGCTTCAAGGGACGGCCGGAAGGGGGCTGATCGGGCCGGCTTGGGGCAGCCCTTGCGATAGCAAGAGATTGAAATGCTTGCCGGTTCCTGCGAAGGGGGTTGGCCGGGAGTAGGCCAAAAGGCGCGCAGGGGGATCATCGCTTGGTTTCGACGGTATCGACGGTCGCCTATCTGGGGCTGGAGGCGCGGGGCGTCGAGGTGCAGTGCCAGCTGGTTCCCGGCCTGCCCAATTTCATCGTCGTGGGCCTGCCGGACAAGGCCGTCGCCGAAAGCCGGGAGCGGGTGCGCAACGCGATCGCCGCCATCGGCCTGTCGCTACCGCCCAAGCGGATCACGGTGAATCTTTCGCCCGCCGATCTGCCCAAGGAAGGATCGCATTTCGACCTGCCGATCGCGCTTGCCCTGCTGGGTGCGATGGGGGTGATCGATGCCGAGACGCTGGCGGGCTATGTCGTCGTCGGCGAACTGGGGCTGGACGGCCGGATCGCGCCGACGCCGGGGGTGTTGCTGGCTGCGCTCCATGCCGGGGAACGGGAACTGGGGCTGGTCTGTCCGGTCGCACAGGGCGCGGAAGCGGCCTGGGCCGGGCAGGTGGAGGTGATCGCGGCGCCCGACCTGCTGGGCTTGCTCAACCATTTCAAGGGGACTGCTGCGCTCTCGCCGCCGCGGCCGGGCAAGGTCGAGCCGCCCGTGCGGACCGCCGACCTCAAACAGGTGAAGGGGCAGGAGACGGCCAAGCGGGCGCTGGAGATCGCGGCGGCCGGCGGCCATAATCTCTTGATGATTGGCCCACCGGGCGCGGGCAAGTCGCTGATGGCGAACTGCCTGCCGGGCATATTGCCGGAGCTGACGCCGGGAGAGGCGCTGGAAACCTCCATGGTGGCGAGCGTCGCCGGAACGCTGGAGGGCGGGCGGATCAGCCGGGCGCGCCCCTTCCGCAATCCGCATCACAGCGCGTCGATGGCGGCGCTGGTCGGCGGCGGACACAAGGCGCGGCCGGGCGAGGTCAGCATGGCGCATCTGGGCGTGCTGTTCCTGGACGAACTGCCGGAATTTCAGCGCACAGTGCTCGATTCGCTGCGTCAGCCGCTGGAAACGGGCGAGGTGACGGTGGCGCGGGCCAATGCGCATGTGACCTTTCCCGCGCGGGTGCAACTGGTGGCGGCGATGAATCCCTGCCGCTGCGGTCATCTGGGCGATCCGGCGCTGGCCTGTTCGCGGGCGCCGCGCTGTGCTGCGGATTATCAGGCCAAGGTTTCGGGGCCGCTTCTGGACCGCATCGACCTGCATGTGGAGGTGCAGGCGGTGACGGCGGCGGACCTTGTGCTGCCGCCGCCCGCCGAAGGATCGGCCGAGGTCGCGGCGCGGGTCGCGGCGGCGCGGGCGGTGCAAACGGCGCGCTATGCGGGCAGTCCGGCGCGCACCAATGCCGAAGTGGACGGCGAGCGGCTGGAGGATGTCGCCGGGCCGGATCAGGCCGGACGCGAATTGCTGGCGCAGGCGGCCGCGGCGATGAAGCTGTCGGCGCGCGGCTATACCCGGGTGCTGCGGGTCGCGCGGACCATTGCCGATCTGGCCGGGGCGGAGCGGGTCGGGCGCGTGCATGTCGCCGAGACATTGAGTTACCGGCGGCGCGCTCCGGTCAACTGAAGCCTCCGAACGGATGCCAATGGCTGATGCGCGGGGACTGTTCCATCAATGCTTCCAGTTGGCGAGGTCGATCTTCAGGACTTTTCCGGCGCCCGCGGGCATGCCGAAACCGGCGCTCGAAACATAAAGATTGCCGTCCGGCCCACAGGTGATGCCGGTGGGGAACATCAGGCCATCGGCGACGACTTCCTCCGCCCCATTAGGGTGGACGCGAGTCACCCGGCCCGTGCCCGGAGTCGGCACCGGTTGTCCTGCGCTCATTTCCAGGACGTACATCTGGTCGAAATTGTCGAACGCAAGACCCAGCACCATATCGAAGCCCGCAGTATCGACCTTGATCTGGCCGCTTGGAGTCACTTTCCAGACTTTCGAACTGCCGATGGGTTGCGGGAAAACATTGAGGTTGGCTACGTAGAAATTGCCATGATAGGCGAGTGCGGTCGGCACCACATGGCCCTGACTTGCGGAAATATCGATGACCCGGCTGATGGCGCCGCCCGTCGAGATCCTGTCGATCTCCCCATGATTGGGTTCCACCGCGTAAAGGGCGCCCCGAACCGCAACCATGCTGTACCATGTGCCATCCGGTTCGAAGTCGTCCTTTTCGATGACGGCGGTGGGATGGGCCTTCTGAAACGCGCTCAGATTGGCAATCAATGTTGTCGAATGGTCGGCATTCACCCGCATGATGGCGTTGGGTAGGGATGTCACGCCATGCGAGCAACCGGCGCCGGCCAGCAGTGCGTAAAGCGTATTGCCAATGAAGGCGATGTCCGCAACGCCGCTCACCAGCGAGCCCGAACCGATACTGGTCTGGCTGGAGGGTAACGTGTCGACGACAGTGGTAACGTCGCCATGGCGATCGATCTTCGAAATGCGACCGCCGCTATTGCTGCCCGTATAAGGACCGATAGGAGGCACAACCTGCGAGCACTGGCCATTGGTCGAATGGGTGCCCCCGGCTCCGCCCTCGGCGACATAAAGATCGCCATCGGGACCAAATCTGAGGTTGCGGGGATTGTTGAGCCCGGCGGCGAAAACGGAAACGCTCGCCAGGTTGCTGGCATGCGCTGCGCCACTCATTATCGTGAGGTGCGTGCATAGCAGGGCGGCTGACATAAGTGTCGCCCGCGTGGCAATTCCATTGCCTTTTCCCATTTTGGATACTCCTGCCTTCGAGGAATGCAAAGCATATTGATAATCAATATGTTATGTTCGCGACCCGAAACCAAAAATATGAAAATGGATGAGCGGATTTTTAGAATTATGAAATTATTCATGAACATTCGATTAGAGTCGAATTCATGCTCTCCAAGAATATCTTATTGATATAAACTGTCAATATTACGCATATAGTGATATTGTTCATATATCTTTATGATTATTGATTTTGATAGAGCGTTTTCATTGCTCATAAGGACGTTCCGGAGCACCTGTTCGGTGTCAGGTTCGTGAGTGTACGCCCCGAAAAGCTGCGCGCAATCTACACCACATCAGGGCGATTGATCGGCAGTTCATTGCAGACGGCCATGTCGCCGCCTGGCTTCAGCCTGCGCTCCGCGCGATCACATGTCCGGTGATGCGGCTGTCGGGGCTCTGCACCAGCGCTGCGCAACCGATGTTGCCCCACCACGCCATCAACGTGCAGCGACGCTGGCGGTCAGATCACAGTGGATCGTGACATCACTGCCGAACGGCAAAAGCGGCGTATTCTCAGCCCCGGTCGCCGACGTCGGCGAGGCGGGCGGTGGCGACTTGCTGGGTCTGGAGGACATCCTTGCGCGCCTCCAGGAAGCGGCGGGGGTTGATGGGGTTGCCGTTCACCCGCACTTCAAAATGCAGGTGGGTACCGGTGGAGCGGCCGGTCGAGCCCATGCGGGCGATCCTTTCGCCGCGGGTCACCTGTTGCCCGACCCGCGCGTCGAAACCGGAGAGGTGGGCGTAGCGGGTCATGATGCCGTTGCCGTGGGTGACCTCGACCACATTGCCGTAGCCGCTGCGCTGCCCGACGAAGCTGACCTTGCCCGATGCCGCGGCCAGGATCGGCTGGCCCATGCTGCCGGGGAAATCCAGTCCCGCGTGGAACGCGGCATGGCCGTTGAACGGGTCGCTGCGATAGCCGTAGCTGCTGCTCAGCATCGGCGTTGCGGTGGGCTTGCCCGACGGGATGGCGAGCAGGCTGCTTTCCAGAAACTCCATGCGTGCCATCGCCCGCGCAAGCTTATCGAACTCGCCGGGCATGCTGTCCTCGCCCGGCCATGGGACGAAGGGGCCGCCCTGCGCGCGGGCGGCGCCGCGGGCGAGCCTGTCCGGATTGAGGCCGAAGCTGCGGATGGCGGCGGCGGCCTTGTCGGCGCGTTGCTGGACGGCGCTGGTCAGCAGCGCGGCGAAGCGGCGCTGGCGCTGGTCGATCCTGACCAGCGGGGCGGCTTCGGGGGCGGCGCTGATCCGGGTATCCAGCTTGTGGGCGCCCCTGCCCTTCTGCTCGTTCTTCTGCTGTCCGTCCTGCTCCGGCGGCCCGACCACCGCCGTGGCGGGTGCTGCCTCCTCCTTGCCGAAATGGGTGCGGTAGAGATCGTCCATGAAGTCCTGCCGCTCCTCCAGCTCATGGGCGAGCTGGTCGACGGACTTGCGATAGGTGGCGACCTGGCTGGCGGTGCCTGCGACGGCCTTGCCCTGCGCCGCCAGCGCGGCGCGTTCCCGCTCGATCCTCGCGCTGCTGGCGGCCATCGACAGGGTAAGGCCCGCCCAGCCGATCAGCGCGGTGGACAGGAGGCCCGCCGTGACAAGCTGCGCTCGGCGCGAAATGCGGATGAACTTCACCTCGCCGCCCGAGCGCAGGAAAATCTCCCGCTCCGGGCACAGCCTCGAACACTGGGCAGCCATGCTGGCCCAGAGGGCGGCTACCCCCTTCTTGCTCTGTTGCGACAATTGCGACCCCGCGTGCCTTTTTTAACGTGAACGGGGCGCTAACAAAAGGAATCGAGTCGCGCGAATCCACCCGAGCGGACTCGTGACGAATCGAAGGCTGAATGGGACAAAACGTGAAGCCCGGTTTTTGGTTCCCGGCGAAGCGAGAAATTTTCAGGCCCGGCTGAGGGCGCCGACGGAACGACTCATGGCGAGCATGGCGTGGACTTCCGATGCCGGGGCCGCCGCGCCGAAATGGAAGCCCTGCCCGAAATGGCAGCCGCCCGCGCACAGATAATCGAGTTGGCGCAGATTTTCGACGCCCTCCGCCACGGTGCGGATGCCCAGGCTATAGGCGAGATTGAGCACCGTACGCACGATGGCCGCGTCGTCCGGGTCGGTTTCCAGGTCGCGGACGAAGCGCTGGTCGATCTTGATGATGTCGATCGGGAACTGCTTGAGATGCGAGAGTGAGGCATAGCCGGTGCCGAAATCGTCGAGCGCGATGGAGATGCCGGCGGCGCTCAGGCGGTGCAGGCTGCGCTCCACCACTTCGGCGTTGCGGCCGAGAAAGACGGATTCGGTGACTTCCAGCTCGATCCGGCGCGGCGGAACGCCGGTGGCGTCCAGCGCATCGAACAGCCGGTCTGGAAAGCTGCCGTCATGCAACTCGACGCCCGGCACGTTGATCGCGACATGGCCGAATTCGAGGCCCTGGTCCTGCCAGCGGCGGCAATCCGCCAGCACCTGGGCCAGCATGCGTTCGGTGATCAGGCGGCCGAGCTCCGAATGTTCGAAGGCGGCGGCAATCTCGCCCGGCATGATGATCGAGCCGTCGGGGCGGACGCAGCGCAGCAGCGCCTCGAAGCCGATGACCTGGCCGGTCGAAAGATCGACCTTGGGCTGATACCAGGGCGTGGGCGGGGCGTGGACCAGCGCGTCGCGGGCGCGCTCCAGCATCTGCGCCTCGCGCTGCCAGCGTTCCAGCAGGCCGGGTTCGAAGAGGCAGGCGCGGCCCCGGCCGTTATTCTTCGCCTCGTAAAGGGCGATGTCGGCATGCTTCATGAGGTCGGCGATGTCCCCCGCATGGTCGGGGAAGAGCGCGACGCCCATCGACACGCGGCAATCGATGTCGCGGGTTCCATGGTTCAGGGGCTGGTGCAACTGGGCGGTCATGCGGTTGAGCACCACGTCCAGATCGGAGGCGTTGCGCAGCCGGGTGAGCAGCACGGCGAATTCGTCCCCGCCCATGCGCGCGACCAGATCGCCGGGGCGCACGGCATCGCGCAGCCGTTCCGCCACGGCGCACAGCAGGGCGTCGCCCGCGTCATGTCCGGCGCTGTCGTTGATCCGCTTGAATTCGTCGACGTCGATCAGCACCACTGCCATCTGTCCGCCCGACCGGCCGGTGGCGGCGGAGGCCTGCGCCAGCGTCGCCATGAAATGGGAGCGGTTGGCGAGGCCGGTGAGCGCGTCCGACATGGCGATATGGGCGAGGTGCCGTTCCGCCTCCTTGCGGTCGGTTATGTCGACGACGCTCGACATGAAACAATCCTCGCCATCGATCACGATCGGCCGGGACGATATGAGCGCGTCCCGGATTTCCCCGTCCGCGCGGCGCAGCCTGCATTCGAAATTGTCGACCGGCTCGCCGCGTTGCAGCTTTTCGAAAAGACGGTTCCGCAGGTCCATGTCGACATAGCTCTTCTCGATGTCGATGAGCGTTTCTTCGCTTCCGGCCGAATAGGCTTCGTTCGCGGCCTTGTTCGTCCGCAGGACCGATCCGTCGAAGCGGGTGACGAGCAGCGGGATCGGTACCGACATGAACATGCGCTCCAGCGTTTCGCCGTTGGCGGCGAGGGCGGCGCGGGCGCTCTGCGCCACCTGGCTGGCGGTCCATTCCTGCCGCTGGAGGCGGTTGGTGCGGGCAATGGCGATCCACATGCCGCAATGGAGGATCAGCACCGCCATCACCATGCCGGGTGCGGTGGGGGCGAAGGGCGCTGGGGCAAGATAGCCCACCAGGAGCAGCGCCGCGCAGCCAAGCCCGCCGCCGACATTGCCGCGGAAACTGGTCGGCACCACGAGGTAGAAGATCAGCGGCAGCATCACGAGCACGAAGATCGCGATGTCGCTGCGCGAGGAGACGAGGAAGGCGACGCCGACGGCGGTGACGAACTGCCAGGCGAAGCAGATCCGCTCGACAGCCCGGAAATTCGCCATGTAGCGGCAGAAGGACAGGCAGACCAGCGACCACAGGACCACGGCGACGCGCGCCGGAACGGCGACCCAGAAATGCGGCGTGCCGGCAAAGCGCCAGTCGCTGAGGAGAAAGAGCGCATTGAGGATCGCCGACAGCAGGAAGAGCATGCGGGCATGGCGTTGCGATTCGGGCAGGCGGTCCGCCTGGAAAGCGGCCTCCCTGTCCGGATTGCGGAACTCGCCGGTGATGGTCGAAAGCTGGGTCACATTCTGTCCATGGGTCCGCCGGCATGGCGGCACCGGTTCAGAATAGATTCACTCTTCTTATCAATTTGCTAACGCTGTCTTCACCATGGTCGAGCGTACCGGCGGGAGGCTTGTCCGGGGGCGTCCTTGACCCTTTCGGCCAGCCTCGCTATAGGCGCGCCTGCCCAAAGGTGCGGAGTGTGAGGGATTCGTCCGCTCCCGTTCGGTCCTTGGGGCAAGCAGAGCTGAACATTACCGGTGCTCTTTGCGGCTCCGGGCGGGTTTTCCGCCGGGGCCTTTGCTGTTTGGAGGCGATTCGCTTTCGGGTGGCAGGAGGCGGGGACGGTTCCGGTAAAGTAACTGAAAAGGTGAAGGGCTTCATGCCAACGATCAACCAGCTGGTCCGCAAGGGCCGCGAGCTGCAGAAGACCAAGTCGAAGGTCCCTGCGATGGAAGCGAACCCGCAGAAGCGCGGCGTTTGCACCCGCGTCTACACGACGACCCCGAAGAAGCCGAACTCGGCTCTCCGCAAGGTGGCGAAGGTGCGTCTGGTCAACCAGCGCGAAGTCATCACCTATATTCCGGGTGAAGGCCACAATCTTCAGGAGCACAGCGTCGTGCTGATCCGCGGCGGCCGCGTGCGCGACCTTCCCGGTGTGCGCTATCATGTGCTGCGCGGCGTTCTGGATACCCAGGGCGTCAAGGACCGCAAGCAGAGCCGTTCGAAGTACGGCGCGAAGCGTCCGAAGTAAGGGAGACTAAAACATGTCACGTCGTCGTCGCCCCGAAAAGCGCGTTATCCTGCCCGATCCCAAGTTCGGCGATATCGTGCTGTCGAAGTTCATGAACAGCATCATGCAGGACGGCAAGAAGGCCGTCGCCGAGTCCATCGTTTACGGTGCGCTCGAAACTGTCGAAGCGAAGTCCAAGAAGGACCCGATCGGCATGTTCCATGACGCGCTCAACAATGTGAAGCCCGGCATCGAGGTCCGCAGCCGCCGCGTCGGCGGTGCGACCTACCAGGTTCCCGTCGAGGTGCGCCCCGAGCGCGCCCAGGCGCTGGCCATCCGCTGGCTGATCACCGCGTCGCGCAATCGCAGCGAGACCACCATGGCCGCCCGCCTGTCGGGCGAGCTGCTGGACGCGGCCAACAACCGCGGCAATGCCGTCAAGAAGCGCGAAGACACGCACCGCATGGCGGAAGCGAACCGCGCCTTCTCGCACTATCGCTGGTAATATCGTCGCGGGCGCCTATGTGCCCGTCTCGACATCCGGCTTTCGAAAACGGTCCGTTCGCCGTGGGGCTACCCATGGCGGACGGATTGGTTTAGGGGCCAGCCGCAAGACTCATTCACTTGACCGCCGGCGCGCCGGCAACGGAGAAGCATCATGGCCCGCAGCCATCCGCTCGAACGCTATCGCAATTTCGGTATCATGGCTCATATCGACGCCGGCAAGACCACCACGACCGAGCGTATCCTTTATTATACCGGCAAGTCCTACAAGATCGGCGAAGTCCATGACGGCGCCGCCACCATGGACTGGATGGAGCAGGAGCAGGAGCGCGGCATCACGATCACGTCGGCTGCGACGACCTGCTTCTGGAACGACCACCGCTTGAACATCATCGACACCCCCGGCCACGTCGACTTCACCATCGAGGTCGAGCGTTCGCTGCGCGTGCTGGACGGTGCCGTCGCCGCGTTCGACGGCGTCGCGGGCGTGGAGCCGCAGTCGGAAACCGTGTGGCGCCAGGCGGACAAGTACAAGGTTCCGCGGATGTGCTTCATCAACAAGCTCGACCGCACCGGCGCCAACTTCTATTATTGCGTACAGACGATCATCGATCGCCTGGGCGCTACCCCGGCCGTCCTGTACCTGCCCATCGGCGCGGAATCGGACTTCAAGGGCCTGGTCGACCTGGTCGAGAATCGCGCGATCATCTGGAAGGATGAGAATCTGGGCGCCGAATTCTCCTATGAGGAAATTCCGGCCGACCTCGCCGACAAGGCCGCCGAATATCGCGAAAAGCTGATCGAGCTGGCCGTCGAGCAGGACGACGAGGCGATGGAAGCCTATCTGGAGGGCAATGAGCCCGACGTCGCCACGCTCAAGAAGCTGATCCGCAAGGGCACGCTGGCACAGGCGTTCACGCCGGTGCTGTGCGGCTCCGCGTTCAAGAACAAGGGCGTGCAGCCGTTGCTCGACGCCGTCGTCGACTATCTGCCTTCGCCGCTCGACATTCCCGACGTGCAGGGCATCAACCCGAACACCGACGAGCCGGACAGCCGTCCGACCTCGGACGATGCACCGTTCGCGGGCCTGGCGTTCAAGATCATGAACGACCCGTTCGTCGGTTCGCTGACCTTCCTGCGCATCTATTCGGGCACGCTGACCAAGGGCAGCTACCTGAATTCGGTGAAGGACAAGAAGGAAAAGATCGGCCGCATGCTGCTGATGCATGCCAACAGCCGTGAAGATATCGACACCGCCTATGCGGGCGACATCGTCGCGCTGGCCGGCATGAAGGAAACCACCACCGGGGACACGCTGTGCGCCGAGCGCTCGCCGATCATCCTGGAGCGGATGGAATTCCCCGAGCCGGTGATCGAGCTGTCGGTGGAGCCCAAGACCAAGGCCGACCAGGAAAAGATGGGCATCGCGCTCAACCGCCTGGCCGCCGAGGACCCGTCCTTCCGCGTCTCGACCGACCACGAATCGGGCCAGACCATCATCAAGGGCATGGGCGAACTGCACCTCGAGATCCTCGTCGACCGCATGAAGCGCGAGTTCAAGGTCGAGGCGAATGTCGGCGCGCCGCAGGTGGCCTATCGCGAATATCTCAAGAAGCCGGTCGACATCGACTATACCCACAAGAAGCAGTCGGGCGGCACCGGCCAGTTCGGCCGCATCAAGGTGAAGCTGACGCCGGGCGAGCGCGGCGCGGGCATCATCTTCAAGGACGAGATCAAGGGCGGCAATATTCCCAAGGAATATATCCCCGCGATCGAAAAGGGCATGCGCGAAACGGCGGCCACCGGCTCGCTCATCGGCTTCCCGATCATCGACTTCGAAATCCTGCTCTATGACGGCGCCTATCACGACGTCGACTCGTCGGCGCTGGCGTTCGAAATCACCGGCCGCGCCGCCATGCGCGAAGCGGCGCAGAAGTCGGGCATCACCCTGCTCGAGCCGGTCATGAAGGTCGAGGTCGTCACCCCGGAGGAATATCTGGGCGACGTCATCGGCGACATGAACAGCCGTCGCGGCCAGATCCAGGGCACCGACAGCCGCGGCAATGCGCAGGTCGTCGAGGCGATGGTTCCGCTGGCCAACATGTTCGGCTATGTGAACTCGCTGCGGTCCTTCACCCAGGGCCGTGCGAACTATTCGATGATCTTCTCGCACTATGACGAAGTGCCGCAGAATGTGGCGGATGAAGTCAAGGCGAAGATGGCCTGATAATTTTCTCCGGCCGGGCCGTGAAAACGGCTCGGTTAGGGGCTGGTATTCTCTGAATTTGCTGCTATGGACGCGCCTTCGCGAGGCGCGGCCGAGCGGTCAGACCAAAGCTGATTTGATTAGAAGGTAGGATAAAATGGCTAAGGCTAAGTTTGAGCGGAACAAGCCGCACTGCAACATCGGCACCATCGGTCACGTCGACCATGGCAAGACCTCGCTGACCGCAGCGATCACCAAGGTGCTTGCCGAAACCGGCGGCGCGACCTTCGTGGACTATGCCAACATCGACAAGGCTCCCGAAGAGCGCGAGCGCGGCATCACCATCTCGACCGCCCACGTCGAATATGAGACCGAAGCCCGTCACTACGCGCACGTCGACTGCCCGGGTCACGCCGACTACGTCAAGAACATGATCACCGGTGCGGCCCAGATGGACGGCGCCATCCTGGTCGTGTCGGCCACCGACGGCCCGATGCCGCAGACCCGCGAGCACATCCTGCTCGCCCGCCAGGTCGGCGTGCCGCAGCTCGTCGTGTTCATGAACAAGGTCGATCTGGTCGACGATCCGGAAATCCTGGAGCTCGTCGAGCTGGAAATCCGTGAACTGCTGTCGTCCTACGACTTCGACGGCGACAACATCCCCGTCATCCCCGGCTCGGCCGTCAAGGCCCTGGACGGTTCGAACGACGAAATCGGCAAGAACGCCGTTCTGCAGCTGATGGCTGCCGTCGACTCGTTCATCCCACAGCCGGAGCGTCCGGTCGACAAGCCCTTCCTGATGCCGATCGAAGACGTGTTCTCGATCTCGGGCCGCGGCACCGTGGTGACCGGCCGCGTCGAGACCGGGATCGTCAAGGTCGGTGAAGAAGTCGAGATCGTCGGTCTGAAGGATACCCGCAAGACCACCGTGACCGGCGTCGAAATGTTCCGCAAGCTGCTCGACCAGGGTGAAGCCGGCGACAATATCGGTGCGCTGATCCGTGGTGTGGGCCGTGAAGAAGTCGAGCGTGGCCAGGTTCTGGCCAAGCCCGGCACCATCACCCCGCACACCGAGTTCGACGCGGAAGTCTACGTCCTGTCGAAGGAAGAAGGCGGCCGTCACACCCCGTTCTTCGCCAACTATCGTCCGCAGTTCTACTTCCGTACCACGGACGTGACCGGCGAAGTGATCCTACCCGAAGGCACCGAGATGGTCATGCCTGGCGACAATGTGAAGCTCGGCGTGAAGCTGATCGCTCCGATCGCCATGGATGCCGGTCTGCGCTTCGCCATCCGCGAAGGCGGCCGCACCGTGGGTGCAGGGGTTGTCGGCACGATCTCGAAGTAATATAGGACCGCAGCGGCGCGAATCGCCTGATTCGCGCCGCTGAGTTTTTCGCCGCCCCGGATCGACTTTCTCCGGCTCGCCTGAGCTAGAAGGGCCAGAAACGGGGCGGTAAATTTTTGTTGGCGCATTTTCATAAGTCATCGGCTGCTCCGGCTGATTTTTGAAAATGCTCCGGTTTTTGGCTCTTTCGCATCGGTACAGGAACAATGGACAGCAACATCCGCATTCGCCTCAAGGCGTTCGATCATCGCGTGCTTGATCAGGCGACCGGCGACATCGCCGACACCGCCCGCCGCACCGGCGCCCTTATCCGCGGTCCGATTCCCCTTCCGACGCGCATCGAAAAATTCACGGTCAACCGTGGTCCGCACATCGACAAGAAGTCGCGCGAGCAGTTCGAGGTCCGCACCTACAAGCGCATGCTTGACATTGTGCAGCCGACGCCGCAGACGGTCGACGCGCTGATGAAGCTGGACCTGGCTGCCGGCGTGAACGTGGAAATCAAGCTGGCCTAAGCGCCGGCAAGTCCCTGCTCTCCTTCTGGCGGGCAGGGTATCGGGTATTCCGGCGCTCTATTTTTAGAGGGCGGAAGCTCAAACGACACAAGGGATACCGCACGGCCCTTCCGGTGAACCGGAACGGCGCGTGGTCCTGGTCCCCCGTCGCCTTTCCCGGGAGGGATCGGCATCCAACCCGGACGGGGTGATCTATATTTGGGTTGGGCCGCGAAGGAGAAATCCTGAGCGGTTTTTTCGTTGGATACGCCCGCTGCTAAGGCGGGCCTCTATGGGAGTAATCAGTGATGCGCACAGGCGTGATCGCTAAGAAAGTCGGGATGACCCGTCTGTTCCAGGAGGACGGACGTCATGTTCCGGTTACGGTTCTGGCCCTTGAGGGCAATCAGGTCGTGGCTCGCAAGGAAGTCGAGCGTGACGGTTATGTCGCGGTTCAGCTGGGCGCGGGCGTCGCGAAGGTCAAGAATGTCGCCAAGCCGCAGCGCGGCCACTTCGCCAAGGCGGAAGTGGAACCGAAGGCGCGTCTGGTCGAATTCCGTGTCGCCGAGGACGCGCTCCTCGATGTCGGCGCTGAGATCGCGGCCGATCATTTCATCGCCGGCCAGCTGGTCGACGTCGCCGGTCACACCCAGGGTAAGGGTTTCGCCGGTGCCATGAAGCGCTGGGGCTTCGGCGGTATGCGCGCCACCCACGGCGTGTCGATCAGCCACCGCGCCCATGGTTCGACCGGTAACCGTCAGGATCCGGGCCGCGTCTTCAAGAACAAGAAGATGGCCGGTCACATGGGTGACCGCGAGCGGACCCAGCAGAACCTTGAGATCGTCCGCACGGACGTCGAGCGCGGCCTGCTGTTCGTCAAGGGCAGCGTTCCGGGTGCCAAGGGCACCTGGCTGACCGTCAGCGACGCCGTCAAGGTGAAGCGCCCGGCCGACGCGCCCTATCCGGCGAGCCTGAAGCAGGCTGCCAACAGCAACAACGCTCCGGCCGAGACGCCCGCTGAAGAAGCGGCTGCTCCCGAAGCGACCGAAGGCCAGGAGGGCTAATCCATGAAGGTCAATGTACAGACCCTCGACGCCGCAGCCGCCGGTGAGCTGGAGCTGAACGATGCCGTGTTCGGCGTCGAGCCCCGCACCGACATTCTGCACCGCGTCGTCACCTGGCAGCTCGAAAAGCGTCGCGCTCCGGCCCGCGCTACCCGTGAGCGTTCGGACGTTGCCCGCACGGGCAAGAAGTTCGGCCGCCAGAAGGGTGGCGGCACGGCCCGTCACGGCGACCGCAAGGCGCCCGTGTTCATCGGCGGTGGTAAGGCGCACGGTGCCCGTGCCCGCACCTTCGGCCACGACCTCAACAAGAAGGTTCGTGCGCTCGGCCTGAAAATGGCCCTGTCGTCGAAGGCCAAGGACGGCTCGCTGATCGTTCTCGACAATCTGGACGTGGCGGAAGGCAAGACCAAGGCTCTGGTCGCGCACCTCGCCAAGCTGAACCTCAACAAGGCCTTGTTCATCGACGGCGACGCGGTGAACGTGAGCTTCGCGAAGGCTTCGGCGAACATCGTCGGCGTGAACCTGCTGCCGGCCGTTGGCGCCAACGTCTATGACATCCTGAAGGCCGACTCGCTGGTGCTGACCCGCGCCGCGGTCGAAAAGCTGGAGGCCCGTTTCAATGGCTAAGAAAGACGCCGCCACCGTCGACAACCGTCATTATGACGTCGTCGTCGCGCCGGTCATCACCGAGAAGTCGACGCTTCTCTCCGAGAACAACGCCGTGGTCTTCAAGGTCGCCAACGACGCCTCCAAGCCGGAGATCAAGGCCGCCGTCGAAGCCATTTGGGGCGTGACCGTCAAGAGCGTGAACACGCTGGTCGCCAAGGGCAAGACCAAGAAGTGGAAGGGCAAGCCCTACACGCGTTCGGACGTCAAGAAGGCGATCGTTCGCCTGGCTGATGGCCAGTCGATCGACATCACCGAAGGAGTGCGCTGACCATGGCGCTGAAGACTTATAACCCGACCAGTCCCGCCCAGCGCGGCCTGATCCTGGTCGACCGCTCCGGCCTGCACAAGGGCAAGCCCGTCAAGGCGCTGACCGAAGGCAAGCGCAAGACCGGCGGCCGCAACAACAAGGGCCATGTGACCTCGCGCGGCATCGCCGGCGGTCACAAGCAGCGCTATCGCATCATCGACTTCAAGCGTCGCCTTTGGGACGTGGAAGGCACGGTCGAGCGTCTGGAATATGACCCCAACCGCACCGCCTTCATCGCGCTGGTCAACTATCCCGACGGCACCCAGGCCTATATCCTGGCGCCGCAGCGTCTGGCCCCCGGTGACAAGGTCGTCGCGGGCAAGAAGACCGACGTGAAGCCGGGCAACGCGATGGAACTCGGCCAGATGCCGGTCGGCACCATCATCCACAATATCGAGATGAAGCCCGGCAAGGGTGGCCAGCTCTGCCGTTCGGCGGGCACCTATGCCCAGCTGGTCGGTCGCGATCGTGGCATGGTGATGGTTCGCCTGTCCTCGGGCGAGCAGCGCTATATCCGTTCGGACTGCATGGGCACCGTGGGTGCCGTGTCGAACCCGGACAATGCCAACACCAACCTTGCCAAGGCCGGCCGCAACCGCTGGCTGGGCAAGCGTCCGCTGACGCGCGGTGTGGCGAAGAACCCGGTCGATCACCCGCATGGCGGTGGTGAAGGCCGGACCTCGGGCGGCCGTCATCCGGTCACGCCCTGGGGCAAGCCGACCAAGGGTGCACGCACCCGCCACAACAAGGCGACGGACAAGTTCATCATCCGTAGCCGCCACGCTAAGAAGAAGAGGTAAGCGAGATGGCTCGTTCCGTCTGGAAAGGTCCGTTCGTGGACCTCAGCCTTCTGAAGAAGGCGGAAGCCGCGCAGGACGCCGGTGGCCGTGCAGGTCCGATCAAGACCTGGTCGCGCCGTTCCACCATCCTGCCGCAGTTCGTCGGCCTGACGTTCAACGTCTATAACGGCCGCAAGCATGTTCCGGTCTCCGTGAACGAGGAGATGGTGGGTCACAAGCTGGGCGAATTCGCCCCGACCCGCTACTTCCCCGGCCACGCCGCCGACAAGAAGGGCAAGCGCTAATGAGCAAGGAAAAGGCTCCCCGTCGCGTCGCCGACAATGAAGCGCTCGCCGTCGGCACGCAAATCCGCGGTTCGGCCCAGAAGCTGAACCTGGTCGCGGCGCTGATCCGCGGCCGCAAGGTCGAGGACGCGCTGAACGTGCTCGCCTTCTCGAAGAAGGCGATGGCGGTCGACGTGCGCAAGGTGTTGGCTTCGGCCATCGCCAACGCGGAAAACAACCACAATCTGGACGTCGACGCGCTGGTCGTCGCGGAAGCATCGGTGGGCAAGAGCTTCACCATGAAGCGCTTCCACGCCCGCGGCCGCGGCAAGTCGACCCGGATCCTGAAGCCCTTCAGCCGCGTGCGCATCGTCGTTCGCGAAGCAGCTGAAGAAGCGGAGGCGTAAGAGACATGGGTCACAAGAGCAATCCGATCGGTCTGCGCCTGCAGATCAACCGCACCTGGGACAGCCGCTGGTTCGCGGAAGGCGCCGACTATGGCCGCCTGCTGCTGGAGGATCTGAAGATCCGCCAGTATATCATGAAGAACCTGCCGCAGGCCGCGATCTCCAAGGTCGTGATCGAGCGTCCCGCCAAGCTGTGCCGCGTGTCGATCTACGCTGCCCGTCCCGGTGTCATCATCGGCAAGAAGGGCGCGGACATCGAGAAGCTGCGCAAGAAGCTGGGTCAGTTCACTTCTTCGGACGTGTCGCTGAACATCGTCGAGATCCGCAAGCCGGAAATCGATTCGAAGCTCGTGGCTCAGGGTATTGCCGACCAGCTGGAGCGCCGCGTGGCGTTCCGCCGTGCGATGAAGCGCGCGGTGCAGTCGGCGCTGCGTCTGGGCGCTGAAGGCATCAAGATCACCTGCGGCGGCCGTCTGGGCGGCGCGGAGATCGCCCGCGTCGAATGGTATCGCGAAGGCCGCGTTCCGCTGCACACGCTGCGTGCGAACGTCGATTATGCCGAAGCCGAAGCGCACACCGCTTATGGCGTCTGCGGCATCAAGGTCTGGATCTTCAAGGGCGAAATCCTTGGTCACGATCCGATGGCTACCGACCGGCTGATGCTGGAGGCTCAGACCTCCGGCGTGCGCCCGGCGCGCTGAAGATAAGAAGGTAATAGCGTCATGCTGCAACCGAAAAAAATGAAGTTCCGCAAGACCTTCAAGGGCCGGATCAAGGGCGACGCCAAGGGCGGTTCGGCTCTGAACTTCGGCGCCTATGGTCTGAAGGCTCTGGAACCCGAGCGCGTTACCGCACGCCAGATCGAAGCGGCTCGCCGCGCGATCCAGCGTCACCTTCGCCGTCAGGGCCGTCTGTGGATCCGCGTGTTCCCCGACGTGCCGGTTTCGAAGAAGCCCGCCGAAGTCCGTCAGGGCAAGGGCAAGGGTTCGGTCGAATATTGGGCGGCCCGCGTAAAGCCCGGCCGCATCCTGTTCGAACTGGACGGTGTGCCCGGCCCGCTCGCAGCAGAGGCCTTCTCGCGCGCCGCGATGAAGCTGCCCATCAAGACCAAGGTCGTTGCCCGCCTCGGCGACACCTCGCACCTGGAGGGCTAAGCCGTGGCGAACGTTGCCGACCTCAAGACCAAGACGGACGACGAGCTGTCGACCGAACTCAACAACCTGAAGCGCGAGCAGTTCAACCTGCGTTTCCAGGCGGCCACCAACCAGCTGGAAAAGCCCAGCCGCGTGCGTGAAGTTCGCCGGTCGATCGCGCAGATCAAGACCCTTCAGTCCGAGCGTTCGCGCTCGGCTGCGAAATAAGAAGGAAACACACGATGCCCAAGCGCGTGCTGACGGGAACGGTGGTTTCCGACAAGACCGACAAGACGGTGGTGGTTCGCGTGGAGCGCAAGGTTAAGCATGCGCTCTACGGCAAGATCATCCGCCGTTCGAAGAAGTACCATGCCCATGACGAGGGCAATGTCTACAAGGAAGGCGAAACGGTCCGCATCGAGGAGACCGCTCCGATTTCCAAGCTCAAGACCTGGAAGGTCATCGAGCGCGTGGACACCCACAAGTCGCCGGAAACGGCCGCTTGAGGGAGGCTCGCTGAGCCTTTGGATTAAAAGTGTCGCGCGGGGCTGGCCTTTTCCTCCGGGAAAGGGTACAGGCCCGCGCTTCGCGTAGAGTCAAAGGCTCATCCGAGAGACTCTAGGCAATGAAATTCGGAACCGCCGGGAATTGTCCCGGTAGGCCAAATAAGAAGGAACCGGATCCATGATCCAGATGCAATCCAATCTTGACGTCGCTGACAACAGCGGCGCCAAGCGCGTCCAGTGCATCAAGGTGCTGGGCGGCTCGAAGCGTCGCTTCGCGAGCGTGGGCGACATCATCGTCGTCTCGATCAAGGAAGCTGCGCCTCGTGGCAAGGTGAAGAAGGGTGACGTGCATCGCGCCGTCATCGTGCGCACCGCCAAGGACGTGCGTCGCGCTGATGGCAGCGTGATTCGCTTCGACGGCAATGCCGCTGTGCTCATCAACAAGAACGAGGAGCCGATTGGCACCCGTATCTTTGGCCCGGTCGTTCGCGAACTGCGCGCCAAGAAGCACATGAAGATCATCTCGCTCGCCCCCGAGGTGCTGTAATGAGCGCTGCCAAGATCAAGAAGGGCGACAAGGTCGTCATCCTGGCCGGCAAGGACAAGGGCCGCACCGGCGCCGTCCTGCAGGTGCTGCCGAAGGCCGACAAGGTCCTCGTTGAAGGCATCAACGTGCATGCGCGTCACCGCAAGCCCGACCAGGCGAACCCGCAGGGTGGCATCGAGCGCAAGCCCGCGCCGCTCCACATTTCGAACGTCGCTGTCGCCGACAAGGATGGCAAGCCGACCCGCGTCCGTTTCGAGGATCGCGACGGCAAGAAGGTCCGCGTCGCCGTCAAGTCCGGTGAGGTGCTGTAATGAGCGACAAGTACACCCCGCGCTCGAAGGCGCAGTATGACGCCGAAATCGCCAAGGCGATGACCGAGAAGTTCGGTTACCAGAACGTCATGCAGGTTCCCAAGATCGAGAAGATCACGCTCAACATGGGCGTGGGCGAAGCGACCCAGGACAAGAAGAAGGTCACGTCGGCCGCGGAAGAGATGGAGCTGATCGCTGGTCAGAAGCCCGTCATCACCAAGGCCCGCAAGTCGATCGCGCAGTTCAAGCTGCGTGAAGGCATGCCGATCGGCGCCAAGGTCACGCTGCGCCGCGAGCGCATGTATGAGTTCCTGGACCGCCTGATCAACATCGCGCTGCCCCGCGTGCGCGACTTCCGTGGTCTCAATCCCAAGAGCTTCGACGGCCGTGGCAACTATGCCTTCGGCATCAAGGAGCAGCTGATCTTCCCGGAGATCAACTATGACCGCATCGACAAGGTGCGCGGCATGGACATCATCGTGACCACCACGGCGAAGACGGACGAGGAAGCGCGCGAACTGCTGCGTCTCTTCGGTTTCCCCTTCCCGCTCGAAGAGAAGCAGGCGGCCTGAAGCCCTTTTTAGGGAATCTGGCCCTGCTTCTCTTTCCAACCGTTAGGCAAGAAAGAGAACTTAAGTCATGGCGAAACTGAGTTCGATCAACAAGAACGAGCGCCGCAAGAAGCTGGTGAAGAAATATGCCGGCCGCTATGCGAAGCTCAAGGCGATCGCAAATGATACGACCGCTGATGACAGCGATCGTCTGATCGCGCGTCTGAAGATGGCGGAAATCCCCCGCAACGGCAATCCGACCCGCGTGCGTAACCGCTGCGAGCTGACGGGCCGTCCCCGGGCCTATTACCGCAAATTCCGCCTCTGCCGCGTGCAGCTGCGTGATCTGGCCAACAAGGGCCTGATCCCCGGCGTCACCAAGTCGAGCTGGTAAGGATCATTTGAGATGGCATTGACCGATCCCCTGGGTGATATGCTCACCCGCATCCGCAACGGGCAGCAGGCGAAGAAGGACAGCGTTGTGTCCCCCGCTTCGAAGCTGCGCGCCCGCGTGCTCGACGTGCTGCAGCGCGAAGGCTATATCCGTGGCTATTCCGAGGAACTGCTCGGCAAGCATCCCGGCCTGCGCATCGAGCTGAAATATTTCGAAGGCCAGCCGGCGATCAAGCATGTCGCCCGCGTGTCCAAGCCGGGCCGCCGCGTCTATTCCGGTTCCAAGGAACTGCCGGTGATCCGCAATGGCCTCGGCATCACCATTGTCTCGACGCCCCGCGGCGTTCTGTCCGACGCCGAAGCGCGCGAGCAGAATGTCGGCGGCGAAGTGCTGGCGGAGGTGTTCTGATGAGCCGTACTGGTAAGAAGCCGGTTGCCGTCCCCGCGGGCGTCACCGCGTCCATCGCCGACGGTCAGCTTTCGGTGAAGGGCCCCAAGGGCACGCTCGCCATGCCGCTGGCAGACGAAGTGACCTACAGCATCGAAGATGGTGTGATCGCGGTAAAGCCTGCCAATGACAGCAAGCGCGCCCGCGCTTTCTGGGGCATGCAGCGCACCCTGGTCGCCAACCTCATCACCGGCGTGACCGAGGGCTACACCAAGAAGCTGCTGATCACCGGTGTCGGTTATCGCGCGGATGCCAAGGGCAAGGTGCTGAACCTGAAGCTCGGCTATTCGCACGACGTCGATTTCCCGGTGCCCGAGGGCATCGAGATCAAGACCCCGGATAACACCACGGTCGAGATCAGCGGCATCGACAAGCAGAAGGTGGGTCAGGTTGCCGCCGAGATCCGCCGCTGGCGCAAGCCCGAACCCTATAAGGGCAAGGGTATCAAATACGCCGGCGAGTTCATCTTCCGCAAGGAAGGGAAGAAGAAGTAAGATGGCAAAGCTTTCCCTCTTCGCGCGGCGTCGTCGCCGCGTCCGCACCGCGCTCAAGGCTGTTTCGGGTACCCGCCCGCGCCTCAGCGTCCACCGTTCGGGCCGTCACATCTACGCCCAGGTCATCGACGATGCGCAGGGCAAGACCCTGGCGTCGGCGTCGACCCTGGACAAGGATGTGCGCGGTAAGACCGGCGCCACCTCCGAGGCGGCTGCCGATGTCGGCAAGCGCGTCGCCGCCGCGGCGACCGCCGCCGGCGTCACCCAGGTCGTGTTCGACCGTGGTGGTTTCCTCTTCCATGGCCGCGTCAAGGCGCTGGCCGATGCGGCCCGTGAAGCCGGGCTGGAGTTCTGATCATGGCTGACGAAAACGAAATCCAGGCACAGGCGGGTGCCCCCGCCGCCGTCGAAGGCGGCGAGCAGACCGAAGGTCGTGGTCGTGGCCGTGGCCGCGGCGGCGATCGCAACCGTGGCGAGCGTGGCGGCCGTGGCCGTCGCGACGACCGTCGCGGCAATCGCGACGAGGAACAGGGTGAGGAGCTGATCGAGAAGCTGGTTCACATCAACCGCGTCTCGAAGACCGTCAAGGGCGGCAAGCGCTTCGGCTTCGCGGCTCTGGTCGTCGTCGGCGACGGCAAGGGCCGTGCGGGCTTCGGCCATGGCAAGGCGCGCGAAGTGCCCGAAGCCATCAGCAAGGCGACCGCTTCGGCCAAGAAGGCGATGGTTCGCGTTCCGCTGAAGGAAGGCCGCACGCTGCATCATGACGGCCTCGGCCATTTCGGTGCGGGCAAGGTGACCGTGCGTTCGGCGCCTGCCGGTACGGGCATCATCGCCGGTGGTCCGATGCGCGCCGTGTTCGAAAGCCTCGGCGTCGCGGACGTCGTGACCAAGTCGAACGGCACGTCGAACCCCTATAACATGATCCGGGCGACCTTCGCGGCGCTGGGTGAGCAGGTCAGCCCCAAGGCGGTGGCGCAGCGTCGCGGCAAGAAGGTCGCCGATCTGCTTCGTCGCGGCGGTGCCTCGGCCGAGGTCGCCCAGGCCGACGCCGAAGCGATTGCGGAGTAATCGACATGGCCCAAGAGAAAAAGACCATCAAGATCAAGCAGGTCGGTTCGCCGATCCGCCGCCCCGAAGCCCAGAAGAAGATTCTGATCGGCCTGGGCCTTGGCAAGATGCACCGCGTGGTGGAGCTGGAAGACACGGCGGAAGTTCGCGGTGCCATCGCCAAGCTGCCCCATATGGTGGCAGTGGTCGACTGAAGACCGTCATCCCGGCGCAAGCCGGGATCTCAGGCCGCTGGGTGGAACTTCGACAGGATCCGCCCAGCCTCACGAGGCCCCAGCCTGCGCTGGGGCTACGGCCCGATCCCGAAGGATCGGGCCTTCGCGCGAACATAGCGAAAGCGAGTGCACAATGACCAAGCTTAACGAACTCAATGACAATGCCGGTGCCCGCAAGGGCCGGATGCGCGTCGGCCGTGGTATCGGCTCGGGCAAGGGCAAGACCGCCGGTCGCGGCCAGAAGGGTGCGAAGGCGCGTTCGGGCGTCAGCATCAACGGCTTCGAGGGTGGCCAGATGCCGCTCCACATGCGTCTGCCGAAGCGCGGCTTCAACAACATCTTCGCCAAGGATTACGCGATCGTGAACTTGGGCGCGGTGCAGAAGGCGATCGACGCTGGCAAGCTGGACGCCAACGCCACCATCGACCATGCGGCGCTGAAGGCGGCGGCCCTGGCCCGTGGCGGCAAGGACGGCGTGCGTCTGCTGGCCAAGGGCGAACTGACCGCCAAGCTCAGCTTCCTGGTCGCCGGTGCGTCGAAGGGCGCGGTCGAGGCGGTCGAGAAGGCTGGCGGCAAGGTCGAAACGATCGTCGTCGTCCCGGCCGCCGAGAAGGCCGCTGCCAAGAAGGGCAGCGCCAAGGCCGCCAAGAAGGGCTGATTCAAGCCGCTATCGGGGTTTGGCGCATTTTTCGGCACGCCGGGGTAATCCGGCACGGAAATGCGCCGAGGCTTGCAAGCATGGCCCCGCTGCCCGATATGGGCTGCGGGGCCATCTGTCTTGGGGCGGTTTTTGTCGCATCGGCGGCAATATCCGGTTCGACAGCGCCCCATCGCCCCGCTAAGGGGTTAGCGATTCCGCTCCGGGGCATGGGGACTCCGGCAAGATGTTTTGAAGGGCAGCCACGATGGCATCGAGAGCCGACCAGCTCGCATCCAATCTCAGCCTGGCGAAGTTCAGCCAGGCGACCGACCTCAAGAAGCGCCTGTGGTTCACGCTGGGCGCGCTGATCGTCTTCCGCTTTTTGAGCTTCGTGCCGCTGCCGGGCGTCGATCCGACCGCCCTGTCGCAGCTCTACAAGCAGACCAACGGCGGTGTCCTCGACATCTTCAACACCTTTTCGGGCGGTTCGCTTTCGCGCATGAGCCTGATCGCGCTTGGCGTGATGCCCTATATCACGGCCTCGATCGTGGTGCAGCTTGCCGCAAGCCTTTCGCCGCAGCTCGCGGCGATCAAGAAGGAAGGCGAGAGCGGGCGCAAGAAGCTCAATCAATATACGCGCTACGGCACGGTCGGTCTGACCGCGGTGCAGGGCTATTTCATCGCCGTCGGGCTTGAAAGCTTCGGTGCCCAGTCGGGCGTGCAGGCGGTGGTCGATCCGGGCTTCCTGTTCCGCATCGCGGCCGTGATCTCGCTGATCGGCGGCACCATGTTCCTGATGTGGCTGGGCGAGCAGATCACCTCGCGCGGGATCGGCAACGGCACCTCGCTGATCATCATGGCAGGCATCGTCGCGCAGCTGCCGGTGACGCTGAGCAACCTGTTCAAGTCGAGCAGCACCGGCGCGATTTCGGGCCTGGTCATCTTCCTCGTGATCGTGCTCGGCTTTGGTCTGATCGCCTTCATCTGCTTCATGGAGCGGGCGCAGCGCCGGGTGCTGATCCAATATCCCAAGCGCCAGACGCGCCAGGGGCTGATGCAGGCGGATCGCAGCCATCTGCCGCTCAAGGTCAATACCGCAGGCGTCATCCCGCCGATCTTCGCCAGCTCGCTGCTGCTGATGCCGCTCACCATCTCGCAGTTCGCGGGCAGGACCGTGGCGGGCGAGAGCAAGCTGGGCGATTTCGTGCTGACGCTGAACCAGTATCTGTCGCATGGCAGCCCGGTCTATATGGCGCTCTACGGGCTTGGCATCGTCTTCTTCTGCTTCTTCTACACCGCCGTGGTGTTCAATCCGGAAGAGACGGCCGACAATCTCAAGCGCAATGGCGGGTTCATTCCGGGCATCCGTCCGGGCAAGAACACCGAAAATTATCTCGACTATGTGTTGACCCGGATCACGGTGATCGGCGCGGCCTATCTGGCCTTCATCTGCCTGGTGCCCGAATTCGTGATCGCGCGCGCAGGCATACCCTTCTACCTTGGTGGGACTAGCCTGTTGATCGTCGTCAATGTTACGGTCGATACGGTGACGCAGATCCAGAGCCACCTGCTCGCCCATCAATATGGGGATCTGATCAAGAAGGCGAAACTGAAGGGGCGCCTGCGCTGACCGGGCGCAGGACGCGAAAAAGCGCGAAGAAGAACAGGGGAGAATGCGCGACATGAATATCATTCTGCTCGGCCCTCCGGGCGCCGGCAAGGGAACCCAGGCGACGCGTCTGGTCGACAGCCGGGGCATGGTGCAGCTGTCGACGGGCGACATGCTCCGCGCGGCGGTGAAGGCCGGGACGCCCATCGGCCTCAAGGCGAAGGCCGTGATGGAAGCGGGCGAACTGGTGTCGGACGAGATCGTGTCGGGCATTATCGGCGAGGCGCTGGATGCGCTGGCGCCGGAGACCGGCGTGATCTTCGACGGCTATCCGCGCACCGAGGCGCAGGCCCATTCGCTCGACACCATCCTGTCGGATCGCGGCCGTGCGCTGGATCATGTGATCGAACTGGAAGTGGACGAGGATGCGCTGGTCGAGCGCATCACCGGGCGCTTCACCTGCGCCAACTGCGGCGAGGGCTATCATGACAGGTTCAAGACGCCCAAGGTCGAGGGCACCTGCGACAAATGCGGCAGCCACGAGTTCAAGCGCCGCCCGGACGACAATGAGGAAACCGTGCGGACCCGCATGGCCGAATATCGGGCCAAGACCGCGCCGATCCTGCCCATCTACGAAGCGCGGGGCATCGTGTCGCGCGTCGACGGCATGGCGGACATGGACGATGTGACGGTCGCGATCGCCGCCATCTTGGACGGCAAGGCCGCCTGAGTTACGCTGCCCCTCCTGCAAGGAAGGAGCAGTCATGCGCAAGATCATAGCTTTGGGATGGGCTGGTGCGGCGATGGTCGCGCCGGCCCATGGCGCTGTTACGGCCAGCAGCGATATCGGCTTTGCGGTGGAGAACAGCGTGGATGTCGCGGCGGACGCCGGGACCGTCTATCGCCTGCTGGGCCAGCCCGGCCGCTGGTGGAGCAAGGAGCATAGTTTCAGCGGCAATGCCGCCAATCTCAGCCTGAAGCCGGTCGCGGGCGGCTGCTTTTGCGAAACCGTGCCCGGGCAGGGCGGGCAGGCGGGGAGCGTCGAACATGCGCGGGTCGTCTATGCCGCGCCCGACCGGCAATTGCGACTGTCAGGCGCTCTGGGACCGTTGCAGGCCGAAGCGGTGACGGGGACGCTGAATTTCGACATCGTTCCGGCCGGGAAAGGCGTCCGGATCGTGATGAGCTATGTCGTGGGCGGCTATGTTCGCATGGGTACGGCAAAGATCGCGCCGGTCGTGGATCGGGTTCTGGCGGAGCAGCTTGCCGGGCTGAAGCGGGCGGCGGAGGCAGCTGCCGGTTCCCGCCATTAGAGCATCGTGCGCCGAGGTGGGAACCGGTTTTGCGCTTAAAAGGATGCGAAAACAAATGCCGCCTGCTTGGAAAATGCTCTAAGCGGCAGCGGCTTGCCCTTGGCGGACGAACGGCTCAATCACCGAGACTGCCCGCCGGACATAGAGTTCCTTCTCACCTACGGGTGCGACATAGTGCATCGCCTCTTCGGCATCGCTCATTGAAGCGCCACGTGCAATCATCCACGCGGCGAGATATTGGGAAGCCAGGCACCCACCCGCCGTCGCGATATTGCCGCTCGCCGTGAAGGGGGCATCAATCACATCGACGCCTGCCTCGATGACCCATGGCTTTGTGGTCAGATCGGTGCAGGCCGGTAGAGCGCCAATCAGGCCCAATTTCGCCAGGATCAGTGTCCCGGAACATTGAGCACCAATGAGCTGGCGTGAAGGATCCAGATTGATGCGGGACAGGAGGTCGGTGTCAGCCGCTATCTCACGAGTCCTGATGCCGCTGCCGATCAAAACCGCATCTGCATCGCTGATAAACGCTAACGGTTTCTGCCGCTGAACGGTTACGCCGTTCATTGACGTCACCTGCTCGGTCGGAGCGGTGATATGTGCGGCCCAGCCATGGGCTTTCATCCGGTTGAGTATCGCCGAGGCAATGAACGAATCCAGTTCGTTGAAGCCATCAAATGTCAGAACCGCGACTTGCATGACATCCCCTCGGGTAGCCACGCCGATATAGCGCAAACGGCGCCGCGACGCATCACCGTGCCGGATGCCAGTTGGTCCAGAGAGGACTGGCCCTTTCCCCGAGGCCATCGCCGGACGGGATTTTTCCCCGGTTGGGTGCCAGCCAGCGTGAATAGTGGAACAGGAAGAAACCTCCATGCGCCGGTCATGTCCATGGTTAACCACGATATTAACTGATTGATTGCTGTCTGGTTGCTATGGCGTAGCAATGGCAGAGACTCGCCCTTCCTCCGGCCGCTTGACGGAACTGGATGCCTTGCGCGGGCTGGGGGCGCTGTGCGTGCTCGTCTTTCATTATTCGACCCGCTTCCATGAGCTGTTCCCGCAGGCGGCCCATGTGCCCTTCAGCTTTCTGGGCGGCAATTACCGGGTGCTGCTGTTCTTCGCCATTTCCGGCTTCGCGATCTTCTTCACGCTGGACCGGATCGCGACGGTCGCCGACTTCGTGGTCAACCGCGTCGCCCGGCTCTATCCCGCCTATCTGGTGGCGATGACGCTGACGCTGGCGATCGAGTTTCTGGCGCGCGCGAGCCAGTTGCTGATCGGGCCGGGAGCGATCCTGGCCAATGTGACGATGCTCCAGGGCTTCGCCTTCCTGCCTGCGGCCGACGGCGCCTATTGGACGCTGACGGTCGAGATCGCCTTCTATTTCTGCATGGTGGCGATCTGGAAATGGGCAGGGCTGAAACGGCTGGAGCCGGTGCTGGTGGCGTGGCTGGCGCTGCGCTGGCTCTATGCGCTGTGGCCCGGCATGCCGGAGCGGATCGTGATGCTGGCGGTGCTGCGCTATGTGCCCTTCTTCATCATCGGCATGCTCGCCTATCGCATCTGGTCGGGGCAGCGGAGCTGGCGGCAGCAGGCGCCCTATACCGCGCTGGCGCTGCTGTCGGTCGCGACCGTCGACAGTTGGGACATCACCCTGGCCGGCGTCCTCCTGCTGGCGCTGTTCGGCGCGCTGATCGGCGGGCGGCTGACTTTTCTGCGGCTGCGGCCGCTCGTCTGGCTGGGCGGGATCAGCTACAGCTTCTACCTGATCCACCAGCATGTCGGCTTCGTCGTGATGCTGAAAATGGCGGAGGCGGGCTATAGTCCTTGGGCCGGTTTCGCCGCCGCTTTCCTGGCCGCGCTGTCGCTCGGCACGCTCATCAACCGGGCGGTCGAGCGCCCGGCCGCAGAGGCGATATTGGGCTGGTGGCGGCGGCGCCGTTTGGCTGCTTCGGCGCCTGCCGGGGCCGCGCCCAGCCGGACATGAAAAAGGGCGCCGCCGGTCGATCCGGCAGCGCCCCTTCCTGATCCATACCGTTTACTGGGCGCGGGGCGCCGCTGCCGCCGCATTGGCGGGCAGGCCGCCAAGCTGCGTCACCAGCTTGGTATAGGCGTCGAGATAGGCCAGCACGATCACCTGGCCGATTTCGGTATTCTGGTAGCCGCCGCCGCCAGCCGCCGCGAAGCCGCCCCACCAGCCGGCGCCGCCGCCGCCGCCGAAGCTCAGGTCCGACTTGCGGGCATAGCCCTCGGTCAGCGCCTCTTCCTCCGTGGTGCGGGCGTTGACGATGGAAAGGGTGACGTTCGCCTCGCTCTTCTTGATCGAGATGCCCCCGGCGAGCGCGCCGAAGGTGCGGCCGCCGAGCATGCCGCCGAGCATGCCGCCCAGCGCGTTGCCGCCCGAATTCTTGTTGGAGGAGACGATATCGGGCTGGAGGAAATAATCCGCCGCCTTCACCTGGCCCTTGCCCAGGTTCGATCCCGCCTGAAGCTCGCCGGAATCGGCCATGGCGCGTTCCATGTTGCGGCTGGCCATGGCGCGGCCGCGATTGACGAGGCCGAAGCAGCCGGACTGCTGGACGAACACCTTGAGGATCGCCTCGGGGCTGCCCAGGTTCAGCTCGCGCCACCACTGATTGTCGGGTTCGACGATCGCGACGGTGCCGAGGCGCCGGGTGCAATGAGGAATTTCGGCGGTTTTCTTGGCCTGTTCCTGCCGGGCGGACGAACCCTTTTCGGCGGCCATCGCCGGAGAGGCCGCGACAGCCAGTCCGGCTGCGGCGGTGATGAACTTCGTGAACACGCGCATGTCATGCACCCCTGAAAGTTGCTGATGTCGTTTTGATTTTTGGCGCCCCGATTGTCGTTCCAAGCTCTAGCACAACCGTGTGGCGGTTCAAGCAATGCGAATGGTTATCGCCGGGATAGTCTGTTTGGAAAAGCGCGGATGAGCGCATTTCGGGACGGCACCGGCGCTGGTGCGGCCAGGCGCCGAAAGGCGCATTTCCAAACAGACTTTAAGCGCTGCTGACAGGCCCCTCAATCGCTGCTATCGGCGCGGGCCATGACCGACCTTTCGCATATCCGCAATTTCTCGATCATCGCCCATATCGACCATGGCAAGTCGACGCTGGCCGACCGTCTGATCCAGCGCACCGGGGGCCTCACCGACCGCGAGATGAGCGCGCAGGTTCTCGACAATATGGATATCGAGAAGGAGCGTGGCATCACAATCAAGGCGCAGACCGTGCGCCTCGACTATGTCGCGAAGAATGGCGAGAAATACGAACTCAATCTCATGGACACGCCGGGCCATGTCGACTTCGCCTATGAGGTGAGCCGGTCGCTGGCGGCGTGCGAGGGCGCGCTGCTGGTGGTGGACGCGGCGCAGGGCGTGGAAGCGCAGACGCTGGCGAACGTCTACCAGTCGATCGAGCATGACCATGAGATCGTGCCGGTCATCAACAAGATCGACCTGCCCGCCGCCGAACCGGAAAAGGTGAAGGCCGAGATCGAGGAGGTGATCGGGCTCGACGCATCGGAAGCGGTGCTGGCCAGCGCCAAGTCGGGGCTGGGCATCGACGATATATTGGAAGCCATCGTCGCCAAGATCCCCGCGCCCAAGGGCGACCGCGCCGCGCCGCTCGAAGCCATGCTGGTCGACAGCTGGTACGACCCCTATCTGGGCGTCGTCATCCTGGTCCGCGTCGTCAACGGCGTCATCAGGAAGGGCCAGCAGATCAAGTTCATGATCGGGGAGACCGAGCATCTGATCGACCGCGTCGGCTGTTTCCGGCCGAAGATCGAGCAACTGGCCGAACTGGGACCGGGCGAGATCGGCTTCATCACCGCGCAGATCAAGGATATCAGCCAGACCCGCGTCGGCGACACCATCACCACCGTCAAGAACCCGGCCGCCGCGCCGCTGCCCGGCTTCAAGGAAGTGCAGCCGGTGGTGTTCTGCGGCCTGTTCCCGGTCGATGCCAATGATTTCGAGAAGCTGCGCGATTCGATTTCGAAGCTGCGGCTCAACGATGCCAGCTTCTCCTTCGAGATGGAGACGTCGGCGGCGCTCGGCTTCGGCTTCCGCTGCGGCTTCCTGGGCCTGCTGCATCTGGAGATCATCCAGGAGCGGCTGACGCGGGAATATGATCTCGACCTCATCACCACCGCGCCGTCGGTGGTCTATGAGATGCACATGAAGGATGGGACGGTGCGCCACCTGCACAACCCCGCCGACATGCCCGATCCCAACCATATCGAGATGATCGAGGAACCTTGGATCGAGGCGGTGATCTACTGCCCCGACGAATATCTTGGCTCCATCCTGAAGCTCTGCCAGGACCGGCGCGGCATCCAGAAGAACCTGACCTATGTCGGCGGGCGCGCGCAGGTGACCTATGAACTGCCGCTCAACGAAGTGGTGTTCGATTTCTACGACCGGCTGAAGTCGATCAGCAGGGGCTATGCCAGCTTCGACTATCACCAGATCGGCACGCGCGAGGGTGACCTCGTCAAGATGAGCATCCTCGTCAACAACGAGCCGGTCGATGCACTGTCGATGATCGTCCATCGCAGCGCCGCCGAATCGCGCGGGCGGCACATGTGCGAGCGGCTGAAGGACCTGATCCCCCGCCACCTCTTCAAGATACCGATCCAGGCGGCGATCGGCGGCAAGGTGATCGCGCGCGAGACGATCGCGGCGATGCGCAAGGATGTGACGGCCAAATGCTATGGCGGCGACATCACCCGCAAGAAGAAGCTGCTGGAGAAGCAGAAGGAGGGCAAGAAGCGGATGCGCGAATATGGCAGCGTGCAGATTCCGCAGGAGGCCTTCATCGCGGCGCTGCGCATGGGCGATGAGAGCTGACCGCCGTCCCGGCTTGACCGGAGGGTCGCTTCCATGGTCAGTTCAGGTGGTTAGCGGCAGGGGACCGGCATGAGCGAGACATGGCTGTATGACGAGAATCCGGCGATGTTCCGCGCCCATCCCTTTCTGTTCGTCCTGCTGCTGATCTCCGTCGTCGGCATCCTGGCGATCGGGGTCTGGTGGGTGCTGCACAAGGGCGAGCGGCTGGCGCTGTCCGACCGGGAAGTGCTGATGGAGCGCGGGCTGCTCGCCAAACAGCGGACGGAAATCGCGCTGTCCAGCATCCGCAGCGTGCGGATTACCCAGACGCTGGGCCAGCGCATCTTCAATGTCGGCAATGTCGAGCTGTTCAGCGCCGGGGATGTCGCCGAAATCGCGATCAAGTCCATGCCGCGGCCGGATCGCATCCGGGCGATCGCGGCGTCGCGCAACCTGGATCTGCTGCCCCAACGATAGAAGATCGCTGCACGCCTCTTGACTTGTCCGCATTTATTTCATCGATAGTGCAACAGCGAGAAGGGGCCGTTCGACGGCCTCCAGCCAGCAGGAAGGACGCCGGAGGAACGCCGGTCCGCGAATGGCGTGGACGGGCGATTGCAAGGGGTCGTCGTGCATGGGCTTGCGTGTGATGCCGTCGCTGCCAGAACTGACCGCGCAGCAGCGGGACGAGGTCCGTCAGGCCTGCGGCTTTGCCTGCGTCCGCTGCGGCGTGACCATCTACCGCTATTTGCGGCTGCCCGAAGGCAATGGGGTGACGCTGCTTTGTCCGACCTGTCATGGGCTGGTCGAGGAAGGGCGGCTGACGCCGATGCAGGTGCAGGGCTTCCATGCCAACCCTGTCGTGCGGCAGCGCCATTTCGCGCGGGACCGCCTGCCTTTTTCGCCGGAACTGCCGACGCTGATCATGGGCGGCTCCCGGCTGTTGCGGGACACGCCGATCCCGCTGACGCTGGAGGGCGAGCCGATATTGATCTTCGCCCCGCCGCGCCGCAGCAATGGCGCGACCCGCATCAGCGTGCGGATGGGCGATGCCAAGGGCGAAGCGATGCAGATCGTCGACGGCAATGAATGGATTCCCTCCGACGGCAGCTGGCATTTCCTGCTGCGCGGCGACCGCTACAGCATGATGGCGGCGCGCGGTGACGGGCTGGCGGTGCTGCGGATCGTGGCGCGCAACCGGATCGCCGTGGAGCATCTGCGCACGACGATCAGGGGGCGTCGGCTGGAGGTGACGCCCGACTGGCTGGAAATCGACGGCAAGCGCTATGTCGGGCGGATCGGCAGCGGGACGCTGATCGGGCTGGAGGTGTGATCCGCCTTTCAGCCCTTCTTCCGGCTCTTGCCCCGGTTGAGCGCAATGGCGGCGCGGATGAGCGACCGAAAGGCGTCCGCGTCGATCGCTTCGCCTTCATGGATGTCGATGGCGCGGCGCATATTGCCCTCCAGGCTGGCGTTGAACAGGCCTGAGGGATCATCGAGCGAGGCGCCCTTGGCGAAGGTCAGCTTCACCGCCTGCTTGTAGCTTTCGCCGGTGCAGAGGATGCCGTCATGCGACCAGACCGGGACGCCGCGCCATTTCCATTCCTCGGTCACATCGGGATCGGCCTGATGGATCAGCCCGCGGATATGGGCGAGGGTCTCGCCGCGCCAGTCGCCAAGCTCCGCGATCCGTCCGTCGATCAGGGCCGAGGCATTCCTCTCTTCCATCGCATTCCCCCTCCTTGACCGGGCAATTCATGACTCAGGGCACCCAGCCTATAGAGATGGGCTAAAGGAAGGAAGTGTTTGAAATGGCGTAGCGATGGCGCCGAGAGGGGCCTAACCTCATTGCGCCACCGCTACGCCGCCCTATGGGGACCACCCGTCGGGCCGACCAGGCGCAATCGGTGGGATCGTGCCTGATGCCGGGGAGAATACGACCGGCGGGGATGGTTTATTCCATCCCCGGCCGCGATCATCTTCAGCCGCAGCGGGCGGAGGTGATCGCCATCTTCTCGTCATAGCTGACCGTCAGGCGGTCGGCGCGGAAATCCATGGTCATCGCCATGCCCGGCGCGCCCCAGCGCAGGGTGCGGGCGCCCGATGCCTTCAGCAGTTCGACGCCGAGAGCGGTGCTGGCAGTCCGGCCGGTGAAGCGGTCCAGGCCGTCATTGCGGCATGGACCTTCGGCGCTGGCGGGCGGCGTGGCCGGACCCCCGCCACCCGCCCCGGCGCAGGCGGTAAGCAGGAGAAGAAGGCTGAAGGCTGCCGTCCGCATATGAGGACTCCCTATTCGGTGCGGGTCATTTTCAGGCGGCCATTCCTGACCGCGAAGGCCATGCGGCCCTCGACCAGATCAACCGCGTCGCGGCCGAATTGTTCATAGCGCCAGCCTTCCAGGATCGAGAGGCCGTCACGAACCCCCGCCGCCAGCGCGTCGATATCGTCGCTGCGGGCGATCAGGCGGGCGGCGACGTTGATATCGCGGGAACGGATCTTGAGCAGCAGCTTGAGCAGGTCCGCCACCAGCGCGCCGTCCTTGCCCAGGCCCGGCCGCTTGGGATCGCGCTCGGGCATCTCGTCCTTGCCGAGCGGCCGGTGGTTGGCGAGCGCCAGCATCAGGCGGGCGCCGATATCATTGGTCTTCCAGGTGGCGGAAAGGCCGCGCACCTTGCCAAGATCCTCCTGGGAGCGCGGCGGATGGCTGGCGATGTCGGCCAGCGTCTCATCCTTGACGATGCGGCCGCGGGGCAGGTTCTTGTCCTGCGCCTCGATCTCGCGCCAGGCGGCCAGCGCCTTCAGCCGGCCCAGCACATCGGCCTTGCGGCTGGCGATGCGGACGCGCTGCCAGGCTTCCTCCGGCTTGTTCTCATAATTGGAGGGGTCGCTGATCCGCTCCATTTCCTGGTCCAGCCAGTCGCCCCGGCCGGTGCGGCGCAATTCCTCCAGCATCTTGGGGAAGATCTGGATGAGATAGGTGACGTCGCCGATCGCATAGTCGATCTGCCGCTTGTCGAGCGGGCGCCGCGCCCAGTCGGTGAAGCGGGCGCCCTTGTCGAGCTGGACCCCCAGCCAGGCGTCGACCAGATTGCCGTAGCCGATCTGCTCGCCCAGCCCCAGCGCCATCGCCGCGATCTGCGTGTCGAACAGCGGATGCGGCGTCTTGCCGGTCAGATTGTAGATGATCTCCAGGTCCTGCCCGCCTGCGTGGAAGACCTTCAGCACATCCTCATTGTCGACCATCAGGTCGAGCAGGGGTGTCAGGTCCAGCCCCGGCGCCTTGGGGTCGATGGCGGCGGCTTCATGCTCGTCCGCGACCTGCACCAGGCAGAGGTCGGGCCAGTAGCTGTTTTCACGCATGAACTCGGTATCGACCGCGATATAGGGCGATTGGGCGATCCGGGCACAGAATTGGGCAAGAGTCTTGCTGTCGGTAATCAGCGGATGGATTTGCATATGGTCTTCGATCTTATTATGGGCTGGCCCGTCGCTCACGGGCTCGTCAATGCTTGACAAGACTGCCCATAGCGGCGCTGCAACAATTTGTCATTTCCGTAAAACGAAGCTGAAAGAATAGATCGCCATGCATGCCTATCGCACCCACACCTGCGGCGCCCTTACGACGGCGGAGGTCGGCCATGAGGTGCGCGTGTCCGGCTGGGTCCATCGCAAGCGCGACCATGGCGATCTGGTCTTCATCGACCTGCGCGACCATTATGGCATGGTGCAGATCGTCACCGAGGTCGACGGGCCGGTCTTCAAGGTGATCGAATCGCTGCGCGCGGAAAGCGTCGTGACGGTGACGGGCAAGGTCGTGGCCCGCGCCAGGGAGGCCGTGAACCCGAACCTGCCGACCGGCGAGATCGAGATTCGCGCGCTGGACGCGGTGCTGCTGTCCGCCGCCGCCGACCTGCCGCTTCCCGTGGCGGGCGAGCAGGAATATCCCGAAGACATCCGCCTGCGTTACCGCTTCCTCGACCTGCGGCGCGAGACGCTGCACGCGAACATCGTCAAGCGGACGCAGATCATCCGCGACATGCGCCGCCGGATGGAGGATGCGGGCTTCACCGAATATTCGACGCCGATCCTGACCGCCTCCTCGCCCGAGGGCGCCCGCGACTTCCTGGTGCCGAGCCGCATCCATGCGGGCAAATTCTACGCCCTGCCCCAGGCGCCGCAGCAATATAAGCAGCTGCTGATGGTGGCGGGCTTCGACCGCTATTTCCAGATCGCGCCCTGCTTCCGCGACGAAGACCCGCGCGCCGACCGCCTGCCGGGCGAATTCTACCAGCTTGACCTGGAAATGAGCTTCGTCACCCAGGAAGACGTCTGGAACACGATGGAGCCGGTGATCGCCCAGGTGTTCGAGGCGTTCGCCGAGGGCAGGCATGTGACCCCGGCGGGCAGCTTCCCGCGCATCCCCCATGCCGAGGCGATGCTGAAATATGGGTCGGACAAGCCCGACCTGCGCAACCCGATCGTCATCACCGACGTCACCGAACATTTCGTGGGGTCGGGCTTCGGCATCTTCGCCTCGCTGGTGGAGAGCGGCAGCGTGATCCGCGCGATCCCGGCGCCGGGCGCCGGCGCGGGTAGCCGGAAGTTCTTCGACGACATGAACAACTGGGCGCGGGCCGAGGGCTATTCCGGCCTTGGCTATATCAACATCAAGGATGGCGTGCCCGGCGGTCCCATCGCCAAGAATCATGGCGAGGAGCGGACGGCGAAGCTGGTCGAGGCGCTGGGCCTTGGCCCCAATGACGGCGTGTTCTTCGCGGCGGGCAAGGAATCGCAGGCCGCCAAGCTGGCGGGTCTGGCGCGCATCCGCGTGGGCGAGCAGCTGGACCTGATCGACAAGGGCCGGTTCGAACTGTGCTGGATCGTCGATTTCCCCTTCTACGAATATGACGAGGACGAGAAGAAGATCGACTTCGCGCACAACCCCTTCTCCATGCCGCAGGGCGGGATGGAAGCGCTGGACAGTCAGGATCCGCTGACCCTCAAGGCCTATCAATATGACATGGTCTGCAACGGTTATGAGATTGCTTCGGGCTCGATCCGCAACCAGTCGCCCGAACTGATGGTCAAGGCATTCGAGAAGGTCGGCCTCAGCCAGCAGGATGTGGAGGAGCGTTTCGGCGGCCTCTACCGCGCCTTCCAATATGGCGCCCCGCCGCATGGCGGCATGGCCGCGGGCGTGGACCGGATCGTGATGCTGCTGTGCGGGGCGCAGAATCTGCGCGAGATCACGCTGTTCCCGATGAACCAGCGGGCCGAGGATCTGTTGATGGGCGCGCCGGCCCCGGCCGAGTTAAAGCAGCTGCGCGAACTGCACATCCGCGTGGTGGAGCCGCAGGCAAAGGCGTAAGCATCAGCGTCCCTTCCCAATCCTCCCCGCGCTGCGCGCGGGGAGGATTTTTTACGTCCGCTCTTGGTGTAAGGAGCGGCGAGGGGGACGCGCATGTTTGATGAACAGATGTTGCCGGAAAAGCCGCCCGCCCTGGCGCGCAGCCTGGGCGTGGCCGGGGTGCTGTTCCTCACCCTGTCCGCGACTACCCCGGCATCGTCGGTCTTCGTCATCATCCCCGGCATGCTGCAGGCGGCGGGGACCGGCGCGATCTGGGCGATGATCCTCGCCAGCCTGATCTGCGTCGCGACTGCCTTCATCTATGCCGAACTCTCCTCCGCCTGGCCGGTTGCCGGCGGGGAATATGTCGCGGTGGCGCAGACCCTGGGGCCGATGGCGGGGTTCGTCATGCTGGGCGTCAATGTCTTCAACAATGTGCTGTTCCCGCCGGTCGCGGCGCTCGGCATCGCTTCGGTCATGGCGCGGGTGGTGCCGGGGTTGCCCGCCGTGCCGGTCGCCGTCGCGGTGATGATAGGGTCGACGCTGGTGGCGATCCTCAATATCCGGGTGAATGCGGTCATCACCGGACTGTTCCTGCTGGTCGAACTGCTGGCGGTGGTCGTGGTGATGGCGCTGGGCTTTGCCGATCATGCGCGGCCCGCGCTCGATTTCCTTATCCATCCGGTCGTGCTGGTGGGTGCAGGGGCGGGGGAAGGCTTTGCCCCGGCCGGCGCCGCCTCCATCGGGGTCGCCACCACCATCGCGATCTTCGCGCTCAACGGCTATGGCATGGCCGTCTATTTCGGCGAGGAAATGCATGAGGCGCCCCGGCGCATTGCCCGCACCATCCTGGCTTCGCTGGGATTGGCGTTGTTGTTCGAAGGCGTGCCCCTGCTCGCGCTGCTGCTGGCGAAGATCGACCTTGCGACCCTGCTGACCGCCGATGATCCCTTCGGCCTGCTGGTCCGGCAAAGGGGCGGCGCGGCATTATCGGCGCTCGTTTCGGCAGGCATCGTGCTGGCCATCATCAATGCGATCATCGCCTGCGTGCTGGCCTGCGCGCGCTTCTTCTATTCGACCGGGCGGGACCGTGCCTGGATTCCGCGCATCGACGACTGGCTGGTGGCGATCCACCCGCGCTTCGATTCGCCATGGATCGGGACGATCATCGTCGGCGGTTTGGGAACGCTCGCCTGTTTCCTGCCGATGCGGTTGCTGCTGGTGTTGAACGGCACCGGGCTGGTGGCGATCTATGGCGGTATTGCGCTCGCGGCTGTGGCCGGGCGGCGCGGCGGGGCGAGCGCTCATGCGCCCTACAAGATGCCACTCTATCCCATCGCGCCGATCGTGACCCTGCTGGCGCTTGGCTATGTCAGCTGGACAAGCTGGCTCGATGTGGAGGAGGGGCGCCCCGGCCTGATTGCAACCGCCGCGCAGATTGCGGGTTCCATCCTTTGGTATAAGCTCGTGCTGTGCCGCCGGGGCCAGTGGAAGGTGCAGACATGACCATCGACCTTGCCGATTATGAGAAGGGCGCCAAGCTCAAGGGCGACTATGAGGAGAAGCTGGCCGAACTCCAGCAGCGGCTCGCCAAGATCCAGGTGGCGCACATCATCCACGACCGGCGCAGCGTCATCATGCTGGAGGGCTGGGACGCGGCGGGCAAGGGCGGCATCATCAAGCGCATGACGGCCGAATGGGACCCGCGCTACTATCAGGTCCACCCCATATCAGCGCCCACCGAGGCGGAGCGCGACCATCATTTCCTCTGGCGCTTCTGGACGCGGCTGCCCGCCGGGCGCAACATCTCCATCTTCGACCGGAGCTGGTATGGCCGGGTGCTGGTGGAGCGGGTCGAGGGCTTCTGCTCCAAGGCTGAGTGGAAACGCGCCTATGAGGAGATCAACGCCTTCGAAAGGCAGCAGGTCGATGCCGGGACCAATATCGTCAAGCTGTTCGTCCACATCACGCAGGAGACGCAGGACGAGCAACTCGCCCAGCGGCTCGACACGCCGTGGAAGCGATGGAAGACGGGCGCGGACGATTATCGCAACCGGGCGAAACGGGCGGATTATCTCGACGCCATGCATGCCATGTTCGCCAGGACCGACACCCGCTATGCGCCCTGGCGGGTGATCGACAATAATCATCGCAAGGCAGGGCGGATCGCGGCCTTGACTGCCGTTGCCAAGCGGCTGGAAAAGCTGGTGCCGATGGATTTCCCGGAAGCCGACCCAGAGGTGGTGAAGCTGGCGGCCAAGGCCTACGGCTATCGGGTTCCTTGAAAAAATAACTGAAAACAACGACTTGTAACAAAATTGTCATCAAAATCTAACGGCTCGTTTACCACTGCGGGCTTATCCGGGCGCCATGTACGCGCCCCAGATGCTCGACCGATCCATCGCCCATCCGGCTCCGCAGCATGGCGCCGGCCTGCCCTTCGTCGCGGCCGGGCCGACGATCCCGCTGGGCCGGCCCCTGTCCGAGGCCGTCGACCATTTTTCCAGGCCGACCCGGCGCTGCGCCTCCTGCCCGTTCTGGATGCACAGGGGCGCCCCGCGGGTGCCATTTATGAGCGCGACATGCGGCGCATATTGTTCAACCCCTTCGGCCATGCGCTGCTGCGCAACCCCATTTTCGGTGGGCGGCTGGATGACCATGTCCGGCCCTGCGCCCGGGTCGAGCGCAGCGCCAGCGTCGAAGCGCTGATCGATCTCTACGCCGCGCAGGGGCAGGGCTGCGAAGGGTTGATCGTGGTCGATGCGGGCCGTTATGCGGGGGTGGTCGGCGGGCAGCTGTTGCTGAAGCTGGCGGCCGAGCGCGATGCGCTGGTCGCGATCGCGCGGGTCGAACGGCTGGAGCGCGTGACGTGGGAGAGCCAGACCTTCAGGAGCGATGTCGAGGCGTTGATCGCCGATCTGGTGGGCATGGCGGACATGATCTCGCGCTTTGCGGCCGAAGCGGCGGAGCGGGCGGCGCATAATGGCCAAGCGTCGGCGGGGATGGCGGTGGCCGCGGCGCAGACCGCCGGGAACATGGCGGGCATTGCCGCATCCGGCCGCGAACTGGGCCTGTTGTTCCAGTCGATGGAGGAGGAAGTGCGCGAGGCGGGTGCCGCCATCCGATCCGCGGTGGAGCAGACCCGGCAGGGTTCGGTCCAGACCCAGGCCCTGCGCGTCCAGGCGGACGGCATCGGTGAAGTCACGGCACTGATCGATACGATCGCGCGGGCGACGACCACGCTGGCGCTCAATGCCGCGATCGAGGCGGCGCGGGCGGGAGAGGCCGGGCAGGGCTTTGCCGTGGTCGCGCGGGAGGTGAAGTCGCTCGCCGGGGAGACCCGTGACGCGGCGGCGGAGATTTCCCGCCGCATCGATCATGTCCGGCAGACCGTCAGCCATGTCGCACAGGGCCATGCGCATATGGATGCCGCGATCGCGACGGCGAACCGGCTGTCGGCTTCCGTGTTCGAGGCGGTGGCGCGTCACGGCGCCTTCAGCCGGGCGATTGCCGGGAGCGTCGCCGAGGCGGGCCAATCCAGCGAACATATCCGCGTCAGCGCCGCGCAGATCAGCGACGATGCCGGTGCCGTCGTCGAGGGAGCGACGGCGATGCGCAAGGCCGCGAGCCGCCTGGCGGAAGGGGCGCACCGGCTCGACGCGCGGGCCAGCGACTTCATCCGCGCGATTCAGGCGGCCTGATCCGCTGCCAGATGTTCCATCTGACCGGAAATCCCTCTAAGCTCGCCTTCCAATAAGAAGGAGAGATGCATGCTCGTCATGTTCGTGGGCGCCGACCGGACCGAAACCGCCGTCAATGCCGCGCAGGTCACCTTCGTTTCCTCCGTCAACGACGGCACCCGCATCCGCTTTGGCGAAGGCCGCAGCGTGACCGTGACCGAACCGATCGCGGAGGTGATGCGGATGCTCAACGAGGCGCTGCGTCCGCATGACTAGAGCATCGCGCGCAAAGGCGGGCGAGCTGGAGGCACGGGACTCCTTTGCTCGGGTTTTGCGCCTGAAGCGATGCGAAAACACAGGTCTGGAGCGCGCGACTTGCGTCCGGTTTAACGCAGCGCGTTCCAGGGCCTGGCGCTCGCTTCCTTCCTGAGCCTTGCATCGAGCCGGGCCTGCGCGCTGTCGGCATAGCTGCGGCAGTTCGCGCCCTTGCCCTGATCGGGATGGGCGGTGATGAGCATGTCGCAGGGCAGCGCCCGCATGATCGCGAAGCTCTTGCGAAGGGCGGCGACCTGCGAACGGTGGGCCGGGTCGGAGAAGCGATAGCCGTCGCCCGAAACGGCGTTGAGGCTCGAGGCGAAAACCATGTCGCGGCAGTCGCGTCCCTCGCAGGATCGCCAGCGCCAGCTCATGCTGCCCATGGTGTGGCCCGGTGTGGCGACGGGGGTGATGGTGACGCCGCCCAGCCTGACGGCTTCGCCGGAGCGGGCGATGCGCAGCTTCGTGACGGCGGGAATGCGGACGAAGATCGATGCCTGCGGGTCGTTCGCATCCTTGCCGGCCTTGCGCAGCACCTGCGCGGCATAGGCGCTGGCGACGACGGGCGCGCCGCTGTCGCGGGCCAGCGCGGCAAGGCCCCCGGCATGGTCATAATGGGGTTCGGTGGACAGGATCAGCTTCACGTCGCGGATCGAAAAGCCAAGCGCGCGGATATTCGCCTCTATGTCGCGGACGGCCTGGGGCAATGCGCCGTCGATCAGGATCAGGCCCGCATCGGTACGGATCAGCGCGACGCTGAGACCGCCGAAGCCGACGCTGTAGCTGTTGCCGAAGATGCGGTGCGGCCTTTCCGGGTCGAGCCACTGCCGGGCATAATCGGGTTCGATCGGGCGAAGCAGCGGATCGTTGGCGCCATGGGCCGCCCCCGACGGAGACAATAGGGCCGCAGCCAGGCTAATGGAAAGGCACAGGGCGCGCCGCATGATGATCCTCCTTCATTCCGCTTTGTCCAAGACTGGCGGTGGAACGCGGGAGAGGCAAAGCATCTATTCTCGACAGAGCCATCAGTTGAACTAATATCCGGATATGGATCGTGCCCAGCTTCCCCTCAACGCCCTGCGCGCCTTCGAGGCGTCCGCGCGGCACCTGAGTTTCACCCGCGCGGCGATCGAACTGTGCGTCAGCCAGGGCGCGGTCAGCCAGCAGGTCGCCGCGCTGGAGGCGCGCATCGGGGCGTCGCTGTTCCGGCGCCTGCCGCGCGGACTGGCGTTGACCGACGAAGGACTGGCGCTGATGCCGGTGCTGGGCGACAGCTTCGACCGGATCGGAGCGGTGCTGGAGCGCTGTCTTGGCGGCCGGGCGCGCGAAGTGCTGACGGTGGCGGTGGTCGGCACCTTCGCGGGCGGTTGGCTGTTGCGGCGGGCGGCGGATTTCGGGCGCGCCTTTCCGCATGTGGACCTGCGGATCATGACCAACAACAACCGGGTCGATCTGGCGGGGGAGGGGGTGGATCTGGCGATCCGCTTCGGCCACGGCGCCTGGCATGGGACCCATGCCGAACCCATCATGCGCGCGCCATTGACGCCTCTTTGCACGCCGGAGGTGGCGGCGCGCCTGTCCGGTCCCGCCGCGCTGGCCGGGGAGGTGCTGCTGCGTTCCTATCGCGCCGATGAATGGCCGCGCTGGTTCGCGGCGGCGGGTATGGCCTGTCCCGCCCTGCGCGGCCCGGTGTTCGACAGCTCGGTCCTGATGGTGGGGGCGGCGCTGGCGGGCCATGGCGTCGCGCTGGCCCCGGCGGCGATGTTCGAGGCGGAATTGCGGACGGAGCGGCTGGTCCAGCCCTTCGACATCGCGGTCGACCTGGGCAGCTATTGGCTGACGCGGCTCATGTCGCGGGCGGACAGCCCGGCCATGGCGGATTTTCGCGGCTGGCTGCGGGATCAGTTTACGCCCCAGGATAGCTGATCGCCATCACCTCATATTCCTTCTCGCCCGCGGGCAGCATCACGCGGCGCAGGTCGCCGACCGCCGCGCCGCGCAGGGCGCGGGCGATGGGGGTGCTCCAGCCGATGCGGCCGACGCTGGCCTCCGTCTCGTCATTGCCGACCAGCGTGACCGTGCGGTGATTGTCATCCTCGTCCGCGATGGTGACGGTGGCGCCGAAATAGACCCTGCTCTTGTCGGGCTGCTGGCGCGGGTCGACGATTTTCGCGTCCTTCATCTTGCGCGACAGGCGCTTCAACTGCCCGTCAATCTCGCGCATCCGCTTGCGGCCATAGAGATAGTCGCCATTCTCGCTGCGGTCGCCATTGCCCGCCGCCCAGCTCACCACTTCGACGATCTTCGGGCGCTCGACGCCGAGCAGCTGGTCATATTCGGCGCGCAGCTTCGCGAAGCCTTCCGGGGTGATGTAGTTGGGATGGGCGGTGATCATGCCCCGCCCCTATCAGCCCGGCGTCTGCTTGCCGAGATATTTGGACAGCGGCGTCGTGGTTCCCCGGAAGCGGGCGCGTTCGGGGTTCATCGCTTCATAGACCACCGCATTTTCCAGCACGCGCTGCACATAGTTGCGCGTCTCGAACAAGGGGATCTGCTCGATCCAGCGCAGCATGTCGGCGCCCGGCAGGCGGGGGTCGCCATTGGTGCTGATCCAGCGGTTCACATTGCCCGGCCCGGCATTATAGGCCGCCACGGCCAACGGGTAGCTGCCGCCATAATAATCGAGCATCCGCTGGAAATAGGCCGATCCCAGCATGATGTTGTAGCTGGGATCGTTGAGCGAGCCTGCGTCATAGCTCATGCCCAGCTTCGTCGCCTGTTCGCGCGCGGTGCCGGGCATCAGCTGCATCAGTCCGCGCGCGCCCGCATGGCTGACGATCTGCCGGTCGAACTGGCTTTCCTGCCGGGCGATGGCGTGCACCATGGTCCAGTTATATTGCGCTTCGGACGGCACCGGCACGCGAGGGAAGGCGCTGGCGCCATAGCCGGTCAGGCCGCTCGACACTGCGCGGCGGCCGACCATCACGCCCATGTCGGGGCGGCCGATGCTCTGCGCCAGTTCGACGGCCAGATAATGGTCGGCGTCGCTGTCGGCATTGTTGGCGATGGCGCGGGCGAATTTGCTCTGATCCTCCCAATAGCCCATCTGGCCCAGCGCCTTCACCGCGCGGACGACTGATCGGTTGGCGAAGGCGCTGCGCTCCGCGGCGGAGATTTCCACCGGGCGCTCGACGGCGGCGGGGGCGGGAATCGGGCGGCCCAGCCGTTCGAGCGCGAGCTGGCCGTAAAATTGATCCGGGAAGACGGCGGCGCGGCTGAAATAGCTGTTCGCGCTGGCGGTATCGCCGGCCTGGAGCGCGGCGCGGCCTGCCCAGTAGAAGCCCTTGGACTGGGTCTGCGGCGACTTGGCGGCGGTGGCGTAGCGGCGGAACATCTCCACCGCGTCCAGCGGCTTGTTCAGATTGTAGAAGGCCGTCGATCCCGCCAGCCAGGCGAGGCTGGTATAATCGTCGCGTTCGCCGATCGGGCGGCTGTTGACGTCGGTGCCGGCGGGATAGGCGTCGTCCAGCTTGCTGGCGATGCCATAGGCGAAGCTCCACTGGCTGTCGTTCGATGCGGCGCGGGCCTGCGCGAGCAGCGTTTCATACCATTTTTCCGCGTCGCCCGGACGGAAGGTGAGCGCGGGGCGATTGGCGAGATATTGCCGTCCCGCGATCCAGTTGCCGGTGTTGAGCAGCCAGTTCGCCTTGTCCGCGACAAAGCCCGCATCGCTGGCGCCCAGCGCTTCGGCGAGCTGCATCTTCATCGCGGCGTCGGGCGCCTTCTGCCGGAAGGCGATGCGCGCGTCATAGATCGGACGGCGGGCGGGCGAGACATAGGCCAGCATCCGCTGCGCCCCGCCGATATCGCCCTTCCACAACAGGGCGTCGGCGCGCAGGTCGTGCTCCGCCGAGGTCCATTGCGAACCGAAGAGGGAGAGCAGCCGCGCCTCGTCATCGGGCGACAGCGTGCCGCCGATCCATGCATTGCGCGCCGCCACCCGCGCCTCGCCCATGCGTCCCTGCTGCATCAGCGCCATCGCATAGCGCGCATTGCCCGTCGCGGTGCGCGGCGGGAAGCGGGTGAAGAAGGCGATGACCTGTGCCGGATCGTAGCTGTTGGGATTGATGCCGGTTTCCGCCAGCCGCCGCATCCGGTCCTCGCCCGGCCAGCCGGGGTTGGCCATGATGAAGCTCATATAGGTGGAGGAGCCGAGGCCGTCGCTCTGCTGCAGGGCGCGCCACTGGCTGATCGTGCCGGAGATGCCGGGATCGCTCGCCACGCCGATTCGGCTTTGCGCCTGCTGCCAGGGGCTGGGCTCGGTCGAGCGGGGAATCGGCTGCACCACGGCGCCCGGCGGATAGGCGGAAGCGGGCGGCGGGGCAGCCGTCTCCGTCTGGGCGCTGGCACCGGCGGTGAAAAGCAAAAGCGCAATCAAAGGCATACGGACCGTTACTGATTCAGGACTACGAGGCAACACCCTACTGGACATTATCGCAATTGCATCCTTATCAGGCCCTGAATGACGCGCTATAGCGCGCCGTTCGCGTGTTACACGTTATAATGCCCCGGAATCCCGGTGAATTGAAGGAGTTTATGCGATGTTTTCCGGGTCGATTCCGGCGCTGATCACGCCCTTCCGCGATGGAGCGGTGGATGAGGCGGCGTTTCGCGCGTTCGTGGATTGGCAGATCGCGGAAGGCAGCAGCGCGCTCGTTCCCTGCGGCACCACCGGCGAAAGTGCGACCATGACGGTGGAGGAGCATAATCGCGTCATCGCCGTCTGCGTCGACCAGGCGGCGGGCCGGGTGCCGGTGATCGCCGGGTGCGGCTCCAACGACACGCGAATCGCGCTGGAGCATATGTTCGCGGCGCAGGCGGCGGGCGCGGACGCGGCGCTGGTGGTCGCGCCCTATTACAACAAGCCCAATCAGGATGGCGTCTATCAGCATTTCGCCTATCTGGCCGAACGCTGCGACCTGCCCATTCTGCTTTACAATGTGCCCAGCCGCACCATCACCGATATCGGCGTGCCGGTGATCCACCGCCTGTCGGAAGAATATCAGACCATCGTCGGCATCAAGGACGCCACCGGGAATCTGGGGCGGGTCAGCGCACAGCGCCTCGCCACGCGGCCCGACTTCTGCCAGCTTTCGGGCAATGACGAGACGGCGCTGGGATTCAACGCGATGGGGGGGAAGGGCTGCATTTCGGTCACGGCCAATGTCGCGCCGCGCCTTTGCGCCGATTTCCAGAAGGCGATCGCGTCCGGCGATTGGGGGGGGGCGCTGGCGCTCCAGGATCGTCTCTATCCATTGCATGACGCCCTGTTCAGCGATTCTTCACCCGGCCCGGTCAAATATGCCCTCACGCGCGTCCGGCCCGACATGCCCGGCGACGTCCGCCTGCCGATCACCTGGCCGTCGGAATCCAGCCGCGCTGCCGTCGACCGGGCATTGGAGATTGCGGGGCTGGTGTAAGAGCACGCCATCCCCATATCGGGCGCAGTCCAGTTGATCATGAGCGTTTCCCGGCTGCGCTCGAAACGAACGGAAGTTTGACATTATTCCATGGCCCGTCCCCGTCCCGAACTGTTCGACAAGAAGAAGATCGTCGCCGAAAACCGGCGCGCGCGCTTCGAATATTTCCTGGAGGATGTGTTCGAGGCGGGCATCGCCCTGCAAGGCACGGAGGTCAAATCGCTGCGCTTCGGCGAAGGCAATATCGCGGAAAGCTATGCCGAGGTGAAGGGCGAGCAGGTGTGGCTGGTCAACAGCAACATCCCCGAATTCAGCCATGGCAACCGTTTCAACCATGAGCCCAAGCGTCCCCGCAAGCTGTTGCTGCATGAGCGGGAGATCGCCCGCATGCACGGCGCGGTGGAGCGCAAGGGAATGACGCTGGTGCCGCTGTCGATCTATTTCAACAGCCGGGGCAAGGCGAAGGTCGAACTGGCGCTGGCGAGGGGCAAGAAGACCCATGACAAGCGCGATACGATCAAGGAACGCGACTGGAAGCGGGATCAGCAGCGCATCATGAAGGCGCATCGCTGATGAAGCCGGATGCGGGAATGGGCAGGATCGCCCGCTGGTGGCACGCCAATGCCCCGACCCGCGAGTCCCTGGAACAGAACCGCTTCCTGGCCCCGGTCGCGCATCGCGTGCTGGAACCCTCGCTCTGGCGCTTCACCCGGCGGTCGGTGCCGCGGGGCGTGGCGCTGGGGCTGCTGGTCGGCATCTTCCTGCTGATCCCGGGCGTGCAGATTGCGGGCGCGGCGCTGCTGGCGCTGCCCTTCCGCGCCAATATCCCGATCGCCGCGGCGATGACCTTCCTGTCCAATCCGGCGACGACGCCGCTCTTCCTGATGGCGTCGGTGTGGGTCGGCAACTGGCTGCTGGGGCGGACGGCCGATGCCTCCGGTTTCATGGCGCTGGTGGATAAACAGGCGTCGATCCGCGACTGGTGCGCCTGGCTTTTTTCCGAGGCGGCGCCCGCCATGCTGCTGGGACTGGCGCTGATCTCGCTGGCCTTCGCGGTGGTCGGCTATGTCCTTGCCGACTGGATCTGGCGCCATCGCATGGGCCGGAAATGGCATGCGCGCAAATTGAGGATTGGCAAGGCACCCGAAAGCGGCGCATTGGAGGAAATCGCCTCTGCCTGATCGGGAGAAGCGAGCCAGGTCCATTGTGAACAAGTCCAGTGCGAATGCAGGGGGATAGCCGGCCAGTGTCCGCGCGCGCGATCAGGGATGGAGATGCTTGGGCGGCCGACCGGCCGTCGCCTCTGGCCCTGCCCCTGCTGATCGGGCTGGCGCTGATGTCGGCGGCTCTGGTGGTCTATGCCGCCGGGAACTGGGCGCTGGGCGCAGGCTTCGGCGCGGCGGTTCTGGCGGCGGCAGCGCTGATGGGCTGGTATCGCAGGCTCTATCCGCAACAGGTGGCGGTGGGCGAGGCCGTGCCCGACTGGACGGTCGCGCGGGCGGCGGCCGATGCGTCCAACATGGCGATTGCGGTGACGGACCGTGCCGGGCGGCTGGTCTGCGCCAGCGACCTGTTCGGCGAGTGGTTTCCCGGTTTTCCGACCCCGCCGCACATCACCGCGGATACCGCGCTGTCGGATGGACTGGCCGGGGCGGCGCGCGCGGCGTGGCGGGATGGCGAGGCCAGGATCGAGGGGATCGTCCAGGGCGCGCTGCGGCTGGATGTCTTCCTTTCCCGCACCGGCCGGTCGGAGGATTATCTGCTCTGGCGCTTTTCGCCGGTCCGCCAGCCGAGCGCGCTGGACGATGTCCATCGCCTGCTGACAGGGGAAGCCGGCCGGCAATTGGGCGAAGCGGGCATCATGGCGGTGATGATCGGCGGCGAGGGGCGCATCCGCGCGGCCAACGGGGCTTTCCTGCTGCGCGCCGCCGGGCGGATCGACGCGAACATCACCGGCCGCGATTTCGCCGCGCATATGCGGGTCGATGACAAGGCCCGGCTGTTCCTGGCGCGCGAGGAATCCGGGGGCATCCCGCTGCGCTTGCTGCAGGTGCCGCTCAAGCGGGCGGCCCAGCCGACCGGATCCCAGTCGGGCGCGCAGGACGGCCCGATGCTGCTGCTGCTGATCGATGAACCGGCGGGCAGCGCGGGCGGGACATCGGCGCTCTCCTATATCGAAACCCTGCTGTCGCTTTTGCCCTTCGGCCTGGCCATGGCGGATCGCGACGGGCGGGTCCTGTTCCTCAACAAGGCCTTTTCGCGCGTCGCGGGCCTCAAGCCAGAGGAGAAGCCGAGCTATCCGGGCGATCTGGTCGTGCGGGAGGATCAGGCGGCGGTGGCCGATGCCGTGCGCCGCTTTGCCGTGGGGCCGCAAATGTCGGGCGATGTAGCGGTGCGCATGCGGAGCCAGCCGGACGAGCCGATCGCGCTCAGCCTGGCGGGCGTACGCGGGCTGGGGGAGGCGGCGGTGCTGCTCAGCCTCAAGGACAATAGCGAGGAGAGCAAGCTCAAGCGGCAGGTGGCGCAGGCGACCAAGATGCAGGCCATCGGCCAGCTTGCGGGCGGCGTCGCACACGATTTCAACAATATCCTGACCGCCATCATCGGCCATTGCGACCTGATGCTGATGCGCCATACGCCCGGCGACAGCGATTATGACGATATTCAGCAGATCAAGTCGAACAGCAATCGCGCGGCGGGGCTGACGCGGCAATTGCTCGCCTTTTCGCGCCAGCAGACCTTGCGGCCGCAGGTGCTGCAACTGCCCGATATCGTCGCGGACGTCTCCAATCTGCTCAAACGCCTGCTGGGCGAAAGCGTGAAGCTGGAGGTCAGCCATGGCCGCAATCTGGGCGCGGTGCGCGCCGACCCCGGCCAGCTCGAACAGGTGATCGTCAACCTTGCCGTCAATGCCCGCGACGCCATGCCCGAAGGCGGCACGCTCAACATCCAGACCTATGGGGTGCCCGCCGCCAAGGTGCGGGAAATGCGCAGCGACATATTGCCGCCCGCCGACTATACGGCGGTGCGGGTGTCGGACACGGGCCTTGGCATCCCGCCCGACATCCTGTCCAAGATCTTCGAGCCCTTCTTCACCACCAAGGAACTGGGCAAGGGGACGGGCCTCGGCCTCTCGACCGTCTACGGCATCGTCAAACAGTCGGGCGGCTTCATCTTCGCCGAATCCGAACTGGGACGCGGGGCGAGCTTCGTCATCTATCTGCCGGTCTATCAGGGCGCCGATGCCGAACAGGCCGCCCAGCCCAAGGTGCCCGTCCGCCGTGCCGAAACCTGGGGCACCGGTACGGTGCTGCTGGTCGAGGATGAGGATATGGTGCGCGCCGTCGCGGAGCGGGCGCTCACGCGGCAGGGCTATAAGGTCCTGACCGCCAATGACGGCGAACAGGGGCTGGAAGTGCTGGGCGGCGGCGAGAAGATCGACCTGCTGATCTCCGACGTGGTGATGCCGAACATGGACGGTCCGTCCATGGTGGCGCGGGCGCGGGCTGTCCATCCCGACCTGCCGGTGCTCTTCATGTCCGGTTATGCGGAGGAACAGTTGCGCAAATCGATCGATATCGCCAATGTCGCATTCCTGCCAAAACCCTTTTCGGTCAGTCAGTTGGCGGAAGCGGCGAGGGATGCGTTGGCGACGCGCCCTGCGGCGGAATGAACTTCTTAAGCCATCGGTGATTATGCTCGGCAGCGTATCGCGCTCAGGGTAGCGATCGGGCAGAAATTGGGGACCAAGCATGGCGGACGGCAAGACCATCCTGATCGTGGAAGATGAAGCGATGATCGGCATGATGCTGGAGGATTATCTCGACACGCTGGGATATCGCCTGCACGCCATTGCCGAATCCGTCGACGAAGCCTGCGCCCGTGCGCGTGAGGGCGGGTTTGACGCGGCGCTGGTCGACTGCAATCTGCATGGCGAGAAAAGCTGGCCCGTGGCGGACATTCTGGCCCAGAGCGGCATTCCCTTCGTTTTCGCGACGGGCGGCATGGCCGACGATCTTCCCAGCAGTCATGCGGATCGTCCGACCCTGGCCAAACCCTTTACCATCGGCGCGGTGGAGCGGGCGTTGGGCAAGGTTCTGGGAGTCGCGTAGGAAATTTCTGTTCCCCTCTTGTTCTTATGGAGCAAACAAGATACATGCTGGCCATGCGCCAGAGAATCGGCGCGTTCCGCTTGACAGGGGATAGGCCGATGACCGCAATGCTCTCACTCATCGATTCCAAGAAGACAGGGACAATGGACAGACAGAAAGCATTGGAAGCGGCCCTTTCCCAGATCGACCGTGCCTTCGGCAAGGGTTCGGCGATGAAGCTGGGCAGCCGCGAAAAGATCGAGATCGAGGCGATCTCGACCGGATCGCTGGGGCTGGATATCGCGCTGGGCATCGGTGGCCTGCCCAAGGGGCGCATCATCGAGATTTATGGCCCGGAAAGCTCGGGCAAGACGACGCTGGCGCTGCACGCCATCGCCGAGGCGCAGAAGGGCGGCGGGATCGCGGCCTTTGTCGATGCGGAACATGCGCTCGATCCCGGTTATGCCAAGAAGCTGGGCGTCGATATCGACGAACTGATCGTCTCCCAGCCCGATACCGGCGAACAGGCGCTGGAGATCGTGGACACGCTGGTGCGTTCGAACGCGATCGACGTGCTGGTGGTCGACTCGGTCGCGGCGCTGGTGCCGCGTGCCGAAATCGAGGGCGAAATGGGCGACAGCCATGTCGGCCTTCAGGCGCGCCTCATGAGCCAGGCGCTGCGCAAGCTGACCGGTTCGATCTCCCGCTCCAAATGCATGGTGATCTTCATCAACCAGGTGCGCATGAAGATCGGCGTCATGTACGGCAATCCCGAAACCACGACCGGCGGCAATGCGCTCAAATTCTACGCCTCGGTCCGTCTCGACATTCGCCGCACCGGCCAGATCAAGGACCGTGAGGATATTGTCGGCAACACGACCCGGGTGAAGGTGGTCAAGAACAAGGTCGCCCCGCCCTTCAAGCAGGTCGAATTCGACATCATGTATGGCGAGGGCGTGTCCAAGATCGGCGAACTGCTCGACATCGGCGTGAAGGCCGGTCTGGTCGAGAAATCGGGCGCCTGGTTCTCCTATGACTCGATCCGCATCGGTCAGGGCCGGGAGAATGCCAAAACCTATCTGAAAGAACATCCCGAACTGGCGGACAAGCTGGAGAAGGCGATCCGCGGCAAGACCGAGGAAGTCGCCGAAGGGATGATGGCCGGACCCGAAGCGGAGGATGATGGCGAATAAGCGCTGATCCAGTCCTTCGGCCAGATCAACCGGAGGGCTTCGGCGCCGCTCTGCCCGCCTGCTGCTTCATGCACTGAAAAGGCCCGCTGCGCGACTGGCGCGGCGGGCCTTTTACCTTTTTGGTCGATGTCAGATGGAGGGAGGAGACGCATCTTCCGGAATCCTCCCCATCGGGAGATGGGGAGGGGGACCATGCGAAGCATGTGGAGGGGGAAGTGGAACGACCTGCGCCGTACAGGCTCTGCCTTCCACTACGAGCTTCTGCTGCGCTCTCCCTTCCCAAGCTATCGCGCGGGCAGGATGCAATGTCCCGCTTCCGGCGGCAAACCGGCATTGCGCTTTCTCAATGAAAATCCCGGGATTGCGGCAAGATCCGGACATTGCGCGGATGTCCGGCTGGGCGCCGATGCCGGGACCGGCCGGTCCCTTCCCCCAACCCTTCGGTCAGGCGCGCCATTTCAGCGCTGCGATCGTGAATCCGGCTGGCCATCAGGTGGACGACACCTTCCCTGCTGCGTTGGACTTCCCCCTCCACCAGCATCAGCCGCGAGGCCATGACCGGCCTTCGCTGCCTTTCGAACAATCGTGCCCAAAGCAGGATATTGGTGATCCCCGTCTCATCCTCGATCGTGATGAAGATCGCGTTGCCCTTGCCCGGCCGCTGCCGTACCAGCACGACACCCGCCGTCTTGACCAGCGCGCCGTTCTTCGCCGCCGCCGCCTCCGCGCAACTCAGTACCCCCTCCGCCGCGAAGACCGGTCGCAGGAACTGCATCGGATGCCCCTTGAGCGACAGCCGCGTCACCGCATAATCCGTCGCCACCTGCTGCGACAAGGCCATGGCGGGCAGCAACGCATCCGGTTCCTCGCCCAGTTCACGAACTTTGGCGGCGGCAAACAAGGGCAGTTCATGCGAAGGCGTCCGCCGCGCCTCCCACAAGGCTGCCCGCCGGTCCTGTCCCAGCGACCGGCAGGCATCGGCATCCGCCAGCAGCCGCAGGGCCCGCGCCGGCAATCGCGCGCGACGGGCCATATCCTCGATGCCCGCGAACAGCCCGTCCGCCCGCGCGGCGACCAGTTGCTTCGCCCAATCCTCGCGAAAGCCATCGACCTGGCGGAACCCCAGCCGCAGGGCGATCGCCCTCCCTTCGCCCTCGCCCCGCCCGCGATCCCGCAGGCGCAAAAGCGGTTCCAGCCTATTGTCCCATCCGCTCATGTTCACATCGACATCATGGACGGTGACGCCATGCTCCCGCGCGTCCCGCACGATCTGCGCGGGCGCGTAAAATCCCATGGGCTGCGAATTGAGCAGGGCGCAGGCGAACACGGCAGGCTGATGGCATTTGATCCAGGCCGACACATAGACCAGCCGCGCAAAGGACAGCGCATGGCTTTCGGGAAAACCATAGCTGCCGAAACCCTCGATCTGCTTGAAGCAGCGCTGGGCGAACTCGGCTTCATAGCCGCGCGCCACCATGCCCCTGACCATCTTTTCCCGGAAATGGTGGATGGTCCCGACATTGCGGAAGGTCGCCATGGCACGGCGTAGAGCGTCCGCCTCCGAGGAAGAGAAACCGGCAGCCACGATCGCCAATTTCATCGCCTGTTCCTGAAACAGGGGAACGCCATAGGTATCGCCCAGCAATTTTTTCAGCTCATCGGGCGGCCCATGTTCCGGCGACGGTCGGGGATAGTCGACCTTTTCCTCACCACAGCGCCGTCGCAAATAGGGATGCACCATGTCGCCTTCGATCGGCCCCGGCCGGACGATCGCGACCTGCACGGTCAGATCATAGAGATTGCGCGGTTTCAGGCGCGGCAACATGTTGATCTGCGCCCGGCTTTCCACCTGAAAAACGCCGATGCTGTCACCCTTGCCGAGCATGGCATAGACCTGTTCATCCCCTGCCTCCAGATCGACCGTCAACTGATGGTCGCCCAGCCCCTGCTCCCGCATCAGGTCGAAGGCGCGGCGAATGCAACTCAACATGCCGAGCGCCAACACATCGACCTTCATCAGGCCGAGAGCATCGATGTCATCCTTGTCCCATTCGATGAAGCTGCGATCCGGCATGGCGGCATTATGGATCGGAACCGTCTCATCGAGCCGGTTGTGGGTGAGTACGAAACCGCCGACATGCTGCGAAAGATGCCGGGGGAAAGGCGCCTCGATCAATTGCTCGACCAAGGCCCGCAACCGCATGATTTCCGGATTCTCCAGCCCGAAGCCTGCATCCCTGAAACGCGCATCGCCCAGATCGCCGGAATAGCTGCCCCATATCGTGCTGGAAAGGCGCGTCACGACATCTTCGCTCAGTCCCAGCGCCTTCGCCACTTCCCTCAGGGCACTGCGCGACCGATAGTGGATGACGGTTGCGGTGATGCCCGCCCGTTCCCGTCCATAACGGCGGTAGATATGCTGCATCACTTCCTCGCGCCGTTCATGTTCGAAATCGACGTCGATGTCGGGCGGCTCATTGCGTTCTTCCGACACGAAACGGGAAAAGAGCAGGTCATGCCGCAATGGATCGATGGACGTCACATCCAGCAGGAAGCAGACGATCGAATTGGCTGCCGACCCCCGTCCCTGGCAGAGGATGGGCGGCTTCTGCGCGCGCGCGAAGCGCACCAGATCGTAAACGGTCAGGAAATAATAGGTGTAATTCCGGTTACGGATCAGCCTGAGTTCCTGTCCGATCAATGCCCTGACCTTGGGTGGCAATCGGCGGCCATAGCGCCGCCTGGCTCGCCTGCGAACCAGATTTTCCAACCAGTCGTCCGGCAACCACCCCGGAGGAACCGGCTCATGGGGATATTCATATTGAAGGTCGGTCAGACGGAAATCGACGCCTTCCGCAAAGCGGACGGTTTCCGCAATCGCCTGCGGACATGCGGCAAACAACCGGGCCATTTCCGCCGGGGATTTCAAATGGCGTTCCGCATTCGCTTCCAGCCTGCGCCCCGCATCCTTCAGCGTCACCCCTTCCCGGATGCAGCTCAACACATCCTGCAAGGGCCTTGCCGATGGCTCTGCATAGAGAATGTCATTGCTGGCCAGCAGCGGCACATCCAGTTCCGTCGCGACCTTCTGCATATTTGCGATATGCCGCGCATCTCGCCCCTGATAACCCAGGCTAAGCCCCAGCCAGACCCGTCCGGGCGCCTTGTCTTTCAGCAAATGCAGCGTCTCGATCCAGTCCATCGGCGGTAGGGAGGAGGACACCAGTCGCAGATGGGGAAAGCCTCCTTCCGGTTCAGGATCGGCAAAAGGATAATCCGGGGGGGAAGCGTGCGCTTGTTGCAGTCGTGCCGTGGAAAAGGGAAAGACGATCAGTTGCATGTCCTGCAGATGCGCGATCAGATCGTCCAGGCGCAGGATGCAGTCGCCCTTGACCGCCTGCATGTTCCCACGGGTCAGCAAACGCGTAAGCCGTCCCCAACCCGGACGGCTGGTGGGATAGGCAAGAATATCCGGCGTCCCGTCGACAAAAACCAGCCTGGCTCCAACGATCAGCCGCAAATCGGTTTCGCAGGCCGCTCGTTCTTTTTCGGTCAGCTCCGGCGGTTCTCCTCTTTCCTTCTTTCTGTCGCTCCATGCTTCCCGTGCCTTGGCGGGGGCATCCCGCAGCGCGACATGAGCGCGCACCACGCCCGCCACGCTATTGCGGTCGGCAAGGCCGATCGTATGCAGCCCCAGTTCGATCGCCCTTGCGATGAGATCGGATGGATGCGAAGCGCCGTGCAGGAAGCTGTAATTGCTCATGACGCCCACCTCCGCGAAAGAAGGGGCTGCCGAAGGCATGGCTGGGGGAGACTCATGGCTCCTGCTTTGCCTACGCGCCGCCTCCAGCGCGTTCCATTCCCGCCGGTCGGTGGATTTGGGCTTGGCAGGATCGGGGCCTTTGCCGCGCCCTTTCATGCGAACAGGCCATGGATATACCAGCCCGGATGCACCGCCTCCGTCCCGTAAAGGCCATTGCGGAAAATCCAGTAGCGCCGCCCGCGCGCATCCTCGACCCGGTAATAGTCGCGCGTCAGTCCCGCGCTTTCGCTCTCCAATGTGCCGTCCTTGGCCGTCCACCATTCGGGCGCGATCCGCTCCGGCCCCTCATAGCGGGTCACTTCATGGCTGGCACGGCGCCAGCGGAAGCGATGCGGGGGGCCGTCGGGCACCTGCGCCACCACTTCGATCGGCTGGGGCGGATCGAACAGATGCAGTGGCCGCATTGGCGGATCGCCTGGCTCCTGCCGCTGCGGCCAGTTCAGCGGCGGACGGCTCTCCACCGCAGGGAGGGCGAGTTGGGCCTGTTCGGGGATATGACTGTCGCCTGGGTGAAGCCGCTGGATGCGCGCCCGCCCCGCCCGGATCGACAGCCGGTCGACCAGCGCCGCGACGCTTTCCTCGCGACGGGCCTCGCCGCCCTCCAGCGCCAATTGGGTCGGCGCCATCGGCTCGGCCTGCGGAACGGTGAGGCGCAGCATGTCGAAGCCGAAACCCGGATCGAGCGGATCGGACAATGCCTCGATCCGTTCCTGCACCAGCCGCATGATCGCGGGCGCATCGCGCACCGGCAGGCTGGTTTCGACCCGCAGCGGGAAGGCCAGGCCGTCGCTGCGGAAGAACACCACCTCGAACCGGCGGCCGCCTTGCCCGCGTTCGCCCAGCCTTTCGCCAGCCTCCGCCGCCATGTCCGTCAATGTCTTCAGCGCAAAGGCCGTGCTGCCCATGGGTTCGGCAAAGCGCCGTTCGATCCGGATCGCCGGGCGCGGCCGCCGGGGCGCGAGCGGCCGCCGCCCCAGCCCCAGCAGCGCATGCAGGGCATCCACCGCTTCCTCCCCGAAACGCGCCGCCAGCACCGCCGCCGGGCGCGCCGCCAGATCGCCCACGGTGCGCAGCCCCGCCCGGCGCAGCGCCACCGCGCTCTCCTCCTCCTCCAGCCGCAAGGCCTCGACGGGCAGGCGGCGCAGGGCCGCATCCTCATCCGCCGCCGCGCCGACCGGGAAGCGGCACAGCGCATGCGCGCCCTCCGCCGTTCCGGCCAGCGCGTGGCGCACCCGCATGCCATGCCGCTCCAGCCGGTCGGCGGCCTCGCGCGCCAGCGCTTCCTCGCCGCCCCAGAGATGCGCGCAGCCGCTGATGTCGAGCATCAGGCCGAAGGGGGAATCGAGTGCCGCCAGCGGCGTATAGCGGGCGGAACCGTCGCATAGCCGTTCCAGCCAATCCTGATCGGCATGGGAGTCGGCATCGAACACGCGCAGATCGGGCTCGCGGGCGCGTGCATCGGCCAGCGTCATGCCAGGGGTCAGTCCCAGCGCCAGCGCATCGGCGTCCAGCGTCGCCAGCCGCATGGCGCCACGCACGGGTTCGACGACGACCGCAGGCCCGTCACCCGGCGAACCCCAAAGCTCAGGCCGCGCGATCCGCAGCCGGTCGATCGGCAGGAAGGGGAACCACAGCGCCAGGTAGCGGCGCTGGGCGATCATGTCTCCCGCTGTGCTGCTGTCCAAGGTCATGGCGTTCATCGCGCCCACCTCCCATCTCTTCAAACACGCCCCGGCCATTGTCCCATGCAAGCCGCCAATGCAGCCCATCCCGTCCCGCCCGCCGCCGCAGCAGATGCAGGTCGAAAACGCTCATGCCCGGCCCATTTCCCGGCAGGGGAAGTGAAGGCGCAGCCGCCACCCGCCATCGCGTATCGGCCGCGCTCGGCACCGGGTCACCGCCCAGCCGGACCAGCAGCGGCGTCACGCCCGATTCTTCCGCCGCCAGCGCCAGCCGGCGGCTGGCCGTCAGGTCGAGCAAGGGCGCCCGTCCCCGCAATTCCACCACCAGCGCGCCCAGGGCAGGGCAGCGCAATCCATCCACCGCGGCGCGCAGCAGCATGGCGTCATCCGCCATCATGCCGATCAGCAACCGTTCGGGATCGATCCCCAGCGCGGCCAAGCCCGGACCATAGGGCATGCCGCCGACGCGCCCCGCCGCTGCCGTCCGCAACCAGAGCAGCGGCGCTTCGCCTGCCGCCAGCCGCGCCAGGATCAGCGCCAGTCCGGCCGCTGCGCCCTCCTCTTCCGCAGTGGCGAAAAACTCATGCACCCGGCCGCGTGCCAGTCCGCCGTCCAGCGCCTGATCGAGCGGCGCATGCCCCGTCGCCACCCGGGCGCAGGTCTGCGCGGCTGGAATCCCGTCCAGCGATGCGATATGCCGCCGTAAGGCAGCGAGGGTCTTCACCGACTCGGTCATAGCATTTGTTCCTGATTTGTTCTTTTTGCGCCAAGCAGGGCGACTGTCAATCGGTCTGCGGCGTCAACCGGATGGAGACGCCCCGCCGCGCGCCGGAACAGTCGGCTGCGGTGGCGGCGGCATCCGAATTGCCCGGCACATGCGGATAGCCGGACGGGTTCAATAATCCTTCGAATAGCGCAGGTTCGCGGACGATCCCGCATTGGTGCCCGTCTTCGACAAGAGGCTCAACGTCCTGGACAGCGAGATTTCGAGCTGGGTCGCGGTGAAGCCCTTGGGATCGGTGATCACCTCCACATAGATATTGTTGGAGATATGCTGCCCGACCGCCAGCGATGTGCCGCGCCCGGTCGCCTCGTCGCCGCCGACAATGCCGATGCGATCGACGCCGGAGGCATTTTGCAGCTTGCCCATGGGATTCAATCCCCCGCCGCCCCCGCGCAGTCCGTTCAGCGCGGCGGCAAGCTGGATCGCCTGCGTGGCACTGAGGTTCGCGACATTGTCGCCGAACAGGATGCGGGCAAGGATTTCGTCCTGCGGCAGGGCCGGCGTCGAGACGAAGGCGATGTCCGGCTGCTGCGCCGTGCCGCCCACGGCAATGCCCGCGGTCACATCATTGATCTTCGTTTCGGCGCGGATCGCCAGCACCGGGTTCATCATCGGCCCGTTGAAGGTGATGACGCCCTGTTCCAGATCGAACTGATGGCCCGAGAAGCTGTAGCGGCCCCGGATCACCTCGATCCTGCCGACCACGCGCGGGTCGGAGGCGGTGCCGGTGACGCGCATGTCCGTCTTCCATTCGGAATCGAGGCCCATGCCGGTCACGTAAATCTCATTGTCGGCACGGACCCGGACATCCAGCTTCCATGTCGTCGGCCTGGCGGCCGTCTGCCGTGCGGCGAGCCGCTGGTCGAGCAGGTCGGTGCCCTCACCCTTGCGCCGCACCCCGGTCAACTGGCGGATGTCGGTGCCGCCCTGCCACGCCACGCGATAGCGGGTTTCGGGCAGCGAGAGATCGCCCCTGATCAGCCCGCCATCGGCCGCGCTGTTGGTGATGTTGAGCGTGCCGCTGACCACGCTGGTAATCGCTTCGCTACGGGCCAGGCGGGCGCGGTCCAGCTTCACCGCAATGTCCATGGGATAGCCGCTGTCCGCCGCAAGGCCCACCGTGCCGCTCGCCTGCACCGTGCCGTCGCCCGCCCGGCCCGAAAAGTCGCGCAGCTCCAGCCGGTCGTTGGTGAAGCGCCCGTCGAGCCGCATCTGGGTGACGCGGGTACCGAACGTCTCATTCTCATAGGTCAGCGCATTGGCGCGGACGATGCCGTTCAGCCGCGGCGCGCTCAGACGGCCGCCGAAATCCGCCGCGACCGCGATCGGGCCGGTCAGTTGCTGGTCGGCCTGGCCCGCGAAGGAGAACAGGACATCGGCTGGCCCGGCATAGCGGATGCCCCCGCCCAGAGGTGCGGACTGCAACTGTTCGCTCCAGCTCGCGCCCGGTCCCGGCGGGGCGAGCGTCGCGACGAAGCGGCCCAGCGTCGCATTGCCGCGCCGGATGAGGCCGCGCATGTCGCTGCCCGCGCCGGACAGCTTGCCCTCGATCGCCATCGACACCGGATCGGACACGGCGGTCAGGCTGGACCGGCGGAAATCGCTGATCGCCAGGCGCGTGGTCGCGGTGGGGAAGGCGTTGCCGCTCCGGGCGAAGTCCAGCGTGCCGGTGGCCTTGCCGCTGATGCCGATGCCCGGCGACGCCATGTTGACGATGGCGAGGTCGAAATCCTTGAAGCGCGCCTGCATCGCGCTCTGGTCGCCGAAGCGCCCGGCCAGGTCCACCCGGCCCTGCGGCAGCACCAGCGTCGCGGGTTCCAGGCGATATCCCGTCCTTTCGATGCGGACGATGGCGGGCTGGGCGAAGCGGAAGGGGATGTTGCTCGCCTTGCCGTCCAGCGCCACGGCGTAGAGCGTCGGGCGCAGCGCGGCGTTCACGGCCAGCGAAAAGGGCACGCCGGTCGATCCGTCCGCGACCAGTTGCGCCCGCCCGCGTCCGCCCTGATAGTCGATCCGGCCGCGGGCCTTGCGCACCACATAATCGCCATAGGCGGCATTGGCCATCTGCACATCGGCGCTGATCTGCGGCTGATCGGTCAGCACCATGTTCGCCGCGATCAGCGCGCGGCCGATCACCACATCCGCCTCTCCGGGCAATTTCGCATTGCTGGCGGTGGCGTTGAGCTGGGCGCCCTGCGCCTTGCCCACCGCCGTCAGCCGGGCCGTGCCGGTGATGCCCGACCCGTTCATCGCCAGCTGGCCGGTGAAGGGACCGGCGGCGCTTTGCCGCACCGTGCCGTTCATGTCGACTCCGGCGAAGCGGGCTTTCGTGATGTCGATGGTGAGCGGGCCTTTCGCCGTGCGGATCAGCACATTGGCGAAGAAGGGGCCGTAGGGCGAGCCGCCCGTGGTTTCGAGCCGATAGCCCCCCGCCTCGCCATGAAGCTTTGCCACCACGTCCTGGAGTTGCACGCCGACATGGGGACGGGCGGCGCGTAACACGGCCTGTGGACGCTCCATCGTGCCGCGCACGGTCAGCGCGAGCGGGCCATATTGGCGGGAGGATGCGCTGGCGTCGAACGCGATCGCGCCATCCGTGTCATAGCTGCCCGATCCCGAATGGACCTGAAAATTGGGCGCCGCGCCCTTGAGACCGGCGAGGGTGAACCTGCCCTCAGGCGTCATGCCGATGCGCCCGGACAGGACCGCATTGCCGCCCAGGAAATCGCGGACCGACGCATTGTCCCAGCGGGCCGTGCGCACCCCGAACCTGCCGTCCAGACCGAAGCTGCCCCTCGGCCCCGGCACCAGATGAACATCGGTGTTGAGGTTGACGATGCCGACGCCGTCGATTTTATAGTCATTGACCCGGCCCTTGAGCGCGCCGCGATACATGGCCTTGTCCAGATCGGCCAGCACGATGGCGGTGGCGTCCACCCGGTCGCTGTCGATCTTGAGATTGTCGCTGATGAGCTTGCCCGCCGCATAGGCAAAGTCGCCCTTGACGCGAAGATTTTGCAGGAGACCACCCGCCGCAGCGTTGAGGCCGGTCACGCGGCTGGCGGTGGCGCTGACCGGGATGCGGATACGGTCGGCATCGATGACCGCGCGCCCGCTGGCCTTCAGATCGTCAATGCCGGTGGCGTCGAAGGCAAGATGTCTGGCGCTGATGTCATAGTCGATGAAGGGCGTCGCCATCGGGCCGTCGAGAATGACGGAGGCGCGGACGTCCTGCCCCTTCACCTTCTCCATGATCGCGCCGGGGGTCAGCAGGGCGGCATCGATCTTCAGCGCGCTGAACCGGCTCTTGCCGAGGTCGATCAGCCCCTGTGCAGTGGCGGAGAGGGCAGGCGACTTCAATGATCCCCTGAGGTTCACACGCCGCTGGTTGAGCCCCGCCAACAGGTCCACATCCAGTTGCGGGGCGGTCAGACGGTCGACCGTCCCGGCGAAGACCAGCCCCGGCCGCACCGGTCCCCTGGCGGCGAAATTTCCGTTCCGGGCGACCAGCGCGATGTTCGCCAACTCGCCCTTGCCCGATGTCGCGACCATCCGCCCGTCCCAGGCCTGCCACGTTCCCTTGCCGTCCAGCGTCGCGGTGAATCCGTCGGTCAGGCCGCTCATCGCCGCGATCACGCCACCCCTGGGCGCGGTGAGCGTGCCCTTCATGGCGAGGCGGTTCTGCGCGGGCACGGCGTCGAGATGGGCCTGCAAACGATCGCCGCTGTCCACCACGGCATCGGCCGACAGGATGGCGCGGCCGTCGGATATGTGGGTGACGCCGTCGATCGCGATCTCACGCTTCTGGCCGATCACCGGCTTGGCGACGAGGAAGCGGGCGATCTTCAGCCGGTCGACGTCGATGTCGAGGTCGGGCAGGATCGGCGCATTGGGATCGGTACTGGTGACGTTGAACCGCGGGCTGCGGGCCAGCACCACCAGCGGGCTTTCCAGCAGCCGCACCGAAATATGGTTGTCGATGTAGCGGAAGGGGCTCCACACCACATGGACGCGGGGGCTGACGGCGAAGATCCCCTTGGGGTCGCGCAGCACCAGATTGTGGATGGTCATGTCGCTGTAGATCGACCCGTCGATCCGCCCGACCTCGATCGCCATGCCGGATTCCAGCTTGAGCGCGGCGATCTGGCGGATGAGGAATTTTTTCCCCGGCTGGGTGTTGAGGAACAGCAGCAGTCCGGCGACCAGCACCAGCAGGCCGGCGATCAGGCCGGTCGCACCCAGCACCACCTTCTGCCAGAGCGGGCGTGGTTGGCGGATGATGACGCTGTCCTCTGCCATCAGAAGGCCTGCCCGATGCCGATATAGAGGGTGAATCTGGACTCGCCCGGCTGCCGGTTGACCGGCATGGCGATGTCCGCGCGAAACGGGCCGAAATTGGTGTAGAAGCGCCCGCCGACGCCGACGCCATAGCGGATGTTGGAAAATTGCGGTATGGAGCTTTCATAGACCTGGCCCGCATCGACGAAGGCGACCAGGCCATAATCGCCGAAGCGATAGCGGCCCTCGACCGCGAATTCATTGACGGACCGGCCGCCGATCGGATCGTTTTTGACGTCCTTCGGCCCCAGCTGCTGATAGCCAAAGCCGCGCACCGATCCACCGCCGCCCGCATAGATGCGCCGCGACGGAGCGATATCGTCGCGCGCCACCCCGCTGATCGTCCCGATCCGGGTACGCCCTGCGATGACGAGGCCGTCGGACAACGGATAATAGCCGGTCAGGTCGAAGGTGGCGCGCAGATAGGGCGAGAAATTGCCCTGCAACGACCCCTCCGGCTCGGCGCGGAGGTTGGCGCGGAAACCCCGGGTCGGATTCAGCAGGTCGTTGGACCGGTCATAGCCAAGCTGCATCGGCAGGCCGCCGATGAAATAGGTGCGCCGCATCTTGTCCGCCGTCGCCGGATCGACCACCACCTGCTCGTTCGTCAGCAGCACCTCCGCGCCATAGCTGTAGGTCCAGCGTTTCTGGAAGATCGGCGTGGACTGGCGCGACCAGCCGATGTTGAGACCGGCGGTATAGGCTTCATAGGCGTCGTAATTCTGGTGATTGAGCGACGCGCCTGCCTGGAAAGTCCTGTCGCGCTTGCCTGCATTGGAGCGGCGGAAAGTGCCCGTCACCCCCTGTTCCTGCGTGCCCGCGATGATGCTGGCGATCACCGCGCCTTCGGGCGGGAAAAGGTTGCGGTGGGTCCATGTGCCCTCGGCACGGAAGCCCTGCCCCGTGCCATAGCCCAGTTCCCCGGCCAGGGTGCGCGGCTTGCCCGCCTCCTGCGTGACGTTCAGGTCGACATATTCGGTGCCGTCCGGTCCCGGCGCATTGGTCCGCACCGGATCGACCGACACGCTGGAAAACAGGCCCGTTGCCACCAGCGCCCGGCGCAGGTCGTCGACCTTGCGGCTGTCATACGGTTCGCCCGGCCTGAAGCGGCTGATGACCTTCATATGATCGGCGCCGAAGGCCTGTTTTTCGCCGGCGGTGGTGATCCCACGGAATGATCCGCGCGGCCCGGTCTCGACCGGCAGCGTGTAGTCGCCCGTGGCCGTCGCGGGATCGAGCAATATGTCGCGCTGCCCGACCTTCGCGAAGGGATAGCCATTTTCCGGCAGCTTGACCCCGACATTGGCCTCCGCGCCCTCGACCGCCGCCGCGACGATAAAGTCGCCGGTCTTGAGCGGCAGGCTGTCCCGGATCAGGTTCGGCGGTACGGTCGGCCCGGCGTGGATCACGATATCGCCGATCTTGTAGCGCTTGCCTGGCGTCACCGACACGACCGCCTTCAGCGATCCATTCGCCGACTGATCCAGGGACGCCAGCGCGGTCGCATCATAATAGCCTTCGGAATAGAGCAGACGCACGGCGAGCGCCTCATCCTCATGCGCGCGGGCCTGCACCATGGCGGCGGTGTCGGCCCTGCCCTTGCCCCCGACCAGTGCAGACGCGTCCCGGAAATCATCCTCCAGCCCGGTCTTGCCGAAGCCTTCGATGCTGACCGCATAGGCGACCGGCTGCGTCTTTTCATCGGGGCTGCTGCCGGTCGCGACCTGCAAGGGCACCTGCACGCTGTCGAGCGGCGGGAGCGGGGCGGCAAGTTCCCGTTCCTCCTGCGGTTCGGTGGCGGGCGGCAGCTCGGCCGGCGCGCTGGTCTGCGGCATCTGCCGGTCGATCCATTCATCGATCGACGGCAGCGGAGCTTTTTTGTCGGCAGGCGCGTCACCCACTTTTGGCAGGCGTGCCTCGAACTCGCTGTCGGGCAGGATCGGTTCTTCCTGCTGTGGCGAAGGCGGCGGCGTCTGGGCCATGAGGGGGAGGGGGGAGGCCGCCATCATCATCAGACCCAGGGCATGCCGAACCCGCTTTGCCTGCCCTGGACCCATGGAAACCGCTTTGCCCCTTCATCCTTCGCCCTCCGGTACATATTGGGCGGGCGGGAATGACAATACGCGCAACGGGTTGCATCGGTTCCGCCTGCGTCATGAAGCGAAGGGGCTACCGCCCGAATCCCATCCGGTCTAAGTCCGTTTCATGACTATCGCGCTCAACATCACCCGTTCGATCCTCGGCCAGCCCTGGCGGTGGCGCGCAGGTCATGCGGACGGGCGCGATCCGGGCTATCGGCCCGACGATCTGGTGACGCAATTGCTGCTGGCGCGCGGTTGTCCGCGCGACGCGGTGGAGGCGCACCGCAACCCCACCATCCGCCATTTCATGCCCGACCCCAGCCTGTTCCGCGACATGGACGCCGCCGCCGAGCGGCTGGCCTATGCGGTGGTGGGCCAGGAGGATGTGCGCATCTTCGGCGATTATGATGTGGACGGCGCGACCAGCGCGGCGCTGCTGATCCGGCTGCTGCGCGATCTGGGCCTTGCGGCGCGGCCCTATATCCCCGACCGGCTGATGGAGGGCTATGGTCCTTCGGGAGAGGCGCTAGTCCGGTTGGCGGGCGAGGGTGCGACCCTGATCGTCACCGTCGATTGCGGCGCGCAGGCGTTCGAGGCGTTGGCCATGGCAAGGGAAGCGGGCGTCGATGTGGTGGTGGTCGACCATCATAAATGTGCCGCCGCCCTGCCCGAAGCGCTGGCGCTGGTGAACCCCAATCGCCTCGACGAAGCGGAGGAAGCCGCCGCCCATGGTCATCTGGCGGCGGTGGGCGTCGCCTTCCTGCTGGGCGCTGCGCTGATCCGGGTGCTGCGCAAGCGGGGCTGGTTCGCGCAACGGTCCGAGCCGCCGCTGATGGAACTGCTCGACATCGTGGCATTGGGTACGGTCGCGGACGTGGCGCAATTGAAGGGCCTCAACCGCGCATTCGTGGCACAGGGTCTCAAGATCATGGCGAAGCGCCGCAATATCGGTCTCTCGGCCCTGATCGACGCCAGCCGCCTGACGCGGGCACCGCTTTGCCACGATCTGGGCTTTGCGCTCGGGCCACGCATCAATGCGGGAGGGCGCGTGGGCAAGGCGGATCTGGGGGTGAGGCTGCTCACCACGCAGGATCCGGCCGAAGCGGCGAAGATCGCGCAGGAACTCGACCTGCTCAACGAAGAACGCCGCGCCATTGAAGCGGCGGTGCAGGCGGAGGCCGAGGAACGGCTCGCCGCGCAGGGCAACCGCGCGGTGGCGCTGGTGTCGGGTGCAGGCTGGCACCCCGGCGTGATCGGCATCGTGGCCGGGCGCATCAAGGAAAAGGCGGGCCGCCCCGCCATCGTCGTCGCCATCGATGAGGAGGGCGTGGGCAAGGGGTCGGGCCGCTCCATTTCCGGCGTCGATCTGGGCGCGGCGGTGCTGGCGGCGAAGGATAGCGGCCTGCTGGTCGCGGGCGGCGGCCACGCCATGGCGGCAGGCCTGACCGTCGCCGTGGACAAGGTCGATGCGCTGGCCGATTTTCTCGACGATCGGCTGGCCACTGCCGTCGCCAGGGCGCGAGACGATCGCGCCCTGCTGATCGACGCGGTGCTGGCCCCGGCGGGGGTCAATCCCGACTTCGTCGCCGCCATCGATGCGGGCGGTCCCTATGGCGCGGGCTGGCCTGCGCCACTGATCGCATCGGGGCCGATGCGGGTCATCAAGGCGGACGTCGTGGGCAATGGCCATCTGCGCGCGGTCATGGCGGGCGACGATGGTCGCTCGATCAAGACCATCGCCTTCCGCCAGGCGGAATCCGATCTGGGACAGGCGATTTTGGGCGCCCCTCGCGACCGGCGGCTGTGGATCGCGGGCCGGGCGAAGATCGACGACTGGGGGCCGCGTCCCGCTGCCGAACTGCATATGGAGGATGCCGCCTGGGCCGATTGAAGCCTGAAAAAACAAATTTGTGCTCCGCGACATTTTCATGACGAAAAGGGGGTTGACCGCTCCGGAGCCACCGCCTAATGCCCGCCTCGCTTCGCAGCGACGCCCACGCGGAACTGCATGTGGCCCCTTCGTCTAGCGGTCTAGGACGCGGCCCTTTCACGGCTGAAACACGGGTTCGATTCCCGTAGGGGTCACCACCTTCCTCTCCCGGGAGGTGCCAGGAAGTGCCGTAAACGGCTGTTTTCTGCTGGTTTTTTGTGGTATACCCGTCTCAGACGGAGCAGGTAGATACCACCG
>NZ_JAKUJY010000079.1 GCF_022664535.1 Sphingobium trunci | reverse complement strand
ACCGGATGAGGTGGATGGCTCCCGCTCACGGCATCTGAGTGCCAAGATGGGTTTGCTGTCATGCAACCCGAGCAGAGGAGCCACCCGCCATGGAGATTAGCACGATCGGCCTGGATTTGGCCAAGAACGTTTTTCAGGTTCACGGTATCAGCGCGACCGGTGAGGTCGTCATTCGTAAGGCGTTGCGACGATCGCAGATGCTGCCGTTCTTCGAGAAGCTGCCGCCTTGCCTGGTAGGCGCTGAAGCTTGCGGAACATCGCATCACTGGGCGCGCGAACTAACCAAGCTGGGTCATGAGGTGCGGCTGATGCCGGCGGCTTACGTGAAACCTTACGTAAAGCGCGGAAAGAACGATGCTGCCGACGCTGAGGCGATCTGCGAAG
>NZ_JAKUJY010000078.1 GCF_022664535.1 Sphingobium trunci | reverse complement strand
AAACATAATCATCAGGCGGGTCACTTCTCGGTGGAAATCCCGGGTCACTTCTCAACGGTAATCAACAATCCGGGTCGACCTCGTCCTCGCAGAGCCAGAAATACCATAAATAAGCCTCGCTCAGATTGCGGGTGATCGAGGCGACAGTGCTGAAATCCCAATGTTCCCTGGGTCTGCAGTCGGGCAGAAAATGTCCGAGACTTTTGGCCAGAACGCAGATGCGCATGAACAGGACAGATGCATAAGCCAGCCGGTTGCCGTCAACCTGTATACCGCCGCTGCCACGGGACACCCGCTCCGCGCGCTTGCATGCTGCGCGAAATGCCTTGCGACTTTCAAGGTATAGGGCGGTGAGTTGGCGGGGGTCTAAGTCGTCAGCGGTGAGGATGTCGAAATGTAGGGACTCGTTGCTCATCCCTCCGACCTA
>NZ_JAKUJY010000077.1 GCF_022664535.1 Sphingobium trunci | reverse complement strand
GTCCAGGGCCTTGGAAGGGTCGAGGGAGTGGAGGGGATAGCAGACGGCCAGAAGCGGCATTTCCGCCGGCTTGTCTCCCCCGGCAAAGGCTGGGGTCTCAGGCTCCATAGACAAGGTATGAAAGATCACACCGGTGCAGCATTGCCCTCACCGAAGAGCCGGATTTTCGATGCGCTGCGAAGCCTTGCTGATTCCAGCCAACCCAGCCCGCTGCTCCCATCTGCCACAGTTTACCCTGGCGGCAAGCTGTCGGGCGGCATGCGACCGATAGTGTTGAAAAAGCCGGGCTTGCAGTAATTGCGCGGTCCTGATTCACTGATCCTGTCGTTAGGAGACAGGCTCATGATGGGTGATCGGACGGTGATGCAGGAGGCGTTGTTTTACAGCTTCAGGCTGGAAGACCATGTTCCCCAGAACCACCTGTTGCGGGCGGTGGATCGCTTCGTTGATCTGGAGGGTATCCGGGAGAA
>NZ_JAKUJY010000076.1 GCF_022664535.1 Sphingobium trunci | reverse complement strand
CGATCGGCTGGCAGGCGGGGACGCTGACCGTCACCCCGGCGCCGCTCAGCCTGAGCTATGCCGCCAATGGCGCGAGCAGCGTCTATGGCGCAGGCCTTGCGGGCCTGTCGGGCACGGTGACGGGATCGGGCTTCGTCCATGGCGAGGGGCTGGGCGACCTGTCGGGCACGGTGCAATGGAGCACGGCGGCGAGCGCCGGGGCGAATGCGGGCAGCTACGCGATCATCGGCTCGGGGCTGACGAGCGGCAACTATGCGATCAGCGCGACGCAGGCGGCGGCCAATGGCAGTGCCTATACGATCACTCCTGCGCCGTTGACGATCATCGCGGACGATGTGACGAAGGGCTATGACGGCCTGGCCTTTTCAGGGGGCGGCGGGTTGCATTATGCGGGCTTCGTCAACGGCGACACGCAGGCGAGCCTGACGGGCAGCCTCCTGTGGAGCGGCACGGCGCAGGGGGCGCGGGACGCGGGCAGCTACGGCATCGCC
>NZ_JAKUJY010000075.1 GCF_022664535.1 Sphingobium trunci | reverse complement strand
GTCTCCGGTGATCCATTCTGCCGGACGATCAGCGGGACCAGCACACCCCGCGCGCGAATGGAGGGCAGGATGTTGGTGAGATCAGGCGCCTTCTTCATGCCCCGCATGTTGACAGGCGAGACGCAGAGATGGGCGATATCGATATGCTTGAGTTCCATGTTTCTTCCTCCTTGCCAAACACCGGCCCCGGACTGCGGGGTGGGCGGCAGAAGCGCACCGGCAGGCACGCCGAGGGAGGCGGGCTGCATCCGCAGGACCGCAACGCAGGTGGAGGACCCGGACCGAAGGGACGGGTTGCGGCCCGCCGCGGCGGGCCTAAAGGGGAGCGTCAGCCCACACCGCTGGCCGGAGGCCGCGTAACCATCATCGCGCGTGGCGCGATGGCCATCAGGAGCGGCAGGCCGCTCCTCACGTCAATGATCGTCACGCCAGGGGCGACGAGACGGCGCATGGCACCGGCTCGGTGGAGCGCAGCGGAATAGAGCATGACCGCGCGGAATGCGCGGGGACGCCCGCTATTCTGTCGTGCCGGAGACAAGGCTGGGAACGATCC
>NZ_JAKUJY010000074.1 GCF_022664535.1 Sphingobium trunci | reverse complement strand
GCCAGAACTGGTCTGCAAGCGGCGGTGACATATCCCAGACAGGCAACCGCTATGTCTTCGCCTATCAGCCGACATTGACCTTCTCCTCCACCAGTTTCTCGAAAATATATGGTGCCGATGGCGCCGCCGCCCTTGCCAACGCCTATGCGGTAAGCGGCTATGAGCCCGCAGTTTCAGGCGTGTATCTCGCTGACAGTGCCACTACAGCATGGAGTGGATTGCCCACCCTCACCTCTGCTGGCAGTGCCACTAGTGCTGGTGTGGGCGGAAGTCCGTACGGCATATCCGTTGCTGCCGGGACATTGAGTTCTTCGGCGGGCTACGCCTTGGCTTTCAGTTCATCCGGCCAACTGACTGTCACTCCTGCGCCTTTGACGATCATCGCGGACGATGTGACGAAGAGCTATGACGGCCTGGCCTTTTCAGGGGGCGGCGGGCTGCATTATGCGGGCTTCGTCAATGGCGACACGCAGGCGAGCCTGTCGGGCAGCCTCCTGTGGAGCGGCACGGCGCAGGGAGCGCGGGACGCGGGCAGCTACGGCATCGCCGCATCGGGCCTTGCCAATCCCAATTACG
>NZ_JAKUJY010000073.1 GCF_022664535.1 Sphingobium trunci | reverse complement strand
CTCACATGAACGGCTGGACGTCGGCACCGATGGGCACGCGCGCCTCAGCCCCCATCAAAGCGACATGACGGCACTGGCATGGCAAAGGATATATCGCCCTGACCGATGAACCGCTGATCGAGGCGGCGCAGCGGTTCCACCGCTATGGCGGCACGATGATTTAGGTCGAAAGCGCGGACGTGGGCCGACTGAAGATCAGCGGTGTTTTTAACCTTCGCGATCCGCCGGCCTTTGCAGATTCCGTAGCTCGCCTGTTGCCCGTCGATACCCGTCGTTCCGGCAGCCTTATACCGTTTACAGGAATGAAGGCGGACCGTAACTGTTCCAGGTCTGGGCATGAACGCCGGAACGCGTTGCTTGGTGGTTCTGCCTGTTTGCCTTGACTCTTTAAGTTGAAGTTGGTTCGCCTATTTGCGCCAAGCTTTCCAATATCGTTGTGGCATGTTCCTTGCGGCAGATGAGGAGGTCGGGAAGGTAGACGTCGCTGTTGTTATAGGTGAGCGGCGACCCGTCGATACGGGAGCAATGGAGGCCATGGGCGAGCGCGACGGCGACCGGTGCCATGCTGTCCCATTCATATTGGCCGCCCGAATGCAGGTAGATGTCCGCCTGA
>NZ_JAKUJY010000072.1 GCF_022664535.1 Sphingobium trunci | reverse complement strand
CAGCCTGGCGCACACATTTGCGTCAAACGTGCTACCCTTCCCCGCGGAAACGATCAGGCCGAACGTCTTCATCAGACCCCGGATCTGATTGGATATCTCCGTCTTGATCCTGACGAGCTTGGTCCGAGCTGCCACGAGCGTGCGGGTCAGCATGCTGTCGAAGCCTTTTACCCGAACTTCGCGGTAGAAGCCTACCTCGGCCAAATGCGCCAATCCGTCGGCGTCATTGGCATCCGTCTTGTTGGCGGCCATGTCCAACGCCGCTTTGGCGTAGCGCGCGTCGACGCATATAGTTGGCAGTCCCTCAGCCTGAAGGGCGTGGTAGAACCAGACGGACAAGGGACCGGTTTCGAAGATGACCCGCTCAGGTTCTCGAGCATGCTTTCGGACCACCCGGGCAATAGCCTCCGGATCCGACGCGCACTTACCTCGCCAGACCCGCTTGCCGTCGCGCCGAACCGAGATCGCCGTGTCTATCATAGAGACGTCAAGACCGATATATTCTCCCATGGCTGTTCTCCATTAGATGCTTGGGCCCGGCATCACGTCGTGAGCCCGTACTTCCATCTTATCGGGGAACAGCCACCCCCTTCCATCTCTAGCTGACCAGGGCCGACTCGCTTCCCGCGATTACCCCAT
>NZ_JAKUJY010000071.1 GCF_022664535.1 Sphingobium trunci | reverse complement strand
AGACCCGTTTCCCATATTCGACAAAGCCATCGAACGGTCTGCCCACCGGCATCAGGCTTTCCACTTCATCGGCCCAGGCATCGGCGACCGAACCCGCTTCGATCCCGTGCGGGATATCCTGCCACAGCTCCTTGCAGCGATCCTCCAGCCATAGGTTGAGAGCATCCAGACTTTCCGCCTGCGGCGTGGGTTGCCATAGCCGATGCCGGGCATCCTGGACGTTCTTCTCGACCTGGCCCTTTTCCCAGCCCGCTGCCGGATTACAGAACTCGGCCTCGAACAGATAGTGACTGACCATGGTGAGGAAGCGGTTGTTGACGTTGCGCTCCTTGCCGCGCCCGACCTTGTCGATGGCGGTGCGCATATTGTCGTAAATCCCGCGGCGCGGCACGCCGCCCAGCACGCGGAACGCATGGTTATGGGCATCGAACAGCATCTCGTGGGTCTGGAGCAAATAGGCCCGCACGAGGAAGGCCCGGCTGTGGCTGAGCTTGAAGTGGGCGACCTGCAATTTGGTGCGCACGCCGCCGATGATCGCCCAGTCCTCGCTCCAATCGAACTGGAACGCCTCTCCCGGTGCGAAGGACAGCGGCACGAATGTCCCGCGTCCGCTCATCTGCTGCTGGCGGCGATAATCGTCGCGCCAGTCCCGCGCAAAGGCCGCGACACGGTTGTAGGAACCGTCATAGCCCAGGCTCACCAGATCGGCG
>NZ_JAKUJY010000070.1 GCF_022664535.1 Sphingobium trunci | reverse complement strand
ATCAAAGCTGCGCGGACTGTCGGATCAGTGCCGGAGAAGCGCCCCGCAATCCAGGTCAGGGAACTTCTAATATCCGAGCGCGATGGGGCGGGAGCCCAGAGCGTGTTCGCTTCGATCAAGCAGGGAAGAAAGAATGCGCTCGTATCGATTCTGATCAAGCAAGGTCATGGTGTTCGGGATGCCTGGGTGGCAAGCTCGCTAAGCAGGCCCGAGATCGACGACATGCTTGACCATATTTCGTCCGAGATGTCGGTCCATGAAACGACGGCCGAGGACACGTCCTTACTCTTGAGCAGCGCCTTAGCGGATGGGCCGCTTGGCTCTGCCCCTCCGTTTGGCCTCGTTCAGGCAATCAATCTGATCGGGCTCTCGGATGTCGCGCCCAAGCCTGTCTCGATAGACAATCTCGTTGCCTCAATGCTCGTGGGTGCCGACACTGCAGCAATCGATGCCAAGGCGGTGGAGAGGGCAGTGCGCGCGTCTGGCCGCTGGCTGGCGACTAACCCTCAGCTAGATTCCTGGTTTGAAACTGGCGACGACGTCGCCGCAGCGATCAAGGACAGGCGCAAAATCGAAGACCGGATCGCAGCGATAATCAAGAACGTGCTGGAGCCAAAGCGGGCCTTTTGGGCCAACGTCGTCGCTTGGAGCGCATTCGCACAGCGAGGTGACGACCACGGTTCAGAATGGATAGAAATGGCGCTCGTCGCTCGTGAGATGGCCTCGGCACGACCTTTGACCGAAATTCCCCTAGCGCGCTTCATTGCAGTGCAATCTGTGGAGGCAGCTTGG
>NZ_JAKUJY010000007.1 GCF_022664535.1 Sphingobium trunci | reverse complement strand
GCAAATCGGTACGCCCAACTTATCAGAGAGGGATCATGTTTCGATGAACAACGGCGATCTTGCCGATGCCCTTGCCGCCGATCACGGCATCTCCAAGGCTGGCGCCCGAAATATGTGGATGCCGTCTTCGCCGCCATCATCCATTCTGCCACCAGGCACAGGTTCTCCCGGCAGGCGTCATCGTTGATCGCCAAGATGCGCAGCCGGCGGGAAGCGCCGAACGTGTCGGCCACGAAGTCCATCGACCAGCGGTCGTTCGGCCGCAGTGGGACCGGCATTGGCATTCGGCTGCCGCGAGCGCGCTTACGGCCCCGTCTGCGACGCACCGAGAGACCCTCCTCCCGGTACAGCCGGTAGAGCTTCTTGTGGTTCATGATGTGTCCCTTGCGTTCGAGCATGACGCCGACACGGCGATAGCCGAACCGCCGACGCAGGCCGGCGATCTTGCGCATCTCCTCGCGGATCTCGGCATGATCTGGCGGACGTTCTCGCCGGACCGTCTTGGGGTCGACGCCGATCAGCACACAGGCACGGCGCTGCGAGACCTGGTAATCCCGCATCACGCCGAGCGCTGCGTCCCGTCGCTGGCCTGGCGTCGTCAGACTTTTCCCAGCAGGTCCTTCAGGATCGCGTTGTCCAGAAGCTCTCGGCCAGCAGGCGCTTGAGCTTGCCATTCTCATACTCGAGCTGCCGCAGCCGTCGGGCATCAGACACCTCAAGCCCGCCATACCTGGCCTTCAACTTGTAAAATGTCGCCGGGCTCAGCCCATGCTTGCGGCAGACCTCGGCCGTCGACAGCCCGGCCTCCTGCTCCTTGATCATCCCGATGATCTGTTCCTCGGTGAAACGGCTCTTCCTAATTCATCTGCTCCTTCGTTGGGCCAGACTCTGCATCAGATCGAGGGAGCCAACGGGGGGCAGGTCACAGGTCACGTGATATGCTCTTATGTTCCCCTTGCCAGCGCCCTATTGAATGATCGACGCGATCATTCTAAGAAATATCAATCTGCCAATCACCGTTACCGGGATCTCGATTTTTATCCGTTTGAAGTGAGGCGCGCGGGTTTCCTCTCAGGCCCACAAGAAGGGATCTCTGTAGCGTATTGAAAGCGTTATCGTATTGTTACCTGAGATCGTTTTGGATGTTAGCAGGCTGGTTTATCGGCGAACAAATTGCCTGCCCTCCGGTATTGATCGGGTAGAGATGGCATATATCGAGTATCTCGATGAATTGGCGGGGGAGCGCCTTTCATTCTGTGGGTTTCATCCCCGATTGCGTCGCTATATCCGTCTCGACCGGAGATTGGTGTTCGATAGGATAGCGGCAATTGCAGCGGGGTGGAAATCCGGTTCCGCGATACGCGCCAATAGAGTGGGGCTGGCTCAGTGGCGGGAATTATTCTTCCCTGTGAGCAGGCTGGACGGTAAGCGAATAATCGTCAAGGTGTCGCCTGATCACCTCGAGCATAGGTCGCGCATTAAGGGTTTAGTTGATACCGAACAGGCGCCGCTGGTAATCATGATCCATGATCTCCTGCCGATCGAGTATCCAGAATTTTCCGGCCGGGGGGGAGATAGAACTCAGCAGCAGCGCCTGAAGGTTGTTGCGGAGTTTTCCGCACATATTGTAGCCAACTCTCAAGATACAGCTGACAGCATAAAAAGATATTTTGGGTCTAACGATTGCCCACCTGTTACCGCTATTCCATTGGGATTTACGCCGATGGCTAGTTCGACTTTTTCTGCCCTTCAAGATGGCATGAATTTGGTGTCCGATGAGCCATATTTCGTATGTATAGGGACTATAGAGCCGCGTAAAAATCATATGATGCTCTTGCATCTCTGGAGGCAGATCAGCAAATTTGCGGAGCTTCACGATACGTCTGTTCCCAAGCTGTACATTGTGGGGCGGCGGGGTTGGGAAAATGAGAATATAATTGACTTGCTGGAGCGGTCCCCTTTTGTGCGAGCCCATGTCATTGAAGCGGGTGAAATGGGTGATGAAGCGGTTGCTCGATTGCTGTTTGGCGCCCGCGCCTTGCTGGCTCCCTCCTTCGCCGAAGGATTTGGCCTGCCTGTCGCTGAAGCGTTGGCTTGCGGTATACCGGTGATCTGCAGCGATATCGCGCCTCATCGTGAGATAGGGGGCGAGGTGCCCGATTACGTGGACCCGTTGGATGGCCCTACATGGCAGCGACTGATTTTCGAGTATGCATGTGAGGAGAGTGCGGCGCGCGATGCTCAATTGCACCGCTTGCGGGATTGGAGTATCCGCAGTTGGGATAAGCATATCCATGAAGTTTATGATATCTGCAAGCACTTGGGAATGGCATAGTGTTAAAAGAGGAAATGACCCAAGAAGATAAGCGGGATTACCACCCATTTCTGGCTGCGCTTTCCATACAGTTTCGTGTAATTGGTGCATTGATCATGCGAGAGCTACATACTCGGTATGGCCGCGAAAATATCGGGTACTTGTGGATGATTCTTGAGCCCGCGCTGCTCGCTGCAGCTATTGCGGCATTCCATTCAGGGTCAAAGAACCACTACTCGACAGATATACTACCAGTCCCATTCACGATCGTTGGCTACACTGCCTATTACATGTTTAGGGCCGTGGTAAACAGAGCTGAGGGTACCATAGAGTCAAACCAGTCGCTGCTCTATCATCGTCGCGTTACAATTCTCGATCTTTCGATTGCGCGGACTGTTCTCGAGTTTATTTCAGTATTGTTTACGATGATATTGTTGCTAACCTTGGCCGCGCTGTTCGGGCTGGGCGACATGCCTTATCGATGGATTTACCTGCTTGGTGGATTCATTTTGATGACATGGTTTTGCTTTGGATTGGCACTGATCGTTACGTCTTGGACCTATGACAACCGGACAGCCGCACGCCTCGTTCACCCCATGACATATCTGGCGCTGCCATTGTCGGGTGCTTTCGTCATTTTGTCGTGGGTGCCTGAGCCATATCGGTCGCTTCTTTACTGGTTCCCAATGGTCCAGATTTTTGAGATGATCCGCTACGGGCAATTCGAGTACGCCGAGAGCATCCATTTCGATATGCTCTATATTATCCTTATTTGTGCACTCCTGACTTACACCGGCCTTATCCTGATGCGAAGGCTTCGGCACCATATTCATCTGCGGTGATCATGAACAAACCTGTAAATCTCAATAAGCTTGGCGTCTGGGCGCTGGAAGAAGATGAAGCATCGTTGCGAAACAGGGGGCGTTTCGCCGCTTGGCAGAGTGTGATCAAGCGTTATCGGGCATTTTTGTTGATCGTCGTCATGCCTACACTCGTCACGGCGCTATATTTCGGCTTGATCGCTAGTGACCAGTATGAATCCCAAGCGGATTTTGTGGTACGATCTTCTCAAGAAGGGAGGGCGACCCCAACAGGCCTTGGGCAAATGCTGGGGCTGGGCTCGGCCTTAAGCGGCGTTCAAAATGAAGCTTATGGTGTAGCGGATTATTTGAGCTCCCATGATGCCGTGGCAGCGTTGCAAAAGCAGCTCGATCTGGTCGCGATGTTCCGGCGCCCGGGGATCGACCCGGTCAGCGCATTGTGGTCAGGCAATACCTCCGCGGAAGAGCTGCTCAAATATTATCGCAAGCAGGTTTCGGTACATTTTGAGTTGGACACGGGCATCACGGAATTGCGGGTCCGCGCTTTTCGGCCGAAAGATGCTCACGCAATAGCTAGCGCCCTCATGCAACTGGGTGAGCAGCGCGTAAATGACATGAATAGACGCGCCTTTGATGCATCAGTGGCTTCAGCGCTCCGGCAGTTCGCCGATGCCCAGAAAGAAGTCGCAGCGTCGCAAGCCAGGCTAACGAGCTTTCGGCAGAGCCAAGGCGATATCGATCCACAGGAAAGCGGCGCGGCGCAAACCAAGTTGGTGACCGAGCTCGATGGGCAAGTCGCAGCGGCTCGAGCAGCGCTTGCGACCATGCGCGGGACGATTTCGTCATCCAGTCCGCAGGTGATTGCTCAGCAGCAGCGCCTCACGTCTCTGGAAGCGCAGCTTGCGGCTTATCGAGGACGCCTCAGCGGCAATGCGGGAGCTACCGCGATCAGACTTGGCGAATATGAAAATCTTCGCATCCAGCAAAAATTCGCGGCTGATCGCTACCAGACGGCAGCAGCCCTCTACGAGAAGGCTCGAGAGGATGCATCCCGGCAGCAGCTCTTTATCGCCCGTGTCGTGGAAGCAAACGTGCCGCAACAAGCGCTTTATCCCAAGCGCTTGCAAATCGTCGCAACGGTGGCACTCGCGCTGCTGCTGGTCTATGCGATCGGTTGGTTGGTCGTGGCCGGCGTTCGCGAACATTCGGTGTAAGCTGGCCAGCGATGGATGACCCGCAGCCAACACCCCCCTCACATCCAGTTGAGGGGAGCCCTTCGACAGATGAAGGATCGGGAATCGTGCCGGCAACCGATCACGTCGATCGGCTGCTGGATCCCTTCTGCTTTCATTGGCATTGGCGCAGCCGCTTTCGTCCCTTTGGTGGAGAGGAACCTGCGGGCGATCCCAGCTACGTCTTCCATACCGAATATATCGAACTTCCCTTGGGCGCCGCCCAGTTCACCGTGCAGTTTGACAATCTTCAGGCTGCAATAGGTTCGATAACGTTCATCATCCACGCTTTTGACGGCAAGCAGGATGTGGTTCGCCATTTCGAAACGACAGTTCCCCTTCGCGAATTGGTCGAGCGACAGGGGCGGATTACGTTCCGCATAGCGGCGGTGCCAGGTTATACGCACGCGCTTCTCGCCCACAGTTATGGAGAGATGGACGGCGAATGCGGCGCCATATCGGTGTTGCTCACGCACCAGAGGCCTCTGATCCTGCCGGATACCAAGGTGCCCCCGCACCAGCTTTCGTTCCGTACAACGGATCAGCTCATATCCTCTGGCTCGCCCTCATTTGCCAACCCTGTCTCGCAAGCCTGCACGGCCGCGCAGTTGAGCGAACCTATTTTTGCTGCAATGGCTGCGGATCAGCGTCGCCCAGACGAGTCCGAGCAGGCGCTTTGGCGACGTTTGATGCCGCGTCGGATCCTCGAACATTATGGCGCACTGCGGGAAGGGGCTTGCCTCTTGAAGGTGGGGGCCGAGGATTTAGGAGTCACGCAGGCGGTACAGAACTGCGGGGGACAGGTTGTGGAAATGCACGACCGATCGTCACAAACCAGCAGCCATATCGTTGATATTGGGCATTTTCCCAGTGAGTTTCACAGCCATTTTGATATGGTTGTGAGTAGCATCGAGCCCGCAGACGTCGGATCAGTTCTGATCTGGTCGCGCCTTGTGATGGATTCTGCGCGATGCCTCCGGCAAGGCGGACTGGGGATCTACACTTGCCACATGGAATTATTTGGGGAATCTTTGGAAAGTCGCAGAACTTATGCGTTATCGAAGGTGGATCTCGAAAGGATTTGTGTAAAATTGATAGCCATTAAGCTAGATGTTGCAGAAATTCGATATGGATCGGACAAGATAAAAAATTTTCAACCAGAAATTTATTTGGAACCGGTGCCTTTCACTCTCATTGTTTCAAAAGCACAGCTTGATGCTCGGCAGTAACTGCCGAGCATCATCGCATTTAGACATATTACTTCCCTTTTTTTACGACAAGCCCGTAACAGGTGCAAGGTAGGCCATCAACCGATAGCTTGATGTGAGCAGGATGTTCGTTAATCGCAGCCATTGAGTTCGGCAGATCGCCATATGGAGGAATGTCGATAAAGCGATCCAGCGGCCCGGTCCCCAGTTCAAAACTCACTTCGCTCACTTCATGGCCTTGGCGACGGAGGCGTTCTGCCAAATCTTCGAAATGCTTTCGTTGAAACAATACAGTAGACCAGTTATCGATCGTATCACCGTCCTTAAAGTTATATTCAGTTGTATGGATGGAGATGCCACCAGGACGTAGTATATCCATACTTTTCTCGATAAAGGTCAAACCTTTTTCTATAGAACCCAGGTGCTCGAAAGCACAAATCGACCAACAGAAATCAAAATTACGAAGTGTTGTCGGTATATCATTCATATCGACATATTCGAGGGAAACATGCTCCTCGAATGCTTCACGACTGACCAAGTGAGAATGCCATATCTTCTCAAGGTTATCAGTGTGTTGCTTTGTGTTGCGCCAATCCACTGCGCTTGCATGATCAGGCGGTAAATCTGTTGCGACGATATCTACACCGTGACCTGCAAGATAACTTGGTAGCGCTTCTTCACCGCATCCAAAGCCCAGGCCTCGGGCACCCGGTCGGATCATGTCATGTATTGACATATTATGAAGTACGTAGGCGAGTTCCCAAACTTTTCGATGGTAAATTGGGCGAATATTCAGCTCATTGCACCAATAGGCGCACCAATCACTCTCAATGTCGCTTTGCGTGGAGGCACGCCAACCTAATTCCAGGCTTGGGCGATAACTCGGGACATAATTTGAGCGCGACTCATATAATGTACGAGCCAAATCGTAACCCATATTCTTAACATTTAGTCGCATTATCCCTACGTCGCGAATAAATTCCCATAAGGCGACCGTGTTGGGATTTTTGTTCTGGGGATCTACATGACGTACCAAGTCATTGATTGCATCTCTGATCTGATCCAGGTTAACCTTTTCTGTCATACAATCACCTCAAGCATCATAATTAGTTATAAAATTCCAGAGAAACATGGACCAGAGTTTACGTGGATGCCTTAAATATAATTTCTTCTGCTTCGAGCAATGATTTGATCTTTATTGTAGAAGGAGAAAAAATTTCCAATTTGGAGACAAGAATTAGAAGCTCTAGTCCCGCCGCCCGGCCGGCATCCATGTCACTTAATTTGTCACCGATTATCGCGCTCGCCCGCAGATCAATGGAGAGGTCGTTCGCCGCAGCCAGCAACATGCCCGGCCGAGGTTTTCTCCATTCATGGTCCGCTCGCCACCGCTCAATCTTCGCTTCGGGGTGATAAGGGCAATGATAGACCGCTTCTAGTGGAGCCCCTTCTTGCAGAAAGCGATCGCACATCCATTCCGTGAGTTGGAAGAAAGCCTCCTCACTGAATAAGCCCCGAGCGATTCCCGATTGATTGGTGACAACGACCGGCAAATAGCCAAGCGCGCGAGCGCGTCGGACCAATGCGAAGATGCCGGGAATGAATTCAAAGCGGCTCCGGTCACCCACATAGCCGTGATCGATGTTTATAACGCCATCCCTATCGAGAAAAAGTGCAGGCCGCAAAGTCATCAATTCGCGATGGCCCGAACGGTTAGGAACGGACTGAAAAGCTGATTCAGAATCTGCACAAACTTTGACGGCTGATTGGATCGCGCATTTGCAAAATAAAGCACATCTTTGTCCTGCAGGTAGAAGTTCTGCGCGAGGAAGTAGCTGCCTGGCTGCATCAGGTTCAGGCGGTAGATCGTGCGGAGGCCAGATGCGTCTGCGGCATCATATCGAAACAGGAACACGCCGGTTGGGTCGGCCTGGCTATCCAGCGGACCGCCGGCCCGGGCAATGGCTTCGGCCAAGCTGACCCGATCGGCATTGAACGAGACCTGTGCGACTTTGCCCGCAGCGCCAAAGACCAGATAGGATTGTGGCTGCAGGTCCAACTCCAGCATGTCGCCGCCGGTCAAAACCTCATTCAGCCTTGGATTGTCCATGATCTGCCGTAGCCGCGCGGACGAGGTTGTGCCGCTGCGCGTCAGCCGTACAAGCACATCCTCGGTCCGAGCGCTCACACCCCCGGCTTCACTAATAATATCAAGCACCCTCTCATGGGCCGGAGACAAGGAAAATCGGCCCGCTTTAGCAACTGCACCGGCGACGACCACCTTGTTGGTTTCGTTCCGGCTCACTGAAACCATCGCCCTGAGAGCCTGTGAGTAAGCCGCATATTGCCGATTGATCTGTTGCTCGATTTCCCCGGTCGATTGCCCTGCGACATGGAGCGTTCCCGCATAGGGCAGGGTTATGTCACCCAATTCATCGACCTGTACGGGAGGTAAGGCCTCGCCGACCGCGGCCACCGCGGCAGTATCGGTTATGTTGCTGTTGCTGATGCCGGAAAATAGCCGTGTGCCGACCTCAAAAAGCCGTACTGAAAGAACGTCGCCAGGGCCGACGGCAATGCGCTGCTCAACCAATGGAGGAACTGCCCAGGACTCCGTTGCCGTCACGGGTTTAGGCAGGTCTGCGGAGGCCAAGATATTGACGATACGATATTTCACGTCACCCGAAAGCGTCTTGTCGCCTGCCAGGATCTTGGCGCTTGTGGGGCCGCTCGATGGCAGTGACGCACAGGCACTCAACAACGAGATTAACAGCATGGTGATACCGGTGCGCCGCGCAACGCTCTTATACGCCGGGATTGCGTATATAGGGCGGCTGGCAGAAAAATGAGGGTCACGCATAGCGTGACTGCAATCCGTTATGTACATCGAGCGCTTCATCAATAGTGTCGAAAAATGTTACCGTACCGCCATAAACTACGGCGCCGCGGGAGCAATAGGCACGAAGCGTTTCCGGCGAATGGGATATCATTATGAGCGTACCATTTTCCCGTCGCGCATGAAGCGCTTCCTCGCAGCGAATGCGAAAGCGCTCATCGCCTGCGGCGGTGACCTCATCGACCAGATAGCATTCAAAATCTACGGAAAGTGAGATAGCGAATGCCAGTCGCGCCGTCATACCAGCCGAATAGGTTTCGACTGGCTGGTAGAGATAGGGGCCAAGATCGGCGAAATCCTGAATGAAATCAATGAGGCCCTCTTCCGAGCGATCATAGATTCGAGCGATAAAGCGAGCATTGTCGGCGCCGGTCAAACTGGACTGGAAGCAACTCGCGTAACCGATCGGCCATGAGGTGCGCATATTGTTTATGATGCGCCCGCTGGTTGGCGCCTCCACGCCAGCAATCATGCGCACAAGAGTCGATTTACCGGCACCGTTGGCTCCGCAGATGCCAACGCTCTGCCCCGCTTCGATCTTGAAGCTTACATCACTGAAAACCCGCTTTTCAAATTTGCGGATCTTGTATGTCTTAGAGACATTTTCGAACGAGATCATCGACAACACCGATATAGCATTATGTATCTTGTTGGTGATTCATGGCGTGAATCCCATTCCGGCCAAAAACCGATCTCGTGAATGCCATCAAAGAGCAGCGCGATCATCGAGCAAATAAGCGGCAGCCGCTGATCTTACCGTTTCCAGCACTTCATCGGGTTGAATAGATGCAAGGCAAGCACTTTCCATCGTTCCGGTAATATGGCAAGCCATGTCCTCATTTCTCCAGCATGGCACGCAATGCAGCCTGCGCCGTTCTTGCAACACAATTGCATTGGGATGATGGGCTGAGCAGGTGCGGCCATCAGTTGGACCAAATAACCCAATAGTGGGCATACCAAACGCTGCAGCCGTATGGTAAAATGCTGAATCTACGGAAAGGAATACATCGCTAGCCGCCACCATGGCGATAGCTTCTTTCAGAGACTTCCCGAAAACCGGAATAATATTGGGGTGATCAGGTACAGGCACAGGTGTTGTATGAATTGGCATTACCAACGCCTCATCAGCCAGACGCTCGATCAGTTCAGTCAAATGGGGGTAATCGCGATACGTTTCTCGCGAAAACATCTGAACACCAACGACTGGCAATCCGCGCTCCTTAGCGAGGCTGCGTATGGTTGCAATGATTTCACTCTGTCCAGTATCAAGAGCGGACACCGGATGCCACCCCGAGAAATCAAGTGCCTTTCGACCAATTCCCATTCCGCGGGCAAAGAGTTCGACACGCCCTTTGCGTACCAGTGGCGCAACTCGGGATTCGTACCGCGCCGCAGGACACAGCGCCAGATTTATCCATCGCTTATATTGCCTAAGGTCGATAAAGCTTTCGCTATCAAGCAGCACGACATCGGGATTGCCTTCAAACGCAGCGTGAAATTTGCGCGGAATTGCAAAAGCGACCTTACGGTTGTAGCGCTTGCAGAGAGCACGGAGCCCTGGCGTCATCATGGTAATGTCACCAAGGCCACCCATCGCTCGAGAAACGAGGATCGCGGGCTGCTCTCCGACACCGTCGCCACGCCATGTTAGTGGCGGCAATTTGTTGCCAGGAACAGAGCCAATCTGGCCTGGCATAGTAGATTCGACAGCAGATCTTGAAATCTTGAGCGCGAACCTAATGAGCAATTGACCACTCCATCGCCGGAGTTTTTTAACCAATTGTTTTCTGACAGACTTTCGTCCTCCGCATCCGCTAGCAATAATAAGTTTTCCTCCCGCGCGAAGGAGGGATTGCATTGGATAGGGCTGCATGTGTTCCGGCGACGGAACTGTCACAAAAGCTGCGAAACGCCGTATCAACCCGGTTTTATTACGAGTCATTCGGCGATAGGTCCAATCAAGCCGAGAAGCCGCAAGCCGGGCGACCTCATCCAGTCGCCCCAGCGACAAGCGTGCCTTCAAGTCAAGCTCAAAAAGATCGGCGATCTGATCAATCCCGCCTTCTATACTATAGGGGCATTCAGTAAGATGCTCAATAAGGGCAAGCGCGTCCCCTGCTCGTCCCATCGCGATCAATGCACGCGCCTTGAGTATGCGACATGCCGTTGCTTCACCTCCATATGCGCGCATGTCGGTGGCATCCAACTTCTCGATAACATCGAGAAAGTCGCTGACTGTTTCACGGTGCCCGGCCTCTAGTAGGCGTTGATGACGTTGCAGAAGGCCACCGAATTCCACGATGATCGCCGAAAAGTCCCGTGGCCGCGCAATCGGGTAGCCCGAGATAGTATGGCCTAGTTGGGACACTCGATCGAGCATGAAGCGTATCGTGCGGAAGTCAGGCCGATCTATGGCATCAAGAATCTCGTTTGCCACGTTGACTCTAGTCGATGGCATATCGGCATTCGGATTTAATGTAGGAACGGCGCTTACCAACTACCTTCCCCTTGGCTTGCATCAACATGTTGTTGGTGACTAAAGGCAGTAATATGCATCATAGTCGTTGCGGATTCAGGTCGCTTTATCAAGGCGCTAATTGCACCAATAACGTGATAGAAGCTCGTGGCTTTGACCGGTTCCTCGATCATCTTGCCATCTGCACAACGACAGCGTTCATACCAAAAACCACTGACGGGAAAATCCAAGAAGCGACCCATCAGTTGAGCCGATCGAAAATCGTCATCAAGCGAATTTTCCAATAGACCAAGTGCTGCAGCGCGTGTCCACTCGGTTACCTGCCAGATACGGCATTCCTGTTCAATGACGCCACCGGGAATCGAGACGGCCCCATAAGGTACTTGCGTTTGGGCGGAAAGGCCATCTGTCAGAGCGTGTTTTTCAAGCGCACGTGAGATTTTCGGCACCGGGAGATGATGTGTCGCGGCCCAATCTAATAACCAAATCCATTCGAAATGATGCCCCGGCTCAAAGCGATGCACTTGGGCCAATGACCCGTCTTTGTTCTCAGGGAACTCTGAAAGGATGCCGAGTTCTGGACAGAAAAGATGACATTCAAGTGTTTCGAGCAGAGAGATTGCAAGTGCACGGAATGGCCCATCAGCATCGTTGTCGAGCCACGCAAGGGCTGCCTCCAACAAATGCATGTGAGGGTTTTGTTCTCGATCGCCAACGTTTGGAAAACGCTCGATAAAGCCCCATTCGGGATGGCGAAGCTGCTGGTTAAGGAAAGCGAGAAGAGTGATTGCCGTATCGCGCAGTCGAGGCTCACTATTCAATGAATAAGCTTTGGCCAGCGCAAAGAGCGCAAAGGCCGAGTCATATAGCGAAATGCTGCCTTCTAATGGTTCACCCTTGCATGTGACCCGTTCATGAAACGCCCCATCCTCGCGGGCGTGCTGGTTCAGTAGAAAGTCCAGCCCGTGATTGATGGCTTCGTGCGCTCCAGTGGCTCCAAGCCGATGCAACTCGCAAAAGACGAATATCTGCCGCGATACTGTACGTAATCTTTTAACTGCTCCTGATGTTTCCAGCGTTCTCGCATCGATCGTTTCAAAAAAACCGCCATTTTCTCGGTCAATGCCAAATTCTAACCAACGCGGAGCGGCAAGATCCAGGAGCCAGTGTTTCGGTGAAAATTGCAGCGCCATTTCAATTGATCCGACAGGCTTGCTCAACGATCGAGGTTGTCGAATGGCCGGGCACCAATTCTATGAGTTCCACCCTACCGCCATTCGTTAAGACATGAGATGCGCCCGCAATCTGATGAACTTGATAATCAGAACCTTTGAATAAAATATCAGGGGAAAGAGAGCAGATAAGATTCTCTGGTGTATCCTCGTCAAATAATACGACAGCATCCACACCTTTTATCATGGACATAACATGCGCGCGCGCAATTTCTGTTTGGATAGGCCGTTCGGGGCCTTTCAGCCGCTTCACAGAAGCATCCGAATTTAGAGCGAGGATTAACCGATCGCACCGTGCCGCGGCCTTCCGAATAAGAGTGACATGCCCAGGGTGAATAATATCGAAACAGCCGTTGGCGATGCCTACGTTTAGACCGCGTTCTCGCCAACTCTCTCGTAATTTCAACGCTTGGCTATGTGAAATGTGCGAAGCGATGGCTTTTTCATCCCGATGCATTTCTTCGGCGATTGCATCAGCCAATTCCTTTTCCGTAACAACTGCCGTTCCCACCTTCCCCACAGCAATGGCGGCTGCGAGGTTGGCGATGCGCATTACCTGCTCGATCGGAAGGCTGGAGCCCAATCCTAAGGCCAATGCTGCCATTACTGTGTCTCCAGCGCCGGAAACGTCGAATACTTCTCGGGCAGCTGTCGGGATATGGGTCGGCTTTTCTTCTCCCTTAAAGAAGGACATGCCGCGCTCTGATCGCGTCAACAAAATTCCTGCCCCGGTTTCCAAATACGCAATTGCTGCCGCAGCTTCGGCTTCTTCATCAGTGTCGCAAGGCATCCCGGTAAACATGGTCAGTTCGCTGCGATTTGGAGTGATTATTGTGGCTCCAGAAAAGGCTGACCAATTTTTCCGCTTCGGATCTACCAACGTCGCTAGTCCATGCCGGGAGGCAAGCTGGATAATTCGAGAGCATAGGTCATCGGATAATGTGCCTTTGGCGTAATCAGAGAGAATTACGATGTCGGCTTGTGTGATTTCACGAGACACCGTGTCAAACAAGGAATCCGCGATATCCGTTCCTACAGTGACCGTGTGCTCGTCATCGAGCCGAATCATTTGATGATGGTTGGCCATCAAGCGGGTCTTGGAAATTGTCGGACGATCGGTGGCCTTGGTAAAAAGGCTATTCACACGCTGGTGAGCAAGCAGTTCCTCCAGTTCGGAACCAGCTTCATCATTTCCGACAACGCCAATCACAGTCGCTTGACCTCCCAACGCAACAATGTTGCTCGCCACGTTGGCGGCGCCGCCTGGTGTCGATTTTCTGGAGATTTGGCGCAAAACTGGAACAGGAGCTTCAGGGGATATGCGATCCGCCGAGCCGATGATGTATCGATCAACAATGACGTCGCCGATAACGAGAGCACGAACTGAGCTTAAGCCTGTGGCCATCGAAATTTCTCTTACTTTATAACTATTTAATTGCGACTTTGTGACGCGCATAGCGCACGCAATATGCAGAACTTCAAACATTCCGGTTTGCGCTTGTCAACTGGGAGTTCTCTGACTTGTCGTAAGTAGGTGGGGTATTCGTGGCTATGTGCGGGGAGGCGACAGGGGGGATAGGATAAGGTGATTCCACATCTGGCGTTGGTGTGCCGAGCTCAAAATAATTTCGTGGCATACCCGTTGCCATCGAATCATCGAGCAGTCTATCGACAAAAGCCGGATTTGGAGGCATTATGTGGATTGACGATCCCTATTGGGTACGTGCGGCAAAGTTCATCTTGAATCTGCCCACGCAGGTTCGATACGTACTGGCGCCCGCCGAAATGAACCATCTCCGCGATGGCTGCCTTCCACCTGCATTTGGGCACATCTTAAGTCCAGAGAACTGTATAATCGTTATTCCGAAGGATGACGTGGACCAGTTACCGAAGGCATGGATAGAAGTTTTGCCCACATGGGAAGTAATTTATGCTGATGAAGTATTTGTTGCAATTCGGGCCGGAATATTAACGTCTGGACCAAGAAATGATGACCATCACCTGCAATACATGTATGATCGCTGCGAGAAAATTCTGGATGGAATTCAGGTGCGCGCCCATCGGATAGACGAGGAGCTATCCGATGATTTTCGAGGAAAGCCATATGTACTGATTGCTGCCGCCTCTCTCATCGGAAATGCTGGAGATCGATTGTTGGCCGCTGCTGCGGTTCGCCTTCTGAAATTGACTTGTCCGGAACTGTCGATCGTCGTGTCCGATGGAAGTCCCGATCGGACTTTAGTGAGAGAGGCATCAGCCGTCATTATCGGTCCTGGAGGCATGCTTTATGATATCGAAAATGCCACCCGTTTGGATCTTAACAATCTTGCAAATTGGTTTGGAATTGGTTATGTTTCTTCAGAGTATAAATCTAATTTATATTTAATTGGATTGGGGCATCAGAATATTAATTCTTCGATAGGCCGCATATTCGCAAAAGAATCTGTCAAATATGCGCGCATGGCTTCTGCCCGTGATCGAGAAACTTCGAAAATGTTATTGGAATGGATGAGTAATCCTGTTCAGTATTTGCCTGACATGAGTGTGATTTTCTCAGAGGATATTTTAAAGATAGCTGAAGAGGTTGGAGGAAATCGGACAATTTCTCTTTGCGGTGATTTTTGTAATATTTCTGGAATTTCGGAAATGGCGTCATGGATGCGTAAGCATGGCGGCGTCCGTCTACGCTACATTGTGCAGGCGAATGAAGATGCAGAGAGCCTTCGCATTCATCGTGATTCTATAATTGAGATGCTGGGAACAGACTTCGAGGAAATAGATTGCCGAACCAGCAATCCGATGGAGTTTTGTCGAGCCGTCGCAACATCCGATGCGCTCATCACAACCCGGTTTCATGGGATGATGGTGGCATTGATGTCTGGAGTTGACCTCTTAACATTTACCGTCCGTGGCGATAAACGAGAGCGGATGCGTAATGAACTCGGGGCGCATCCATGGGCTCGTTTTGAGCCGGTTGTGACGGACCTGCGGCACGTAAAAAAAACGATTATTTCCTTGATTACAGATGGTCGTAGAGATTCAAAACGAGCTGTGTCTTTTGATCGCGCCCCGTTCATTGAACTTGGAAAGAGATTGGGAGAAGATTTGCGACAGCGGATTTAGGAGACCTGCTTCTTTGCCGATCCCGACAAATAGCCTTCTCCATCGACCTACAAATAAAAAGCCTTTAAGTCGGAGACATGGGGGAAACATCAGCCTTAACTCAAGCCTCAGAACCGTTCAGCTACGTTGATCCGGCCACGTTTCCGGACAGGAGATGGCGTGCCCCATCTGTCGCGCCGGGGCGGATATGGGCGTCTCTAACCGCCTGGCTCGGCGGCAGCCAGCTGCTGCTTTGGCGGTTTCTCGATACCGCGCCCGCCTGGGCCTATATCCTTGGCGGCTTGGTCATCGCCGGGCTCTGCTTCTTCATCGCCAAGATCACCAGTGATAGCCGCGATATCGCCCTCGGCACCTTGCTGACATGTTTCCTCGTCGCGCTGTGCTTGTTGATACTGAGCGGTGAAGGGCGGTTCTTCTATGCCAATGTGGATTGGCAGGTGCGCTTTGCCGTGCTGCGGGACATGGGCATCAATCCCTGGCCCTTCGTCTACACGGCGCGCCCCGAACCTGACCTGCTTCGCGCTCCGATCGGCATGTTCCTGATGCCGGCGCTAGTCTTCAAGACCCTTGGCCCAAGAGCAGCGGATATCGCCCTGCTGTTGCAGAATACGACGATCGTTGCGTTACTGCTCGCCCTCGGCAGCCAGCTGTTCGCAGACCGGCGCTCGCGCCTGATCGCCCTAGCGATATTCGTCCTGTTCTCCGGCATGGACGCGATTGGCGATCTGCTCCTGCAGGGAATGCTCACCGGCCATATGGAAGACTGGGCCGAGATTGAATATTCCTCGACCATCACCTTGCTCTTCTGGGTGCCGCAGCACGCGATTGCCGGTTGGGTGGGTGCGGTCGGCTATATGTTGTGGCGAGAGCGCCGACTGCCCCTCGCGCCATGGCTGGCGCTGCTGCCGATGACGGCGCTCTGGTCGCCTCTGGGCCTCATGGGAGCGATGCCCTTTGTCGCGCTGGCGGGACTGCGGGCGTTGATCGCGCGTGCGCTTCTGGTCCGCGATTTCCTGGCTCCCGCGGCATCGCTTCTCCTTTGCATACCCTCGCTGATCTATCTGGGCGCCGCACCGGATGACGTCGGCCTTCATTTCCAGCCGATCCCCTTCATCCAGTGGCTGCTGTTCCAATCCCTTGAGACGCTTCCTTATCTGATACCTCTGGCGATCGCCGGACGATCGACGCGATTCGGGCGGGACAGCCTGTGGCTGGCCTTTGCCTGGCTGATGCTCATCCCCTTCGTGAAGATCGGCTGGTCGACCGATTTCATGATGCGCGGTTCGATCACGGCACTGGCTCTCGTCATGGTGATGGTCAGCGATCATGTGATGCAGCGGGGCGAGAGATGGCGCTGGTTTGTGATGGTGCTTGCCATCGGCAGCCTGACAGGCCTTGCCGAGATCAGACGCGCCTTGCTCTATCCCCCGGCACCGGCAGTGCGCTGCACCTTCTTCAAGGCATGGGACCAGACCTTCGCAACCTTCCCCAAAGGCTCCTATCTGGCTCCTGTGAAGAAGGTGCCGGCAATCGTCCGCCCTGTCCATCCTGCCCGCGCCTCGGCGAACGAACCGGCCCGCTGCTGGGATGGTTCCTGGAGGCTGCCTTATGACCCGCGGGATGCTCCGTCAGGCCGACAGGACGGCGTAAAGTGATAGTCCCATGGGAAAGGAAAGGCGGCCAAGGAGATGCCGTTCCGCCGCGAACACCCGCTGAAGCGCGGCATTGACGAGCGGCGACGGGCGCGCGTCGAGGGGCGTGTCACGGCGCAGCAACTGGTGAGCGAAGCGTTGCGCCACCGCGAGCGGGAAGAGCAGGCTGTTGAAATGGCCTGAGGCTTCGACCTTCAGCCCTGCTGCGCGGACCACTTCCAGCAGACCATCATGTGTGTAACGACGCTTGTGATGATGCAGCAAGTCATGCTCCGACCAGAGCCAGGGTGCAGCCGGGACGGTTAGCAACAGCCGCCCATTGGACGCGAGCCGCGCGCCCAGAGCGCGCAACGATGCTTCATCCTCATCGATATGCTCCAGCACGTCGAGCAGTGCGATCAGGTCGTAACGGGTTTCTCCGAAACCGATCGCTCCGGGCAAGGCGCCTGCCTCCACCGCGCACAGGCCTCGTGCATTGGCCAGGGCGCGGGCATCCGCATCATATTCCATGGCATCAAGCGTGCCATATTGCGCCAGCAGGGCAAGATTGCCGCCAGTGCCGCAACCCGCTTCGAGAATGCGAGCATCGGCAGGCAGAGCAACATGGCTGCGGACCAGGCTATCAATGGTGGCACGGCGAGCGACAAACCACCAATGATCCTGCTCCTGCGCGCTCATGCTCGCATAGGCTGATCGGTCCATTCGTCCTTTTCCTCATAATGGGGCTGGATGAGGGGCGGTGCTGCCAACTCACTTTCCTCGGCCACGACATAAAGCGGCCGATTGCGCACTTCCCGCGCGACCCGGCCCAGATATTCCCCGATGATGCCGAGGCTCATCAGGTTGAGGCCGCCCAGCATCAGCACGGCGACCATGATCGAAGCATAGCCTGGTGTATCAACACCGGTCAGCAGCGTGTGCAGCACCAGGATGGCGGCATAGGCAAAGGCCATCAGCGCGATGCCACCGCCGACATAGGACCAGATGCGCAGCGGCATGGTGGTCGAGGCGGTGATGCCGTCAACGGCGAGCGACCAGAGCTTGCTGACGCCCCATTTGCTGCTCCCGGCCTCGCGCGGGGCGCGCTCATAATCGACGGTGGCGACGCGAAAACCGACCCAGGAGAAGATGCCCTTGGTGAAGCGCGCCTGCTCGCCGAGTTGCTTGATGACGTCCACCGCCTGCCGGTCGAGCAGCCGGAAATCGCCCACATTCTCCGGGATGGGATGATCGGAAAGGCGATTGATGAGGCGATAGAATCCTTGCGCGCTCCAGCGCTTGAACCAGTCGTCGCTCGACCGGTCGGCGCGACGCGCATTGACCACCTTCGCCCCCGCCAGCCAATGGCGGACCATGGCGACGATGACTTCCGGCGGATCCTGCAGGTCGACGTCGATCGGGATGACGGCGTCTCCCCTCGCCCGGTCGATCCCGGCGGCCAATGCCGCTTCCTTGCCGAAATTGCGCGATAGCGTAACGTGGCGGACATCGGGGTCCAGACGGGCGAGGATCGTCAATATATCGCCGGTCCGATCCGTGCTGCCATCATTGATGAACAGAAATTCGGCTCGCGCGTCCGACCCGATAAGGCGAAGCGCTCGGGCGACCGCGGGACGCGCTGCATCCAGAAACAGCGAAATGCTTTCTTGTTCATTGAAGACCGGAACGACGATCGACAACAAAGATGGTGTAGCCATTCCTTCTGAGCCCCCAATGCGGGCCGGTGCCCCATGCGGGTATCGGCGAAAATGGTTAACAAAGTTTCACCCGTGCGGGGAAGCTGTGCCGCCGGAGACGAGGTGAGCATAATCTTTACCATTTTTAGCGATCAGGCTGAGGTGTGTGAAACGGATGGATGGCACCGATGACGACCCATATCAGCCGGCGTAAAGTCGGTCTCCTGGCGCTTGTGGCGGCGTTCCTCCTGCTGCCCACCTTCCTGCTGGGTCCGGGCTATTCCCATTCGGCTACTTATAACTATATCTGGACAAGCCAGTTCGGGACCGAAATGGCGAAAGGCGATCTCTATCCGCGCTGGCTTCCTGACAGTTTTGAGGGGCTTGGAAGCCCCACCTTCTATTTCTACCCGCCGATCGCCTTCTGGATAGCGGGCGCCTTCGATGCGGGCGGCCTGTCGACGCTCACCGCGATCAACATGGCCGCGTTCCTGACGCTGCTGCTGTCAGGCATCACCATGTATCATTGGCTTTCGGCCCGCGGTACCTATCCTCTCGTCGGGGCCATCCTCTACATGGCCGCGCCGTATCACCTGATGGACTTCTATGTCCGGGGCGCTCTGGCGGAATTCACTGCCTTCCTATGGTATCCCCTCGTTGCGCTGGCCATCACCCGCCTTCCCGAGCGCAGGAGTCTCATGCTGCTGGTGTTCGCCTATGGCGGGCTTGTGCTGACCCATTTGCCCATGGCGATGCTCACCGGCTTCTTCCTGATCGCACCGCTCGGCGTGCATAAAATCCTGGCAGACCGGCGCGCCTTCTGGCCCCTTGCAGCCAGCGTAGCGCTCGCCGTAGGTCTTGCGGCCTTCTATCTGGTGCCGGCCTTGACGATGCAGGACCATATTTCCTCGCAGCTGCTATGGGAGCCTTGGTATCGGCCATCGTCCTGGGGATTGCTGGCGAGCGGCCGCCTGCTCCAGGCGCTGTCTATTCCGGCGCTCATTGCCGGCCTGGCGCTGCTGTCGCTGTCGGCACGGTCCATCTGGACCTTCATAAGCCTTCTCGCTGCACTGGCGGCTCTCGGCCTCATCCCTTTCATCTGGGACATTCCGCCCTTTGTCCAAGCGCAATTTCCCTGGCGACTGTTGGGCCTCATCGAATTTGCCGCCATAACGGCCATGCTCAGTTGCCGCCCAAAAGCGATCCTGCTCGGATTGGGCCTTGGACTTGTGACCTTCTCCTATGTCAGATGGGCATCCCAAGCGGCAGAATATCTGGCCAAGCCAGTGCCTTACGCCATGATCAGGCGCGATCTGCCCGACGCCGTTGAATATCTACCTGTCGGCTTCGACACGAAGCGCATAACCGGAACGGAGCGGAAGCCGGACCTCGCCGAGTGGCGCAACATCAGGCCGGGCGACGAGGTGGTGGCTGATACGCCGGGCGAGGTGACGATGCGGCGCGCCGCTTTCCCGATCTGGCGCGTCATGCGGGGCGATGAGGTCGTGCCTTATCGGGGACCCGTCATCAAGTTCCAGGGGCAGCCCGGGCGCTATCGGATAGAGCGTGTCACTATATGGCAGGAATGGGTCGGCCTGCTTATCACTATGATCAGCCTGTTTGTGCTCGCGGTGATCATGCTTCGCGGTCGATTGTCGCGTTTGACCGTGTTTGCGACCGCAAGCATACGGCAGTAGCCTGACAGCTCCCCTCCACGAGATGTTCCAGATGTGACGCGGCTATTGGTTTTGTGCCCAGCGAAAATTAGGTTTTTATGGCAGCTGGTCGGAGCCTAGGATCCAAATCAGCCTGATTTGTTCGCCTGGGCCGTGGCGATGGGCAAGATGGTGACGCACATGAGCACAATCATCCTGCAGCTCGTCCGGAGCTGATTCGAAAAGCTGCGGGGGAGAAAGGGCGATAGCAGACGGCACCTCAGGAAATTCTTGGAACTTTCACTTGGAAGTATCTGGAATTTTATGAGCGTGCTCGCAGATCAGGTTGGACAATCGATCCTCGCTGAACCAATCTTCAGCGAGAGCCAGCTGGGCAAGGTGATGGGGGGCGATGCTCGCCGACATGCTCTGGTCAACAGAGCGCTGAAGGACGGTTCGATCAGCCGTGCCAGGCAAATTCCGGGCATGCCAGAGCGAATCGATATTGAATTGATGGCGGCTGACGGCTGCCTATTCTGGCATCAAGGGCTTGCCTTCAAACCTGGCAACGGCATGGCGCACCACCTTGTCCAGCGCCTCATCCGAGAAGAAACCGCCGGGGATCAGGCAACGTTCGACCAGAACTCGCCGGAACGCCGCGAAAGTCTCGGCGTCAGGCGCGACTGGATTGCTCCAGAAGGCATCCAGTCCGCCCTGGAAAGTGATGTCCGGCATGTCGTAGATTGCCTGGCCCAGCGCGACGACCGGCACCCCCATGGCCAGTGCCAAAGTGCCGCTGGTGCTGTTGATCGTGACGACACCGCTCGATCGTTGCGCAACCGGGACGATATCGCCCCAAGCCAGATAATCCACCCGATCCGCGACACCGAACAGCGACGCCATGTCGGCGGTTTCCTGCTGCCAGTCGCGCACGCCGTTGTCGAGCGGATGCTCCTTCACCACCAGTCGCGCGTCGGCCGGAGCATGTTCGGCGAACGACTGGATCACAAGCCGGAGCGCGCCTGCGATACCGGCAAAGGGCGAGTGCAGGCGAATCTGCGCATCCGAATCGAGTTGGAGCGGGAAGAGGAAGTAGGGCTGCTCGGACGCCCCAAGGCGGGCAATCAATTCCGTGCTCGAAGCTTCGCGTTCCTTGCGGCGCCGCAATTTCCGCCACCATCCCATCCCCTCCACGACCGGATGCCAGGGCCGATGGTTGGTCCAGTGCGGATAGCGCCAGCGGGTCAGCACATCCGCGGCATTATACACCAGACCCTCGGTCGCACGGCGCCGGAAGGAGGAATGGACCTGGCTGTGCGCTGGAACGGGGGGCAGCGCGGCGGCGGTCTTCCGATACCAGGCCGGATCATGCGGAAGCGAGGAATGGCCGTTGACGCCGCCCAGTTCCAGCGTCACCCAGTCGGGCCGGATATAGCCCTCCTCGAACACATGGACCGGCACCCCCAACTCGCGGCAGAGCCGTGTGGCGGGCATATGATGGTCGCGGCAATCGCCGAACAGCGCCACGTCGGTGATGCCAAGCTCACGGATCGTCCGTTCGAGCATCGCTGGCCACTCCTCCAGCGAACCGCGATAATCGATGCCGTTGGGCAGGCGCCAGAACAGGCGGTCGCCGCCGTTGAAATTGATCTTGTAGACGCTGTGCCCCGATCGGATCAGTTCCTGACCGAGGCGGCGGAACAGCGGTCCCATCAGGCCCTGGAGCAGGAGGACAGTGCGCTTGTCCGATCCGGACATAGGGCTTTTCACGCCGCAGGAATGATCCGCCGCAGTCTTGGACAATTCTGGCATCTGGGAAATCATGCTCCGTGATGGCGGCCGGGGCTTGGTGCCTGCTGACATGCTGTTGTTCTCGTCCATGGCCTAGTCTGCCCTGAGTCCGACCGCAAGCCTCGGCGATCACCTGATCCGTCAAAGAGCGGAACAGAGGCCTGATGACAGCCAAGGCCCTGTTCGCTATGAGGCCTTTCCTGCCTGGCAGATGGAGCATGACGGCATTGAGATACGGCCGCTTTGGGTAGTGCAGCAAGACAGTGATGCTTGAAGGACTGACATTCGCGGCATTGCTGGTCGGCGCCGTCCTTCTCGACGGATTGGTCCGCCCGCGGCCCGGGCCGGTTTTCCGACTGTCCGGACGCAGCATGGCCGGCCTGTGGCTGGCGTCATGGCTGATGATCGCCCTGTTCGGCCTGTTCCTGGCCTTGTGCGGCAATTTTCCGCTTTCGGCGGGGTTGGCGCTCGCCTTGCTCGCCTTGCTCGTCCTGGCCTCCAACGCCAAGCACGCCATGCTGGGCGAACCCCTGCTCTTTTCCGATCTGGCGCTGATCGGCGCGATCTTCCGCCATCCCCAATTCTATCTTTCGGCCATCAGCGTCGGTCAACGCACGGCGGCAGGGGTGGTGACGATCATCCTTGTCGCCATGCTGGCCTGGCTGTTCGTTCCGGAATGGCAGGCACATCTGGCCGGGATGCTGGTCCTCCTCGGCAGCCTTGCCATATTGGCGGCAACCATGCGCAGCGCTCCGTTCCGGGACATCGCTGCCACGCCGGACGCCCATGCCGACGTCAGGCGTCATGACTTCCTGCCGACGCTGTTGCTCTATTGGCTGCGCTGGCGGGAAAGTGCCGATCCGCCGCCCTGCCCCGACATCGACAGACACCCTGCGTCCGCGCTTCTGGCGACACCGGAACTGCTGCTGGTCGTCCAGTGCGAATCCTTTGCTGATCCGGCCGACCTGTTCGACGGCCCGGACATCCGCTTGCCTGGCCTTTCCGGCGCGCGCGAAAAGGCCTGGCAATGGGGCCAGCTGGAGGTCAGCGGCTTCGGGGCCTATACGATGCGAACGGAATATGGCGTGCTGTTCGGGCGGAGCGAGGATGCGCTTGGCTTCCGGCGCTACGATCCTTTCCTCACCGCGCTCGGCGAAGCCTCCTATGCCCTGCCCGCGCGGCTGAAGGCAGCAGGCTGGCAGAGCCTCTTCGTCCATCCGCACGACATGCGCTTCTACGGCCGCGACCGGATCATGCCCGCGGGCGGCTTTGCAGATCTCGTGGGTGAGGAGCATTTCGCACCGGTCGCCGCGGGATCCGGGCGCTATGTCACGGATGCGGCACTGGCCGAAAAGATCGCCTCGCTGGCCCGTGAAGCGGTCGAGCCAAGCCTCATCTATACCGTCACGATTGAAAATCATGGCCCCTGGGCGCCCGACATGCCCTCCGGCGGCGACCTGGTGCAAAGCTATCTTCGCCTGGTTCGCAACAGCGACGCCATGCTCACCACATTGCTGGACCAGCTGGCCGTCCTGCAGCGGCCGGCGCTTCTGGTCTTCTTCGGCGATCATCGTCCCAGCATCCCCGGAGCGACCGCGCCAGGCGGAGAACGCCACACGCCCTATGTGATGATGCGCCTCGACGGTTCGGGCGCAATCGTCCGGGGCGACAACCGGCGCGTGGACCTGACACCGGCCGGCCTGCATCATGCCATGCTCGATATCGTGCTGGGCACCCCCGCGGCCACCCTACGCGCCGACACCGCTATCCACCCGGCGGAGCAAGCGCCAGCAGCAGCCTTTCCCGCAACGGTCGCGGCAGCAAGCGGTCAAACCAGCGGAGCAGGCTGAAGGGCCAGGGCGTGATAACATGCGCTTTCCCCAGCGCTGCAGCGCGGGCGATCTTCGCTGCGGCGACCTCGGGCGACATCGACAGAGGCCTGGAACCCTGGGCCTGCCGGGCGGCCTGGGTGTCGATGAAGCCGGGCGAAACCAGCACGATCCCCACGCCATGCTGCCGCATGCCGATGCGCAGCGCTTCGGCAAAATGGGAAAGGCCTGCCTTCGTCCCGGAATAGGCACAGGCAAAGGGCAGGGCATGGAAAGCGGCGGCAGATCCGATCAGGACGATGCGGCCCTTGCCCCGCGCCGCCATGCGCCCGGCCAGCGCCGCGGCCATCGAAGCGGGCGCGACGAAGTTGACGATACCCAGGCGCGCGACAAGAGCGGCATCCTCGACGACAGCGCCAGTCGCACGAACGTCCCCCAGGCCGGAGGCGAAAATGGCAAGATCGAAAGGGGTGCGCTCATCCTCGGCCAGCATGGCATCGACCCCGCCCTTCAGATCGCTCAGGTCCAGCGAACGAAAATGAACGGATGCCCCCGCTGCCTCGCAAACCCTGGAGAGCGATGACAGGCGTTCCGTATCACGGCCCCAGAGAGACAGATATATGTCCGGACGCGCATAGTGCCGGGCCAATGCCGTACCCAGCCCTCCGGATGCGCCGATGATGAGAATGCGCACCGGACGAAATACTGTCTTCATGCCGATGCATCCATGTAACAGATTCTCGTTAACGCCGCTTCATAGCGATAATGCCTTGACAGGCAACGGCCACCGTTGTTCGAGTTCTCCCAATGCCTGCTCCCGATCACCATTCGCAACGAATTCGGCTGTTCAACAATGAACGACTGGAAAAGCTCACGTTGATTTCGCCCCGCGTTTTCGCGTTGAATTGGGCCATATTGCTGCCGCTCATTGCCTGGGTCGGTTGGGGCAGGACCGGTTTTTGGGCGGGGCTCGGCCTGTTTGCGGCGGGCCTGCTCATATGGACATTGTTCGAATATGCCATGCATCGCTATCTCTTCCACCTGAAGGTGGAGTGGCCCGCGGTCAAATGGTTCGTTTTCCTGATCCACGGCAATCATCACGATAATCCCAACGATCCCATGCGCGACATGATGCCGTTATCGGTGAGCCTGCCTGTCGCGGCGCTGGTCTGGGGCGCATGCCTGATGCTGCTCGGCGGTCCGGGAACCTGGCTGTTTCTGGGGTTCATCCTGGGCTATGTGGTCTACGACACCGTCCATTATGCAAGCCACCAATGGCCGATGCGCGGGAAACTGGCTTCAGCGCTGAAACGCCACCATATGCGCCACCATTATGTGGACGAGCATGGCAATTACGCGATTTCGGCCATTTTCTGGGACAGGCTGTTCGGCAGTATGGTGCGATCCCTCAAACGGCCATGAAAGCCAGCGCCGTTCAGGCGCGGGCCTGCAATGCCGCAATCGCATCGGCCACGATGGCGATATGCTCGTCCCAGCTGGGCGCATGCCAATGGGGTAGGCGCTGCATCTGGGCGGCGTGACAAGGCCCCCTTATGGCATGGTCGAGAATCTTGGCCTGCCACCCCGGCCCGTCCAGCGGGTTCAGATAGTCGGGCACATCTCCTCCCGCCTCGCGCAGAGCCGGAAGATCGCTGCAAATGACCGGCGTATCGACGGATAGCGCTTCGGCCACCGGCATCCCGTAGCCTTCCGCAAAGGAAGGCATCAGCAAAGCGCGCGCGCCGCGCAACAGGCCGGCCATGCGGGCGTCGGAACAGCCATTGAGTTCCTCGACATGATCCTTCAGGGCGGGACATCGCTCCAGCATGTCGACCACCTGCTCATTTTCCCATCCCCGGCGCCCGATGACGATGAGGCGCGGCACGCTCCCAGCATCCAGCGTTTGCGCCATATGGCGCCACAGGTTGAGCAGAAGTAGATGATTCTTGCGCGGTTCGATGGTGCCCAGACAGACGAAATAGGGCCGCCCGTCCGCTTGCTCGAAGGGCTGGGCGGCGGCCAGAGGTTCCGTCCCCAGAAGGGCGACATGCATATCCACATTCCGTCCGGTCCGCTCCAACCAGTGTTGCAACGACCGTCCGGTGGCGGCGGAATTGACGATCACCCCGTCAGCGAGCGCGGCAATGGTCGCGATCCGCTGCCGGTGCTGCCGGTCGCCGGAGACTCGGGCATATTCGGGATATTCGATGGGAATGAGATCATGCACCAGGCACAGGAAGCGGGCCTGCTCGCGCGCCAGGATCCGGCGCACTTGGTGCGCGCGGGTCAGATGGTGCGGAGAGGCCTGCACATAGACCGCGTCCGCGGAGCGGCTCGCAACTCGCGACGGCAGCAGGGAAACAAGCCAGGGCATGGATGACGCCAGCGAGCGCCGGTGCGGACCAGCGTCCTGGCTCGACCAACGGCTTTCCAGCTCGTCGAGATAGGCAAGGACCGGCTGGCGCGACAGCCGCCCATAGAGCCCGGAAGGATGGACCGCCGCAAAGGCCAGGCCGTCGCCATAATGTTTCAGAAGGCCCCGCGCATAGGCCATTTCCACGCGGTCCACCCCCGATGGCGTGGAATAATGCACCCTGGAAATCAGGCGCGAGATATCAAGGATGACTGCGCCCGGTGGCGGCACCGCGCGCGAATGGGAAAGGGCCATCGGAGGTCGCTTACCGTAAATCGAGCCTGTGGGAAGGGATCGGATGGGACCAGCCTCTCCGCAAAGCACATATCATGTCGTCGTCGTTGCAGATATCGCCCGCTCCGCTGTCCATGCCATCTATCGGCCATGCATTCCTCTCCCGAGTTTATCGCCAATGTCCAGCCATAATGCAGCCGCCTTTCCGATTCCGACAGCCATGGCACCCCGGTCGAAGCCGGTTCGGCCACGGCACCACATCCTCCTGCCGCACCCGCGGGTTCCTCCACCCGCGCCCGCTGCGCGAGGATGTTGACGGAAAGCGGCGCCGGCCTCATAGCGCATGATCAATGCTGTCGCCGTTCCTTGAGGGAATATCGGTTTGAAATGGAACGATAAAGTCAATGCCCGGGGCTGGAAGCTCCCCTTCGTCGGCAAGTCCCTGTTCCAGATCGGCAAGGAATTGCGTCCGAAGGTCGACCGGCTGATCATGCGCAACTCGCTGGTCCCCGATAACGCCCTGTTCGACAAAAGCCACTTCCCCTGGGTTTCAGCGCTTGAACGGCATTGGCAGGACATTCGGGACGAGGCAGTCCGGATCCGTGCGGCTGACATTCCCTCCCTGGGCGATATTTCCTTCGACCATGGCCGCATCGCGGCGGACCGGCGATGGCGCACCCTCTTCCTCAAGGGCTATGGCTACCGGATGGAGGGCAATTGCGCCCGCGCGCCGATCACCGCCGCGCTGATCGATAAGGTGCCGGGGCTCGTTACCGCCAATTTCTCCGTCATGGAGGCCGGTGGGCATATTCCGCGCCACTGGGGCATGACCAAGGGCATGCTGACCTACCATCTCGCGCTCAAGGTGCCGCGCGAGCGCGAGAAATGCCGGATGCACATCGAGCAGGGGGAGACGCTGCATGTCATGTCCTGGGAAGAAGGCCGGTCCTTCATCTTCGATGACATGTTCAACCATGAGGTGTGGAACGAGACGGATGAGGATCGCTATATCCTGCTGATCCAGATCAAACGCCCTTGCCGCTTTGCCGGCAACCTGATCCAGAATCTTTTCCTCTGGGGCGTACGCCATTCCCGCTTCGTACAGGATATCAAGCGTCATATCGACCGGGAGAGCCGAAGGGCGGCCAATGCCGCATGAAATCAGGATGAGAATCGGCACCGGCTGATCCGGCGCAGGACGTGAAGGCGGAGCGGAGACGCTGCCGGCCCGGTTGGGCATCGCAGCGATCGCAAGCCCCATCCTTGCACAGGTCCATTATCGAATGCCTTGCGAGCGAGCCCGATTTTAACGAACCCCGCCACCGAACGGCCATCGGCGCGAACAGACCCAGTTTCCTCTTGAGACGGCCCGGCCGATATGGTTGGAACGCCCCGATGAACGCAGAATCGATGCTGGCCGGGATAGAGCTCGGCGGAACCAAGGTCTTTGTGCTGCGCGCCCGCGGCCGCGCCATTTTGGATCGGGAGATGATCCCCACCACCAACCCGGCCGACACGCTTGGACGGGCGGTGGAGATATTGAAAGGCTGGAACGCCGAAACGCCGTTCGCGGCCATGGGCATCGGCAGCTTCGGGCCGGTTCGCCTGGACCCGCATGCGCCGGATTTCGGCATCATGCTCCCCACGCCCAAGCCGGGATGGGCCGGGGCCGATATTTTCGGTACGTTGACGGCAGCTTTCGATGGCCCGGCGGCGATCGACACCGACGTCAATGGCGCCGCGCTGGCCGAACTGCGTTGGGGCGCAGGCGCACAGGGTCCGGTGCCTTCGGACAGCCTCTGCTATATCACCATCGGAACCGGTGTCGGCGGCGGCTTTGCGTTCAATGGCCGGGCAGTGCACGGCGCCATGCATCCGGAAATCGGCCATATCCGGGTCCCGCGCGCGGCAGGCGACAGCTTTGCCGGCAGTTGCCCCTTCCATGGCGACTGTATCGAGGGACTGGTTTCCGGCCCGGCCCTCGCCAGGCGCTTCGGCGTGCCCGGTCATGAAATCGATCCCCAGGACCCGCGCTGGGATCATGTCGCCAGCGACATCGCGCATCTCGTCTCCACCATCCTGCTCGGCACGGCGGCGCGGCAGGTGCTTATCGGCGGCGGGGTCGGCATGGGGCGCACCGGGCTGCTGGATCAGGTGCGCGAGAAGGTCGTGGCGCAGTTGGGGGGCTATCTGCCGCATGTCGACAGCGACAGCATCGGCGGGATCGTGGCCGCGCCGCTGCTCGGCGACCAGGCGGGACCGCTGGGCGCGGTGGTGCTCGCCATGGACGCGCTGGAGGGTGAAGGGGTCAGCTGACCCCTTCCCTGCGGATCAGCGGCAGGAACATCATCGGCACCACCGTGGCGATGACGGTCGCAACCAGCAGATCATCCACCATTCCGTAGATCAGGCTGAAAAACAGCACCATGGCGGCGACCGCCACGGCCGGAAGCAGCAGCTTCGCCAGCCTTTCCTCCACCCGCGCCGCGATGCGCGGCATCGGCCATGCAGCGCTGCGCTGCTGAATGGCGGCTTGTCTGGCGGGCCGGGTCATGGGCTTGTCCTTGGCTGATCGATTTGCGTTGCACATAGCAACTAAAATGACAACTTCCAGACGCCAAACTGGCTACGGATCGTTTCCCGTCACGGCCGGATCAGGCCCCGCCCCAATATATGCAGGGTCCGGGCGTCGATCTGCACAAAGGCCCGCACGCAATCGACATGCTCCAGACGCGCTACGCTCGCCTCGCGCGCCAACAGGATGCGGAGCCGCCCGGCCACCATCTGCGCCGCGGCGATGGCATCCCGGCCGCCCAGCGCCTCGACGATTTCCGCGACCGGCTCGACCGCAGCCGCCTCCGCTGCGGTCACCGCCTGCCCGGCAACCGGCGCATCATGGGCCGCGGCCTGGCGGATCTCCTCGGAAATCTGGTCCGCCATGGGACCGATGATCACCTGCACCGCTTGCGCCGAGGGACGTAGCACCGCAACCGCCCCCAGCGCCTTGAGCGCCGCTTCGTCCACCGCCGCCTGATCCAGCACCACCAGCCGCAGCCGCGTGGTGCAGGCGCCGATCGTATGCAGATTGGCCGCGCCGCCCAGCGCCCGGAGATAGGCGCCGCCGCGCTGGCCCCCGGCGGTCTCGGCAACCGCATCCCGGCTGGCCTGCCGCCCCGGCGTGGCCAGGTCGAACCGCCGGATGGCGAAACGGAACACGCCATAATAGATGGCGAAATAGGCAAGGCCCACCGGCAGCAGCATCCACGGCCGCGTCGCCCGCCCATAGTTCAGCACGTAGTCGAACAGCCCCGCCGAAAAGCCGAAGCCCAGCTTCACGCCCAGCAGGTCCATCAGCACCATCGACAGGCCGGTCAGCACCGCATGGATAGCGTAAAGCAGCGGCGCCAGGAACATGAAGCTGAATTCGATCGGCTCGGTCACGCCGGTCAGGAAGGAGGTCAGCGCTAGACTGAGCAGCATGCCGCCCACCGCCTTCTTCTGATCGGGCAGCGCCGACCGGTACATCGCAAGGCAGGCGGCGGGCAGGCCGAACATCATCACCGGGAAGAAACCCGCCATGAACGCCCCCGCATGCGGATCGCCCGCGAAGAAGCGGCGCAGATCGCCGGTGGTCCCGGCATAATCGCCCAGCACGAACCAGGCGACATTGTTGAGGATATGGTGCAGCCCCGTCACCAGCAGCAGCCGGTTGAGCAGGCCGAAACCGAACAGGCCGAAGCTGCCCGACGCCACCAGCCCCTTGCTCGCCAGGCTGAGGCCCGTATCGAGCGTGCTGTAGCTGATGCCGACCACCAGCGCCATCAGCACCCCCGCGCCGCCCGCGACGATCGGCACGAACCGCCGCCCGCCGAAGAAGGACAGATAGGCGGGCACCTCGATCGCCGCATAGCGATTGTAGAGCGCCCCCCCGATCAGCCCCGCGCTGATGCCGATCGGCACGTCGAGCCGCGCGAAGGCCTTGATCTTCCAGGCGTCGGCCACCGTCTGCGCAACCGCGTCGGCCAGCCCGGCGGTCACCTCGGGCGGCACGTTCAGCATCACCCGCCCGCCATGCATGGCGACCAGATAGCAGACCACGCCCGCCAGTCCCGCAGCGCCATTGCCGTCCCGCGAAATGCCGGTGGCGACACCGATGGCGAACAGCAGGCCCAGGCTGGAAAACAGCGCATCGCCCGCCGCCGCGAGCAGGGGAATGCCCAGCAGATCGGGCTGGCCCAGGCGCAGCAGCAGCCCCGCCACCGGCAGCACCGCGATCGGCAGCATCAGCGCGCGGCCGATGGGCTGAAGCGCTCCGACAATGTTCCTCATGCCAGAAACTCCCCTTCAAAGCGGCGGGCCAGCGCCCGCACCTCGGCCGCCGATTCCCGTTGCAGCGCCCGTTCGGCATGGGCGCGACAGTCCGCTATGGACAGCCGCCGCACCAGCGCCTTCAGATCGGGCACGAAGCGCGGAGCGGCCGACAATTCGGTTACGCCCAGCCCCAGCAACAGGGGGATCGCCAGCCGGTCGGAGGCCAGGCCGCCGCACACACCGACCCAGCGCCCATGCGCCCGCGCGCCCTGGGTGGTGAGCGCGATCAGCTGCAGCACCGCCGGATGCAGCCCGTCGATCCCGGCGGCGACCGCCGGATTGCCGCGATCCATCGCCAGCGCATATTGGGTGAGGTCGTTGGTGCCTATCGACAGGAAATCGGCATGGCGCGCCAGCGTCGCCGCCGTCACCGCGGCGGCGGGCGTTTCCACCATGATCCCGATTTCGGGCCGGTGCGCCAGGCCCATTTCGCCGGCGATCGCGGCCACCCGCTCCCGCACCTTCAGCAATTCCGCCGCGCTGGCCACCATCGGCACCATGATCCGGCACTGGCCGTGCGGCCTCACCGACAGGATGGCGCGCAACTGTTCATCCAGCACCTCCGGCATGGCCAGCCCGACGCGAATGCCGCGCAGGCCCAGCGCCGGATTGTCCTCGGCCGCGATCGGCAGGTAGGGCGCGGGCTTGTCGCCGCCGATGTCGAGCAGGCGCACGATCAGCGGCCTGCCCTCCAGCTTCGCCGCCACCGCACCGTAGAGCGCGGCCTGCTCCGCCACGGTCGGCGCGGTGTCGCGCTCCAGAAACAGGAATTCGGTGCGCAGCAGGCCCGATCCCTCGGCGCCATGCGCCATGGCGATCGCCGCGTCCTCGACCGAGCCGAGATTGGCGAAGGCCTCGATCCGCACGCCGTCGCGGCTGACGCAATGTTCCGCCGCGGCCGCCACCGCCGCCTCCCGCGCCGCCGCGCGCCGCGCGACTTCCGCCTGCGCCTCTGCCAGACGGTCCGCCGCCGGATCGGCATGGACCAGCCCGCCATCCGCATCGAGGATCAGCGTCACCCCGTCGGCGATCCCGGCCAGCGCCGGACCCACCGCCACCAGCGCGGGCAGGCCCATGGTCGCCGCCAGGATCGCGACATGCGATGTCGGCCCGCCCCGCTCCAGCACAAGGCCGATGACATGCGAATCCAGCGCCATCACCTGTGAAGGCAGCAGTTCGTCGGCCAGCAGGATGGTGCCGGGCGCGAAGCGCAACGCCTCCTCCTGCGTCCCGGTCAGGATGCGCAGCATCTGCCGCTCCAGGTCGATCAGATCGTCGGCCCGCTCGGCAAAGCGCGCATCGCCCATGGTCCGCATCGTCTCGGCCGTGGCGCGGCAGGCGTGCCGCCACGCATGGCCCGCATCCCTGCCTTGCCCGATCCGCGCATAGGCATCGAGCTGCAACGCCGGATCTTCCAGAAAGGCCGCATGGGCACGGCGGATCGCCGCGCCCGTCTCATCCCCCGACGCATCGGACAGGCGCAGACGCATGCTGTCCAGCGCGGCATTCAGCCGCTCCGTCTCATGGTCCAGCCCCTGCCCGTCGCGCGGCACCTCAATGTCGTCGACCCGCAGCCAGCGCGCCTGCCCGACGGCATAGCCCGGCGCCGCCAGCGTCCCGGCCAGCGCGCCTTCGGGAATGGCGAGCGCCACGGGCTCCGCCACCGCGACCGGCGCGGCTTCGGCATGGTCATGCTCGTCCATGCCACCTTCGATCAGCGCGATGAGCGCCGCGACCGCCGCGTCCGCGTCGACGCCGCTGGCCACCACCTCCACCTCGTCCGCCAGACGGATGCCCAGCTTCAGCAAGGCGATGGGCGATCGGGTCGATGCTTCGCAGCCATCCTTGACGATCCAGCTTTCCGCGACGAAAGCCCGCGCCGTCTCCCCGACGCGCGCCGCGGGCCGGGCATGGATGCCATGCACCATCGGCACGCGCACCTTGCCGCTGACCCGCACGCCCTGATCGTCGCGGGTCACCTCCACCGCCGGTTCGGCGGGTTCGAGATAGATCAACCCCTCGCCCACGCCCACCAGCTTGCCGGTCTCGGTGCGGGTGATGCGGAATTTCTCGCCATTGGTGACGATCAGCGGAGTCATCAGCGACGGCACCGCCTGCGCCACCCCATCCAGATCGAAGCGCACCAGCGGCTGGCCGCGCGTCACCGCTTCCCCCACCGCCACCAGCGGCTCGAAACCCCTGCCGCCCAGCGCCACCGTGTCGATGCCCAGATGCATCAGCAGCTCGACCCCGCCTTCGCCGCGCAGCGTCACCGCATGATGGCTTGCGTGCAGCGTCAGCACCTCGCCGTCGCAGGGCGCGTGCAGCATATTACCGATCGGATCGATGGCCACGCCGTCGCCCAGCATCCGGCCGGAAAACACGGCGTCGGGCACATCGTCTATGGCCGTGGCCCAGCCCTGCAAGGGCGAAGTGAGGATGATCGAACCCATTGCGTCCCCTTCAGTGCATTTCCGGGTCGGCCCCTGGCGGTCGGCGGCCCGGAAAATGCGGCATCAAAATTCCGGCAATCGCTGCCGGGACCATCAAACCAAGGCAGCGAAGGCGGGCGCTCAGGCGACCCGCTTGCCGCCGATCCAGGTGCCGCGAACCGTCAGTTCGCGATCCAGCCAGACGAAATCCGCGCGAAGCCCCGGCGCCAGCACGCCCTGCTCCCCGCCCAGGCCCAGGAACGCCGCCGGGTTGGCCGCCGCCATCGCCACCGCCTGTTCCAGCGGCAGGCCCAGCGCGTGGATGTTGCGCACCGCCCCCGCCATGTCGAGGTCCGACCCGGCCAGCGTGCCCGATTCATTGACGCACACGCCATTCTCGACAGTGATGCGCTCGCCGTTCAGCATGAAGGCCTTGTCCATGCTGCCGACGCTCGGCATTGCGTCCGTCACCAGCAGGAACCGGTCGAGCGGCCGCGCCGCCAGCGCGATCCGCGCCGCGGCGGGGTGCATGTGCGCGCCGTCGATGATGAGCCCGCAATAGAGCGTCCGGTCCTCCAGCGCCGCGCCGACCACACCCGGCTCGCGATGGTGCAGCGGCGACATGGCGTTGAACAGATGGGTCACGCCCGTCGCCCCGGCATCGATCGCGGCCCGCGCCTGTGCATAGGTGGCATTGCTGTGGCCGATGCTGACGATCACGCCCGCCTCGGCCAGCTTGCGGATCGCGGCGGGGTCATTCTGTTCGGGCGCCAGCGTGACCAGCACCCTGCCCCTGCGCGGCGCGGCCAGCAGCGCCAGCGCTTCCTCGTCCAGCGGACGGAAATTCCCGGCGTCATGAATGCCCTTGCGCGCTTCATTCAGGAACGGCCCCTCGACATGGATGCCGGCAACGCCGGGCACGCCCTGCTCGATCGCCCGGTCCACCGCGTCCAGCGCCCGCGCGATCACCGGCAGCGGGCAACTGATCAGCGTCGGCAGGAAGGCGGTCGTGCCATAGCGCGCATGGGCCGCGCCGATCCGCGCGATCGCATCGACGTCGGGCTGGTCGTTGAACAGCACGCCGTCCCCGCCATTGACCTGCGTGTCGATGAAGCCGGGGACGATCCAGCCGCCCTCCAGGTCCAGCGCATCCTCGCCCGCCTGTGCGATCGCGCCGATCCGGACGCCGTCCAGTTCGAAGGCGCCGCCGTCCAGCACGGCATCGCGGGTCAATATCCGCCCGTTGCGAAAGCCGGTCACGCTCATCGCGTTTCGGTGACCTTGCGCAGGAAGGGCGGCTGGTCGGGATCGAGACCGCGGCTCCAGGCCAGCTTTTCCGCTGCGCCGTAGAAGGACTGGATCATCAGGATCGGCTCCAGCACGGCATGGGCCGCCAGCACCGGCAGCCTGCCCGAAGGATCGGCCAGCAGCACATGGGCGCCGCGTTCGGCAAATTCGGCCGCCGCCTGCCGCACATCGTCGCCCGATCTGTCGCTGGTCGCGAAGGCCAGCACCGGGAAGCCGTTATGCACGATCGCCATCGGGCCGTGCCGGACCTCCGCGCTGGAAAAGCCCTCGGCATGAAGGCCGCAGGTTTCCTTGAGCTTGAGCGCGGCTTCCTGCGTCACCGACAGGCCATAGCCGCGCCCGACGATGAACAGGTTGCGCGCATCGGCCAGCGCCTCGACCATCGGCGTCCAGTCGAGCGCATAGGCCTGCTCCAGTTGCGCGGGCAGGGCATGCAACGCCTCGACCAGCGCCTCGTCCTCGCTCCAATAGGCTGCAAGCGCGGCCAGGCCCGCGATCGAGGTTATGAAGGACTTGGTCGCCGCGACCGAGGTTTCCGCCCCGGCGCAAAGCGGCAGCAGCGTGTCGGCCATGGCGGCGAGCGGCGACGTCTCGTCGTTCACCAGCACCACCACATAGGCGCCCGCCCGCTTGTAGCGCTCGACGGTGGACAGCAGGTCCGGGCTGCGGCCCGACTGTGAAATGGCGATCAGCAGGGCGCCGGTCTGCTGGAATTCGGTGGCGAACACCGATGTGACGGACGGCGCCGCCGAAGCGACCGGCAGGCCCAGCAGGGTTTCGATCAGATATTTTCCATAGGTCGCCGCATGGTCCGACGACCCCCGCGCGCAGGTCACGACGAAGGCGGGGGGATCGGCGCGCAGCCGCTCGCCCAACCGGCGCAGCGTATCGGCGTTGCGGTCCAGGAAACGGGCGAAGGATGGGCCACTTTCACCGGCTTCCCGGCGCATCGCGGAACAGCCTTGCTCCACACTCACATCTGGCATTGAATCCCCTTTGGCCCGGACCTGCCGGACTAGCTGGCGTTTAGCTCCGCGACGACGTCATAGGCATCGCCGCGATAATAGCTCTGGGTGAACTCCACGGCCTCGCCATCGGCCAGGAAACCGCGTCGTTCGATGAACAGCCCCGCATGGCCGGTTTCGACACCGAGCCGCTTCGACTGTTCGGACGGAAAATGCATCGCCCGCAGCCGCTGCAACGCCCGCACCGGACGGCAGCCATTGGCCTCCAGCGCGGTATAGAGCGAATCGACCACGGCATCGAGCGAGGGCAGGCAGTGGCCGACGATGGTCGAATATTCGACCGCCATCGGCACATCGTCGGCAAAGCGCATGCGCTGGAAGCGATAGACCCGCGTGCCGGGCGACAGGCCCAGCGACAGCGATTCCTCCGGCGTCACCGATCCGACCGACTTGGACAGCCATTCGCTGCTGGGCCGGCGTCCGCGCGCCATCATGTCCTCCGAGAAGGAGGAGAGCTTGGAAAAGCTCTTGTCGACGCGCGCGGCGACGAAGGTGCCCGCACCGCGCCGCCGCACCAGCAGCCCTTCCTGCGCCAGCCCGTCAATCGCCTTGCGTACGGTGATGCGCGAGACGCCATATTCCTCGGCCAGGTCGCGCTCGGCCGGGATGACGTCATCCTGGACAAGCAGGCGGCTCTGGATCGCCTGCCGCACCAGTTGCTGCAACTGAAGGTAGAGCGGCACCCTCAGGTCTTCCTGAAGCAGACCAATACGATCGGAAAAAGACGTCATACCCTCCTCATTCGCAACGCGGCTCTCGGGCAGGGAGCGTAAAGGAGGGTTCCACATATCACAATGCAGGTGATAGGTTATAGATTGGTATTGTTCAAGCGCTAAAAACCGGACCAATGCAGCATCGAACCTGCCGACCATTCATCCCGTCGCCGCCGCAAGCCGTCCTGTTGCCGCTGAGAATCGCTTGTTTTCTGCTTATGCCACGCCCGCAACCCCTCAATCGGAGGACGCGCAAACGGTCCACCAACCCCCTCGATCGCAACCGAAAGAATACCAATATGCGGCCAAACTCCCATAAAATATCGTTCATTTTCCTACGTTTACTGATTTTATCACGCAATTTTTCGCGAAATTTCATTTTTATGTAGATTTTGTGATGGTAGCGTATAACAATAACAAGACCAAATAAGAGAATAAGAATACCTGAATAGAACCAAATTCAGCAGGACCAGCCGGCCAGGCACGCCGGACGGACCAAGGTAACAAGGGTAGCGCCAGCAGGCGCCAGTTAGGGGACAGATTCATGGCATTGCGACGGACCGTATTTTTCGCCACCAGCGCGCTCGTCGCGCTCCCTGCCGCCGCCTTCGCGCAGGCCGACACGCAGCCCGCCGCCCAGGCCCCTGCCGCCGACCAGAGCGAAATCGTCGTCACCGGCATCCGCGCGTCACTGCGAAACGCCATCAACCTCAAGAAAGAGGCGAACGCGGTCGTCGACGTCATCTCGGCTGAAGACATCGGCAAATTCCCCGACCGCAACGTCGCCGAATCCCTGTCCCACGTACCTGGCGTCAGCATCGACCGCCGCTTCGGCGAAGGCGAGAAGGTCGCGATCCTGGGTACCGACCCGGCACTGAACCGCATGTTGCTCGACGGCCATGCCCTGGCCTCCGCCGACTGGGGCGGGAATGACAATGACCCGTCCAGCCGCACCTTCAACTATTCGCTGCTCGCACCCGAACTGGTCGACCGGCTCGAAGTCTACAAGTCGCCCGAAGCCCGGATCGAAGACGGCAGCCTTGGCGGCACCGTGATCGTGCGCACCCGCCGTCCGCTGGATCTCAAGGCGAATTCGCTCTTCGCCTCGGCGGGTTATTCCTACAATGATCGCGCCGACAAGGGGAATATCCGCGCATCCGGCCTCTATAGCTGGAAGAATCAGGACGAGACTTTCGGCATTCTGGTCGCTGCGACCTATGACAAGCAGAACCTGGTCCGTTCGGGCGTTGAGTTTTTCGGCTATGACAATAACCAGCCCAATGCCGACGGCACCTATAACAGCCCGTTCGTGAACCGTGATGCCACGACCGGTGCGCTCTCGCTCAAGAATCCCAACGCCACCATCAGCGGCGGCACGATCGAGGATCTCTACAAGGCGGCATCGCCCTTCGGCATCAACTATGCCTATTTCCAGCAGCAGCGCAAACGGGCCAGCATTTCCGGTACGATGCAGTTCAAGCCGACGGACAGCCTGACGCTGACCCTCAACGGCCTGCACATCGAGGGCAATTACAACAATTACAGCCAGTCGATGTACACCATCCCCGGCGCCTGGACCGGCAGCGTATTGCAATCGGCCACGGTATCCAACGGCGTGGTGACGCAGGCCAGCTTCGGCGCGGCTCCCAACCAGAGCGCGCAGCTCGACACGCTGGTCCGCCGCACCAAGCTCCAGACCGACAATCTGAACTTCTACGCCGACTGGGAAGGCGACAGCGGCGCCAAATTCTCCGTCACGGCGGGGTGGAGCCGCGCGCGCGGCGGGCGCAATCCGGAATATCTGTTCAACGTCCAGACGAAGCTGCCCTTCAGCTACAGCATCACCCCCACTTCAGCCGAAGTGAATTTCGTCGGCGACCTGACCAACCCGGCCAATTATTTCACCAACCCGAACAACAACCCTGCCCAGATCGAGGGCAGCCCGGTGCTGGTCAACGGCACGCAGCTCAACGCCGCGCAGATCGGCGGCCTTGATTATAGCGTGACCACCGACAGGGACATTTTCGCAGGCTATGATGCGACCATTCCCGTTTCCTTCGGTCCCTTTACCGAGGTGCTGATCGGATCGCGCTATACCGAGCACGTGAACCGTGTCGACGCACGCGGCATCAACACCTATCTCCAGTCATCCCTCACCGCGAACCAGCTTAACGTCCAGACGCTGACCACGCCCGGCGGGGTCTTCAGCGGCACCGGGGCCAATGGCAATGCCACGGTTTACCTGAACCTGCCCGAACAGTCGGTCATCGACATCCTGGCCAATGCGATCAACACCGATCTCGTGAACAAGATCGGCGCCTCGACCAGGGTCAAGGAAACCATCGCGGCGAGCTATGTTCAGGCGAACTTTGAACAGGGCGGTTTCCGCGGCAATATCGGCGGTCGCCTGGTCTACACGCAGGATATCTCGCACTATGCGCTGACGCTGCCTACGATCGCAGACCCGACGCCGGTGCCGGTGCCAACCACCACCAACACCGATTATCTGAAGTTCCTGCCCAGCTTCAACATCGCCTATCAGGTCAGCCCGCAGCTGATCCTGCGCGGCGCGGTGGCCAAAGTGATCTCGCGCCCCCGCTATCAGGATCTGGCGGCATCGATCACGCAGAACGATACGACGCATGACGCAGGCGGCGGCAACCCGAACCTGAAGCCCTATGAATCGACCAACTACGAAATCACTGCCGAATATTATCCCCGGCCTGGTGCGCTGCTCTCGCTCGAACTCTATCGCCGCGACATCAGCAATTATATCATCAACACGCGCCAGGAGGGGGTTACGCTGTTCAACTCGCTGACTGGCAGGCTCGACAGCGGCTATAGCGTCCAGCGCCCGATCAACGGCGGCAAGGCGAAGGTCAACGGCATCCTGGTCAACGGTCAGGCGGAAATCTGGGGCGGATTGGGCATCCAGGCCAACTATTCCTACCAGGACAGCAGCACCTCGATCATTCCAGGAATTGTGGACTCCGGTTCACTCAACCTGCCTTATCTCTCGAAGCATACGGTCAACGTCATCCCTTATTTCGAGAAGGGACCGTTCCAAGCACGGTTGAGCTATAACTATCGCACCGACTATTTCCGGACGATCGGCCGTCTCGGCTCGATCGAGAAGGTCGCACCCTACAACCAGCTCGACTTCTCGGCCAGCGTCGCCATCAACGAGGCGATATCGCTGACCTTCAACGCCCAGAATCTGCTCGACGAAACCTACAGGCAATATAGCGGCACGAAGGATCGCCCTTCGGCCCTCTACAAGAACGGGCGCACCTTCGCGGGTAGTGTCAGCGTCCGCTTCTGAACCAGTTAGGAGCTGGCCCGGCCCCCCTCCCATCCCTCCCCGCCGGGCCAGTTCCACCCTTCTCTCCGTCCGTCAGCCCTTGCAGGGCAGACGGGCTCCATGGCAGGAAACTGCCGCGGGCGGCCCACTGCACGGGGTCGCCCGTCCCTTTTCTTGACGATGCGCTGACCGTCGCGTCGGCCACCTGTAGGGAGCCAAAGCCCATGCGCAGCCTTCTCGCGATTCCCCTCGCGTTGACCGCCATTCCAGCTGAGGCTCAGACCAGCCTTCCGCTCATTCCCTTCCCCGCGGTCGTGACGCCGGGCACGGGCCGGCTGCTGATCGCCAATGGCAGCTTCGTGACGGCTGCGGCGGACGACAAGGGCGCCGCCATGGCAGCCCAACTGCTGATCGACAGGGTGCGCATCGACCGGGGCCTGACGCTGGCCAGAGCAGCCAGCGGCGCGATCCGTTTCCAGCGCGACCCCGCCATCGCTGGCGAGGAGGCCTACAGGCTCGATATCGATGCGAAGGGCGCGACCGTCAGCGCGAGCGGCGAGCGGGGCTTTGTCTGGGGCGCGATGACGCTGGCGCAACTTCTCTCGCCCGACGCGCAGTTCGGCAAGCCCGTCACCCTCTCCGCCCTCTCGATCAACGACGCGCCGCGCTTCCGCTGGCGGGGGTTGATGATGGACGTGGTGCGCCATTTCCAGCCGATCGAGACGCTCTATCCGATCATCGATGCGATGGCCGCGCAGAAGCTCAACACGCTGCACCTCCATCTGACCGACGATCAGGGCTGGCGCGTCGAGATCAAGCGCTATCCCAAGCTCACCGAAATCGGCGGCTGGCGCACGCCACCCTCCTCCGGCGGGGCATCGGGCGAGAAGGTCGGCGGCTTCTACACGCAGGAACAGTTGAAGGCGTTGGTCGCCTATGCCGCCGACCGGGGTATCGCGATCGTCCCCGAAATCGACATGCCCGGCCATGCGCAGGCCGCGGTCGCGGCCTATCCCGAAGAGATCGGCGTGCTGGGCGACCGGCCGGAAACCGGACATGACTGGGGCGTCAATCCCTGGCTCTTCTCGCCCAGCCCCCGCTCCATGGCCTTCATCAAGAATGTGCTGGACGAACTGATCGCGATTTTCCCGTCGGAATTTGTCCATGTCGGCGGCGACGAGGCGGTGAAGGACCAGTGGCAGCGCTCGCCGGAGGTCCAGGCGCAGATGAAGGCGCTGGGCATCGGGACAGAGAACCAGATGCAGGGCTGGATGATCGGCGAACTGGGCAAATATCTCGCCAGCAAGGGCCGGCGCCTGATCGGCTGGGACGAAATCCTGGAGGGCGACGTGCCGACCAGCGCGTCGGTCATATCCTGGCGCGGCGAAAAGGGCGCGGTGGAGGCCGCGAACAAGGGACATGATGTCGTCCTTGCCCCCGCGCCGGTGCTCTATTTCGACAGCCTCCAGTCCGGCCGCGCCGACGAACCGCCCGGCCGCCTGTCGATCCAGACGCTGGAGCAGGTCTATGCCTTCGACCCGGTGCCCGCAGGCATCGATGCCGAGCGCGAAAAGCATGTCATGGGAGCACAGGCAACGGCCTTCTCCGAATATCTGGCCACGGCGAAGCAAAAGGAACATGCGGTATTTCCGCGCCTCTCGGCCATTGCGGAACTGACCTGGTCGCCCAGAGACAAGCGCGACTTCAAAGCTTTCGTCGACCGGCTCAACCCGCAGATGCTGCGCTATGCGCATGAGGGAATTGCTGCAGCCGACAGCGCCTTTGCCGTCAATTTCCGGATGCAGGGCAAGCGGGGCGACGCGCTGCGCAGCGGCAAATTGACGCTCGCCATGGATACGCAGACGGGCGCGGGCACGATCCGCTATGGCGCCAGGGCCAGCGGAAAAGCACGCGCCTACACCGCGCCGGTCACGATCAGGACCGGCGCCAGCATCGAAGCCGGCGCTTATTATAAGGACGGCCGCGCCACCGCCGCGCCGCGCCGCTTCGATGCCTCGCGCAGCGCGCTGTTGTCGGCAGGACCGGCCGATCTGGCCGCCTGCCCGCAGGGCGCGCTTGGCCTGCGCGTGCCACTCAACGCGGGACAGGGCGAGGACAGCCCGGCCTTCAACGTCAATATCTTCGACACCTGCACGCAATGGGCCGATGCCCCCTTGGGCGAGGCCAGGGCCGTAACCATCGATGTCGCCCGCCTGCCCCGCCACTATGGTCTGGCACATGAGGAAAGTGCGCTGCGCGCCCATTATGCGGTCACCGCCCATGGCGAACTGGTCGTGCGCGCGGGCGGTTGCGAAGGCGTCGTGGTGGGCACCTTCCCGCTGCCTGACCCCAGGACCGCACCCAACCGGATGCGTTGCAGCGCGCCAATGACGGACCAGAAGGGCGATGCGAATCTCTGCTTCCAGTTCACCGCGCCGCTATCCGACCCCTTCTACGCCGTTGAAAAGGTCATGCTGGAGGACCGCCGATAATGTTCCGTCGTGCCGCAGCCCTGCTATTGGCAGTCGCTCCGACTGCCCTGATCGCCGCTCCGCGCACCACTATCCCGCTCGATCAGAACTGGCAGCTTCGCCTCGCTCCCGGCGAGAGCGAAGCGACCAAGGCGCATCCCAAGGCCGCCAAATGGCTGCCCGCCTCCGTACCCGGCGCGGTCCAGGCCGACCTGATTGCGCAGAAGCTCACGCCCGATCCCTATGTCGGCCTCAACGAAGCCACGATCCAGTGGGTGGGGCGCAGCGACTGGGACTATCGCGGACGGATCGAGGCGACTCCTGCCCTGCTCGCCCGCGAGCATGTCGACCTCGTCTTCGACGGCCTCGATACCTATGCCTGGGTCGAGCTGAACAGCCAGGTCATCCTGTCCGCCGACAATGCCCATCGCCGCTGGCGGGTGGACATCAGGAAGCTGCTGAAGCCCGGCACCAACATCCTTCTCATCCATTTCCAAAGCCCGCTGAAAGCCTTGCAGCCCAAGGTGCTGGCGCTCACCAATCCGTTGCCGGGCGAATATGACAGCGTCTTCGGCGACGAACCGGAAGCGCGGCAGACCTCCCCCTATATCCGCAAGCCCAAATATCATTATGGCTGGGATTGGGGGCCACGCATCCTAAGCATTGGTCCGAACGGTCCTGTCCGCATCGATGCGTGGGATGCCGCGCGGATCGAATCCCTGAGGATCGTACAGGAAGCGGTGACGAAAACGGAAGCCCGCATCGCCGCCGAGGTCGAACTGATCGCCAGCCGCGACGGCCGTGCTCAGGTGGAGACGGTCGTTAAGGGGCCGGACGGCCGCGCCGTCGTCTCCACCCGCGACGTGATGCTTTCGGCAGGCGTCAATCAGGTCGCGGTGCCCGTCACCCTTCCCGATCCGCAGCTTTGGTATCCGGCGGGCTATGGCGCGCAGCCGCTTTACAGCGTCGCAGCGAAAGTCCGTTTCGAGGGCGAGGAGGCCGACAGCGCCACCCGCTCCACCGGCCTGCGCACGGTGGAACTGGTGCGGAAGGCCGATGCCAAGGGGCGCGGTTTCCAGCTCAGGATCAACGGCCTTCCCATCTTCATGAAGGGGGCGAACATCATCCCCTTCGACATGTTCCAGGCTCGCGTGAAGCCGGAGAGGATGACGGGCCTCCTCGCCGACGCCCGCGACGCGAACATGAACATGGTGCGCATCTGGGGCGGGGGCTATTATCCGCCCGACAGCTTCTATGATGCGGCCGACCGGCTGGGCCTGATGGTGTGGCAGGACTTCATGTTCGGCGGCGCCGTCACGCCCTATGATCGCGATTTCCGTGAAAATGTGCGGATCGAGGCGGAGGAGCAAGTCGACCGGGTGCAGGCGCACCCCTCGATCATACTCTGGTCAGGCAATAATGAGGTGCTTTCCGGCTGGGAAAGCTGGTCCGACCGCATTGCCTACAAGAAGCGCGTGGGCGCGGACGAGCAGGAGAAGATCGGCGTGGGCATGGCGATCCTGTTCAACCAGGTGCTGCGCGATGCCGCCGAACGGCGCGATCCCGACGTGCCCTATTGGCCCGGGTCGCCCAGCAGCAATTATGAGGGCAAGCCGGATGTCGATAATGATGGCGACCGCCATTATTGGGACGTCTGGGGCGGCAAGAAAGCGGCAACCGCCTATCTGGAAAGCTGCCCCCGCTTCATGTCGGAATATGGCTTGCAGGCCATGCCGGTCATGCCGACCATCAACGCCTTTGCAGAGGTGAAGGATCTCGGCATCACTTCGCCCGTGATGCGCGCCCATCAGAAATTCCTGAAGGGCGAGGGGCAGGAACGGCTGCTCCTCTATATCGAACAACGCTATCGCACCCCTCGGGATTTCGGGGATTTCGTTTACCTGAGCCAGGCCATGCAGGCAGACGGCATCGCCCTGGGCGCGCTGCATCATCGCGCATGCCGCCCGGAAACCACCGGTTCGCTCTACTGGCAGTTGAACGATGTGTGGCCCGGTGCCTCATGGTCGAGCATCGACTATTTCGGCCGTTGGAAGGCGCTGCACTATGCCGCGCGCCGCTTCTTCGCGCCCGTGGCGATATCGGCGGGCCGCCGCGAGAATGGCACGACCGAAGTGGCGCTGATCTCCGACAGGACAACAGCCGTCGATGCCCATTGGCGCATCCGCATGGTCGACGTCGACGGCAAGGAGAGCATCGTCAAGCAAGGCGACGCCACTCTCGCGCCGCTTTCCGCCACGAAGATCGGCGACATGACCGACGACGCCCTGTTCGGCGGCGCCGACAAGGCGCGCAGCTTTGCCGTCGCGGAGTTGCTGGTCGACGGCAAGATCGCCTCCCGCGCCCTTGTCTCGGCGCTGCCGGAAAAGGCGATGGCGTTGCCCGATCCGGGCCTCGCCACCAGCTGGACCAGCGCGCCGGACGGCAAGCCGCAACTTACCGTCAAGGCCACCCGCTTCGCCCGTGGCCTGTGGATCGGCTTTGGCGGCGTGGACGCCAGCACATCCGACAATTATTTCGACCTTCTGCCCGGTGAAAGCGTGACCGTCTCCATCACCTCCACGGCCAGCCTCGCCAAGCTCAAGGCTGCGCTGGAGTTGCGCCATCTGGGAGCCGCGCAATGAGCGCCCTCCTCTTCCTCCTCGCAGCGTCCGCCGATCCCGACATTCAGGCGAAGATCGCGAGCATGTCCCCGGCGCAGAAGGCGGCCCAGCTCCAGTCCGCCGCGCCGCAGGATGGTCCCGAACTGCCCGCCTATGACTATTGGAACGAGGCGCTGCACGGCCTGGCCCGCAATGGCGTCGCCACCGTCTTCCCGCAGGCGATCGGCCTGGGCGCGACCTGGGATCCGGACCTGATGGAGCGTATCGGCACGGTCGTCTCCACCGAAGCCCGCGCCAAATATAACGGCCTGCCCGGCAAGGATCGCAAGCGCTATCAGGGCCTTACCATCTGGTCGCCCAACATCAACATCTTCCGCGACCCGCGCTGGGGACGGGGTCAGGAAACCTATGGCGAGGACCCGCTGCTGACCGGCAGCCTCGCTGCCGGCTATGTGCGCGGCCTGCAAGGGCCGGACCTCAGCCAGCCTCGCGTCATCGCCACGCCCAAGCATCTGGTCGCGCACAGCGGCCCCGAAGCCGGGCGCGACAGTTTCAACGTGCAGGCGAGCGCCTATGATCTGGAGGCGACCTTCCTGCCCGCCTTCCGCATGGCGCTGACGGACGGCAAGGCACTGTCGGTGATGTGCGCCTATAACAGCGTCCATGGCGTGCCGGTCTGCGCGTCGGACTGGCTGCTCAACCAGCGGGTGCGCAAGGATTGGGGCTTCACCGGCCTTGTCGTGTCGGACTGCGACGCGATCGGCAACATCAACCATTATCAGCGCTATCGCCAGACCAATGCCGCCGCTGCGGCCGTGGCGATCAACGCCGGCATGGACCTGAATTGCGGCAAGGCTTACGCAGCGCTCGATCAGGCGCTGGCGCAGGGCCTGACGAATCAGGAGACGGTGGACACCGCCCTTGCGCGTACCTTCGCGGCACGCAAGGCGCTGGGCGATGCGTTCGGCGCGAAAAGCCGCTGGGACAGCGTTCCGGCCAGCGCCGTCGACACGCTCGCCAGCCGCAATCTCGCGCTGGAGGCTGCGCGCAAGTCGCTGGTGCTGCTCCAGAACAATGGCGTGCTCCCCCTGAAGCGCGGCGCGCGCATCGCCGTCATCGGTCCCAATGCCGACAGCCTGGATGTGCTGGAGGCCAATTATCATGGCACCGCCGCCGATCCCGTGACGCCGCTCGCCGCGCTGCGCAAGCGGTTCGAGGTGCATTATGCGCAAGGGTCGACACTGGCCGAGGGCGTCCCGGTGGTCATCCCGGAAACCGCCTTCGCCCCTGGGCTGAAGGCGGAGTTCTTCGCCAATCCCGACTTCAGCGGCACGCCGGTCGCGACCCAGACCCATGCCAAGGTCGATTTCGACTGGAACCGCACCGCCCCCACGCAGGGCGTGCCGAGCAACCGCTATGGCGTGCGCTGGACCGGCACCCTGCTGCCCGAGGGGCCGGGCGAGCATCTGCTGCGCGTCGATGTGCCGCGCTGCTTCGATTGCAGCGGCCATGATGCGGTGCGGCTGTGGATCGACGGCCAGCCGGTCATCGCCGACGCTGGCGACAACAAGAGCGTCGAGGCGCGGCTGACCTTCGCCGATGCCCGTCCGCACAGCATTCGCCTCGAACTGGCCCATGCGAGCGAGGATCAGGGCATCCGTATGACATGGGTCGCGCCCGCCCTGCCCCAGCGCAGCCGGGCCGTGGCCGAAGCGCGTGCGGCCGACGCGGTGGTGGCGTTCGTCGGCCTTTCGCCCGCCGTCGAGGGCGAAGCGCTCCAGATCGAGGTGCCCGGCTTCTCCGGCGGCGACCGCACCGACATCGCTCTCCCCCAGGCGCAGCAACAATTGCTCGAAGCTATCAAGGCCACGGGCAGGCCGCTGGTCGTCGTCCTGCTCTCCGGCAGCGCCGTCGCCATGCAATGGGCCAAGGACCATGCCGACGCCGTGGTCGCCGCCTGGTATCCGGGCGAGGCGGGCGGAACGGCGATCAGCGACCTGCTTGAGGGCCGCTATGCACCTTCGGGCCGCCTGCCCGTCACCTTCTATGCCAGGACCAGCGATCTTCCCGCATTTGTCGACTATAATATGCGCGAGCGGACCTATCGCTATTTCCATGGCGTTCCGCTGTGGGGCTTCGGCCATGGCCTGAGCTACACCAGCTTCGCCTATGACGGCGCACAGGCCCCCGCGACCATCACGGCAGGCGAGACGCTGACGGTGAAGGCCCGCCTCACCAACAGCGGCGCGCGCGAGGGCGAGGAGGTGGCGCAGGCCTATCTCATCCCGCCCGAAAATCTGCGCACCATCGGCGAATTCAACGACCCGGTGCTGCGCCACAATCTGGTCGGGTTCCAGCGCGTGTCCTTGAAGCAAGGCAAGGCAAGGACGCTGACCTTCACTCTCGATCCGCGGGCATTGAGCACGGTCGATCGCGACGGCCAACGCGCCGTGCGGCCTGGCGCCTATCGCCTGTTCATCGGCGGCGGCCAGCCGGGCGAGGTCAAGGGCACGGAGGTCGCCTTCACCATCACCGGGACTCAGGAGCTGCCGAAATGAGGATCGACCGCCGCTCCATGCTGGCGGGCAGCCTCGCGCTCGCCGCAACGCCCGGCATCGGCGCACCCCGTTTCGAAAGCAGGCGTCCGGCAAACCGCCATTTCACCAGTCCAGCCGTCGAACGCGAGATCGCCCGCGTGTCGGCCAAGATCGGCGATCCCGAACTGCGCTGGATGTTCGGCAATTGCTATCCGAACACGCTCGACACGACGGTGTTCATGGGCACGGTCGACGGCAAGCCCGACGCCTGCGTCATCACCGGCGACATCGAATGTCTCTGGCTGCGCGACAGTTCGGCGCAGCTCAATCCCTATGTCCACCTGACCCGACAGGACGCCAGGTTGCGCGAACTGTTCCACGGCCTCATCGCCCGCCAGGCGCGGTCGATCCTGATCGATCCTTATGCCAATGCTTTCATGCGCGATCCCGCGGCGAAGACGAACCTGCCCTGGGCCCTGGCCGACGCTACCGAGATGAAGCCGGGCGTCGCGGAGCGCAAATGGGAGATCGACTCCCTCTGCTATCCGATGCGCCTCGCCCATGATTATTGGAAGGCGAGCGGCGACGCCGCGCCGTTCGATGCGCTCTGGGCCGAAGCCGCCCGCACCAGCATCCGCACCTTCCGCGAGCAGCAGCGCAAGGACGGCCCCGGCCCCTATCGCTTCCTGCGCCGCGACAAGCTCGCCACCGAGACACTCATCCTGAACGGCTATGGCGCGCCCACCCGCAAGGTCGGGATGATCCACAGCATGTATCGCCCCTCGGACGATGCCTGCATCTTCCCCTTCCTCGTTCCCGCAAACCTCTTCGCCGTCGCGGCGCTGCGCAAGCTCGCCATTGTCGCCAGCGAGGCGGCGAAGGACGACAGGCTGGCCGCCGACGCCGGGGCGCTCGCCGACGAGGTGGAGGCGGCAACCCGCGCCCATGGCACGATGATCGACCCGGCGACGGGCGAGCGGCTCTGGGCCTATGAGGTGGACGGTTTCGGCAACGGCCATTTCATGGACGACGCCAATGTGCCAAGTCTTTCCGCCCTGGCCTATCTGGGCGCTGTTCCCGCCAGCGACCCGCTGTTCCAGCGCACCGCCGCCGCCGCATGGAGCGAACGCAACCCCTATTTCTTCCGGGGTAAAGTCGCCGAGGGCATAGGCGGCCCCCATGCGGGCCTGCGCATGATCTGGCCCATGTCGATCATCATGCATGCCCTGAACAGCGACGACGACGCCACCATCCGGCAATGTCTGCGCCATCTGAAGGCCAGCCATGGCGGCACCGGCTTCATCCACGAAGCCTTCGATCAGGATGACGCCACCACCTACACGCGCCACTGGTTCGCCTGGGCCAACGGCCTGTTCGGCGAACTGATGCTGGACCTCGCCCGCCGCAAGCCTGCCCTGCTCGGAGCGCCGCTATGATGAACCTTACCCGCCGCACCTTGCTGGGCGCCAGCGCCTCCCTGGCGCTTGGTGCCGCCGCCCGGCTCGAAGCCGCTGCCTCCGAAGCCAGGCCCGATCTCTTCATCGGCACCGGCGGCGACGGCCACACCTTCCCCGGCGCGTCCATGCCCTTCGGCATGGTCCAGCTATCGCCCGACACCGATACGGCCCGCTGGGACACCTGTTCGGGCTATCATCATGGCGACGCCTCATTGCTGGGCTTCTCGCACACCCACCTGTCCGGCACCGGCATTGGCGACATGCTGGACGTGCTGGTGGTGCCGACGCGCGGACCGGTGCAGCTCCAGCCCGGCCCGCTCGACAGGCCGGACGAGGGCTATCGCCAGCGCTACAGCCAGGAACAGGCCGAGCCGGGTTACTATGCCGTCACGCTTGAAAGCGGGGTGCGCGCCGAACTGACGGTGACGCCGCGCACCGGCATCCATCGCTATCAATTCCCCGCCGGTCCGGCGCATATCCTGATCGACATGAGCCATCTGGTGATGGAAGGCCCCGGCGAAGCGCCACTGATCGACGAGGCCTTGCTGACCCTCGAACCCGAGGGCACGCTCACCGGCACACGCCGCGTGTTCCGCTGGGCCAAGGGCCGGCGCATCTTCTTCGCGATGCAATTCTCCCGCGCGGCGGATCGGGTCGAATTCTTCACCGATGACGACCAACGCGCAGGAGCGACCGGCGCCAAGGGCAAGCGCCTCAAGGCCGTCCTCCATTATGCAGACGCAGGCAGCGCCCCGCTGATGATCCACTGCGGCATCTCGGCGGTCGACCTTGACGGTGCGAGGAGGAATCTCGAGGCCGAAGCGCCCCACTGGAATTTCAACCGCTACCGCGCCGCCGCCGCGCAGGCCTGGGCGGCGGAGATGGGCCACATCATAGCTGAAGGCGGCACGGCGGAGCAGCGCACCATCCTCGCCTCGGCGCTCTACCATGCCAGCCTTGGCCCGACGCTTTTCTCCGACGTGGATGGACGTTATGTGGGCCTCGACCATCAGGTCCATACACTGGGCGAGGGGGAGCGGGCCTATAGCGCCTATTCCCTTTGGGACACCTATCGCGCCTTCCACCCGCTTCAGACGCTGATCCGTCCCCACCGTGCCGCCGAGTTCACCGCCGACCTCATCCGCCAGACCTGGCAAAGCCCCTTTGGCCCGCCCGTGTGGCCGTTGCAGGGCGTGGAGACCGGCTGCATGATCGGCTGGCACTCCGTCGCCGTGCTGGCCGAGGCGCGGGCGAAGGGCATAGCCGCCGACTATGCCGCCGCCTGGCCGGGGATCGAAAAGCGGCTGTTCGACTGGTCGACGCCGCATCTCGATAACAGCCTCGGCATCCGCGAATATGACGAGATGGGCTTCATTCCCGCCGACCGCATTTTCGAAAGCGTGTCGCGCGTGCTGGAATATAGCTATGACGATTATGCCGCCGCCCACATCGCGGACGCGGCGGGCGCGACCGACAGGGCCGCGCGCCTGCGCCAGCGCTGCGGCAACTGGCGCAATGTCTTCGACGCGAAACTGAATTTCGCCCGCCCGCGTCTGGCCGACGGCCGCTGGGCCGAGCCTTTCGCACCCAATGAGGTGGGCCATTCCGGGAAATGGCGCGACTTCACCGAAAGCAACAGCTGGCAGGCGACCTTCCTCAACCAGCATGACGTCCATGGCTTGATCGCGGCCATGGGCGGCGACGCCGCGTTCGAGGCGAAGCTGGACGCCCTGTTCACCGCCGATTCCACTCTGCCCGAAGGCGCGCCGCCGGACATTAGCGGACTGGTCGGCCAATATGCGCATGGCAATGAGCCGAGCCACCATGTCGCCTATCTCTACGCCTATTGCGGCGCGGCCTGGAAGACCCAGGCCATGGTCCGCCGCCTGCTGACGGAGATGTACAAGGCCGCGCCCGACGGGGTGATCGGCAACGACGATTGCGGCCAGATGAGCGCCTGGTTCATCCTCTCCTCGCTGGGCTTCTATCCGGTCGATCCGGTCAGCGCGACCTATGTGCTGGGCAGCCCGCTCTTCCCCCGCGCGACGGTGAAGCTGGGCCAGGGCAGGAAGCTGATGGTCGAGGCACCCGGCAACGGCCCCGGCACGCCCTATGTGCGCGCGGTCCAGTGGAACGGCCAGCCCTGGACCAGGGGGTGGATCGCCCATGCCGATCTGGCGAAGGGCGGCACGCTGCGTTTCGAGATGAGCAGCACGCCCGACAAGGCATTTGCCAGCCGCCCTGAAGACCGCCCCGGCCGCCCTGCGTGAGCGTCGCGGCGGCCCTGACCCTGCTCGCCGCTGGTGCGGCGCAGACTCTGCCGCTGCAATCGGTCTGCGTGACCGGGACCGGCATGGCCGGGCCAGCCGCCGACCTACTGCGCCGTCGCCTTTTGGAACGCGGCGCGACAGAAAGCGGATGTGCTGCGCGGATCAGCTTCCGGGCAGGCCACCTGTCCAGGGAAGGCTTCCGCATCGACCGGCAAACCGCTACCGTCACGATCAGCGCCGCCAGCAGGCGCGGCTTCGTCTATGGCGCGGGTTGGCTGCTGCGGCATAGCGACGATCTGACGCTCTCGCTCGACGGGCCGGTCAGCGAAAAGCCACAACAGTCGGTTCGCGGCACCCAGATCGGCTATCGCTTCAAGAATAACAGCTACGACGCCTGGACGCCGGCGATGCTCAGGCGCCGGATCGAGGATTTCGCGCTCTGGGGCGCCAACCGAATCCAGATCATATCGCCGCGCTCCGACGATGCGCCGACCTCCCCGCTGATGCCGGTTCCGCCTGAACAGGCGGCGCGCGAAATGGCACAGGCGACGCATGAGCTGGGGCTGGACGTCGCGGTCTTCTATCCATTGCTGGGCGACTATGACGGCGGCGCGGCGGATGAAGCGGAGGCCCGCAATCTCGACGCTTTCCTCAAGACCCTGCCGGCGCTCAACGCGCTCTATTTTCCCGGCGGCGATCCCGGTCATACCCGTCCCGAGCGGCTTTTCCCGCTAGTCGAGCGCCTGTCCAGGACGCTGCGCGCCCGCTTTCCCGTAGCGGAGGTGCTGCTTTCCACCCAGGGCTTCGATGCCAAGGACCTTGAAGCCTTTCACGCCGCACTGGCCCGCCGCCCGGCATGGCTCACCGCCATCTTCGTCGGTCCCCAGACCCGCGAGAGCGCCGCCACCCATCTCCGTCGCCTTGCAGGCCGCTTGCCCGTCGAACTCTATCCCGACACCGCCCACGTGATGCAGGCGCAGTTCCCCATCCCCGACTGGCATCCCGCCTTTGCGCTGACGCAGGGCCGCGAGCCGGTCAATCCCCGTCCCTCGGCGCAGGCGGCGATCTTCGCGCATATCAGCCCCGGCACGCGCGGCGCAATCAGCTATTCCGAAGGGATCAATGACGACTGGAACGTCCACCAATGGCTTGCCATGGGCTGGGACGCCAGGGCCGACATCGCCCGCGACTATGCCAATTTCTACATGGGCGACCCGGCTTTCGCCGCCATTCCGGCGATGCTGGAAGCCGATTGGCAGGGCAGCCCCGCTGCCAACAGCGGCATCGACCGCACGCTTGATGCGATCGACGCGATCCACCCGGCGCCATGGGCCGACTGGCATATCGACCTCTACCGCTATCGCGCCGTCTATGATGCGCTGATCCGCGAGCGGCTGACCCGCGCCCGCGCCAACCAGGCCGAAGCGCTCTATACGCTGCGCCAGACCCCAGCCATCGGCGCCGAACCCGCCGTCGCCGCCGCCCGCTTCGCCTATGCCCGTCCCGACAGCGCCCGATCCGCGGACCTCCATCAGCGGCTGACGGTTCTGGCCGACCGGCTCCGTCGGAATGCGGGGATGCAGCTTTCCCTGGACAGAGGTGCCTCCGACTGGCGGCGAGGCGCCAATTTCGACCGGGCGCTGATCGACCTCAACGACCGGGTCGCCGTCGAGCGCGATATGGGCGCCGCTCTCGCCCTTCCCGCCGAAGCCGAACGGATTGCGGCGCTCAGCGCACTGGGCGACCGCTGGGGCATGGCCGACTTCGCGCTATATGACGATCTGGGCGATCCGGCCGGCGAGCCGCATCTGGTGCGCGGCCCCGGCTATCCCGCCGATCCGCAGCTCTGGCGCACGGCGATCGACGGCGTGGCTGAGCATAGGCTCGATGAGGGCTGGCGCATGGCCGAACTCAGCTATGCCGAGGCGCTGTTCGAACAGCCGCTGACCCTGCATTATGAGGGGCTGGAGAAACACCGTTCCTATCGCCTGCGATACAGTTGGGCGGGCGAGGATTACAGTCTGCCCTTGACCCTCAGCGCCAACGGCACGCCCCTGCCCGCGCCAGCCGCGCGCACCAGCAACCCGCAGCGCGTCGAACTCGCCATCCCCCAGCCCCTGACCGCCGGCGGCATGCTGGATCTCGTCTGGAGCCGTCCGCCGGGCATGGGCGGCAGCGGCCGAGGCCGCCAGATCGCCGAAGTCTGGCTCATTCCCGAACCCACAACATCGAAGGCCATCCCATGACCCCGCATCTCACCCGCCGCTCGCTGATGGCCGGATCGCTGCTCGCCGGGGCGGCCGCCTGCACCCCGCGCGGCCCGGCAACGACGGTCGGCAAGCCGCCTTTCCCCGCAGCATGGGGCGCCACCCCGTCGGCCCGGCAGCTCAAATGGCATGACCGGCGCATGTATGCCTTCATCCATTTCTCGATGAACACATTCACCGACAAGGAATGGGGCTATGGCGACGAGGATGTGCGCCTGTTCAACCCCACGGCTTTCGACCCCGACCAGATTGTCGCGGCGGTGAAGGCAGGCGGCTTCAATGGCCTTATCATCACGGCCAAGCATCATGACGGCTTCTGCCTGTGGCCGACCATGCTGACCGAACATTGCATCCGCAACACGCCTTACAAGGATGGCAAGGGCGATATCGTGGGCGAGCTGGAGCAGGCCTGCCGCCGCGCTGGAATCGCCTTCGGCGTCTACCTCTCGCCCTGGGACCGCAACCGGGCGGATTATGGCCGGCCCAGCTATATCGACTATTACCGCGCACAGCTGACGGAACTCTGCACCCGCTATGGCGAGCTGTTCGAGGTCTGGTTCGACGGCGCCAATGGCGGGGACGGCTATTATGGCGGCGCCCGCGAAACCCGGAAGATCGACGCTGTGCCCTATTATAACTGGCCCAGCATCATCGATCTGGTGCACGAGCTGCAACCCAATGCCTGCACTTTCGACCCGCTGGGGGCGGACATACGCTGGGTCGGCAATGAGGATGGCCATGCGGGCGACCCGTGCTGGCCGACCATGCCGAACCAACCCTATGATCAGGCCAAGGGCAATACGGGCGTTCGCAGGGCAGAACTGTGGTGGCCCGCCGAAACCAACGTCTCGATCCGGCCGGGCTGGTTCTATCATGCCGACGAGGATGCCCAGGTGAAGACCCCGCAAAAGCTGATGGAGATGTTCGACCAGTCGATCGGCCACGGCACCACCTTCCACCTCAATCTGCCGCCCGACAGGCGCGGCCGTATCGCGGATCGCGACGTTGCGAGCCTCCAGGCCTTTGGCGATGCGGTACGGGCGACCTTCGCCAACGACCTGGCGCGCAATGCCGTCGTCAGTGCGAGCGCCGACATCGGCAGCACGGCCGCCCACGTAACGGACGGCAATCCCGACACTTTCTGGTGCGCCCCCGCGGAAGCCAGGGATGCCACCCTGACCCTGGATCTGGAACCGGGCACCCGCTTCGACACCATCCGCCTCCAGGAATGGCTGCCCCTGGGCCTGCGCACCACCCGCTTCGCCATCGACATTTCCGACGATGGCCGGAACTGGCGGCAGGTTGCGGAAAAGGAGATGGTCGGTCCCCAGCGCCTCGTCCGGCTGGACCAGCCCATCGCGCCCCGCCGCGTCCGTTTCCGCCCGACCGCGGCGGAGGCTGGCCCGACCCTGCGCGAATTCGCCCTGTTCCTCTCGGTCGCCCCGGCCGAACTGCCCCCGGCCAAGGTCAACGATCCCAGCATCATTGCCCGCGACAGCTGGACGATCGTCGCCGCCAGCGCGCCGGGCGCCGAATCCGTCCTGGATGACGATGCCAGGACCGCCTGGATCTCACCGGCCCCGGCCAGCCTGACCATCGACATGGGCAAGATCGGGAAACTGTCGGCCTTCTCGCTGACACCCACGCGCCATGTCGATCCGCAAGCTGCCCCGCCCGCCCGCTATCAGGTGGAAACCAGCACCGACGGCAAATATTGGACCAAGCCGCAGGAAGGCGAATTCCAGAACATCAACTATGCCCGCGCGACCCAGCGCATCCCCTTCCCCACCCCGCGCGAAGCCCGCTATCTGCGTTTCAGCTTCCCGCGCCCGGCAGTCGAGGCGCCTGCGATTGCGGTCGCCACGATCGGCGCCTTTCGGTGATGGACTGGCGAGACATGGTAGCTCGAAGGCATGTCTCGCCCAAAGCGGCACTTACTTTCCGACCAGTTGCACGGTTCCGAGAATGCCTGACTTTTCGCCGGGAGCCGACTGCACCAGCAACGCCACCTCATGCGCTCCGGCCGGGACATTGGCGGCGATCGCGCCGATCCCGGCCTGATCCTTCACGCTCACGCGCTGGCCGTCGATCCAAAGCTCCGCCCGTCCCGCGACCTGGTCGAACAGCAGCCGCCCGCCCTCAGCCCTGATCCGTCTACGCTCGGGCAGCGCGGCCCGCCAGATTCGCCACTGCGCCGTCTTGTCCGGCTCCACGGCGGTGCCGCTGCGGGTGAAGGCCCAGAGATTATTGTCGCCGTCGGCCGGACGCAGCGCGGGGTCCGGCCGTTCGGCAAAGGCAGGGGAGAGGCGCCATTCCGTCACCAGTGCGCGGGCCGCCTCTACCGGGACGAAGGGCCTGACCTCGCTCGCCAGCACAGGGAGCACGAGCCGCGCAGGCTTCAGCCCGTCGGCCTGCGCATCGATCGTCACGCGGCCGCGCCCTTCATCGGCCTGTACGATCAACTGTGCCAGACCGTTGAACAGGGAACGCTCCGGCGCCTTTTCGCTTTCATGGCAATTGGGATCGCCATTGCCGACCCCGATCAGCGTCGCACCCGACACGGCAAAGCGCACCTTCCGCTGCTCCACCGGCACATGATGACCCCGCGCGTCCACGGCATCGACCGTCACCGCCACCACATCCTCGCCGTCGCCCCGCAGAGCGCGCCGGGTAGGCTTCAGCCGCAGCGAGACCGCCTGGCCCGCCGTATGATGCACCGCCCGCGCCATGACGCGCCCGCCCTTCAGCGCCTCCACCTCCAGCAGGCCCGGCGCATAGGTCGCAGCGAACCTGTTGCCCATGATCCGGTCGCAATCCTGTTCCCCGATCACCCGGCCATTCACCTTCACCCGCACCCGATCGGCATTGGACGTTACCAGCAGGTCGATGCTCTGCCCCTCGCGCCCAGGCCCGTGACCCGACCAGGTCCAGTGCGGCGCGACGCCCACCACAACCGCATCATCGATCCATTGCGCCCGCCTGATGTCATAGGCCGTCTTGGCGAAGCCGCACAGGTCCAGCACGCCGAAGAAGCTGGCGATGGTCGGCCATTCATAGGGCGTCGGCTCACCATGATAGTCGAAGCCCGTCCATACGAAGCCGCCCGCGATGAACGGGCGCGTGGCAATCTCGGCCCAGGCCTTGCGATGCGTCGCGCCCCAGGCCGCAGCCTCCTCATCCATGGAGGAGATGACATGTCTGGCCGGATCGCTGGCAAAGGCCCCCCTCGTCATGAAGGCGCTCGTATCCTCCGAACTGGTCGAGGGCTTGGCCGGATTCAATGCATGGAAACGGTCATAATCGTCTGGATAATAGTTGAACCCCATCACATCGACGACCTGCGACACATTATGCGGGGCGTAGAAGGAACCGTTCATCGCCGCCGTCACCGGGCGGCTGTCGTCCAGCGCATGCACGGCCGCGCGCATCCGCCGAACCATCTCCACCCCGGCCTGCGTGCCCTGCATCGGTTCCTCGTTGAACACAGACCAGAGGATGATGCTGGGATGGTTGCGATGCGCCCGCACCAGCCATTGCAGCTGCGCCATATTTTCGGGCGCCGGGTTGAAGATGCGATTCTCGTCCATGACCAGAAAGCCCATCCGGTCGCAAAGCGCGTAAAATTCCGGTGCCTGCGCATTGTGGGAGCAGCGAATCGCGTTGCAGCCGAAATCCTTCAATCGCTGGAGCCGCCAGGCGAGCAGCGCATCGGGAACGGCGACACCGACACCGGCATGGTCCTGATGCAGGCATACGCCCTTCAGCTTCACCGGCCTGCCGTTCAGCAGGAAGCCCCGGTTGGCGTCGAAGGCCATGGACCGAAAGCCGATGGGGACGATCCGCCGGTCAACGCCCCGCTGCTCCCTCACCTCTATCTCGACGGTGTAGAGCGACGGCGTTTCCACCGACCAGAGGCGGATGCCGCCCGCCTCGATCGACAGCGCGGCCCGCGCCGATGCGAGAGGATCGACCTCCGCCGCAGCGACTTGCCGTGCAACCTCCTGCCCATCGGGATCGCGCAGCACCGCCGTCACCTGCGCCGCCGCAGGGGCATCCGATATGCTCTCCAGCGTCACCGCGACGGGCACCGTCCAACGCCCGTCGATCAGCCGGGGATCACAATGCACCCCATCGGTGGCGATGGAAAGCGCAGGCCGTTTCGCCAGCCACACATGGCGGTAGATGCCCGCGCCTTCATACCACCAGCCTTCCATCGCGGTCGCATCCACCTGCACCGCTATGACATTCGCCTCGTCGCCGAAGCGAGCGAAAGGCGTGATATCGACGATGATCGCATTATAGGCGGAAAAATTGCGCGCCACGACGCTGCCGTTGACCCAGATGGTCGAGTGCGTCGCGATGCCGCCGAACTGCAGTTCCAGCCGCTTGCCCCGGTCGCCTTCCTCCAGCCGGAAGCTGCGCCGGTACCAGCCCATGCCGCGCGGCCGGTAGCCTTGCGAGACATTGGCGCTTTCGACGAAGGGCTGGAAGGACGCCCAGTCATGGGGCAGGCAGACCGTCTCCCAATCGCTGTCGTCCCAGTCGATGGCCGCCGCCCCGCGCGCATTGCCCGCCTTGACCGAAAGATAGGTCTGATGGTGGCCGACCGGCGGCTCCAACGGGATATCGCCCGCATGGAAGCGCCAGCCCCGGTCCAGCAACAGCCGCAAAGGATCGCCCTTCGGCAAGGGCTGCCATTCCCGCTCACCCAGAGCGTCCAGTTCCGCCGCCGTCGCCTCCGCCGCGACGGCGGTATCGGGCATCAATCCCGCCGCTACGGCCAGCATCATCGCTTCCCGCCGGGTGAAGTCGCTCATGCGTCGAGCACCCCGCGCAAGGCCCGGACCTCCGCCAGCGATGTCCGCCGTGCCGGTCCCAGCGCGAAGCCCATGGCGAGCGCCCCGGTGTCCGGTGCATCGCCTTCCATGCTGGCGGAGGCATGGACCTCCTGCACGCCGGTCGCCGTGAGCAATTGGTGCGCATTGGCCGCCCGGATACCCGATCCCGGCATGATGACGATGCGGCCGCCGGCCCGCCGATGCATCGCCGCCAGCACCGGCAGCGCGTCCATGGCCCGCACCGCACCGCCCGATGTCAGGATGCGGTCGAAACCGAGTTCGACCGCCAGATCGACCGCGGCCACCGGATCGTCCACCAGATCGATCGCCCGATGCAGCGTCAGCCCGACATCGCCGCGCCTGGCCCGCATCGCCGCGGTCCAGCCGCCGAGCGCATCCGCATCCAGCCGCCCGTGACGCACGGCGCCGAAGACCAGGCCGTCCACTCCCGCATCGATCAGCGCCTCGCCCTCCGCCACGGCCGTTTCCAGCATCGCGGCATCATAGGCGAAGTCGCCGTCGCGGGGACGCACCATCGCGCGCACGGTCCGGCCGCTCGCCCGCGCCCTTTCGACCGCCAGCCGGGCGAGGCCGGCCGAAGGAGTGAGCCCCCCCAGAGCCAGCGCTCCACACAGCTCGATCCGATCCGCACCGCCGCTGATCGCGGTTTCGAGATCCGAAAGGCGATCGACGCAGATTTCCAGCTGGATACGGCTCATAAATTTCAAAAAATCCTGTCGATGGAAGATGCCGGGTTGGGAAAAGACGGTAGGCGACGGCGGTGGCGGACGCTATTGTATAGCGCTACCATTGCCAAGTCCCAGCCCTTCCGGACGGTAAACTCCGCTCATTCGAGCAGGGGCTGCTTGCCTCGCGGAAAAGACTTCTCATAAGGAACTGCATGACGACGACCCGCCTCCTTGCCCACACGGTCGAAAAGCCCTGGGGCCGCACTGACATTCCCGCTCATATCGCTGCCGCCGACGGCAAGCGCATCGGCGAGGTCTGGTTCTCGCCTGAGCAGGACAAGAGCCTGCCGCTGCTGGTCAAATATATCTTCACCAGCGAGAAATTGTCCGTGCAGGTCCATCCCGACGACGCGCAAGCGCGCGAACGGGGACTGGCGGGGGGCAAGTCCGAATGCTGGTACATATTGGATGCACAGCCCGATGCGCGGCTGGGCATCGGCCTGACCCGCGACCTGACGCCCGAAGAATTGCAGGCCGCGGCGCTGGACGGCAGCATCGAGGGTCTGATGGACTGGAAGCCGGTCGTGCCGGGCAGCTTCTATTATATTCCCGCCGGCACCGTACATGCCATTGGCGGCGGCGTGACGCTGGTGGAGGTCCAGCAGAATAACGACGTCACCTATCGCCTCTATGATTATGGCCGCCCGCGCGAACTGCATCTGGAGCAAGCCATGGCCGTCAGCGTCGCGACCCCCTATGCGCTGCCCGACCGCATCGTGCCTGTGACGGCGGAGGAAAGGCTGGTCGCGGGTCCAGGCACGCCCTTCATCCTGGATATGGTGCAGGCGGGACCGGGTTCGGAGCAACGAATCGAAGGCGAGATGCTGTGGTTCGTTCCGCTGGCGGGGAGCGGCACGATCGACGGCCAGCTCTGGCGGCAGGGCGAATGCTGGCTGATCGAGGGAAGCGCCGCCCTTGCGGCGGACACAGGCATGAGCGGGCTGCTCGCCCGCCTGCCCTGACACAGGCTGGCGCTCGTCAAAGGGGATCATCGATGCCGGATGGGGAAATGATTGCGAACAGGCGGGTCTTGTTCGTGATGGCGGTAGAGGCCGAATATGGCCCCCATCTCCGGGCGCGCTTCAACCCGCTGATGACCGGGGTCGGCCCGGTGGAGGCGGCGCTCGCCACCGGTATCGCGCTGCAGGACATGCGTCAGCGGCAGGTTTTGCCCGATCTGGTGGTCTCGCTCGGCTCGGCCGGGTCGCGCATCTGCACGCTGGGTGAGGTCTATCAGGTGGCCAGCGTCTCCTGGCGCGACATGGACGCCTCGCGCCTTGGCTTTCCCAAGGGGATCACGCCCTTTTCGGACCATCCGGCGGAAATGCCGCTGCACACGCCCCTTGAGTTGCGCTCTGCGCGGCTGTCGACCGGTGCCGATATCGTCGGCGGCGAAGATTATGCCGCGATCGACGCCGATATGGTGGATATGGAAACCTTCGCCGTCGTGCGCGCCTGCCAGCGCTTCGGCGTGCCGGTCATGGGGCTGCGCGGCATTTCCGACGGGCCCGGTGAACTGGCGGACATGCTGGGCTGGACACAGTTGCTTGCGCTCCTCGACGAGCGACTGGCGCAGGCGGTGGATATGCTGGCAGACGCGTTGGACGTCTAAGCTGTGGGGGCTGCTATCGGATGATGGATTGGAGAGGTCCGCTTTCCAATCCCTGATCGCCCATGGCTGAGTATCGAACCGTCAGTGTCCTTCGAAGGCGATGATCGCCGCCGACGCAACCCCGTCCGCCTCAAGCGCTGCCATACCGCCCAGTTCGAGAAGGTCGATAGCGAACAGCGCCATCAGCACCGTCGCGCCCTGTTCGCGAATCAGTTGCGCTGCCGCCAGTGCCGTTCCGCCCGTCGCGATCAGGTCGTCGACCAGCAGTACCCGCGCGCCATCGGGGATCTGCCCTTCGTGCAGTTCCAGCCGGTCGGTGCCATATTCCAGGACGTAATCGATGCCGACGGTCTTGCCCGGCAACTTCCCCTTCTTGCGCACCGGCACGAAACCGGTGCCGAGCGCATGCGCCAACGCCGCGCCCAGAATGAAACCCCGCGCCTCGATTCCCACGATCAGTCCAGGATCGAGCGGCCGGGCGATGGCGGCCATGCGCTCTACCAGTTCCGCCAGACCCTGCCCGTCCGCCAGCAAGGTGGTAATGTCCCGGAACTGGATACCCGGCTTGGGAAAGTCCGGGATGGTGCGGACCAGGGCCACCAGACTGTCAGCGCTCATTCTCTTGCCCTCATAGGAAAAGGGGCCCGGTTCCCATGAAACCGCGCCCCTCTCATTTGCCTGTTCCGGACCGCGATCAGGCGGCCTTTTTCTTGTCCGCCCAGATATTCTGGTAGGCCATGTAAGCCAAGCCCGTTGCGATCAGCAGGAAGAAGATCGTCGCCAGCCCCGCGCGGCAGCGGTTTTCCAGCTTCGGTTCGGCCGTCCAGGTCAGGAAAGCCGCGACGTCCTGCGCCATCTGGTCGACGGTCGCCTTGGTGCCGTCGCCATAGGTCACCTGGCCGTCCGCCGTCAGCGGCGGCGCCATGGCGAGGTTCAGGTTGGCGAAATAGGGGTTGTAATGCAGCCCCTGCGGCGTCTTGGCGTCGGGAAATTCCTTCAGCAGTTCGGCCGGCTGAGGCTGGAAGCCCGTGATCAGCGAATAGACATAGGCGCTGCCATGATGCCGGGCCTTGGTCATCAGCGACAGGTCCGGCGGGATCGCATTGTTGTTCGCCGCCATCGCCGCCACATTGTTGGCGAAGGGCTTGGGGAAATAATCCGAAGGAACCGGAGCGCGAGTCGACATCTCGCCCGTCTTGGGGTCGATATCCGGGGTCTTGATCGCCCAGTTCTTGGCGATCGCCTTGATCTCCGCGTCGTTATAGCCAATGCCCTTGAGATCGCGGAAAGCCACGAACTTCAGGCTGTGGCAGGCCGAGCAGACCTCCTTGAACACCTGGAACCCGCGTTGGAGCTGCGCCTGGTCGAACTTGCCGAAGGGGCCGTCGAACGAGAAGGACACTTCCTTGGGATTGCGGTGGAATTCATGCTCCACGGTGACGGCGGGCGGCTCTGTGACATAGGCCACCGCGCCGACCAGGAAAGACACGAGCAGCCAGCCGGCAAAGAAGAGCCCGACAAGAAATGCGCCGATGCGTACCATGCTTGTCAACTCCCCCTTATTCGGCCGGGACCGCGACGGGTTCGCCGCCGGTCTTGCCATATTTCGCCAGCACTGCCTCCGTAATCGAGTTGGGCAGCGGCAGCGGCTTTTCGAAGCGCGAGATCAGCGGCAGGATGATCAGGAAATGGGCGAAATAATAGGCCGCCGCAACCTGGGAGATCATCACATAGGGTTCCGCCGCCGGTGCACCACCACAATAGCCCAGCACCAGCACGTCAAGGATCAGGATCCAGAAGAACTTCTTGAAGGTGGGGCGATAGCTGCCCGACCGCACTGCCGAGGTGTCGAGCCAAGGCAGGAAGAAGAGCAGCAGGATCGAGCTGAACATCGCCAGCACGCCCAGCAGCTTCGCGGGGACGAAGAAGAAGTCCACGGTGAAGGCCCGCAGGATCGCGTAGAAGGGCCAGAAATACCATTCCGGCACGATATGCGCGGGCGTCGAAAGCGGATTCGCCTCGATATAATTGTCCGGGTGACCCAGATAGTTGGGCGCATAGAAGAGCATGATCGCGAACAGGATCAGGAACACGCCCGCGCCGAAACCATCCTTCGCAGTGTAATAGGGGTGGAAGGGCACGGTGTCCTGCGGCCCCTTCACTTCGACGCCGGTCGGATTCGACGAGCCGGGAATGTGCAGCGCCCAGATATGCAGGATCACGACGGCCGCGATCACGAAGGGCAGCAGGAAGTGCAGCGAGAAGAAGCGGTTGAGCGAAGCGTTGCCGGGCGCAAAGCCGCCCAGCAGCCAGGTCTGGATCGGATTGCCCACCACGGGAATCGCGCCGAACAGGCCGGTGATGACCTTGGCGCCCCAATAGCTCATCTGGCCCCAGGGCAGCACATAGCCCATGAAGGCGGTCGCCATCATCAGCAGGAAGATGACGAGGCCCAGCAGCCACACCATTTCGCGGGGCGCCTTGTAGGAGCCGAAATAGAGGCCGCGGAAGATGTGGAGATAGACCACGATGAAGAAGAAGCTGGCGCCCGTGGCATGGGCATAGCGCATCAGCCAGCCCGCATTCACGTCGCGCATCGTCTGTTCGACGGTGGCGAAGGCGACCTGGGTATTGGCGCCATAATGCATCGCCATGATCACGCCGGTGACGATCTGGATCACCAGCGCGAGACCGGCGAGGACGCCGAAATTCCAGAAATAATTGAGGTTGCGCGGCACGGGATAGCCAGCGCCGATTGCGTTGTAGACGAGGCGCGGCAGCGGCAGCTTCTCGTCGATCCACTGCATCGCGGGATGCTTGGGAGTATATTGTTCAGCCCAGGGAAAGCTCATCTTCTACCCCCTCAACCCACGAGAATGGCGGTATCGGAAGTGAAGCTGTACTTCGGCACTTCCAGGTTCTTCGGCGCAGGGCCTTTGCGGATGCGGGCCGCGGTGTCGTAGGACGATCCGTGGCAGGGGCAGAAATAGCCGCCGAACTCGCCGCGATTCTCCCCCTCGCCCGCGCCCAGCGGCACGCAGCCCAGATGGGTGCACACGCCCATGGTGATCAGCCACTGCTTCTTGCCGTCGACGGTGCGCTGCTCCAGCGTCTGCGGGTCGCGCAGCGTGGACGGATCGACCTTGTCCGCCTCGGCGATTTCCTTGTCGGTCAGGTGCCGCACGAACAAAGGCTGCGAGCGGAAGGTCGTCTTGATCGCCTGGCCCGGCTGGATCGCGGAAAGATCGACCTCCGTCGACGCCAGAGCCAACACGTCAGCGCTGGGATTCATCTGGTCGATCAGCGGCACGACGACCGCGACCGCACCGACGCCAGCAAAGCTCACGGCTGCGATGTTGATGAAATCGCGGCGGCGAACTCCGTCACCCCCCGATGGCCCCTCACTCTCCACATGCTCAACAGTCGTCATGCACCTCAACCCTTGCAAGAACGTCACTGGCCCCGCCGCATTGCCTGTTTGGCTATGATTATCAGGAGAGCCGCGGCGCCCAGGCAAGTGGACGCGCCTTTCCCCCTGGCGCGGTTTGCAGGCCTGATAACCGTAGGATACGCCCTTTGCCAAGCAATTTAGACAGGCTATGACAATTTGCCGGGCTGTTCTATGGCGCGGGACATGCGTATTGCCCTGTATCAACCCGAAATCGCTGGCAATGTCGGCGCGATCCTGCGCCTTGCCGCCTGTTTTTCCGTGCCGGTGGATATCGTCATGCCGATGGGATTCGCCTTTTCCGACGCGAAGCTGAAACGGGCGGCGATGGATTATGGCGCGGCGGCCGACATCACTCGCCACGCCAATTTCGAAACCTTCGACGCGGCGCGACGGGCGGAAGGACGGCGGCTGGTGCTGATGAGCAGCCATGCCGCGCAGCGCCTGCCGGACGTCGAATTCCGCCCGGACGACATTCTTCTGATGGGGTCGGAAAGCGCCGGCGTGCCCGACAGCGTGCGCGATCTGGCCGATGTGCGCGTGCGCATTCCGATGGCGCCCGGCTTTCGATCCTTGAACATCGCCGTTTCGACGGGCATCGCGGTCGCCGAGGCCCTTCGCCAGACTGGAAGTTTTCCGCAATGACGCTGAACCTGAATCCCCAACAGCAAGCCGCCCGAAACTGGTTCGAATCGCTACGCGACCGCATCTGCGCCGAATTCGAGGCGATCGAGCGCGAGGCGGGGTCGGAAGCCCGGTTCGACTATATCGCCTGGGATCGTGAAGCGCCCGGCCTGACGCCCGGGGAAGGCGGCGGCGGCGTGCGCGGCGTCATGAAGGGCAGGATATTCGAGAAGGTCGGCGTCAATGTCTCGACCGTCAGCGGCGCCTTTTCCCCCGAATTCGCCAAGACCATCCATGGCGCTTCCGACGACCCCAGCTTCTTCGCCACCGGCATCAGCCTGGTCGCGCACATGGCGAATCCGCATGTTCCCGCCGTGCACATGAACACGCGCTATCTGGTGACGGCGAAAAGCTGGTTCGGCGGCGGCGCGGACCTCAACCCCCCGCTCCCGCGCGCGGAGGATACGGCACATTTTCATGAAGCGCTGAAAGCCGCCTGCGATGCGCATGACGCGGACTATTATCCCCGCTTCCGCCAATGGGCCGACGAATATTTCTTCATTCCCCACCGCAACGTCCATCGCGGCGTCGGCGGCATTTTCTACGATCATCTGGAATGCGCCGACGATGCCGCGTTCGACGCCCATTTCGCCTTCACCCGCGATGTGGGCGAGGCCTTCCTCCAGGCCTTCCCGCCCATCGTCCGGCGACGGATGGGAGAAGACTGGACGGAGGCGGACTATGCCCGGATGCTGGAGTGGCGCGGCCGCTACGCCGAATTCAATCTGGTGCACGATCGCGGCACGCTGTTCGGCCTCAAGACCGGCGGCAATATCGACGCCATCCTGATGAGCCTGCCGCCCATGGCAAGCTGGAGTTGACTGCCGCATGAGCCTGACCCCGGTTCCGGACGACCAGATCGCCACCATCGTCACCCATCTGGAGATGCGCGAACGGCCCCGCCCCGCACCCATTCCGCCCGCCCCGCTGCGGCTGGTGCCGTGGAAAGCGCCCGCGCTGGACGCCTATCGCACGCTGTTCCGGCGCGTGGGCGAGCCGTGGCTCTGGTTCTCCCGCCTTGTGATGAGCGACGAGGCGCTCGGCGCCGTCATCCACGACCCCGCCGTGCAAATCTATGCCGTGACCGATCCGCGCGGGGTCGAGGTGGGACTGCTGGAGCTGGATTTCCGATACCCCCCCGACTGCGAGCTGGCCTTTTTCGGACTGGTCCCGCAGCATGTCGGCAAGGGCTTCGGCAAATGGCTGATGGCGCAGGCCAAGGCGCTTGCCTGGCGCAAGGATGTGACGCGCTTCTGGGTGCATAGCTGCACGCTCGACAGCCCGGCTGCGTTGGGTTTCTATCAAAAGGAGGGATTCGTGCCCTATAGACGCGAGGTCGAGACTTTTGCCGATCCGCGCCTCGCAGGGCTGCTATCGCCCCAGGCCGCGCCGCATGTGCCGATGCTGGGTCAGTTGCCGACAGCCTGACGATAGAGCCGGGCCAGCATCACCAGCATATAGACCTGCACCACGGTGGAGACGGCGGCGGCCGCCACGCCGCCCGTCAGCCGCCCGCCCGTCTGCCCGCCGATCAGCGTGCCGACCAGCCCGAACACCGCCTGCGCGGCGCCGCCGATGATGGCCGAGAGCACGGTCAGCACCAGCACGAAACCCAGCAGGCGCCAGAAATGCCCCCGCGTCAGTGCCCAGCCCTGTCGCAGCGAATTCATCACCCCATCCGTACCGTCGATCACCACCGGATTCAGCAGCAGCAGCCGCACGCTGGTGAAGATGGTGGCGATGACGACGGCGGCACCGAACAGCAGGCCAAGGCTCGCCGCCAGAGGCTTGGCGATCAGTGTCAGGACCGTGACGACCAGCGTCGCGGCAATGACCGCACCGGCCAGGAAACCGGCCACCACCATCGCCGTGCCCAGCAGCACGGGCAGGCGCGCGAAGCTGAGGCGCAGCGCTTCGCCCACGCTGATGCCGGGGCGCAGCGCCAGCGCGAACAGGGTCAGCGACCCGAACCAGATGATGACAACCGCCAGCAGCATCGCCAGCCAGAAGCTGCCCGGCACATTGGGCAGGCTGGATTGCGCCATGTTCCAGTTGGCCAGTTCCGGCGGCGTCATTTCCTGAAGGATCAGCCCCGGCAGGGCGACGAACAGCAGGGCGACCGGAAACAGCAGGCTGCTTTCGCGGGAGACGAAGGCGACCGCCTCCCCCCAAGCCTTGCCGATAGACATTGTCGCCATATCTTTGCCCTGTTCTCTTCGCGATGCTCTGAAATTTGCGGGTGAGACTTGATCGCTCGCCCGGCCCAAGTCAAGGAAACGCCATGTCGTCCCTCACCCAGCCCTCTCCCGCCGAAGCGCGCGCCCAGACTATCGAATGGCGCGTCGAAACGACGCCCGTCGATTATCCGGCCGCCCTGGCCGACATGGAAGCGCGGGCGGCGGCGATCTTCGAGGGCGGTGCCACAGAGCGGGTCTGGCTGCTCGAACATCCGCCGCTCTACACGGCGGGCACCAGCGCCAACCCGGACGAGCTGCTCGACCCCCGCTTCCCGGTGCATGATGCCGGGCGGGGCGGGCGCTACACCTATCATGGGCCCGGCCAGCGCATCGGCTATCTCAACATCGACCTGCGCGAACGGGGCAAGGATGTGCGCAATTTCGTGCATCATCTGGAAGGCTGGATGATCGAGGCGCTCGGCGACCTTGGCATCGCGGCTCGCCGGGCGGAGGGCCGCATCGGCATCTGGACCGACGATCCGGAGGGACGGGAGGCGAAGATCGGCGCGCTCGGCATCCGGGTGCGGCGCTGGGTCACGCTGCATGGCTTTTCGATCAATGTGAACCCCGACCTGTCCCATTTCGGGGGCATCGTGCCGTGCGGCCTGGCCGAATATCCGGTGACGAGCATCGCCGCCCTGGGCGTGAAAGCCTCGATGGCGGACCTCGACACCGCACTGAAAAACCATTTCCCCGCCTTTATCGGGCGCCTGCGGCGCTGCCCCGCACCCGATGGCACGGGGGTTGAGCAATGCCGGACAGGTCGCTAGGGTCGCGGCCTTCGCCAGGTGGGGGGCTACCGGGCATTCTTTAGAGGCTTAAGGAGACCCGGATGCGTCTTGACGCGAAGACGATATGGACGACGCTGCTTGTGACGGGGTGCATGGCGCTGACCGGATGCGGCAGCAAGAAGGAGACCGGCACCGCCGTTCCCATGAACCACATGGAAGTGGTCGATGGCACCGCCAGCGACGCCATGACCGATCTGGACGGGGTGCAGAGCGAAGGCACAGCCATGACGCTGCCCGCGAACCGCAGCGAAAACAGTTCGGCGCCCGCCGCCGCGCCCAAGGAACAGGACGCGCAGAAGCCCGCCGCCGACACCGAGGTGCTTTCGGACCAATAAGGGCTGGCAGGAGCGTTCAGGCGTGATACAGACCCCACTGCCCAAATGAAAAGCTGTTGTCCGACAAGGGGATTTTCGATGACTTTCCGTTCCGTCCTGCGTGTTGCCGCTCTGGGGCTGACGGTCATGACGGTGCAACCGGCATCGGCGCAATTTTTCTGGTCTCCGCCGGATTTCTCCACGCCGCCGCTGACGGATGTGGAGGCCGCGTCGGCCCTGGGCCTGCCGGGCGCCACGCCTGCGGAGATCAAGGCCGGGCTGGTGTGGAACCTGCGCGCGGCGCTCAATGTCGCGGCGCTGCAATGCCAGTTCGAACCCACCCTGCTGTCGATCAGCAATTATAATGCCATGATCGCCCATCATGACGCCGAACTCGACAAGGCACAGGCCGACCTGCTCGGCTATTTCCAGCGCACCGTGGGCAAGGGCAAGCCGGGCCAGATGGCGTCCGACCAATATGGCACGCGCATCTATTCGGGCTATTCGACCGTGCAGGCGCAGCGTGGCTTCTGCCAGGCGGCGGCGCTGGTCGGGCGGCAGGCCATCTTTGCCCAGCGCGGAACGCTGAACGAGGTGGCGCGCAACGGCCTTGGCTCGATCAAGAAATCGCTGGTGCTCGCCGGCGAGCAATTTTACGGCGATCCGGGCCGCAGCTATTCGTTGGCGCTGCCCTCCTTCGATCCGAAATGCTGGAAGAAGGGCAAGATGCTGCCCGCCTGCCAGATCGCCTGGAACCAGAAGACCGGCGTTCAGCCCTGAGGGAGGCGATGGTGCTCCGGCAGTGGCGGGAGCGCGAAGGCTTCGCTTCCGGCGACCACAGCGGTCAGGCCGCCAGGCGCAGGCAATTGCGCCCGCTATGCTTGGCACGGTAAAGGGCCTTGTCCGCCGCCTCCAATATGGCGTCCCGGCCATCCTGCGCATTCAAGCTGACCAGGCCGGCGCTGAAGGTCACGCGAATCGCTTCGCCGGACTCCAGCCTCACCGGATGGGTGTCCACCATCTCGCGCAGCCGTTCGCAGATCATGCTCGACCGCTCGATATCGGTCCCGCTCAGGAGAATGGCGAATTCCTCGCCCCCCAGCCGGCCGATGCTGTCGACGCCGCGCAAGCCCGGCCGCAACCGTTCCACAAAGCCCGCCAGCACCCGGTCGCCCGCGCCATGGCCGTGGCAGTCATTGACCGCCTTGAAATGGTCGATGTCGATCAGCAGCAGGCAGGCACGCCCGCCCCGGCGGACCCGGCCAATCTCCTCATCCAGCTTTTCGAGAAACGCGCGCCGGGTGTCCGCGCCGGTCAGCGAATCGAGCGCCGCCACCTGTTGCAGCGCCTGCTGCCGGGCCTTGTGCCGTGACATGTCGCGGATCGTGCTGACCACGCCGGTCGGCATGCCATGCTCATCCACGACGGCCCGCGCCACCATCTCGCACCATTCGGACCCCCCGGCCGAGACGAAGGGTCGGAACTCGACGGTCTGCACGTCGCCCGGCTGGGCGAGCGCCCGGCCAATGGCGGCGCTGACCGGGGCACGGTCTTCCGGATCCACCAGATTGGCTGCATCCTGCCCGATCAGCAGTTCGGGCGCGCAACCGATCTGCTCGGCGGCAGCGGGTGAGGCATATTCGATGACCCCGTCCACGCTGATATTGAGGACTACATCGCCGCTATGTTCGGCGATGGCGCGATAGCGCGCCTCGCTCTCCTGCAGCATCTGGAACAGCCGCCGACGGCTGTTCAGCTCCGCCGCGATCGGCATGGTCAGCAGGAAGGCGCATGCCAGGAACAGCTGAAAGAACTGCATCCGCTCACCCAGGCTGCCCACCGGGATCATGTAGAGCGGGCCATGGCCGTTCACCGTCGCCGTCCCGCCGATCGCCGCCAAGATCAGCACCGAGGCCGCCGCCCCCAGATTGCCGACCCGAAACACGATCACGACCATGGGCAGCAGCAGCGCGAACAGCATGGGAAAGCGCGCGACGTAGAAGACATATGCCGCCGCCACGGCGAAAAGGACCAGCAGGGCCGAAGCCTCCAGCTTCCTGCGCAGGGGCGTCTGGCTGAACCAGCGGCGCAATTCACCCTGCATGAACATCATGAGGATCGGCGTGCAGGTCAGCGCGCCCAGCACATGGCCGCTATACCAGTGCAGCCAGGCCGTCCCCAGGGACACCGGCGTCAGGGCGGAAGCGACCATCGCGGCACCGAAGCCAGTGACAACATTGGCCGGACCCACCAGGGCGAGAATGAAGACAAACAACGGCCACATGGACCCCGCAAATTTCCGGTCCGGCGCCAGACGGCGACAGACCAGCGCGACGATCAGCGCCTCCAGCAGGTTGATGGCGGCCATCGGCAAGGCTACCAGCGGCCCCATGCCGAACAGGGCGGTCGCGACCGCGCTCGCCACGCCGCAGGCCAGCAGCGAACGCGGCCAATGGCCGATCTTCGACGTCAGCAGATCCGCCATCAGCAGCGCGTTGGCGCCCCAGATGAAGGCCAGTCCCCCATCGAAGCGCGACCAGGACAATGCCAGCCACGCCATCACGAAATAGGCAACGCCCAGAAGAACCGGCGCAAGGCTGGAAGAAGGATGACGAAGAGTCGTTTGCATGTTCCGCCCAGCCCTACACGCTTATCGTTAAAATATACTCACGATAAGCATTTTACACTTGCCGAAGCGACGGGCGATCTGGCCTCTCTGCACCGAAATCGTCTCAGGATGGCGCGCTGCCCGACCTGATCGCAAACGGTTTCCCGATTCACTGATTCAGGAGGCGGTTCCATCCGCTCAATCGGGCAGCCCGGATTTCCACCGGCATGGCGGGCGAAAAGCGGGTGAGTTGCGACCCCATGGCGGCGAACGCGGCCTCCAGCGACGGGAACAGCCCATGACCGACCGCCGCCAGCATCGCCGCACCCCTGGCTGTGGTTTCGACATCTGCGGGACGATCCACCGGCAGGCCGAGCATGTTCGCCATGTCCTGCGCGATCCAGTCATTGGCGCTCATACCACCATCCACCCGCAACATATGCCAGCCCACCCCGTCCGCCGCGAAGGCGCCCGCGAGATCGTGGATCTGGTGCGACAGCGACTCAAGCGCCGCCCGCACGATATGCGCCCGCGTCGTTCCCTGCGTCAGCCCCGCAATCACCCCTGTCGCGTCGGGGCGCCAATGCGGCGCCCCCAATCCGGCGAGGGCCGGCAGCATCATGACCCCGCCGCTGTCCGCCACGGATCTCGCCAGCGCCTCCGTTTCTTCGGCGGTCGTTATCAGCCCGAGTTGGTCGCGCAGCCATTGGATCAGGCTCCCCGCGACAAAGATGGATCCTTCCAGCGCATAGGTCCGCTGGCCCGACAGCCGGTACAGGAGCGTGCCCAGCAGCCGGTGCGTCGAAGCGGGAACGGCCTGTCCCCTGTTCGTCAGCACGAAGGCGCCGGTGCCCAGCGTCGCCTTCGCCTCGCCCGGTTTCAGGCAGCCCTGGCCGATGGTCGCCGCCTGCTGGTCGCCCGCCAGCCCGCGAATCGGGATCGGCCGGCCGAACCATGCCGGCAGCGTCGCGCCAAAGGCACCCGCATTGTCGGCAATCTCCGGCAAGGCCCGCAGCGGCACGCCGAACAGATCGCACAGCCCCTGATCCCAGCCTTCTCCGTCCAGCGCCATCAGCTGGGTGCGGCTGGCATTGCTGGCGTCGCTGATGTGCAGGCCGCCGGTCAGCTTCCAGACCAGCCAGCTTTCCATCGTCCCCAGGGCAAGCGCATCCCCCGCTTCCTTCACCGCAGGTGCATGATCGAGCAGCCAGCGCATCTTGGTCGCGGAAAAATAGGGGTCGAGCACCAGGCCGGTCCTGCGCTGAACCGCTGCCTCCTCGCCCGCATCCCGCAGCGCCGCGCAGTGGCCAGCGGTGCGGCGATCCTGCCAGACGATGGCGCGGGCCAGCGGCTCGCCGGTGTGCCGGTCCCAGGCGACGACCGTCTCGCGCTGGTTGGTGATGCCGATGGCGGCGATGCGATCGGCCCCGCCCGCCTGCTCCACCATCCGCCGCGCGCAGGCCAGGGTCCGCTCCCAAATCTCGGCGGCCTCATGCTCGACCCAGCCCGATTGCGGATAATATTGGCTCAGTTCGGCCTGCGCCATGTCGAGCCGCCGCCCATCCGGCGCATAAAGCATCGCCCGCGTCGATGTGGTGCCCTCATCCAGCACCAATATATGCCCTTCGCTCATGCCTTCTCCCTGAGCCAGTCTTCCAGCCCTGCTTTCTGTACGGCATCCAGGCGCAGGCCCAATTTGGTCCGCCGCCATAATATGTCCTCTGCCGTGACCGCCCATTCCTGCGCGATCAGATAGCGCAGTTCTGCTTCGGTCAGCCCGTGACCGAAATGCCGTCCCAGCCCCTCCGGCGCATAGGCGTCGCCCAGCCACACGCGCGCACGCGTTCCATAGGCGCAGGCGATCCGCTGAAGCGTGGCATAGTCGAGAAAGGGATAATCGCAGCCCAGATCGGCAATAAGCTGGTCCCGGCCCTTCATCGGAAAATCCCCTCCGGGCAGGGGCGCGCCAGCGGTCCAGTCGCCGCCGGACAATTTGGGAAGCAGAGGCTTCAACCTGTCGACCGCCTCGGCGGCGAGATGGCGATAGGTGGTGATCTTGCCGCCAAAGACGCTCAGCAGCGGCGCTTCCTCCTCGCCGCCCTCCAGTTCCAGCCGATAGCCGCGGGTCGCCGCTTCGGGCCGGGCGGAACCGTCGTCGATCAGCGGCCGGACACCGGCATAGGACCATAATATGTCGGCCGGGGCGATCGTCCGGGCGAAATAGCGATTCGCCGCCTCGCAAAGATAGGCGATTTCTTCCGCGTCCGGCTGCACCTGGTCCACCGGTCCCTGATGGTCGCGATCGGTCGTGCCGATCAGGGTGAAGGCCTGTTCATAGGGAATGGCGAAGAAGATGCGGCCGTCGGGGAGCTGGAAGAAATAGGCAAATTCATGGTCGAACAGCCGCCGCACGACGATATGCGACCCGCGCACCAGCCGCATATGCCGGTCGCTGACACCATGGGCGCGATGCAGCAGGTCGAGCACCGATGGACCGGCCGCATTGACGACGGCCTGGGCGCGGAACCTCTCCAGCGCGCCATCCGCCCGGCGTGCCGTGATCGTCCAGAGCCGGTCCCTGCGTTCCAGCCGCACGGCTTCGGTGCGGGTGCGGATGTCGGCGCCCCGGTCGGCGGCATCGCGGGCGTTGAGGATCACCAGCCGGGCATCGTCGACCCAGCCGTCGGAATAGGCATAGGCATGGCGGAACCCGGCCTTGAGCGGACGGCCTGCCGGGTGGTGCCGCAGATCGATGGACTGTGTCGGCGGCAAGGCCCGTCGGCCGCCGATATGATCGTAGAGGAACAGGCCCAGACGCAGCAGCCAGCGCGGGCGCAGGCCCGGCACCCAGGGCAGCACGAACCTGAGGGGATGAATGATGTGCGGCGCGATGGCCCATAGCCGTTCGCGTTCGGACAGGGATTCGCGCACCAAGGCGAATTCATAATGCTCCAGATAGCGCAACCCGCCATGGATGAGCTTGGTCGAGGCGGAGGAGGTGCCCTGCGCCAGATCCCCCCGCTCCAGCAGCAGCACCTTGGCGCCGCGCCCCGCCGCATCACGGGCAATGCCGCAGCCATTGACACCGCCGCCGATGATGGCGAGGTCATAGGCGGCTGGCTCCGTCTTCCGTGTCACGAAAGGGAGCTTATCGCTCTTTTCCCGCGGGCGGAACCGTTTAGCACCGCCGTGGATGGATTGGAGGAGCGAAGATGCGGCTTCGCCCTGGGGACCGTCCTGCAAAAGCGCATGCCTGCCCCGCCTCCACCATTGACTCAAGAGTGGCTTTTGCCTATCGGACGCCGCCTGACATGCGGCCGCTCACTCAGCGGCCCTTTTTTGTCACGCCCGATTCTTTTTGTTTTTTGAGGAATGAACGATGAAGCGCACCTATCAGCCGAGCAATCTGGTTCGGAAGCGCCGTCACGGTTTCCGCGCTCGCATGGCGACCCCCGGTGGCCGCAACGTGCTGCGCGCTCGTCGTGCCCGCGGCCGCAAGAGCCTGAGCGCCTGAACGACGCGCCGCCGGTGAGCGCGCCTGCCGTCATGGGCAAGCGCGCCGATTTTCTGGCGGCGAATCGCGGACGTCGCGCGCCGATGCCGGGCTTCGTCCTGCTGGTGCGCGAACGCGGTGACGGCGATCGGGCGATGCGTTTCGGCATCACGGTCACGAAAAAAATTGGCGGCGCTGTCGTCCGTAACCGGATGAAGCGCCGTTTTCGCGTCCTGGCCCGCGAGTTGCTGCCGGTCCATGGCGTGGCGGGTGCCGACCATGTGCTGATCGGGCGCTCCGAGGGTATCGAACGCGATTTCGGCCTGCTCCGCCAGGAGCTGGAAAAGGCGCTGGGCAAGGTGATGAGCCGCCCCGTCGGCGAGGCGCCTGAAAAGCGCCGACCCCGGAAAAGGCCTGGCGGGCCGAAGCCGGTTGCACCCAAGCCGCACGCATCGGAACAGAGGCGGGGCTGATGATCGGGCGCATCCTCATCCTGATCGCGCGCTTCTGGCAGCTAGGCCCTTCGCGCATCCTGCCGCCCAGCTGCCGCTATGCTCCCTCCTGCTCCGAATATGCGATCCAGGCGATCCGCAAATATGGTGCGGTGAAGGGTAGCTGGCTGGCCACGAAGCGGCTAATGCGATGCCACCCATGGGGCGGTTCGGGTTACGACCCGGTCCCCTGACACGAGACTTTCACACGGCGGAGCCGACAAGCGTGGACGACAAGAAGAATATTGTTCTGGCGGTGATCCTGACCGCGGCGATCCTGTTCGGCTGGCCCTATGTCGCCAAGCATTTCTTCCCCACCGCCAATCCCCCGGCGACCCGGATCGAGGGCGGCAAGACCACGCCGCTCACTCCTTCCGGAACGGCTCCGGCCGCCGACCGCCCGGCCGTGATCCGCGATCTGGGGCTGGTGCTCGGGGACAGCCCGCGCATACCCATTCGCACGCCCAAGATCACCGGATCGATCAACCTGAAGGGCGCACGCATCGATGACATCGTGCTGCCGACCTACAAGGAAACGATCGCCAAGGATTCGCCCGCGATCCGCCTCTACAGCCCGTCGGGCACCAAGGACGCCTATTTCGCGGGCTTCGGCTGGCAGGGCGAAGGGGTGAAGACGCCGGACGGCAGTGCCGTCTGGACCGCTTCGGGGAAGGAACTGACCCCGACCAGCCCCGTCACCCTGACGTGGAACAACGGCGCGGGCCAGACTTTCGAAATTCGTTACGGCATCGACGAAAACTACATGATCACCGCGCAGCAGAAAGTGTCGAACAGCGGCACCGGCGCGGTGGCCGTCAAAAGCTATGGCTATGTCAGCCGGGCGCATCCCTCGGCCGATCCCGATACCTGGACCATCCATGTCGGCCCGATGGGCGTGTTCAACGGCGCAGCCAATTATGACGTCAACTACAAGGATCTGGCCAAGGGGCCGTCCAGCCAGAGCTTCCAGTCGACCGGCGGCTGGATCGGTTTCACCGACAAATATTGGCTCTCCGCGCTGGTGCCCGACCAGCAGGCGGCCTTCACCGGCCAGATGCGCAAGGGCGACGGCACGCAATATCAGACCGATATTGCGCTCGCGCCCATCATGGTCGCGCCGGGCAAGGCCGTGACCCAGACCAACCGGCTGTTCGTCGGCGCCAAGGAAGTGAAGACGCTCCAGGCCTATGAGCGTGCGGGCATTCCGCTGTTCGACCGGGCGATCGACTGGGGCTGGTTCTACTGGTTCGAACAGCCGATCTTCGCGCTGCTGCACTGGCTGTTCACGGTCATAGGAAATTTCGGCGTGGCGATCATCTGCCTGACCTTCGTGGTCCGGGGCCTGATGTTCCCGGTCGCCCAGCGCCAGTTCGCCAGCATGGCCGCGATGCGCGCCGTGCAGCCCAAGATGAAGGCGCTGCAGGAGAAATATAAGGACGACAAGCCGAAGCTCCAGCAGGAGATGATGGAGCTGTACAAGCGCGAGAAGGTGAACCCGCTCGCCGGCTGTCTGCCGATCTTCATCCAGATCCCGATCTTCTTCGCGCTCTACAAGGTGTTGCAGCTGACGATTGAAATGCGCCACCAGCCCTTCGTCCTGTGGATCAAGGATCTGAGCGCGCCCGATCCGCTGCATATCGTCAATCTCTTCGGCCTGCTGCCCTTCACGCCGCCTGCCTTCCTCGGCATCGGTGTGCTGGCGCTGCTGCTCGGCATCAGCATGTATTTCCAGTTCAAGCTGAACCCGGCGCAGATGGACCCGATGCAGCAGCAGGTGTTCGCGATCATGCCGTGGATGATGATGTTCATCATGGCGCCCTTCGCGGCGGGCCTGCTGGTCTACTGGATCACCAACAACTGCCTGTCGATGTTGCAGCAGTGGTTCCTCTACCGGCGCCATCCGCAACTCAGCGCCGCGACGGCGAAATAAGGCTGAATTGGTGACCGAACAGGAACAGGCTGAACTGATCGAGGAAGCGCGCAAGGTCTTTGCCGGGCCGATCGCCTTCCTCAAATCGGCGCCGGACCTCAAATTCCTGCCCGATATGGCGGTGAACGAGGTGGCGTTCGCGGGCCGGTCCAATGTCGGCAAGTCCTCGCTGCTCAATGCGCTGACCAACCGCAACGGCCTCGCCCGCACGTCCAACACGCCGGGACGGACGCAGGAACTGAATTTTTTCGACGTCGGCGATCCGCTACGGTTCCGGCTGGTCGACATGCCGGGCTATGGCTATGCCCGCGCGCCCAAGGATATGGTGCGCAAGTGGCGCTTCCTGGTGAACGACTATCTGCGCGGGCGGGCGAAGCTGAAGCGTACGCTGGTGCTGATCGACAGCCGCCATGGAATCAAGGATGTGGACACCGACATTCTCGACATGCTCGACGCGGCGGCGGTCAGTTATCGCATCGTGCTGACAAAGGCGGACAAGGTGAAGGCCAGCCATCTGGCTGAGGTCAAGCAAGCAGTGGCGGAAGCCATCCGCAAACGGCCCGCCGCGCATCCGGACATCATCGCCACGTCGAGCGAAAAGGGCATGGGGATAGCCGAACTGCGCGCCGCCGTGCTGGAAAGCGTGATGCAGGGCTGAGACTGCGGTTTTTTGGGAAAATGGACTTCCCTGGTCGTCCCTACACTATCGCTTGCAGGAGGACTTTTGGGCCCCCTTTTGGCCGAGACCGACCGATGGCCGACTTTCAGGCCTTTTCCAGCGTGCACTGCAGCGGATGCTGGTTCTGACGGGCAAAGTCCATCACCTGGTTGACCTTGGTCTCCGCCACCTCATAGCTGAATATGCCGCAGACGCCGACGCCGCGCTGATGGACATGCAGCATCACGCGAGTCGCCTCCTCCATGTCCATGCGGAAGAATTGCTGGAGGACATGGACGACGAATTCCATCGGGGTATAATCGTCGTTCAGCATCAACACCTTGTAAAGGGACGGCTTTTTCGTCCGGGCACGGGTGCGGGTCGCAATGCCGACATTGGGCCCGCCGGAGCCATCGCCCTGGTCGTCCTGATCCCGTCCCGCCATCTTCACGGGAAATGCCATCGTCGAAATTCTGCTCATGATGCAGAAGAATATGGCCATTTCCGCTTTCAAGGCAAGGGGTGGGAGGAGCCGTAAACCATCCTTCCCATGCGCTGCCGGAAAAAGAAACGGCCCCCGCGCGTGGCGGAGGCCGTAACTTGCTTTCGAAGATTTCGAGGCTGGATCAGGCCGCGAGCGACTTCACCTTATTCGCGGGTCAAGCCGCGAGCGACTTCACCTTGTCCGTCACCAGGGTCACGCGGGCGGTCAGCGGCGAAGCCACGTCGCCAGCCAGCTTGATCAGCGCTTCGCTGCTCTTGGCGGCTTCCTTGGTGAATTCGTCGAAGCTGCTGGAAAGCAGCTGGCTCTGCAACTGGAAGAATTCGGTCGGCGTCTTCACGGTCGAGAAGCTCTTGAAAGAAGCCGTCGCCTTTTCAAAGCTCTTCTTGCTGTAGTCGACGGCTTCCTGACCGAGGGTTTCGAAGCCCTTGGCCGCGATCTTGCCGGATTCGACCAGCGCTTCGACATTGCCCTTGGCGATGTCGCTGAATTCTTCGATCGCCTTGGTCGACTTTTCAACGCTCGCCTTCGCCTTCTCGTTCAGATCGGCATAGGCCGTCTCGAGCTTGGCCTTGGTCTCTTCAGCGAACTTCTTTCCGGTCTCGATCATGTCGTTCATCATCTTGGTTCCTTCTGTGGCGGGCAGCATCTTGGGCTCTGACGGCCCGGCCTTCGGCAGGCTCTTGAATTCCTTGGGCGTCGCGGCTTTCGCGATCGGTTCGATCTTCGGCGTTGGCTCCGGCTTCACTTCCGGAACGAAGGACGGCTCGGGCGCAGCATCAACGGCCGTGGTGGCCGCGATCACCGCCACCGGATCGGCTGGTGCCGCGCGCACCGGCTTGGGTTCCGGCTTCACCGCGGACGGAGCCGGCTTGGCAACCGCGGCCTTGGGCGGAGCCGGCTTCTTCGCCGCAGGCTTGGCTGGCTTTACCGGCGTCCCGATCGCAGCTTCGGCCGCCTTCAGGGCCTCGCTGGCTGACAGGGTGGGTGACGCTTTCTTCGCTACAGGCTTACGACGCGCTGGCTTCGGGGTCACGGCCATCGACCATCCTCCATTTGTTGCAGTGCACAATATGGGATTTAGGGGTCGATTGCAAGGCTTTTTGTGCAGTGCAGCATAATCTTCACAAACCACTCGGCGCGGGGAAAAGCCATTTTACCGCAAATTGCTCCCAACCCCTTCAATCAACGGCTTTTTACGTAGCTGCCCGGTGCATCTTCGATCGTCTTGAGTTTGCCCTTGCCCGGCTGGCGCGCACCCTTGGCGGGCACCGTTGCGGGCGAAATACTGCGAATCCACTCGATCCAGTCGGGCCACCAGCTCCCCTTGGTCTCTTTCGCCCGCGCAAGAAAGGCGTCCAGACTCGGCTGGGCTTCGTCGCAGGCCCAATATTGATATTTCTGGGCCGACGGCGGATTGACCACCCCGGCGATATGGCCCGAACCGGCGAGCAGGAAACGGACCGGTCCTGACAGATGCTCGGTCAGCTTCCACACGCTTTCCACCGGCGCGATATGATCTTCCCGGCCCGCCTGGACATAGGCAGGCGTCTTGATCCGCGTCAGGTCCAGCGGCGTCCCCGCAACGCTGATCGCGCCGGGCTGCACCAGCAGATTGTCGCGATAGAGCTGGGTCAGATAGTCCCTGTGCCAGCGAGCGGGCAGGTTGGTGGTGTCGCCGTTCCAGTAAAGCAGGTCGAAGGGCGGATAATCCTGTCCCAGCAGATAATTGTTGACGACATAGTTCCAGATGAGGTCGCGGCCGCGCAACAGGTTGAAGGTCGCAGCCATGTAACGCCCGTCCAGGAAACCGCCGGACGAAAGCTGTTCCACCATCTTCATCTGCTCATCGTCGATGAACAGGCTGAGGTCGCCGGCCTGGGCGAAATCGACCTGGGCAGTGAAGAAGGTGGCGCTGGCGACCTTGTCCGCCTCACCCCGCGCCGCCAGCAACGACAGCGTGGCCGCCAGCGTCGTGCCCGCGACGCAATAGCCGATGGCGTGGACGCTTGGCACCTTCAGCAGATCGCGGACCGTGTCGATGGCATCGATCTGGCCTTTTTCGATATAATCGTCCCAGACCAGATCCTTCATCGAGGCATCGGCCGACTTCCAGGAGACGAGGAACAGGCTGATACCCTGGTCGACCGCCCATTTGACGAAGCTTTTTTCCGGCGACAGGTCGAGAATATAGAAACGGTTGATCCATGGCGGGAAGATGATCAGCGGCGTTTCCAGCACCGTTCCGGTCGTCGGCGCATAATGGATCAGCTGGTAAAGCGGGGTCTCCTTGATGACCTTGCCCGGCGTCGCGGCGATATTGCGGCCGAGTTCAAAGGCCGTCCCGTCGGTATGGGTGAGCTGCCCCTTCTCCATGTCCGCCAGCATATGCTGGAGGCCCTTCACCAGATTCTCGCCCCCGCTCTGGATCGTCTTCTGCACGACCATGGGGTTGGTCAGCGGAAAATTGCTGGGCGCCATGGCATCCAGCATGCCGCTGGTCGCAAAGCGCAGCCTGGCCTTCTGCTTGGGATCGACGCCGTCGACGGCATCGGCCAGCTTCATCAGATAGTCGGAGAGCAGCAGATAGCTTTGCCGGATCAGGTCGTAAAAGGGATGTTCGGTCCAGGCGGGGTCGGCAAAGCGCCGGTCCTTGGCAGCCGCCGGACTGCCCTGCGGCGCCGGTTCGGGCTGGTCGCGCAGCAGGCCGCCTGAATCCAGGAAGCGTTGCCAGAGCGCCAGCCCCTCATCGGCAAAGCCGGTCTGGATGCGCGAGACGGTCTCCGGGTCGAAGGGCAGCACCCGGCCGGTGGCACCCGCCGCCTGTTCCAGCATCAATTGCTGGGCGCGGCCCAATACCTGCGTCCATTGCTGCATTTCCTGCAACGTCGGGAGGCGGGGTTCCATGACATCTTCTGCTTTCATGGCCACCTTCCTCCTCCTGGCATGGTCCGGTCCGCCGCTTTCACTGGCGCGTCGCTATCGGGCGGGTTATAGCCGGATTGTGACAGGCCGAATGCGTGTCACGCACTATTCCTTACCGAGAGCTTTCAGGAAAGCCCCAAAAATGTCCGAAGAATTTTACCGCATGAAGCGCCTGCCGCCCTATGTCATCGCCGAAGTGAACGCGATGCGGGCCGCCGCACGCGCCGCGGGGGAGGACATTATCGATCTGGGCATGGGCAATCCCGACCTGCCGCCGCCAGACCATGTCATCGCCAAGCTGTGCGAGGTCGCGCAGAAGCCGAGCGCCCATGGCTATTCCCAGTCGATGGGGATTCCGGGGCTGCGGAAGGCACAGGCCAATTATTATGGCCGCCGCTTCGGCGTCGATCTGGACCCGGAAAGCGAAGTCGTCGTGACCATGGGGTCGAAGGAAGGGCTTGCCAGCCTGGCCACCGCGATCACCGCGCCCGGCGATGTCGTGCTGGCGCCCAATCCCAGCTATCCCATCCATATGTTCGGCTTCATCATCGCGGGCGCGACCATCCGGTCGGTACCCACGACGCCGGACGAGCATTATTGGAAGTCGCTGGAACGGGCCATGGCCTTTACCGTGCCGCGTCCCTCGATCCTGGTGGTCGGCTATCCCAGCAATCCGACTGCCGAGACGGTCGACCTCGCCTTCTACGAGCGGCTGGTCGCCTGGGCGAAGGAGAACAAGGTCTGGGTGCTGTCCGACCTTGCCTATTCCGAGCTTTATTATGACGGCAATCCCACGCCTTCCATCCTTCAGGTGCCGGGCGCCAAGGATGTGGCGGTGGAATTCACCTCCCTGTCGAAGACCTATTCCATGGCGGGCTGGCGCATCGGTTTCGCGGTCGGCAACAAGCAACTGATCGCGGCATTGAAGCGCGTGAAATCCTATCTCGATTATGGCGCCTTCACGCCGATCCAGGCGGCGGCCTGCGCGGCGCTCAACGGGCCGCAGGATATCGTTCAGAAGAACCGCGAACTCTATCACAAGCGCCGCGACGTGATGGTGGAGGCATTTGGCCGGGCAGGATGGGACATTCCCGCGCCCAAGGCGTCGATGTTCGCCTGGGCACCACTGCCCCCCGCGCTCAAGGAGATGGGGAGCCTGGAATTTTCCAAGCAGCTCCTGACCCACGCCAAGGTCGCGGTCGCGCCGGGCGTCGGCTATGGCGAGGATGGCGAGGGCTATGTCCGCATCGCCATGGTCGAGAATGAGCAGCGGCTGCGGCAGGCGGCGCGCAACATCAAGCAGTATCTGAAGTCCATGGGCGTCAACACCCCGGCCAAGGGCGCTGCCTGAAAACGGTAACGGGACCATCCATTACAAGCTGAGGACGCTGCGGCCGGCGGGCTGCGGCGTCTTTCTTTTTCACCCCGGATGCAATTTGGGGCCTTGTCATTTACGCCGCCCTGCGCTGCTTTGGGGCATGGGGAGAACAACGCTCACATGATTGCACTGCCACAGGTTTCCCAGGTCGCGCAGACAATCCAGCTTGCGCTTGCTCCTGTCTTCCTGCTGGCGGGCATCGGAGCGTTCCTGAATGTGTGCGTCAGCCGTCTGGCCCGGATCATCGACCGCGCGCGGGTCGTGGAGGAGAAGGTTCTCAACTCGCGCGGCAAGGAGCATGACCGGATGGTCAGCGAGATTCGCGTGCTCGACCAGCGGATGAGCGTGGTCAACGGCGCGATCTTCCTGTCGGTCGCGTCGGCCTGCGCTGTCTGTCTGGTGGTCATCCTGCTGTTCGCGGGCAATCTGTTCGGCGCCCATCTGGGGACGCCGATCGCGATCCTGTTCAGCTTGGCAATGGTGTTGCAGGCGGCGGCCTTCGGTACCTTCATCCTGGAAATCCGGCTGGCGTCGCGGACCATCCATATCCGCAACGAAGTGCTCTATCATCAAGCGGAGGAAGAGGCGGGATGACCAAGTTCACCGTCAACGATCGGCCCGTCCAATATCGCATGGACCCGGCGACGCCGCTGCTCTGGGCATTGCGGGACGCGTCCAACCTGACGGGGACGAAATATGGCTGCGGCACGGGGGATTGCGGCGCCTGCACCGTGGATATCGACGGCGAGGCGGTGCGGTCCTGCCAGGTCAGCATAGCCGCGGCCGAGGGCAAGTTCGTCACCACCATCGAAGGGCTGTCGCCCGATCGCGGCCATCCGCTGCAACAGGTGTTCGCGGCGGACAATGTGTCGCAATGCGGCTATTGCATCCCCGGCATCATCATGGCGGCGTCGGTGCTGTTGCGCCGGACCAGCGATCCCAGCGAGGAGGAGATCGACGCCGCGATCACCAATATCTGCCGCTGCGGTATCTATCCGCGCCTGAGGGGAGCGATCCAGCGGGCCGGGAGAGTGATGCGGGGCGAGGAAATGGTGGACGCGGTGCCGCCGTCGGGGATCAGTCCCGACGAGGCGGCAAAGGCGGTTCCGGCGCTTCGGAAACCATGAGGGATCCCGTCAACCGAAACGATAGCCGGAGACCGTCCAACCCATAACGGTTCCGTTATGAGTTTGCGTCGCCATGTCGTCCCCGCCCGCGCCCAGCGCGACCATCAGGGGGAGGAGATGGTCCTCGCGCGGGTGGGCGAAACGGGCGTGGGGCAGATCGGCCCAGGCTGCCACTCGGGCAGCGCGCGCGGCCGGATCGGGATCGGTGACGGCGGCGGTCAGCGCCTCGTCCCAGAGCGCCGAGGGTCCGGTCGCCTGGGGGCCGCGAACGCGCAGATTGTGGAAGCTCATGCCCGAACCGATGATGAGCACACCCTCGTCGCGCAGCGGGGCCAGCGCCCGGCCCGCGGCGATATGCGCCTGCGGATCGAGGTCGTGGCGCAGCGAGAGTTGCGCCACGGGAATGTCGGCCTGCGGCAGCGCGACCTTCATCGGGATGAAGACGCCATGGTCCCAGCCCCTCTCCCGCTCCGTGCCGGTGGGGAAGCCCGCCTGCTCCAGCAGTCCGGCCGCGCGGCGCGCCAGCGCGGGCGCGCCCGGCGCGTCCCAGCGCAGCATATAGGTGTGCGGCGGGAAGCCGTGATAGTCGAACAGCAGCCCCGGCCTTTCACCCGCATGGACGGTGAAACGGCTTTCCTCCCAATGGCCGGAGACGAGCAGGATCGCGCTCGGCCGTTCGGGCAGGCTGCCGATGATCTGCGCCAGATAATCCTGCATCGGCTGCCACATCGGGTCGCTGTGCGGCCGGTCGGGGTCCGACGGGTCCATGAAGAAGCAGGGGCCGCCGCCATGCGGGATGAAGAGGGTCGGTTGTCTCATGCCCGCTAGATCGGTGGAAGCATGAGGCGGCGCAACGGCGGGTCGGGAAACGGAGCGTTTCGAGGCCGGAAATACCGCCTGCGCGGGCGCAGGGGGCGATCAGGATTGCGATCCCTCCAGCAGGGGGGCGATGGCCTGGGCCAGCGTGGCGCCGGAATAGGGTTTCTTGAGCAGCGTCACGTCTCCGAACCGGGGGGGCAGGTCGAGGCCGTCGCCATAGCCGGTCGCGAAGAGGAAGGGGACGCCCTTTTCCGCCAGCAGGTCGGCAATGGGAAGGCTGGTCTCGTTGCCGAGGTTGAAGTCCAGCACGGCGAGGTCGACGGCATGGATCGCAACCGCCTCCCGCGCCCGGCCCGCCGTCGCCGCGGTGACGACTTCGGCGCCCAGGTCGCGCAGCGCATCCTCCCCGTCCATGGCGATGATCATATTGTCCTCGACCAGCAGCACCGTGCGCCCGCACAGCAGCGTCGGGGTCGGCGCGGCGGCGGGCCTGGCGCGCTCCATGGCGCTGACGTCCGGCAGCACCGAGGCGACATGGGCGGAGGGGATGCAGAAATGCGCTTCCAGCCCGGCAAGCCGGTAATGGACCTCCGCCCGGCCATCCAGATCATAGGGGATGGACCGTTCGATCACGGTCGAGCCGAAGCCCCGCCGCGTCGGCGCGACCACCGCCGGGCCGCCGCTTTCGCACCAGTCGATCAGCAGGCTTCCGTCCCGGTCCACCCGCCAGCCGATCGCGACGCTGCCATTGTCCGACAGCGCGCCATATTTGGCGGCGTTGGTCAGCAGTTCGTGGATCACCAGCGCCAGCACGGTGAAGGCCGACGGCGTCAGCAGCACATTGGGTCCGGCCAGCGTCACCCGGTCGCGGCGCTCGCCCAGATAGGCGGCCGATTCCACCTCGATCAGGTCATGCAGCCGCGCGGGCGCCCAGCGATCGGCCGTGATCTGGTCGTGCGCGCGGGCGAGGGCGTGGACGCGGCTTTCCAGCGTGTCGATAAATTCGTCGACCGAGCGGGCGCTGTCGCGGGTCTGCGAGATCAGGCCGCGGATCAGCGCCAAAATGTTGCGGACCCGGTGGTTGAGCTCGGCGATCAGCAATTCCTGCTTCTCATGCGCCTTCTGCCGTTCGTCATTCGCTGAATCGGACAGGCGCAGGATCACTTCCAGCAGCGCGGTGCGCAACGCCTCGGCCACGCGCAATTCGGCGGCGCCGAAGGGCAGAGCGGTGCCGCGCACCAACTGCGACCATTCCTCGAAGCTCTTGCGGGGGGTCAGGCGCGGGCCGTTGGGGCCATATTCGACCTGCTTTTCCGGGCTTCCGGCCCAGCGCACCGAACGGAGCTGTTCCGCCCGGAACAGCACGACATAGTCGCGCGGCCGGCGGGAGAGCGGAATGGCGAGGAGGCCCGCCGCGCGGTCGGCATAGGCGGCCGCATCGGGCAGCAGCCTGGTCAGGCTGTCGGTCGTGAACAACTGGCTCGCCGCCGCGCGGTTCAGCATGGTGACGATGGCGACGAAGCTGGGCTCGTCCGGGGTCAGCCCGGCAAAGGTCATCTGCCCGTCAATATAGACGCCGACGCCGTCGGCCGGGATGGTGTCGAAGATCACGTCCCCCAGCCAGCGCGCATTGGACAGCAGGTCATGGTCCTGGGCCACGGCGGACATCAGCCGGTCGGCCACCTGCCGCGCCTTGCCCTCATAGGCGGCGGTCTCGCTGCGCTCCCGGTTTTCGAGCATCATCGAGAAGATCTGGCCGAACAGTTCGGCGGCGCTGCGCTGCGCGAAGCTGGGCAGGCGCGGCGCATAATGATGACAGGCGAACAGGCCCCACAGCCGCCCTTCGACGATGATCGAGATGGAGAGCGATGCCCCCACCCCCATATTGCCGAGATATTCGATATGGATCGGCGACACCGCCCGCGTCAGGCAGAGCGACATGTCGAGCGCCGCGCCCGAAGGATCGAGTTGCGGCACGACGGGCACCGGCCTTGCCCGCACGTCCGCGATCACGCGGAAGATGTTGCGCAGATAAAGCGCGCGGGCCTGCGCCGGAATGTCCGAGGCCGGATAATGCAGGCCGAAGAAGCTGTCGATGCCGGGGCGCAGCGCTTCGGCCACCACCTCGCCATCGCCGCCCTCCGCGAAGCGATAGACCATCACCCGGTCGAAGCCGGTCAGCGCCCGCACCTGCCGGGCGCCGTCGCGCAGGAAGGCGGCCATCCCGTCCGCCTGCGCCAGCCGCGCGACCATGGAGCGGACCGTGCTGCTGGCCTCCATCTCGTCATGGGAGGCAGGTTCGGCCTCGATCACGACCAGCGAGCCGGAAAAATGCACCGCGACGTCGAAGGGCGGGACGCCGTCGATCAGCGTGAGGGCGAAGATGCGCTCCACCGCGTCGGGGCCGCGCAGCAGGGTGATGCGGTTGCGCAGGCTATGGATCGCATCGCCCCGGAAGATGCCGCTGACCGGCTGGCCCAGCATCTGTTCCGGGGTCAGGCCGATAAATTCGGCGCTGTTGGCCGATACGCGCGACACCAGCCAGTCGGCGGTCAGCGCCACCAGAAAGCCGAAGGGCTGGACCGTGCCCAGCACATGGATCGGTTCCCGGTCGCAATTGCCGAGGTCGACGGAAAAGCCCTGTCCTGCCGCGCCGGCCGCCGCGTCCGTGCCGTCAGCCATGCCCGGCGGCCGCTTCGGAACGGGCCGCGCTGGCGAACAGGCCGAAGGCGGCCTCCGCGCCGCGAATCGCTTCGTCGATCCACTGCCCGCCATCCTGATCCGCGCCCTGTTCGGCGCCCCGGTCGCAGGCCGCGTCCAGGCTTTGCTGGAAAGCGATCCAGCCGCCCTTCTCATGCACCGCCGACAGATAGGCGCGGGGCAGATCCCTGCCCACCTGACGCGCCAGCATGGCGCCGCCCAGCCGCGATCCTTCCAGCGTGTAGCGGGCGCCCCAGCGGAAGGCATCCCCCTCCCCCACGGGCGTTTCCAGAGGATCAGGCATGGATTCGCCCAATGCCGCCAGATCCTGCCTCAGCATCGGCAGGCGGGGTGCGTCGGGCCGGGCGATCGCCTCCAGGGGGGCCAGGGCGCGGGCATGCGCCTTCAGGAAGGCGGCGTAGCTGGAACGGTCGTCGAGCGAGAAAAGGGAGAAAAGATCGTCGACCTGCCGATGGCATTTCATCGTCGCTTGGCGCAGCGCCTGTCGAGCGCGGCCGGCATGGGGCATCATCGTCACTCGGCATTCCTAGGGCGTGTTGCAAGGTAGCGCACTGATCTGGATCAGCTTTTACTTAACCCAGCCCGATTATCGGCTTTTTGGTCGCCAGCATTGATGTGAAGCTATTCTCACGACTTGTCCATGGCATCGCCGGAATTCTTTCAGATAGCTGACAGACAAGTTCAGCAACATGTCATCGCGCGAGTCCTAAAAGCGCTCTATGAGGGGCATCAGGCCCCAAGATATAAAAAGGCATGTGGCATGTTGAGGAAAATGATGCTGGCGGGGCTGATGACCGCGACGGTGTTGGGTGCGATCGGTCCCGCCTACGCCCAACAGGACGATAACCGGTGGCGCGGACGCGGCGGCGAGCGGTCGGGCCGGGCCGATGGCGGCCAGGGCAACTGGCAGCGCGGCGGCGGCGAAGGCCGTGGCCAGTGGCGCGGCGAGATGCGCCAGCAGCAGCCCGCGCCGCAGATGGCCCAACCCCGGCCCCAGCCCCAGCCCCAGGCTCAACAGCAGCCGCAAGCTGAGCGGCAGTGGCGCGGCAATGACGCCCGCCCGGACCAGCGCGGCGCCCCCACCGTGACCCGCTGGAACCGCGACCAGCAGCGCTGGGATGTGACGACCCGCGGCGACGACCGGCGCGACAATCGACAGGATTGGCGCCAGGACGGACGTCAGGATTGGCGCGACAACCGCCGCGACGACCGGCAGGACTGGCGCAATGATCGCAGGGACGATCGACGCGACGACCGGCGCGACGACCGCTGGCGCGATGGCGACCGGCGCTGGAACGGCGGCAACTGGAACGGCGGCCGGGACTGGAACGATGGACGGCGTTTCGACGACCGCACCCGCTGGGAAGGGCAGCGGCGTTGGGACAATGGCTGGCGCAACGACCGGCGCTATGACTGGTACAGCTATCGCTCGCGCTATGGCGACCGCTACCGGCTTGGCCGCTATTACGCGCCGCGCGGGTGGAGCTATGGCTATTCGCGCTTCAGCATCGGGATCTTCCTGAACAGCCTGCTCTATTCGAACAGCTACTGGATCGACGATCCCTATTATTACCGCCTGCCGCCCGCCTACGGCACGCTGCGCTGGGTCCGCTATTATGACGATGCGTTGCTGGTCGATATCCGCGACGGCTATGTGGTCGACGTGATCTACGATTTCTTCTGGTAAGGAAGAAAGGCTTCCTGAGCTGGCCTTCAGGAACCACTGGGCCCGGAGCGGAGACGCTTCGGGCCCTTTTCATTTGCGCGGGACCGGGCGCCGGTGGCAGGAGGGCGGCATGAGCGAGATGGTGGATGATGGCGGCGTGGCGTCGGCGGTGCGGGCGCGGATCGGCGAGAGCGTGCGCACGCGGCTGGACCGCAACCCGATGGTCAGCCGGATCGATGCGCCGAAGCTGGAGATATATGGCCGGCATGGCTTTGCGAGCGCGGAGGAATGTGCCGGGCTGCGGGCGCTGATCGACGCGGGCGCGCAGCCGTCCAGCCTGTTTTCGGGCAGCGCCAATGCCGAATACAGGACCAGCCAGAGCTGCAATCTCAGCCCCTGGGAGCCGCTGGTGAGCAGGGTCAGCGACCGGATCTGCGCGCTGATGGGGCTGGCGCCCGATCATGGCGAAACCCTGCAGGGGCAACGCTATGAACGGGGGCAGGAATATAAGGTCCATTGCGACTATTTCCCGGTGACCGCCAGCTATTGGCCGGCGATGCGGGCGTCGGGCGGGCAGCGGAGCTGGACGGCGATGATCTATCTCTCGCCGGTCGAGGGCGGGGGCGAGACGCATTTCCCCCATTGCGAATTCATGGTGCCGCCGGTCGAGGGCATGCTGCTGATGTGGAACAACATGGACCGCGACGGGGCGCCCAACATGTTCAGCCTGCACGCCGCCCGGCCGGTGGAGCACGGCACCAAATATGTCGTCACCAAATGGTTTCGCGAGCGCAAATGGACGCCCGGCGCGGCCTGACGCCGATACAAATCGCGACATAAATGACTGATTCCTGACAACTTCATTCCCGGCCGGTTCAGGCGGGAAGCGCCATAAGCATGGCTGTTGGAGGCGGAACCGGAAGCGAGGCCGAAGGTTCGAACTCCACAATATGTCAGCCAGCAAGCTGATGGGAGAAGAGATATGCGTAAATTGATCATTCTGGGCCTGATGGCCGCTACCGTCATTCCGGGCGTCGCCATGGCGCAGTCGCGCGGCGAGGTGCGCGACAGTGAACGTCACCTGCGCCAGGAGCAGCGGCAACTGCGCGATGCGGAGCGTTATGGCGACCACCGTGACGTGCGCGACGCACGGCGCGACGTGCGCGATGCGCGGCAGGAACTGCGCGAGGATTGGCGCGACTATCGCAAGTCGCACCGCGACGTCTATCGCGGCGGCAACTGGCGGGCGCCGTTCCGCTATAATCGCTGGGATGTGGGCGCGCAGCTCCGCCCGACCTATTACAGCCCGCGCTATTATATCGCCGACCCCTATCGCTATCACCTGCCCCGGCCGGGCGCGAACCTGCAGTGGGTAAGGCATTATAACGACGTGCTGCTGGTCAATGTGCGGACCGGCCGCGTGGTGCAGGTGCATCGCGGCTTCTTCTGGTAAGCCGTTGCGTTGAAAAGGAAACGGCCTCCGGATGATCCGGGGGCCGTTTTGCTTGGCGCGCGGGGGCGGGTCCTGGAGACTGTTTGGGCATGCGCCAAGGGCGTGCGGGCCGGTGTGGTTGCCCGAAATGCCCTCTTCCGCGCATTTGCCCCTTGGCCGCGCCGCTCGTTTCCGGGCAGGCGCGGCCGATGGCGCGGAGACCGCACCATCAGTCCGAAAGGGGGTGGACCATCGAGCGCAACGTTCGGCGCCGCGAAATGTTCCCTCAGGCGGTCAGTGCTTCCGCGATCAGGCGGCGGCTGTTGGCGATGCCGTAGAGCGCGATGAAGCTGCCCATGCGCGGCCCCTGATCGGCGCCCAGCAGCGTCTGGTAGAGCGCCTTGAACCAGTCGCGCAGCTCGGCGAAGCCATAGGCTTCGTCCTTGCCGATGGCGTAGACGATATTCTGGATATCCTCCGCCGTGGCGCCTTCGGGGAGGGCGGCCAGTTCCTCGTCCAGCTTGCGCAGGGCGGCGGCTTCATGGGCTTGGGGCGCGCGGCGCTTGAGCGTGGGGGCGACGAAATCGCGGTGATAGGCCAGCGCATGGCCGATCAGCGCGTCCAGTTCCGGATAGGACTGGGCATTGGCGTCCGCGACATAGTTCTGGAGATAACCCCAGACCTGTTCGCGGCTGGCATCGCCCATCACGCCGACCAGGTTCAGCAGCAGGCCGAAAGTGACCGGCAGTTCGCCCTGCGGCAGCCGGCCGTCATGGATATGGTGGACCGGGTTGCCGAGCTGCTGCTCGATGGCCTGCCCGGGATAATTGCCGCGGAACTGCCAATATTCGTCGACCGCCCGGGGGATGACGCCCATGTGCAGCTGCTTCGCCTTTTTCGGCTCGCGATAGGCGTAGAAGGCCAGGCTCTCCTGCGGGCCGTAGGTCAGCCATTGTTCCAGGCTGAGGCCGTTGCCCTTGGACTTGGAGATCTTCTCGCCCTTTTCGTCGAGGAACATCTCGTAATTGAAGCCCTCGGGCGGGCGGGCGCCGAGCGCGCGGCAGATTTTCGAGCTTTGCGTGACCGAATCGATCAGATCCTTGCCCGCCATCTCGTAATCAACGCCGAGCGCGACCCAGCGCATCGCCCAGTCGACCTTCCATTGCAGCTTCGCGCCGCCCGACAGGATCGACTGTTCGATGACTTCACCCTCATCCTCGAAGCGGACGAGGCCGGTTTCGGCGTCGATCACCTCGACCGGAACCTGGAGCACGATGCCGCTCCTGGGGCTGATCGGCAGCACCGGCGAATAGGTCGCCTGCCGTTCCTTGCGCAGCGTCGGCAGCATGATGTCCATGATGTCCTGATAGTGGCGCAGGACATTCCGGAGCGCGTCGTCGAACGCGCCCGACCTGTAGCGCTCCGTGGCGGACACAAATTCATAGTCGAAGCCGAAGCGGTCGAGAAACTCGCGCAGCATCGCGTTGTTGTGATGGGCGAAGCTCTCGAACTTCTCGAACGGATCGGGCACCTGCGTCAGCGGCTTGCCCAGATGCTGCGCCAGCATCGCCTGGTTGGGCACATTGTCCGGCACCTTGCGCAGCCCGTCCATATCGTCGCTGAACGCGATCAGGCGCGTCGGAATGTCGGACAGCGCATGATAGGCGTTGCGGACCATGGTGGTGCGCAGAACCTCGTTGAACGTGCCGATATGCGGCAGGCCCGAGGGGCCGTAGCCGGTCTCGAACAGGATATGGCCCTTTTCGGGCGCGCCGTTCTGATAGCGCTTCAGGAGCTTGCGGGCTTCCTCATAGGGCCAGGCCTTGGACGCCTGCGCGGCGGTGCGGATGATGTCGGACACGGTCATGATGCGACGCCCCCTAGAGCATTTTCGGATCAGATGGAACGTCCGTTCGGCAAGGCCCGCTACAGCGAGTCGCAATCACCGGCCTGCACAAGGCCCGCGCGGCGTCCGGACCGTCCAGCCTGGACGGAAAGGCAGGGTTTTTGGTGTCAAAACGGAGACGAATGGCAGGTTCCCAGCCGCATCTTTTAACTTTGATTAACCTTGATCGGTCATATTTGCCCGGAGCCTGGGGGCTCAGGAGGGACTATGCAGCCGCGGAGCAGACAAAGGATAGCCGTCGACATTCCGGTCATAGTGACGACGGTGCTCGACCATCGGGAAGGAACGATCGTCGACCTCAGCGAAGGCGGCGCCCAGATCGTCGGGTGTGGCCTGCCGGTGCGCAGCCAGTGCCAGATCGACTATGACGGCCATATCGTGTTCGGGACCGTGCAATGGTCGGAGGAAGACCGCATGGGCATCCGCTTCCCCTATGAACTGACCGACGGCCCCCTGTTCGACCGGCTGGAAATCGCGCGCGCGGCGCGGCTGACGCCGGCCGCCTTTCAGCCCCGGACGATGGCCGGGACGATGGGCCACACCGTGGGTCCGCGGGCCGGGACGCCGATTTCGGGCGGATTCGGGCGGCGGATCGGCTGAAGCGCCCTTATTTCGGGTTTCCCTTTTGTTCCGGCTCGCCTAAGCCGGGACCGTGATCGAACCATCCGCCCTGCCCGCCCTTCATGCCAGCCATGGCGGCATCTGGATCAGGGAAGCGGATCGCACCGACGCCGTCGCCAAGGGCACGGCCATCGCCCGCGCGGCCGAGACGCCGACGCTGCTGCTGAACGCACCGCTGACGGGCCAGCGACTGGGCTATCCGGAGCTGAACGGCCTCGACCTGCTCGAATTATGGGCTTTCGTCCACCCGGCGCGCTTTCTGGTGCCCACGCCCAAGGGGCTGGCCGAAGCGCTGGACCTGCCCCCCGCGAAAAGCGAAGCCGACATTCCCGCCCTGTTGCAGGCCGCGGCCGGGGCGTTGCTCGCCAGGATGGAATCGCCGGACTGGAAAGAGCGCGAGGGCGGATGGACGGCGGCGCAATCGCTGCATCGCCTGCGCTGGACCTGGGCGCCGCTGGTCGCGCCCCGCATCGCCCGGCCCGCCGAAGCGGAACGCTGGCTGTTTTCCAAATTGCCCGAATGGGAGGAAGGCGCCCCCCGCCCCGCCCCGCGCATCGTCCCGCTGCAGGCGGACAGCGTGCTGGCGCGGCTGGAAGGGCTGACCGGCAAAGGTGCCGAAGAGCGGCCGGGCCAGCGCGCCTATGCGGCGGCGGCGGCGGAGATATTCCGGCCCAGGGCGCATCGCGACCAGCCCAACATGCTGCTGGCCGAGGCCGGGACGGGCATCGGCAAGACGCTGGGCTATCTCGCCCCCGCCTCGCTCTGGGCCGGGGAGGCGCAGGGGACGGTGTGGATTTCCACCTACACCAAGGCGTTGCAGCGGCAACTGGACCGGGAGAGCCTGCGCCTCTTCCCCGATCCCGCCGTCGCCGCGCGGCGGGTGGTGGTGCGCAAGGGGCGGGAAAATTATCTCTGCCTGCTGAACCTGGAGGATGCGTTGCAGGGCGGCTTTTCCGGGCGCGCGGCGATCCTGGCGCAACTGGTGGCGCGCTGGGCCGCCTTCACCAAGGATGGCGACATGATCGGCGGCGACCTGCCCGGCTGGCTGCCGACCCTGTTCCGGCGCAACGGATCGACCGCGCTCACCGACCGGCGCGGCGAGTGCATCTATGCCGGCTGCCCGCATTATCGCAAATGCTTCATCGAGCGGGCATCGCGCGCATCGGCCGAGGCGGACATCGTGATCGCCAACCATGCGCTGGTGATGATCAACGCCGCGCGCGGGCGCGAGACCGGGCAGGCGCCGCAGCGCATCATATTCGACGAGGGCCATCATCTGTTCGACGCGGCGGATTCGACCTTTTCCGTCGCCCTGTCGGGGCAGGAGGCGATCGAACTGCGCCGGTGGGTGATGGGGCCGGAGGGCAATTCCAGAGGGCGAAGGCGCGGCCTGGCGGCGCGCCTGTCCGACCTGGCCAGCTATGACGAGCAGGGCGGCGAGGCGATCCGCGCGGCAGCGGATGCGGCGCGGGCGCTGCCCGCCGACGAGTGGCTGAAGCGGATCGTCGCGGGCGAGCCGTTCGGGCCGGTCGAGGAACTGCTCGCGGCGGTGCGCGGCACCGTCTATGCGCGGGCGGCCGACAATGGCGAGGCCGATGCGGGCTATGGGCTGGAGACCGAGCTGGCCGAACCCGACGGCGCACTGGTCGAGGCGGCGGCGAAGGCGGCAAAGGCGCTGGACGGTCTGTTGCGGCCGCTGACCCATCTGGGCAAGCGGATGGAGGCGGTGATCGAGGATGCGCCGGACTGGCTGGACGGCGCGGCGCGGGCGCGGGTCGAGGGCGCGATCGCTTCGCTGGGCTGGCGGCGAGACCTGATCGCGGCCTGGCTGGCGCTGCTGGCGCGGATCGGCGGCCCGGCCGACGCGGACTTCGTCGACTGGCTGGCGGTCGAGCGGATCGAGGGGCGCGAGTTCGATATCGGCATCCATCGCCATTGGCTCGACCCGACGCGGCCGCTGGCGGAGACGGTGCTGAAACCCGCGCAGGGGGTGCTCATCACCTCCGCCACGCTGAAGGGCGGGGGCGATTGGGACAATGCGGAACGGCGCAGCGGGGCGAGCCATTTGCCGCGCGGGGCGGACCAGTTCGAGGCCAGCAGCCCCTTCGACTATCCGGGGCGGTCGGAAGTGCTGATCGTCACCGACATCAAGCGCGGCGATATCGCGGCGCTGTCTGGCGCCTATGCGCGGCTGATCGAGGCGGCGGGCGGCGGCACGTTGGGCCTGTTCACCGCGATCCGGCGGCTGCGGGCGGTCCATGCGCGCATCGCCGACCGGCTGGCGCGGGCGGGACTGCCGCTCTACGCCCAGCATGTCGACCCGATGGATACGGGCACGCTGATCGACATCTTCCGCGACGATCCCCGCGCCTCCCTGCTGGGGACGGACGCTTTGCGCGACGGCGTCGACGTGCCGGGCCATTCGCTGCGGCTGGTGGTGATGGAGGGCGTGCCCTGGTCCAAGCCGACCGTGCTGCACGCGGCGCGCAAGCTGGCCGCCAGCGATCAGGGGGGCGGCGGCAACGCCTATGACGACCGGCTGATCCGGGCGCGGATGGCGCAGGCCTTCGGGCGGCTGATCCGGCGGGCGGAGGACAAGGGGAGCTTCGTCATCCTGTCCGCCGCCATGCCCAGCCGCCTGCTCGGCGCCTTTCCGCCGGGCACGCCGATCCGCCGCCTGACGCTGGACGAAGCGATCATATCGGTCAGCAGCCATTCGCGCGCTGGCCTTGGCGGCGATGCGGAGTTAGGGCATCAGGGAATCGAATCCGGCATCCGGTGACCCCATGGGGTCATGGAGTCTTTGTTTTTCCGCGTTTCCCGGGCCGGCGGCTGATCCCACCCGCTTCGGAAACGCCCTGGGATCGGGAGCAAGAATGAAGCGGTTGATCCTGTTGCGCCACGCCAAGTCCGATTGGGACGATCCGGTCGCGCGGGATTTCGACCGGCCGCTCAACCGGCGCGGGGAAAAGGCGGCGGTGCTGATGGGACAGTTCGCGCGGTCGAAGGGCATGCGCTTCGATTTCGTCGTCGCTTCCCCGGCGGTGCGCGTGGTGGAAACGCTGGACAGTTTCTTCACCGGCTATGGCGAGACGATCGATCCGCATTGGGACCGGCGCATCTATCTCGCCTCGACCGCGACGCTGTTCGACGTGATCCGCGACTTGCCGGACAGTGCCGGAAGCGTGCTGATGTCGGGCCACAATCCGGGGCTGGAGGAATTGATCCTGGAGCTTGTCCCCGAAGATGGCGGCGGCCCGTTGCGCGAGGATGTGGAGGTGAAATTCCCCACGGCCAGCATCGCCGTGCTCGACCTGCCCGTCGATCATTGGAGCGAGGTGCGATCCGGCAGCGCGCAGCTCGCCAGCTTCACCCGCCCGCGCGACCTGGACCCGGCGCTGGGGCCGGGTTCGCGCTGATCGGGCGCCATGACACCGATCCACTGGCGCCATGCCGGGGCGGGCGATGCGGATGCGCTGTCCCTGCTGGGCGGCGCCACCTTCCTCGCCAGTTTCGCCAATGACCATCCGGGCGGCGCGCTGATCGACCATATTCGCAGTGCCCATGGCGTCGCTTATTATCAGGCGGCCCTGGCCGACCCGCGGCAGACGGTGCTGATCGGCGAAACCCCGCTGGGCGCGCCGGTCGGCTATGCCATGCTGACGCCGCCGCATCTGCCGGTGGCGACGGACGATCGGGATGTCGAGCTCAAGCGCATCTACCTGCTGGGCGGCTGGCAGGGCGGCGGCCATGGCGACCGGCTGATGGAGCTGGTGTTCGAAGAGGCCCGGCGCCGGGGCGCGGCGCGGCTGTTGCTGGCCGTCTATCCGCAAAATGAGCGGGCGCGGCGTTTCTATGCGCGGCATGGCTTCGCGGCAATCGGCGAGATGACCTTCATGGTGGGCGAGGTGCCGTTCCGCGACCTCATCTACGCGGCGCGGCTTTAGGGCCGGGATCCCAGGAGGGACTATTCGCCGATGGCGCGGGCCAGCGTCGCGCGGATCGCTTCCAGACGCGGGAGCAGATCGGCGCTCGCGGCGGCTTCGCCATTTTTCGCCGGAGCGGCGGGCAGCGGCTCACCGCCGCCGTCGGCCAGCGCCTTCTGCGCGCCCTTCACCGTGAACCCCTCGACATTGAGCAGATGGTTGATGCGCCGGACCAGTTCGACGTCGGCGGGGCGGTAATAGCGGCGGTTGCCCGATCGCTGCAGCGGCCTGAGTTGGCTGAAGCGCGTTTCCCAATAGCGCAGGATATGCTGCGGCAGAGCCAGTTCGCTCGCCAGCTCGCTGATGGTCAGAAATGCACCCTCTACCTTTTCCATGACCATGATGTTGCACCCTTAGCGATGCCAAGGTCAACCTTCGGTAAAAAAGGCTATTTTGCGCGTGCCCCTCAGACCGAGGCGACCCGATCCCGCATCGTCTGGCTGGCGCGGAAGGTCAGCACCCGGCGCGGTTCGATCGGCACTTCGACCCCGGTCTTCGGGTTGCGGCCCATGCGCTGCGTCTTGTCGCGCAGCACGAAGGTGCCGAAGCTGGAGATCTTCACATTTTCCCCGCGTTCGAGCGCGGAGGCCATATGCTCCAAAATGGATTCAATCAGCGTTGCCGCTTCCGCCCGCGAAAGGCCAATATGCCGGTTCACGCTCTCCGCGAGATCGGCGCGCGTCAGAGTCCCTGTGCCAGTCATCGGACTTACCCCACCTTGATCGCCCGTCGAGCCTAAATGCGGGGGATCACTGGATAATGTGCGCGATTCGGCATGATTCGGCAATATGAGGGCTGCGCGAAATCCGGGAAAAAAGCGTGAAAAATGGGCAAGATAGCGGTCCCATAACGGGACCGGAACTTTTCCTGGCGCGGATGACGCCATCTGTGTTGCAAAGCGCGCCAGCGGCGCGCGATTCGGCCGTTATACGCGAAGGACGCAGGCGCCCCAGGTGAAGCCGCCGCCCATCGCCTCCAGCACCAGCAGGTCGCCCGTGCGGATGCGCCCGTCGCGCATGGCGAGATCGAGCGCCAGGGGCACCGAAGCGGCCGAGGTGTTGGCGTGCCGGTCGACCGTCATGACCACCTTTTCCGGCGCCAGTTTCAGCTTGCGCGCGGTCGCGTCGAGGATGCGGGCGTTGGCCTGGTGCGGGATCAGCCAGTCGATGTCGGTGGGCGCCATGCCCGCCGTCTCCATCACCTCGGTCAGCACGGAGGCGAGATTGGTGACGGCGTGGCGGAAGACTTCCTGCCCCTTCATGCGCAGCTTGCCGACCGTCTGGGTGGTCGATGGGCCGCCATCGACGTAGAGGAGCTGGTTGTGGCGGCCGTCGGCATGGAGCTTCGAGGCCAATATGCCGCGCTTGCCCTCGGCGCTGTCTTCCGCGCCCAGCACGACCGCGCCCGCGCCGTCGCCGAAGAGGACGCAGGTGGTGCGGTCCTCCCAGTCGAGGATGCGGCTGAAGGTTTCCGAACCGATGACGAGCGCGTTCCGCGCGGCGCCCGAGCGGATCATGCTGTCGGCCACGGTGATGGCATAGAGGAAGCCGGAGCAGACCGCCGCCACGTCGAAGGCGACGCAATCATCGATGCCGAGCGAAGCCTGAACGATGGTCGCGGTGGCGGGGAAAGTCTGGTCGGGGGTCGCGGTGGCGAGGACGATCAGATCGATGTCCTGCGCCGCCAGCCCGGCCGCCTCCAGCGCCGCCCTGGCCGCGTCGGTGGCGAGCGTCGCGGTGGTTTCGCCCTCGCCCGCGATATGGCGGTTGCGGATGCCGGTGCGTTCGACGATCCATTCGTCGCTGGTGTCCACGGTCTCCGCCAGTTCGGCATTGCTGACGGAGCGAACCGGCAGGGCGGAGCCCGTGCCCAGAAGAACGGATCGGCGGATCACTTTGCGGGCAGCTCCATCCTGGATGCGGGAGCGGTCAGCCCCTCGATCCCATGCATGTCGGCGGCGATGCGCCGGGTGATATCTTCTTCCAGCAGGCGCGCGGCGACATGGACGGCATTGGCCACCCCCTTGTCATTGGCGCTGCCATGGCTCTTCACCACCACGCCATTGAGGCCCAGGAACACTGCGCCATTATGGTTGTTGGGATCGAGATGGTGCCGCAGCAGGTGCATGGCGGGCCTGGAGATCAGGAAGCCGAGCTTCGAGCGGATCGAGCTGGTGAAGGCGGTGCGCAGCAGGTCGGTGACGAAGCGGGCGGTGCCCTCCGCCGTCTTGAGCGCGACATTGCCGGAAAAGCCGTCCGACACGATGACGTCGACATCGCCCCGGCCGATCTTGTCGCCCTCGGTGAAACCTTCGAAGGAGAGCGGCAGGCTGGTCGCGGCGCGCAGGATCGCGGCGGCGTCGCGGATTTCCTCCGTGCCCTTCATCTCTTCGGTGCCGATGTTCATCAACCGGACGCGCGGGCGTTCGAGTTCCAGGGCGATGCGGGCATAGGCCGCGCCCATCACCGCGAACTGCACGAGATTGCGCGTGTCGCATTCGGTGTTGGCGCCCAGGTCGAGCATAACCACGTCATTGTCGCCCAGCGTCGGCAGCATGGCGGCCAGCGCCGGGCGATCGACGCCCTTCATGGTGCGCAGGGCCAGCTTCGCCATCGCCATCAGCGCGCCGGTATTGCCGGACGAGACGGCAGCGCCGCACTCGCCCGCCTTCACCGCGGCGATGGCCATGCTCATCGAGCTGGTCTTCTTGCGGATGGCGACGCTGGGCTTGTCGCCCGCATCCACGACATCGGGGGCGTGGACGATTTCCGACGCCGCGCGCAGATTCGGGTGATTGTCGAGCGCGGACCTGATCCGCGCCTCGTCTCCGAAAAGGGTGAAGCGCAGTCCTTCGTGACGGCGACGGGCGAGCGCCACCCCCGCCATCATCACGCGCACGCCTTCATCCCCGCCCATCGCGTCGATTGCGATTCGCGGTTGGCTGGACAAGTTAACGCACCCTTTTCAGGAGAAACTTAGGTGTCAGGCCCCGACGGCGATGACTTCGCGACCATTATAGTGGCCGCACGCGTCGCACAGATTGTGCGGGCGCTTCAGTTCGCCGCAGTTCGAGCATTCCTGGAACGCTTCGACGCGCAGCGAGTCATGGCTGCGACGCATGCCACGGCGGGACGGGGACGTTTTCCTCTTGGGGACAGCCATGTCGGCACCTTATTCCATAAATTGATCTGTTAGTGCGACTGGCCAGTTCCGAATGGATGCTGACGCCAACGGCGCCGCAGACCCATGCGGCCCGGATGATCGCGAAGCCCTGCGCCTATAGCGTTTTTTGGGCATGGCGCAAGTCCTTCCTTGCCCCTTTCCCCCGCCCGCTTATGGTGCGCGCAAATGGACGATCCGGGGGAAATGGGATGCTGTTGCCGATTACGCTGACTCTGGCGGCTGCCTGCGCGCTGCTCAACATGTGGCTGGCCGCCCGCTGCGCGCGAATCCGCATCGCGGACAAGGCGCTGCACGGCGACGGCGGCAACAGCCTGCTGGCGAAGCGGATGCGGGCGCATGCGAACTTCACCGAATATGTGCCGATGACGCTGATTCTCTTCGGCCTGGTGGAACTGGCGGTGGGCGCGTCGGCCTGGCTATGGGGCGCGGCGCTGGTCTTCGCGCTGGCGCGAATCGCCCATGGCTTCGGGATGGATGCGGACAAGCCGACCGTGTGGCGCGCGAGCGGGGCGATGCTGACCTGGCTGGTGATGGTCGGGCTGGCGCTGGTGGCCCTCTATATCGCCTATGGGGCGACGCGGGAGGTTCCGGCACCGCCCGCCATGGCGATGATGCGATAAGGCTCCCTTCAGCCCAGGACGGCGTCGGCCACGAAGGGATTGGCGCGGCGTTCGTGGGCGAAGGTGCTCATCGGGCCGTGGCCGGGGACGAAGGCGGTGTCGCCGCCCAGCGGCCAGAGCTTGCCGGTGATGGCGTCGATCAGTTGCTGATGATTGCCCATCGGGAAATCGGTGCGGCCGATCGAACCCTGGAACAGCACGTCGCCGACGATGGCCAGCTTGCTGGGCGCATGGTGGAAGACGACGTGGCCCGGCGTGTGGCCGGGGCAGTGGTAGACGTCCAGCGTCAGATCGCCGACCGTCACCTGATCGCCGTCCTTCAGCCAGCGGTCGGGTTCGAAACTCTCGCCATTGATGCCATATTTGGCGCCATCCTCGCCCAGCCGGTCGATCCAGAAACGGTCGGCCTCATGCGGCCCCTCGATCGGCACGCCCAGGTCGCGGGCAAGGATGCCGGCCTGGCCGCAATGGTCGATATGGCCGTGGGTGACGAGAATCTTCTCGATGGTGACGCCCTGCTGCTCCGCCGCCTTCTTGAGCATCGGCAGATCGCCGCCCGGATCGACGAAGGCGCCGCGATGGGTCGCCGTGCACCAGAAGAGCGTGCAGTTCTGCTGGAGCGGCGTGACGGGAATCAGGGCGGCTTTGAGGGGCGGTGTCGTCATGCCGCCGATGTGGCGAAGCTGCGGGCCGCGCGCAAGTGCCGACCGACGGCCCGGGTTCCCGGGGCCGATCGAGCTAGAGCGGTTTCTTAACCGTCAGATGATGCCATCTGACTGGAAATCGCTCTGGACCATGATCCGATCGAATTGAATCGGATCATGGTCTATTTGTCCTTGTTTTCCGCATTTTCCGAGCCAGCAGGTGATGCCACCCGCTTCGAAAATGCTCTAGCCGGCGTCTTCGGTCGCGAAGGGCTCGGCCAGGCTGATGCTGTCGAGCACCTTGGCCGTTTCGTCGCGCACGCGCAGCATCACGCGATGCAGGCGGCATTCCGATTCGGGCAGGCAGTTGGTGCAGGTTTCATGCGCGAAACGGCTGGCGCAGGGGGTGAGCGCCAGCGACCCGCGCGTCAGCCGCACGATGTCGCCATAGCTGATGTCGACCGGCGCCAGCGCCAGCCAATAGCCGCCGTCGCGTCCGCGCTGGGTCGCCACCAGCCCCTCGCGCGCCAGTTCTGACAGGATCACCGTCAGGAATTTGGACGGGATATTCTGCCGCGTGGCGATCTCGTTCAGGGGCACCGGCCCCTGGCGGTAGCGGTCTGCGAGATGCTGGAGGGCGCGGATGGCGTAACGGGTCTTCTGCGAGAGCATGGGACTGTTATTCGCTCCCGCCGGAGATTTGACAAGTCATGGGACGCCGGTTTCAGGGCGCAGGGGTAAGCGCGGCCCGCGCCTGTTTCGGAAAATCGCTGAACAGGGCATCGACGCCGGTGCGCGCGACCGCCTGGACATAGCCGGCAAAGTCGCCCCTGCCCTGCGGATCGTCGGGGCGCTGGAAGGCGGCGGGCAGGAAGCTGTTCTCCATCCGCAGCGTCCAGACATGGACCTGCAGCCCCGCATCATGGGCGCGGCCGACAAGGTCGGTCGCCCCTTCGGGCGCCAGCACCATCGCCGCCGCGGGGCCGATGCCGTCGGCATAGTCCGCTACCTGCTTCAACCCCTCTATCGTCAGCATGTCGGCATAGCTGGTGCCCGGTTCGTCCGCCGGGCCGCCCTGGCTGTCGACAAGCTGGATCAGGCGCAGGCGGGAGACGGCGCGGATCGCCTTCAGATTGCCGACCTCGAAGGACTGGATGAAGACCGGGTCGGCCTCCGTCTGATAGCCATATTTGCCCAGCAGTTCGAGCAGCGGCGCCTGATGCGGCAGGCCGAGCTTCGCGAAATAGCCGGGGTGCTTGGTTTCGGGATAAAGGCCGATGCGGCGGCCGGTTTCGGCCTCCTTGGCGCGGACCAGCTTCAATATCTCCTCGAAGGTCGGGATCGGGTAGAGCGTATCGAAGCGGCTGTTGGCCGGGCGAAGCTGCGGCAGCCGCTCGCGGGCGCGCAGGGTGCGCAGTTCGGCCAGGGTGAAATCCTCGGTGAACCAGCCGGTGACGGACTGGCCGTCGATGGTCTTGGTCGTCTTGCGGTCGGCAAATTCGGGATGGTCCGCGACGTCGGTGGTGCCGCCTATCTCATTTTCATGTCGGGCGACGAGGACGCCGTCCCTGGTGAGCACCAGATCGGGTTCGATATAGTCGGCGCCCTCGTCGATCGCGCGTTCATAGGCGGCGAGCGTATGTTCGGGCCGCTCGCCGCTGGCGCCGCGATGGGCGATGATGAAAGGCTCGGCTCTGGCCTCGGGCATCAGGGTCGCCACCGTAAAAAGGGTCAGGAGGAGGATGGCAGCGGTTCGGAGCATCCTCCCCCCCTTCATGCCTTCACGCCCTCCAGAGCGTCTTCATAGGTGGTCGCCTTGAAACCCACGATGGTGCGGTCGCCCAGGTCCAGGATCGGGCGCTTGATCATCGAGGGGTTGGCGCTCATCAGCAGGATCGCCTTTTCCGCGTCGATATGCGCCTTGTCGCCCGCGTCCAGCGCCTTGAAGGTGGTGCCGGAACGGTTGAGGATGGTTTCCCAGCCATGTTCCATCACCCATTCCTCCAGCTTCGCCTTGTCGACGCCCGACACCTTATAGTCGTGGAAGCTGTAGGCCTTGCCGCTATTGTCGAGGAAGTTGCGCGCCTTCTTGATCGTGTCGCAATTCTTGATGCCGTACATGGTAAGCATGGGCTTATCCCCAAAATTAACCGCGGTAGGCGGTGACTTCGATCTCGATCTTCATCTCAGGCTTGATGAGGCCGGTGACGATGCAGCTTGCGGCGGGGCGGATCTCTCCGAACACCGGCGCGGTCGCTTCGCCCAGCACGTCCCAATAGGCGGGATCGGTGATGTAATAGGTCACGCGGACCACGTCGGCGAAGGAAAAGCCGGCCTCCTCCAGCGCCTTGCCGATGACCTTCAGCGCGTTCCTGCCCTGGTCGACGACGGATTCCGGCATGGCCTTGGTTTCAGGGTCGGTCCCGGTGGTCCCGGCGACGAAGCACCAGTCGCCCTGGACGACGGCGCGCGAATAGCCGACCTGCGCCTCGAAAGGCGAGCCGGACGAAATGAGCTGGCGGGGCATGGAAATACCTTTGTGCGATGCGAAAGGGATCGCGCGGCTCTTGCCCGGTCGGGGGAGTGCTGTCCAGAGGCTTTTGCGGCGCGGGAACGGGCGGGACCGCTGGGCCGTTGGGGCAGCGAAGGAGACATGCCATGGAAAAGCCCGACCCCGACCACCTGCCCCCCGACCCGCTGCCCGACCCGGACGAGGAGAATAGCGAACAGGCCGAAGCCGGTACCCAGGCGCAGGACGTGGCCGACGACGCCCGGTTGGGCAGGACCGACCTCAGCGAGGACAGCGAGCGCGGCGGCAAGGCGAACCCCGCGCAGATCCTGCCCGACGACACGCCCGATCTGGTCGAGAGGATGGAGGAGATGAACCGGTCGGGGCGGATCGACACCGATGCCTTTGCCGGGGAGCCGCAGATGGACGATGAGGAGGACAGTCTCGGTCCGACCGAGGATGAGGATTAGGGCGTAAACTGATCCAGCGCATGGCCCTGCACCGGGTCACCTAGGCGGCGCTTTGTTCCAGCGACAGGTTGATCATCCCGCGCGCCATATGGCCGAGGGCGTCGCTCATCGCGTGGGCGAGTTGCGGGTCGAGGCCGGGTTGCGCGGCGATGGCGCGGGTCATGGCGCTCGCCCATTGATCGGCCAGCGCCGGGGTGATCGGGAAGGCGCGGTGGAGCGACATGACGCACTGGCCGCGTTCGAACCAGTCGCGGGGGCCGCCCGCCCAGCCGGCGAGGAAGCGAGCAAGGCCGTGGCGGACCGGGGCCAGATCGGCGGCGTGGAGAGCGCGCAGGCCGGCATAGGCCGGGTCCTGCCCGATCAGGTCGTAAAAGCGGTTGGCGATGGCGGCGATGGTCGGTTCGCCGCCGATACGGTCGTAGGGGGTGGGCATGAGGCGGCTCCTGCTGGGTCCGGGCCAGGGTGGCGGGTGAGCCGCGGCTGTCATTGATCGGGGTCAAATTGAGGGGCTTTGGCGCGAGACGGGGCGGCCCGATTCCGCTATCGCCGGGTCATGAAGCGCATGACGGACAAGGAACGCGCCCAGCGGGCGTGGCGATATGAGGCGCGGCGGGCGGGCGAGGCCCGGTTGCGGCGGAAGCGGCGCAAAGGGCCTTCCTTCGGGGTTCTGGTGGCTGGCGGGGTGCTGACCGGCGGCGTGCTGGGCTGGTTCGGGCCGGATGCGGTGGAGCGCTTCACGCGGCGGGATGCGGTGGCGCCGGTGGCCAGCGATCGCCTGTCGGCGCAGTTCGGCTTTTGCCACACGGGCGGCGGGACCAATTGCGTGGTCGATGGCGATACCTTCTGGTTCCAGGGGCAGAAGGTGCGGGTGATGGATATCGACGCGCCGGAGACCCATCCGCCGCGCTGCGCTGAGGAAGCGGCGCTCGGCGCGCGGGCGACGCAGCGGTTGCAGGCGCTGATGAACGCAGGCCCCTTTTCGCTGGAGAGCGGGGACCGGGACCGGGATCGCTATGGGCGGGCGCTGCGCGTGGTGACGCGGGGCGGGCGGTCGATCGGGGAAATGCTGGTCGCGGAAGGCCTGGCGCGCGAATGGGATGGGGCGCGGCATCCCTGGTGCTAGGGCGGGTTGAGCGAGGGGAGAGGCAAGGCCCCTCCCCCGCCTTCCGTCAGCGGCAGTTGAGGCTGCCGCGGTCGATTTCGCGGCCGAGCAGCGCGCCCGCGCCGCCGCCGATCAGGATGCCCGCGGTGTTCGAGCGGCCGCGGTCGATCTGGCTGCCGATCAGGCCGCCCAGCGCCGCGCCGACGATCAGGCCAGTGGTGCCGTCCGAGCGGCGGCAATAATAGCGGTCGTCATAGCCGCGATAGATGCGGGTTTCGCGGGTGACGCGGATCGGTTCATAGCCGCCGCGATAATAGCGGTCGGGGCGGTAATAGCGGCCGTAGCGCGGGTCCGGGCGGTTCCAGTCATAGCTGTAGACGACTCCGCCGGGGCGGCGCCAGCCTTCGTGGCGGCCATTGTCGTGGCGCCCGCCATGCTTCCAGTCGTCGTCACCATGGCCCCGGCCGTGGCCCGCCCAGGGCGGCGGATCGGCGGCGGCGGGGGCTGCGCTCAGGGTCACGGCGCCCAGCGAAAGGGCGGCGAAGGCGGCTTTCAGGGTGGATTTCATCTCTGACTCCTTCGGTTCGTTTCTTCGATGGGTGCAGAACGACCCATGCGCCCGAACGTTGCATGAACGGAACAAAACAATGCGTTCATGGGGCGGTCAGGCTGCGGCCTGTCCGCCACCGCCGGCCGGGTGACATAGGTGACACGATGGAGACATGGAAAAACGCCCACTTTCCGATAGTTGCCGTCATGAGAAAGAGCCGCGCGCGGCATAGCAGAGCCGGGGGGCTGTAGGACAGGAAATAGGATCGGCCGGGCGCGCGGTCAGAGGGCGCTGTTGATCGCAGCCTTCTGCTGATCGGTGAGGGTGTCGGCGGACGCGCCCTGCGCGGTGGTCGCCGCGCCATCGTCCTTGCCGGAGGTGCCGACGAACTGGATCGCCGTCAGGATCACCAGCACCGCCCAAAGCAGCGCCATCCAGCGGCTGGTGAAAAGGGAGGAGAGGCGGACGCCGAACATGGGACGGGAGGATAAGCTATTATAATTAAAGAATGGATAGCAGCATTGCCTTTCTACACCCTGTAAGGCACCAAGCGTTGATGTCGACCATCCATCTTGTTCCCGAAGATTTACAGCAGCGCTATCATGTTCGTGAATGGCGAAATGCAACGGGAGTTTTAGCCACGGCATGTCCGGGTGAATGGCAGGAAATCATTGAAGTTCTTCGAGATTTTCGACTACCTCGATCCGAGATTCAGGCAGCGGGTGGACGAAAATCCCCTATTGCCAACCAGATTGATGGCGGCTTTTATCGTCGAGGATGGCAGGAAAAGCAGTTTCAGACTGCGATAAAGATCGACAATGATCTGTTTGAAAGCCCGACCCACAAAATCGACTGTCTGAAAGGCCGGGTCGCGTTAGAAGTGGAATGGAACAACAAGGATCCTTTTTTTCGACAGGGATCTTAACAACTTTCGCCTGCTATTCGACCTTCGCGCCATTGACGTAGGTGTTGTCATTACCCGCGCCACAGAATTGCAAACAATTTTCAAATCGCTTGGCAAGGGAGCATCATACGGGTCATCAACTACCCATCATGAAAAGCTCTGGCCACGAATTGAAGGCGGTGGAGGTGGTGGCTGCCCAATCCTGACCTTTGCGATCAAGCCAGAACTCTATGTCGATGATGGTCCACCAACCGAACAACAAATCGCCGAGGCGCAAAAGAAACCTGATGAAAACTAGCTATTCGGCAGCAACAGCACTGTTGTAGCTATAAGTTTCCCATGTCGGCTTATAGCTTTCGTCGGCTTGATTGCCCCACACGTCCCATCCCTTGCGTGCGCCCCTACTGAACATTTCAAGCCGCGGTCCCCATGAGCAGGCCTCGATAATATCATATTGCTCATCAGGTTTGCGACTATGTTCGCGTTTGCGTGTCTGGATCATGTTGACCTGACTGCGGCCGGGCGCAAGGGTGCGGGCATTCTTCCCGCGCACTCCGAAGAGCAGCAGTTCGGTGACGTTGCGGAAGTAGAAACCGACGCCGCGCCCGTCCGATCCGCCATCCTTGCGGACCTTGTGCCAAACGAGATTGGAGATGTATCGAAACCCCCACGCATTCATTACCTGCATGCCTTCCGGTAGCAGTGCGTTGGGCACCCACAGGTACAAATGAGATGGTTCGTCAGCAATCTGTGCGACAGGCAAAGCGCAGATTTCATCTAGCGTCATGGTGCCATAGCGATTGAGCCGCTTATGCTCCGGTGCGACCTTACCAGTCCGATTCTGGAACTGCCATGGAGGGTCAGCAAGGATAGTCCCAAATTTCTGTCCCCTGGCGGCTCGCAGGAGATCGGCATGGGCTTCGAGCAGATCGCTTTCAGGGAACATAAGAAGATCTTGGCAGAACAGGATTCTCGGATCAATCGGCAAATGCGGATTTATCGGTAATCCACACTTGCCGTCTCATATCTTACTCCGCCGCGATGCCCGCTGCCTTGAACATGTCCGGGTCGCTTTCGTCGGCGTTGGCGGCGGTGCTGCTCTTGAGTTTGGTGCGGCGGTCGAAGGCGTCCCATACGTCGTTCCACTGGCCGCGGGTGGCCGCCTTCGAATATTCCGTCGCGCGGGTTTCGAAGAAATTGGCGTGCTCGACGCCGTTCAGCAGCGGGGTCAGCCAGGGGAGCGGGTGCTCGTCGATCATGTAGATGGGTTTCAGGCCCAGTTGCCCAAGGCGCCAGTCGGCGATGTAGCGGACATATTTCTTGATGTCCTTGGGCGTCATGCCCGGCACCGGACCCATTTCGAAGACGAGGTCGATGAAGGCGTCCTCGATCCGCACCGTCTTCTGGCACATGTCCATGATGTCGTCCTTGACCGAGGCGGTCAGGCAGTCGCGTTCCTTCACGAAGGCGTGGAACAGGCGGACGATGCCTTCGCAGTGCAGCGTCTCGTCGCGGACCGACCAGCTGACGATCTGGCCCATGCCCTTCATCTTGTTGAAGCGCGGGAAGTTCATCAGCATGGCGAAGCTGGCGAAGAGTTGCAGCCCTTCGGTGAAGCCGCCGAACATGGCCAGCGTCTTGGCGATATCCTCGTCCGTGTCGACGCCGAATTGCGCCAGATAGTCGTGTTTGTCCTTCATCTCCTTATATTGCATGAAGGCCGAATATTCGGTTTCGGGCATGCCGATCGTGTCGAGCAGGTGGCTGTAGGCCGCGATGTGGACCGTTTCCATGTTGCTGAAGGCGGTCAGCATCATCTTGATTTCGGTCGGCTTGAACACGCGGCCATATTTGTCGTGGTAGCAGTCCTGCACCTCCACGTCGGCCTGGGTGAAGAAGCGGAAAATCTGGGTCAGCAGATTGCGTTCATGGTCGGAGAGCTTCTGCGCCCAGTCGCGGCAATCCTCGCCCAGCGGCACTTCCTCCGGCAGCCAGTGGAGCTGCTGCTGGCGCTTCCAGAACTCATAGGCCCAGGGATATTCGAAGGGCTTGTAGACCTTGCTGGCTTGAAGAAGAGGCATGGTGGTTACTCCGCGAAACTTATACCAGACCCTCTCCCCTTGTGGGAGAGGGAGGGCCCCGCGCCGTCAGGCGTGGGAGGGTGAGGGGGAAGGGCGCCGACGATGGTGACCAGCACGCCTTCAGAATTCTGCATCACGTCATGGTTCCAGAAGCGGATCACGCGATAGCCTTCCCGTTCGAGGAAGGCGGTGCGGGGCGCGTCCGTCGCTTCGTCATGGCCACCGCCGTCCAGTTCGACGATCAGGCGGGCGGCATGAGAGGCGAAATCTGCGAAATAGGGGCCGATCGGGACCTGGCGGCGGAATTCCGCGGCAGGCAGCTTTTCGCGGAGCAAAGTCCAGAGGCGTTTCTCGGCGTCGGTTGCGTTGCGGCGGAGTTCCCTTGCCCGGGCGATCGTCGGGTTTGGGGCCTTACCCCTCACCTTCCCACGCGGCTGCACCGCGCGGGCCCCTTCCTCTCCCGCAAGGGGAGAGGAGATTATCGGGTTACTGGCAGGCGAGGCACTCGTCATAGTCGGTGGTCTCGCCGATTTCGAATTTCGGGGCGTCGATGGTGTTGTCGGCCTCCACGCCGCCCGCGAAGCCGGCGCGCTGGACCGACTTGGAGCGGAGATAGTAGAGCGACTTGATGCCCAGTTCCCACGCCCGGTAGTGGAGCATGAGCAGATCCCATTTCTCCACATCGGCGGGGATGAAGAGGTTGAGGGACTGGGCCTGGTCGATATAGGGCGTGCGATCGGCGGCCAGTTCGAGCAGCCAGCGCTGGTCGATTTCGAAGCTGGTCTTGAACGTGTCCTTTTCCTCCTGGGAGAGGAAGTCGAGATGCTGGACCGAGCCGCCCTTTTCGAGGATCGAGTTCCAGACCGCCGTCGAATCCTTCGCCTTTTCGACCAGCAGCTTTTCAAGGTACGGGTTCTTGACCGCGAAGCTGCCCGACAGCGTCTTGTGGGTGTAGATATTCGCCGGGATCGGCTCGATGCAGGCCGAGGCGCCGCCGCAGATGATGGAGATGGACGCGGTGGGCGCGATCGCCATCTTGCAGCTGAAGCGCTCCATCACGCCCATGTCGGCGGCGTCCGGGCACGGGCCGCGCTCGACCGCGAGCTGCATCGAGGCTTCGTTCACCTTCTCGTTGATATGCTTGAAGATGCGCAGGTTCCACGACTTGGCCATCGCGCCTTCAAACGGGAGTCCCCGGGCCTGGAGGAAGGAGTGGAACCCCATCACCCCCAGGCCCACCGACCGTTCACGGCTCGCACTATATTTCGCCCGCGCCATTTCCGGCGGCGCGCGGTCGATATAGTCCTGCAGCACATTGTCGAGGAAGCGCATGACGTCCTCGACAAACTGCCTGTCGTCCTTCCACTCATCCCAGGTTTCGAGATTGAGCGAGGAGAGACAGCAGACGGCCGTGCGGTCATTGCCGATATGGTCGCGACCCGTCGGCAAAGTGATTTCCGAGCAGAGGTTGGAGGTCGACACCTTGAGGCCGAGATCGCGATGATGCTTGGGCATCGTGCGGTTCACGGTGTCGTTGAAGACGATATAGGGTTCGCCGGTGGCGAGGCGGACCTCCACCAGCTTCTGGAACAGGGCACGGGCATTGACGCTGCCGCGCACAGACTGGTCCTTGGGGCTGCGCAGGGCGAATTCCCTGCCGTCGCGAACCGCCTCCATGAACTCGTCGGTGAGGAGGACGCCATGGTGCAGGTTCAGCGCCTTGCGGTTGAAGTCGCCGGACGTCTTGCGGATTTCCAGAAACTCCTCGATCTCCGGATGCGAGATGTCGAGATAGCAGGCGGCCGAGCCGCGGCGCAGGCTGCCCTGGCTGATCGCAAGGGTCAGCGAGTCCATCACGCGGACGAAGGGAATGATGCCGCTGGTCTTGCCGTTGAGGCCCACCGGCTCGCCGATGCCGCGCACATTGCCCCAATAGGTGCCGATGCCGCCGCCGCGCGAGGCGAGCCAGACATTCTCGTTCCAGGTGTTGACGATGCCCTCCAGGCTGTCATCGACGCTGTTGAGATAGCAACTGATCGGCAGGCCACGGCCGGTGCCGCCGTTCGACAGGACGGGCGTGGCGGGCATGAACCAGAGGCGCGAGATATAGTCGTAGACGCGCTGGGCATGGTCCGCGTCATCGGCATAGGCGGCGGCGACGCGGGCGAAGAGATCCTGATAGGATTCGCCGGGCAGCAGATAGCGGTCCTGCAGCGTGTCCTTGCCGAAATCGGTCAGCAGCGCGTCGCGGCTGTCGTCCGTCACGACGTGGAAGCGGCGCTCCTGCACGGTAGACGAGCTGGGCGCGGGGTCAGCCTTCGGGGCTGGCGTTGCCTTCTTTTCCGCCACGGTTTCGACCACTTCGTCAATCACGGTTGCCACGTCGCTTGCACTCACCTGTTCGCTATCTCGAAAATCCATGACCAGCCCCCGAATGTTCCCGTTCCGTTCGATTCGGTCAAGCCCTGGCGGCCGGGCCGAAAGAACTTAGCATTTTCGACCCGGTCAGGCACGGAGATGGGCCCCGCAGAGCAGATCACAAGGGCAAAAACACCCTCCCTCCGGGAACCAGCCCGGTTGGTGCGATCACAATCTGTTGGGTAACCCCCGTTAACCCGATACAAGGGATAGTGCCACAGCTTCATTTGCTTGCAAGGGGGTAAATGACAGTTCAGGGACTCGGTTCGCCGCTGCCATGACTCATTTCATCGACGGTTCGGAACGGTGCGTCGCAGCGACGCATGGACTTTCCTCACCTCTCGAAAAGGCAAGAGGGACAATTGCGTCCGTAAAATAAATTTGGCTTGCCAAGCGATTGCTGGATTCTGCGATTCCCCGGCCGAACGCGGATGACGGTTCGGTGACGGAAGGGGGTGATCCGGACCGGGCGGGATGGCACATTGGCGGCCTCGAAAAGACCGCCGGAGAGGTGCCCCGTCATGATTCTCTATTATCACCCGCTCTCCTCCTATTGCTGGAAGGTGCTGATCGCCCTTTACGAGAATGGCACCCCGTTCGAGCCGAGGATGCTGGACGATCCGGCCGTGGCCGAGGCGTGGCTGACGCTCTGGCCGATCGGCAGGTTTCCGGTGCTGCGCGACGAGGCGCGGGGCGTGACCGTGGCGGAGGCCAGCATCATCGTGGAATATGTCGGGCAGCATTGCCCCGGCCCCTTCCGGCCGATCCCGCAGGATGCGGAGGCGGCGCTGGAGGTGCGGCTGATGGACCGGCTGTTCGACAATTATGTGATGACGCCGATGCAGGCGCTGGTCGGCGACCGCATCCGGCCCGAAGGGGTGGCGCGCGATCCCCATGGCATGGATCAGGCGCGGGCGACGCTGGGCAAGGCCTATGCGCTGCTGGAGGCGCGGATGGCGGGGCGGCGCTGGGCTGCGGGGGACGACTTCACGCTGGCCGACTGCGCGGCGGCGCCTTCGCTCTTCTATGCGGACAGGATCGTGCCGGTGCGGAGCGGCTTTCCGGCGCTGGCCGCCTATCTGGAGCGGGTGGAGGCGCGGGAGAGCTTTGCGCGGGTGCTGCAGGAGAAGGAGCCGTGGTGGCCCATGTTCCCCTACGCCAACGGGTGAAGGCGCGTCTGGACTCGGGGCGCCAAAGGCCTATAGCCGCGCCTGCATGGACCCGCCGTGCAGGGCGGGCCGCAAATATGGGAACCAGGGTAGATGACCGTCATCAAGACCGCCGATCTGATCGAGAGCGTCGCCGACGCGCTGCAGTTCATCAGTTACTATCATCCGATGGATTATATCCGCGCGCTGGGCAAAGCCTATGACGCCGAAGCCAATCCGGCGGCCAAGGACGCCATCGCCCAGATCCTGACCAACAGCCGCATGTGCGCCGAAGGGCATCGCCCGATCTGCCAGGACACCGGCATCGTCAACGTCTTCGTCAAATGGGGCATGGACTGCCGCCTGGACGACAATAGCCGCTCCATGCAGGAGGTCGTCGACGAGGGCGTGCGCAAGGCTTACCTCAACCCGGAAAACCGCCTGCGCGCCTCGATCCTGAAAGACCCGGCGTTCAGCCGCGTCAACACCAAGGACAACACGCCCTGCGTCCTGAATGTCGAGATGGTGCCGGGCAACAAGGTGACCGTCGACGTCGCGGCCAAGGGCGGCGGCAGCGAGAACAAGACCAAGTTCAAGATGATGAACCCCAGCGATTCGATCGTCGACTGGGTGCTGGAGATGATCCCGCAAATGGGCGCGGGCTGGTGCCCGCCCGGCATGCTGGGCATCGGCATCGGCGGCACGGCGGAAAAGGCCGTGGCGCTGGCCAAGGAATCGCTGATGGAACCCATCGACATGGGCGAGCTGAAAGCGCGCGGGCCGCAAAATGATATCGAGAAGCTGCGCATCGAGATTTTCGACAAGGTCAATGCGCTGGGCATCGGGGCGCAGGGTCTGGGCGGGCTTTCGACCATCCTCGACGTCAAGATCTACGACTATCCCTGCCATGCGGCGGGCAAGCCGGTGGCGATGATCCCGAACTGCGCGGCGACCCGCCATGCGCATTTCACGCTGGACGGGTCGGGTCCGGCCTATCTGGAGGCGCCGAAGATTTCCGAATGGCCGCAGGTCGACTGGAAGCCGAGCAAGGAAGCGATCCGGGTCGACCTGGACACGCTGACGCCGGAAATGGTGCAAAGCTGGAAGCATGGCGACCGGCTGCTGCTGAACGGCAGGATGCTGACCGGGCGCGACGCCGCGCACAAGCGCATCCAGGACATGCTGGCCAGGGGCGAGGAGCTGCCGGTCGATTTCAAGGGCCGCGTCATTTACTATGTCGGCCCGGTCGATCCGGTGCGCGACGAGGTGGTCGGCCCGGCCGGCCCGACGACCGCGACCCGCATGGACAAGTTCATGGACATGATGCTGGAACAGGGCCTCGCCGCCTGCGTCGGCAAGGCCGAGCGTGGTCCGGCGGCGACCGATAGCATCGCCAAGCACAAGAGCGCCTATCTGATGGCGGTCGGCGGCGCGGCCTATCTGGTGGCGCGCGCGATCAAGGAAGCCAAGGTCGTGGGCTTTGCGGATCTGGGCATGGAAGCGATCTACGAATTCACGGTGCAGGACATGCCCGTGACGGTCGCGGTCGACAGCGAGGGCCAGAATGTCCACCGCCTCGCCCCGCTGGTGTGGCAGGAGAAGATCCGGAAGGAGCATCTGCTCGAAGGCGCGTGAGCGTCTCTTCTCCTTCGTTGGAATTTGGACGCGCCGCCCGGTCTTCGAGCGGCGCGTTTTTTCATGAGTATGAGTAGCGACATGAGTTTTCCGATCTGGTTGCCCGCGACATTGATGGCGGGCGGGGTGCAGGCGTGGCGGACCGCGGTGCAGCGGCGGGTGAGCCACAGCCTGTCGGTCAATGGCGCAGGGCTGGTGCGCTATCTTTACGGGCTGCCCTTCACGGCGCTGCTGCTGGGCGGATACCGGCTGCTGTTTCCCGCGCCCCTGCCCTCGCCCGATCCGCTGTTCCTGCTCTTCTGCCTGGGCGGCGGGCTGGCGCAGATCATTGCCACCAACCTGCTCATCATGGCGTTTGCCCATCGCAATTTCGTCGTCGGCACCGCCTATTCCAAGACCGAGGCGGTGCAGGGCGCGATCCTGTCCTTCCTGCTGCTGGGCGAGCGGCTGCATCCGCTGGCCTGGGCGGGAATCGGCTGCGGCGTGATCGGCGTCATGCTGCTGTCGACCGGGGGCAGGCGGATGGGCGTGGCGGACTTCGCCAAGGCGCTCGGCCAGCCGGCGGCGCTGTGCGGGATTGCATCGGGCTTTTTCTTCGCCCTGACCGCCATCGGCATCAGGCGGGCGACGCAGGCGGTGGGGGGCGCCGATCCGATATGGGCCGCGCTGGTCGTGCTGGTGGTGACGGTGGCGATGCAGACAGTGATGCAGGGCGGCTATATGCTGCTGCGCGAGCCGGACCAGATCGGCCGGGTCTTCCGCAGCTGGCGCGTGTCGGGGCAGGTCGGGCTGCTGTCCTCGCTGGGATCGGCCTGCTGGTTCACCGGCTTTGCCACCGCGCCGGTCGCGCTGGTACGGATCGTCGGCCAGATCGAGGTCGCCTTCACCCTGGGCTTCGGCCATTTCTACCTGGGCGAGCGAATGGCGCGCAGCGAGGTCATGGGGCTGATGCTGGTGGCGGGCGGCGTGGTGCTGGCGTTGATGGGCGCCCTGTAACGGCCGGGCGCATCGATAACGGATATTTTACCATCGTCCGATAGCCATCAGGCCCGTGGAAAATCAGGCGAAAAAGCGGAACGTCGAAGATGCGGTGATGAAGGTGGCCAAATTGTCTGGCGACCTGGGCATCCGCACGCTCGACTTGCAGGCGGACATCAGCGAGCTGGCCGACCGCGTCACTCATCAGGCCCGCACGATCGAGGCGATCAGCGGCGCGGCGGCGCAATTGTCGCGCGACGGCGAAAGCGTGTCGCTGGCCGGGCAGGATGCGCGGCAAAAGGCGGTCGCGGCGCGCGGCATCATCGATGATTCGGGGCGGCAGCTGTCCGACGCCAACGCCAATTTCGTCGACCTGATCGAGCGGGTGGGCAGCGTCCATGCGCAGCTCGACGGCTTTCGCGAGGCGCTCAAGACCGTCGCCCATGTCACCAGCGTCATCAGCGGCATCGCCAGCCAGACCAATTTGCTGGCCCTCAATGCCACGATCGAGGCGGCGCGCGCGGGCGATGCCGGGCGCGGCTTTGCCGTGGTGGCGGCGGAGGTGAAGAAGCTGGCGCAGGAAACCGCGTCGGCGACGCAGACCATCGAACAGTCGATCGGCGCGCTGACCGGCGAGGCGGGCAAGATGCTGGAGGGCATCAACCATGGCGCCGAAACCGCGCGCATGGCGCTGTCCGACACCAAGAATATCGAGATGCTGGTCGAGCGGCTGGGATCGCTGATGGGCGACCTGTCCAGCAACAGCGAAGCCGTGGCGCAGCGAATCGCGTCGATGGTCGGTTCGGCGGGCGAGATCAGGACCGGGCTGCTGGCGCTGGCCAGCACATCGACCGACAATGCCGGCGGCCTGCAAAGGCTGTCGGGGCGGATTTCCGTCGCCAGCGAAGACACCAACCAGTTGCTGCAACTGGTCGCGGAGAGCGGCGTCGAGATTCCGGATTCGCCCTATATCGATTTCTGCCTGGACGCGGCGAAGGCGGTGAGCGGGGCGATCGAGCAGGCGCTGGACGAAGGCAGGCTGACCGAGGCCGAGCTGTTCAGCGAATTTTACGCGCCCATCGCCGGCACGCAGCCGCCCCAATACAGCCATCCGGTCCAGCCGGTGCTGATCCCCGCCGCGCGGGTCTGGCAGGAAAAGGCGCGGGGCTTTGCCGGACTGTTCGGCATGACCTTCACCGACCGCAACAGTTTCGGCGCGGTGGCCATGCCCGAACGTTCGCATCCGCAGCGGCCGGGCGACGACAATTGGAACATGGAATTTTCCCGGCAGGGCGTGATCTTCGACTTTCCCGACACGCGCGAACAGGCCAGGATCACCGATCCCTTCTGCCTCAAGGCCTATCGGCGGCTGACCGCGGAGGGCGACGTGATCCTGCTGAAACAGGTCATCGCCTCCATCCATGTGCGCGGCAGGCATTGGGGGATTTTGCAGATGGCCTATCAGGACCAGCGATAGGGCCGGCATCCAATGCGGTGCCCAGGGACGGGGTTCCCCCTATTCCGTCATCCCGGACTTGATCCGGGATGACGAAGATCCCAACGGCTGGAAACCATCGAAATCGCCCACCCCCTTGCCCGCGCCCTGATCCGCGCTATGTCCCTCCCCGTCATCATCGCGGGAGACGGCATGGGCCGCATCGTCGGAAGAATCGTGAAGGGCGTTGGGGTTACTCTGCTGTTTCTGCTGGTCGCGCTCTGTCTGGCGGTGACCATCATCCCCCCTTTCCTCGACCGCATCTATTATGAGGGGCCGGTCAGCCACCATTATGACGGCGCGCGTTTCTTCAATCCCGATGGGGACATAACGTTCGCCGCGCCGCCGGGAAGCAGCCGGCGCGGCCTGATCGCGCGCTGGCTGATGGGACAGGGCGACCGGCCCGATTGGCCCGATGCGGTGGCGGTGAAGCCGTCGCGCCCGCCCGCCTTCGCCGCGCCGCGCGGCATGGTGGCGACCTGGGTCGGCCATGCGACGGTGCTGGTGCAGGCGGCGGGGATCAATATCCTGACCGATCCGATCTGGTCGGACTATGCCAGCCCCTTCCCGCCGCTGGGGCCGAAGCGGGTGGCGCAGCCGGGCATCCGCTTCGACGATCTGCCCAAGATCGACCTGATCCTTATCAGCCACAATCATTACGACCATATGGACATTCCCACGCTGAAGAAGCTGTGGGAGCGGGACCGGCCCAGGATCATCACCAGCCTGGGCAATGACCGGATCCTGCGGGACAACGGCATTCCCTCCACCGCGCTGGACTGGGGACAGTCGGTCAGCGGGGCGGAATTGAACGGGCTTGGCCGCGACACGCTGATCCAGTGCGAAAATTACGAACATTGCCCCGATTATCGCGTCCATGTGCTGCGCAACCATCATTGGAGCAGCCGCTGGGGCACGGATCGCAGCCGGGCCCTGTGGTCGAGCTTCTTCATCAGCACGCGGGCGGGCAACATCTTCTTCGCGGGCGATACCGGGGCGGGCGACATGGCCTGGCCGCAGGAAGCGGCGCGGCTGGGCCCGATCCGGCTGGCGATGATCCCGATCGGGGCCTTCCGCTTCTGGCACGGGCAGATGCGGTCGGACTCGCATATCGGGCCGGAGCAGGCGGTGCAGGTGTTCGAGAAGCTGGGCGCCTCCACCGCGATCCCCATCCATTGGGGGACGTTCCGCCTGTCCTATGAAAAGCGGGACACGCCGCCCAAAATGCTGGAACTCTATCTGCGCTGCGAAGGGATCGAGCGGAAGCGCTTTGCGCCGGTCAGGATCGGCCAGCCGATCCTGGTGCCGGGCTATTCCGCCGTGCCGCGGGGCGAAAAACGCTGCGACCCGCGGGCGATCGCGGCGCTGGAGTGAAGCCGGGCCTCAGCCTTTGGCGCATTCCCCGATACGCTTGCCGGTAACGTCATGGGTGGTGCGCAGAACCGGCTGGCCGCCCTGCGTCCGGGTCATGGTGCTGCCCAGCGTCAGCGTGTCGGCGGTGAAATTGCCCTCCAGCACGATTTCGGACGTGCCCTTGCCGGAGGTGCAGGCCAGCGTCGCGATCAGGCGGCCCTTGCGGATCAGCTTGTCCTTGTAGGTGCAATCCTTGCCTTCGTCCCCCGCCAGCGCGTCGGCGCCGGGCACGCCCGCCGCGTCGACGGCGATGCATATCTTGTCCTCACGGCTTTCCTTGAGCGCCGCCTGATATTCGGCCGCAGTGACAGTGGGCGTGTTGTAGCCGGTGGTCTTGCGGGTCAGCACCCATTCGCCCGCCTTCATCACTATGGGCGCTTCGGTGGTTTCGGGCGCGGGTTCCGGGCTGCTGCCGCAGGCGGCCAGAGTCATCACGCCCAGCGGCAGCGCCGCCAGCACCATCTTTCGCATATCCTCTCCCCTGTTCTTGTACGAACCGAGCGAGGCTCGCGCCAAGCCGCGAAAAGCGCAAGAGATTTCTCATCGCTTCCTGTGGGTGGGGGCGTGGAAATCGGGCGGCTTGTTCGCCACCCAGACAAGGAAGCGCGCCAGGCCGGGATGAGCGCGCAGGGCATCGGCATCGCTATAGCCGCGCGCGAGTTCGGCATTGCCCAGATGGGCATGAATGGCGCGATGGCAGATCGGATGGACGGGCACACGGTCCCGCCCTCTCCAGCTTTTCGGCACGGGATGATGCCATTCGACGCGCCTGCCCAGCGGGCGCCGGCAGAGCCAGCATGCCGGGGCATCGGCGCTCATTCGCCAAGGCCTATTTCGGCGTGCAGGCGGTGCCGATCCACTTGCCGCTGGTCTTGGCCTTCATGCTCATGTTCATGCCGTTGGGGGCACCGGTCATCTTCATGTCCATGTGCATTTCATAGCTTTCCGGCGCATAATCGCCCGACATCACGGCGTTCATCGTGCCGCCCTGCGCCGATTTGCAGCTGATCTCGCCCTTCACCGACCCGCCGCTCGCGTCGAAGCCCTTATAGGTGCAGTCCTTATTCTCCTGCCCCGAGAACATCTTGCCGCTGGGGTTGGCGGCCTCTTCGGGCGAGACGCAATATTTGATGGCCGTGCGGCTCATCATCTTCTTCATCTGCTCCTTCATCTGGGCGCCGCCGCCGGGCATGTTCGGCATGTCGATGTCGATCAGCTCATAGCTGCCTTCCCACTGGCCGGGCTTGAGCTGGACCTTGGAAACTTCCTTGCGCACCTCCTCGCGGGTCTGCGGCTGGCCGGACGGTTTTTCTCCGCAGCCCGCCAGCAAGGCCGCCAGACCGATCAGGATGGGAAGTGTCGGACGCATAGGCATTCTCCCTGTCTCCACGCCATGTGGAAAGCGACCATATCAAGCGAGGAATACTATGCAATGTGGAACGCATGAATCTGTTTGTTCTTGATATGTTCCTTGCGCTCTGTTAGATGCACTCGACACTCGGTGGAGTGTTCTTGGAGCGAAAAGCGGATGAAGGGGATATTTTGAGGGGCTTCGGCCATTTTTTTCAACTGGAAGAAGCGGAGTAAGAGTGGTTATGGTTTCCATACAGGCATTGTTGCTCGGAATAATCCATCCGCCGCCGCCCAAGGTGCGTTTGAACTGAAGCCCTGAAGGGAAGGAGACCAACGGCTTTTCCGCCTGTCGGCGAAGAGAGCGTGAAGCCGATTGCGTCTCCGGTCAAAGGCCCCATATTCCCCCCATGTCTATCCAGATCCGCACCACGCTGGACGAGCCGGAGACCGGCGAAGGTTTCGTCCCCCACCGCCCCGCGCGCCCGGAAAAGAGCGAGGGCGGCAGGCCGTTCAGGCTGGTGTCGGACTATGAGCCGTCGGGCGACCAGCCCACCGCCATCGCCGAACTGGTGGAAACCGCGCTGGCGGGCGAGAAGGACCAGGTGCTGCTGGGCGTCACCGGATCGGGCAAGACCTTCACCATGGCCAAGGTGATCGAGGCGTTGCAGCGGCCCGCGCTGGTGCTGGCGCCGAACAAGATATTGGCGGCGCAGCTCTATGGGGAGTTCAAGAGCTTCTTCCCCGAAAATGCGGTCGAATATTTCGTCAGCTATTATGATTATTACCAGCCCGAAGCCTATGTGCCGCGGTCGGACACCTATATCGAGAAGGAAAGCTCGGTAAACGAGGCGATCGACCGGATGCGGCACTCGGCCACCCGCGCGCTGCTGGAACGGGACGACGTGCTGATCGTGGCGTCGGTGTCCTGCCTCTACGGCATCGGGTCGGTCGAGACTTACTCCGCCATGACCTTCGCGATGAAGAAGGGCGGAATCGAGGACCAGCGGGAGATCATCCGCAAGCTGGTGGCGCTGCAGTACAAGCGCAACGACGCGGCCTTTGCGCGGGGCAATTTCCGGGTGAAGGGGGATAATCTGGAAATTTTCCCCTCCCACTATGAGGATACGGCGTGGCGCGTCAGCTTCTTCGGCAACGAGATCGAGGAGATTGTCGAGTTCGATCCGCTGACGGGAAAGAAGATCGCGAGCCTCGACTTTGTGAAGGTCTTTCCCAATTCGCACCATGTGACGCCGGGTCCGACGCTGAAGCAGGCGATGGAGGCGATCCGCTTCGAACTGGCCGAGCGGCTGAAGGAGCTGACCGCCGAGGGCAAGCTGCTGGAGGCGCAGCGGCTGGAGCAGCGGACGAACTTCGACCTGGAGATGATCGCGGCGACGGGATCATGCGCGGGGATCGAGAATTATTCGCGCTTCCTGACCGGGCGTCTGCCGGGCGAGCCGCCGCCGACGCTGTTTGAGTATCTGCCCGAAAATGCGCTGCTGTTCGTGGATGAGAGCCACCAGACCGTGCCGCAGATCGGGGCGATGGCGCGGGGCGACCACCGGCGCAAGATTACCCTCGCCGAATATGGATTCCGCCTGCCGAGCTGCATCGACAACCGGCCGCTGCGCTTCAACGAGTGGGACGCGATGCGGCCGCAGACGGTGAGCGTCTCCGCGACGCCCGGCCCGTGGGAGATGGAGCAGACCGGCGGCGCCTTCTCGGAACAGGTGATCCGCCCCACCGGCCTGATCGATCCGCCGGTCGAGATCAAGCCGGTGGAGGACCAGGTGGACGACCTGATCCATGAGGCGAAGGAGACAGCGAAGAAGGGATACCGGACGCTGGTGACGACGCTCACCAAGCGCATGGCGGAGGATCTGACCGAGTTCATGCATGAGGCGGGGATCAAGGTCCGCTACATGCATTCGGACGTCGAGACGCTGGAGCGCATCGAGCTGATCCGCGACCTGCGGCTGGGCGTCTATGACGTGCTGGTGGGCATCAACCTGCTGCGCGAGGGGCTGGACATTCCCGAATGCGGGCTGGTGGCGATATTGGACGCGGACAAGGAGGGCTTTTTGCGCTCCGAAACCTCGCTGATCCAGACCATCGGGCGCGCGGCGCGCAACGTTGACGGCCGGGTAATCCTCTATGCCGACCGGGTGACCGGCAGCATGGAGCGGGCGCTCAACGAAACCTCGCGGCGGCGCGAGAAGCAGATGGCCTATAATGCCGAGCATGGCATCACACCGCAGACGGTGAAGAAGAATATCGGCGACATCATCGCCCATGTCGCATCGAAGGACCAGGTCACGGTGGACACGGGGCTGGAGGACCGGCCGCATCTCGTGGGCCATAATCTGCGCGCCTATATCGAGGATCTGGAAAAGCAGATGCGCGCCGCCGCGGCGGACCTAGAGTTCGAGGAGGCGGGCCGCATCCGCGACGAGATCCGCAAGCTGGAGGCGGAGGAACTGGGGCTGCCCGCCGACCAGCAGGTGGCGGCGCCGAGAGGACGGGCCAGCGAAGGCAAGCCGGGGACGCGGAAGCTGCGTTACGGGAAGGTGCAGAGGAAGTTCGGGCGCTAGGGCGGAGGAAGCAAACGGACGGTGCCGGAACAATCCGTTGCCCTATCGGTTTCCAACCGGGGACCACGGGACAAAGATCATGCGGAGAGCACTCGTCCATGCGCCTGAGCGTCGCCAGGGCCGGCGCCAGACTGCCCAAGTCCCCTGTACGGTGAATTGGGCCGGGCTATACGAATTCGCCACAATCAGGAACATGTCGATTTACGGCGCGCAGTTGGAGGGGTTCGCCTTCCCGCCTGCCGGGACGCCCGTGACGATCGTGGTGGATCAACTCGAATTTTGCGCGTCCGTCATCTGGGCTGAGGGCGAGAAGTGCGGCGTGCTCCTGGAACATTGCGTCGATCCCGAATCCTTTATCCGTGAGCATTCCATCCGGCCCGTAGGGCGGAAGGCGCCTGAAGTCGGGACCATCATTCGGATGCAGCCGCTTTGTGTCACCTGACCACAGGTCTGGAATCGAAGGCCAGCCCAGTCAGTTCACTCTGGCCAAAACCTTCAATAAGTCCGGCTGGTGACGTCCGCCGTGCCGTCGGCGTGGATTTCGATCAGATGGGCGGTGCCATTGTCGCATTCGGCCTTCCAGCCCATGATGCCGGGGCGGATTTCGGCGCGTTCGGATCTGGTCACGCTGGGGCAGAGCGCGCCCGACGCCTTGATCGCCTTTTCCAGCACGCCGTTGCGCAGTCCTTCGTCGAGCTTGGCGACGGCGGCGGCCGCGCCGGTGTCGGGGGCGGGCTGGGGCTTGGCGGCGGGCTTGGTGTCGCTGCTGTCGCCGCAGGACATCAGGCTGAAGGCCGCAGCCAGCACGATCATCTTTCGCATGTGATATCTTTCCCTTCGGTCAGGCCGCAAAGCCGTCGGTCGCGCGGATGAGGGCATCCAGGATGCCCGGTTCGTTGAACGCATGGCCCGCGCCCTCGATCATTTCGAAGCGCGCCTGCGGCCAGGCGCGGTGCAGCGCCCAGGCGGTCTCCGTGGGACAAGCCATGTCGTAGCGGCCCTGCACGATGACGCCGGGGATGGCCGCCAGCCGGCCCGCGTCACGGATCAGTTGCCCCTCCTCCAGCCAGCCGCCATGGACGAAATAATGATTTTCGATGCGGGCGAAGGCGAGCGCGAAATCATCCGCCTCATGCGTGGCGGAGAGCGCCTCGTCCGGGAGCAGGCGGATGGTTTCGCCTTCCCAGACGCTCCATGCCTTGGCGGCGGCGATCTGCTGCGTGCGGTCGTCGCCGGTCAGGATGCGGCGATAGGCGTGGAGCAGGTCGCCACGCTCCGCCTCCGCGATCGGCGCGACGAAGCGTTCCCATTTGTCGGGATAGATGCGGCTGGCGCCATGCTGATAATACCAGTCGATCTCTTGGCGACGGACCGTGAAGATGCCGCGCAGCACCAGTTCGGTCACGCGGCCGGCATGGGTCTGGGCATAGGACAGCGCGAGGGTCGAGCCCCAGCTGCCGCCGAAGACCAGCCATCGGTCGACGCCCATCATCTCGCGCAGCCGCTCGATATCGGCGACGAGGTGCCAGGTCGTGTTGGCCTCCAGCTCGGCATGGGGGGTGGAGCGGCCGCAGCCGCGCTGGTCGAACAGCAGCACGTCGTAGCGCGCCGGATCGAACAGGCGGCGATGGTCGGGCGAAATGCCGCCGCCGGGGCCGCCGTGGAGGAAGACGGCTGGCTTGGCGCCGGGCGTGCCCGCCCGTTCCCAATAGACATGGTGACCGTCCCCCACTTCCAGATGGCCGGAGGCGAAGGGTTCGATGGGCGGGTAGAGCGTGCGCATGGGCCAAGGTTTAGAAAGTCTGGCGGGCAATGCAATCGACAGACATGCCATCCGCTTCGACCGGGGAGCCTTGAGCGGCGACGGCCGAAGGTGCATGGTCCCGCCCGTCCCACAGGAGGGTTTCCGATGCGTTCCACCCTTTTCTGCCTTTGCCTTGTCCTCGCCACGCCCGTTGCCGCCATGGCCAAGGCGCCCGATTATGCCGCCGCGCTGGCCGATCCGAAGCGGCCCGCCGAGGCGAAGGCGCTGGACGAAGGGCGCAAGCCTGCCGAAACGCTGGCCTTTCTGGGGTTGAAGCCGGGCATGAAGGCGGCCGATATCGTCACCGGCTCGGGCTATTGGGCGGAGATCATGGCCGATGTGGTGGGCGCCAGGGGCAAGGTGACGGGCTTTGAACCCAGCCAGTTCACGGCCGGCCCGGACAGCGGGAAGAAATGGCAGGCGCTGCAGGCGCGGCGGCCCGAAATCCGCTGGGTCAGCTATCCGTTCGAAGGTTTCGCCGCGCCCCCGGGCAGTTTCGATTTCACCCTCATCAACCTCAATTATCACGACCTCTACTGGCAATCGGAAAAGTTCGGCATTCCCTTCACCGATCCGGCCGCCTTCGTGAAGACGCTCTATGCCGCGACGAAGCCGGGCGGGATCGTCGGGGTGATCGACCATGCAGGCCCCGCGGGCGACACGCGGGCGATCGTCGACAAGCTGCACCGGATCGACCCAGCCGTAGTCAAGGCGGATTTCACCAAGGCGGGCTTCCTGCTGGACGGGGAAAGCCCGCTGCTTGCCAATCCGCAGGACGATCACAGCAAGAATGTGTTCGACCCCGCCATTCGCGGCAAGACCGACCGTTTCCTCTTCCGGTTCCGCAAGCCCAGATGATGCGCGGCCTTTGAGCGCAAGCGGCGGGATGACAGGGACCGCCGCCCGCGTCATTCTGGCGGGCATGGACCTTGGCGATCTCGACCTTCACGGCGCCGCGCGGCTGCCCGCCCTGCTTTCCCCGGATCAATGCGCGGAGATGATCGCACTGTGGGACCGGCCCCACCTCTTCCGCAAGGAGGTGGTGATGGCGCGCCATGGCTATGGCAGCGGGCGCTACCGCTATTTCGGCTATCCCCTGCCGCAACCCGTCGCCGCGCTGCGCGACGCGCTGTATCCGGCACTGGCGAAAGTCGCCAATCGCTGGGCCGCGATGCTGGGCAGCGGCGACATCTATCCCGCAAGCCATGCCGATTTTCTGCGCCGGGGTGCATTGGGCGGGCAGGACAAGGCGACGCCGCTGCTGCTGCGCTACGAGGCGGGGGACTGGAACGCGCTGCATCAGGATGTCTATGGGCCGCACATCTTCCCGCTTCAGGCGGCGATCCTGCTGTCCGCGCCGGACCGGGACTTTACCGGCGGCGCCTTCGTCCTGACCGAACAGCGGCCGCGCATGCAGTCCCGGCCCGAAGTCGTGCCGCTGGCCCAGGGCGACGCGGTGATCTTTCCGGTGCGGGAGCGGCCCGTGAGCGGAACGCGCGGTCCCTATCGGGTACAGATGCGCCATGGCGTCAGCCGCCTGCTGTCGGGCGTGCGCCACACGCTGGGCATCATCTTCCATGATGCGGCATGACGGTGGATAAGACGATGCCACCACATCGCCGCGCCCCTATCCGGAATGGCCCATTACATTTTGCGACAAATCTTTATGAAGCTTGGCAGAATCCTGCGACAACTCGCCCCTAGAGGGGAGGCGTCAGGGTCCTGAATCCAAGGGGTGAATTGTGCGCCGATCGATCGCGTTTCTTCTATGTCCGTTGATGGCCGGTGTCGCGCCCGGCGCGCTGATGGCGCAGACGCAGGGGGAGGCCAAGGGGCCCGCCCAGCAGACGGACGATGCCGACGAGATCGTCGTCACCGGCCAGCCCCAGCGCGGCGCCGTGATCGGCAATGTGAAGCCGGAACAGCAGCTTTCGCCCGCCGACGTGCGCGCGCTGGGCGTCACCTCCATCGCCGAGATGATCACGGAACTGTCGCCGCAGACCAACGGGACGCCGGTGGTCCTTCTCAACGGCAAGCGGATTTCGAGCTTTTCGGAGATACAGGACATCCCGTCCGAAGCCGTGGCGCGGGTCGACATCTTGCCGGAGGAGGTCGCGCTCTCCTATGGCTATGCGCCGACGCAGAAAGTGGTGAACATCGTGCTGCGCCAGCGGTTCCGCGCGGAAATGGCGGACCTGCGCGCGGGCACCACGACGCAGGGCGGGGGCGAAAACGGATCGGCCGAGGGCGCGATACTGCGCATTCGCGGCGACAATCGCTTCACCCTGGACATGCAGTACAAGACCGCCGCCTCGCTGCTGGAAAGCGAGCGTGGCGTGATACCGGCGGTGCAGGGCCGACAATCGGCGCTGAACGCGTTTCTGACCGGCGACAATGCGATGACCGGCGGCGAGCTGGCGCATCACCGCACGCTCAGTCCGGCGACCGAGAATTTTTCCACCAACGCCACGCTGGCCCGCGCCCTGGGCAAGGTGTCGATGACGATCAACGCGCGGGTGGAGCTGTCGGACAGCGACAGCCTGCAGGGCTTTCAGGCCGCGCCCTTCACGCTGGCGGCGGGCAACCCCTTCTCGCCCCTGGCCGATGAGACCAGCTTCTACCGCTATCTGCGCCAGTCGGGCGTGCTCGGCCAGCAGATCAGGGGCACCACCGGCCATCTCGGCGTGACGCTGAACGGGCTGCTGGGCAAGGGCTGGCAATGGTCCTTCACCGGCAATGGCGATTATTCCAACACGCGCACCGCCACCGACCGCGGCGTCGATCCGGACGTGATCCAGAGCGCGATCGACGGGGGGGCCAACCCCTTCGGCAGCTTTGCGCCGGACCTGTTTTCCACCCATGTGGTCGACCGGGCCAGGGCGAGGTCGCAGGCGGTGCAGGGCGACCTGCTGCTGTCCGGACCGCTGTTCAACCTGCCCGCGGGCGCGGTCACCACGTCGGTGCGCGTAGGCGGGTCGGCCAACGGTTTCGACAGCCGGTCGATCCGGTCGGGGGTCGAGACGCCGTCCAGCTATGATCGCCAGATCGCCAGCGGACAGGTCAGCGTCGACGTGCCGATCACCAGCCGGTCGAAGGGGGTGCTGGGCGCCGTCGGCGATATCGGCGTCAATGTAAACGCGGCGGCGCAGCATTATTCGGATTTCGGCACGCTTTCGACGCTGGGCTATGGGCTGCGCTGGCGGCCGGTCCCGGCAGTGCAACTGCTGATGTCGGCCAATCAGGACCGGGCGGCGCCGACCGGCAACCAGTTGACCGATCCGCTGATCTCCACGCCCAATATTTCCGTGTTCGACTATGCGACCGGGCAGACGGTGTTCGTGTCGCAGTTGAGCGGCGGCAATGCCACGCTCAAGGAAAGCGTGCGCGACCAGTTCCGCCTGAGCGCCACGGTGAAGCCCTTCGAAAAGCCCAATCTCACATTGACGGCGACCTATACCAACAGCCGGACGAGCAATGCGATCTCCGCCTTCCCCACGCCCAGCCCGGCGATCGAGGCGGCCTTCCCGCAGCGTTTCCTGCGCGATGAGGACGGCAATCTGGTGCAGATCGACGCGCGCCCGGTCAATTATCTGCGATCGCAGAGCGAGCAGCTCCGCTGGGGCTTCGACCTGTCGATTCCGCTGAAATCGCATATCCAGAAGGTGATCGAGGCCTGGCGCGCCGCGGGCGCCAAGCCGGAAGAGCGGCCCAAGGAATTGCAGGACCTGCGCAGCCTGTTCGGCAATCGTGGGCGTCAGGGTGACGGCCAGGCCGGGGGGCCGCCGCCCCAGGGGCAGGGGCAGGGTCAGGACGGCGGCGACCGGCCGCGTGGCGAGGGCAATCAGGGCGGTCCTGGCGGGGGCGGCGGGGGCGGCCCGCGTGGCCCCGGCGGCTTTGGCGGACCGGGCGGCTTTGGCGGCGGGCGGGGCGGCGGCGGGGGCGGGCGCCTGAGCTTCAGCCTCTACCACACCTGGCATTTCACCGAGAGCATCCTGATCGCGCCGGGCGTGCCGGAACTGGACCTGCTGAACGGCGGCGCCACCGGATCGTCGGGCGGCCAGCCCCGGCATGAGATCAATGCGCGGATCGGCTACAGCAACAACGGCCTTGGCGCGCGGCTGAGTGCGGACTGGCAAAGCGGCACCCATGTCGACGGCGCCCTGGGCGGGACGGCGGGGGGCGCTTCACGGCTCGACTTCGGCAGCCTGGCGACGGTGGACCTGCGGCTGTTCGCCAATCTGGGACAGATGCCCTCGCTGGTGAAGGCGCACCCCTTCCTGCGGGGCGCGCGCGTGTCGATCGGCATCGACAATATCTTCAACCAGCGGCAAAGCGTCACCGATGCGACCGGCATGACGCCGATCCGGTATCAGCCGGGCTATCTGGACCCGCAGGGCCGCGCGCTGACGATCGGCTTCCGCAAGCTGTTCTTCTGAGCCGCCGCCTTCCGGGCGTTCAGCAGGCCGGCCCGCCACGGCATCTCCGCCAGCCTGGGCGGTGGGCGGGCCGCCCGCAGCGCAGCGATCAGCGCTCGGCGACGAGCAGCTTGTCGATCTTGCGTCCGTCCATGTCGACCACCTCGAACCGCCAGCCCTGATCGTCGATATAGTCGCCGACTTCGGGCAGCCGCTTCATCAGCCAGAGCGTATGGCCCGCAACGGTCGCATAATCGCGATCCTCCGGCAGATCGATGCCGATCCGCTCGGCCAGCAGGTCCATCGGCATCTGGCCCGATACCAGCAGGCTGCCATCCTCGCGCTCGACCAGGTCCGGCTCGTCCGCGCTGTCGAGGTCGGATACGAAATGCCCCGCAATGGCCGACAACAGGTCGGCGGGTGTCGCAATCCCCTCGAAATGGCCATATTCGTCATGGACCATCACCATCGGCACTTCGGCGCGGCGCAGCACCTCCAGCGCGTCCATGGCGTCGACCTGATCGGGCACGACCTCCACCTTGCGCATCAGCGCCTCCAGGTTCAGCCCCTCGCCCCGGAACAGGGCGGTCATGATGTCGCGCGCCTGCACGACGCCGATAATCTCCTCCACCGTGCCCCGGCCCACCGGCAGGCGGGTGTGGGGGGTGGCGAGCAGCTTGGCGCGGATCGCCTCCTCGTCCGCGCCGATGTCGATCCAGTCGACATCCATGCGCTGGGTCATCACTTCGCGGACCGGGCGGTCGGCCAGGCGCACGACGCCGGAAATGATGGCGCGCTCGCTTTCCTCGATCACGCCGGACTTGCTCGCCTCCGCCACGATCAGGTGCAGTTCCTCCGCCGTCACCTGATTCTCCGATTCACGGGTCAGGCCGAGCAGGCGGAAGATCAGCGCGCTCGATCCGTCCAGCACCCAGACGATCGGCGCGGTGATCTTCGCCAGCCACAGCATCGGTCCCGCGACCAGCACGGCAATCGATTCCGGGGCGCGCAGGGCGAATTGCTTGGGCACCAGCTCGCCGACGATCAGCGAGGCATAGGTGGTGAGGCCGATCACCAGCGCGAAGCCCACATTCTGCGCCACATGCGGCGACAGGCCCAGCATCTGGAGCCGCTCCCCCGTCGGTCCGCCAAGGCTCGCGCCCGAATAGGCGCCCGCGACGATGCCGATCAGGGTGATGCCGATCTGCACGGTGGACAGGAACTTGCCGGGGTCGGCCGCCGCTGCCAGCGCCGACCTGGCCCCGCGGCGCCCGGTTTTCTCCATCGCCTGAAGGCGCGGCTTGCGGGCGGATACGATCGCCAGTTCGGACATGGCGAACAGGCCATTCAGCGCGACGAGCGCCAGAATGATGATGATGTCGACCCAGGGAAAGGGCGTCGGAGCGTGCGGGGGGATATTGGCCATGGTGGTCGGCGGCCATCTATAACCTTGATTCTTACAATTTCACAACCGTCCCATCATCCGCAGTTCAGTTCGCTTGTGGAACAAAGACCCGCACTCGACCATTGGGCATGCATCCGTCGTTGTCGGACGCACGAGAGAAAGGGAATGAAAATCCATGCGAAATCTGCATCGCATCATGGGCGCAGCCGGTCTGGCAGCCATGCTGGCCACCACCGCCTGCACCACTGACCCGAATACGGGCAACCGCACCATTTCCAAGGCGGCGATCGGCGGCATCGGCGGCGCGCTGGGCGGCTATCTGCTGGGCGACCTGGTCGGCGGACGGCATGACCGCACCGAAAAGATATTGGGCGCGGGCATCGGCGCGGTCGCGGGCGCGGGCATCGGCGCCTATATGGACGCGCAGGAACGCAAGCTGCGCGAACAAACCGCCGGCAGCGGCGTGGACGTGATCCGCGACGGCGACAATCTGGTGCTGCGCATGCCATCGGGCATTACCTTCGCGACCGACAGTTCCGCCGTGCAGCCGCAATTCCAGCCGACGCTGAACGATGTGGCCTCGGTCCTGGCGCAATATCCCAAAACCTATATCGACGTGTACGGCCATACCGACAGCGACGGCACCGACGCCTATAACCAGGCGCTGTCCGAACGCCGCGCCCAGGCGGTCGGCGATTATCTGACCAGCCATGGCGTGCAGTCGGCGCGCATCGCCACCCGCGGCTTCGGCGAGACCCAGCCGATCGCGTCCAATGCCACCGCCGAGGGCAAGGCCGCCAACCGTCGCGTCGAAATCAAGATCGCGCCGGTGACGGAGCAGGACGTGCGCAGCTGAGGCTGCGCCGGCCCGACTTTGCTCCTTCCGACATCCTCCCTGCGCGATCGCGTGGGGAGGATTGGCAAATCCGCCATGAATCGGCGAGGCCAGCTAGAAGCTCGCCTTCAGCCCGTCGATCACGAACTGCGCGGCGAGCGCGGCCAGCAGCACGCCCAGCAGCCGGGTGATGACCGCCTCGATCTTGGCGCCCAGCAGCGCCATGATCGGCCCGGCCGCGAGCAGCGACCCCAGCATCAGCAGCAGCGTCACCACCACCGCGCCGATCACCACCAGCCGTTCGGAAAGCCCCTCCGCCCGCGACATCAGCAGCATGACGGTGGCGATCGAACCCGGCCCGGCGATCATCGGCATCGCCATCGGAAAGACCGACACATCCTCGATCTCCGGGGTTTCCGCGATCTTGTGCGCCCTGTCCTCGCGCCGCTGGGTGCGCTTTTCGAACACCATGTCCATGGCGATGATGAACAGCATGATCCCGCCGGCGATGCGGAAACTGTCCAGCGCGATCCCCAGCACGCCGAGCAATTGCTTGCCCCACAAGGCGAAGAGCAGCAGGATCGCCGCCGCGATGCCCACGGCCCGGATCGCCATCGACCGCCGCTGGGCCATGGAGGCCCCGGTCGTCAGGCTGGCATAGATGGGGGCGCAACCGGGCGGATCGATCACCACGAACAGGGTGACGAAGGCGGAAATGAACAGTTCCGTCATGCGCCCGCCGCGACCCTGTCGTCGATCACCGTCTCATAGTCCGAACCGTTCCACAGGCGCACGGTCACGCGGCGGCTGCCGTCGGTGGCGACATCGGCGCTCCAGGTCAGGCTCTCATCCCCGGCAGCAGGCGGCACGGCGCCCTTGGCGGGCCTTGATCCGGGTGGCGGGCCGGCCATAGGCGCGCCCTCTCCAGGCCCGCGCCGCTTGCAGGTCGCGACCTTGCCGGTCAGGAAATCCGGTGCGGGGCGCGGACTGGCGAGCTTGTCGCCATGGTCCATGATCCACTTCCAGTCGCCCTTCTTGTCGCGCCGCCAGATAGTGGTGAAATAGCCGACGGAACCGTCCGGCCGCTGCCAGTTGCCCGTGCTCGCCGCCAGATTGCCGTCGCAGGACACATAGACGATGGACGGCGCCCAGGTCACCGGTGCGGGCGGATCGGCGCGGCCCTTGAGCCACTGCCGGGCCAGCACCCGCTGCGGCACGAACATCACCGCGTCCTCGGCGGCGGTGGCGCGAAAGGCGGTCCATTGCCCCTTGTCCTGCGCCAGCCGGTTGAAGGCCAATTCGGCCGCGATGACGGAACTGGGATCGGGCTGGAAGCGCATCGGCGGCTTGGCAGCCACCAGCGCCAGCGCGCCCAGGCCCAGGAGCGCGGCGCGTGCCTTCACAGCCCCTCCGGCCTGGGCAGCCCCGCGCGCGCATGGGCGGCAACCAGCGTGTTGCGCAGCAGCACCGCGATGGTCATCGGCCCGACCCCGCCCGGCACCGGCGTGATCGCGCGGACATGGGCCAGCGCCTCCGCCGTGGCGACATCGCCGACGATCCGGCTCTTGCCATCCTCCGTATCGGTGACGCGGTTGATGCCGACGTCGATCACCGTCGCGCCGGGCTTGATCCATTCGCCCTTCACCATTTCGGCGCGGCCCACCGCCGCCACGACGATATCGGCGCGATGCACGACCGAGGCGATGTCGCGGGTGCGGCTGTGGGCGATGGTGACGGTGCAATTTTCCGCCAGCAGAAGCTGCGCCATCGGCTTGCCGACGATATTGGAGCGGCCGACCACCACCGCCTCCATGCCGGACAGGTCGCCCAGCTCATCCTTCAGCAGCATGATGCAGCCCAGCGGCGTGCAGGGCACCAGCGCCTCCTGCCCCGTCGCCAGCAGGCCGGAATTGACGACGTGGAAACCGTCCACATCCTTGGCCGGATCGATCGTGCCGATCACGGAGGCTTCGTTGATATGGGCGGGCAGCGGCAACTGGACGAGGATGCCGTCCACCCGCTCGTCCGCATTCAGTTCCTCGACCAGATCGAGCAGCTCCTCCTCGCCGATGCTGGCCGGGAGCTTGAATTCCATGCTTTCCATGCCGACGGCGACGGTCATCTTGCCCTTGTTGCGGACATAGACGGAGCTGGCCGGGTCCTCGCCCACCAGCACGACGGCGAGGCCCGGCTTGCGCCCGGCCTTTTCGACGAAAGCGGCAACGCCGTCCGCAACCTTGCCGCGAAGCGTCTCGGCGAACGCCTTGCCGTCAATGATCTTGCCGATGGTCATGATGCTTCACCCTGTTGTTCGATAATGGCGCAGAGCCGGCGATACGCCAACGCTTCGCCGCCGCCCTTGATCCGCAGCCGCTTTAGCCGGTTGGTGTCGCCCGATTCCAGCGAAATCGCGCTGCGCGGCCAATCCAGGCGCTTGCCCAGCAGGGCGATCAGCGCGGTGTTGGCCCGGCCCTTTTCCGGCACGGCGCGCACCCGCGCGCTCATCCACTCCGCGCCCTTCTCATCCGTCCAGACGCCACCGATCTGCTCTTTCGTCGCGCCCGGCGTCAACCGGACGGACAGGATCAGATCGCCGCCGTCCCGGACGAAGACCGTCACACCAGCCCGAACAGCGGCGGCAATATGGCCTGGCGGACGATCAATATGCCCAGCAACACCACCATGGGCGACAGGTCGAGCGCCCCCAGATCGGGCAGTATCCGCCGGATCGGATTGTAGATGGGCGCCGTCATCCGATCCAGCGCGACCATGACGGTGCGCACGAAATCATTGGAAAGATTGACGACATTGAAGGCGATCAGCCAGCTCATGATGGCCTGAATGATGATGATCCACCACAGCACATCGAGCAGGATGACGATGATCTGATAGAGGGCGTAGGCCATGCGGTCTCCGAATTGATTGCAATCCGCTCTAGCCGAGGGAGGCGGCGCGGGACAAGCCATAGCGCCAGATTTGATGGAGAAGGGACGGGATGGAAGGCGGAGGGTCCCAATCCGCCTTAGCGGCGGACCAGGGTTCCCGCGCCGCGATCGGTGAAGATTTCCAGCAGCATCGCATGCGGCACCCGGCCGTCGAGAATGACGGCGGCGTCCACCCCGCCCTCGATCGCGCGCACGCAGGTTTCGAGCTTCGGGATCATGCCGCCGCTGATGGTGCCGTCGGCTTCCAGCCCCCGGATCGCTTCGGGGTCGAGGTCGGTCATCAACTGGCCCTGCTTGTCCAGCACGCCCGCCACGTCGGTCAGCAGGAAGAAGCGCGACGCGCCCAGTTCCGCCGCGATGGCGCCCGCCATGGTGTCGGCATTGACATTATAGGTGTGGCCGTCCGCGCCGATGCCCACCGGGGCAACCACCGGGATGATCCCGTCCTGCGTCAGCGTATCGAGGATGCGCCGGTCGACCTTCACCGGATCGCCGACGAAACCCAGGTCGACATTGCGCTCGATCCCCGAATTGGGATCGGCCTCCCGCTTGCCCAGCACCTTTTCGCACAGGACAAGGCCGCCATCCTTGCCGGATATGCCGACCGCCCGGCCGCCCGCGCCGCTGATCCAGCCGACGATTTCCTTGTTGATCGAACCGGCCAGCACCATCTCCGCGATCTGCGCGGTTTCCTTGTCGGTGACGCGCAGGCCGCCCACGAACTGCGATTCGACGCCCAGTTTCTTGAGCATCGCGCCGATCTGCGGGCCGCCGCCATGGACGACGACGACATTGATGCCGACCGCCTTCATCAGCACCACATCCTCGGCGAAATCGCGCGCCGCCTCCGGGTCGCCCATGGCATGGCCGCCATATTTCACCACGAAGGTCTTGCCCGCATAGCGCTGCATATAGGGCAATGCCTCGACGAGGGTTTCGGCCTTGGCGAGGAGCGCCGGATCGGGGGCGTGCTTGCTGTTCATGCGCGGGCGCATAGGCGAGTCTGCGCGCTACCGCAAGTTAGCGGTCCAGGCGCCGCCCCAGCGCCACCAGCGCATAGATGACCGGCGGCACGAAAATCGCCGAGAGCGTCACCTTCGCCAGCATCTGTCCCAGCAACAGCCCGCCGATCGGGAACACGCCGTAGAAGGCGATGGAAACGAACAGCAGCGTGTCGGCGACCTGCGACAGCATGCTCGCCACCGCCGCCCGCAGCCAGAGCAGCCGGCCGCCCTCCCGCCCCTTCAGCGCCGCGAACAGGGTGACGTTCAGCGTCTGCGAAACGCCATAGGCGATGATCCCGCCCAGCCAGATCCGCGGCGTGCCGCCCATCATCAGCGCGAAGGCGTCGCGCCGCGCCGGGTCCATGTCCCCTGCCGCCGGAACCGACAGGACGATGATCGACAACAGGATGGAGGCGATCAGCGGCAGGAACCCGAACCGCACCAGCCGGTTGGCGACCGCCCGGCCATGCAGTTCGGCGACGGCGCTGGAAATCGTCACCAGCAGCAGGAAGGCGAAAATGCCTGCCTCCACCGCCAGCGGACCCAGGCCGAACCACGGCCCGATCGCGGACAGCGGCCCCAGCGTCACCTGCTTGTTGCCCAGCACGCCGGCTATGCAGACCATGCCGCCGTAGAAGATCGAAAAGACGAAGAGCGAACGCGCAATGGGCGCGGAATGGGAAGCCATGGCCGGGACTTAACGGGATTTCGGCAAGGTGGGAAGAGAGAGGGAAGGGAATAGGCGGGTTTTGGCCCAGCCCAGACATCCCCCTCCGGCAGACGGAAGGAGAGAAACGACGTCCGCCTCCACCCAAAGCCGTCACCAGGCGAGCCGGTATTTCACCCCCATGGCCTGCGCCAATTGCCGCTGCCGCCGTTCGACCGCCTCGCCGAACAGATCGGCGTCCACACCGCGCAGGCGAAGTTCCAGCACGTCGCCCTCCATCTCCAGCCGCGACGCCAGCAACGGTCCCTCGACCCCGCCCGACAGCCTTTGCCCCAGCCGGATCGCCAGCCCCCACAGCATCGCCCGCTTGAGCGCCTCGGGCGGGGCGAGCCGCTCGATCCCCGGCGGCGTCGATATGCCGCCGCCGAAATTGCTGTGCAGGGCCTGCGCCAGCATCGCCCGCTCGGCCGCCGTGATGCCGACCCAATTGCTGTGCAGCGCGATCTCGACGCCGCGCTCCGACCGGAAATCGGGATTGGCGCGCCAGCCCACATCGGCCAGCAGGCAGGCGGCACGGCGAATCCGCCGCCAGGCACTGCCATCCTCCAGGAACAGGGGCGCGATCCAGCGTTCGATCATGTCGCCATGGCCGGAAAAGCGCGCCTGCGCCTCCCCTTCCGCCTCGGCCGCGACCAGCAGCGGGTCATGTTGCCGTATCTCCGGCGGCAGGTCGCCATAGAGCAGCCCCTCGCGCAGGCCATAGGCCGACACCACCAGCCGGCTCGCCTTCAACTGCCGCACGATGACCGACAGCAGCGCCGCCGCATCGGGAAGCGTCGGCACGCGCGATCCGGTGATCTGCGGTATCTCCTTGAAACGCGCCTTGTCCACATGGGACAGGCTGCGCGTCAATTGTTCGGCCCGGGCGGCGGTCATTTCATATTGATGCATGACCGGCAGCGGGAAATGGGTCGATTCCATGTCGAACCGGGCCAGGGCGCGCCATGAACCGCCGACCATGTAGAAGGGCAGGTCCGGTTCCCCCGCCCAGCCCGCCTTGGCGAGCATCTTCTTGACCTGCCGTTCCAGCGCGCCCGGCCCCTTGGCGCGGATCTGCGGCAGGCGCAGCACGCCCAGCGGCAGCGAAACCGTCTCATGCACGGCGCCGTCGCGCACCCGCGCCAGTTCCAGGCTGCCGCCGCCCAGGTCGCCGACGATGCCGTCCGCGCCGGGAATGCCCGACAGCACGCCATGCGCCGCCGCGATCGCCTCCTGCGCGCCGGTGAGCAGCTCGACGGTGAGGCCCATGGCGGCCGCCCGCGCAATGAAGTCCGCGCCATTTTCCGCGTCGCGCACGGCGGCGGTGGCGACGCAGCGCACCTCGTCCACCTGCATTTCGCGGCACAGATGGGCGAAGCGCCCCACCGCGCGCAGGCCGCGATCCATGGCATCGGCCTCGATCCGCCCGGTCCTGCCGAGCGACGCGCCCAGCCCCGCCATCACCTTTTCATTGAAGAGGATGAAGGGAATGCGGCGCGGCCCGTCATAGACGACCAGGCGCACGCTGTTGGAGCCGATGTCGATGATCGCCGTCCGCGCCCGCGCATGCTGGGGGGAGGTGGCCATCGTTTCGGCGATGGCCCGGACCTGACTGAGCATCGAATTCATGAGGCTTCAGGCCCGTCCGCGCAGGCGCAGGGTGGGAACCGCCTCGCTGTCGAGCGCCGCGCCCCGGCCCGAAAGCGAGGGGTTGGTCATGAAATAGCGGTGCAGGTTGAACGGCCGGTCGGTCGCCTCCACGCGGCTATATTGGCCCTCGCTGTCCAGAACCCAGCTCTGTTCGGTGTCGATCAGGTTGGCGACCATGACCTGGTCCAGTATCTGGTCGTGCACGGTCGGATTCTCGACCGGCGCCAGAAACTCGACGCGACGGTCGAAATTGCGCGGCATCCAGTCGGCGGAACTGATGAAGACCTTGGCGCCATTGTTGGGCAGGGTCTTGCCGTTGCCGAACACGGTGATGCGGCTATGTTCCAGGAAGCGGCCGACGACCGACTTCACCCGGATATTTTCCGACATGCCCGGAACGCCCGGCCGCAGGCAGCAGATGCCGCGCACGATCAGTTCGATCTGCACGCCCGCATTGCTGGCGGCATAGAGTTTTTCCATGATCGCCGGATCGACCAGCGAGTTCATCTTCGCCCAGATGGTTCCCGGCCGTCCGGCGCGGACATGCTCTATCTCCGCGTCGATCAGCTCGCAGAGGCGGTTGCGCAGATCGCGCGGGCTCATGACCAGCTTTTCCAGCCGCTGCGGCTCGACATAGCCGGTGATGTAGTTGAACAGCGCCGCGGCATCGCGGCCATAGGCCGGGTCGGCGGTGAAGAAGCTCAGATCGGTATAGATGCGCGCCGTCACCGGATGATAATTGCCGGTGCCGAAATGGCAGTAGCTGCGGAACTGCCCCCCTTCCCGCCGGACGACCATCGACACCTTGGCATGGGTCTTCCAGTCGATGAAGCCATAGACCACCTGCACGCCCGCGCGTTCCAGCGCGTCGGCCCACATGAGGTTCTGCTCCTCGTCGAAGCGGGCCTTCAGCTCGACCACGGCGGTCACGGACTTGCCCGCCTCCGCCGCGTCGATGAGGGCGCGGATGATCGCGGACTGCTTGCCCGCGCGGTAGAGCGTCTGCTTGATCGCGACGACATCGGGGTCGGATGCCGCCTGTTTCAGGAAGGAAACCACCACGTCGAAGGCTTCATAGGGATGGTGGACGACGATGTCCTTCGCCCGGATCGCGGCGAAGCAATCGCCGCCATATTCGCGGATGCGCTCCGGAAAGCGCGGGGCATAGGGTTCGAACTTCAGGTCCGGCCGGTCCTCCTCGACCACGCCGGACAGGTCGCCGATGCCGACAAAGCCCTCGACCTCGACGATGATCGCCTCATGGCCCTGGAGCATGTCCTGCAACATCTCCTCGACCGGTTCGGGGATGCGCTCCTCTATCTCCATGCGGATCACGCGGCCCCTGCGGCGGCGCTTGATGGCGCTGCGGAAATAGCGGACGAGATCCTCGGCCTCTTCCTCGATTTCGATGTCGCTGTCGCGGATGATGCGGAACACGCCGCTGTTGCGGACCCGGTATCCGGGGAAGAGATCGGCCGAAAAGCGCCGGATCACCGCCTCCAGCGCCATGTAGCGCGCCGTTTCCCCCGGCATCCGCACGAAGCGCGCCAGCGAGGCGGGGATCATCACCAGTTCGCGAATCGACTCCTTGTCCGACAGCCGCTCCAGATCGAAGACGATCGAGAGGCCCTGGTTGGGAATGAAGGGGAAGGGATGCGCCGGGTCCAGCGCCTGGGGCGTCAGGATCGGGAAGACCTGCGTCAGGAAATGCTCGCGCAGCCAGTTCTCGCAGCTTTCGTGCAGCGGGCTGGACGGGCCGATCACCTCGATCCCGACCTTCGCCAGCTCACCGTGCAGCGCCCCCCAGACCTTCTGCTGCGCGCCCATCAGCCGGGCGGTTTCGTCGGTAATGGCGGCCAGCTGCTGCGCCGGGGTCAGCCCGTCAGCCGAGCGCAGGTCGACATCCTGCAACTGCTGTCCCTTCAGCCCCGCCACGCGCACGGAGAAGAATTCGTCCAGATTGGCGCCCGAGATCGACAGGAAGCGCAGCCGCTCCAGCAACGGGTGCGCCTGGTTCATCGCCTCTTCCAGCACGCGCTGGTTGAAGGCCAGCCACGACAGCTCCCGGTTGAAATAGCGGTCGCTGGGCAGGGTCAGGCTGGCGGAGGGGTCGGCTTCGGCCACGTCTCTCTCATCGGTCGGACTGAAGGGTCAGTCGGGAAGTATAGGCAAAAATCCCGCGGCGTGCAGGGCCTCTTTCGCCATAGCGATGGAAATCTTACGTCCGGATGACAGCGCCGCCTCATCCAGCATATGGGTGACGGCGGCGATCGCGGCATAGCTGCGCTCGATCCGGCGCAGCAGCCATTCGGGCAGGTCCGGGGCATAGCTGGCCCCGGCGGCGGAGAGCGAGCGTTCGATGAGCGCCAGCGCCAGCGCCTCGTCCGGCTGTTCGATCGCCACATGCGGCGCCGCCGCCAGGCGGGAGCGCAGGTCGGGCAGGATCACCGGCCATTGCGCCGGCGGATCATCGCCGATCAGCAGCAGGGGGCTGCGCGCGGTCTGCGCCTCGTTCCAGGCGTGGAAAAGGCCTTCATCCGCCTGCCCCTGCGCATCGTCGATCACCCGGCCGCCGCTCATCGCCGCGAAATGGCGTCCCAGCGTCGATCGTCCCGACAAAGGCGGCCCGGTCAGCACGCTGATCGCCAGCGGCCAGGCCTGCCATCCTTCCAGATGGCGGAGGGCGATGCGGTTGGCGTCGCTGACCAGCAATTCATCGCCCGTCGCCTGCGAACCCGCATAGGGCGGACGGTCGAACGGCAGGCTGATCTGTCTCATGATGCCCTTCATGGAGCAGAGCCGGATCCCGCCCTGCGGATGCGCAACGTGCTGCCGGAGGCGGCGACGGTGTAGCCCCGCGCCTGGAGCGCCGCCTTGAGCGCATCGACCGTGCCGTCGAAGCTGACCTGCATCACCGAAGTGCCGCCCAGCGCCAGGCTGCTGGTCGCGGCCGAACGCACGCCGGCGATCGCGCGGACCGTCGCCTCGCCCTGCGCCACGGACCCGGCATCGGGCGTGTCGAACTGGATCGCGAAGCTGCCCGTCGTCGCGGCGGGCGGCGGGACGTTCAGCTCCTCGACGGGCTGATCCGCCCCATTCTCGATCGCCAGCGCGTCGGTATCCACCGGCTCCTCGATGATCAGCGACGGATCGGGCCGCAGGCGGCCATCGTTCAGCGCCTGGGTATAGAGCTGGTCGATGCGCTGCGCCGCCTGGTCCATCATCTGCGGGATCGCGCTGTCGTTGGAGGCCCGCAGCGAGAAGCTGCCGATCAGGGAATCGTCGGGGCCATAACGGGCGGTGAAGGTGCCCACCACCGGACCGCCGGGATATTGGCGTTCGAGCCGGGCGATCGGCATCACCACGTCGGCCGCGCCATATTGATCGAGCAGCACGCGCCACCACAGCCGCCCGCGCCGTCCCGTCTGGCCCGCATTCAGCAGGATCGGATCGGCGATCGACCCCGCCACGCGGACATAGTCGATGGCGCTGTCGCCGGTGCGGAACCGCGCCCAGGCCTTCTGCCATTCGTTGATCCGTTCATAGGAGACGGCCGATCCGCCGTCCCACAGCACCGGGATCACCAGCAGCGGCGGCGAATGCACGACATTGCTGCCGGTCACGCCCAGCAGCTGCCCGGTGCGCGCCCGGTCGAACATCACCCCCAGCGTCGCGACATAGCGATTGGGCCCGGCCTGTTCATATTCGATCTCGATGCCGGAGATCATGCCCTCCAGCTGCGAATCGGAAAGCCCCGGCGCGCCCGCGCCACCATGGGTGCGCGCCCACAGCATCTGCCAGGCCCGGCGTTGCGCCAGCCGCCATCCCGCCTGCCGGGCGCTGTCGGCATCCTTGGCGAAGACGTCCACCTTGACGCCGCTGACCTGGAAGTCGCCGCCGCTGGCGATCGGCGGCACGCCGCGCTCCCCCTCCATCTGCGCGACCAGCGCCGCGGCGGCGAGGCCGAACGCGATCGCACCCAGAATCTGGAGCGGACGCGACAGCGCCCGCCATGGGGCACGAATCAGGTTCAGAGGCCGAAAGGACAGGCCGCGAAGGACATCGCGAAGGACAGGGGGCAGGCTCACGCGCGTCCTTTTGGCGGGATTTGGCCCCTCTGCCAAGCGGCAACCCATTTCCCGTTCCGTTTTCCCGCACATTGCTCTAGGGCGCTGGGCCATGAGCGACACCGAATCCTACAGCTACGCCAAGGCTGGCGTCGATATCGCCGCGGGCAATGCGCTGGTCCGCGCCATCGCCCCGCTGGCCAAGGCCACCCGCCGCCCCGGCGCCGATGCCGAATTGGGCGGTTTCGGGGGCTTCTTCGACCTGAAGGCGGCCGGTTATGACGACCCGCTGCTGGTCGCGGCCAATGACGGCGTCGGCACCAAGCTGAAGCTCGCCATCGACCATGACGCCCATGACGGCGTCGGCATCGACCTGGTCGCGATGTGCGCCAACGACCTGATCGTGCAGGGCGCCGAGCCGCTCTTTTTCCTCGATTATTATGCCACCGGCAAGCTGGAGAGCGGCGTTGCCGAGCGGGTGATCGCGGGCATTGCGGAGGGTTGCAAGCAGGCCGGTTGCGCGCTGATCGGCGGCGAAACCGCCGAGATGCCGGGCATGTACGGGCCGGGCGATTATGACCTGGCCGGTTTCTGCGTCGGCGCGGTGGAACGCAGCAAGGCGCTGACCGGCAACCGGGTGAAGGCGGGCAATGTGCTGCTGGGCCTCGCCTCCTCCGGCGTGCATTCCAACGGCTTTTCGCTGGTGCGCCGTCTCGCCGCCGACAAGGGCTGGAAGCTCGACCGCCCGGCGATCTTCGACAATGAGCTGCTGCTGATCGATGCGCTGATGGCGCCAACGCGCATCTATGTGAAGTCGCTGCTGCCGCTGGTCCGGGCGGGCAGGATCAACGCGCTGGCCCATATCACCGGCGGCGGCCTGCTGGAGAATATCCCGCGCGTGCTGCCTGAAGGCTGCCACGCCCTGATCGATGCCGATGGCTGGGAACAGCCGCGGCTGATGGCCTTCCTCCAGGCGCAGGGCCATATCGAGCCGGAGGAAATGGCGCGCACCTTCAACTGCGGCGTCGGCATGGTGCTGGCGGTGGACGCGGAGAGCGCGGACAGCGTGGCCGCCGATCTGGAAGCGGCGGGCGAAACCGTCGTCCGCGTCGGCATCGTGGAAGCGGGCGAAAAGGGCTGCACGGTCAAGGGAAGCCAGGGCACATGGAGCGCCAGGGCCGACTGGACCGCCACGCATCTTGGCTAAATCACCCAGTCCCCCTCCCGCTGGCGGGAGGGGTTAGGGGAGGGCATGTCCGGGAGACGCCTCAACAGGCCCTCCCCCGGCCCCTCCCGAACCGGAAGGGGAGTTTCTGCTTATGCAAAAAGCGAAAGTCGGCGTTCTGATATCCGGGCGTGGCTCGAACATGGCGGCGTTGCTCTATGCCGCCAAGCATCCGTCCTGCCCCTATGAGATCGTGCTGGTCGCCGCCAACGATCCGGAGGCCGCGGGCCTGACGCTCGCCGCCGCGGAGGGCATCGCGACCTTCGCGCAGAGCCACAAGGGGCTGAAGCGGGCCGAGTTCGACCGGATAATCGATGCGCAGCTGCGCACGGCCGGGGCGCAATATGTGGCGCTGGCCGGTTACATGCGCCTGCTCTCGCCGGAATTCGTCGCTGGCTGGGAAGGCCGGATGCTCAACATCCACCCCAGCCTGCTGCCCAGATATAAGGGCCTCGACACCCATCAAAAGGCGCTCGACGCGGGCGACAGCCATGCGGGCTGTTCGGTCCACATCGTCACGGCCGAACTGGACGACGGCCCGGTGCTGGGCCAGACCGATGTCGCGATCCTGCCCGGCGACACCGCCGACAGCCTGGCGGCGCGGATATTGATCGCCGAACATCAGCTCTATTCCCGCACCCTCGCCGATTTCGTGACGCGCGAGCGCCAGCCCGAATGGCTGCTGAACAAGGTGCGCGAGCGCGCCCTCGCCCTGCCGCAGGCCGATGAGGTGACATCCCACGGCATGCCCTGCTTCGGCATCGAAAAGGGCAAGAAATTCGCCTATTTCACGCAGGATCATCATGGGGACGGCATCATCGCCGTACTGGTCAAGACGACGGCGCCCGAAGAACAGGCGATGCTGATCGAGAGCGATCCCGCCCGCTATTACCGCCCCGCCTATTTCGGCGACGGCTGGGTCGGCATCCGCGTCGACCTTGGCGATACCGACTGGGACCAGATCGCCGAGCGGCTGCACCGCAGCTGGCGCGAGGTCGCGCCGCGCAAGCTGACCGCCCTGCTGGACGCCGCCGACGAATTTTAAACGCGCTCTTTCCTTTGGTCCCGCCCAACCCCACTATAGGCAGCCATGACCGACACACCGCCAGCCACCCCCGCCCCTGCGATCGAAATCACTGACCTCACCAAGGTCTACAAGGGCGGCAAGCTGGCGCTGGACAATATCAACCTCACCATTCCGCGCGGGCAGATATATGGCCTGCTGGGGCCGAATGGCGCGGGCAAGTCGACCACGATCAACATCCTTGCCGGGCTGGTGAACAAGACCGGCGGCACGGCGAAAATCTGGGGCTTCGACATCGACCAGAACCCCCGCAACGCCAAGAATTCGATCGGTATCGTGCCGCAGGAGATCGTCTTCGACCCCTTCTTCACGCCGTTCGAGACGCTGGAGAACCAAGCGGGCTATTATGGCGTGCCGAAGGAGCGCCGCCGTTCGATGGAATTGCTGCGCGCCGTGCATCTGGAGGACAAGGCCAACGCCTATGCGCGGACGCTCTCCGGCGGCATGAAGCGCCGCCTGCTGGTGGCCAAGGCCATGGTGCATTCGCCGCCGATCCTGGTGCTGGACGAACCCACCGCGGGCGTCGACGTGCAGCTTCGCCAGCAGCTCTGGGCCTATGTCCGCGAACTCAACCGGCAGGGCGTGACGATCGTGCTGACGACCCATTATCTGGAGGAAGCCGAGGAACTGTGCGACCGCATCGGCATCATCAACCATGGCAAGGTCATCACCGACAAGCCGACGCGTGAGCTGATCGCGATGGCGCAGGAAAAGGTGGTGCAGGTGACGGTGGACCGCGACATCGTGACGCCGCCCGCCGACCCCAGCTTCGAAAAGATCGAAATGTCGGACGAGCGGACCCTCACCATCACCTACATGAAGAACCGCGCCAATGCGGGTCAGGTGTTGAGCGCCGTGCAGGCAGGCGGGCTGTCGATCGTCGATGTGGTGACGCGTGACCCCGATCTGGAGGATGTGTTCCTCAATCTGACAGCGGCGGCATAATGGAGGAGGTCAATCCTCCCCCTCCCGCAAGCGGGAGGGGGCCGGGGGGTGGGCCAGCGCGACCTTTCAAAAGCAGAGACACCCCACGCGCCAAATCCCTCCGCAACGGAGCCTCCCCGCCTGAACGCCTCCTCTGGCAGCACCTGCGCAATCGCCAGCTCAAGGGCCATAAATTCAGCCGCCAGATGCCGATCGGTCCCTATTTCGCCGATTTCATCTGCCGCGAAGCCAGGCTCATCATCGAACTTGACGGCTCCAGCCACGACAACAGCGCTGATCATGACGTCCGCCGCGACGCTTATTGCCGCGCGCAAGGCTATAGCATTTTGCGCTTCAGCAATGCAGATGTGCTGTCGAACATCGACGGCGTGCTGTCACACTTAATGGCAACGCTCGCGCTATTGCCCACCCCCGACCCCTCCCGCCTGCGGGAGGGGAGAGTATAGAAGATGCCCATCACCACCTACGACGTCGTCATCATCGGCTCCGGCGCGGCGGGGCTGACAGCCGCCATCAACCTCGCGCAGGACCGCAAGGTCGTGGTCCTGGCCAAAGGCGCGCTCGATGGCGGGTCGACCAACTGGGCGCAGGGCGGCATTGCCGCCGTACTCGACGCAGGTGACAGTTTCGAGGCGCATATCGAGGACACGATGGTCGCGGGCGCTGGCCTCAACGACCGCAGCACCGTCGAGTTCGTCGTCTCCGAAGCCCCCGCGGCGATCGAGCGGCTGGCGGAGCTTGGCGTGCCCTTCAACCCCAATGAAGAGGGAGGCGGCGAGGAGTTCGGCGAACGCTGGCACCTCACCCGCGAGGGCGGGCACAGCCACCGCCGCATCGTCCATGTCGACGATGCCACCGGCCATGCCGTGCAGGTCGCGCTGCTGAAGGCCGCCCGCGCCAATCCCAACATCACGCTGCTGGAGGACAGGGTCGCCATCGACCTCATCACCAGCCGCCATGGCGAGAAATATTCGGGCGACGGCCATGTCTGGGGCGTCTACGCCTTCAACAAGGCAACCAAACATGTCGACGCCCTGCTGGGCCGGGCGACGATCCTGTGCACGGGCGGCGCGGGGCGCACCTATCTCTTCTCGACGGCGCCAAGGGGCGCGACCGGCGATGGCATCGCCATGGCCTGGCGCGCGGGCTGCCGCGTCTCCAACATGGAGATGAACCAGTTCCACCCGACCTGCCTCTACAATCTCGAGGTCAAGAATTTCCTCATCACCGAAGCGGTGCGCGGCGAGGGCGGGCATCTGAAGCTGCCCCCCGGCGTGCCCGGCGGCGGCGAGCGGTTCATGCCGCGTTTCGACCCGCGCGGCGAGCTGGCGCCCCGCGACGTGGTCGCGCGCGCCATCGACCATGAGATCAAGCGGCTCGGCCTCGACTATGTCCATCTCGACATCAGCCACAAGCCGCCGGAGTTCGTGCGCACCCATTTCCCGACCATCTATGCGCGGCTGCTGGACCTCGACATCGACATCACGAAGGAACCGATCCCGGTCGTCCCGGCGCAGCATTATACCTGCGGCGGGGTGGTGATCGACCTGGACGGCCGCACCGACCTGCCAGGCCTCTATGCCGCGGGCGAGGTGACGGAGAGCGGGCTGCACGGCGCCAACCGCCTCGCCTCCAATTCGCTTCTGGAATGCTTCGTCTTCGGCGAGGCGGCGGCCAGGCATATCCGCGCCCATTGGGACGAACTGCCCGCCCCCCCGCCGATCCGGGCCTGGGACGAAAGCCGCGTCACCAATTCGGACGAGGAAGTCATCGTCCAGCATAACTGGAAGGAAATCCGCCGCTTCATGTGGGACTATGTCGGCATCGTCCGCACCACCAAGCGGCTGGAACGCGCCCAGCACCGCATCGACCTGCTGGCCAGGGAGGTGGATGATTATTACGGCAATTTCCGCGTGACGCCCGACCTGATCGAGCTGCGCAACCTGCTGGAGGTCGCCCGCCTCGTCGTGCGCTCGGCGCTCCACCGCAAGGAGAGCCGGGGGCTGCACTATACGCTCGACTTCCCCGACATGCTGCCCAAGGCGGTCGATACCATCCTGACGCCATGAAAAAAGGTGGCGCGGCACTTTATCGGCGCCGCGCCATCAGGTGAGGAGTGACGCGGGAAAGGGTAAGCGTCCTCCCCCGTCTATCCGGGGAAGGGCGGCCCGCCTTTGACCGGCGTCAAATGCCCTTGAGAAAATCCGCCAGCGCCGCGTTGAAGCGGGCAGGCTGGTCGGCCATCACCATATGGCCGCTCGGCCCGATCGGCAGCAGCTTCACGTCCCGCTTGGGCGCATAGGCGGCGCGGAAGGTGCGGGTGATCGCACTGGCCTGCGAAGCGTCGCTTCCCACCGCATAGACCACCTCCATCGGCGCGGTCAGGCGTGGCAATTGCGGCCCCAGATCGACATTGGCGAGATCGCGCAGCGCATTGGCGATGACGTCCGGGTCGCTGCCCTGCGCGCCGGGCATCTGCGCCAGCATTTGCGCCAGATAGGCGCGACCCGCCTTGGTCCCGGTGAAATAGTCGCCCAGCTGGTCCGCCAGAAATCCCAGGCCGCTCGCGGTGCCGCCGACCATCGCGGCGCCCTCCGGCAACATGTCCACCACCATCACCCGGCCCGCCAGCCCCTTCAGCCCCAGCAGCATCGCCAGCGTGCCGCCCATGCTGTGCCCGACGATCGCCGGGCGGCTGAGACCCGCCGCGCCGATATAGCGCCCGATCTCGTCCGCCACCGGCTGGACCACCGGCCCGCTCGCATTGGCGTCGGCCGCCAGCCCCGCAAAGCCGCGCACATGCACCAGATGCCAGCGATAGCCCGGAATCGCGCCGATCACCCCGTTCCACAGGCCCGGCCCGCTCGCAAGACCGGCGATCAGCACCACGTCGCGCCCGGCGCCCCGGGCCGTCACCGCGATCCGGCGCGAGGCGAAGGGCGGCGCGAGGGCCGGAGCCGCCGACAGGCCTCCCGCCAGCCCGGCTGCGAGCCCCGCGCCCAGCAGGGCCAGCCCGCCCCCCATCACCCCTCTTCTGTTCATGCCTGGCTTCATCCCGCCTTTCTTGCAGTCGGTGCGCTGAACGGCAAATGAGCAGCGTCGCGGCCCGTGCCGTTCAGCCTCCTTACATCCCGTTTGTGGAATCGTTCGTCGCATGAATCTTGTCTGCGGCCGAGCCTCTGACTCCATAGGCGGCCAGGAGAGTGCGGGGATTTTGATGACCGGTTTTGACAAGGGACGCGGGCGGCGTCCAAACGGTGGCGGGAACGGCGGCTCCGCCAGGCTCATACTGTTGATGGCGGCGCTTTCGGCCTGCGTCAGCGCACCGGAACGGCCCTATGCCCGCCCGCCCCAGGCGCCGCAGCCGACCACGGCGACCTTTCCGATCAAGCCGGTCGCCAACCCGCCCAAACCCTATCAGGCGCTTGCCGTCGACCAGCGCGAAACGCCCCCTCCCGCGCTGGTCAGCGTCGTGCGCAATCTGGGCCAGAGCTTCCATGGCAAGGTCGGCATCGCCGTGCGCCGCGTCGGCAGCGACTGGACCGTGGCGTGGAACGGCAACAGCCTCTTCCCGCAGCAGAGCGTGTCGAAGCTCTGGGTGTCGATGACCTTCCTCGATGCGGTCGACCGGGGCAAGATCCGCCTGAGCGACAGCACCACCATCACGAAGAAGGACCTGACCCTCTTCCACCAGCCGAGCGCGGCGATGGTCGGCAGCAGCGGCTGGACCACCACCTATTCCGACCTGATGCGACGCGCCATGACGCAGAGCGACAATACGGCGAACGACACGCTGCTGCGCGCCGTGGGCGGGCCGGATGCGGTGCGCGGCTATCTCGCCCGGCGCCATATCAGGGATATCCGCTTCGGACCGGGCGAGCGGCTGCTGCAATCGACCACGGCGGGGCTGGAATGGCGGCAGGATTATTCGATCGGCCGCAATTTCTATGCCGCCCGCGCCAAGCTGCCCCTGTCGGTGCGCGAAAAGGCGCTCGACAATTATCTCGCCAGCCCGCCCGACGGCGCCGCGCCTTCCTCGATCGTGGAGGCGCTGGCCAAACTCAAGCAGAACGACATGCTCTCGCCCGCCTCATCGCAACTGCTGATGTCGATCATGGGCGAGGCGAAGACCGGGCCGCAACGGATCAAGGGCGGCGTGCCCGCAGGATGGCACTATCTGCACAAGACCGGCACCGGCCAGGAACTGGGCGCGCGGTCGACCGGCTTCAACGATATCGGCATCATGACGGCGCCCGACGGCACCAGCTATGCCGTGGCGGTGATGATCGGCAGCACGACCGAGCCGATCCCCGTGCGCTGGCAGTTGATGCAGGCCGTGGCGAAGGCGGTCGCGGCGAACCACGAGGCACGGTGAATTTTACGGTCCGTCATTCCCGCGCAGGCGGGGACGAAGAGGCTCAATCCAGGTTCGGCCGCAGCCAGCGTTCCGCCGTCTCCAGGTCGACGCCGCGCCGGGCGGCATAATCCTCCAGCTGGTCGCGCCCGACCCGCGCCACGCCGAAATATTCGGCCTGCGGATGCCCGAAGTAAAAGCCGCTGACCGCCGCCGTCGGCAACATGGCGAAGCTTTCCGTCAGGGTGATGCCGGTCGCATGATGCGCGTCGAGCATGTCGAACAGCAGCGGCTTCAGGCTGTGTTCCGGGCAGGCCGGATAGCCGGGCGCGGGGCGGATGCCGCGATATTGTTCCCTGATGAGCGCCTCGTTGGTGAGCTGCTCGCCCTCGGCATAGCCCCAGAGCGCGGTGCGGACATAATGGTGCAGCCGCTCGGCAAAGGCCTCGGCAAGGCGATCCGCCAGCGCCTTCAGCAATATATCCGAATAATCGTCGATGGCATTCTTGAACCGCGCCAGATGCGGCTCAATGCCGTGGATCGACACGGCAAAGCCGCCCATCCAGTCGCCGTCATGGCTGATGAAATCGGCCAGGCACATATTGGCCCGGCCTTCACGCTTGGCGATCTGCTGGCGCAGCATCGGCAGGCGGACATGCCTTTCATCCTCGACATGGACGATGATGTCGTCGCCCTCCCGGCGGCAGGGCCACAGCCCCGCGACGCCCCGCGCCGTCAGCCATTTCTCGTCGATGATGCGGTCCAGCATCTTCTGCGCGTCGGCAAACAGGCTGGTCGCGCTTTCGCCCACCACCTCGTCCTCCAGGATCGCGGGATAATTGCCCGCCAGCTCCCAGGCGCGGAAGAAGGGCGTCCAGTCGATATAGCCCCGCAAATCCTTCAGGTCCCAGTCCGGGAAGCGATGCACGCCGGGCAGGCGCGGCTTGCCGGGCTTCAGGCTCTCGTCGATCTCGAACGCATTGGCGCGCGCCTCCTCGATCGACAGCAGCTTGCTCTGCCCCTTGCCCTCGCGCGCGGCGCGGACATGGGCATAATCATCCTTGGTCTTCTGGACGAAATCGGCCTTCTGCGTTTCCGACACCAGAGCCGTCGCCACGCCGACCGCGCGGCTGGCGTCCAGCACATGCACCACCGGCCCCTCGAAAGCGGGATCGATGCGCAATGCCGTATGCACTTTCGACGTGGTCGCGCCGCCGATCAGCAGCGGCATGGTCATGCCCGCGCGCTGCATCTCCGCCGCCACCGTCACCATCTCGTCCAGCGAGGGGGTGATAAGGCCGGACAGGCCGATCATGTCGGCGTCATTTTCGTTCGCGGCCTTGATGATGTCCTGCCAGGGCACCATCACGCCCATGTCGATCACCTCGAAGCCGTTGCACTGGAGCACGACGCCGACGATATTCTTGCCGATGTCATGGACGTCGCCCTTGACCGTCGCCATGACGACCTTGCCCTTGCCCTTGGCACCGGGCTCCTTGGCGGCCTCGATGAAGGGGAGCAGATGCGCCACCGCCTTCTTCATGACGCGGGCGGATTTCACCACCTGCGGCAGGAACATCTTGCCCGCGCCGAACAGGTCGCCCACGACATTCATGCCGTCCATCAGCGGCCCTTCGATCACCTCGATCGGCTTTGCGGCGGCGAGGCGGGCCTCCTCCGTATCCTCGACCACATACATGTCGATGCCCTTGACCAGCGCATGTTCCAGCCGCTTGGCGACCGGCCAACCGCGCCATTCCTGCGCCGCCTTCTCGGACGCGGCATCCTTGCCCTTGTAGCTTTCGGCCAGCGCGACGAGGCGATCCCCGGCTTCGGGATCGCTGTTCAGCAGCACATCCTCGCACGCCTTGCGCAGCGCCGGGTCGATCGCGTCATAGACGTCGAGCTGGCCCGCATTGACGATCGCCATGTCCAGCCCCGCCGGAATGGCGTGGTAGAGAAAGACCGAGTGCATCGCGCGGCGCACCGGCTCGTTGCCGCGGAAGGAGAAGGAGAAGTTAGAGAGACCACCGGAGATATGGACGTGCGGGCAGCGCGCCTTGATCTCCCGGCACGCCTCGATGAAGTCGACGCCGTAATTGTTGTGCTCCTCGATCCCGGTCGCCACCGCGAAGATATTGGGGTCGAAGATGATGTCCTCGGGCGGGAAGCCGATCGACATCAGCAGCTTGTAGGCGCGCTCGCAGATCTCGACCTTGCGGTCCCTGGTGTCGGCCTGGCCGGTCTCGTCGAAGGCCATGACGACCACCGCCGCGCCATAGGCCATGCACAGCCGCGCATGATGCAGGAAGGCCTCCTCGCCCTCCTTCATGCTGATCGAATTGACGACGGGCTTTCCGGAAACGCATTTTAGCCCCGCCTCGATCACTTCCCATTTGGAACTGTCGATCATCACCGGCACGCGGCTGATGTCCGGTTCGGAGGTCATGAGCTTGAGGAAGGTCGTCATCGCCTCGACCGCGTCGAGCAGGCCCTCGTCCATGTTGACGTCGACGATCTGCGCGCCATTCTCCACCTGATCGCGCGCGATGTCGATCGCCGCGGCATAGTCGCCCGCCATGATCAGCTTCTTGAACTTGGCCGAACCGGTGACGTTGGTGCGCTCACCGATATTGACGAAGGTGGCGGTGGATTGGGTGGTCATTTTTTATTCGTCACCCCAGCGGAGGCTGGGGTCTCCCGATCTAGAGCGCGCCCCTGGAGGCACGAGATCCCAGCTTTCGCTGGGATGACGGTTACATCTTACGCGGCGATATGCATGGGCTCGAGCCCGGCCAACCGCGTCACCACCGGCAATTCGGGCACTTGCCTGGGCTTGTGCCCGGCCAGCGCCTTCGCCACCGCGCCGATATGCGCGGGCGTGGTGCCGCAGCAGCCGCCGACCATATTGACCAGCCCCTCATCCACCCACTGGCGGATGAGGCTGGCCGTCGTTTCCGGCAGCTCGTCATATTGCCCAAGCTCATTGGGCAGGCCCGCATTGGGATAGGCCAGGATCAGTGTATCCGCATTCTTCGCCAGTTCACTCAAATAAGGCCGCAGCAAATCCGCCCCGAAGGCGCAGTTCACGCCGATGGTCAGGGGTTTAAGGTGCCGCAGCGAATACCAGAAGGCGTTGATCGTATGCCCCGATAGGTTGCGCCCCGACATGTCGGTGATGGTGAAGCTGAGCATCAGCGGCACCGGCCGCCCCGCCGCCGCCTCGGCCTCGCGCGCGGCCATGCCCGCCGCCTTGGCGTTCAACGTGTCGAAACAGGTCTCGACCAGCAGGAAGTCGACCCCGCCTTCGATCAGCGCATCGCACTGCTCGCGATAGTCGGCCTTCAGCGTATCATAATCGACCTCGCGATAGGCAGGATCGTTCACGTCCGGGGAGATCGACAGCGTCTTGTTCGTCGGCCCGATCGACCCCGCCACGAAGCGCGGGCGCCCATCCTTCGCGCTCGCCGCCTCGCACGCCTTGCGCGCGATCCGGGCGGCGGCGATGTTGATTTCCCGCACCAGATGCTCGCAGCCATAATCGGCCATGGCGATCTTGGTGGAGGAAAAGGTGTTGGTCTCGATCATGTCGGCGCCGGCGTCGAGATAGGCGCTATGGATGCCCTCGACGATATCCGGCCGGGTCAGGCAGAGCAGGTCGTTATTGCCCTTCTGGTCCTTCGCCAGATCGAGCGAACCGCGATAATCCGCCTCGGTCAGCCCATGTTTCTGGATCGACGTGCCGTAGCCGCCGTCGAAGATCATGATCTTTTCCGCCGCAACGGCGCGGAAGCGTTCCTCGGCGGTCATGCCGTTTTCTCCAATGTCGCCGGTCGCAGTCCGAGCAGATGACAGATCGCATAGCTCAGTTCCGCCCGGTTGAGCGTATAGAAATGAAAGTCGCGCACGCCGCCCGCGTAAAGCTTGCGGCACAGTTCCGCCGCCAGCGTCGCGGACACGAGCTGCCGCGCGGCGGGCAGGTCGTCCAGCCCCTCGAACAGCTTGCCCATCCAGCCCGGCACGTCGGTGTTGCACATGGCCGACATGCGCTGGACCGCCGCGAAATTGCTGACCGGCATGATGCCGGGGATGATGTCGGCGTCGATCCCGGCCGCTGCCGCCGTGTCGCGGAAACGGAAGAAGGTATCCGGCTCGAAGAAGAATTGCGTGATCGCCCGCGACGCCCCCGCATCCAGCTTGCGCTTGAGATTATCGATATCGCTCTGCGCGCTCAGGGCATCGGGATGGGTCTCGGGATAAGCCGCCACCGAAATCTCGAACGGATGGCGCTTCACCAGCCCCGCGACCAGTTCCGCCGCGCCCTTGTAGCCGTCCGGATGCGGTTCGAACTTCGTTCCCGCTTCGGGCGGATCGCCGCGCAGCGCCACGATATGCCGCACGCCCGCTTCCCAATAGGCGTCGGCCACCTCGTCGATCTCCGCCCTGCTCGCCGCCACGCAGGTCAGGTGCGCCGCCGCCGACAGGGGCGTTTTCTTCGCGATCCGTGCTACCGTATTGTGCGTCCGCTCCCGCGTCGAACCGCCAGCGCCATAGGTCACCGACACGAATTTGGGGGCCAGCGGCGTCAGCGTCTGGATCGCGGACCAGAGCTGCTCCTCCATCTTCTCCGTCTTGGGCGGGAAGAATTCGAAGCTCACATTCAGGTCGCCCGCCAGATCGGCATAGAGCGGCGCATCGAGCGCGCGCCGGGCCTCTTCGACGGAGGGGAAGCTCAAGGTCATGCGGAAAGTCGTCCTTCGATCGGCAGGACGCGCGCGCCCCGGCGCCGTCCCAGCCATAGTTGTACCGTCAGTTCCTGGCCGGGCAGCACCTCCACCCGCTCCAGTTCCAGGCCCGCATCCGCGAACCAGCTTTCGATCTGCCCGTCGGAAAAGCCCAGCCGCGCATGCTGGTCGCGCAGCCGCAGCTCCTCCCGCTCATGCGCCGCGAAATCGGCGATCAGCACCCGGCCGCCCGCCGCCGTCACCCGCGCCGCCTCCGCGATCACCGTCTCGGGCGCCTGCGCATAATGCAGCACCTGATGGAAGACCACCATGTCGACGCTGCCCGGCGCGAGCGGCAGGGCGGCGAAATCGCCCAGCACCAGCGCATATTTGTCGCCCGCATCCTCGGGCAGCTTGGCGCGCGCCAGCCGCAGCATGTCGGGGCTGCGATCCAGCGCCGTCACCTGATCGGCCGAAGGACCGAACAGTTCGATCATCCGCCCGGTGCCGGTGCCGATATCGAGCAGATGGCCGATCGGCTCCGCCCCCAGCAGCGCCGTCATGGCCTGTTCCACATCGCCCTCCGGCACATGGAGCGAGCGGATCGCGTCCCATTCCTCGGCATGTTCGGCAAAATAGCTCTCGGCCGCCTGCGCCCGATCGGCCCGCACCGCCGCCAGCCGGGCCAGGTCGGCCTTCTGCCACAGCAGTTCGCCCTCGGACGGGACAAGCTGGTCGAAAAGCGTCAGGAAAGGCGCGATTTCCGCTCCCCGGCCCAGCCGCAGGAAAACCCAGTTGCCTTCCTTGCGCCGCTCGACCAGACCGGCTTCGGCAAGGATGCGGACATGGCGCGAGACGCGCGGCTGGCTTTGCCCGACGACCTGCGCGATCTCGCCCACGGCCAGCTCCATGGCACGCAGAAGATGGATGATGCGCAGACGCGTCGGGTCGCCCAATGCCCGGAAAATGTCGAGTGCAGCGCTCATGGCAGGATCATATAAAGAAATCTTTATATGCGTCAATGGCCGTTCAAACCGACCCCTTCGCCTCCCTCATCTCCCTGGATCGCGGCGTCAACGCATGATTGGGATTGCCATGAGTCACCGGATTCATTACGAATCGGCGCGCAGACGCAATGGGGGGTGAACTTTTCTCCGAGAGTGGTCTGCACGGTTTTTATTCTCAGAGAGGGGTTAACCCATGACCAAGTCGATTGCTCTTTCGCTCGTTCTCGCTGCCTCGCTCGGCCTCGCCGCCTGCTCGAAGAGCGCGGACAATGCCGCCAACGCTTCGGCCAACGCTGCCGAGAACGCTTCGAATGCTGCCGACAACGCCATGAACGCCGCGATGAACGCCGCCGACAACGCCGGCAACGCCGCTGCGAACGCCACCAACGCTGCTTCGAACGCCGCTTCGAACGCGATGTAATTCCCCTTACCGGGAATATCTGGAAGAGGCCGCGCCGGAAACGGGGCGGCCTTTTCCTTTGGGCAAAGAGGGCATGAACGTCCCGCCAAATGAAAGGGCCGCCCCGATGGAGCGGCCCTCATTCCTGTCGCGGTGGCTGGTTCAGCAATCCCGGTCGATCGCCCGGCCCGCCAGCGCACCGACGCCCGCGCCGATGATGGCGCCCGTCGTGCCGTCCCCGCGACGGCCATAACGGCCGCTGCCCTTGCCGATCTCATTGCCCAGCAGGCCACCGGCGATCGCGCCGATGATGGTGCCGCCGGTGCCGTTGTCCCGGCAGCGATAGCCGCCGCGATAACCGCGATAGCCCCGGTAATAATCGTCGCGATAATAGCCGCCGCCACCCCGATAATAGCCGTCGCGATAGCCACGATAGCCCCCGTCGCCGCGATAATAGTCGCCGCGCTCATAGCGGTGGCCCCATCCGTCCCGCGCCTGTGCAGGCGCCGCGGTGACAGCCAGGGATGCAGCGCCCATCGCCAGCGCCGCCCCCATATTGATCAGAAACTTGGTCTTCATGGCGTTGCTCCTCAATCAGCCATCATTGAAGGCAGGTCCTCGAAAGAGAGACTCACCATCGATTGAAGCCCTTTTGCCCGATTCGCGTTGAGCCGAGCCTGAATGGCGGTGTCAGCGGCGGTTCAGCATGGCAACGGAGTCCGGCTTCGCCAAAGCGCCCCTATTTTCCCGCTTTTCCGTTCGAAAAGCCAGCGATTCGACACCGGCCCCTCCGCCAGCACCAACCGGCTACCTGAACGGGCGCGAAGGGAAAAACTGCGCTGCTGCACGGCAGGCGATATTCCCCTATGGCGGGAAACGATGCGCCGAATCCTGATCGTCCTGCTGCTCGCGATCCTGCTTCTCCCGGCGCCGCACAAGAACAAGCCCGAACTGTTCGGACCCGGCCCGCTGCTGGTGAATGCCCAGCCCCTGCCGCTCAGCACCGCCGACCCCATGCTGCGCAGGCTTGGCCGCCTCACCTATCTGGGCGGCTGGCAGCTCAGGGCCAGGCATAGCGGCTTTGGCGGCATATCCTCGCTCCTGGCCGAACCGGACGGGCAGATATTGGCCCTGAGCGATTCCGGCACGCTGATGGGCTTTCATATCGGCCCCGGCAAACCGGCCCGCCACCCGTTCATCGCCCCGCTTCCCATCCGCCCGCAGGACCGTGACAAGCCATGGTGGGCCTGGGATTCGGAAGCCATGGCCCACGATCCGGCCAGCGACCGCTATTGGGTGGGGTTCGAGCTGCAGCAGATGATCTGCCGCTATTCGCCCGGCTTTGCGCGGGTCGAGGCGTGCCGCGTCTGGCCGGAGATCGAGGCCTGGCCGGAAACCGGCTCCATCGAATCACTGGCCCGCCTGCCCGACGGCCGCTTTCTGGCGATCGCGGAAATGGGCATGACCGCGGATGGCAGCCACGACGCGCTGCTGTTCGGCGGTGACCCGGCGGACAGCGCCACGCGCGCGCCGATCCATCTGCGCTACGTGCCGCCACGCGGCTACCGGCCGACCGACGCCGTGGCGCTCGACGACCGGCACATGCTGGTGCTGAATCGGCGGCTGACCCTGCAGGAGCTGTTCACGGCCACGCTGGCGATCATCGAACTGCCCGATCATCCACGGCCCGGCGACAGGCTGAAGGCGCACAGCCTCGCCCGGCTGGCTCCGCCGCTCCTGGCCGACAATTTCGAAGGGCTGGCGATCAGCCGGGAAGGCCGACGCCGCATCGTCTGGATCGCATCCGACGACAATCACGAATTTTTCCAGCGCACCCTGCTGCTCAAATTCGCACTGGACTGAATTTGTGAGCCAATGGCCAAAAACGGCCTGAAATGGATTCCAAGCCGATCGCGCAACGCAAAAAAGCGGCCCGTTTCCGGACCGCTCCCGTGCGAACGAAGCGAAAGCGATCAGGCCGCGACGGCGGCCTTCTTCTTCGCGATGTCGCGCTTCAGGCGGCGCGCCTTCAGCGACAGCTTGTCGTCGCTGGTCTTCAGCAGCCAGTTGTCCAGGCCGCCATTATGCTCGACCGAACGCAGACCATGGGTCGACACGCGCAGCTTCACGGTCGTTTCCAGCGCTTCGGAGATCAGCGACACGTTCTGCAGGTTGGGCAGGAACACACGCTTGGTCTTGTTGTTGGCGTGGGAAACATTGTGACCCACCTGGCGGCCCTTGCCGGTCAGCTCGCAAATGCGCGACATAGTCAATCAACCTTGTAATTCGGGTTCGTTCGGAAAGCGGCGCCGATAACGGGATTCCATCCCGCCGTCAACCCGCCGGGAGCCTTTCCGGGATCACATGCGCAACCCTTTCCGACTCCGGGACGTTCTCCCCCTTAACCGACAGGAGGCGGAAATGCGATTCATTGGTGGCCTTTTGCTGATCATATTGCTCCTGCTGGGCGCGGGCGTCGCGACCGGCTTCATCGACCTGCAGAAAACGCAGGAAGGGCGCCTGCCCGAAATCGCGGTCAAGGGCGGCACCCTGCCCAAATATGAGGCCAATGTGGCCAAGGTGGAGGTCGGCAAGCGCAAGGAAACGGTCGAGGTGCCGACCGTCGACGTCAAGAAACCCTGATTGTCCCTTTCCGGGCCGATGCTGTAAGGGCGATGGCATGCCACCGCCCTTTCCCCTGCCCGACCCCATGCGGCGCGCCCTTGACCTCGCCCGCGCCGCGCAGGAGGCGGGCGAAGTGCCGATCGGCGCGGTCGTGACGCTGGACGGCCGGATCATCGGTGAGGGCGAGAATCGCAACCGCCGCGACAAGGACCCCACCGCCCATGCCGAAATCGTCGCGATCCGCTCCGCCGCCGCCCATATCGGGGATTTTCGCCTCACCGGCTGCGATCTCTGGGTGACGCTGGAACCCTGTCCCATGTGCGCGGGAGCCATTTCCCACGCCCGGATCGCCCGGCTCTATTATGCCGCGCCCGACCCCAAGGGCGGCGCGATCGAGCAGGGCCCGCGGCTTTTCAACCAGCCGCAGTGCCTGCACCGGCCCGAAGTCTATGGCGATATCGCCGCAGCGGAGGCCTCAGCGCTGCTGCGGGACTTTTTCGTCGCCCGACGCTGATGACGGACGCCGTCCATAATCGATGCGATAGAGGGTGTAGGGCAGCGTCAGGCCCGTCCTGAGCGGGACGGGATGAAGCCAGTCCGGCACCTCCCCCCGCATCAGCCCGGCGTAGAAGCCCCTGGGGCTGCGCGACTGGTAGATGGTGCCTTCCGGGAAGCCGGGACAGACCAGCAGATAGGTCGCATGATGTTTCGCCGCGATCGGCCGGAACGCGTCCGCCGGCCCGTCATAGGCATGGTGCATGTCCAGAATCACCGCCCCGTTGCGATGATAGGGACCGGCGACCGCGCTATGGTGGGTCGTCGCGATCAGGCGCGGCCCCAGATCCACCATGGTGAAGATGGTCGCGGGCGGAAGCTGGTTCAGCACCTCCAGCACGGGCAGCGTGCGGCAACGGCCATTGGCCTTGTTGATCGCGGCCTTGCGGGTGGCGACGGCCGGCTTTTGCGGCTTGGGCGCCTCGCCCGTCGCCCTGGCCCAGAGCGCGTTCATCTGCGGATAGAGCGGGGTCGCGAAGACCACCACGGCGACCAGCGCGGTCCCCAGCAGCGCCAGCCCCCGCACCAGCGGGCGCCCCGTCCCGATCAGGCAGAGCAGGCGATAGGCCGCCCAGGCCGCGGGCGGGATCGCCAGCAACTGCGCCGCAGGCCCGGCGCGCAGTTGCCAGAACAGCAGGGCGGTCGAAAACAGCATCATCAGCCCCACCGTCGCCCAGGCCCAGAGCCGGTCGCCGTCGCGCCGCGAATCCCACAATGCCCAGACAAGGCCGATGACGCCCGCGACCGGAATCGCCATCAACGGCACGATCAGGCTCCAGGGCTGGACGCTGATCGGCTTGGCCTCGCGGATATTGGCGAGCCAGAGCTTCTGCAATTCGGGCGAGATCTGATAGGCGCCCGACAGGCATTGCGGCCAGTTCAGCCAGGCAAAGGCCGCCACCGCCGCGCCGACCAAGATGCCCGCACCCAGGCGCGCGGGCCAGTTCCTGAGCGGCAGCAACGCCAGCAGCACCATCCCCGCCGAAGCCGCCGCGAAGATCGCGACCCAGATGGGCGAGATCGCGTCGCACACCATCTGGCGGTTGGCATGGCTGGCAAAGACCAGGAAGCAGAGCGACGTCGCGCCGGTCAGGCTCAACGCATAGGGCAGCATCCGCCGCGCCGCGCCATCCTTGAACACCCAGCGCAATGCGATCAACGCGCCGCCTGCCGCCAGGTAGACGATCATCTCCATGCCGATGGCGATGGAAAGCGCGCTGCTGACCCCGGCGACGATCCCGCCGCGCAGCCAGTTGCGATCGATCAGCCCGGCCAGCATCAGCACGGTGAGGGCGAGCTGCCAGCCATGATGGTCGATCCGCATGGGCATGAACATGCTGATGCCCATCTGCGCGGCGAAGGGCGCGGCGGCCGCCAATATCCAGCTATTGCCCCCCGCCAGCCGCCGGGCGATGAAGCCCAGCCCCAGCATCAGCGGCAGGATCGGGATCATCGGCGCGATGCCGCAGGCCAGCCGGTCCGCCAGCCCCTGGTCGAGGAAGGCGCGGAAGAACAGCATCAGCCCCGCGATCGGCAGGTCCACCAGCCGCGACCAGTGGATGTTGAAGCCCGCGGGCGGATCGAGCCGATATTGGCGCAGATCGTACCAGCCTTGCCCCGCCAGCCAGTCCTTCACCTGCACGAAACGGATATTGTCGTCGGTATCGCTCAGAGTGAGCCAGTGGATCTGCGGCCAGCGCACCACCAGGAACCCGGCCATCAGGGCGATCCACAGCAGCAGCGTCAGCCATTTCCAGTGGCGATCGGCATAGGCGGAGAATTTCCCCGCCAGGAACGCGGCGCGCGAACGCACGGCAGGCCAGCCTTGCAGGTTCATGGGCGCCCGATCACAGCATTTTCCACTCGACCGCTATCGGTCGATGGCTCAGAAAATGCGGCATCAAAAACATCCAAGGCGGTTTCGTGAAAACGAAATCCGCTTTAGAGGCTCCGCATCAAAGCGCAACGGGGCGGCATGAAAATCCTCCAAATCTTGACACCGCATCAGCAAGCCCTGTTCTGGCAGATCGTCCGATACGGCCTGACAGGGCTGTTCGTGACCGCCTGCCAGGCGACGATCTACTGGACGCTGGCGGCGCCGGTCGGCCTGCATCCGCAGGTCGCCAACGGCATCGGCTATCTGGCGGCGGTGCTGATCGGCTATGTCACGCACAGCGCCTTCACCTTCCGCGGCCATGGCGGCCGCGACAACCAGGCGGCGCGCGGTTTCCGCTTCCTCGCGGTATCGCTCATCAGCTATGCGCTGAACGCGCTCTGGGTGTGGCTGTGCGTCACCCATATGCGATGGCCGGAATGGTCGCCCATCCCGGCCATGGTCTTCGTGACGCCGGCCGTGGTGTTCGGCCTCAACCGGCAATGGGTGTTCCGTTAAGCGTCAGTGCACGAACCGCGCCACCACGTCGCGATAGGAGCGGCTGACCTTTACCTGCGCGCCGGATTCCAGCACCAGGAAGCATTCGCCGTTGGTATGCGGCTTCACCTGCCGCACCTGGCTCAGATTGACGATGGTGGAGCGGTGCACCCGCTGGAAATTGCGCGGGTCGAGCCGCTTTTCCAGATCCTTCATCGTCTCGCGCAGGATCAGCGAATTGTCGGCGGTATAGATGCACATATAGTCGCCCGCCGCGTCGATCCGCTCGATCGAATCCACGTCCACGCGGAAAATCTGCCCGCGATCCTTGATGTTGATAAGTTTTTCGAAGCGGTTGGCGGCCGGCGCATCCTCGTCGCCGGAGTCGAATTCGGTCATCGCGTCGGGCGCGACCTCCGCCAGCACCTCGCGCAGTTTCTCGGCTTCCTGCACCTGCCGCCTTTCCGACAGGCGCTGGCGCACCCGGTCCAGCGCGTCGGCCAGCCGTCCCTCCTCCACCGGCTTCATCAGATAGTCGACCGCCTGCGCCTCGAAGGCGCGGATGGCATGGTCGCTATAGGCGGTGCAGAAGATGAAGAGCGGGGGTTCGACCTCCATCAGCCCCTGCACGACGGAAAAGCCGTCGAAACCGGGCATCTGAATGTCGAGGAACACAAGGTCGGGTTTGTGCGTCTTGATGGCGCGGATCGCTTCACGGCCGTTGGAACAGGTTTCTACGATTTCGACATCCTCATGCGCTTCCAGACGCAGCTTGAGGCCTTGGATAGCCAGGCTTTCGTCGTCGACGAGGATTGTTCTGATGGTCATGCGGCCACTCTCGATGGTTCATCCAGGTTAAGCGGCATTTCGATCAGGACCGAAAAGCCGCCTGGCGTGGAACGCGTTTCGAAGCTCTGTCGTTCCCCGAAGGCCTGAATCAGGCGGTCGCGGATATTCGCCAGGCCGACGCCCGTTCCTTCGCTGACAGGATTGTTCGGGCGGGTGAACCCCTCATTCAATCCCGGACCCGTGTCGGATACGATGATCCGGACATTTTCACCGGCAGGCTGCGCCGTGACGGAGATTTCGGCCCCCTCCTCCTTGGGCGTGACCGCATATTTGATGGCATTTTCGACCAGCGGCTGGAGCAGCAGCGAGGGCAGGCGCGACTGCGCCACCGCCGGATCGATGTGAAAGACGGGCCGCAAACGGTCCTCGAACCGCATCTTTTCGATTTCGAGATAGAGTTTCAGCGTCTCGATCTCCTGCTCGATCGTCACCTGCGCGGTCGGCTCGTTGATCAGCGTATAGCGCAGGAAGGAGGACAGGCGCGAGAGCATCGCATTGGCCCGGTCGGTCTGCTTCAGCAGCACCAGGGTCGAAATGCTGTTGAGCGTATTGAACAGGAAATGCGGGTTGAGCTGGTAACGCAGCATCGCCAGCTGCGCGCTCGACGCCTGGTTTTCCAGCCGCAGCAGCTGGTCCGCCTGCTCCTCCACCGTCAGGTAGAAATTGATCGCATAATAAAGCGCGGACCAGGCCCCCAGCAATGTCATGCTGAGATAGAAGGCGCCCAGGAACAGTTGCAGCCCCGCCGTCTCGCTGCCCCGGTTCTGGGTCGAGAACACCCAGGCGTCGATGAAGGCCACCAGCCCCGCCGCCACGACCACCGTCACGATCGACGCGCCCCAGGTGATGATCGGCCGCTGCCGTTGCAGGAAGCGGAACACCACCGCGATCAGCAGCGTCACCGAATAGCCCGACACGGTCGAGATCATCACCGGAATCAGGCTGGAAAGCGGCTGCCCGTTGGCGATGGTCGATGAACCGCGCAGCAGGAAGGCCCCGGCCCAGCCCAGCGACTGGAGGTTCCAGAAAGCGCGGTTCTTGTCCGCGAAGAAGGGCTGCGGTTGGAAGCGATGCACTGACATTGCGGTCAGACTAGAGCATCAGGCGAAAAAGTGGGAACCGGTTTTTTTACACGGCCCGGTTTTCGGGACGACGACGGCCCCTCGTCAAAACCAAGCGCTCCGTCAGGCCGCCTTCACCGTTTCCGGCACCGTTTCAGGCACGGGCGCAGCCGCGACCGGCGTTTCCTCATCGATGCACAGCCACACCAGGTCGCTCAGGTCCAGCGTGCGGCCGTCATGCGCCTGGATGGCCATCTTGCGGATCGGCTGCCGGTCGCGGCTGTCGGCCAGCACCTGGCAGGCGATGGGACCGCAGCCCCATTTCTCGCCCCACTGGCGCAGCGCGATCATGGCGGGCGCCAGATCCTGCCCTTTTTCGGTCAGCCGATATTCCACCTTGCGCCGGTCGCACTGCATCGGCTGGCGCACCAATATGCCGTTTTCGACCAGCCGGGCGAGGCGATTGGCCAGGATGTTGCGGGCGATGCCCAGGATCGACTGGAAATCCTCGAAATGGCGAATGCCCGACAGGGCACCCCTCAGGATCAGGAACGACCAGCGTTCGCCCATGGCCTCCAGCGCGCTCGGAAGCGCGCATTGTTGCAGATCCTGCGCCAGATTATGCTTCATGGGTCCCATAGATAGCTCAAAGCCATCGCTGTTGCAAAAGTGCAGCGCGTTTTTGTGAAATGGGATTTTTTTGTTGCACTGCAAGGGGCAGAGCGGACAATCGGGAAACAATGCTACGCCAGTATGAACTTGTCGAACGTGTGAAACGCTACGATCCCGACGCGGACGAAGCGATGATCAACCGTGCCTATGTGTTTTCGGTCCAGAAACATGGCAGCCAGAAACGCGCCAGCGGCGACCCCTATTTCAGCCATCCGATTGAAGTCGCGGGCATCTTGACCGACTTCAACCTGGACGACCAGACCATCGTGACCGCGCTGCTGCACGACACGATAGAGGATACGCTGGTCACCTATGAGGAGATCGAGCACGCCTTCGGCAAGGACGTCGCCCGCATGGTCGACGGCGTCACCAAGCTGTCGAAGATCGAGGCCATGTCCGAAAATGAGCGGGCGGCCGAGAATCTGCGCAAATTCCTGCTCGCCATGTCGGACGACATCCGGGTGCTGCTGGTGAAGCTCGCCGACCGGCTGCACAATATGCGCACCCTGCACTTCATCAAGAATGAGCAGAAGCGCCGCCGCATCGCCCGCGAGACGATGGACATCTACGCCCCGCTCGCCGAGCGGATCGGCATGTACGACTTCATGCGCGAGATGCAGCTTCTCGCCTTCCGCGAACTCGAACCCGAAGCCTATGACAGCATCACCAAGCGGCTGGAGCAGCTGAAGGAAGGCGGCCATGACAAGGTCGATCGGATCGGCGCGGAACTGCAACTGCTGCTGGGCGGCAAGGGGCTGTCGGTCACGGTGTCGGGCCGCGAGAAACATCCCTATTCCATCTGGAAGAAGATGCAGGAACGCCACATCAGCTTCGAGCAGCTGACCGACGTCATGGCGTTCCGCGTCATCACCGAGACGGAGGATGACTGCTACCGCGCTCTGGGCGTCATCCACCGCACCTACAAGATGGTGCCGGGCCGGTTCAAGGATTACATCTCGACGCCCAAGCGCAACGGCTACCGTTCGCTGCACACCACGGTCATCCATCAGGAAAATGCCCGGATAGAGGTGCAGATCCGCAGCCGCGACATGCATCATGACGCCGAACTCGGCCTCGCCGCGCACTGGGCCTACAAGCAGAAGGGCGATGCGGGCGACCATCATGCCGCCTGGCTGCGCGACCTGGTCGAGATACTGGAACAGAGCCAGGATGCGGACGAGCTGCTCGAACATACCCGCATGGCGATGTATCAGGACCGGATCTTCGCCTTCTCCCCCAAGGGCGAACTGCACCAGCTGCCCAAGGGATCGACGCCGGTCGATTTCGCCTATGCGGTGCACACCTCGCTCGGCAACCAGACCGTGGGCGCCAAGGTCAACGGGCGCGTCGTGCCGCTGCGCACGCCGCTCGAAAATGGCGATCAGGTCGAAATCCTGAAATCGGAAGGGCAGGAGCCGCAGCCCGGCTGGCTGACCTTCGCCGTCACCGGCAAGGCGCGCGCCGCCATCCGCCGCTATATCCGCCAGAAGCAGCGCGGCGAGGAAGTGGCGCTGGGCGAGAAGCTCTATGAGGAGATTATCGGCCGCTTCTCCCCCGAACTGGCGAGCGAACTGGGCGACAAGGCGCTCAAGGCCGCCCTGAAGCGGCTGAAGCTGGACGATCGCGCCTCGCTGATGGTCGCCATCGCCACCCACCGCCTGCTCGATTCGGAAGTGATGGAAGCGCTGGTCCCCGGCTCGACCAGCGCGGAGGGGATGGAGGAAGCCCATCCGCGCCAGCATGCCCCGGTGTCGATCCGCGGCCTGACGCCGGGCATCGCCTATCATCTGGGCGACTGCTGCCACCCCGTTCCGGGCGACCGCATCGTCGGCGTCCGCCGTACCGGCGAACCGATCGAGGTCCACACCATCGACTGCCGCTCGCTGGAGGCCGGGCAGGATGACGACTGGGTGGACCTGAGCTGGGACAGCAGGTCGAAGGGCGGCACGGCGCGGCTTTCCGTCATCGTCAAGAACCAGCCGGGCGCGCTGGCCGCCGTCACCAACGTGTTCGGCGCGACCAAGGCGAACATCCTCAACCTGCAACTGGTGAACCGCGAAGGCCCCTTCCACACCGACATCATCGACCTGGAAGTGGCCGACGCCCAGCATCTCAACCGCATCCTCTCGGCGCTCCGCGCGCTCGACGCGGTGGTGCAGGCGGATCGGGTGTAGGCCGTCTTCCGCTTTCCTGCTTCCGTGGGAGCGGCGTGCTCGTTATCCGTTGCTTTTGCCTGTCAGGCGCTGTAAGGGCGCCCGCAGCAGACCGCCGTCAGCAATGCCGGCGGTCTTCCGTCCGAGACAGTTGGTGAAGGGAATATGCCCTTCTTAATTTCCAGCCTAGACGGGGAAAAGTTCTTTGCCGGCCGGGTCTTGCGCCTGTCCGGGTCTGCCTGTTCCCTCTTGAGGATTCGGGCCAGTCGATCTCTCCCCTTCGGACTCGATGCCCCGCGATTCGTCGCGGGTTTTGCCGTTCGCCCGGATGTTCCGGACGGACATGAAGTGGAGTAATGGCATGGATCGTAATCAGAAAGCTGAGGTCGTTTCCGCGCTGAACGCACATCTGGCGGATGTTGGCGTGGTCGTCGTGACCCGCAACCTCGGCATGACGGTCGCCCAGTCGACCCAATTGCGCCAGAAGATGCGGGAAGCCGGCGGCACCTACAAGGTTACGAAGAACCGCCTCGCCAAGATCGCCCTTGAAGGCACCGACTATACCGGCATCAGCGACCTGCTGACCGGCCCGGTTGGCCTCGCCTCCTCGGCCGATCCGGTGGCTGCCGCCAAGGTTGCCGTCGAATTCGCCAAGACCAACGACAAGCTTGAGATCGTTGGCGGCGCGATGGGCGATGTGATGCTGAACGCGGAGGGCGTCAAGGCGCTCGCCTCGATGCCGTCGCTGGATGAACTGCGTGCGAAGATCGTCGGGCTGCTCGTTGCGCCCGCGACCAAGCTCGCGACCGTCACCCAGGCACCGGCTGCCCAGCTCGCACGGGTCTTCAACGCTTATGCGGAAAAGAACGCGGCCTAATCGCCACGCCTTTTCGAAACGAACGTTTTCAACTCAATTTTTTAGGAATTTAACATGGCAGATATCAATGCTCTGGTCGACCAGCTGTCGGCCCTGACCGTCCTCGAAGCCGCCGAGCTGTCGAAGGCCCTGGAAGAAAAGTGGGGCGTTTCGGCCGCCGCTGCCGTCGCCGTCGCTGGCCCCGCCGCCGGCGCCCCGGCTGCTGCCGCTGCTGAAGAGCAGACCGAGTTCGACGTGATCCTGACCGGCGACGGTGGCAAGAAGATCAACGTCATCAAGGAAGTCCGCGCCATCACCGGCCTGGGCCTGACCGAAGCCAAGGCGCTCGTCGAAGGCGCGCCGAAGGCGATCAAGGAAGGCGTCAGCAAGGACGAGGCCGAGAAGGTCAAGAAGCAGCTGGAAGAAGCTGGCGCGACCGTCGAACTCAAGTAAGTTCGGTCGACAAGATGCAGGGCCTCGCGACCGCGGGGCCTCGCTTCCCGGCTTTGCGCCGGAGAAATTCAGGGCGGTGCCTGCATGGCGCCGCCCTTTTTCCTGTCGCCATGCCGGAGCGACAGGCGTTGGAGCAGGAAGCGCGGTGGAGGGGAAATACGCAACGCCGCCCCGAACTCACTCGCACTGGCGCTTTTTCCTGTCCTACACCCTCCAGGCCGCGCTATGCCCGCCCCGGCTCTTTCCATCGTCGATCAACCCACAGGAAAAGGGCGCGAAACGGCGCGTCGCAAAGGCCGCTATCGTGTCACCTATGTCACCCAGGCCCCTGGGTCGGACGTCCGGTTCGTCAAAGCCCACTGACGGCCTTCACTCCGCCGCCATCGCATAGCCGCTCCGGGGCAATTCCTGGGCCAGCGCCTCCACCATGGCGGCAACGACCCGGCTCAAATCCGCCAGCCCCGGCCCCGGCCGGTCCAGCGTCTCGTCCAGATACAGGCGTCGGTCGCATTCGAGCTGGATCGCATAAAGACCCTGCGCCGGACGCCCATGCCGTTCGATCATATGATCGCCCGCATAGGGATGGTTCTGCGCCGCGATCAGTCCATGGCCGGCCGCGACATCCGCCGCCAGCGTCATCAATCGCGCCGACGCGCTGCGGCCGAAGCGATCGCCCAGCACCAGGTCCGGCGCCTTCTGTCCCGCGGCGGGCGGCGGCAGGGGCGGCATGGAATGGAGGTCGATCAGGATCGCATGGCCATGGGTTTCCCGCGCCGTCCGCATCAGCCGCGCCAGCGTCGCATGATAAGGCCGGTGGATCTGCGCGATCCGGCGCTCGACTTCCGTCCATGCGATCGGCCGCTGCCACAGCTCATGCGCGCCCGGCAGGCGGCGCGGAACAAGGCCCAGGCCGCCCCTCAGCTTGGCGCTGCTCTGCAGGGGCCAGTCGCGCGGGATGCCGGTGACCATGCCCGGATCGACCTCCCGCTCATGCCGGTTGAGGTCGATCATCGCCCTGGGCGCCCGCGCCACCAGCACCGGCCAGCCCCGATCGACCAGGGGATAGGCGATCAGATCGGCCCAACGGTCCTCAAGCCGCTGCAATATCTCCCGGCTTACCCGCGCCTGGGCGAGCAGGGGCGAATCATAGTCGCGGCCCGCATGGGGGACGGAAATGATGACCGGGCCGGACGGCATCTCCGGCTCGTAAAGATCATAGGCGGGGGTGGATTCGGTGGGAACCGGCGGCGCGGAATGTGCCAATGGGACTCCTTTCACACGCCACCGTCCAAAAATGGTTACTCGGCTGGATAATATTTACACCTTGTCGCATATATAGGCGCTTCACGCCATCCGCGAAGGGGGCGATCTGGTGTGTCGGCCGTAAAGGGCCTGGGGCGAGACAAACGGGGCGATGGTTCGAATATTATTGGCCGAAGACGATGAAAGCATGCGCACCTATCTGGCCCGCGCCCTGGAGCGGTCCGGCTATGAGGTCGTGGCGGTGTCGACAGGGGCGGAGGCCGTGCCCCATATCAACAGCGACCGGTTCGACCTGCTGCTAACCGATATCGTCATGCCGGAAATGGACGGCATCGAACTGGCCCAACATGCCGCCGCCGTCGCGCCCGAAATGCGGATCATGTTCATCACGGGCTTTGCCGCCGTGACGCTGAAGGCGGGCAAGGCCGTGCCGCAGGCCAAGGTCCTGTCCAAGCCCTTCCACCTGCGCGATCTGGTGCTGGAGGTCGAACGGATGTTCGGCAGCGAAAGCCTGACCGGCCTCAACTGAGTCAGGCAAGCCGCGCCTAACGCAATCCCAGATATTTGTGCGACTGGAGCGTGAGCCGCCAGCGCGGGCGCGCCATCACCAGATCGACCGCCGCCTGCGCATTTTCCCTGGCTCTGGGATCATCGAGCGGCTGAACCAGCCAATGGTCGAAGGCCCAGCCCTCCATAGCCTCCACATCGGCGAGGCTATGGCCCTGCCCCGGCTGCGGCCAGACCAGCTTCAGCTCGTTGCCGCTGCACTGGACGACCTCACTTCCCGCCTTGGGACTGATACAGACCCAGTCCAGCCCCGGATGCGCGGGCAGGGTGCCGTTGCTTTCGATCGCGATGGAAAAGCCACGCGCGTGCAGCGCATCGACCAGCGCATCATCGATCTGGAGCATCGGTTCGCCTCCGGTCAGGACGATATAGCGCCCTTCTTCACCCTCGCCCCAGAAGGCCAGCGCCGCGTCAGCCAGAGCCTCGGCATCGGCGAACCTGCCGCCGCCCTCGCCATCCGTGCCGACGAAATCCGTGTCGCAAAAGCGGCAGATGGCACTCGCCCGGTCCTGTTCCCGCCCGGTCCACAGGTTGCACCCGGCAAAGCGCAGGAACACCGCCCGGCGCCCGGCATGGACGCCCTCCCCCTGAAGGGTGAGGAACATCTCCTTGACGGCATAGCCCATGGCGTCAGGGCTTTACCGCATAGATGGTGGGATCGGGCAGACCTGCCTCCTCGAACCCCTTGGAACGCAGGCGGCAGCTATCGCACAGGCCGCAATGCTTCCCGTCCGGGGTCGGGTCATAGCAGGACCAGCTCATCCCGGCGTCCAGCCCCAGCCGATGCGCCTCCCGCACGATATCGGCCTTGCTCATATGCTGGAGCGGCGCGTTGATGCGAACGGGATCGCCCTCGACGCCCGCCTTGGTGGCCAGCGCCGCCATATTCTGGAAGGCCTCGATAAATTCGGGGCGGCAGTCGGGATAGCCCGAATAATCGAGCGCGTTGACGCCGATATAGATGTCGTTTGCACCCGCAACCTCCGCCATGCCCAAGGTCAGCGACAGGAAGATGGTGTTGCGCGCAGGCACATAGGTGATCGGAATGCCCGCCTCCACGCCGCCCTTGGGTACGGCGATGTCCGCCGTGAGGGCCGATCCGCCAAAGGCGCTGAGATCGAGCGGCAGGACGATATGGGAAAGGGCATTGAGCGCCGACGCGACCCGGGCGGCAGCCTGCAATTCCAGGCGATGCCGCTGATTATAATCAATGGTGAGGGCCAGCACCCGATAACCGGCTTCGCGCGCGATCCCGCCCGCGACCATGGAGTCGAGTCCGCCCGACAGCAGAACGACGGCAAATTTTCCTTCATGGGCAACCATGGGTCCGCGCTACCCCTCCCGGCGCATCAGCGCAAGTCTAGTGGCAGGCGCCGATCCAGCGCCCCTCCATCGCGAATTCGAAGGGTGCGCCCTCGGCAATGCCCTGCGACCGGATCTGGACAAGCCGCGCGGTTTCCACGCGCAGATCGGTGCGTCCATTACCCGCAGCGCCGCATTCGTAGGTCACGACGTGCCGGGTCGGCGTCTCACTGACTATGAAGGTCCTGCAACTCGCGCGGGCATGTCGAATCTGCAGGAACTGGCGGAAATCGGACATGCAGAGGCGCCGGACATCGCCATCCCCGCCGCGTTCGCGCAATTCCCATTCGCCCGGCTCCAGCCCCTTGGCGAGCCGTGGCGAGGGCGGAGCCGCCTGAGCGGGCCAGCCCGCCGCCATGATCGCAAACGCTGATATCAACGTGCGCAAGCCCATTCCCGAAATCCTCATCAGTTGCGCGCCAGCCGCGCCGGAATGCGACTCCGCCGATCGTCATGCCTGCGAATTGCGGCAATTTGATAGCGAAACGAATCCGGGCCGGAGCGCGGCTGGCGAAAATGGGACGATCAGCCCTGTCCGAAACTGTCGAGCGCCACCGGGAACATGCGCGAACAGAAGGCACAATCGACCCCGATAATGCCCTGATCGTCGGCCATTTCCGCGCGCTCCTCCGCCGGAAAACGGCCGATCACGCTGCGGATGTGGCCAAGGTCGCAGCGGCACCCCTTGGAAAGCGCTGTCGGCTCCGTAACGCGCACCTCATCCTCTTCATGGAACAGCCGCCAGACGATATCGGCCAGCGGCAAGGTACCATCGGTCAGTTCTGTATCCTTCAGCGTATGGGCCAGTGCCTGCACATGTTCCCATTCGGGATGGTCGTGGCGGACGTGGAGCCGTTCGCGTCCGACTTCGCCTTCGGGCAGATGCTGGAGCAGCAGGCCGGCGGCGAAACAGCCTTCGCCCGCGTCGTGGCGGGTCGCGATCTGCATGATGCTGGGGATCTGTTCGGACTGGAAGAAATAATGTTCCGCCGCGTCCGCCAGCGACTCGCCGTCCAGCGGCACGATGCCCTGATAGCGCTCGCCGCTCACCGCCTGGTCGAAAGTGATGGCGAGATAACCCTTGCCGAACAGGCCGAACAGCGTCGGATCGGGACCGAGTTCGGCCAGCCGGTCGGCGTCGAACTTGGCATAGCCGCGCACCTCGCCGCCCTTGTAGTCGGCGACCAGCAGGCTGACGACGCCATTTTCGGTCTGCGCCTGAAGGGTGAGCTGGCCGCCCGCATCCTTGAGCGTCGTACCGAGCAGCGCCGCGAGCACCAGCGCGGAAGCCAGCAGCCGCTCGATCTGCGGCGGATAGGCATGGGCGGCCAGCACATCGTCGAGGACCGGACCCAGCCGCACGATCCGCCCGCGTGCATGGCGCGAGGGGATGGTGAAGCCAAGGGCCTGGTCGAGAGAGGCAGTCGTGGTCAAATCAGGCTCCGTGCGGCCCGCATTTGCGGGCCAGTCAAAGGATGCTAGATAGGAAGGCGCCTGCCAAACTCAACCGAGGCGGCCCAGCGCCCAGAGCAGCACCGACTTCTGGGCGTGAATGCGGTTTTCCGCCTCGTCCCAGATCACCGATTGCGGCCCGTCGATCACCGCTTCCACCACTTCCTCGCCGCGATGCGCGGGCAGGCAGTGGAGGAATTTGGCGGTCGGCTTGGCCAGCGCCATCAATTCGGGCGTCACCTGGTAGGGCATCATCGCCTTCAATTTTTCCTCGGCATGGGCCTGGCCCATGGAGATCCAGGTGTCGGTGACGACGATATCGGCGCCCGCCACCGCCGCCTGCGGATCCCGGCTATGGACGATCCGGGCGCCACGCGCACCGGCTTCCGCCTCGAAGGACGGATCGGGATCATAGCCCTCCGGCACGGCGATGCGCACGTCGAACTTCATCAGACCCGCCGCCTCGACGATCGAATGGAGGACGTTGTTGCCGTCGCCCAGCCAGGCCCACTGGCTGCCGGGCAGCGCCACCCCATGTTCCACCACGGTCAGCAGGTCCGCGACGATCTGGCAGGGATGCGACAGGTCGGTGAGGCCATTGATGACCGGAACGCTGGCATGATGCGCCATTTCCTCGATCTTCGCATGATCGTCGGTGCGGATCATGATGGCGTCGCACATACGGCTCAACACGCGCGCGGTGTCGGCGATCGTCTCGCCCCGGCCGAGCTGGCTGGTCGCGCCGTCCAGGATCAGCGACGTGCCGCCCAGCTGGCGGATCGCCATGTCGAAGGACACGCGGGTGCGGGTCGAATTCTTCTCGAAGATCATCGCCAGCGTGTGCCCGGCGAGCGGCGCATCGGCATCGGCCCGACCCTTGGGCCAGTCCTTGCGCGCGGCCTTCCGGTCGATGGCGTCGGAAATCATGGCGGCGATGGCATCGCCGCCGGCATCACTCAGGTTCAGGAAATGTCTGCTCATGATAACCCCCAATCCCGTCCTCCGTCCGATCGCGTCGAACGGAGGGGGATGATTGGCGTCAGGCCGCGTTCGCGTCCGCAAAGCTCCGCGCACCGGCAGAGATCTTCTCGATGCATTCGGAGATATGGCTTTCCTCGATGACGAGGGGCGGCAGGATACGCACGACATTCTGCCCCGCCGACACTGCCAGCAGGCCATGATTGTCGCGCAGATGCGCCACGAAATTGCGCGCATCGTAGCTGTCGGTCATCTTGACCCCCAGCATCAGGCCCATGCCCCGCACATCCGCGAACATGCCGTCATGATTGGGGATGAGCTGCTCCAGCGCCGAACGCAGGCGCGCGCCCATCGCCTTCACATGATCCAGGAAGCCCTCGCCCAGCACCTCTTCCAGCACGGTCAGGCCGACCGCCATGGCCAGCGGATTGCCGCCATAGGTCGATCCATGGGTGCCGAACACCATGCCCTTGGCCGCTTCCTCGGTCGCGAGGCAGGCGCCCAGCGGGAAGCCCGCGCCGATGCCCTTGGCCACCGCCATGATGTCGGGCGTCAGGCCATATTGCTCATGCGCGAAGAAGGTGCCGGTGCGGGCATAGCCGCACTGCACTTCGTCCAGGATCAGCAGCAGGCCCTTTTCGTCGCACAGCTTGCGCAGGCCCGCGAGGAATTCCTGCGTCGCGGGCGTGACGCCGCCCTCGCCCTGCACCGGTTCCAGCATGATCGCCGCGGTGTCCTCATCGACTGCGGCGGTGGCTGCCGCAAGGTCGTTGAACGGCACCACGTCGAAGCCGGGCAGCAGCGGCTCGAACCCGTCGCGCATCTTGGGTTGGCTGGTCGCGGAGATCGTGCCGAGCGTCCGCCCGTGGAAGGCGTTGTCGAAGGTCACGATCTTGTGACGGTGCGCTTCCCCATTGGCATAATGGTAACGGCGCGCGGTCTTGATCGCACACTCGACCGCCTCTGCACCCGAATTGGTGAAGAACACCGTGTCGGCAAAGGTCGTGTCGACCAGCCGCTGCGCCAGTTTCTCGCCCAGCGGCATGCCGTAGAGGTTCGACGTGTGCATCAGCGTCGCCGCCTGATCGGCGATGGTCTTGACCAGTTTCGGATGGCCGTGGCCCAGCAGGTTGACCGCGATGCCGCTGGCAAAATCCAGATAGCGTTCGCCGCGCTCCCCGATCAGATAGCAGCCCTCGCCTCGGACCGGGCGTACATCGCACCGGGGGTAAACGGGCATGAGCGGCGTAATCGACATGGACCTTCCCTTTCTGGGCTGATGTAAGCAGTTTTCCGAAACGCAAAAAGGCGGCCCCCGCCGGGCCGCCCTTTGCGAGCGCTGCCTATACAAGGGCGCCCCCAAAGGCGCAACCCCATGCGGCAGGGACGGTATCGGGGCCGTTTACCCGATCTGATTCCACGCTTCTGCTATCTCGCCGATCATGGCACGGGCCTGTTCGACCGGCTCGGCCGTGCGTCCCTTGGCGCCGGCCAGCAGCAGGCGGCGGGCTTCGCGATAGATTTGCGCGAGGCCGGTGGCGATGTCGCCGCCCTTGTCGAAATCCAGGCTCGATTCGAGCGCGAACAGGATCGACATGGCGCGGGCCTGCTTGTCCGAAACCTTGATGCGGTCTCCGTTCCGTTCGGCCAGCGCGGCGGCATCCAGCGCGAGCAGCAGTTCGTCGAACAGCACCTTGACCAGCGCATGAGGCGTGGCGCCCTCGATCCGGCTGCCCGAATGCACGGCTGCATAACGCCGGGCCGCCGCACCACCACCAAAGCCGCTGTGATTATAGAACATGTTCTTCCTGACCCTTTTTTATCAATTGCTGCTCTTGGTCCACAGCGCCACCTGCTGTTCCAGATAGCTCTGCGTCGCCTTCATGGCGGACAGCCGGGTTTCCATGGCCGAATAGACCTTGGTCAGCTGCGCCTGATAATCGCTCATCTGCGTGTCCAGCTTGTCGAGCTGATCGGTGAGATCGCTCGCCAGCGCCTTATATTTGCTCTGCGAGGTGGCGAGCGGGCCGCCATCCTTCTTGATATTGTCGCGAACGCTGTCCATCAGCCCGGCGAGGCCGATATTGGTGCTGGTCTTGACCGCGGGATTGAGCATCTGGGTGATGGCCGTGGGGTCCGCCGCGATCGCCTTGTCCAGAGCCGTGGTATCCAGGGACAGCGTGCCGTCGCGATTGGTGCTGACGCCGATATCGTTCAGCGTCTTGTAGGTGCCGGTCGTCGTCAGCGCGGTCGAGACCATCTGCGACAATTGCCGCTTCATGTCGCGGATCGACGATTCGCCGTTCAGCACGCCCGCATTCGAGGAGTCGGTGCCGGTCGCCGTCGCCGTGTTCAGCGCCTTCATCAACGTATTGTAAGCATCGACGAACTCGACCATCAGGTCGCGCATGGAGGTGGTCGGCTCGCTCGTCGCGAGCGTGACGGTGGTGCCGGGCGATGCCTTGTTGAGGTCGATGCGGAGATAGGAAATGGCGCTGTCGATCGTGTTGCTGGCATAATGCTGCTCCACGCCGTCCAGCTTGATGATCGCATCCTTGGGATCGGACATGGAGGCCATGGTGCTGCTGTCGGTGCCGCTCCAGGCGAATTGGGCGAGATCGGTGCCTGACACGCTGGTCAGCGAAAAGTCGTTCGCCTCGCCGGTCGGCCCCTTCAGCACCAGCCGCGTCCCCTGGGTATCGGTGATGACCGACGCCGTCACGCCCAGCCCCGCATTGTTGATGGCCGTGGCGAGGCCGGAATAGCTGTTGTTGGTCGAATCGATGGTGATGGTCGCACTGTTGCCGCCGACCGTCAGGGTCAGTTGCCCCTCACCCACCGCCGTGCTGGAGGTGGCGCCGGAAACGGGGGTGGAGGCCAGGGTGCGTGCCGAGGCCAGTTGCTGCACCTCGATCTGCGCGGGAAGGCCGGTGGGCGTTCCACCCGGGAGCGCGCTGACCGCGACGATGCTGGTGTCGTTGGACGCCGGCGTGCCCGAATAGCCGGTTCCCGCCAGCAGGCTGTTCAGCGCGTCGGCAAAGGTGTCGAGCGAGCTGGAGGCGGACGCCAGCGCGGAGATGCGCGCGGTATTCAGGGTCTGGCGGGTGGTGATCGCGGTCTGCTTCGGCTCCTTCGCCGCGCTGACCAGGCTGGTGACGAGCGAGCTGGTGTCGATGCCAGATCCTGCGCCAAGCGCCGTCAAGATGCTGCTGCTCACCGAAGTCATGGGACCGTCCTTTCAAATGCAAGAACGGCCCTAGACCCAAGACCTTTAGGAATGATTTTCGCGGGGACGCAAAAAGCGGAAAGTCAGAGGCTTGCGGTCACGATCTGGTCGACCGTGCCGCGCCGGACATTGGCTTGCGCGGCATGGGCATAGACGGCCTGTTCGGCGATGCGCCGGGCGATGCGGATCGAACTTTCCACCGCCTCCTTCGATGCCGGGGGCAAGGGCACCAGCACCTGCGGCGCGGGCAGCATGGACTGGATTTCCTGCGCCGCGCCCTCGACCGTGGTCATGCCGTCCTGCGACCGCAGGTCGGCTAATATGTCGGCGATGCGGGCATGGACCCTGGCATATTCGGCACTGCTGGCGATATCCGATTCGGCCTGCGCCTGGTCTTCGGATGCTGTGTTTCGTGCCGATCCGCCGCTGGAATTGGCCGTAACCGAGGTGGAAACCGGCTGAACGGCGGAAACGGCTGACGGCGCGCGGGTGGCGCTGCGTTCAACCGGCGATATCTCGCTCCGCGATAAATAGTCGTTCATGACGCACCATCTTAATGCGTCCCCGTGAACATTATACGGATAATAAGTGCTAAACTTGCGTTAAGCAGCGTTATTTTTTCGAGCGACCTTTCAGTCGACTGAAATCATGGCATTTTCTTGCCATCCGCATCGAAGCGGAGATCGTCCGGAACGGTGATGAACGGCCGGTCCATCTCGCTGGCCATGCGATTCTCGACCCGGAAGACGAAGGCCAGCACCGTCGCGACGGCCATATAGAGCCCTTCATTGACAAGCTGTCCGGCGCGCGAGGTGAAATAGATCGCGCGCGCCAGATCGGGATATTGCAGCACGGTCACGCCATTCTGGTCGGCCAGTTCGCGGATCGCAGCCGCCACCGCATCGCAGCCCCGCGCCACGACGACGGGCGCGCCGTCCTGCCCCGGCTTGTAGCGCAGTGCGACCGCGAAATGGGTCGGGTTGGTGATGATGACGCTCGCCTCGGCTACCGCCTTGCGGGTGGAACCGCTCAACACCTCGAACTGGCGTCGGCGGATATGGCCCTTGAGTTCGGGCGAGCCTTCGCTTTCCTTGTGCTCGTCCTTGATTTCCTGCTTGCTCATCGACAGCCGCTTGGCGCGCTGGAAGAGCTGCGCCGGCACGTCGATCCCAGCGATCAGGAACAGTCCGCCCGCCATGACCAGGCAGGTCATGATGAAGATATTGCCCAGATCCGCCATCGCAGGCGCCAGCCCCGCCTTGCCGAGGCCGACGATCTCCGTCATCCGGTCCCAGATCATCCAGACGCCGATGGCGCCCAGCAGCGACACCTTGGCAATCGACTTCACGAGTTCGATCAGCCCCTGAAGCCCGAACATCCGCTTGAGGCCGGAGGCGGGATTGAGTTTCGATGCCTTGGGGGCGAAGGCGCCGGGACGGAAGCCCAGCGAACCCAGCAGCGCAGGCCCGGCAATGGCGGCCAGCAGGGTCGCCAGCAGAATGCCCGCCACCGGCACGGCAATGCCGGAGAGCAGGCTCATCCCCCGGTCGGCGGGGGCGAAATTGACGATATCCTCACGGCGGAAGCGCAGCGCCTCGATTAGCATGTCCGAGAGGGATTCGATCACCCTGGGACCGGTGACCGCGATCCAGCCGATCCCGGCCATCACCACCAGAGCCGTCGCCAGATCGCGCGATTGCAGGATGTCGCCGTTCTTGGCGGCTTCCCTCAGCTTCTTGGCTGTCGGCTTTTCGGTCTTTTCGCCGCCATTGCTTTCAGCCATCGCTCAATGCCCTTCCGAAACGGACTGGGCTTGGTCCAGCCCGGCCTTGAGCGCGGCGGTGATCCCATCCCCCATGACCGGCGCGGCCATGGCCAGCAGCACCAGCCCCGCCATCAGCGCCACCGGCATGCCGACCGCGAACAGGTTGAGCGCGGGCGCCGTGCGGGACAGCATGCCCATGACGATCTGCACCAGCACCAGCGCGAAGCCGACCGGCAGCGCGATCGTCACCCCCGCCCCCAGCAGCGCGCCGCCAAATTCGATGAGATGCCATACCGCATCGTTGCTCAGCATCGCGCCGCCCGGCGGCAACGCCTGATAGCTTTGCACGATGAAGCTCACCAGCATGAGGTGCCCATCCATGGCCAGCAGGAGAAAGGTCGCGAGGATGGAAAGGAACTGCCCCACCGCCTGCGTCGCCTGCCCCGACGAGGGGTCGACCATCGCCGCGAAATTGAGACCCATGGTGTTGCCGATCGCTTCGCCCGCGACCAGCGCGGCGGCATAGCCGATCTGCACGGCGAACCCCATGGCAAGCCCGGCCAGGACCTCGCCCGCGACCAGCATGACGCCTTCGAAGCTGGCGATGCCGTCCTGGGGCAGCACGATATGCACGCTGTTGAGCGCCGCCATGCCCAGCGCCAGCGACAGGATCAGCCGCAGTTGCAGCGGCACCGCGGGCGCGCCGAAAACGGGCGCGGCGATGAAGGCCGCGCCGGGCCGGATCATGGCGATGAGCCAGATCCAGAGCTGGACTTCGACATTGGCGAAGCCCGGCGCGATCATTGGAGCAGATCCGGGATGCGCTCGAAAATCTCGCGCGTGAAATCGGCGATCAGCACCATGATGGAGCCGCCGAACAGCACCAGCATCCCACCGACGACCAGAATCTTCGGGATGAAGCTCAACGTCTGTTCGTTGATGGAGGTCGCCGCCTGGATCATGCCGATCAGCACGCCCGCGATCAGCGCCGGAATCAGGATCGGCGCTGCCGCCAGCGCCGTGATCCACAGCGCCTGCTGCGCCAGCCCCATGAAGAAATCGGCGTTTTCCATGGCCCGTTCCTCAGGTGGCGAAGGAGCCGGCGAGCGACCCCATGGTCAGCGCCCAGCCATCGACCAGCACGAATAGCAGCAGCTTGAACGGCATGGAGATGATCGTGGGGGACAGCATCATCATGCCCAAAGCCATCAGCGTCGATGCGACGACCAGATCGATGATGAGGAAGGGCAGGAAGATCATGAAGCCGATCTGGAACGCGGTCTTGAGTTCCGACGTCACGAAAGCCGGCAGCAGGATCGAGAAGGGAATGTCCGCGGGCGACTTGAAGGCGGGCGCCTCGGCCAGATTCTGGAACAGCTTGAGGTCGGTTTCGCGCGTCTGCTTGGTCATGAAACCGTGCAACACCTTGCCCGAACGGCCCACCGCTTCCTCGATGCTGATCTGCCCCTTGCCATAGGGGTCGAAGGCCTGTGCGTTGATCTGATCGACATAGGGCCGCATCACGAACAGCGACAGGAAAAGGGTCAGCCCGACCAGCACCTGATTGGGCGGGGTCTGTTGCAGGCCCAGCGCCTGCCGCAGCAGCGACAGCACGATGAGGATGCGGGTGAAGCTGGTCATCATGAGCACCAGCGACGGCAGCACCGTCAGCAGGCTCATAAGGATCAGGATCTGCAGGGAGAGCGACAGCGAACGGCCGTCGCCCGAAATCTGTCCCATGGCGCGGGTCAGCGCGCCGCCATTGTCGACCGGCGCCGCCTGGGCGACAGCCTGTGCCAGCGCGGGTTCGGCCAGCAACAGGCCGACGGCCAGCGCAAGGCCGCCAATCAACAGGGCCTTAGCGCGCACGATAGGGATCGCCTTCCGCGATCTTCTCGATCCGGCCTCGGGTGACGGACAGCAGGATCTTCTTCCCCTCGAACTCGACGACTGCCAGCTTGCCGAAAGTCCCCATCGGCAGCGCTTCCAGCAATTTCAGTGAGCGGTCATTCTGCCCCACCATCATGCCCGGCTGATATTTGCGCCAGAGCCAGAGCGCGCCGAACGCCATGCCGCCCACCAGAGGCAACAGGATCAGCAGCTTGACGAAATACCAGATCATGCAAAGGCTTTCCGCGACTATGGTTAATGCGTCATGCGTTCGGAAAGAATGACGCGCAAGGCAAGCGGTAAAATCAGTTACCCAAAGATCGGGCGCATCCTCAACCGCGCCGTTCGACACCCGCCAGACGGGTTTCGGTCGCGGCAATCTCGACGATACGGATGCCGTAACGGCCATTTACCGTCACCACCTCGCCCTTGGCGATCAGCGCACCGTTGACCATGATGTCGAGCAGGTCGTCGGCCTGCCGGTCCAGTTCGACCACGCTGCCTTCGCTCAGGTCCATGACTTCCGCCAGACGCAGGGATGTCGACCCCACCTCCACCGACATGCGGACGGGAATGTCCGCCAGCAAACGGAATTGGCGGTTGTTCACCATGCGGCTGACGCTGTCCTCTCCGATGCCGTCGAGGCGCGGTGCTTCGCTCATGTCGCTCATTGTCCGGGTTCCTGTGCAAGCTTTTCGATCTGGAATGCGGCGCGGCCGTCCTGGTCGCCGATCGAGCCATGGGCCACGATGCGGTCGCCGACGATCAGCGGCAGGCTGCGGTTGATGGTGACGGGAATGATATCGCCGGCCTTGAGTTGCATCAGTTCGGCCAGAGAAAGATTGGGCCGCGCCAGCACCGTGCGGGCAGGCAGGCGGATATCGCGCATCCGCGAGGCGATGCGGGCCTGCCAGACCGGATCGACGCGTTCCTCGTCAACGGGAAGTTTCGCCCCCATGAGCGGCTCGACCGCCCGCAGCGCGGCGAGGGGGAACAGCAGGTCGATGGGCCATTCCTGATCGCGCGAGATACTGAGCTTGAAGCGCTGCAGCACCATCTGCTCGCCCGGCTGCGCTGCCGCAGCAAAGCCGATGCCGGTTTCGCGGACGACCAGAGCCGGTTCGACCGCCAGCATGTCGCTCCAGCATTCGATCAGGCGGGCCATGAACGCATCGGAAATGCGGGCGATCAGCCGGTCTTCGGTAGGCGTGAATTCGCCGCGCGAGGGCAGCGGGCGATTGCCGATGCCGCCGTAGAAACAGTCGACCAGCGTGGAGATCATCGCCGCGTCCAGCCGCAGCAGCACCTGCCCCTTGAGCGGCGCCAGGCGATAGACGCCAATGCTGGAAAAGGCGGGGACTTCTGCGCCCCATGCGCCGAATTCCAGCGCCCGCGCATCCTGCGCGACGACAAGCGGCCGGGCGCCCGCAATCGGCTCGAACAAGGCACGAAGGCGCCGGCCGAGCTTTTCGCCCAGCCGGTCCAGCCCTGACAGCATCAGCGGCGCCTGCGATTCCCCTCGCCCGAAGGCATAGGATTGAACGTCGGTCATGAATGTCCCCTGCCATCACGGCGGGGGACTTCCCGCACGTTCAGGCAGCCCTATTGAATAACGAAATTGGTAAAATAAACGTTATCGACGCCACCATAGCCCGTCTTTTGCTTCAGAATGTCGTTAATGATGCCCTTGATCTTGCCCTGAAGGGCCTTTTTGCCCTCCGGCGTCGACAGCGCCTCCACCGGCTGCTGCGCCAGCATCATCAGCACCTGGCTGCGAATCGCCATTTCATGGGCCTTGATCGCATCGATCACGCGCATGTCATAATAGGTCGAAACGGCGATCGAAATCTGGGCGAAGGCGTCCGTGTCCGACATGTTCGATGTGAACGGCGTCTGGAGCTGGAAATAGGTCGCCTGATAGGCTGACGGATTCGACGGGGCGGGCAGATCGATGCCCTTGGCAGGTAGATGGACGCCAGCAGGCAATGGCTGATGGCTGCTGCCGCCGCCCTTGCCGCCTTCGCCACCCTCTCCACCACCGCCGCCGCCATGGGCCTTGGCCACGTCCTCCGCGCTCTCGCCCGCAAGGACGAGGACCGGCTTGTTCGGATCTTCCTTCGGCCCTTCTTCCTTGTGGGTGAAGAAACCGGCGGCATAGAGGCCACCGGCGGCGCCCGCCCCGCCCACGACCATGGCCACGACGATGAGCAGGATCATCTTCATGCCCCCGCCCTTTTTCTTCTTCGGCTTTGCCTCGTCACTCATCGGTCACAGTCCCCCGTATCAGGCCAATCAGGCATAGCGCGCGCGCACGGTATCATTGCCCGCCCGGCGCATGTCGTCATGGTTAAGAACGGCAGGATCGCCGGAATTTTTAGGGGTAAAGCTGCTATTTTCCTGCGCCCGCCAGCGGCCCTGCCCCTGCGACTGTCCCATATTCTGGCTGTTGGCCCAGGCGCTTTGTCCCGTCTGTTGCTGGGACGCCTGCTGCTGGGGCTGCTGCTGCGAACCTTGCTGACTGGCGCCGTCGGCCCGCGCGGCTTCCGCGACATGGGGCGCACGCTCGATCTTCACATCGGTGATGCGCACGGCCGCCAGTCCCGCATCGAGCCGCAGCCGGTCGCTGTCCTGACGAAGCGCCGTCTCCGCCGCCGCGCTGGCAACGGTCAGGCTGACGGACGCGCCCTCCTGTCCGTGCCGGATATCGACCTGGACCGGGCCGAGCTGGTCAGCGTTGATCTGGAAACGGCCCTGCGCTCCATTGGCGGACAGCCCAGCGATATCGCGGGCCAGACCGTCGATCCACTGGCCCGAAACGCCCATGTCGACGACCTGCGCGCCCAGGCTGGCGGACAGATCCGCAACCGGGGCGGCGGCAACCGTCGAAGGCACGGCCGGGGTGGAAGCGGACTGCAGCGGCGCAGCCTGTGGCGCCGAAAGGTCGGGCGATGGCTGGGCCGGACTTGCCAAGGGCGTTTCAGCCATTCTCGAAGACCGGTCCGACTTGGTCCGGGCGATGGCGGAAAGCTGTTCACCGACGCGAACCGGCGCGCCCGGCTGACGGGCCGAAATCTGATCGCGCACCATCTGGAGCAGGGCAAGCGCTTCGGATTTCATCGGCTGGGCCTGCACCGCGGGAACCGCCGCCAAGGGCTGATCCGCGACCGTGGGCTGTTCGTCGGCGGTCGGGACAGGCTTTGCCATCGGAGCATCGGGAATGCCGGTCACCGGCGCCCGACTCGCAGGCTGGGAGGATTCCCGAAGCTGCGGGGCAGCCTCCGCGATCACGACAGGTATATCGGCGGCTAGCCCGGTGGGGTCAGGCGCTGGAGATGCGGCCTTGGCCGATGGGACAGGGTCGATTTCCGGCGGAGACTCCGGTCTGGCTTTTGTGTCTGTCGGGATCGGCACCGGCTGCGGCCATGCTTCCGGCACAACGGCGGAAGCCTGGGATGTTTCACCTCCTGCTGCCGCTTCGGCCGGGGGAGGCGGCGGCGCGGCATTCACCACGGGCATGGGCATCGGCATAGGCATTGGCAGGGGATGCGACGCCGCTTCGTTCCGGACCGGAGCCGACTTGCCCTCATCCTCCTGATCCGGTCCCGCCTCTTGAGGCGCTTGCTCAACGGCCGGATCATCCCCGAAAGCTTCGGTAGTCGCCATTTCCGCCTTTTCCACAGATTTGGCGACTTTGACGGGTTTATCCTGTTTCCCGACAGGTTGATCGGTGACAACCAACTCGCCTTCTTCAGGTTCAGGCGATGGCAGCGCAGTTCGATCGACAGGCTCCGGTGTTACAGGCGCGACAGGCCCCGTCTCGTCCGATGGCGGTACAGGCGCCACCTCTTCAGCCTCGGCCTGATCGCTCTGCTGCGCCTTTTCCACCCTCTGCGCCAGGCCAGGGGGCAACGGCAACGATGGCTTGCGATGGGCCTGAACCGCATTCAGCGCCGTTGCCAGGCCAAGGGGCAGTTCTCCCGTGGTCACTGCGGTCGAGGACGCCTCCACTTCGGGCAGATCGGCGGCCTGCGGAGCGGTCGCCGCCCCATCCGTGACCGCCACCGTCTGGGCTGCGGTCGGCGCCTCCATCGTACCATGGAGCAACTGCGCGAAATCGGCGCCCGCCTCGCCCGGAACGGCAAGGGCGCCAGCCCCCTCGACCGGCACATGCGTGGCGGCCGAGGAGAAGAGCAAGGCCTTGAGACTGGTCAGCATGTTCACGTCAGACATCTCCTGTCCGCTGCATCCTGCGATAGCGCGGCAAAGCCGCCAGTTTATTCTCCCGCCATTCCTCCAGGTCCGCGCGGGCGCGATCCTTGAGCTTCACGGCGATTTCGCGATCCCGATTGGCCGCCAGGCTGAGGCCTTCCTTGACCTCCACCTTGCGGCGCGCATCGTAGAGCGCACCATCCAGCTGGCGCCCCGCCTGTTCCAGACGACCCGCCAGTTCCTGCATCGCTGCAAAATTCGCGCCAGTTGCGACGCCCTGGGCCGTAAAAAGATCATTGCGCACATTGCGCAGCCTTTCGACATTGCGGGCGATGCCCTCCGCCTCGTCGCGGGCGCGGGCGGTTTCGGCCACCGCCATGGCATGCTGGACATGGCGAACGCGCAGCACGCGGTTGCGGCGGGAGACCTCCTCCTTCACGCGCCGAACTCAGCGATCAGCGCATCGGCGCTGGTGGGAAGATCGATGAAACTCTTCTGATCCTGCCGGATGAAGTCGAGAATGTCCTGGCGCCGCTGCACCGCTTCATCGATCACCGGATCGTTGCCGGGGCGATAGGCGCCCATCAGGATCAGGTCGCGATTTTCCTCATAGGCCGCCCACAGGCGGCGATAGGCGGCGGCGGCCATGCGATGCTCGTCGGGCACCACATCGGCCATGACGCGGGACAAGGACTTGCCGATGTCGATGGCGGGGAAGATCGCCTGTTCCGACAGATGGCGCGACAGCACGAAATGCCCGTCGACGATGGCGCGGGCAGCGTCGACGATCGGATCGTCGGTATCGTCGCCATCGGCCAACACGGTGTAGAGCGCGGTGATCGATCCGCCGGTGCGGGCATCGACGCCAGCCCGCTCGACCAGGCGTGGGATCAGCGCGAGCGCGGAGGGGGGATAGCCCTTCATCGCTGGCGGTTCGCCGAGCGCAAGGCCGATCTCGCGCTGGGCATGGGCGCAGCGGGTCAGGCTGTCGATCAGCAGCAGCACCTTCTTGCCGCGCGCGCGGAAATATTCGGCGATGGCGGTGGCACGGGCGGCGGCGCGCAGGCGCAGCACCGGCGGATGGTCGGCTGGCACGGCGACGACGATGCTCTTGTGCATCGCGCCCTTGAGCTTGGTTTCCAGAAAGTCGCTGACCTCGCGCCCGCGTTCGCCGATCAGGCCAGCGACGACGATATCGGCCTCGGCACCCTGGATCATCTGGCCCATCAGCACCGACTTGCCGACACCGGACCCCGCGATGATGGCGATGCGCTGGCCGCGTCCGGCGGTCAGCAGCGCGTTGACGGCGCGGACACCCAGATCGAAGGCTTCGGTCACCCGCCCCCGGTCGAGGACATTGCCCTTGACCCCGTTGAGCGGCCAGGATCCGCCCGCGATGATCGGCCCCTTGCGGTCGAGCGGCTGGCCCATGGCGTCGATGACGCGGCCGATCAGCCCCTCGCCCACCTGCACCATGTTGGCCTGGCTGTCCGGCTCCACGCGCGCGCCATTTTCCAGCGGCGCGTCATTGTCGAGCGGCACCAGCAAAGTCCTGTCGCCGCGAAAGCCGACGACCTCGGCACGGCAGACGGTGCCGTCCGCCGCGATCACCCGCGCGCCCGCGCCGATGGGGCGGCGAAAGCCCGTGACTTCCAGCATCCCCGCATCATGGCTGACCAGACGGCCGACATGGCGCGGCTGGCGGTTCTGGACCTGCATATGGTCGAACAGCGTCTCCGCCTGGGCTAGCGCGGCGCGGATCATCCTGCCTTGCCCTCCATGTCGTCTAGCAGCGACCGGAGGCGTGAGAGGCGCACGTCCGGGCCGTCCTCGACCCAGCCATCCTTCGTTTCCAGCCGGACGCAACCGCGCTGCATGGCGCTGTCGCCCACCAGCCTGACGCCGATCTCTTCCCCGTCCAGCAAGGCGATATCCTCAGGGTGCAGATGCAGCGCGCCCTTTTCGTCATTGTCCTCGATGAAGGCGGCAACGGTATCGCAGCGCTGGAGCAGCCGCTCGATGTCGATCTCGACCTCGCCCACAATCTGCTCGACCAGCCGCACCACGGTGGCGGACAACATGGTGGAGAGCATGCCGCTGGGCGCCGGCGCCAGCAGTTCGAGCGCCTGGGCCAGACGGTTGCGCGCCTCGGCCTCGGCAGCATTGGCATCGGCGGTCACGCGGCAGCCTTCGTCGAAGCCCATGGCAAAGGCCTCGATGCGTGCCTGTTCCAGTATATCCTCTTCGCTTTGCGGCGCGGCGTCGTTGACGGCCGTGCCCTGCGCGCCATGCCCTTCGGTAAAGAGGCTGCGGAAGCCGCCGCTCCTGACCTGGCCCATGCCGCCCAGCGGGATGCTGGCGACGTCGTGCCCGTTCCAGCCCTTATACAAAATCATTCCCCTTGCCGCCCAGCATGATGGTGCCCGCATCGGCCATGCGGCGGGCGGTGCCGATGATCAGCTTCTGCGCGTCGATCACTTCGGCGAGGCGGATCGGACCGCGTTCCTCGATCTCGTCGGCGATCGCCTGCGCGGCGCGGGCGGACATGGACCCGAAGATCTTGGCCTTCAGCATGTCGTTCGCACCCTTCAGCGCGACCACCAGGATCGAACTGTCGACGGTGCGCATCAGCGTGCCCAGATTCTTGTCGTCCATGTCGATAAGATTGTCGAAGACGAACATTTCCTCCTCGATGGTCTGGGCGACCATCTTGTCCCGCTTGGCCAGCGCCTTGATGATGCGCTGTTCATTTTCCTTGCGGACATTGTTCATGATCGCAGCCGCTTCGACCGTGCCGCCGCGCTGCGAGGCACCGCCCTGCTTCTTGGCCATATTGCCGCGCAGGAGAAGCTGTTCGAGGTCGTCGAGCGCCTCGTTCGACACGGGGCCGAGCGTGGCGATGCGGTAGACGATCTCTTCCTGATATTCGGCCGGCAGCAATTGCAGCACATCGGCGGCGATCGGCGCCTCCAGATGAGCGAGCACGATCGCCATGATCTGCGGATGCTCCGCCTCGATCAGCGCGGCGATTTCCTTGGCATCCATCCATTTCAGCATTTCGAGCTGCGTCGACCGGGTGGGCGGGGTGATGCGGGCGAGCATATTCTCCGCCCGTTCCTCACCCAGCGCCTTGGTCATCGCGCCGCGAATATGCTGGGTCGCGCCATAGCCGATGGTGGTGCGCTTCTTCGCCTTGGTGACGAAATGGTCGAGCGCTTCATTGACTTCCTCGACCGCGACGTCAGCGACATCGTACATCGCATAACCGAGCTGACGCACTTCGTCGGGTTCGAGGCGCGAGAGGATCTGCGCGGCTTCGTCCTCGTCGAACAGCATCAGCAGGACGGCGGCGGCGGCACTGCCCTTCAGCGCCGGGCTGGCGGCGTCAACCTCAGGCATTTTCCTTCTTCCCTTCCTTCAGAAGGTCGCGAACGACCAGCGCGGCGCGATCGGGGTCCTGCTTCACGAAATTGCGGATCAGGTCGGCGCGCTGGGCATAGTCGTAGGTGGAGGAGATCATATCGAGCGTCACGGGCGCCGAGCCATCGGGGTTCACGGCAGCCTGGCGGGTGATTTCGGTCGAGATTTCGCGGCCGATCTTCTTGCCTTCCGCGGCGTTCCGCTCGGCGGCGGCCTCCTGTGCGGCGGCGCGGCGCTTCAGCAGCGGCCGGCCGATGCCGAAGATCACCAGCAGCGCGACCAGCAGTGCCGAGACGTTGCGCACCAGCGGCGACACCCATTCGGCTTCATACCAGGGGGTCGTCGCCGCCTCTTCCTTGACGAAGCTGCGCGAGGACAAGGCCACCACGTCGCCACGTGCTTGGTCGAAGCCGACCGCGCCCTTCACCAGAGCCTCCAGAGCCGCAATTTCCTGCGCCGAGCGGGGCTTGCCGTCCGGGCCGTTGTCCAGCGCCACGGCGACGGAGAGGCGCTTCACCGTGCCGATCGCATCCTTGGTCACGGAGACTTCACGCCCCAGTTCGAAGCTGCGGTTGAAGGTTTCCTCGGTCTTCATCAGCGGATTGGGCGGGGTGCCGGGCTGGGCGGCGGTCTGCGCGCTGGTGGTGCCCTGGGCCACGGCCTGGCCATTGGGATTGGTCTGGGTGACGGTCGGATTGACCGGCGCCTGGTTGCTGAGGGCGCCGGGGACGCCACTGGCCTCCCCGCCCTTGCCCTGACCGCGCGGGTCGGAGGCCCAGGTGCCCTGTTCGCTGCGCAGCCGCGCCTCGTCCTGCGGATAGGTTTCGCGGGTCGCCTGCCGCTCGGCAAAGTTCAGTTCGGCATGCACCTCGGTCGAAAATTTGCCCGCGCCCAAAATCGGGGTCAGCAGGGCGATCACCGACTGGCGATAGCGATCCTCCATCTTCGTCTGCACGGCAAGCTGGCGATCGTCGGCGGCATTGCTGTCATTATTGCTGAGCAGGTGGCCATTCTGGTCGACGACCGAAATATCCTCCGGATTGAGTTCGGGGATGGACGAAGCGACGAGGTGGACGATCGCGCTCACCTGCGCGTCGGTCAGCGACCGGCCCGAAGCCAGACGCAGCATCACCGAGGCCGACGGCTTGGCCCGCTCGCGCAGAAAAACGCTGGGCGGTTCGACGGCCAGATGCACCTTCGCGCTTTCGACGCTGTCGATCGCCTCGATGGTGCGGGCCAGATCCATTTCGCGGGCCGAGCGCAGCTTTTCGCCCTCCACCGCACGACTGGCGCCCATCGGCAGGCTGTCGATCATGCTGTTGCCGTCGGGCGCGCTCTTGGGCAGGCCCTGGGCGGCGAGCATCATCTTCGCCTTGAAATAATCGTCCTGGCCAACGGTCATGCCGCCCGAATTGTCGAAGTCGTAGCGGATGCCATTCTGGTCCAGAACCTGCGCGACCGCCGACTTGTCGGCATCGGGCAAGGCGCGGAACAGGTCGCGCTGCGGCGGCTCGCGCAGCGCCAGCCACGCCGCGCCAGCCGTCGCGACTACGCCCAGCAGGCCCAGCAGCGGCAGGCTTTTCGCTACGGCCGGCTGCTTGATGAAGCCGGTGAAGCGCGCCCTCAGCGCATCGACGCCCTTCGCGCCACCGGGAAAGGCGGAGCTGGTGGCCGGGAGAGCGGCAGCGCCGCCAACGGAGGGGGTGAGTGCGTTCTCGCTCATGGATTACACCGGCATGCTCATGATGTCCTTGTAAGCGGACAACAATTTGTTGCGGACCTGAAGGGTGGCTTCGAAGCTGACCGACGCCTGCTGCTTGGCAAGCATGACGCCGGCAATATCCGTCGTTTCCCCCCGTTCGAACGAGGCGGCGGCTTCGCCCGCCTGATTTTGCAGGCCATTGACCTGCTCCAGCGCCGATTTCAGCGCATCGGTGAAGCCGCCCGGCGCGGTGGCGCCATTGGTGCCGACCGCCGATCCGGTGCCGACATTGCCGGTCTGGGCAACATCGCGCAGCGCGGCGTTCTTCTGAAGGATGGCGTTGCGGATCGCCATCACGCTGTCGGTGGGGGAAATGCTAGACATGCCCTATCTCCCCTTAAGCGGCCAGCTCGCGCATCTCGGCGAGCCGATAGCGCAAGGTGCGTTCGGAAATGCCGAGCTTGCGCGCGGCGGCGGCGCGGTGACCATCGGTTTCGCGCAGCGCGGCGCGGACAGCCTCCAGCTTCGAATGATGGGCGACATCGCGCAGGCGGATCGGTTGGGCCGTTTCCAGCACCTGCGCCTGCACCACGCGCAGCGGCTGTGGCGCGCCGGTGATGTGCAGGTCGTCTGCATCGATCCGGTCGCCGTCGCGCAGGACGATGGCGCGCTGGAGGACATTGCCCAGTTCGCGTGCGTTGCCCGGCCAGCTATGCGCCGCCAGCTTCGCCAGAGCGGCGGCGGTCGGCCATATCAGGGCCTCCGGCGAACGCAGCAGCATGGCGGCGGCAATGGCGGTGACATCGCCCGGACGCTCCGCCAGCGGACGCAGTTCCAGCGGCATGACGTTGAGGCGCCAGTAGAGATCCTCGCGGAAACGCCCGGCGGCGACTTCGGCAGCGAGGTTGCGGTTGCAGGCCGCGATGATGCGGACATTGACCGGCACCGGATGGGTCGCGCCGACCGGCAGCACCTCGCCCTCCTGCAGCGCGCGAAGCAGCTTGGCCTGCAGCGCGAGCGGCAGCTCGGCAATTTCGTCGAGGAACAGCGTACCGCCGTCGGCTGCCAGGAACAGGCCCTCCGACGCATTGTTCGCGCCGGTGAAGCTGCCCTTCTTGTGGCCGAAGAGCATGGCTTCCATCATGGTTTCGGGAAGAGCCGCGCAGTTGACGGCGATGAAGTCATGGTTCGTGCGGCCCGACTGGGCGTGCAGGAAGCGCGCCATGCCTTCCTTGCCGGTGCCGGTGTCGCCCTGGATCAGCACGGTGGCATCGCTGCGGGCCACGCGGCCGGCCAGCTTCATCAGCCGGGCGCTGGCCGCATCGCCCACTGCCGGTACGGCAGCAGGCCGTGCCAGCGCGGCGATCAGCGCGAAGGCAAAGCCCATATCCTCCAGCCCGAAGGCGACGCGGGCGGGCAGGCCGTTGGCAGCGGGAACCAGGGACGGTTCCCCATCTATCAGGTTGATCAATATGTCGCGATGGGTGGCGTACCCGATCTCGGTCGCCAGCAGCACGCGCCGGTCATCCCGCTCGCGCGGATTCTGCGCGTCCAATATACGCACGGAGAAGAATGCATTTTCCAGCCAGTGCTGCAGGCCCGGAACGAGCGCACAGACTCCTCGGCTCACGTCCAGTGATGACATGAACTTGACCCCATGTTTCTGGCAGGCTTGTACCCCCGTACACCCCTGACCCCTTCGATGGGTTCAAATTGCCCGAGCATGGTTATCATATGGTTAATCCGGCAAACCTCTTGCCGCATCACGGCAATTTTTTTCCGGCCGCGGGGAACTTTTCTCTCGCTTCCGCATATAAGGGCGCCTGCCCTTCTCCAGAAAAGCCCAGTTTCCCGGGCTTTTTAAAGTTTTTTCAAAAAAAGTGAGGCATGGCCTAAAAGCTTTTTTTCGCCCGCCGTTATCCCCTTTCGAGGCCGCAAGCAGCCTGATGGCAGCGACCTGATAGTGAACGGAAAGGGATTATCATGACTGTTATCGGAACCAACTCTTCGGCGCTGCGTGCTCAGAATGCCAACGCGGCTTCCAGCAAGGCGCTCTCCACCGCAATGGAACGCCTGTCGACCGGCAAGCGCATCAACTCGGCCAAGGACGACGCCGCCGGCCTCGCCATCGCCGCCACCATGACCTCGCAGATCCGCGGCATGACCCAGGGCATCCGCAATGCGAACGACGGCATCTCGCTGGCGCAGACGGCGGAAGGCTCGCTCGACGAAGTCACCAACATGCTGCAGCGTATGCGTGAACTGACCGTCCAGTCGGTCAACGGCACCAACGATACCAATGCTCAGGCGAACATCGCGTCCGAACTGACCTCGCTTTCGACTCAGCTGACCGACACGCTCGCCAACACCAAGTTCAACGGCCTGACCCTGTTCGACGGCACGGCCGGCACGGCCGGCACCGTGACGATCCAGGCCGGTGCGAACAGCAGCGACGGCGTCGACATCAAGTTGGACAAGCTGACCACCGACGCCACCATCACGGCCGTCACCGGTCTGACCTTCACCAGCCTGACCTCGGCCGACCTCGACAAGTTCGACACGGCGATCCAGACGGTTTCGACGACCCGCGCCAACCTGGGCGCCGCGCAGAACCAGCTGGAATCGGTGGTCAACAGCCTGACCGCGAACGTCACCAACCTGACTGACGCGAAGAGCCGCATCGAGGACGCGGACTTCTCGACCGAGACGACCGCTCTCGCCAAGGCCCAGATCCTGAGCCAGGCCTCGACCGCGATGCTGGCCCAGGCGAACCAGAGCCAGCAGAACGTCCTGAAGCTGATCCAGTAATCCGCTTCTTGCCGAATTGACCGGCTGAGGTCTTGGTCACCGACAGCCTGTCATGCCACCCCCGGCACATTAACAGTCCCCACCGTGCCGGGGGTACAAACTTCGATGAAACGACCAGTCCAAAGAAGCCTCCGTCCCCCCGGACGGAGGCTTCATCGCATTTCCCGATCGGTTCGGGATCGAAACACTTGCCTTGGCGTTTTTCGCACCCATGATGCGGAACATGACCAAGATAGATCGCCGCGCGATGATCGCGGCCTCCGGCGCGGCGCTGCTGCTTCCCGGGCCTCTTTTCGCGCAGGCCCGCGCAGACAGCTTTTCCTGGGACATTCTGGTGGGCAGGGCGCAACGGCTGGCCCGCGGCGACTTTGCGGTCACGCCTTTCTTCCCCGGCGCGGACAAGATCGGCTACGACGCCTTCAACCAGGCACGGTTCCGCGACGAGCGGACGATCTGGAACGAGCTTGGCGGCGACACCGGCATCCGCCTCTTTCCCCTGAGCAGCACGGTCCAGCAGCCCGTCACCATCGCGCTGGTCGAACGCGGCCGGGCCACGCCGCTGCGCTACGACCCCGCCATGTTCGATGCGCCGCCGGGCAGCCCCGTGCACGCGCTTGGGCCGGATGCGGGCTTTGCCGGTTTTCGCATCATGAACGCGGCCCGGGACGGCGACTGGCTGTCCTTTCTGGGCGCGACCTATTTCCGGGCGCCCGCGGACAAGCAGTTCGGACTGTCCGCCCGCGCCGTCGCGCTCAACACCAGCATCGCGGGCAAGGAGGAATTCCCCCGCTTCACCCATTTCTGGCTGGAACGCACCGGGGGCAGCAGCGTGACCGTCTATGCCCTGCTCGACAGCGCGTCCATCACCGGCGCAATGCGCTTTGCCAGCAGTCTCGACCGGGACGGCGTGCATCAGGATGTCGATGCGGTCTTCTTCACCCGCCGCGCCATCCCCGAACTGGGGCTGATGCCGATGACCAGCATGTTCTGGTACGATCAGGCCGACCGGCGCACCCGCACCGACTGGCGCCCGGAAATCCATGACAGCGACATGCTGAGCATCGCCAGTGCCGATGGCACCGCCCATTGCCGCCCGCTGGTCAATCCGTCCGCGCCTCGCGTCGATGTCTTTGCAGAGCGCAACCCCAGGGGCTTCGGCCTGCTCCAGCGCGACCGCGACTTCGACCATTATCAGGACGACGGCGTGTTCTACGAGCGGCGCCCCTCGCTCTGGGCCACGGCCCGAAAGCCGCTTGGTGCAGGCCAGGTGCGGCTTTATGCCTTCCCCACCGACAGCGAATATACCGACAATGTCGCGGCCTACTGGACGCCTGCCGCCCCCACCCGCGCGGGCAGCCGCATCGAGGCCAGCTACCGGCTGGACTGGACCAGCGCCCGCACGCCCGCCTCGACCGGACTGGCCACGGTGGAGAATATCTGGCTCGGCAAATCCGAACCGGACGGCGACCGGCTTCTGATCGACTTCGCGGGCGTGCCCGACAGGGCGCAACCCGATATCTGGGTCGACCTGGCCGGGGGAACGCTTGTCAAGAAGGCGGGCTATCCCGTCCTCCATCAGAAGGGCTTGTTCCGCGTGGTCCTAGATATCCGCCGGGATCGGGGCAAGGCGGCTGATATTCGCGCCCAGCTTCGCTCCGGCAATCGCCCGTTCAGCGAATATGTGCATTATCCGCTAGGCGCCTGAAGGGAACCAGCCTGCATGGAATCAGGTTATTGGCACGGGCTTTTCTATGAACGAGTGTGGGCAATGGGTCTGGCATGAAGGCAACTGGCGGCGTGGAATCGAGTAAGACCATCGCACCGGCACCGGGCAAGGCGTTCGAGCATCTGCCCGCCGAACGGCGGCTGGCCATGCCTGCGCAGGATTTTTCGGCCAGCCCGCGCGACCTGCCACACCGTCCGTTCAACGTCGACTTGTGGGCACGGCGCCTGCTGGTCGTCCTGCTGGCCCTGCTGCCCGCTTCCATGGCGGCGCACGAGATGCGGCGGTCGATCGGCCTGGACGGCATTTCGGTGTGGGAAGGCGTCTATCTTGCGCTGTTCATCCCGTTGTTCGCCTGGATCGCCTTCGGATTCGCGACCAGCCTGATCGGTTTCCTGCTGCTGACGGTGGGCAAGGGCAAGGGGGCCGGCCCCTATCGCATGCGTTCCACCACCCCCTTGCGCGGACGGACCGCCGTGCTGCTGCCGGTCTGCAACGAGGATTTCCAGGGCGTGCTGGGCCGGCTGTCGATCATGGAGCGCTCGCTGGCGCAGGTGATGGGCGGCGAGCGCTTCGAATTCTTCATCCTCAGCGATTCGAACCCCGCCAATGGCGAGATCGAGCGCACGGCCTATCTCAAGATGCGCAAGAGCTTCTCCCGTCCCGTCCATTATCGCCGTCGCGCGCTGAACGTCGGGCGCAAGCCCGGCAATATCGCCGAATGGGTCCAGCGCTTCGGCGGTGCCTATGACTATATGATCGTGCTGGACGCCGACAGCGTGATGAGCGGCCAGACCATGGCACGCCTTGCCGCCGATATGGAACGGCATCCGCATGTCGGCCTGATCCAGACCGTGCCGTCCATCGTCGGAGCGACGACCCTGTTCGCCCGATGGCAGCAATTTGCCAGCCGGTTGTTCGGGCCCATTTCCGCCGCCGGGATGATCTGGTGGGCAGGGTCCGAAGGCATGTTCTGGGGCCATAACGCCATCCTGCGGACGAGGGCCTTCGCGCAAAGCTGCGGCCTGCCGGAGCTGCCAGGCCGCGCCCCGTTCGGCGGCCATATCATGAGCCATGACATGATCGAGGCAGCCCTGCTGCGCCGTCGCGGGTGGGACGTGCACATCGTCATGGCGGACGACAGTTTCGAGGAATTTCCGCCCTCCCTGCCGGACCTCGCCACGCGCGACCGGCGCTGGTGCCAGGGCAATATCCAGCATGTACCCCTCCTCGCCAGGATCAGGGGGATGCATCCGGTCAGCAAGTTCCAGCTGTTCGTCGGCGCATCCGCCTATTGCACCTCGCCGCTCTGGCTGGCGCTGATGCTGGTCGTACTGGGCGGCGCGGCGGCGGGCGTATGGCCGCCCAGTGCGATCCTGCCTTCAGGCGGGCTGCTGGTGCTGACCGCCGTGCTGCTGTTCGGACCGAAGCTGCTCGCCATGCTCTGGGCGCTGGCCGATCCGTCCACTCGCATCGGCTTTGGCGGGGGCATCCGCATGATGCGCGGCGTGATCGCGGACATCGGCCTGTCGATCCTGATGGCCCCGGTCAGCATGCTGACCCAGACGATCAATCTGTTCGGTATCCTGATGGGGCGGAAAAGCAGCTGGAACGGGCAGACCCGCGATCGCGACGGCATGGCGATCCTTGGCGCCATCTGGCTGTTCAAATGGCATATATTGTTGGGCGTCGGCCTGACGATACTGGCGATCCGGTCGGGCACTTCCCTCGGCTGGATCATGCCGGTGGCAGCGGGGCTGGTGCTGGCTCCCTTCTTCGCGGCCTTCACGGCGCGCAAGGATCTGGGAAGCCATGTCGCGAAAAGCGGGCTGTTCCAGGTGGCGGAGCCGTGGTGGCGGACGCAGAATTACCAGAAGACGCGCTATCGGCAGTTGCAGTTGGACAATGCGCCGATCAAGGGATTTTCCGACGCAGCCAACGATAGCTGATCGGTCGGCGTCAATCCCAGTCGCGCAGCTTTTCGCGCAGCTTGTCCAGCGCCGCTTTCTTGATCTGGCAGACCCGCGCCGCGCCAATGTCCAGCGTCGCGCCGATTTCCTCCAGATTGAGTTCCTCGACGAAATAGAGCTGGAGCACCAGCGCCTCGCGCTGCGGCAGGTCACCGATGCACTTGGCCAGCGCACCCTTTAGCGACTCCCGTTCCAGCACATCGTCGGCACGGTCCTCGACGTCGGCGAACCACATGGACTGGTCGGAATAGACCTCGTCCATGCTGCTGTGTTGCACCATTTCGCAACTGTCCGCGACTTCGCGATAGGCGGCGGCATCCAGACCCATTTCCGCCGACATTTCCGCTTCCAGCGGCGCGCGGCCGAGCTTCTGCTCCAGCCGGTTGCGAATGGCCGCCAACTGCTTGCGCTGGGCCATGGCGGACCGCGTCATGGTGGCATGGCGGCGCAGATGGTCGATCATCGCCCCACGCACGCGCATCTGCGCGTAGGAGGCGAAACCCAATCCCCGATCCTCGAACCCGTTGGCCGCCTCGACCAGCGCGACCATGCCGATCTGGAGCAAATCCTCGATCTCGATGGCGCTCGAAACGCGGCCATGGACGTGCCAGGCAGTCTTGCGCACCAGCGGCATATATTGGCGCGCGAGGCGTTCAGGTGAATGGTTGTTGGCGGACCGGCCATAGGTATTGGCATCGGAACCGGCGACGACCCTGTTCATGAACATGAGACGAGTTCCTTATGCAACGCGTTCGCGCGTGGGCAGCGGATCGTGGCGCGGCGCGGGCCGCTGTTCGCCGCCGACCACGGCGACGACTTCCACGCCCTTGCCATCGGGTATTTCGAGGAAAGAGAGCACGGGCGTCTCCGGCAGATGCGGCTTGAACAGGCGGGCGAGCGCGCGACGCGCGACCGGCGAGGTGACGATGGCGAAGTTGCGCGCCTGACCCAGCAGCGGCCGGGCGGCTTGCACGACGGCTTCGATGATCCGGTTGGCCAGTGCCGGTTCGATGGGGTGCCGGGCATCGCCCGCCATGCGCATCGCCTGCGCGAGCAAAGCTTCCAGATCGCCGTCGAGCGTGATCACCGGCAGCGGCATCTTCACCGGAACGAGGCCCTGGATGATGAGCGAGCCGATCCGCTGGCGCACTGCCTCGACCAGCTGGTCGGGGCTCATGTCGGGCCGCGCGGCATCGACCATCGCCTCGCAGATGCGGCGGAAATCCTTGAGCGCGATGCCCTCCGCCAGAAGCGCACGGCAAAGCGCGCTGATCTGGGTAAGGCTCAAGAGCCCCGGCGTCAGGCCATCGACAAGCTGCGGCGCGGCCTCCTTCAGATTGTCGAGCAGCTTGCGCGCTTCGTCGAGGCCGAACATCTCGCTCGCATTCATCGCGATCAGCTGGTTGAGGTGCGTCGCCACGACCGTCGGCGGATCGACCACCGTATAGCCCGCGACCACCGCTTCGCTGCGCTTGGCGGGCGAAATCCATACCGCGTCGAGGCCGAAGGTCGGGTCCTTGGCTTCGCGGCCGGACACCGTGCCCTCCAGCGCGCCGCTGTCGAGCGCCAGCAGGTCGTCGGGGAAGATCTCGTCCTCGCCGACAACGACACCGGCAATGGTGATGCGATACTGGTTCGGCTCCAGCGCCAGATTGTCCTTCACGCGGACCATCGGCACGACAAAGCCCAGTTCCTTGGACAACTGGCGGCGAATGCCGGTGATGCGGGCCATCAGCGGGGCGCCCTTGCGCTCGTCGACCAGCCCGATCAGGCCATAGCCGATTTCGAGGCCCAGCACCGCGCCGTCCGAAACATCGTTCCACTCGATCACCGCCGGATTGGGCGGCGGCGCGGCGGGTTCGGGTTCGGCCGCCTTGCGTTGGCCAGCCTTGCGCAACTGCCATGCGATGCCCCCCGCAAGGGCAGCAGCGGGCAGGATGATCATGTGCGGCATCCCCGGCAGGATACCCAGGAAAGTCAGGATCGCGGCCACCGGAACCCAGGCCTTGCCCGAACCGAACTGGCTGGTGATCTGGCCCGACAGATCGTCGTCGCTGCCGACGCGGGTGACGATCGCCGCCGCCGCGATGGAGAGGAGAAGCGCCGGAACCTGTGCCACCAGCGCGTCGCCGATCGCGAGGATGATATAGGTCTGGGCTGCCTCGCCAATGGACAGGCCATGGCTGACGACCCCCAATATGATACCGCCGACGATGTTGATCGCCAGGATGAGGATGCCCGCGACCGCGTCGCCCTTCACGAATTTGCTGGCGCCATCCATCGAGCCATAGAAATCCGCCTCGGTCGCGACTTCGCGGCGGCGGACCTTGGCCTCTTCCGGAGTCAGCAGGCCGGCGTTGAGGTCGGCGTCGATCGCCATCTGCTTGCCCGGCAGAGCGTCCAGGGTGAAACGCGCGCTGACTTCCGACACGCGGCCCGCGCCCTTGGTGATGACGACGAGGTTGATGATCATCAGGATCGCGAAGACGAAGATGCCGACGACATAATCGCCGCCGATGAGAAAATGGCCGAACGCCTCGATCACATGGCCGGCCGCATCCGATCCCTCATGCCCCGACACCAGCACCACGCGGGTCGAGGCGACGTTCAGCGCCAGCCGTAACAGGGTCGCGAACAGCAGGACCGTGGGAAAGCTCGAAAAATCCAGCGGCTTTGCGGCATTCAGCGCCACCATCAGCACCGCCAGCGAGATCATGATGTTGGTGATGAACCCGATGTCCAGCATCATCGCAGGCACCGGCACCATCATGAACAGCACGACCATCAGCGTCGCAATCGGCAGCACCGCACCCTTGGCGGCACTCATCCAGATCTTCGCTTTGACTTGGGCAGGAGTCATTGTCGGCCGTTACCTTCCGAGGGTGGCAAGCATGAGATAGGCGAGACGCGCCGTCTGCGGGTCCGGCCGGACGCTGACGTCGGCGGCGCTCGCAAGACGCTGGGTTTCGATCCGCACATAATCGGCGGGCTGTACGGTCTTCGCGCCGGAAGGCAGCGAAGCGTCGGCATATTGGATGTCACCGGTGCCCACCGAATCGAAGCCCTTCTGGAGCTTGGCGGCAAAGCGGTCGCGGATTTCGGCAAAGCTGCGGGCATTGCCCTGCTTGTCGTAGAAGATCGAGCGGTTGGCTCGCGCCGCCGCGGGAAACAGGGAGGCGGCCGCCGCATCCGGCGCGCTGTCCTCCATCGACAGGAATTTGGCCGCGCCGCCCACGCCCAGGAAATGGGCCATATAAAGGTCGACCGGCTCGGCTTCGCGTCCCAGCCGCTGTTCGAGATAGGCCTTGTTGTCGGCGGCATGCTCCGCCGCCATCACCGAAGCGGTTTCGGGATGATTGCGCAGGTCCAGTATCTGCTGGCGCAAATCGGGGTCGGACACATAATAGCGTCCGTTGCTGCCCTTGCTGATCGCATCGGCAGCCCAGCCCAGCCCATATTCGCTGCCATGCTTGTCGATGACGGCGAGCCAGCTCTGGTCGACGAACTGGTACAGGCCCGTCGCGGAGGAAGTCGCCGCGCGGGCCGTCGGGTTGAGGCTGCTCTCGATCTTGGCCTGCCCCAACAGATAGGCGAAGTCCACGCCCGTCCTGCGGCTGGCCATGGCGATCGCGTTGGTCACGCGATTGCCTGCCGAAGCGCCCTGTACTGATATGTCTGCGAAAGCCGACACGGTTAACAATCCCCACTGGTACCCGGGGATCATTAGAGCAAGGCTTGTGCCAAGATTTGGTTAACGCGCGCTCATAATTAACGGCCGGGCATTCGGTTCAACGCAAAAGGGCGCCCTGGGCGCCCTTCATAAATCACCGAAAATAAGGGGTTTCAGCGCCCGTAGGTCAGCGGCGCCGTTTCCGATCCCTGGGCGGCCAGAATGGCCAGCCGCTGATTCGCATGGTCGGCCAGCACATTGGTCCGCACCCGCGCCGCCTCCATCAGTGATTGGAGCGCCTTCAGCCGGTCCTTCACCGCCGAATCGGACCGCCATACGCCGATGGCTCTCACCCCGGACGCCGCGCGCGCGATTCGGGCGCTGGCCGACTCGATCGCCGCCGGGTCCGCTCCATCCAGCACCGCGCGCAATTCCTCGAACGCTGCGGTCAGTTCATCCAGCGCGGCAAGCCCGAGCGGCATCGGTTCAGCCCGCGCTCGGCAGGTCGAGCGCGATCATGCGGTCGGCGATCGCCGCCGGATCGACCGGATAATTGCCCGAAGCAATCGCCGCCTTGATCGCCGCCACGCGGTCCATGTCGACCGGTGCGCCTTCCGCCGCCATGCGGGCCACCGGGCTGGCCGAAGCCGCCGCAGCGGACGAGGGCGCAGCCGAAGCGGCCGAGGCACGCGTCGTCCTGCCGCCTTCCTTCAGACGGTTCGCCTCTATGGCGGCACCCAGATTCTGGCCGACAGAGTTGATCATTGTTTCAATCCTTCATTCGTCCCGCACGAGGCTATAACGGCCGGGTTCAAAAATCCTTAAATCCCGGAACACGAACTATCCCCATTTCCACGACCTGCGCCAGTACCGGGGGTGATTTCTTGTCTTCGCGCACCCGGATCGTCTCGCCCAGGGCGCCGTCTTCGTCGGCCACCATCATGCGCGAGACGTTGAAACTGGCATTTCCCGCCATGAGCTGCACCGGATCGCCCTTCTTCACGAGCGCCTCCCTGGGCGCTGCGCGCATCGCGGGAGCATAGCGCGCGACCGGTCCTGAAGCCGCGGCCGCGCCGCCCGCGACCAGCGGCACGCGAATCCGCCAGCCCAGCGCATCGCATTTCACGATCGCGGCCCCGAACACAGGCCCCTCCACATTGGGCGTCGCCGGACAGGCGGCCAGCCGCAAGCGCCGGTCGACCGGTGCGATCGGCCCTCCCGGCTCACCCACATTGGCGCCGACGGTCATCGCGACCAGACTGTCGATGCGATCCAGATTCTCGAATTTCTGCTGCGCGATCGCTGGCTGCGACGCCAGGGTCGACAGCAGCAGAAGGAGGATCTTGGGCTTGATGTTCACGGCGTCTCTCCGATGAAGCGGACAGGATTAACCATGAGATACGCAAATATCGTGCCAGACATCTCTCATTGGGCCGGCAATATGCGAATGACCTGCCCCTTGCCCGCCGCGCCATCCAGCTGGTCCAGACCGCGCAGGACGATCCGGTGCCGATCCACGCCCCTGTCCTTCAACGCTCGCGCCACCGCGCCAAGCCGCGCGGCCGCCAGGTCCCAGCTATCGAATCGCTGCCGCCCCGGATCGCTGCCCTGGCTGCTGATCTCCAGCCGTCCCTGATCCCCCGCAAAGCGCTGCGCCACCCTCGTCAGCCGCGCCTCTCCCAGCGGGGTCAGCAGGGCCTCGCCCGGCACGAACAGTTCGGACGCGGCGATTTCCGTCGCCTGAGCCATGGCGCGCCCGCCAAATTGCTGGCGCACCTGCGCGAGCATCGCGTCGCGACGCTGTCCGCCCGCCTGCAACATGACGAAAAAGCCCAGCAGCAACAGCAGCAGATCGGCGAAACTGAGTGCCCAGCGGCTTCGCCGGGCACCGGAAGGGGTGAGGAT
>NZ_JAKUJY010000069.1 GCF_022664535.1 Sphingobium trunci | reverse complement strand
TAGGCCGTATCGACATTCAGGATTCCCAAACGGACTGATCGCTGATTCATAGGACTCCGTGTTGAAGCGCGGAGCGAGTGATGGCGATCAAGCGGTACGAGTTGAACGATGCGCAGTGGGCGAAAGTCGCGCCGCTGCTGCCGGGCAAGGCGAGCGATCCTGGGCGGACGGGGTCGGATAACCGACTGTTTGTGAACGGATGTTTGTGGGTTCTGCGGTCTGGAGCTCATTGGTGCGACTTGCCTGAGCGCTATGGCCGCTGGAAGACCGTGCATCGGCGCTTCAGTCGCTGGTGTCATGCTGGCGTATGGGAACGGGTGTTTGACGCCCTCACCACCGACCGCGACAACCAATATCTGATGATCGACAGCACCATCGTTCGCGCCCACCAGCAGGCGGCGACCGGAAAAGGGGGGCCCAGGACCAGGCGCTGGGGCGTTCCCGAGGAGGACTGACGACCAAGATCCATATGCTCGCCGATGCACAGGGTCGACCGTTGCGGTTCCGCATCACGGCCGGACAAGCCCATGACATCACCACCGCTCCCGCGCTTCTGGAAGGGCAGGAAGCCGATGCGGTGCTCGCCGATAAAGCGTATGACAGTAATGATTTACGTGAGACGATCGCGCAGATGGAAGCGCAGGCGGTGATCCCCTCCAAACGCAACCGCAAGGTCTTTATCCCGCACGACACAGACCTCTACAAACAGCGGAATCGGATCGAGCGATGCTTCAGTCGCCTCAAGCATTTCCGCCGCTTCGCAACGCGCTACGAACGGCGAACCATCCACTTTGCCGGCTTCATTCACCTCGCCGCCGTCATGATCTGGCTACGCTGAATGTCGATCCGGCC
>NZ_JAKUJY010000068.1 GCF_022664535.1 Sphingobium trunci | reverse complement strand
CGGTCACACGCCAGACGATGCGGTTCGTGCCCATCAAATCGCGCGAGCAGCAAGCGGCGTTGTCGCTGCACCGCGTGCGCCAGCTGTTAATCAAACAGCGCACGCAGCTGGCCAACATGATGCGCAGCGTGCTCGCTGAGCTGGGTACCGCCATCCCGGTCGGGATCGTAAAGGCACTGCAGGTGGCACGGGAAATCATCGACGGGGAGTCCCAGCTCGACTTGCCAGCCGAAGCGGCGAACGTCGTCGCCATGCTGGCAGGGCAACTGCTCCAGCTTCACGTTCAGTTGCGCCAGCTTGACCTGCGTCTCGCGGCCCTGCAGCGGAGTGACGAGCGGGCCAAGCGTCTAGCCACGATCCCTGGTATAGGGCCGATTGGCGCGACCGCGCTCGCCGCTTCGGTGACGGATCCAAGCCAGTTCTCGTCAGGGCGCCAGTTTGCCGCATGGCTGGGACTGACCCCGCGGCAGAGTTCGAGTGGCGGCAAGGACCGCTTGGGGCGCATTACCAAGATGGGCGACAGATATCTGCGGCAGCTACTGGTCATCGGCGCAACCGCGCTGGTCCGATACGCCAAGGAGAAACCTGGCACGGTCGATCCGCGCTTTGTCGCTCTGCTCGCCAGAAAGCCCGCGCGCGTCGCCTCGGTCGCCATCGCTAACAAGATGGCCCGGATCGCATGGGCGGTCATGGCGCGCGGCGGCGTCTTCGAACGCGGGCATACGCCAATGCTGGCGGCAGCATAGGACCAAGAGCTTAGCTGAGGAGATCAGCTTCACGAGGTTGTGAGAGCAAAGGATGTGATGGCAAAACCGGTCGGACCGGGAACAAGGACAACCCAAGGACTGTCATAGGCGTAATAGCCTGCAAACCCGATCGGACCTTGTTCGCGTACCCCATCAGGGCCAGCAGTCTACACCGGCTGCATCAATAGGCCGGACAGACGACTGCACCCAACGGAACGTCAGATCATCACTTTTCACTTGCAACGCGGGAGCCATCCACAGA
>NZ_JAKUJY010000067.1 GCF_022664535.1 Sphingobium trunci | reverse complement strand
CGCAGCATTGATGGTGTTTTCCGACATCGGTCGGTCCACCGACCGCAGGGACGGGAACAGGAAGCGGCTATACTCCGCGTCATGCTCGATGGTCGCGAGGATGGCGAGCGCCTGACGGGAAAGGGGGATCGTATGCGCTCTGCGCATCTTGGTCTTGTGCGGCGGAATGGTCCACAGCGCGTTGTCGAAATCGAAATCGGCCCATTCGGCGTACCGTAGCTCACCGGGGCGGACGAACACATGCGGGAGCAGGCGCAGGGCCACCTTGGTGTTGGGATGCCCTTCGAACGCATCCAGGGCGCGCAACAGTCCGCCAGCCTCCTTGGCACCGGTGATGGCGGCGCGATGGACAGGCTTGGGGGCGATCAGTGCGCCGCGCAGGTCGGCGGCCACATCGCGTTCGGCGCGGGCCGTGGCGATGGCATAGCGAAATATCTGTGAACAGGTGCTGCGGAGGCGCTTGGCCGTCTCATATTTACCCTTGCCCTCCATCTTGCGGAGCATCACCAGCAGTTCCTGCGCGGAAATGGAGGCGATGGGACGCTTGCCGACCGACGCATTGATGAAATTCAGCAACCAGCGCAGCTTCTTCATGGTGGCGGCGGAGCGATCCTCAAGTTCGACCTTGACCAGCCATTCGTCGGCAACCGCCTTGAAGCTGTTGGAGGCAGCCACTGTGGCGGCGATGCGATCCAGCTTGATTCGCTCGGCTGGGTCTTCGCCCCGGGCCAGCAGCTTGCGGGCAGCGTCGCGTTGCTCGCGGGCATCGGCAAGGCCCGTGTCAGGGTAGACGCCGAAGGCCAGGGTCTTCTGCTTGCCGAGATGGCGATAGTTCATCCGCCAGTAGCGCCCGCCATTGGGGGTCACATAGAGGAACAATCCGTCGCCATCGGTGAGCTTGTAAGGTTTGTCGCGGCCCTTGGCCGCCTTGATGGCAACAGCAGTCAGACCCATGATGGTATCTCCCGTCAGGGGAGCAAGGTCCTACCATCATATCTACCATCAGGTTGTTGGTATG
>NZ_JAKUJY010000066.1 GCF_022664535.1 Sphingobium trunci | reverse complement strand
ATCGTCTTTCCCCACCGTGATCCGGCATCGACTTTGCCCTCGCTCGCCAGCCTGATCGCGACGATCCGGCGCTGGACCTATCCCCATGTCGATCAGGCCGCGATCGGGCAGGCACAGATGGAGATGTGGGCGACCGCGCTGGAACGCACGCTCGCCTTCCGCGCCGATCCGGCGCAGGCGGGCCGGTTCGTCGATGTCCATTATGAAAGGCTGGTGGCCGATCCGATGCGGTCGGTGCGGTCGATCTACGATCATTTCGGGCTGGAACTGACGCCGCAGGCGGAAACGGCGATGCAGCGCTTCCTGGATGACAAGCCCAAGGACAAGCATGGGGCGCACCGCTATACGCTGGAAGATGCGGGGCTGACCCGCGCGCAGGTGCATGCGCGTTTCGCCCCCTATCTGGACAGCCATTTCACCAGCCAGGACTGACACAAGGAGAAGCGCATGGCTTTCGACCTGACCGGCGGTTACGATCCGGCATTCGACTATCCCCTTGGCGCGCGGCCTGACAATCCGCAGATGCGCGACAGCGTGTCGATGTGGGTTTGCGACAATGACGGGCGCTTCGCCTTTCCGCGCATGTGCATAGAGGCGGTGGCGGACGAATGGGACAATCGCGGCGTCGTCGCCAACATCGCCTTTCCCGACGGGCGCGTGCTGATCGGCGCGGGCGGCCATGGCGTCGCGCCGCAGAAGATGGTGGACGGCCGGGCGGTGACGCTGAATGCGGGGCCGCTGACCTTCGAAGTGAAGGAGCCGCTGACGCGCTGGACGATGACCTTCGACGGCCCGGCCTACGAAACCACGGTGCAGGACCAGGCGCGCGGCGTCGCTGACGGGCCGCGCAAGCATGTGCTGATCGAGGTGGAGACCGTCATGGCCGCGCCGCCCTGGACACCCGGGGAACAGGCCGCGCAATCGGGCGACAGTGCCACCGCGCTGGCCGTCGGCGCGATCGGCGGGCATCGTCATGAGCAGCTCTTCCGCTGCACCGGCCGCTTCCTGGTGGAGGGCGAGGAAGAGCGGCGCTTCGAGGGCAC
>NZ_JAKUJY010000065.1 GCF_022664535.1 Sphingobium trunci | reverse complement strand
CGAAGACGGTGGCCCATTCACTGAAGCTCAGGTTGGTGGTGATGATGACGCTGGTGCGCTCGTATAATTTGCTCAGCAGGTGGAAGAGCAGCGCGCCGCCGGAGGCACTGAACGGCAGGTAGCCCAGCTCATCGAGGACGACGAGGTCGGAGTGCACGAGCCGGTTGGCGATCTGCCCGGCGCGTCCTTGCGCCTTTTCCTGTTCCAGGGCATTGACCAGCTCGACCGTGGAGAAGAAGCGGACCCGCTTTCGATGATGCTCGATGGCCTGAACGCCCAGCGCCGTGGCGACATGGGTTTTGCCGGTGCCCGGGCCGCCGACCAGCACCACATTGTCGGCGACATCGATAAAGTCGCATCGATGCAACTGGCGCACCAGCGCCTCATTCACCTCGCTGCTGGCAAAGTCGAAGCCCGCCAGATCACGATAGGCTGGGAACCGCGCGACCTTGAGCTGATAGGCCACGGACCGCACCTCTCGTTCGGCCGTCTCGGCTTTCAGCAGTTGGGAGAGGATTGGCACCGCCGCCTCGAAGGCGGGCGATCCCTGCTGCATGAGGTCGGTCACGGCCTGGGCCATGCCGGGCATTTTCAGGCCGCGCAGCATCACGACGAGGGCGCCGGTGGCAGGATCATGACGCATGACGGTTCTCCCGGCGCAGGGCATCGTAGCGTTCGACATTGGCCATCGGCTCACTGACCAGCCTCAACGCCTGTGGCGCCGTCACCGGCGGCGTCGAGAGCGGTTTTCCATCGAGCAGCCGGTGCAGCAGGTTGAGGATGTGCGTCTTGGTCGGAACGCCTGCATCCAGCGCCATGGTGACCGCCGCCAGCACGGCCCCTTCATCATGATGGAGAACGAGGGCCAGGATTTCGACCATTTCCCTGTCGCCGCCGGGATTGCGCAGCAGATGCCGTTGCAGCCGCTGGAAGGCATCCGGGAGTTCGAGGAACGGGGCACCGTTGCGCAGGGCGCCGGGCTTACGCTGGACCACCGCCAGATAATGGCGCCAGTCATAGACGGTGTGGCCGGGACCATCATGGGATCGGTCGATGATACGCCGGTGCTCGCATATCACCTGTCCTTCCGCCACAACCAGGAAGCGATCGGGATAGACCCGCAGGCTGACGGGCCGATTGGCGAAGGACGCCGGCACGCTGTAACGGTTGCGTTCCAGGTGGATCAGACAGGTTGGCG
>NZ_JAKUJY010000064.1 GCF_022664535.1 Sphingobium trunci | reverse complement strand
GGGACTGTCAGGAATTTCGTGTGCGGCGAGGCATAATGGGCAACAAGGAGACCCAATATGTCACGACGGAAAGAACCCTCGATACCGAACGACATTCTCGACCAGCTGCTGGCCGGCACTGACGCGGCGGCGGCGCTCGGCCAGGGCGGCCTGCTCGATACCCTGAAGAAGGCATTCGCGGAACGGGCACTCAACGCGGAGATGGATCACCATCTTGGCCAGGAGGAGCAAGGGAACAACAGCCGGAACGGCTATGGCCGCAAGACGGTGACGACCGACGGGGGACGGATCGAGATCGAGGTGCCGCGCGATCGAGCGGGCAGTTTTGATCCGCAGCTGATCGCCAAATATCAGCGACGCTTCCCCGGCTTCGATGACAAGATCATCTCAATGTATGCGCGCGGCATGAGCACGCGGGAGATCACCGGGCATCTGCGCGACCTGTATGGGATCGACGCCTCGCCCGATCTGATCAGCACGATCACGGACGCGGTGCTGGAGGAAGTCGCAGCCTGGCAGCAACGTCCCCTGGACCCAGCTTATCCGCTGGTTTTCTTCGATGCGATCCGGGTCAAGATCCGCGACGAGGGGATGGTCCGCAACAAGGCGATTCATATTGCCCTGGGCGTCATGGCCGACGGCACCAAGGTGGTCCTGGGGCTGTGGCTGGAGCAGAATGAAGGCGCCAAATTCTGGTTGCGCGTCATGAACGAACTGCGCAACCGCGGCGTTGAGGATATCATGCTGGCCGTCGTCGACGGCCTCAAGGGCTTCCCCGACGCCATCACCGCTGTCTTCCCCGAAGCCATGGTCCAAACCTGTATTGTCCATCTGCTGCGCAACTCGATGGATTTCGTGGCGTGGAAAGATCGCAAGGCGCTCGGAACGGCCTTGAAGGCCATCTATCGGGCCGTTGATGCTGCGGCCGCCGAAGAAGCCCTGACAGCGTTCGAAGCCAGCTTCTGGGGACAGCGTTATCCCGCCATCGGCCAGAGCTGGCGCCGGGCATGGCCCGAGGTCATCCCATTTTTCGCCTTTCCCGACGACGTCAGACGGATCGTCTATACGACAAATTCGATAGAGGCCCTCAATTCCAAGCTCCGCCGCGCTGTTCGTGCCCGGGGGCATTTCCCCAATGATGAGGCCGCCACCAAGCTCCTCTATCTGATCTTGAACCGATCGGAAAAAGAGTGGAAAATGCCGCCGCGTGAGTGGAACATGGCGAAGGCGCAATTTGCCGTGCTCTTCGGCGAACGTTTCATCAGGGCCATGACGGCCTGATGGTCAACCGCCTCGCCGCACACGAAATTCCTGACAGTCC
>NZ_JAKUJY010000063.1 GCF_022664535.1 Sphingobium trunci | reverse complement strand
CAAAGGTGCAAGGGGTAAATTGGAGGTCTGGCACGTAGTCGGATGCTGCCATCTGTCCGGCCTCTGATGCAGCATCGGAGGCTGCGGGCCCGTATGGGAGTTCGCGGACCGGAACCATATCACCCATAGCGTGCTCGCTGGCACGGTGGTTTGCACTGGTTCTTCCGGCCCCGTCTCGCCGACTGTTGTGCCATACCCTCCTTCGACCGCCTACGCCTCCGACGACCTCTAGTCCGCCTGGGCTTACGCCATGGCTGCGACCGGAGCCTTGTAATCCTCTTGCCTGGTGAGCAGCGCCCAGACGATCCGCGCCATCTTGTTGGCGAGCGCCACCGTCACGAGCATGCGTGGCTTTCGGCCAAGCATCTGCTCCAGCCATGATCCCTTCGGTGCGCCCCGCTTGCTTGCCTGTAGGACGACAGCGCTGCTGCCGATAATCAGCAGCCGCCTGAGTGTACGCTCGCCCATTTTCGAGATGGCGCCCAGCTTTTGCTTGCCGCCCGTCGATCGCTGCAACGGTGTCAGGCCAAGCCATGCCGCAAAGTCTCGCCCCTTCGCGAAGCTTTCCGCCGGGGGCGCCAGTGCCGTGATCGCCGTGGCAGTGATCGGCCCCACGCCGGGGATCGTCATGAGCCGTCGGGCAACGGCATCTTCACGGGCCCGGCGCGCTATGTCCTTGTCGAGGTCCCGGATCTTGCCGTCCAGTTCCTCCAGTAAGTTCAGCATCAGTCGGAACATGGCCCTGGCCGCTTCCGGGACCGATGCCGCCATCTCATCCTCCAGCAGGTCGCCCAGCATCGCCACATGCGAAGGCCCCTTCGGCGCCACCCAGCCATATTCCGTTAGATGGCCCCGGACCGCATTGATCAACTGGGTCCGCTGGCGCACCAGCAGGTCACGGGTCCGGAAGATCATGCCCGAGGCCTGTTGTTCCTCCCCCTTGATGGGCACGAACCGCATATTCGGGCGCTGCGTCGCCTCGCAGATCGCCTCGGCATCAATGGCATCATTCTTGTGACGCTTCACGAACGGCTTCACATAGGCCGGCGGGATCAGGCGAACATCATGGCCCATATCCCTGAGCTCGCGTGCCCAATGGTGCGCACCGCCACAGGCCTCCAGCGCAACGACACATCGCGGTTGCCCTGCAAAGAAATCGAGCAGCTTTGTCCGGCTGATCTTCCGGCTGAATAACGCCCGTCCACGTTCATCCACGCCATGCGCATGGAAAACATTCTTCGCGATATCCAGACCGATCGTGCTAACCTCCGACATGGACGCCTCCCTCAAGTGGTGTTCAACACCTCCACTTTGGCACATCGATGCCGTCGGGGGGCGTCCAC
>NZ_JAKUJY010000062.1 GCF_022664535.1 Sphingobium trunci | reverse complement strand
GCATGAGACACCCTGTGTCCACCCCCATAATGTCATGCGGCGAGTTTGAGCGCTCCGACATGGAGATCGGGATCGTACTCGGTGTGGTTTTGCCAAGCGCGCCAGAGGATGCGGATCCATGCGCGAGCGAGGATTCTCGCGGCGTGCTGATGGGTGCAGCCTCGCGCTTTAGCTCGGTGGTAAATGTCAGCTGCCCACGGCGAGGCATGCCTGGAATTGTCTGCGAAGCAGATGATGGCTTGGCGGAGACGATGATTGCAGGCCCATCGGAAGACGACACCGCGGCTTTTACCAGAAGCATGAGTGACCGGACAGACGCCGGCTTCCGCAGCGAGATGGTCCTCGGAGACATAACGCCGCCGGACATCTCCCAGTTCTGCGAGGATCTGGGCCGCACAAATCCGACCCGCCCGAGGGAAGGACATGATGATCCTGCCATCAGGAAGTTGAGCGACCGCATGCTCGATGCGTGCGGAGAGCTTGGCAATTTGGAGAACATGCTGTTCGAGCAATATTGCGAGGGCGCGCACGAGCTCTCCAGTCGCATCGACTTCGCCTTCCTGGGCGTGCCCCACCGGGGCGTCACGAAGCCGTTCAAGGAGTTGAGCAGGGGATCTGCGCCCCGAGTAGCTGTGCTGAGCCAGGAAGCTGGCGAGTCGCTTCTCTCCGAGCCGTGCCGCGCTGTCAGGCGTGGGATATCGACTGACGAAAGCGAGAGCGATGGGGCTGTCGATTGCTGCGAATATGGCAGCGGCCCCCGGCCAAAAGCTATCGAGCAAGCTGCGCAACTGGTTGGCCAGAACGATGCGCTGGGTAACCAGATCATCCCGGCCGCGCACCAGGACTCTCAGGGCCCGAATGTCGTCAGAGATGGGACTGAGCGGACGGAAACGGTGTCCGTCGGTACGCAGGATGTCGGCAAGCATATAGGCGTCGCCGGGATCGGATTTGCCCCCGGCCGCCCGGTATCGCGGGCGGCATGCTTTGACGACATTAGGGTGAATCGGCACGATCGGATGCCCAGCGTCGACCAAGGTATCGACGAGCAGCCCAGTCGGTCGTTCGATAGCGATGGGCAGTTCTCCCGGTGGCGCCAGCTTGCGCAGGGATACTATGAGGGTCGTGAGCCCAGCGGTATCATGGGGGGCATCCCAGCGTGCTACTATCTGACCGCTATCATTGACCACACAGATAGAGTGGCTCGCGCCGCCCCAGTCCAGCCCCGCATACAAGGTCATATGCCAACCTCCTCCAATGGGTGTAAAAGCACCCGAGCTGGGAGATCGGACGGATCGCTCACTGATAGGCGCTCTGGCCGGCAAGCTCTGGCGCTACACCCTGTTGTCCGTTGCGGTCTCCCGGCACCTGCCGCGCGACGGGTCTCATGCGGGCCGTCGAGCGGCGAGCATCTTTGGTCGTCACGGCAGATGCTCGGGCTGTTGAACACTACGCCGCTACGCGGCTCCGCGTCCAACAGCAGGGAGGTACTCCAGTGAGC
>NZ_JAKUJY010000061.1 GCF_022664535.1 Sphingobium trunci | reverse complement strand
AGCGCCCAATGACTCTTGTTGCAGGATAGCACCCATCTCACCCTCTCCAATTCACCGGCGGAGCTTTTTTATGCTGGAAGTAGCGTTGTCGTTGCCAGCCAATCCACTCTGTGTGATTCGACCTTTTCCTGTATTTGACTATTCAGTCAAGGGCAAATGTCTCGACAGCGTGCGCAATTTTGCCCAATCCCGCGATCATGAATACCCGCATCCCGACATCGCAGCGGCTGATATATGCCGCCATCCCCCTCATCTGGCGCCATGGCTATAATGCCGTTTCGGTCGATGCGATCTGCGAGGCGGCCGTGGCGAACAAGGGCAGTTTCTACCACGCCTTCCGGTCGAAAGCGGAACTGCTGACGCGGGCGATCGACGTCGTCTGGCAGCAGGATGGCGCGGAATTGACCGCCATCGTGGCGCAACCGGCCAATGCTGCAAGCCGACTCGACGCCTATCTGGACTGGTTCCTGGACAGCCAGCGCCGCCTCAGCGAACAGATGGGCTTCGTGCCCGGCCATTTCCACATGGCGATCGACATCAACGTGCCCGAGGCAGCGGCCGCTGCCAATGCGCACAGGCTGGAAGCGCGCGCCTTGATCCAGAGTCTGCTGAGGGATGCGCTGGAGGAAAGAATGGCGCCATCCAGCGAATCGGATTGGCTGGCCGACACCATCGGACATATCGTCAGCGGACTGATGATCGAGGCCCGTCTGGGCAACAGCCTGGAGCCGATATCGGCGTTGAAGCCGACGGTGCACCGGATGCTGGACCATGTTTCGTCCAGCGCGGCCTGACGGATTTTCTGCTTATTGACTGATTGGTCAACTGTCCCTAGGGTCGCCCGCAAGTCCGAAGAGGCGGAGAGGAAAGACCATGGGGATCGAACGGGACAGGATCGTCGAGGAGGCGGTAAGGCGGACAGGGCTGGAGACGTTCGGAGACTCCTCCTTTATCGAGGGGCTGGATCAGCTGATCGCGTCCATCAATGCGGATCGCGACTTGCCGGATCAGGCCCGCGCGGCCGCCGGTCAACGGCTGACTGGCCTGCTGGAACAGCGGCTGCGCCTCTATGCCGACCGCCAGACCTATCCGGAGATCGCCGCCCAGAGGATCGAGCGTCCGCTGATCGTGATCGGCATGCCGCGTTCGGGCACGACCTTCCTGCACTCGCTGCTGGCACAGGATCCCGCCTCGCGCAGCCCGCTTGCCTGGCAATTGGGGCAGGTGTCTCCGCCGCCGCGCAGGGAGACGTTCGACAGCGATCCCCGCATCGCCGCGACCGACGCCGCGCAGGCCGGGCTGCCGCAAGATTTCAGGATCATGCATCTGGTCGGCGCGAAGTTGCCGGACGAATGCAATGCCATTTTGAATATGGGCTTCTTCAGCCCCAATTTCGATGCCAGCTGGAATGTGCGATCCTATATGGACTGGTTCGCGCAGGCCGATGCTCGACCGCGCTATGAACTGCACCGGCACATGCTCCAGCATCTCCAGGCCTTCACCACGGGCGAGCGCTGGGTGCTCAAGGCGCCGCCGCACATGTTCCATATCGCCGCGCTCATCGACGCCTATCCCGATGCGGCC
>NZ_JAKUJY010000060.1 GCF_022664535.1 Sphingobium trunci | reverse complement strand
GCACCCGACCAATGGCAGTCATTTAACTCATCATTCAGGTGCCTCAGCTACGGACGTTCTTAGCAATGCAGCGAGGGACGTATGTTAAGAATTGTTGTTGCAATCATCAGCATCTTGCTCGCGGTGCCAATTACTTTTATTGAAGCATTTGCAGCGCAGGGCAACGATCAAGGTTTCGAACACAATATCGCGCTAATCGTTCAAATTGAGGGAGCTTCGTTAATAGCAACTTCCGCTGCTCTTATTTTTCTGCCGAAAATTCAATGGCTACATTTTGCCGTTATGGCAATCATGGTGCTGTCGATCGTTGCCATATTGATGTATTATCGTCTTACCGGATGATGAATGAGGTTTCGCTGTTGCATGGCAGACTTGCGCCCGTCACAGGCGTTCGATCTGTCAACCCGCCTACGCCCGCGAAGGAGCCAAAAATTCCAAGATAATCAACAGGTTATGCTGGTGCGCTTACGGTCCTCGAATAGTGTCTTAATTGGCCTGATTTTTCGCATCTTTGAAAAGTCAAGTTGACTGATACCCCCTCACCTACCCCCAGAACTTTTTGGAGATTTTGGCGGGTGTTCGAGTCAGCATTTCCAGCCAAGCGCGCGTTCAATGACACCCTGATCCACCAAGGAATTGTCCAAACTGACGAGCACCCAAGGACGTAAATGGCCGCAGCCAGATTGACGAATTCCGGCACACGGGTGAACTTAGCCACCGTTTTGGCGCATGAGTGCCGCTTCCGCCTGATCCGGTTGCTCCACCAGCGCACACCGAGCGTTTCACTAAAGCATCGGTATGCTGCGACCCAATCGATGCGTTGAGATATGGGAGAAAGTTTAGGTGATCGCAGACACTATCAGTTCGAATCAAAGCTGAAGGCCAAGAGCCTGCGCAGGCGGCTTCTTCGGTTTGGTCGCCGCGACCGCTTTCATAAACGGCTTGGTCTCGACCGGAACGAAGCGCAAGACGATATCCTGGTACTTGCAGATGTGTTGGAGCTGGTCGTGCAGCAGTTTCAGTTCATACTGGGCCATGAAGGGGAGGTCGGAGGCAGTTGGCAGCTTTTTCTTTTTATCACACAGGATCCACAGGCACACGCGATACCCGTCCCCGGAGTTATCCTTCATATGCTCCGGAATGTGGTCCAAGTAGCTTTGCTTGGTAGGAGAAGCGGATGCCCCGATGTGCTTGCGAATCTCGCTGAGGAATGCCTGATCGCGTACGAAACTTTCGCAGTAGAAGCGAGTCTGCGCAAACAGGTAACTGATCGATGACGAGCCGCCATAGGGCTTGCAGTTGATGATTCGCATCACCCCATCGTCGGAGAGATCGAGGATGTCACAGAACTCCTTGTCTTTTCGGCTGCTACCAATCCGCAATTTAGCCGTATCGAACTTAATACTCCGTGATCGCCGCTTGCACGCCTCGTCGTTGAAGATACCTTCCCGGTTCTTCCCTTGCTTGGCGTCAAATATGGGAATGTCGACATAGAGAGCCTCAGCCGGCTCCTGACGAACCTCCTTGGCAACGAAATCGACTACACTCTTGTAGAAGTCGCCGGCGACAACCTTCCATTCACCATCGGTCAGAATGAAGTGCCGTTTGCCGAGCTTGTGTTCGAAGATGATGCAATCGTACAGAGACCACCACTTGTTCGAGAGCACACGCTCGTCGACGTGCGAATATGCCCAGATCCGCTTGTTATGCAGCTTCTTGATGGTGAGTTGGCCAAGCTTCAGAACCGTCTTGAGTTGGACGGGGTCTAGATGCGCATAAATATGATTCTCTGTGACCTCATGGTCGCTGTAGGAGAAACTGAATTCTTCCGCGGCCAGAAACTCTGGTATCCAAAGCATGATCTGGTCAACGTCACCTGCCTGGAGGACTTTCAGTAGCTCCGCGTCCAGTAGTTCGACGTCCTCGCCAGCGGCAGGCTTGAAGTTTCGGTAGTTGGGAAAGAGCTTGGCGAAGTCGTCCTTCGCATAGGCGGTGAGGAATCTCTCGCAATGCTCGATCAACTTATCCCACGTCAGCTTCTCGCTTCCCATGC
>NZ_JAKUJY010000006.1 GCF_022664535.1 Sphingobium trunci | reverse complement strand
CTATACCTGGACGGCGTCACAGAACGAGCAGAGTCCGATCGACGAGAGCTTCAACTTCCAGGACAAGAACGGCCTGTCCCTGAAAGCCGACGTGGCGGTCAGCTACCATGTCGATCCGCAGCGCGCCTCGATCCTGTTCCAGCGCTACCGCACGGACATGGACCAGATCATCGCGGGACCGCTGCGCAACGAAATCCGCAATGCGATCGTCGAGCGCGCGGCACAGCTAGGCGTCGAGGAAATTTACGGGTCGCACAAGTCGGAGTTGATCGCGACGGCGCAGAAGCGGGTGCAGGCTTTCTTCGCGCCGGTTGGTTTGCAGGTCGAGCAGCTCTATTGGGCGGGCAATATCGGCGTGCCCGATCAGGTGCTGACACAGATCAACGCCAAGATCGCCAATGAGCAGGCGGCGCTTGCCGCGCAGGCGAATGTGGCGACTGCCAAGGCCAATGCGGACGCGCGCGTCGCCAAGGCGCAGGGCGATGCCCAGGCGATCCAGGTAGAAGCGGAGGCGATCCGTACCAACCCCGAGATCGTCCAGATGCGCGCGGTCGAGCGCTGGGACGGGCGGCTTCCTACCTATACGGGCGGCGGTCCTCTCCCGTTTCTGAATGTCAAATGAGGACAGGCCGCGCGGCAACGCCGCGCGGCCCATCACCAGGATGACTGGAACCAGGCAAGCGCCTTCTCCTGCTTGCGCTGGGCGACCTTGAAGCCCTCCAGCGCGATCGGCGCTGCCTCCTCGGCGGCGTCGAGATATTTCGCCCACCATTCCATCATTTTTCGCCGATGCGACAGATAGCGCGCCGAATTGTAAACGCCTCTGACGCCGCGCGGCATGTGCGCCAATTGCATCTCGATCCAGTCGGGCATGAAATGCCCCGATTCATTGAGCACCGTGCTCGCCAACGACCGGAAACCATGGACGGTCGCCTTCCCGCGCAGCCCCATGCGGTACATCACATCGAGCATCCGGTTTTCACTGATCGTATCCGAACGGGAGCCCGCGACCGGGAACAGATATTTGCCCAGCCGCTCATTGCCCGCCTTGCCATAGGGATTGATGTCGCGGATCTTGCGCAAAAGATCGACCGCCTGGGGCGGCAGCGGCACCAGATGCTCGGAACGCATCTTCATGCGCTCTGGCGGTATGCGCCAGAGCGGTTCGTCGCTTCCCAGCCCTTCAAATTCGCTCCATTGGGCAAAGCGCGTCTCCTGGGTGCGCACCATGGTGAGGATTGTCCATCGAAGCGCGAGATGACTGAGTTCTGAGCCCTCGTCTGCGCTGAGGCGGGCATAGAATTCGGGAAGATCCTTGATTTCGATCTTGGCGCGGTGGCGAACCGGCGGCGGCTTGATCATGGCCGCCGACAGGTCGCGGCACGGATCGGTTTCGCAACGACCGTCGGGAATGCCGAAGCGGAAGATCTCACTGCAATGATTCTTGATGCGATGCGCCATCTCGTAGGAACCCCGCGCCTCGATCACGCGCAAAGCTTCGAGCATCGTGCGCGGCAGGATGGAACGGACGGGCTGATCACCAATGATGGGGAGGATGTCGTTCTCCAGCCTCCCCTCGATGAGGCGGGCATAGCGAGGCGACCAGGCCGCACGGCGAGCCTCAATCCATTCCCGCGCCAGCATCCCGAAGGTGACCTTGTCGGCGACGGCCTGAAATTTCGCTTCCTTCTTATGCGCGATCGGATCAACGCCAGCGGCCAGCAGGTTTTTCATCTCTTCGCGCCAGACCCGCGCACGATGCAGGCTGACGGCAGGATATTCGCCGCCGTCGATGGTCTTCTGTTTGCCCTCGAAACGATAGGCGAGACGCCAGCGCTTGCGCCCCAGCGGCACGGCAAAGATGTGGAGACCTCCGCCGTCGGACTTCTTGATCGGCTTGTCGAGGGCGACGAGGGTGTTGAGCAATTGATCGGTCAGCATGAACGGAACTCCGGCTCTGCTGTTCCGGGTCCGGTCCTGCGCAACCGCTTTTTCCGTCTTCGATTCCTGTTTTTACCAACAGGCTGACCAACAAATCGCATGAGACTGCCCGATCGGAATGGCTCCTGTGTGGGACAGAATATACGAAACAAGCCATTGAAAACAGGCCATTTTTTTGAACCCCTTGAGACCTTGTTGGTCATAATGGGCCAAAATAGTGGCTGGGGCGGCAGGATTCGAACCTGCGCATGGCGGTACCAAAAACCGCTGCCTTACCGCTTGGCTACGCCCCAGCATGGACCGGCCGTGTGCCGGTGCGGACGCCATATAGCGGCTCTTGCGTGAAAGGAAAGCCTGGTCATTATTTTCCGGAGACGCCAATATGCAGGCCCTGAACGTCCCTTCAAAGTCTGGAATCCGCTGGCATGCCCGTTCAAAGCTCTCCCCCGGCCGCAGCCACGTCCCAGATCGCGCCCGCTTCGCCCCTCTTCCTGCGCGAGGATGAAATCCGGCGTGGAATAGAGATGCTTTATTTCGGCTATTCGGCCCTCACCCGGTCCATTGACGAGGGGTTGGCGGCACAGGGGCTGGGCCGGGCGCACCACCGGGCACTCTATTTCATCTCCCGGCAGCCCGACCTGACCGTCAAGGAACTGCTGCGCCTGCTGGCGATCACCAAACAGTCGCTGGGACGGGTGCTCAACGACCTGATCGAGCAGGGCTATATTGAAACCCGTCAGGGCGCCAGCGACCGGCGGCAGAAACTGCTGCGCCTCAGCCCCGCCGGAATCGCGCTGGAGGCTGAGCTTTTCCGGGCGCTGCGCGAGAAAATGGCGGCCGCCTATGCGCAAGCAGGGCAAGGATCGGTCACTGGATTCTGGCGGGTGCTGGAAGGGCTGATCCCCGATCAGGACCGATCGATGGTGTTCGGCTTGCGCGGTCGCTGAAAGTCGTTTCGCAACCTTATCGCTCCAGCAGCGCTTATCACGCTGTCGTTGATCGCAATGAGGATGAACCATGCGCAAATCATTTCTGGCCACCCTGTCCGTGCTGACCCTGATGGGCGTGTCGGCCTGTTCCGAAAAAGCCCAGAACAATCTGGAAAATGCAGGATCGACGATCGGCAATGATGTCAGCAACGGCGTCAGTCGCGCCGGCGAAAAGATCGACAATGGACTGGACCAAGCGGGCAACGCGATCGATGAAAGCAGTTCGAAAATAGGTGCGGCGCTGGAAAATGCGTCCCACGACGCAAAGCGCGAGGCGGACGACGCCAAACGGGATATCGGGTCGGCCATGGAGCGGGCAGGCAACGACATCAAGAAGGACTGACCGCCGGGCGCCGCCCCTATGCCGGGGCGGCGCTTGACCTGAACGGCCAATGGCAGCACCAGCTTGTCATGCACGGTGCCGCTCCCCCCTCTTATTCCCCATTCCGGTTGATTGTCGGACGTCCTGAGTTCGCGCTGATCGGTGCCACATTCCTTTGGGGCGGGACGTTCCTGATCGTCCATCATGCGATGCGCCAAAGCGGGCCATTTTTCTTCGTGGGCCTGAGGTTCGGGACCGCCGCTCTCATTGCCCTGCCCTTCGCCCTGCCGATCCTGCGTGGGACCACAGCGCGGGAATGGCTGGCGGGGGGAATGATCGGGTTGGGCATTTTCGGCGGCTATTCCTTGCAGAGCTGGGGATTGCGGACCATCCCCAGCAGCACTTCGGCCTTCATCACCGCGGCCTATGTGCCGCTGGTTCCGCTGTTCCAATGGGCGATCCTGCACCGCAAACCCCGGCTATCCAGCTGGGCCGGGGTGATACTCGCCTTTGCGGGATTATTGTTGATCGCAGCCCCGAAGGATGGGCTGTCGCTGGGCAGGGGAGAGGCGCTGACGTTGATCAGCACCTTTGCCATCGCGCTGGAGATCATTTTCATCAGCCTGTGGGCCGGACGCGTGAATGTCGCGCGAGTGACCCTGATCCAACTATCGACGGCCTCCCTGCTGGCCTTTGCCTGCATGATTCCGGCCGGAGAAGCTGCCCCGCCCTTTTCCTGGTTCGTGGTCGTCTCGGCCTGCGGACTTGGGCTGATGACGGCGGTGATCCAGCTCGTCATGAACTGGGCGCAACAAAGCGTGTCGGCGACCCGTGCAACGCTGATCTATGCCGGGGAACCGGTATGGGCCGGGCTGATCGGCTGGATCGCGGGCGACCGCCTTCCCCCGCTGGCCCTGCTGGGCGGCGGGCTGGTGGTCGCCGCCATGATCGTTAGCGAGTTGCGGTTCGATAAGAAGGCTTAACGCCGGAAGACCGGCGGGCGCTTCTCAAAGAAGGCCGCGAAAGCCTCCTGCGCCTCGGCGGATTTGAGCGCTTCTGCAAACAGCCGCGCTTCCTCCTCTATGCGCTGCTTCAGAACGGCGGGATCACCCTTCATCAGCCGGCGGGTTACGGCCAGGGCCTGGGGCGGCTTGGTCATCAGCGCCGCGGCCTTTTGCCGGGCGTGATCCAGCAGGGCATCACCCGATACGATCGCGGTGACCAGCCCGGCCCGATCGGCCGTCTCCGCATCCATGGGTTCGCCCAGCAGCAGCATAGACGCGGCCTTGGCATAGCCGAGCGTCGCTGGCGCCAACAGGCTGGAGCCTGCCTCCGGAACGATGCCCAGATTGACGAAGGGCATGACGAAGCGCGCGTCGGGCGTGGCGTAGATGAGGTCGCAGTGGAACAGCATGGTCGTGCCCACGCCCACGGCCAGCCCCTGAACCGCGGCGATCACGGGCTTTTCGAAGGCGGCAATGGCGCGGATGAATTCGAAGGCGGCCTCGCCACCCTCCGGCCCGGCCATGAAATCCTTAAGGTCATTGCCCGCGCAGAAGGCGTCGCCCTTGCCCGCGAACAGGATGGCGCCGACTTCCGGGCGCGCGGCCGCATCGGCCAGGGCCGCCGTCATGGCGCGATACATGGCGGCGGTCAGCGCATTCTTCTTGTCCGGCCGGTCGATATGGATTTCGACAATGCCCTTATCCTCGACGATGGCGATCCCTTCGCTCACGATCCTGCTCTCCTGATCTGTGTACCAGCCGCGACTGTTGGCGGATCGAAGGAAATGCGTCTATCCTTTTCTGATCTTCCTGCCTAAAGCCGGGCCAATGAACCGGCTTCGCGAAATCCTTGATCCATTCCTGCTGCTGCTGATCTGCACGGTGACGCTGGCATCTTTCCTGCCCGCGCAGGGCAAGGGAGCCATCCTTGCCGGGGAAGCGGCGGACGCTGGCATCGTGCTGCTGTTCTTCCTGCACGGCGCCAAGCTGTCGCGCGAGGCGATCTGGAGCGGGGCCAAGGCGTGGAAGCTCCATCTGGCGACGCTGGGAACGACCTTCATATTCTTCCCGCTGGTCGGACTGGCGGCGCAGCATGTGACGGTGCTTCCCTTGCCGATGCGCGCGGGCGTGCTGTTTCTCACATTGCTGCCGTCCACCGTCCAATCATCCATCGCCTTTACCGCAATCGCGCGCGGCAATATCGCCGCCGCGATCGTGAGCGCCTCCTTTTCCAACCTGCTGGGTATCGTGCTGACCCCGCTGCTGGTGGCGGTGCTGATGGAAAAAAGCGGCAGCGGAAGCCTGATATCCCTGTCGTCAGTCGAGAATATATTGTTGCAACTGCTGCTGCCCTTTGTCCTGGGCCATCTGATGCGACCGCTGATCGGAAATTTCGTGGCGCGGCACAAGACGCTGGTGGGGCGGGTGGATCGCGGGTCGATCCTGCTCGTGGTCTATTCCGCATTCAGTGCGGCCGTGATCGAAGGGTTATGGCACAAGGTGTCGAGGGAGGAATTGCTGCTGCTGGCGATCGCCTGCATCGCGATTCTCATCATCGTGCTGGCCTTCACCCTCTTCCTGGGGCGCCTGCTGGGCTTCGCGCGCGAAGATGCGATCGTGCTGCAATTCTGCGGATCGAAGAAGAGTCTGGCATCGGGCGTGCCCATCGCCGGCGTGCTGTTCCCGCCGAGCGCGGTGGGTCAGCTCTTGCTGCCGATCATGCTGTTCCATCAGGTTCAGCTCATGGCCTGCGCGGTGCTGGCGCGGCGTTATGGCGCGGCGGCGGAGGTCAAGCCTCAACTGGCGACCGGCTGAAGGACGGCCAACCGGGCCTGATAACGAAAAGTCCCGGTCCGCAGTGATATGAAGCCTTCGGCTTGCCGCTCGCCGGCCTTTGTTATACGATTGTATAACATTGGCGGGGAGGATGTCCGGGAGCGCGGGGCAGAATGCACCTATCGGTATCGACCGCCCCGCATACCCCAGTTGGGGGATGAATGCCGGGTGGCTTGGGTCTAATATCGGCCCGTGTGCCTTGATGATCCCCGAAATGCATTCCGAACCGCCTTTCTCGCACCAGTGCCGGACGGGCGCCGGGACATGATGGCGGGCGACCGCATCCCGGTGCCGCGGTAGGATGGAGAAGGGCCGCGTGACGAAGCGCTACGACGCGATCATCATCGGAGCGGGACATAATGGGCTGGTTTGCGCCTTCTACCTGGCGCGGGCCGGCTATAAGGTTCGCATCCTCGAACGGCGGAATATCGTCGGCGGCGCGGCCGTGACCGAGGAATTTCATCCCGGCTTCCGCAACTCCGTGGCGAGCTATACCGTCAGCCTGCTTCATCCCAAGGTGATACGCGACATGCGGCTCGTCGAGCATGGCTATCGCGTGATCGAGCGGCCGATCAGCAATTTCTTCCCCCAGCCCGACGGCCGCTATCTGAAGCTGGGCGGCGGGGTCGAGCGGACGCAAGCCGAATTCGCGAAGTTCAGCGCGAAGGACGCCGCTGCCCTGCCCGCTTATTATGCCGCGCTGGAAGTGGTCGCGGATGTGTTGCGCGACATGGCTCTGCAAGCGCCCCCCAATGCCGGGGACGGCCTGTCGATGATCGTGAGCGCCCTCAAGCAAGGGAGGCGGCTCGGCGCGCTTTCGCTGGAGCAGCAGCGCGACGTGCTGGAGCTGTTCACCAGATCGGCACGCGGTTTCCTGGACGGCTGGTTCGAGAGCGAAGCCGTCAAGGCGGCTTTCGGCTTTGACGCGGTGGTGGGGAATTATGCGTCGCCCGATGCGCCGGGGAGCGCCTATGTGCTGCTGCACCATGTCTTCGGTGAGGTGAACGGGAAGAAAGGCGCATGGGGTCACAGCGTCGGCGGCATGGGCGCGATCACCCAGATCATGGCGCGGGTCGTGCGTACCATGAGGGTGGAGATCAGCCTGGAAGCGCCAGTGGCGAAAATATTGGTGGATGGCCAGCGCGCCGTGGGCGTCAGGCTGGAAAGCGGCGAAGAGGTGATCGGCGGCGCTGTGATCGGCAATGTCGGGCCGAAGCTGCTCTATGAGCGGCTGATGGGTTCCAGCGATCTGCCCGCGGACTTCCTGAAACGCATCCGGGGGTTCAAGGCCGCTTCGGGCACCTTTCGCATGAATGTGGCGCTGTCGGCGCTGCCGGACTTCCCCTGCCTGCCGGGCGTGGGGGAGCATCATCAGTCGGGCATCACCATAGCGCCGACGCTCGGCTATATGGACCGCGCCTTCATGGACGCGAAGCGCGACGGCTGGTCGCGCGAGCCGATCGTCGAAATGCTGATCCCCTCGACAGTCGATGAAAGCCTTGCGCCGCAGGGTTGCCATGTGGCGAGCCTCTTCTGCCAGCAATTCGCGCCAGAGCTTCCCGAAGGACGAAGCTGGGACGATGAGCGGGAGGCGGCAGCGGACCATGTCATCGCGACGGTGGAAGCCCTTGCGCCGGGCTTCGCGCGATCGGTGATCGCACGCGATATCCTCTCGCCGCTGGACCTGGAGCGGAAATTCGGTCTGGTCGGCGGCGACATCATGCATGGCAATATGACGCTGGACCAGCTCTGGGCAGCACGGCCGGTGCTGGGTCATGGCGCCTATCGCGGACCGCTCAAGGGGCTTTACATGTGTGGGGCCGGTACCCATCCCGGTGGCGGTGTCACCGGCGCGCCGGGCCATAATGCCGCGCGGGTGGTGTTGAAGGACCGGGCGCTTCCAGGACGGTGGCTCGGACGCAGCTGAGCTGCCCTTGCTGGCTTGCCCTCGCCCTTGCGCTCGCCTAAAGGGTCGGTTCATGCCCGACATCACCGTTCCGTCCCCATCGCCCGACCTGACCGGCCGGGCGCTGTTTCCGCATCGGCATCTGCTGTCCATCGCGGACCTGAAACCTTGGGAAATCCGCTTCCTGCTCGATGAGGCGGAACATTGGGCGAAGAGCAACCGGAACGGCGCGCGCAAGCATGACGATCGGCTGACGGGCATGACGCAGATCAACGCCTTTTTCGAGAACAGCACGCGCACGCTGCTGTCGTTCGAGATTGCCGGCAAGCGGCTGGGCGCCGACGTGGTCAACATGCATGCCGGACAGTCCAGCGTAAAGAAGGGCGAAACGCTGATCGACACCGCCATGACGCTGAACGCCATGGCCGCCGACGTGATCGTCATCCGCCACGCCAGTTCGGGCGCCGTCGCGCTGATCGCGGGCAAGGTGGACTGCCCGGTGCTGAATGCGGGCGACGGCTGGCACCAGCACCCGACGCAGGCCTTGCTCGACGCGCTCACCATCCGGCGGCGCAAGGGCGGGTTCGAGGGGCTGATCGTGGCGATCTGCGGCGATGTGCTGCACAGCCGGGTGGCGCGGTCGAACATGCTCTGCCTCGCCGCTCTGGGCGCGCAGGTGCGGGCAGTCGCGCCGCCGACGCTGATGCCGCCGGAGGTCGAGATGCTGGGGGCAACGCCCTATCATCCCATGGATGAGGGGCTGGACGGGGCCGATGTGGTGATGATGCTGCGGCTCCAGAATGAGCGGATGGACGGGGCCTTCATCCCTTCGGCGCGGGAATATCATATGCTTTACGGGCTGACGCCGGAACGGCTGGCCATCGCCAAGCCCAATGCCCTGGTGATGCATCCCGGCCCGATGAACCGGGGCGTCGAGATTTCGAGTTCGGTGGCGGACAATCCTGACCGGTCGGCGATTACCGAACAGGTGGAAATGGGGGTCGCCATTCGCATGGCCTGCCTGGACGTGCTCACTCGCAGCGCGCGTGGGGTGCAGGGATGGTCTTGAATATCCCGGCCAATAGCAAGGACTCGATGGGCATGAGCAGGCTCGCCGTCATCAACGGGAAACTGGCCGATCCGGCGGGCAAAGGCGTCGGCAGCGGCGTCATCCTGATCGAAGGCGACCGGATCGTCGGGGCGGGCGATGTCGCAGTGCCAGACGACGTCGAGGCGATCGATGCGGGCGGTATGGTGGTCGCGCCCGGCCTGATCGATCTGGGCGTGTTCGCGACCGACAAGCCTGCCTTCCATTTCGGCGGGATCACGCGGGCGGCGCTGATGCCGGACCAGTCCTCGCCCTTGGACGATGCAGGCCTCATCCGGCAGGCGACGCGGGCGGGCAAACCCGATTTCTGGGTGCATCCGATCGCGGCGGCGACGCGGGGCCTCAAGGGCACCGAACTGGCCGAGATCGGCATGATGCAGGCCGCAGGCGCCAAGGCCGTCGGCACGGGACGCCAGTGGATCGCCGATTCGGGTGTGATGATGCGAGTCTTGTCCTACGCCTCCGGGCTGGGGCTGACCGTGATCACCCATGCCGAGGACAGCGGGTTGGCTGGCAAGGCCGTCGCCACCAGCGGCGAGACGGCAACGCGGCTTGGCCTGCCGCACGCGCCCGCCTGTGCCGAGGCGATGGCGATCGCCCGCGACATCATGCTGGCGCGCGTGACGGGCGCGGCGATCCATTTCCGGCTGGTGACGACCAAGGCGGGCTTCGACCTGATCCGCGCCGCCAAGACGGAAGGTCTGAATGTCACCTGCGGCATCAGCCCGGCCTATCTGTTCCTGTCGGACAATGCGGTGACGGATTTCCGAACCTTTGCCCGCCTTTCCCCGCCATTGCGGTCGGAGGATGATCGCAAGGCGTCGATCGGGGCAGTGGCGGACGGGACGGTCGACGTCATCACATCCAGCCATGATCCGCGCGGGCCGGAGGACAAACGCCTTCCCTTCGCGGATGCGGCTCCCGGCATGGCGGGGGCGGAAACGCTGCTCGCGCTTTCGCTCAATCTGGTGCGCGAAGGCCATGTGTCGCTCAATCGCCTGATGACCCTGCTGAGCGCCAATCCCGCAAGGATACTCGGCATCGATGCGGGAAGCTTCGCGCCGGGCAGCGCGGCGGACCTGATCTTCATCGATCCCGATACGCCATGGATCGTCGATTCGACGAAAATGGCGGCGCAGGCGGGAAACACGCCCTTCAATCGGGTGCCGGTGCAGGGCCGCGCGCGCAAGATCATGAAGGGCGGCGTTTTCCTCTGATTTCCCCCTTGCCCTACCCGGCAGGCCACGTTAAAGCGCCCTCCTTCGCCGGCACAGGAGTGTAGCTCAGCTGGTAGAGCGTCGGTCTCCAAAACCGAATGCCGGGGGTTCGAGTCCCTCCACTCCTGCCAAGCATTAGCCCATGAAACCTTGCAGAACCAAGGGTTCGCGGCTAAGGCGCCAAGCGAAGATGGGTCGCGGAGCCAGCGGCCGCACCCCCGGACGCCAGACAGGGCGGGATCGGGAGGGCGGACTGTTGCTTCGCGCTTTGGTGTTTGTTCGAAGGGTTTGAGACAGGCGATGGCGAAGGTTTCTCCGGGCGAATTCGTCAATCAGGTGCGGACCGAAGCCAACAAGATCGTGTGGCCCACCGGCCGCGAGACGATCATGACGGGCGTGATGGTGGTCATCATGACCTCGCTGCTGGGCCTGTTCTTCTTCGGCATCGACACCTTCTTCGGCGCGATCGTTCAGTGGCTGCTGGCATTCGCCGCCGGGCAAGCATGAGTTTTTTGATTGCCGCGATTTCCAAGCAAATCGCCAAGGTCGGGAGTTTGAGACGGTAACATGGCGCGCTGGTACATCATCCACGCCTATTCGGGCTTCGAGAACAAGGTCAAGGAATCGATCCTGTCCGAAGCCGAGCGCATGGGCCTCTCCCAGCTGGTCGAGCAGGTGGAAGTCCCCACCGAGACCGTGACCGAGGTGAAGCGCGGCAAGAAGGTGCAGGTCGAGCGCAAGTTCATGCCCGGCTATGTCCTCGCCAAGCTGGCGATGAACGACGATATCTATCACCTCGTCAAGAACACGCCAAAAGTGACAGGATTTCTGGGTTCGTCCGGCAAGCCGCAGGCGATCAGCGAGAGCGAGGCCGCGCGCTATTTCGGCGCCCAGAAGGAAGCCGAGGCCGCACCCAAGCACAAGGTCAATGTCGATTACGAGATCGGCGACAGCGTCAAGGTGCTGGACGGCCCCTTCGCCAGCTTCAACGGCACGGTCGAAGAGCTGGATTTCGAAAAGAACCGCGTCAAGGTGTCCGTGTCGATCTTCGGCCGCGCCACGCCGGTCGAGCTGGACTTCGAGCAGGTCGAGCTTTCGAAGTAAGAATTCCCTTGTGCTCCTGCCAAGGCAGGAGCCCAGGGTTCCAGGCGCTGCGCAAGCCGCTCCTGGGTTCCTGCTTTCGCAGGAACGCAATATTCCCTTCGGGGAATGTCGTGCGGAAGGGGTTCTTCGGGACCCTGCTTGACCGCTAAACTTGAACCGGGAGACGGGCTTGCCCTTCTCCCAGCAACAGAGTGAGTGAAAATGGCCAAGAAGATTACGGGCTATATCAAGCTCCAGGTGCCCGCTGGAGCCGCCAACCCCTCGCCGCCGATCGGTCCGGCGCTGGGTCAGCGCGGTGTGAACATCATGGAATTCTGCAAGGCGTTCAACGCCTCGACGGAAAAGATGGAAAAGGGCACCCCGCTGCCGACCATCATCACCGTCTATGCGGACCGTTCGTTCAGTTTCGTCACGAAGCAGCCGCCCGCCACCTACCTGATCAAGAAGGCCGTCAACCTGAAGTCGGGCTCGAAGGAGCCGGGCAAGGTTTCCGCCGGAAAGATCAAGCGTTCGCAGCTTGCCGAGATCGCGCAGGCCAAGATGGCCGACCTGAACGCGAACGACATCGACGCGGCGACGAAGATCATCGAAGGCTCCGCCCGCGCGATGGGCCTCGAAGTGGTGGAGGGCTAAGACCATGGCAAAGCTGACGAAGAAGGCGAAGGCCCTGGCCGCTGCCATCGGCAAGGAAAAGCTGCACGGCGTTGACGAAGCGCTGGGCCTCATCAAGACCCACGCGACCGCCAAGTTCGACGAAAGCGTCGAAATTGCGATCAACCTGGGCGTCGACCCGCGTCACGCCGACCAGATGGTCCGTGGCGTCGTGACCCTGCCCGCCGGCACCGGCAAGGACGTCCGCGTCGCCGTGTTCGCCCGTGGCGACAAGGCTGAAGCCGCGACCGCCGCTGGCGCCGACGTGGTGGGCGCCGAAGACCTGCTCGAATCGATCCAGGCGGGTAACATCGACTTCCAGCGCGTGATCGCCACCCCCGACATGATGGGTCTGGTCGGTCGCCTCGGCAAGGTTCTGGGCCCCAAGGGCCTGATGCCGAACCCGAAGCTCGGCACCGTCACCCCGAACGTCGCCGAAGCGGTCAAGGCCGCCAAGGGCGGTCAGATCGAATTCCGCGTCGAAAAGGCCGGCATCATCCATGCGGGCCTCGGCAAGGCCAGCTTCTCGGCTGCCGACCTGCGCAAGAATTTCGACGCGTTCGTCGATGCGATCGTCAAGGCCAAGCCCTCGGGTTCGAAGGGCAAATATGTCCGCAAGATCGCCCTGTCCTCCTCGATGGGTCCGGGCGTGAAGGTGGACGTGGCAGAAGTCGCTTCGGTCTGATCCCAGACGCAAACAGTTAAGGGGAGCCTCCTTCCTCCGCGCGGGGAAGGAGGCTTTCTTCTTTTTTGGGAAGCCTTGTGATAAGGGGCTCCTTGTCCGGCCGGTTGGGGCCGGATCGCATTGCCTTTCTGAAGGCAAGAGAACGGGTTATTCCACCGTCTGCATTTCAAAAGATAGAGCGGGGCTTTGCAAGGCCCGGCCCGAACGGATGAGAGCGTGGAGCGCACCCCGATAGGAACGTTGGGCCGACCGATATCGGATCAGCCCGGCGAATGAATAAAGATGCCGTCGGCAGAGACGGGTCGCACTCCACGGATATGATAATGAGTTTTGAACATCTCCCCGCCCTGCTGTCCGATGCGTTGACGCGGAAGGGCTATGAACAATTGACCCCGGTGCAGGCCGAAGTCACCCTGCCGGAAGCCGAAGGCCGCGACCTGATCGTGTCCGCGCAGACCGGGTCAGGCAAGACGGTCGCCTTCGGCCTTGCCATGGCGAAGGAATTGCTGGGCGAGCAGAATCGTCTGCCCGTCGCTGGCAAGCCGCTCGCCCTTGCCATCGCGCCGACGCGCGAACTGGCCTTGCAGGTCAGCCGGGAACTGGAATGGCTTTACGGCGAGGCCCGCGCCCGCATCGCGACCTGCGTCGGCGGCATGGACGCCGCCAAGGAACGCCGGGCACTCAGCCATGGCGCGCATATCGTCGTCGGCACGCCGGGTCGCCTGCGCGACCATCTGGAACGCGGCGCGCTGGACCTGTCGGGCCTCAAGACCGTGGTGCTGGATGAAGCCGACGAAATGCTCGACATGGGCTTTCGCGAGGATCTGGAGGAGATTCTCGACGGCGCGCCGGAAGAACGCCGCACTTTGCTCTTCTCCGCCACCATGCCCAAACCGATCGTTTCGCTCGCGAGGCGCTATCAGAAGGACGCGCTGCGCATCTCGACGGTCAGCGACGAGCGCGGCCATGGCGACATCAGCTATCAGGCGGTGACGGTGGCCCCGGCAGACATCGAAAATGCCGTGGTCAACCTGCTGCGTTATCATGAGGCGGAGACGGCGATCCTCTTCTGCGCGACGCGTGACAATGTGCGGCACTTGCATGCCAGCCTGACCGAGCGGGGCTTTGCCGCCGTGGCGCTGTCGGGCGAGCATAGCCAGAATGAGCGCAACCATGCGCTGCAGGCCCTGCGCGACCGCCGGGCGCGGGTCTGCGTGGCAACCGACGTAGCGGCGCGCGGCATCGACCTGCCGAACCTCAGCCTCGTCATCCATGTCGAACTGCCGCGCGATGCAGAAACGATGCAGCATCGTTCGGGCCGTACCGGCCGCGCGGGCAAGAAGGGCACCGCCGTACTGATCGTCCCCTATCCGCGCCGCCGCCGGGTCGAATCCATGCTGCGCGGGGCGAAGATTCCGGTCGAATGGGGCACGCCACCCAGCAAGGAGGCGATTCAGGAGCAAGACAATGTCCGCCTGCGCGAAAAGCTGATGGAGCGCGCCGAACTGGACGAACAGGACTGGGCGCTGGGCGCCGAGTTGCTGGCCGAGAAATCGCCCAAGGAAATCGCCGCGATGCTGGTGAAGAGCGCCCGCTCCGCCCTGCCCGCGCCTGAGGAGTTGCTGGACGCCAGCGAAGCGCCGCAGCGCCGCGACGGGCCGCGCCCCGGTTTCGAGGATACGGTCTGGTTCCGCATGGATATCGGCCGGCGGCAGAATGCCGATCCGCGCTGGATCATGCCGCTGATCTGCCGTCGCGGGCATGTGTCGCGGCAGGACATCGGCGCGATCCGCATCGCGGCCAACGAAACGCTGTTCGAGATTCCCCGCACCATCGCCTCTCGATTCATCGGCGCGGTGAAGCGGACCGGGGAGGCCAGCGATGAAGGCGCGGAAGTCGCCATCGAGCAGATCGAGGGCACGCCGCGCGAAGCGGCGCGCGACAATCGCCGCGAAGGCCCGCCGCGCGGCAAGGGCCGCCCCAATGGCGATCGCGGTCCCCGTCCGCCCGCACACAGCCCGCGCCCCTTCAAGGGCGGTCCCCAGCGGGGCGGTCCTCGCAAGCCCAGAGGATAGGGCATTCGGGGCCGGTTCTGCTGGAACCGGCCCTAACCAACCCCGCAGAGCGTCAGCATCCGCGCGGCCAGCTCGCGTTCGCCCATGACGACATGAGGAACGCCCAGCCCCTCCAAATGCGCCACTTCGGCGTCGGAGTGGGCGCGGGCGATGACTTGCAGATCGGGGTTCAGGTGGCGGGCATGTTCGTGGATGGCGCCCCCCTCGAACCCCTCGGGCACTGCGATCAGCAGGCGCTTGGCCTCGCAAATGCCGGCGGCGAGAAGATGGCGGTCCTCCAGCGCGCTGCCGCGAATGACGGTCATGGCCGCATCCGCAGCTTCTTCGGCGCGATCGGGGTCGGATTCCATCACCACGAAATGCACCTTCCGTTCGGCCAGCCGGGCAGCGATCAGCTTGCCGACCCGGCCATATCCCACCAGAATGACATGGCCGATGCGTGGCTGCTCCGGCGTCTTTTCCGCCTCTTCTGCTTCACCCTTCTTGCTCCGGACGATCAACGAAAAGATCAGCGGGTTGAGGAAGATCGAGACGATCGCTCCCGCCAGGATCAGGTCGCGCGCCTCGGCGGGCAGGACGCCCAGCGCGGTGCCCAGCGAGGCCAGGATGAAGGAAAATTCGCCGATCTGGGCGAGGCTCGCCGCGATCGTCAGGGCCGTGTCGCCGGGATAGCCGAAGGCGCGGACGATGGCGAAGGCGGCGATCGACTTGCCGACGATGATGATCGCTACGGTGGCCAGCAAGGGCAGCGGCTGTTCGATCAGGACGGACGGGTTGAACAACATGCCCACCGAGACGAAGAAAAGGACCGCGAAAGCGTCTCTCAGCGGCAGCGTTTCTTCGGTGGCGCGGCGGCTGAGAGGGGTTTCGCCCAGGATCATGCCCGCGAAGAAAGCGCCCAGCGCGAAGGAAACGTCGAAGGCCACGGCGGCGCCGAAGGCAACGCCCAGCGCTATGGCAAGGACGGCGAGGCGGAAAAGCTCACGCGAACCGCTATGGACGACCCAGTGCAGCGCCCAGGGGATCACCCGCCGCCCGACCACCAGCATCAGCGCGACGAAACCGGCGACCTTGAGCAGGGTACTGAGCAGCGGGGCGAGCAGGTCCCCCGCCCCGGCCGAGGCGTCGGCATTGTTCAGCACTCCAGCCAGCGCGGGGAGCAGGACCAGCGCCAGCACCATCACCAGATCCTCGACGATCAGCCATCCCACCGCGATCCGGCCCCGGCGGGTTTCGACAAGATCGGCGCTTTGCAAGGCGCGGAGCAGAACGACGGTGCTGGCGACCGAGAGGGCGAGACCGAAGACAAGCCCCCCCATCAGCGGCCAGCCCATAAAATGCGCCAGCCCCATGCCCATCAGCGTCGCCACCGCGATCTGGCCGACGGCGCCGGGCACCGCGATATTCTTGACCGACAGAAGGTCGCGCAGAGAGAAATGGAGGCCGACGCCGAACATCAGCAGGATGACGCCGATTTCGGCCAGTTCATTGGCCAGGCCGGCATCGGCGACGAAGCCCGGCGTGAAGGGACCGACCATGATCCCCGCGATCAGATAGCCGACGAGCGGCGACAATTTCAGGCGATGGGCGATGGCGCCCATGATGAAGGCAACGACAAGGCCCGCGACGATCGTGCCGATCAGGGGCGTGTGATGGGGCATGGATTCTTTCCCTGGCTGCCGATGGGGGGCGACGGAGCCTCCACCGGCAGCTTGACATATTCTATTCAGCGACAGCCAGCATGGCGGCCGACAGCAAGGCTCCGGCGGCACCAAGGCCTGCGAGCACGGCGGGCATGAACCACCAGGGCGGGCGGCGGCGCGATCGTTTGCGGGTCATGAAAGACCTCCTTTTCCTGACGGCAGGATGGGCGATGCGTCAGGACAATGCAGGAGGAGCGCGGGCGTGATGGTGGGAAAGAAGGTGGGAAGGCCGCGGCGCCGATTGCGGGCGGCGGAGCCGCTCCGCGGGTTGCAACCGCCGGACGCCCAGCATCATGAGCGCCACGGGAAGCAGCCAGACCGCGGCGAACGCCATGACGGGCATTCGGCCGTCGCGGTCGGGCCGGGAGGCCTGCGCCGCGAGGGGCGCGGATTGCGCGCGGGCTTTCAGCACGACACTGGTCGTCGCGGGATTGAAGGCGGAACCGGTCAGCCGGCTCGAAGGCGGACCCAGCGGCGCCAGGGCACTGAGCAAGGCCACGCCGATCGCCGTCCACAGGAACAGGATGAAGAGCAAGCGGCTCTTCATGCCTTCCTTCCTGTATGGCGCCGACGTCATGCGTGATATGATCCCTTCACCGACGGAGATAGGGAAGAGCCAAGGCAAAAACCAGCCCCGGAAAGCCCCCTTGCCGGTTGACAGAAGCGAGTCATTCCAGTAGCGGGCCACATTCCCGCGCGGGTCCACAGGGTTTCCCCCCTCGACGATCTGCGTAAAGCAGATTTGAACGAGAAGAGAAGAGCCATGTTCGCAATCGTGCGCACGGGCGGCAAGCAGTATCGCGTAGCCGCCGGAGACAAGATCGTCGTCGAGAAGCTGGCCGGTGAGGCCGGTGACAAGGTGACCCTGGACGACGTCCTGTTCGCCGGCGAAGGCAGCGACGTGAAGGACGCCGCCAAGCTGACCGTTGCCGCTGAAATCGTCGCGCAGGCGAAGGGCGAAAAGGTCATCGTTTTCAAGAAGCGCCGCCGGCACAACTACCGTCGCCGCAACGGCCACCGCCAGAATCACACGATCCTCAAGATCGTGTCGATCGCCTGAGCCGCAGCACAGTTACGAGGAGTTTGAGTCATGGCACATAAGAAAGCTGGCGGTTCGTCGCGCAACGGTCGCGATTCGGAATCGAAGCGCCTTGGCGTGAAGAAGTTCGGCGGTCAGGAAGTGATCGGCGGCAACATCATCATTCGCCAGCGTGGCACCCGCGTCTATCCGGGCCGCAATGTCGGCATGGGCAAGGACCACACGCTGTTCGCGCTGGGCGAAGGCCGCGTGGTATTCCACACCGGCAAGCTCGGCCGCAAATATGTATCGGTCGATGCCATGGCCGAAGCAGCCGAATAACGGACGATCGATGACGGATCGTCCTTCGCAGATGGGGCGATCCTCCTGGTGGAACGGCTTTTAGTCACCACCAGCGTTCGAGGGAAACAAGGGGCGCCCCAGCCGGGAGCGCCCCTTGTTCGTTGATGAAGGCGTCTCCCCCGACATTTCCCTCAAGCCGCTGGAACCCCTGTCCTTTTCGCGCGTCGTGCGGGCGGGCCCAGCCAGAGCAAAGCGTCGTCAAGCCGTAACTTTTTGCGGCCATTGGCGCGCCGGAGATTAGGAGACTTTTTGATGTTCGCCCGTACCCCCCGCTTGCTGCTGCGGCCCGGCTGGATGGAAGATGCGCCCGCGCTGGCCCAGGCGATCGGCGAGCCAGCGATCCTGCGCAACCTGACCCGCGCGCCTGCGGCTTACACGCAGGCCGATGCGGAAGAGTTCCTGGCCCTGCCCCATCAGCCGCACATGCCCCGCCTGCTGGCCTTCAGCCGCACCAACGGCGCTCCGCGCCTGGTGGGCGGCTGCGGCATTCATCCGGCCGACGATGGCAGGGCGGAGCTTGGCTACTGGATTGCGCGCCCCTATTGGGGGCTGGGCTTTGCGACGGAAGCGGCGCGGGCCGTTCTGAGCATGGCCAAGGCGGCAGGCGTGCGCGACATTCGCGCCGCGCACTTCGTCGACAATCCCGCTTCCGGAAACGTCCTGCGCAAGATCGGCTTCCGCAACACCGGCCGCGTCGAGCGCCGTTTCAGCCTGGGCCGGGGCGAAGCCGCGGATTGCCTGGTCTTCGAAGAAGGCGAAGCGCCGGGTATCGGCTACGATCCGGCCATGGATCTGTACCGCGATTCCTGGCCATCCCTCGCAGCCTGAGACAAGGACATGTCAACGCTGGGCGGGCCGGTGGAAAATGCCGGTCGCCCGCCCGTCCAGCACAGTATCCCCGCAATGCGCATAGCCGAGCTTTTCGGCAACGCGAACCGAGGGCGCATTCGCGGGGTCGATGATGCAACGGGTTGCGGGCGCATCCAGATGATGGTCGGCCCAGAACAGCACCGCCCCCATCGCTTCGGTGATCAGGCCCCTGCCCCAACCCTGAGGATCGAGAATCCAGCCCGCTTCGGGATAGTTCTCCAGTTCCGGGATGCCGCGCGCTGCACTGAGCAGACCGGCTTCGCCCAGATAGCTGCCGGTCGCCCGGTCCTCCAGCGCCCACATGCCATGCCCCAGGAGCGACCACATGCCCGCATAGCGCAGCAGGCGGAACCATGTGGCCTGTGCATCCTGGACCTGCCCCCCGATATGGCGGACGACGGCCGGATCGCCCCAGAGCGCGCGAAGGGCAGGGAAATCCTCCGCCCGATGCGGGCGCAGGGTCAGGCGGTCGGTTTCGAAAATCGGAGCATCGGCCATGACTGAGCTATGATGCCGCGTTTCGCGAGGTCAAGCCGTCGAATGATTCGCGGGCCGATGGCCAGATGGCGGCCTCAGGGTCGGAACCCCAGCGCTTGCCCGGCCAAAAAAGCGGGCGAAAGGCGAAACGACGGCTGGTTTCGGCGCGGGCAGGGAAAGCGTCGGCTTTTGCGGCACGCATGGTTTAATTCCGGCGCATAAACGGCTATGGGCGCGCGATGCATTTTCTGGATCAAGCAAAGATTTACATCAAGTCCGGCTGGGGCGGTCCCGGCGCGGTCAGTTTCCGGCGGGAAAAATATATCGAATATGGCGGCCCGGACGGCGGCAATGGCGGCAAGGGCGGCGACATCATCTTCGAGGCGGTGGCCGGGCTGAACACGCTCATCGACTTCCGCTATACTCAGCATTTCAAGGCGCAGCGCGGCCTGCCCGGCGCGGGCAAGAACCGCTATGGCGCGGGTGGCGAGGATCTCGTCATCAAGGTGCCGGTGGGTACGCAGATCCTGTCCGATCCCACGCCCGTCGAGGGCAGTGAGGATGAGGACGGGAGCATGGAGTATGAGCAGGAACTGCTGGCCGACTTCACCGAGGTCGGGCAACGGATCGTGCTGCTGCGCGGCGGCGATGGCGGACGCGGCAACCTGTCCTACAAGACCAGCACCAACCGCGCGCCACGCCAGCACGGCACAGGCTGGCCGGGGCAGGAAATGTGGGTCTGGCTGCGGCTGAAGCTGCTGGCCGATGTGGGCCTTGTGGGGATGCCCAATGCGGGCAAGTCGACCTTCATCAACCAGGTCACCAACACCAAGGCGAAGGTCGGCGCCTATGCCTTCACCACCACCAAGCCGCAGCTAGGCGTGGTGCTGCATCGCGACCGGGAGTTCGTGCTGGCGGATATTCCGGGACTGATCGAGGGCGCCGCCGACGGGGCCGGGATCGGCGACCGCTTCCTGGGGCATATCGAGCGCTGCGGCGTGCTGATCCATCTGATCGATGCGACCGGCGACGATCCGGTCGAACAGTTCCGCATCGTGCAGGACGAGTTGGTCGCCTATGGCGGCGGACTCGACGAGAAGCCGCAGATCGTGGCGCTCAACAAGGGCGACCTGCTGGGGCAGGAACTGATGGAGGACATTGCCGGACAGCTTCGCGAGGAGGCTGGGGTCAGGCAGCTGTTCATCATCTCCGGCGCCACGGGCGAAGGCGTGCCGGCCCTGCTCGACGCGGTGCTGCCGCTGTTGGGCGAGGCCAAGGCCGCGGATGAGGATGATGACGGGGAGGAAGGCGAAGCCACATGGTCGCCCCTCTGACCGCGCTGGATCGGACTCTTACATGACCGCTTCCCTCTCCGGCTTTCCACCGTCGCAAATCCGCCGTCTGGTCATCAAGATCGGTTCGGCTCTGCTCGTCGATCCGCCGGGGCAGGTGCGTGAGGCCTGGCTGCGCACGCTGGTCGCCGACGTCGCCACGCGCAAGGCTGCGGGGCAGCAGATCATCATCGTGTCCTCAGGCGCCATCGCTCTGGGTGCGCGGCGGCTGAGGCTGCCCAAGGGCGGGCGCGGCAGCCTGGAGGACGCGCAGGCGGCGGCGGCGACCGGGCAGATCGCCCTGTCGCAATGCTGGGCGAGCCTGCTTCACGACCAGGGTATCACCGCAGCACAGATGCTGGTGACGCTGGACGATCTGGAGAACAGGCGGCGCTATCTGAACGCTTCCGCGACGCTGGAGCGGCTGATGGCGCTCGATGTCGTACCGGTGGTCAATGAGAATGACAGCGTCGCCACGGCGGAAATCCGCTTCGGCGACAATGACCGGCTGGCGGCGCGTATCGGACAGGCGGCACGGGCTGACGCAGTTGTGCTGCTGTCGGACGTCGATGGGCTTTACACAGCCAACCCGCATGTCGATGCGAACGCCATGCTGATAGAGACAATCGAGCGTATCGATGCGCGCATTGCCGGGATGGCGGACAGCGGTTCGGCATCGGGCATGGGATCGGGAGGCATGACCTCCAAGATCGAGGCGGCGCGCATCGCCACTGGCGCTGGCGCGCATCTGGCAATCATCTCCGGCAAGGTGGATTCACCCCTGTCGCACTGGACGAACGGCGGCAAGGGATCGATCTTCCTGGCGGCGCAGGCGAAGGGTGCGCGCAAGGGATGGCTCGCCGGGCGGCTGACGGTACGGGGGCGGATCGTGGTCGATACGGGCGCCGAGGCGGCGCTGGAGCGCGGCAACAGCCTGCTGCCCGCAGGTGTGGCCCGGATCGAAGGGATTTTCGCGCGGGGCGACGTGGTGGACATATTGGGCGAGAACGGCCGCGTGATCGCGCGCGGCCTGGTCGAATATGACAGCGAGGAAGCATCGCGCATTGCAGGCAAGCGGAGCGAGGATATCGCCGCGCTGCTGGGGCACCTCCCCCGTTCGGTGCTGGTCCACCGCGATCACATGGCGATGGTCTGACGCCCCATGAGCCTGCGCATCGCCATGACGGGCGCGACGGGATTCGTCGGCGCCGAGACATTGAATCAGGCCTTGGCGGCGGGACATCATGTCTCCGCCATCACCCGCCGCGCGCAACCGCCCCGCGCTCATCTCAAATGGGTGCCCGGCGCGCTGGAAGACCGGGCGGCGCTCAACACGCTGGTGCGCGATGCCGATGTGGTGATCCATATCGCGGGCGTGGTGAACGCGTCCGACCGCGAAGGGTTCGAGCAGGGCAATGCGCGCGGCACCATGGCGGTGGTGGACGCCATGCGGCAGCGCGGCGTCAGGCGGCTGATCCATGTGTCGTCGCTGTCGGCGCGGGAACCGGAGCTGTCGGACTATGGCTGGTCGAAGGAGCTGGCCGAACGGCATGTGAAGGCCAGCGGGCTCGACTGGACCATCGTGCGGCCGCCCGCAATCTTTGGACCGGGCGACCGGGAAATGCTGGAACTGTTCCGCATGGCCCGGCGCGGGATCATGCTGATGCCGCCGGGCGGGCGGTTGTCGGTGATCGAGGTCAGCGACCTGGCGCGGCTGTTCCTGACGCTGGCGGTCGAGAAGGACATGAAGAGCCTCACCCACGTCTATGAGGTGGATGACGGCACGCCGGGCGGTTGGGATCATCTGGATTTCGCGCAGGCCATAGGCCGCGCCGTCGGGCGGCCCGTACGCACATTTGCCACGCCGGAATGGGTGCTAGGCATGGGCGCGCGGCTGGACCGGCTGGTGCGCGGCAGGAATGCCAGGCTGACGCCGGACCGGGTCAGCTATTTCTGCCATCCGGACTGGGTGGTGAAAAAGCGCAAGCAGCCCCCCAAGAAACTCTGGGTGCCGAAAATCCCGACCGAGGACGGGTTGAGGGCAACGGCCGAGGCCTATCAGGCCAAGGGATGGTTGTAGGCGCCGGTTAGCAAGCGGACGGGCTCATCATAGTCTTGCGCCTGCCTGCTGACATGACTGCCGAACCTGTCGCGTTACCGGAAGCGCGCTGGAGAATAAGCAGCCGCATCGATGCCGGCTATGGCCCGGCCGGGCGCATCCCCCGTCAACAGGGCGGCCGCCATCAAGGCAGCCGCCGGTGAAGTCTGAATGCCGAATCCCCCCTGCCCGGCGAACCAGAAAAAGCCCGGCGTCTGCGGATCATAGCCATAGACCGGCGCCCGGTCGCGGGAAAAGCTGCGCAGCCCGGCCCATTTGCGTTCCACCGCCTCGACCCGCCAGTCGACCACCTCTTCGAAACGTGCAATCGCCTGCGCAACCGCCAGCTCCTCCGGCGCGGCATCACAGGGAGGCGATGGCTCCTCATCATGCGGGGTCAGCCAGATGCGGCCTTCTCCCTGAGGCTTGAAGTAGAATTGCGAGGCGAGATCCATGATCAGCGGAAGGTCGGCCGAAGGCAGGGACGGGACGCGCAGTTGCGCCACCGTCCGCCGGAGCGGCGTGATGCCTATGGGATCGATGCCGCACAGCCGCGCCACCTCATCCGCCCAGGCCCCGGCGGCGTTGACGAGTATGCCGCAATCCATCGTGCCGTCATCCGTTTCCAGTCGCCAGCCGCCGCCTTCGGCCTTGGCTCCCCTGAGTCCGTTCGCGAGCCTCAACGCGCCGCCCCGCCGTGCGAACTGTCGCAGCCATGCCTGATGCAGCGCCGCCACATCGATGTCGCACACACGCGGCTCCAGCACGCCGAGCGTCCATTGCGGCCGCAATCCCGGCACCAGCGACGCAGGGTCGACGGCGTGCAGTTCCACCTTGCCGGCAAATTCACCCAGAAACTGGTCACGCGCCGCCTCGTCCCCTGCCCGTCCGATATGCAGCGTCTGCCGGGGCGACAGAAAGGTGCTTTCGGAAAAATCAGCATCGGGCGAGGCCAGCATCGGCCCCGAAGCGGTCGTCAGCGGTTGAATGGAGAGGCCGCCATAGCTCTCCTCCCAAAAGGAAACCGCACGCCCCGTCGCATGATAGCCTGCGCGGGACTCCATCTCCAGAATCAGGACATTCGCCTTTTCCGCCAGCGCCGCGCCCAGGCTGACGCCTGCAATGCCGCCGCCGACGATGACGATATCGGCGCGCGTCATCGGGGTGCCGCTTCGTCCAGAAAGCTATCGATCCGCGCCAGCGCATCCAGCCGCACCGGGTCCAGCTCGCGCAATATCTCGTGCGCCGCCTCGCGGCCATAAACATGCAACCTTGCGCCGGGAATGCGCGCGGCAGTTCGCCGGATCGCCGCCGTCGATACCAGCTGGTCCTCCTGCGCGGCCAGGATCAGCAGCGGAACGGATATCCGTTCCAGTCCCGGCTTCCGCTCCATCCGGCGCGTGGAGGCGAGTGCCTGCTCCACCCATCGCCAGCTCGGCGGCCCGAGCGCGATGTCGCGGCCATGGTCGCGCCACCAGATTTCATCGGCATAGCGGTCCGGATCATGCGTCAGCCGCTTCTGCCTCATCCGGCGCTGCCGTTCCGACTCCTCCTTCTGCGTCCACGCCTGCCTGTTCGCAAAACCCAGTGCACACATGGCCTCCGCGATCCCCGCCGCCAGCCAGCGCGGCAGCGGCGCGCTGTGGACGCCCATCATCGGTGCCACCGTGACCGCGGCATCGGGCGGAACCATCCCTTCCGCCAGTGCGCGCAGCAGGAGATGTCCGCCCATGCTGTGCGCGACGATCACGGTCGGACCACTGCCTGCGGCGCGCCAGTCGGCGACAAAGGCATTGAGGTCCGCGATCCACTGGCCGAAATGCTCGATATGGCCGCAGAGCGGGTCATTCGTCAGCCGTCCCGACCCACCCTGTCCGCGCCAGTCGAAACTGGTGACGGCCCAGCCCAGTCCGGCCCAGTGCTGGATGACCTCCAGATATTTCTCGATCATGTCGCCCCGGCCGCCCAGCACCAGCATCCGGCCCCGGTCGCCCGGCCCCAGCCGGTAGCGGCGCAGCGGCCAGCCATCGGGCGTCTTCCAGCAATCGAGCCGCCCATCCATCGGCCAGGCGCGGCGATCGAAGGCGGGGGAAATGAAGCGAGGCGAATCCATCGGCGGCATGGTTACGGTTTGGTAAGCCATCGGGTCTAGACTTTTGGTCCTATGACGGGGGAATATTTCAGATTGGCGCTGATCGGCGCCTTGGCAATGCTGCTGATCGTGGCTTCGGTCACCGATCTGCGGTCGCGCATCATCTCCAACCGGCTGAACCTGTGCGTCGCCGCGCTGGCGCCGCTCTGGTGGCTGGCCTGCGGGCTGCCGCTCTGGCCGGGCATGGCGGTGCAATTGCTGGTCGCGCTGATCGTCTTCATCGTCTTTGCCACTCTGTTCGCGCTCGGCTGCATGGGCGGCGGCGACGTCAAGCTGCTCGGCGCGCTGGCGCTGTGGTTCCCGTGGCAGGCGACCCTGTCGATGCTGATGTTGATGGCGGTGCTGGGGGGCGTCGTCACCATCATAACCGTCGTGCACCATCGCATGACCCGGCGGCTGGGGCAGCCGCAAATTCCCTATGGCATTGCCATATCCTTCGCCGCGCTTTGGCTGATTGGCGAACGATATATTAACCAATTTGCGTGAATAACGCGGGGGCTCGGACGCAACTCGTCTGATTGAGGGAGGCGAATTTCATCATGGATGCCAAGAAGATCGTGCTGCTGGTGGGGGCGCTGATCATAGCGGTCACTACAGCTCTGCTCGCACGCAACATGCTGAGTTCGTCAGGTTCGCCGCAGGCCAGCGCTTCGTCCATGCCGGTAGCGGCTGACCAGCCCAATGTGCTGGTCGCCACCAAGGCCCTGCCTGTGGGCACTATCCTGGATGCGGAAAGCTTCCGCTTCCAGCCCTGGCCCAAGGATCTCATCGAACAGGCCTATTATATCAAGGGACAGGCCGATCCGCAGAAGCTGGTCGGCAGCGTCGTGCGCACCGCCATTTCGGCAGGCCAGCCCATGACCGTCGGGTCAGTGATCAAGCCGGGCGAGCGCGGTTTCCTGGCTGCGGCGCTCGGACCGGGCATGCGCGCCGTCACCGTGCCGGTTTCGGCGCAGAATTCGGTTGCGGGCTTCGTCTTCCCCGGCGACCGCGTCGACCTGGTCCTCACGCAAAGCGTCAGCGGCGGCGGCGACGGCGAGCCGCTCAAGGTTTCCGAGACCATCCTGCGCAACCTGCGCGTGCTGGCCACCGACCAGCGCATGGATGCGCTGGGTGCCGATGGCAAGCCTGTGGTCCAGACCTATTCCAACGTCACCATCGAAGTGACTCCCAAGATCGCGGAGAAGATCGCGGTGGCGCAGACCATCGGCTCGCTCTCGCTCTCGCTGCGTTCGCTGGCCGACAACAGTTCGGAACTGGACGCCGCCATTGCAGGCACCGACATGAACCTGCCCGACGGCAGCAATCCGAACGCTGAAAAGAAGATGCTCGCCAGCCTGTCGGCCCGTCCGGTCGATCGCGGCAGCACCTATTCCACCGGCGCCGACGTTTCGCGCTACCAGCGCAGCAGCGTCCCCGCCAAGTCCTTCCAGGCCCTGCCCGCGGGCGGCGCTCCCATGGGCGGTGCACCCGCCATGGCCGCTGCCGGTCAGGGGCCTGTGATCCGCGTCGCCCGCGGCACCAGTGTGACCGTCGTTCCGGTCGGGGGGAAGTAAGATGAAGGGGTTTCCTGTTCTCACGACCGGCACAGCCAAGCCGCTGCTCGGTCCGGCCATCGCACTCGGCCTGGCGGTTGCCGCCGCTGCCGCGCCCACCACGGCGCTCAACGCCGCGCCCGCATCGATGCAGGACAATGCTATCCTGATGTCGGCGGGCGGCAGCAAAGTCATCAACCTGCCTGCCAAGATGTCGGACGTGGTGATCGGCGATCCTGATGTGGTCGATGTTCATGTCCGCTCCCAGAACCAGCTTTACCTGATCGCGAAGAAGGCCGGCGAAACCACTGTCTTCGTCACCGCGACCAACGGGAAGGTGCTGTTTTCGGGTACGGTGCGCGTCGGCAACAACCTGACCAGCATCGATGACATGCTGAAGCTGGCGATGCCTAATGCCGACATCGCGGTCAACAAGATGAACGGCATGGTCCTCCTGACAGGCACCGTCGCCGCGCCCGAGGATGCCGCCGAGGCCGAAAGACTGACGCAGGCCTTTGTCGGCAAGGAGGTGACGGTGGTCAGCCGCCTGCGCACCGCGACGCCGCTTCAGGTGATGCTGCAGGTGAAGATTTCCGAAGTTAACAAGGACGTCGGTCACAAGATCGGCACCAACTTCGCATCGGCAGGCAACTTTCGCAACGGCTATATCGGTGGCGGCACTCGCAATCCAGCCGATTATACGCGTGGATCTCAGACCGTAACTGTCAATTCAGACGGCACTTCATCGGTAACGGGAACACCGGGATTCTGGACGTTCAACCAGGCATATAATGGCGGGTTCAGTCTTGGAGCCCTCGCCAGTATCATGGGTGTGGACGTCGCGAGCGTGCTGGACCTAGCCGAATCAAGCGGCCTCGCCACCACCCTTGCCCAGCCGAACCTGACCTCTCTCTCAGGCGAAACCGCAAGCTTCCTGGCGGGCGGCGAATATCCCTACACCGTCAGCAACGGCACGCAGGGCAACAGCATCGAGTTCAAGCAATATGGGGTGCAGTTGGCGTTCACGCCCACTGTGCTGGCCGATGGCCGCATTTCGCTTCGAGTGCGTCCGACCGTCTCAAGCCTCGATTTCTCGGTCAACACCAGCGTACCCGCGCTCAAGAGCCGAACCGCCGAAACCACGGTGGAGCTGGGTTCGGGCCAGGCCTTCATGATTGCGGGCCTGTTGAACAATGAGACGGGGAACAATGTCAACAAGGTGCCCGGCCTCGGCAGCCTGCCGATCCTGGGCAGCCTGTTCAAGTCGCGCAGCTTCCAGCGGAATGAGAGCGAACTGGTGATCGTCGTCACCCCCTATCTGGTGAAGCCAATGAACGCGTCGGACGTGCGTCTGCCGACCGACGGTTTCCGCAACGCGAATGAGGGCCAGGGCCTGTTCCTCGAACAGATGCATGACGGCGTGAGCGGCGCTCGCGCGCCTATGCCGAGCCGCGCGCCCGGCGAACCCGTCCCCGCTCCCGGCCCCCAGGCAACGGCCGCCGCGCCACCGCCCGGAGCACGGGAAAGCAAGCGGTCCAAGGACGCCGCGCCCGGCTTCAGCTTCTGATCCGAAGGACGATGACCATGACCTTCCAGTCTCGAAAAATTCCGGTTCGCTTCGGCATCAGCCTTGCTACGCTGGCCCTCTTGGCGCTGCCGCTGGCCGCCTGCCAGACCGACCAGGGCGCCAATCGCGGCGTCCAGTCGGTCCACCAGCCCGTCGTCAGCCATACCGCCTTCACCTATGATGTGCAGGGCGGTCCCGACGGTGGCCTGACCGCAACCGAAGCGCGCCGCCTGGACGACTGGTTCGTCTCAATCGGTCTTGGCTATGGCGATCAGGTCGCGATGGCGACCGACGCCGCCGCTGTAAGCCCGTCCCTGCGCGAAGGCATCGCCAATATCGTCGCCCGCCACGGCATGCTGGTGGGTGAGGACAGCTCGGCGGCCGCCGGCACCGCGCCACAGGGCAGCGTCAGACTGATCGTGCGCCGCGCCAGCGCCAGCGTGCCCGGCTGTCCCGACTGGTCCGACAAGACGGAAACCGACCAGCAACTCGGCGCGTCGGCGAATTTCGGTTGCGGCGTGAACAGCAACCTTGCCGCGATGATCGCCAATCCGGAGGATCTGGTCCGCGGCCAGACCACGGACAGCGACCTGCGCACGGCGACGTCGAACCGCGCCATCTCCACCTATCGCGAGAAGGTGCCTACCGGCTCCGGCGATCTCAAGACCCTGTCGGGAGGGAAATGATATGAATGCTCCCTGGAAACCCGGCGCTTCCGGCCAGCGTGATCCCTTCCACGCCTTCGTCTGCGACGATCACAGTTTCGACCTGCTGCGTGTGGTCGCGGCCGAGATGGGCTGGGCGCCGGAAAAGGTGAACAAGGGCGGCATGCGCAACGCAGTGCAGAGCCTGTCGATCACCGCTTCACCGCAAATCCTGTTTATCGACATGTCGGAAAGCGGCGATCCGCTGGGGGACATCAACAGCCTTGCCGAGGTCTGCGAACCCGGCACGGTCGTGATCGCCGCGGGCCAGGTCAATGACGTGCGCCTCTATCGCGATCTGCTGGCGAGCGGTATTCAGGACTATCTGTTGAAGCCCTTTGGCGCCGACCAGTTGCGCGACGCGCTGGCGCAGGCACAAGCCGTGTTCTTTGCCCCGCGCGATACGGGGCCGGAGCGCCCGCACATGACGGCAGCCGTCATCGGCACGCGCGGCGGCGTGGGTGCTTCCAGCCTCGCGACCTCGCTTGCCTGGCTGCTGAGCGAGAAAAAGAAACGCCCCACGGCGCTCCTCGACCTCGACGTCCATTTCGGGACCAATGCGCTGGCGATGGATCTCGAGCCGGGCCGTGGCCTGACCGACGCGATCGAAAATCCCAGCCGCATCGATGGTCTGTTCATCGAACGCGCCATGGTCCGGGCCAGCGATACGCTTGCCATCCTGTCGGCCGAAGCGCCGATCAGCCAGCCGATGCTGACCGATGGCGGCGCCTTCTACCAGTTGCTGGAGGAATTCCGCGCCGCCTTCGAGTGCAGCGTCGTCGACTTGCCGCGCGGCATGCTCATCCAGCATCCGCATCTGATGAGCGACGTCAATGTCACGGTGGTGGTCACTGAACTCACGCTGGCGGCAGCGCGCGATTCGATCCGCATCCTCTCCTGGCTGAAGACCAACGCCCCGCAGTCGCGCGTGCTGGTGGTGGCCAACCGCGTCCATCCCGGCGCGCCGGAAATCAACCGCAAGGATTTCGAACAGTCGATCGAACGCAAGGTCGACATTCTCGTCCCCTTCGACCTCAAGCTTGCATCCCAGGCGGCAAAGCTCGGCAAGACGCTGGCTGAGACCGCCAAGGGCAGCAAGGTAGGCGCCTCCTGCACCGCCCTGATGGAGGCCGTGCTCGGCGCGGCGGAGGATGGCGAGGACGAGGCCGGCGCGACTTCCGCGAAAAAGGGCGACTCCCTGTTCGGCAAGATCGCCGATCTCAAGGGCATGATCCCGTCGCGCAAGGACAGGAAGACAGCTTGAACCTCACAGCGGTGCCGCGAACAGGCACCGCTCCCCTGACGGAACCGGATTGGAACGGACGGACAGATGAACGGCAATATCATCCTGATGGCGGTGCTGCTGGCAGCCATGCTGGGTCTGGTCGTCATGGCCTTTGCCGGTCCTTCGCCCGACAGGGCACAGAAACGCCGTATGGAACTGATCCGGGGGCGGCATAGCGATTCCACCGATGCGATAATGCAAGCCCGCATGCGCAAGGCGATTTCCAACCGGCCGGCCAATGCCGAACCCTCCATGCTGGTCTCGCTGGTTCCCAACCCGGAAAATCTGGCCAAGCGGATCCGCATGACGGGCAAGAAATGGACCGTCAGCCAATATATGACGTCCTGCGCGGTCATCTTCCTGATCCTCTGCGCGCTGCTGATGCTGCGAGGCTTTCCGCCGCTGTTCGCGCTGATGCTGGCTCTTGCCGCGGGCCTGGGCCTGCCGCACATGTGGGTCAGCCGTCTGATCAAGGGACGCATCCTGAAATTCAACGCCAAATTCCCCGACGCGCTGGAACTGCTGACGCGCGGCCTGCGTTCGGGCCTGCCGATCGCGGAAACGCTGAACGTCGTCTCGAGTGAGGTTCCCGGCCCGGTGGGCGAGGAATTCAAGATGATCACCGAGCGGATCAAGATCGGCAAGACCATGGACCAGGCGCTTCAGGAAACCGCCGACCGCCTGGGCACTCCGGAATTCCAGTTCTTCGTCATCAGCCTGGCGATCCAGCGCGAAACGGGCGGCAACCTCGCCGAAACCCTGTCCAACTTGGCGACAGTGCTGCGGCAGCGATCGCAGATGAAGCTCAAGATCCGCGCCATGTCGTCAGAATCGAAAGCGTCGGCTTATATCATCGGCGTGCTGCCCTTCCTGGTCTTCGGCCTGATCTGCTACATCAACTATGACTATATGTCGCCCTTCTTCACGCCCGATCCGGCCGGCGTTTTCGGGCTTTCGTTGATGCAGATCATCGGTATCGGCGGCATGTGCTGGATGGCGATCGGCGCCTTCATCATGGCCCAGATGATCAATTTCGAGATCTGACAAGGAACCGATCGAGATGGAACCCACTCCCGTCGCAGCCGGCACCCTGTTCGGTCTGACCGCCACCGATTTCGGCACGCTGCTGGCCGCGCTGGCGACGTTGGCGACGCTGTTCGCGCTCTATGCGGTGACGACGGTGCGGGATCCGATGGCGAAGCGCGTCAAGGCGCTGAACGAGCGGCGCGAACAGTTGAAGGCGGGCATCACCGCGTCCACCAGCCGCCGCCGGGCCAAGCTGGTGCAGAAGAACCAGACGACCGACCGGATGCGCTCCTTCCTGTCGAGCCTGAAGGTGTTGCAGGACGATCAGCTCAAGGACGCCCAGATCCGCCTGGCGCAGGCCGGCATCCGCTCAAAGGACTGGGCCGTCGCGATTATTTTCGGCCGCATGATCCTGCCGATCGTGATCGGCGGCATGGCGGCGCTGCTGCTCTATGCCGTGGGAATTTTCCCGGAATGGGGCGGGGCCAAGCGCTTCATGGCTTTTGCCGGTGCGCTGCTGCTGTCCTACAAGGCCCCCGATCTCTTCATCGACAACAAGATCCAGAAGCGCTCCGCCGCGATCCGCAAGGGGCTGCCGGACGCGCTCGACCTGCTGGTGATCTGCGCCGAGGCGGGCTTGACTGTCGATGCCGCCTTCAGCCGCGTCGCCCGCGAACTGGGCAAGGCCTATCCGGAACTGGGCGACGAATTTCACCTGACCTCGATTGAGCTCAGCTTCCTGACCGAACGGCGCATGGCATTCGAAAATCTCGCCAGCCGCGTCAAGCTGGATGCGGTCAAGGGCGTGGTGACGACTATGATCCAGACCGAAAAATACGGCACGCCGCTCGCCTCCGCACTGCGCGTGCTGTCCGCCGAGTTCCGCCACGAACGCATGATGCGCGCCGAGGAAAAGGCCGCGCGCCTGCCCGCGATCATGACCGTGCCGCTGATTCTCTTCATCCTGCCGACTCTGTTCGTCGTCATTCTGGGGCCGGCCGCCTGCTCGATCAGCAAGGCTTTTTAGAGGCTTGCGCAGGGAAAGGGCACGGTCTGCTCAAAAAAGGTGAGACGATGAAGGGAGGCTGCCGTAGCGTTCCTTCATAGACACCGCAGAGCCTGCGATTTTGGCCCTTGGCGGCGCGTTCGAACCTGCTCTATCCCACCTCAAAGACATATGTTGGAGAGGTTCATGCACCGCTTTACCCCTTTCGCCACCCGCGCCACGCTGACGGGGCTGCTGCTGGCGACCGCCCTGCCGGCCGAGGCGGCGCAACCCATTACCGGCCGCTGGGCCACGGTCGGCGGCAAGGCCATCGTCCAGATCACCACCTGCGGCAAGGCGCTGTGCGGCCGCATCGAAAGGATCGTCAAGCCCACCCCGGGCCGCCCGCAAACTGATATCAAGAATCCCGATCCAGCGCTTCGCAGCAAGCCTCTGGCCGGCCTTGCCCTGCTATCCGGATTCGAGGATGCGGGCGATCTCTGGAAGGGGACCATCTACGATCCGGAAAGCGGCAAGAGCTACAACAGCAAGGTCAGCCGCAATGTAGACGGCACATTGAAGGTGCAGGGCTGCATTATGTTCTTCTGCAAGACCCAGACCTGGACGCCGATGCGATGAGATGATGGCCGGGTCAGGCCGCCTCAGACGGCCTGACCCCATGCCGGCTGCGCCAGCGCCGAGCCGTGATCTCGAATCGAACTTGGCCAGTCTCGCGACGCCCCCTCAAAGGCCTCCCTGTCCCGGGCATAGAGCGCCCTGATCGCATCCTCATAGCCAGGCCGGTCGCCGGCCATCACGGTCAGGAAGTGATAGGCCGCATCCATCGCAACTCGCGGTGAAGGCCTGTCCTTAGCCGCCTTGCGCGCGTCCTCGACCAGCCGCCGCAATGTCACCGAAGCTCCGCCCGGCTGCATCGCCAGCCAATCCCAGTGGCGGGGCAAAAGCGTCACTTCCCGTGCCTGGACGCCCAGTTTTGGCCGCCCCCGCCCGCGCCGAGGTTCGGTTGAAGAGCCGCGCAGGTCGATATCGACCTGCCTGCCCGTATTGTCGTCGAAAAGGAGGAGATTCTGCGCCTCGGCCCCGATGGCGTGCAAGGCAGCGCGTATCTCGTCCTCATCGCCGGTCGCGATCCAGAGGTCGCCCGCAAAGGCCGTGAATGTGCGCGTCATGCCGAAATCTCCTTCGGCACGGCTATTATTATCCGGATGTTATTCAGTCAATATTGCCCGGATAAAATTATTCCGCCAGTTCCACCCAAGTCGGCGCGTGGTCGCTCGCCTTCTCCCGTCCCCGAAAATCCCGGTCCACCTGCGCATCGATCAGCCGGTCGGCTGCGGCCGGACTGAGCAGCAGATGGTCGATCCGGAACCCCGCATCACGCGGCCAGGCGTTCATCTGATAATCCCAATAGGTCCATATCCCGCCCGCCGGATGGCGGCTGGCAATGGCGTCGGTCCAGCCATCGCCCAGCAGGCGGCGATAGGCGGCACGGCTTTCCGGCTGCATCAGCGCATCGTTGGCCATGGCCTTCACCGAATAGACATCCTTGTCCCGCGGGATAACGTTATAGTCCCCCGCCAGGATGGCGGGCACTTCCTCCGCCCAGATTTCCGAAGCGCGGGTGCGCAGACGTTTCATCCAGCGCAGCTTATAGTCGAATTTCGGTCCCGGCTGCGGATTGCCGTTGGGCAGGTAGATGCTCGCGACGCGCAGGCCCTTCACATCAGCCTCCAGATAGCGGCTATGCTCATCCTCCGGCTCGCCTTCCAAACCGCGACGAATCTCCGTCGGCGTCTCGCCGCGCGCGAGAATGGCGACGCCGTTGAAGCCCTTTTGCCCGTGCCAGATCGCGCCATAGCCGACGCTTTCGATATCCTTCAGCGGGAAAGTATCGTCGGAGGTCTTGATTTCCTGCAGGCAGGCGATGTCCGGCCGCGTCTCATCCAGCCACTCCAGCAGGCGCGGCAGGCGCGCCTTGATCCCGTTGATGTTGAAAGTGGCGATGCGCATGGACGAAATCTCCTTGGGCGCATCCCTAGAGCATCGTGCGAAAAAGTGGGAACCGGTTTTTCGTGAAAACGGTGCGGCAACGGAAAAGAACTGAACGGCCTTTGGACCAGAGCCAGCGCGGCATCAAACCGAGAAGCTGGTACCACAACCGCAACCGGCGGTCGCATTGGGGTTGGTCACCTTGAACGCCTTTCCGCCCAGATCAGACACGAAGTCCACGGCCGAACCACGCACCAGATCGATGCTGACATCATCCACGACCAGCGTCACGCCGTCGCGTTCGACGGCTACATCGTCCGCTTCCACCGCATCGGCCAAGCCGAACCGATATTGGAAACCCGAACAGCCACCGCCCTCCACCGCCAGGCGCAGAATCGCGGGCTTGCCCTGTTTGGCCGCGATCGCGGCGACACGGGCAGCGGCAGAGGGCGTCAAATCGATTTCGGTCATGGCATCTAGATAGGATCAAGCAAAAGGCCCGGCAACCCATGGAGAGCGCCGGACCTTTGGAAAGGGACGGGAAGGTTCCGCTTATTCGTCGGCCGCCCGTTCCTGAGCCTTGGTCGGGCCGCCCATCGCAATCGGCGGCTTGGTGTTCATCGCCACCAGATAATCGGGCCCGGCAACGAAGGGAATGGGGTTGATGGCCTGACCATCGACGCGCACTTCATAATGGAGATGGCTGCCGGTCGAACGGCCGGTCGAGCCCATCAGGCCGATCAGCTGCCCGCGATGGACATAGCTGTTGGCGGCAACCAGCAGCTTCGACATATGGCCGTAGCGGGTTTCCATGCCGCCGCCATGCGAGATCTGGACCAGATTGCCATAACCGCTGGCCCAGCCAGCGCGACTGACGATACCGTTGGCAGTCGCGTAAATCTTGGTGCCGACGGGGCCGGGGATATCGATGCCCTTGTGCATCCGGGCGCCGCCGTTGAAGGGGTCGGAGCGGACGCCGAAATTGGAGGTCAGGGAGAGTTTCTCGACGGGACGTCCGGAGGGGATGTAGTTGGCCGACTTGGCCTGGCCGTCGAGGCGCTGAAGGCTGGAGAAAAGGTTGGAAAAGCCAACATCCGCCGGGCCGAGCGCACTGGTGTTGATTTCCGACGCATCGCCATAGGGATCGTCATCGTCGGACTTGGCCTGCGCAGGCACCGCAGCGCACAGCGCCCCGAAAATACCGACAGTAGCACCCAATTTAAGCGCAGAACGGAACCATCGCGCAGCGCGCGCATTTTCAGAAGTAAGAACCAACATTGCCGACCCCGACTACTTTACCGGAGGCTTTAGCCTCTCGGCATTCCCCGCGTTAACCATTTTGCAGCCGAGGCTGCCACCCGCTGTCCACAACAGGCCATGTCCCGGCTCATTGTGCAAGCGGACTGTAAAATTCCCGCGTTAAACCGGCTTGCCGGCGCGCCGAGTCGTTGAACGGCGGTTTCAGCGACCCGCGAAAGTGCCGTTTCACAAGGATTTGGTAATGATTGGCCGGGTCGACGCCCAGTCGGTTCGCCGCATGGCGGAACCAGCTCGTCCCCGCCGAAACATGGTGAATCTCATCCTCCATGATACGGTTCAACATCCTCGCGGAGGGGGCGTCCCCCGCCCCTTCGAAACGCGCAGCCGTGGCTGGCGTGATGTCCAGCGCACGCGCTTCGAGCACCATTGGCACAATGGCGAGCCGCGCCAACGCATCATGCGCCGTTTCGCTCGCCGCCTGCCACAAGCCGTCATGGGCGGGCAAGGCACCGTAGAAGCTGCCCAGCTGCCGAAGCCGCCGGTCCAGCAGCGCGAAATGCATGGCCTCCTCAGCGCCGACTTGCATCCATTCGCCGGTAAATTCCGGCGGGAACTGCGCGCCGAAGCGGCCGATCAGGTCGAACGCCAGGTCGATCGCGACAAATTCGATATGCGCGAGCGCGTGCAGCATGGCGATCCGCGCCCGGTCGGAACCGATCTTGCCTCGCTTGGGCATCCGGTTGGGCGGCAGCAATTCCGGCTTGTCCGGCCTCGCAGGACGATCCGGCATCGCCGCGTCGAAACGATGCGCCAGCTTTCCCAGCCGCCAGCCGCGCGCGACCGCTCGCGCCGTCATCAGCTTGGCCACCGGATCGGGCGTCAGCAGCACCTGAGCGCACCCCGCGCCCGCGCAATCCACGGATGGTGGCAGGATCAAAGCGCCTTCGCTGCCTCCAGCACCTCCGCCGCATGGCCCTTGACCTTCACCTTCGGCCAGACGCGAGCGATGCTGCCGTCAGCACCGACCAGAAAAGTCGCCCGCTCGATCCCCATATATTTGCGGCCGTAGAGCGATTTTTCGACCCAGGTACCGAAAGCCTCGCATATATCGCCCGGTTCGTCGGAGGCGAGCGTGACGGTCAGGCCATATTTGTCGGCGAATCTTTTGAGCTTGGCGGGCTTGTCCCTGGAAATGCCGACGACGGGCACGCCCAGCGCGGCAAATTCGCCCTCCAGCGCGGTAAAATCCTTCGCCTCATTGGTGCAGCCGGGCGTGTCCGCCTTGGGGTAGAAATAGACGACCAGCGGCTTGCCCCGATAGCGCGCAAGCGTGAAATCCGCGCCATCCGCATCCTTCAGCCCCACATCCGGGACGGTATCGCCGATATCCAGCATTCGTCATTCCTCCTGATAGGGCGCGGCGAGCGCCGCCCATGCATCGCCTACCCTTTGCCGAGCCTGCGCGTAGCTTTCAAGCAGTGCGTCCCAGCTTTCGACGCCGCAGGCCCGCGCGACCAGAGGCCGGGTGGCCTCCGGCGGTTCGGTCGACTTGGGCGAGACCAGCCGGGAGACGATCAGGAAACGGGTGATGAGATCATGCGCCGCGATCAACCCGCCCGGCAGATGTCCTGCCGCGACCAGTTGCCCCAATGCTTCACGCAAATCGGGGTCGAACGCCACCTTGTGGCGGAACTGCGTGACGTGGATCAGGAATTCCAGATCGACCAGACCGCCCGGCACCAGCTTCACGTCCAGATCGCCTGCGGGCGCCTTATGCTTTGCAATATCGCCGCGCATCTTCACGGCATGGCGCGCCAGAACATCGAAATCGCGCGGCCGCTCCAGCGTTTCGGTGAGGATCGCGCCGAGCGCCGCCCGCGCCGCATCCGACCCGAAAACCGGCCGCGCACGGGTGAGCGCCAGATGTTCCCAGGTCCAGGCCTCCTCCCGCTGATAGCGCGCGAAGCTGTCGAGACTGACTGCCAGCAAGCCCTGCGCGCCGGATGGCCGCAGCCGGGTATCGACTTCATAGAGCGGACCCGCCGCCGTCTGGACCGACAGCGCATTGGTGATCCGCTGGCCCAGGCGGTTGAAATATTGCGTCGCGCCCAGCGGCTTCAGCCCATCGGACTCGGTCTCGAAACTGCCGGTGAAGAGATAGACCAGGTCAAGATCGGAGGCATGGGTCAGCACGCCGCCGCCCAGCCTGCCGAGCGCCAATATCACCATCTCGCCACCCGGCACCTTGCCATGGGCGCGTTCGAACTCAGCGACAGTGGCCGCGCTCAACGCCTCGATGGCCGCCTCCGCCACGCGCGCATAGCCTCGCCCGGCCTCCAGCGGATCGCCGCCGCGAATGATCTGCGCGCCCAGCGCGAAACGGCGGTCATTGACACGCTGCCGCACCCGGTCGAGCAAGGCCTGATAATCCTCCCCTTCCTCCAGACGCGCGAATTGTGCGGCCAGAACCTCCACCGCAGGCGGCGGATCGAAGGCGGAGGTATCGATCAGTCCGTCGAGCAATTCCGCCCGGCGCCCCAGCGCATCGGCCAGCGTCGGCGCATGACTGAGCAGTTCGGCCAGCAGTTCGACCAGGCCCGGCCGTGCCGCCAGCAGCTTGAAGAAGTTGATGGCGCTCGGCAGCCGCCCGATCAGATCGTCGAGCCGGTTGAGCGCCCGCAAGGGATCGGGCGCCGCGGCCAGCGTGCGCATCAGGCCGGGGAGCAATTGCTCCAGCGCCTCGCGGGACGGCCCGCTGCGCAAGGCCCGGATGGTGCCCGACCGCCAGCGCGTGATCCGCGCGACGGGCGCCTCCGGCTCGGCAAAGCCGAGATCGGCGAGTTGCGCCTTCAGCCCGTCCTCGTCATGCGAGAGCGACTCTTCGGCCGTGGGCGGACTGAGCCGGTCATAATTGCAGCCTACCCACCGGACGTGCGGACGCAGCAGGTCGAGCAGCGCCGCGCCATCCTCCAGCCCATGCAGCCGCGCCACATTGTCCATCGACTCAGCCGTCCTGGGCAGTTCGTGGGTCTGGCGGTCCTCGATCATCTGCAGGCGATGCTCGATGGTGCGGAAGAGGACATAGGCTTCGTCCAGTTTCGCCGCGACCTCCGGCTCGAAGACGGCCGCAGCCTCCAGCGCCCGCAGCGCCTCCCGCGTGTTGCCCGGCCGCAATGACGGATCGCGCCCGCCATGGATCAGCTGGTGGACCTGCGCGAAAAATTCGACCTCGCGAATGCCGCCACGCCCACGCTTCAGGTCATAGCCCGGCCCGAAAGCCTGCCCCTGCGCATAATGGTCGCGAATCCGGCGGCTGATGTCGGTGATCGCGTCGATAGCCCCGAAATCCAGGCTCCGCCGCCAGACGAATGGCCGGATCGCCTGCATGAAATAGTCCCCCAACGCGATATCGCCCGCCGCTGGCCGCGCCCGGATGAAGGCAGCCTGCTCCCAACCCAGCGCCGTCGATTCATAATAGCCGATCGCCGCCTCGACGGGCAGGGCGATGGGTGTGGCCTCCGGAGAGGGCCGCAGGCGCAGGTCGACGCGGAACACATAACCGTCACCATCGCGGGCATTGAGCAATTCGCTGACCCGCCGCCCGATCCGCACGGCGGCGTCGGCCGGATCCTCGCGCTCGCCATGCGGCATGGTCCGGGGATCGTAGAGCAGGATCGGATCGATATCGGAGGAATAATTCAGCTCGCGGCTACCATGTTTGCCAAGCCCCAGCACGACAAAGCCCCGGTTCGCGGCATCGGGATAGCGCTCCGCCATGGCGGCGGCCAAAGCCTCCTCCAGCGCCTGATCGGCAAAATCGGACAGGGTGCGCGTAACCCGGTCCAATCCCCACGCCCCGGCCAGATCCGCCGAGGCCGTCACCAGTGCCAAGGCTCCCCGCCGCCGCCGCAGCGACCGTGCTATGCCGTCATCGGGAGACGCCACATCCTGCGCGGCGATCAGCGCTGCGTCGAAATCGCCCTTTTCCAGCAGCCCTGCCACATCCGGAAAGCGATCCATCTGCCTTGCGAGAAAAGGCGAATGCGCCCGCATCCGTGCCGCAGCCGCCAAACCATCCGTCACCCAATCTCTCCCATAATGGCGCCGATATCGCGTGCGTTTGCGACGAACACCAGAAACTTTTACGCATTTTGAGGGTTATTGGGACATGGAAATGCAGCGTAAACCCCTCAGCCGATCGGCCAAGGTACAGGATGGAGCCATCCGTCGCGTGCTGACGATCGGCATGCCGCAGCCCCATGAGGGCGTGGGCAATGCGCTGCGTTCAACCTTCCGCGCCGGCCGGGAATCGGTGCCCGACGACATGCTCGATCTGCTGGCGAAGCTGGACCGTCATTAAGGCGCAGCATTTTATTTACCTGCCTGAGCTATGGTGGCGGATATTTTCCGGGACGCGTCACCATGATCTACAAGGCCTTTGCTGTCGTAACCTTGATCGCTGCACCGATCATCGTGCTGACGGTGCAAAGTTTCGTGCCTCAGGCGAGTCACCCGCCCATAGCCGCCAGCGCGCCCCCCATGGCCGCGCCGGTTGTGGCAACAGTGTTGCCCGCGCCGCCGGTCCCGGTCAGCACGGCACCGGCTGATGCCACGTCCTTCGGCCAGCCGATGCCGGACGCGGGCAAGCCCTTCCTGTCGCCCGGCGCGGGCCTGCCGGAGGTGGCCGCTCCTCATCCCCCTGTACCAGCGGACGTGCCGCCGGCCCTGAACGCCGTCGCCAAATAGCTTTCAGAGCCGGTCTGGAATGCGCGGAAGAGCGCTTTTCGGGGCAGCCTCTCTCTCAGCTCTTGAATGTATCGCACTGCGCCGGATCGCCACTGTCCAGGCCCCGCCGCAGCCAATCCATCCGCTGTTCGCTGGTGCCATGGGTGAAGCTTTCGGGCACTGGCCGCCGCCCCGCCGCCTTTTGCAACGTGTCATCGCCGATCGCCTGCGCCGCCTTCATGCCCTCCTCCAGGTCGCCCGGCTCCATCAGGCCGGTGCGCTTGGCCCAGACGCCTGCATAGCAATCCGCCTGCAATTCCACCCGGACCTGTAGCGCATTGCCCTCCGCCTCGCCCACTGCGCGCTGCTGCCTGTTCACCTGGCCCAGAGTGCCCTCCAGATCCTGGACATGATGGCCGACCTCATGCGCGATCACATAGGCCTGCGCGAAATCGCCCGGCGCACCGAAGCGCTGGCGCAACTCATTGAAAAAATCCGTGTCCAGATAGACCTTCTGATCATTGGGACAGTAGAAAGGCCCCATGGCGCTCTGGGCCGCACCGCAACCCGATGATCCGTTCTGCGAATAGAAGGACAGGACCGTGGGCTGATATTGGCGGCCCGCCTGGGCGAAGGCCTGACCCCAGACCCGCTCGGTCGATCCCAGCACCTTGAGCGACCAGTGCTGGATGTCGCTGAGTTTCGAAGCATCGCGACTCACCGACACATCCTGCTGCACCGGGCCGCCACCGCCGCCCACCAGGCTGAGGGGATTGACGCCCATGAAGGCCAGGATGATCAGCACCACGACGATACCGCCACAGCCGAAACGGCTGCCGATAAAGGGGAGCAACAGGCCGAGGCCCCCACCCAGCCCACCGCCAAATCCGCCGCCTCGGCCGTCCTGGACCTCGAAATTCGTGCTTTCCTGCTCGTCGTCCAGCCGCATGACGTCCCTCTCTTTCCATGTGCTGCCTAGTCTATTCGTCCGGCGGTGAAAACGGCTGCGGGACGGGGCGGGTTTCAGCCGGTCGGCGCCGAATGAACTTAATGTAACAAGACATTCAGTTGGCATGGTCCGTCAGATGCCTATATTGCACTGCGACATGGCCGATACCGAACCCCAACCGCGCCGCCGCGCCAACACCCCCCTCCCCCTGCCCCGCGAAGTGGCGCTGCTCCTGCAGGGTGGGGGCGCGCTGGGGTCCTTCCAGGCGGGAGTCTATCAGCGGCTGGACGAGCTGGGGATTGATATCAGCTGGGTCGCGGGCATTTCCATCGGCGCGGTCAACGCGGCGATCATCGCCGGCAACCCGCCGCACAAGCGCCTCGCCCGCCTCAAGAAATTCTGGCTGACCGTGTCGGGGGGCATGCCCAATATCGTGCTGCCGGAAATCGACCATATCCGCGAAGCCGCCCATCTGATGGCGGCGGGCACGGTCGCCACCTTCGGCGTGCCGGGCATGTTCCGCCCGCGCCTCTGGCCCGCGACACTGATGCCGGAGGGCACGCCGGGCGCGATCAGCTTCTACGACAGCGCGCCGCTCAAGGACACGCTCGACGCCTGCGTCGACTGGGATCTGCTGAACGACGGGCCGGTCCGCCTCTCGGTGGGGGCGGTCGATGTCGAAACCGGCAATTTCGCCTATTGGGACACGCGCGGTCCGGGCGGCAACACCCGCATCGATGCGCGCCACATCATGGCATCCGGCGCCCTGCCTCCCGGCCTGCCGCCGATCGAGATTGACGGGCGCTGGTATTGGGACGGCGGCATCGTGTCCAACACGCCGCTCGCCCATGTGCTCGACCATCAGACCGAGGACATGCTGGTGTTCCAGGTCGACCTTTTCCCCGCCGAGGGGCCAAAGCCCCGGCAGATGACAGATGTCTATTCCCGAACGAAGGACATCCAATATTCCAGCCGTACGAGGCAGGTGACCGACCAGTATCTGAGGCTGCGCAAGGAGCATAAGGCGATCCGTGCCCTGCTCGACAAGCTACCGCCCGAGCTGCAGGACGATTCCGATGCGCTGCGGCTGCGCCAGTTCCTCGATACCGGCTCGGTCAATATCGTCCATCTGATCTATCGCAGCCGCGCCTGGGAAAGCGGCGCGCGCGACTTCGAATTTTCCCGTTCCACCATGCTCGATCACTGGTCGCAGGGCCGCGATGCAGTGGAGGAAGTGATGCACAAGGGTGACCTCATCGCCCGCAACATCGTCAACGGCAAAAGCTCCACCTTCGACCTCGACGCCCCCGACCATCTCAAGGAGAAGCAGGCATGAGCCAGTCACTCAAAGGCAAGACCGCCCTCATCACCGGATCGACCTCCGGCATCGGACTTGCCTATGCCAAGGCATTGGCCGGGGGAGGCGTCAATGTCGTGATCAACGGCTTCGGCGATGCGGATGCGATCGAGAAGGAAAGGCTGGGACTGGAGGCCTTGGGCGGAGCCAAGGCACTCTATAGCGGCCATGACCTCACCAAGCCCGACCAGATCGAGGCGATGATGCAGGAGGCGGCCAGTGCCTTTGGCGGCGTCGATATCCTCATCAACAATGCGGGCATGCAGCATGTCGCACCGGTGGAGGATTTCCCGGTCGATAAATGGAACCTCATCATTGCGCTCAATCTGACCAGCGCCTTTCACACCTCCCGCCTCGCCATCCCCTATATGAAGTCTAAGAAATGGGGCAGGATCATCCAGACGGCGAGCGCCCACTCTCTCACCGCCTCCCCCTTCAAGAGCGCCTATGTGACGGCAAAGCACGGCCTTGCAGGCTTCACCAAGACGCTGGCGCTGGAACTGGCCACCTTCGGCGTGACGGCCAATTGCATTTCGCCCGGCTATGTCTGGACGCCGCTGGTGGAAAACCAGATTCCCGACACGATGAAGGCCCGCGGCATGACCCGGGAGCAGGTGATGAACGATGTGCTGCTTGCCGGGCAGCCGACCAAGCAGTTCGTGACGGTGGAACAGGTCGCAGCCATGGCGCTCTATCTGTGCGGCGATGCCGCCGCGAACATCACCGGCGCGAATATGAGCATCGACGGCGGCTGGACCGCGCAATAAGAGCGGAAGGGTGAGTGCGGCTGTTATTCGCAGCTCACCCCGCCGACTTCGCAAGAAGGCCTCTTAAAACTCAGAGAAAATCTTCCTATGGTCGCCGCCAGTTCAGGGAGACTTAATCTATGCGTCATGCGTTGACGGCCATCATGGCCGCCGCCAGCCTTTCGTCCATTGCCCATGCGCAGTTGCCGGGTACGACGGCGGTTCCAACGGCCCCCACCGCGCCGCCGCCCAATATCATCGCAACGACGATCGCGAAGGACATGGATGACCTCATGTCGCTTTATCGCGATCTTCATGCCAATCCCGAACTGTCCGAACAGGAAACCGCCACCGCAGCGAAGCTCGCCCGGCGCCTCAGGGCGATGAAGTTCACCGTTACCGAAAAGGTGGGTGGAACCGGCGTTGTCGCGGTGATGAAGAATGGGTCCGGCCCGGTGCTGCTGATCCGCGCCGACATGGACGCCCTTCCCGTCACGGAACAGACCGGTCTCGATTATGCCTCCAAGGTCAAGGCCAAGACCGCCGACGGCGTTGAAACCGGCGTGATGCACGCCTGCGGCCATGACACGCACATGACCGCCTTCATCGAAACGGCGCGCCTGCTGTCATCCATGAAGGAGCAGTGGAAGGGCACGCTGGTCATGATCCTCCAGCCAGCCGAAGAGGTCGGCCGTGGTGCCCGGCTGATGCTGGAGGACGGGCTCTACACCCGCTTCCCGCGCCCGACCCACGCCATCGCCTTTCACGACGCGGCAAGCCTGGAGGCAGGGAAGATCGGCTACACCCCGGGCTTCGCGCTCGCCAACGTCGACAGTGTCGATCTGCTGGTGCGCGGATCGGGCGGGCATGGCGCCTATCCCCAGACCACTCGCGACCCGATCGTGCTCGGTGCCCGGATCGTGACCTCATTGCAGACGCTGGTCAGCCGGGAACAGGATCCGTTCGATCCCGCCGTGGTCACGGTCGGCAGCTTCACCGGCGGCACCAAGCATAATGTCATTCCCGATGAAGCGAAGATGCTTCTGACCGTGCGCAGCTATTCGGACGAAACCCGCGAAAAGCTGATCCGGGGCATAGAGCGTATCGCGCGGGGGGAGGCCATTGCGGCGGGGGTGCCCGACGACAAGATGCCGGTCATATCGGTGAAGGACGAATTCACGCCGTCCACCTACAATCCGCCGCTGTTCGCGAACCAGATGGGCGATGTGCTGAAGGGGCATTTCCCGGCCGGCACCGTCATGGAGACCAAGCCCTCCATGGCGGGCGAGGATTTCGGCCGCTATTACCGGGCCGACAAGAGCATCAACAGCTTCATCTTCTGGGTCGGCGGCGTGCCCGCGGATCAGATGGCAAAGGCGGCAGCAGGCGAAATCACCCTGCCTTCGCTGCACAGCCCCTTCTGGGCGCCGCAGGCGGACAAGGTCATCGCCACGGCCAGCGAAGCCATGACCGTGCTGGCGCTCCATATCCTGAAACGGGATTGAAGACGGGAGGACGGAGACGGGAGCGGCGAGCAAAGGCCCCAACCCGCCGAAACCGGCCGCCCTATTCCCCCAGGATCACATCCACCCCCGCGCGGGCGTGGATGCTGGTGCCGTCGTAGATCGGCAACACATTGGCCTTCACATCGACGATCATTTCAAGCTCCGTGCAGGCAAGGATCGCCGCCTGGACATTTTCCTTGGCGATGTCGGTAAGTTCCGACTTCATATAGCGCTCGGACTCGCGGCTGACCTTGCCGATGGTCAGTTCATCATAAACGATGCGATCGATCCGCTCGGCCAGTTCCATGTCGGGCGGCAACAGCGAAATGCCGTGCGCCACCAGCCGCTGGCGATAGAATTTCTCCGTCATCACATTGCGCGTGCCGATCAGCGCGGCCTTTTCGATCCCGTCGGCCTGCATCTTGCGCCCGACCGCCTCGGCAATGTTGATGATCGGAATGTCGATCCCGGCCTGCACCTCGTCATAGACCCTGTGCATGGAATTGGCGCAGATCAACAACGCCGCTGCGCCGCCCTGCTCCAGCCGCCGCGCCGACGCGGTCAGCACTTCGGCTGCGTGGGTCCATTCCTCCTCGGTCGCCGAGCGGCCGATATCGGCAAAGTCCAGGCTCTCGATCAGCAACGGCGCGCTGTGCTGGCCGCCGCGCGCGCGATACACCGCCTGGTTGATGATCTGATAATAGCGCGCCGTCGACGTCCAGCTAAGGCCGCCAATCAGACCAAGTTTCTTCATCTACCCGCTTACCCCAATATGCCTTCTGCAAATCGTTAGGGATGGCGTCCCGCATCGGCAAGCCCCTTCCTGCCCACGCCAACGCAAAGGCGAAGGGCGAACAGGCTGCCCGCCGCGCCGGCAAGGCCTCCAGCGACAGCCAGGCCCATGTTTTCGAGCAGGAAAGCGTTTGCCGCGACGGCCCATCCGGCCATGCCGCCGACCCATGCCAGCGCTGGTCCCATCCCCGCTGCCAAGACCCATTTCGCCGAGCCATGGCCCGCCGCCAGACCGACTCCGATGCAGCCACCCAACCATGCCCATTGCCCATCAGCCCGAAAGGCCCAACAGAACGCACCGGCCAGCGCCAGAGACACGCTGGCGAATAATGGCTGTTCGATCCGCCGCATCCTGCGCCAGAGGATCGTCATCGCTCCGGCAAAAGCCATCGCGCCAAAGCCCGCGCCCAGCCCCATCGCGATTGCCGCATCCGGCAACATCCCGTCCGTCCGATCATCCAGCAGTCCGAAAGCATGGGGATTACGCCATAGGCCGAGGTCAAGCAGCATGGCGGCCAATCCCGTCTGCGCCAGAAAGCCCGCCAGCAAGGCTGGCAAGGTTGTCTTGGCTATACTCCGTCCGAGCAGCAAGCCGGCCGCGCTCCCGGCCAGCAGCGCAGCGCAAATCTGCGGCATGGCCATGACATCATGGCTGTAGAGCGTCACCGCCCCCAACACCGCCATGCCTGCAAAGGCGATATGCGCACTCTGCCGTACCCGGCCGCTCAACCCGACCCATAGCGAAAGACCGAACAGGAGCGCCGCCAACGCCCATGTGATCGCTATCGTCGGATCGAGTCCTTCGATCACGGCCGATCCAGCCGCCGCGCCGCGGCCAGCCCGCCGCAGAGCGATGCACTGCCCAGCAGCACCGCCGCCAGCCCCAGCATCCGGGCGGACATACTCCCCGCCTCCGCCGCGACGATCAAACCGCCGATCATGACGGCCGAACACAGAATCTGGGCCACCGCGACGAGCGCCCATCCCTCATTCGGCCGCGCCCGCCAGCCGATGACCAAGCCGAAGGCGCAGGCAGCCAGAAAGGAAATGAGGAGGAACAGGGTCATCTGTTCCCCCTCATTGCATTCTGTCCCGGCCGGTCAAGCCCCGACGATCAGAGCAGGCGCTCGTTCACGACCTTGCCGCCCTGGGTGATGCGGATCGCGTTGCCGATTTCCTCATCCAGCACGGGCGCATTCTGGTCCTTGTTCCAGAAAGCCGAGAGAAAATTGTAGAGATTGCGCGCGAACAGCGCCGAAGCATCGGCGGCCAGACGGGACGGCACATTCTTGTGCCCGACGATCTTCACGCCATGACGCTCGACCACCTCGCCCAGCACCGCACCCTCGACATTGCCGCCCTGCTCGACGGCGAGGTCGACGATCACGCTGCCCGGCCGCATCGAGGCGATCTGCGCGTCCGAAATCAGGCGCGGGGCAGCCCTGCCGGGTATCAGCGCGGTGGTGATGACGATATCCTGCTTGGCGATATGGCCGGACACCAGTTCGGCCTGTGCCTTCTGATATTCCTCCGACATTTCGGTGGCGTAACCACCTTTGCCTTCACCCTCGATCCCCGCGACGCTTTCGACGAAGATCGCCTTGGCGCCCAGGCTCTCAATCTGCTCCTTGGTGGCGGAGCGCACATCGGTCGCGGAGACCTGCGCGCCGAGGCGCTTGGCCGTGGCGATGGCCTGAAGCCCAGCGACGCCCACCCCCATGATGAAGGCCTTGGCCGGGGACACCGTACCCGCCGCTGTCATCATCATCGGCAGCGAACGGCCATATTCCGCCGCGGCATCCAGTACCGCCTTGTAACCGGCGAGATTCGACTGGGAGGAGAGGATATCCATCGACTGCGCACGGGTGATGCGCGGCATGAACTCCATCGCCAGCGCTTCATAGCCGGCCGCAGCATAGGCATCCACCCGAGCCCGCTCGACAAAGGGATTGAGGCCGGCGACGATCCATGCCCCCGGCCTGGCACCCGAAATGCTGGCTACGTCCGGCCCCTGCACGCCCAGGACGATGTCCGCGCCCGCCACCGTCGCGGCACGGTCGGCGACGGTCGCGCCCATGGCGGCATAATCGGCATCGGCTATGGCGGCGGCCAGGCCAGCGCCCGCTTCCACCGCGACATCGGCGCCCAGCGCCTTGAACTTCTTGACGGTTTCCGGCGTGCCGGAAACGCGGCGCTCACCTTCGGCGAGCTCCTTCACTATTGCGATTTTCATGGACATCCCCCTGCTGCCGCCACCTTAATGGGCGATCAGCACCACCACCAGAGCGCCGACGAGCGCGCAGGCAACCGTGCCCCATTTCATGAGGGAAACGAACCCCTCATAAGTCTCAGTCGCGCTCTTGATATTCCCTTCCGACGCCATGCTCGGTCCCTCTCACCTGTTTTGACCGCCCCTCTTATCGTCAAGGCCGTCCCCCCTCAAGGCTTCACGGAACAAGAAAATCTTTCCGGTTAAGCCCGTCTTTACCCCCTCCCGCTACCTTCGCATCGTGGTTCAGAAAGAGGGTTAAGATGGCGCGCGACGGCGTTCCCATGCTGATGTTGATCGACGACGAGCCTGCCCAACGCAGGCTGGTGTCGGCGCTTGCCGCCCGTGCGGGCTGGCGCACGATCTTCGCCAATGACGGCGACACCGCCATTGCGATGCTGGGCACCCAGGACGGCATGCGGCTGGACGCCGTGATTCTCGACCAGTGGAGCCCGAGCTACGAGCCGACCGGGCTGATCCGCGAATTGCGGGCGCGCCGCCCCGCGCTGCCGATCCTGATCCTCACCGCCCATAACAATGTCGCCGTCGCCGTCGAGGCCATGCGCGCGGGCGCCACCGACTATCTGTCCAAGCCGATCGCGCCCGAACGGCTGCTCTCGGCCCTCAACGCCACGCTGAACGGCGAACATGGCAAGGGCGAACTGCGCCCGCTGACCGAGAAGATTCCCGCATCTCTCTCCTTCGAGGATGTGGTGGGCGCCGCGCCGCAATTCCGCGCCGCGCTGGCGATCGCCGCAAAGGCGGCGCGCGCCCGCGTTCCTGTGCTGATCGAGGGCGAAAGCGGCGTCGGCAAGGATGTGCTGGCCCGCGCCATCCACGCCGCTTCCCCCCGGCATAAACAGCCGATGATCACGGTCAATTGCGGCGCCATTCCCGCAAATCTGGTCGAATCTGACCTGTTCGGCCATGAACGCGGCGCCTTTACCGGCGCCTTCGATCGGCAGGTCGGCAAGTTCGTCGCCGCCGACATGGGCACCATCTTCCTCGACGAAGTCAGCGAAATGCCGTTGGACGCGCAGGTCAAGCTGCTGCGCGTGCTCCAGGATGGCGAGGTTCAGCCGATCGGCGCCCGCCGCCCCGTGCATGTCGACGTCCGCGTCATCGCCGCCACCAACAAGAAGCTGATCGACGAGATCGAGGCAGGCCGTTTCCGCGAGGATCTCTATTATCGCCTCAACGTCGTCCAGCTCACCATTCCGCCCTTGCGCGACCGGCTGGGCGACGTTCCCGCGCTCTGCCGCCATCTGCTCGCGCGGATCGCAACCCAGCCGGGGCTGCGGGGGCTGGGACTCACCGACGACGCGCTGGCACTGCTGATGCAGCATGACTGGCCGGGCAATGTCCGCCAGCTTCAGAACGCCCTGTTCCGCGCCGCCGTATTGTGCGAGGGCGACGCACTGACCGCGCAGGATTTCCCGCAGATCGCCGCCGTCATCCGCAATCGCGCCCTTGGCGACACGCCCCATGCGCGGCTGCGCGCGGTGCCGCAAGCGCATCGGGAAGCAGCGGGCATTACCCTGTTCGAAGGCGACGGCCATGTCCGCCAACTGGCCGAAATCGAAGCCGACGTCATCCGCCTCGCCATCGGCCATTATCGCGGCCGCATGACGGAAGTAGCCCGGCGCCTGGGCATCGGTAGATCCACGCTTTACCGCAAGCTCGCCGAACTGGGCATCGACAGCGCGGCATGATCGGGGCCGCTTAATCCTTCGGTTTGCGGCTGCGCCGTTGAAATATCGGGGCGGCTATGCTTTGGAACGCGTATGAAAAGCGTTTCCCTTGCCGTCACCATGCCCCTCCTGCTGCTGGTCGCCTGCGGGCGAGCCGAGCCGGTGGAGGATCTGCCGAGCCAGGACGAACTGGCCGCCGCCGCCAATGCCGCCGCGGCAAAGGCCATGGCAGCAGCCAAGGCCGACACCCCGGCTTCGCGCAATTATGTGAATGTCGAGCGGGGCTATTCCTTCACCTTCCCCGAAGGCTGGCAGAAGGACAATGCGTCCAGCAATGCCGACGGCGCCGTCTATCAGGATCCCGGCGCAGGGGCGGACGTGCGCGTCTTCTGGCAGAAGAATGACGGCGACCAGACGCTGCAACAACTGGTCCAAACGGTGAATGAAGGCTCCGAAGGCGTCAGCGGCGACTTTGTCGGCGATCATGAATATCGTGGCACGGCCAATGACGGCGAAGGCAATAATGTCGCGCTGCGGCTGATGAAGCAGCCGGACGGATCGCTCGTCTCCGCGACCTTCGTCTATCCTGAAATGTTGAGCGAACAATATCAGGCCATGGCGGAGAAGACGCTGGACAGCCTGAAGATCTTCGCGCCCAAGGCTCAAACGGCCGAAGGCAGTGCGGTTCCAGCCGCCGCTGACAACACCGCGCGCTGATCCCGCTCCCGGCCCCCGGCCTCAAACGGCGCTCAACCCGGCATCGGCCAGACCACGCCACAGATGAAGCGCCTGCACGCTTTCCCTGACATCGTGCACGCGCACCATTTGCGCGCCCAGTTCGGCGGCTCGGAACGCCAGCGCCACCGATCCGCCCAACCGCTCCGGCGCGGGCGCTTCGTTGGACAGCGCGCCGATCAACCGCTTGCGGCTGCCCGCGAACAGCAAGGGCACGCCCAACCCCTGAAAGGTGGCCAATCCGTTCACCAGCGCCAGATTGTCCGCCAGCGACTTGCCGAATCCCAGCCCCGGATCGACCATGATCCTGTCACGAGCCATCCCCGCAGCGAGGCAGGCCTCCACCCGCGCCTCCAACATGTCGAACACATCGGCCACGACATCGCCATAGCCCCCCGGATTCTCATGCGGATCGTCGCCAGCCGAGGGGGCATGCATCAGGATCACCGGACATCCGGCCGCGACCACCACTTCCATGGCGCGCGGATCGTGCAATAATGCGCTCACATCATTGACTACGCGCGCACCCGCGGCCAGTGCCGCCTCCATCACCGCCGCCTTGCGCGTGTCGATGGACATGGGAACGCCCGCCGCCGCGAGCTGCTCGATCACCGGCACGACGCGGGCGATCTCGTCCCCTTCCCACAGGCGCGGCGCTTTGGGCCGGGTCGATTCTCCCCCTACGTCGATCAGCGCGGCACCGGCCGCGGCCATGGCAAAACCGGCATCCGCCGCCGCCTGCGGATCGTCCATATGCCTGCCGCCGTCGGAGAAACTGTCGGGCGTGATGTTGAGGATGGCCATCACCTGCGGCGCGTCGAAGCGGATGGTCCGATCGCCTAATAGCAGAGGCTGGCGCTGTGCCGAGATATGCGCTGCCAGCCGCTGCGCCCGCTCGGCCAGTGCATCGGGCAGTCGGGCCACGCTATCGGGAAATTCGGCCACCGGAATCGTCGCCCGCGCCAACCGCTGCCCGTCTTTGCGCGCGGTCAGTTCATAGCCCTGAAACCAGAGCAACCCGTTGCCCATCCGCGCCACCGATCCATCCGGCAGTCCGATGGGCGAAGGCACGAACCATGTGGGGCGCAGGTAGAGACGCGCATCGGCAGGCAGGTTGGGGAGGATCATGATGCCCCTCCAGGACGATCAGGGTTCGTTGGCGAGCAGATAGGTCTGACGCAGCGTATCGATCGGCTTCAACCCATTCTCGGTCTCATGGTGCCAGAAGGTCCAGCCATTGCAACTCGGCGCGCCTTGAAGCGTGGCACCCATCTTGTGGATCGACCCGCTGTCCGTCCCGACGGCGAGCGAGCCATCCGCCCGCACCACCGCCTGCCAGCGGCGCCTGGCATCGGTCAGCACCGCGCCCGGCTGCAGATAGCCGGTTTCCACCAGCGTGCCGAAGGCGACCTTGGGCTGCTGGCGCGCGGTCTGCATGATGGTGAGCGACGATTCATCCAGCGGCAGCGCGGCCTCGATCCGCTCCAGCGCGACCTCGATATAATCATCCTCACGTTCGATGCCGATCCATTTGCGGCCCAGCCGCTTCGCCACCGCGCCCGTGGTGCCGGTGCCGAAAAAGGGATCGAGCACGACATCGCCTGGCTTGGTGCAGGCCAGCAGCACGCGGTAGAGCAGCGCCTCCGGCTTCTGCGTCGGATGCGCCTTGGTGCCGTTGCGCTTCAGCCGCTCCTGCCCGCCGCAGATCGGCAGCACCCAGTCGGAGCGCATCTGCAACTCATCATTCAGCGTCTTCATCGCCTTGTAGTTGAACGTATATTTGGCGTCCTCCCCCTGGCTCGCCCAGATCAGCGTCTCATGCGCGTTGGTGAAGCGGGTGCCCTTGAAATTGGGCATGGGGTTGGACTTGCGCCAGATGATGTCGTTGAGGATCCAGAAACCCTCATCCTGCAGGGCAGTGCCGACGCGGAAGATATTGTGATAGCTGCCGATCACCCAGATCGAGCCATTGGGTTTCAGGATGCGGCGCGCCTCGCGCAGCCACGCCTTGGTGAAACGGTCATAGCTGCCCAGCGTATCGAACTTGTCCCAGTCATTGTCGACCGCATCGACACGGCTGCCCTCGGGCCGGAACAGGTCGCCACCCAGTTGGAGATTATAGGGCGGATCGGCGAAGATCATGTCGATACAGGCGTCGGGTAGCTTCGCCATTTCCGAAATGCAGTCGCCGCGCAGCAGGCGGTCGGCCTCGACCTCGGCCGGCGCAACCGCCTTCTTCCGCCGCGGCGCGACGCGTTCCATGACACCCATTATGTGACCCCCGTTCGGTTCTGAGGCCCAGCGATGAGTCCTCGGGAGTCCCCCGTCAAGATCAGCAACTTAGCATATAAGCCTCAGAAAATGGTTAACGCGGACCGGAACGAACCGGGTAGCCACGACATATTGAGTCCTTGGCGACTCGCCGGACTCAACATCAGGTAGTGTGTCTCAAAAGACTCAGCCGAAAAGCCCCTGAAAGTTTTTTTGGTTAACGCCGCTGGCAGAGGCAAAAATGCGCCATCGCTTGACCAATTCATAACCCAATGATTATGAAAACACGGATGACGGAACAGATTTTAAGAGGCGATCGGTCGGCCGCCTGCGATGAACTCTTCAAGGCGCTGGCTGATGCCACGAGGCGCGCCTTGCTCGAATATCTGGTCCGCGAGGGCGAACAGAGCGTGCATGCCCTCACCGCCATTTCGGAGGTATCGCAGCCGATGGTCTCCCGCCACCTCGGCAAGCTGAAGCGCGCCAATCTCGTGACGGCGCGCCGGTCGGGCCGCGAAACCTATTATAGCGCACGGGCCAAGGGCCTTGCCCCGGTGGTCCAGTGGATGGCCGTCTACGGCGCGCTCTGGTCGCAGCGTTTCACCGCATTGGAAGAGCTGGACGGCTACTGAGCCAGGATTTTTTCGATCAACGCCACATCGTCCGGCTTGTCGGCATCGATGCAGGCTTCCGCCTTGTCCATCGCCACCAGCCGGGCGGACAGGCCAAAGCGCCGCCCCATCCGCGCCATTCCGCCCCGCAGCGTGGAAATCCGCAACACCGCCCCCAGCAACGCCAAAGGCCCGAACGCGGAGAGGATCTTCCACCCCTTCTTCCGGTCCTGCTCGACCTCCTGCCAGAGCGCGATGACGGGTCGCGCCTTCACGCTGCCGAACCAGAAGATATTGGCCCCCGACCACCAGCCGTCCCGAAATTTGAGCCAGGTCCGCCGCGATCCCGGATAATGCGGCAGCAAGGTCTCGCGCTCCACCATTGCCACCGCAATGTCAGCGCCCAAGGCCTCGCGCACCATCTGGTCCAGCATAGCGCCGTCCAGCAACACATGATCGGCCGTGGTCATCAGCAACGGAAAGGGGAACTCCCCGCGATCCAGAAATTCCATCAGCGAAGAGGCGATGCCGCCCCCGCTCTTCTGAAACCGCACCTTGGGGTGCCCGGCCAGCCATGCCGTCGCGGGATCGGCGGCGAACAGTTCAGGCGCCTGCGTCAGCACGACCACCTGTCCGATCGCCGGATGCGCCAGAAGGGCACGTGCCGGATGATTGATCATCGGCTCGCCGGCAACCGGGACCAGCGGCTTCACCGCTACGCCAGCGGCCACCGCAAGCGGATCGACACCCGAACGCGAGCCTGCGAGCAATATGGCGGTAATATTGGAAGCCGGTTCGGTCATCCGCGCGCGTTAGCGAAGGCCGGGAGGCACGAAAAGCTATTTCCCGGTCGCAGCGGGGGCCGCGATAGGCGCCTGTTGCTTCTGCGCCACCTGCACGGGCAGGCCGACGCGCAGGTTCTTCAACTGCACCAGCCGGGCGCGGAACGCAGCCAGCTCGCGCCCTTCAAGCTGCGCCGTGGTGGTGAACTTCACCGACAGCGGATTGATCACCTGCCCATTGCGATACAGTTCATAGTGCAGATGCGGCCCGGTCGACAGGCCGGTCGACCCGACATAGCCGATCACCTGCCCCTGCCGCACCCGCTGGCCGGGCGCCGCCGCGATCCGGCTCATATGCGCATAGCCGGTGGCAAGGCCGTTGCCATGCTCCAACCGCACATAATTGCCATGGCCGCCATGCCGCCCGGCATAGGATACGACGCCGTCGGTCGCCGCATAGATGGGCGATCCATAAGGCGCGGCGAAGTCGATGCCCGCGTGCATGCGCGTATAGCCCAGAATGGGGTGATAGCGCATCCCGAAGCTGGAGGACACGCGACCGGCCACCGGCGAAGACAGCACGCCGCGCCGCTGGCCGACACCCGACGCCTCGAACCACTGCGTCCGGCCGTCGCTGTTCCATTTCAGCATGTCGATTCCGCGTCCGCTCGCCCGGTGCAGCCCCGCGAACAGCAGATCGCCCACCTCGACGTCGCCGGTATCCGCGCGATGATATTCGGTGATGATGTCATAGCGGTCGCCCGCCGAGATCGATCCCAGATCGACCTGCTGCGCCACCACGCGCAGGAAGCTCTGGATCGCCTTGGGCGGCGCCCCCGCAGCCCGCGCCGAACGGTACAGGCTCTCGCCCACGACGCCCTGGATGCGCAGCGGCGTATCGTCGACATGAATGGCGGTCCGCTGCACCTGCAACGCTCCGCCGACCCGCGATATTTCGATGCCCAGGTCCAGCCGCGCCCGGAAGGCCAGCCTGTCGAGCGGGCGCGGCATATCCCGGCTCGCCCGGCGTCCCAGCAGGATATCGAGCGGCGTGCCCGGCTTCATTCCCGCGCCGGCATCCCCGGCAACCAGACTTGTGACCGTCGCCACGTCGCCGCTGCTCACGCCCGCCCGGGTCAGTGCGCTCCCCAGCGAATCGCTCCCGCCAATCTGTGCACGCAGTTCGATCTGCGGCCGCTCCGGCGTCTCGCGCAGCGGCTGCACCGCATCGGTCGGGCCCATGCGCCGCCCGCTGTCCGCTCCCAGAGCGAGCGGCGTGATCATCTGGCTGCGCACTTCGTCGAACTGCTTCGACGCCATCAGTGGCTGTGGCTCGCCCGGCAAGGCATGGAATCCCGGCGACAGGTAGAGCGCCGCAGCGCACAGCCCGAAACAGGTCGCAAGTCCCCGAAACCATGTGAAACTGCCGACGCGCTGTCCCAGATCGGGGACCAGGTCGACATCCTCGGCCCAGTCGCGGACCCTGTCCCGCCAACCGCGTTGGTCGACCGCAGCACCGCCATGGCGAAGGGAGTCAGTCAGCCACAGCGACGCAGAGGCGCCGCCCTGCTGGGCATTGATCTGACTGCCATGAAACACGGTAAACAGGCCCCCCGGGGCAAACCGCCACGACCCCCGCCGCGCGTTCATCCGCAATTTTGTGAAGGCATAAGGTTAAAGTCAAATAAAGACGCCTTTTTTAACCCTTTTTCTGCGGCCAGTTGTGCCACGCGGCGGACCAGCGCCCGACATGGGGACATCGTCCCGATTTCCCGTCCTTTCCTCTTGTGCTTGGTCCGGCCATGCCCGACATGAGGGGCATGGCCCAGTTCGCCCGCTCGCCTGTCACTGCCGTGCTAGGCCCTACCAATACCGGCAAGACCCACCTCGCCGTCGAACGCATGTGCGGCCATTCATCGGGGATGATGGGCTTTCCGCTGCGCCTGCTGGCGCGCGAAGTCTATGACCGGGTGGTCGGCATGAAGGGCGCCAACCAGGTCGCGCTCATCACCGGCGAAGAGAAGATCGTCCCGCCGGGCGCCCGTTATTTTCTTTGCACGGCGGAATCGATGCCCATCGGGGGTAGCCGGGAGCCTGCCCAGGAGGCTCTCAAGGACCATGCCTTCGTTGCGCTCGATGAAGCGCAACTCGGTGCCGATCCGGAACGCGGCAATATCTTCACCGACCGCCTGTTGCGCGCGCGGGGTCGGGAGGAAACGATGATCCTCGGTTCGGCCAGCATCAGCCGGTTGGTCAAAACGCTGGTCCCCGACGCCCAGATCATCGGCCGCCCCCGCTTCTCAACCCTGTCCTATGCGGGCGCGAAAAAGCTCTCCCGCCTGCCGAAGCGCTCCGCCATCGTCGCCTTCTCGGCCGAGGAGGTCTATGCCGTCGCCGAAATGCTCCGCCGTTTCCGGGGCGGCGCGGCGGTGGTGATGGGCGCCCTCTCCCCCCGCACCCGAAACGCACAGGTACAGATGTTCCTGAACGGAGAGGTCGATTATCTGGTCGCCACCGACGCGATCGGCATGGGGCTGAACCTGGATGTCGCGCATGTCGCCTTCGCCTCGTTGCGCAAATTTGACGGCCGCCGCACCCGGCGCCTCAGCGTCAGCGAAATGGCGCAGATCGCTGGCCGTGCGGGCCGCCACCACAAGGACGGCACCTTCGGCAGTCTGGGGCATGAAGATGGCGAAGCCGCCTTCACGCCTGAGGAAATCGAAGCGATCGAGGCTCACCGCTTCCCCCCGGTCGAGCAGCTTTTCTGGCGCGACGGCACCCCCCGCACCGACCGGCTCGACCATCTCCTCTTCGACCTTGAGCGGAAGCCGGAACGCCCGGAGCTGCGCGCCGCGCCGGAGGCGGTCGACCTTGCGGTGCTGAAACGCCTGGCCGACGATCCGTTCGTCATCGAACGCGCCAGGGGCAAGCGCCAGGTCGACCGCCTCTGGGCCGCCTGTGGCCTGCCGGATTTCCAGAAGCTGGGCGCCGAACATCACGCCCGCACGGTCGGTCGCATCTGGCGCTTCCTGTCGGAAGGGAACGGCCATATTCCCCGCGACTGGTTCGCCCAACAGATCGCGCGACTCGACTCGGTGCAAGGCGATATCGACACGCTTTCGGGCCGGATCGCCGCCGCGCGCACCTGGTCCTACATTGCCCACCGGGCCGACTGGCTGGCCCATCCCGCGGAAATGGCGGAACGCACCCGCGCTCTGGAGGAAAAGCTTTCCGATGCGCTCCATGCCGCGCTCACGCAGCGCTTCGTGGACCGCCGCACCACGGTTCTGCTGAGGGATATCGGGCAGAGCGCGGCCAATCTGCCGGTCGATATAGACCAGGATGGGACAGTCTGCGTCGATGGCGAGACAATCGGGCGACTTGACGGATTTCGTTTCTCGGTCGATCCCGCTACCCGGCATCAGGACAGGAAGATGCTGCTGGCGGCCGCTGAACGGCGCCTTGGAAGGATATTGCGAGTGAAGGCTGACGAATTACTGGGCGCGCCCGATACTGATTTTGCGCTCATGGACGAAGCAGGACAGGCCCCCGGCATAAGCTGGAAGGGTGACGCAGTGGCCACGCTGCATGGCGGCTCCGCACTGTTGAACCCCGAAATCCGGCTGGATCGCGCGCTTCTGGCCCTGGGTCAGGATGTGCAGAAGCAGGTGACGGCCCGCCTTGCGAGCTGGTTCGAGGCGCAGAAGGAGAAGCATCTTCTGCCGCTCACCAAGATGGTCGCTTCCTCATCCGATCCAGAAGTCCCTGCCGTCGTCCGCGCCGTCTTCGCCCAACTCGCCGATGCAGGCGGCGTGATCGCCCGCATCGACCTCGATTCGGCGCTCGGCCATCTCGACAAGGACCAGCGGCACCTTCTCCGCCGGGCCGGCATTGATATCGGCGTGCTCGACATCTATCATCCCGGTCTGCTGAAACCCGGCTCCGCCCGCTGGCGCGCCGCCTTGCTCGCCGCGCGCCTGGGCAAGCCCTGCCTTCCCCTGCCCAGCCCCGGCCTCACCCTGATCCCTGCAGGCGAGAAGCCCGAGCAGATGGGTGCGCGCATTGCCGGCTTCCGCGGCTTTGGCGAACAGATGCTACGCATCGACATGGCCGAACGCATGGCCCGCACCGCGCATGAAACCATCGCCAAGAACGAAGCCTTCACCGCGCAAAGCCCGCAGATCGTGTCGCTCGGCCTTTCCGAAGAAGCCTTTCTGCAATTGATGCGCCTCGCCGGTTTCCGTCCCGTCGAAGCGCCCGAAGAGGGCGGCCCCAACTGGGCCTTCCGCGGCCGCCAGAAAGCGCGCCCGCACCAGCAGCAGGGTCGGCAACAGGGCCAGCGGCGTGGAGCCTCGCCCCAGGGCAAGCCGCATGGCAAACCGCGCGACCGGGATGAGCGGGACAGACCGCAACGCCCGGCCACCGCCACGGCCGGTCCTGCCACCGGCAACCATGCCTTTGCCGGTCTAGCCGAACTGCTGGGCCGCAATGGCTGACGCAGGCGTGGTTTCGGCTCATGGGCCAAGCCTGCGCATCGACAAATATCTGTGGTTCGCGCGGCTCGCGAAAAGCCGCTCGGTCGCCCAGAAAATGGCGGAGGACGGGCATATGCGCCTGAACGGCCGCCGCATCGAACGCTCGCACTCGCCGGTGCGGGCGGGCGACCTCATCACCTTCCCCCACCCCAGCGGCGTGCGGGTGGTGCGGGTGACACAGCTTCCCCATCGCCGCGGCCCCGCCCCCGAGGCGCAGGCATGCTATGAAGAGCTGACCGTAGGCGCCTGAAGCTTCCTAATCAGCCTGACAATAATATCCTCATTGACCTTCGGGACGACCGCGCATAGCAGGGCGCCCATTGTCCAATTCCAAGAGTGTTGACCCATGACCTACGTCGTGACCGATAACTGCATCCGCTGCAAATATATGGATTGCGTCGAGGTTTGCCCCGTGGATTGCTTCTACGAGGGCGAGAACATGCTGGTCATCAATCCCAACGAGTGCATCGACTGCGGCGTGTGCGAGCCTGAATGCCCTGCCGAGGCGATCCTGCCCGATACCGAAAACGGACTCGAAAAGTGGCTGGAACTCAACACGAAATTCTCTGCCGAATGGCCGAACATCACGGTCAAGGGCGAAGCGCCGGCCGACGCGGATGAAATGAAGGGCGTCGAAAACAAGCTGGAACAGTTCTTCTCGCCTGAACCCGGCGCCGGCAGCTGATCTCCCGCGCCGCAGCGCCCCCTGCTTGAACCATCTGTAGCGTTTAATTTGCTGGCCCACTCCCGGATTTTGTGTCCGGGGGTGGCTATTTTGTTACGAATCTGCTAAATATGCGCCAACAGGTGGACTTGGTCGCGTCCGCTACGGAGATAAATGCCTGATGTAATGATGGTGGCGCCGCTTCCCCCGGCTTGTGCACCTTCGCACTTGCAACGCGAATGCCACCGCTCCCCCCGAAGACATGGAAAGGTTTCAAATGGCTGCCAAGGCGCTGTCCTTTGACGTTGGTGATTATGTTGTTTACCCCAAGCATGGCGTTGGCCGCGTCATAGAGCTGCAAAAGGAGCAGATAGCGGGCATGGAGCTGGAGCTCTATGTCCTTCGTTTCGAAAAGGAGCGCATGACGCTCCGCGTGCCCACGAACAAGGCCGAAGGCGTCGGCATGCGCAAGCTGTCCTCCAACAAGACGCTGGAGGAAGCGGTCGAAACGCTCAAGGGCAAGCCCAAGGTGAAGCGCACCATGTGGTCGCGCCGTGCCCAGGAATATGAAGCGAAGATCAATTCGGGCGACCTGGTGTCGATCGCCGAGGTGACCCGCGACCTGTTCCGCGCTGACGACCAGCCGGAGCAGAGCTATTCCGAGCGCCAGATCTTCGAAGCGGCTTCCAGCCGCCTGGCGCGCGAACTCGCCGCTATGGAAGAGACGGACGAGCCGAGCGCGCTCAAGAAGATCCTGCGCATCCTCAACGAGGCGGCACCCAAGCACGCCAAGGTTGAAGGCTGAAAATTTCGGTCGAGCCGTCAGCGGCAGGCCGATTCAGAAAGGGCGCTCCTTCGCGGGGCGCCCTTTTTTGTGACATCATGCTGTTGGGACAACAGAGCCGGTTATTGTTCCTTGACCGACCCGGCCGCGTCCTTCGCCGCGTCACCCACGTCGCTCGCCGCCTGGCCCACCTGGCTGGCCGCGCCTTCAACGGCGCTGTCCTTGCGCGTCTGACTGCTGATCAGGAAGAATGCGGCGATTGCCACCACCACGACCAGCAAGAGAATGGCTATCGTCGTGCCGCCGCCGCCACGCTTTTCGATGACCGTGGTCGTCGCCGGACGCTCCTGATAATCCGCCATGTAAATCCTCCTCGTCTCTACGCCACCCGCAGCAACAATGCGCAGTGACGCGGACCGGTTCCGGCACCGCAGCGGCCTTGCACCGTCCCGATACGCCACTCGAATGGAAGCTCTTGTAAACTCTCGTTTTCCGGCTGCCTTGAACAGCAATCGTCGCGCAGGGAAAGGCCGGTCAGCGGCAATACCCCTCCTTGCCAGGCACCAGGATCAGGCAGTCCGACTTTCCAGCCAGATATTTGAAACCCGTTTCCACGCCCTTGCCCGGCCGAATGGCGAGGTCCTTTCCATCGCGCACGAACCGGATGGTGCTCCCGTCCGCCACGCCGTCATAATCGCCCTGCCGGTCGAGATTATCCTTGTTCGTGATCGCATAATGGCCTGGCTGCCCGTCAGGCGACGGCTGAATGTCCAGAAACAATCCCTCCGGGCCGGTCCAGCGCCCGGCCCAGTCGTCGGTTGGCAAGCGGGCGGCTTCATGAGTTGGGGCATTCACCGCATCCGGCTCCTCGATCGCCTCGACGGCGGATGATTGCGCGGCGTTGTTGCCGGTCGATCCGTTATCGACACTTTTCCCGCATCCGCCCAGCGAAGCGCCCGCCAGCAGAGCAGGCAGGACGGCATAGGCAATCTTGCTGCTACCCATAGAAGTTCCTTCTTGCATTGATGACGTCAAACGGTTGAACGCGACGCTTCGATCCTTCTTTGCGCAGGGGACGGACCGCTTGTCAGCCGGTCCGGCAGAGAGCAGGATAGCGGTGGGGAAGAAAGATGGAGCAGAATTCAGCCATTCAGGCGGCCAAGACGCAGCAGCGGGCGCGATTTGTCCGGGAATCGCCCGATGTCAGGAAACAGGCGTTGATCGAGGCCACCGCGCGCTGCCTCGCCGAAAAGGGGGCAGGCGGTACGTCCGTGCGCGCGATCTGCGCCTATGCCGGGGTATCGGCAGGTCTCCTCACCCATTATTTCGACGGTGTCGATGCTCTCATCCTCGCCACCTACCGCGATGTCGGCGAGAAGGTCGCTGCGGCCATGGAACAGGCTGTTGCGGATGCCGGCCCTGATCCCCGCGCCCGTCTCTGGGCCTATCTGCGATCCAATTTCCAGCCGCCGGTCCTGGACCCGAACCTGCTGGCGACCTGGATTTCCTTCTGGAGCCTCAACAAGACCAACCCCGCCATCGCTGCCACCCACGCCCAGACCTATGGTGGCGGGCGCGAACGCATGGAAGTGCTGCTGCGCGAAGCCGCGCCCCAGATACCGCGCCCCGCCGCCCGTATCGCCGCGATCGGCCTGACCGCCATGATCGACGGCCTCTGGCTGGAGCTTTGCCTCGATTCCTCCACCTTCACGATCGACGAAGCGCTGGGCATGATCGAGGAAGCCATGAACTATGTGCTGCAAAAGCCGAGAGATGGTTCGGTCGATCAATAAGGTAGGTCGTGATCGGTTTTCTCAATCAACACTTCCAAGAAAACCAATTTCACCTGGGCGGCCAAGTCCCCTACCTAGACCGGGCACACAGCAAACCTCCAAAAAGGAACTGGAAAGCCCATGGCTCTTATCAACACGACCATCAAGCCGTTCAAGGCCACCGCGTACAAGGAAGGCAAGTTCGTCGACGTCACCGATGCCGATGTGAAGGGCAAGTGGGCCGTCTTCTTCTTCTATCCCGCCGATTTCACCTTCGTCTGCCCGACGGAGCTGGAGGATCTGGCCGACATCTACCCCACGCTGCAGAAAATGAACGTCGAGGTATATTCGGTTTCGACCGACACGCATTTCAGCCACAAGGCCTGGCACGACACCTCGCCCGCCATCAGCAAGATCAACTATTTCATGCTGGGCGACCAGTCGGGCACTCTGACCAACAATTTCGACGTGATGCGCCCGGGCGTCGGGCTGGCTGACCGCGCCACCTTCCTGGTCGATCCCGAAGGCGTGATCCAGTTCATGGAAATCACGTCGGAAGGCGTCGGCCGCAACGCGACCGAACTTCTCCGCAAGGTCAAGGCTGCGCAATATGTCGCCGCCAACCCCGGCGAAGTCTGCCCGGCCAAGTGGGAAGAAGGCGAAGCCACCCTGGCGCCGTCGCTCGACCTGGTCGGCAAGATCTAAAGACCTGAAACGGCGCTCCGCCGGGCCGGGTCGAGAAAACTCCCCGGCCCGGCGGGCTTTTATATCACGAAATCATCGCTATCTTCGAACGCTGGCTGCTGCTCCGGCGATCGGATAGCCGCGTGCCCCGGATCGGCGCGCCCAACCCATGGAGAACAATATGTTGGACGCAAATCTCAAGGGCCAGCTCAAGGCCTATATGGCGAACATCACCCAGCCGATCGAGCTGGTGGCTTCGCTGGACGATGGCGCGAAATCCCGCGAACTCGAAGGCCTGCTGACGGAGATTGCCGAGCTGTCGGACAAGGTGTCGCTGGTCCTCGCCGGTCATGACGCGCGCAAGCCCAGCTTCATGATCCGCCGCGCGGGCACCGACATCGGCGTGACCTTCGCAGGGATCCCGATGGGGCATGAATTCACCTCGCTGGTGCTGGCGCTGCTCCAGGTCGGCGGTCATCCCTCCAAGGCGGCGCAGGACCTGATCCAGCAAATCAAGGATATCGACGGCGATTTCACTTTCGAAACCTATTTCTCGCTGTCCTGCCAGAACTGCCCCGACGTGGTGCAGGCGCTCAATCTGATGGCCGTGCTGAACCCCCGTATCAGCCATACCGCCATTGACGGCGCGCTGTTCAAGGAAGAGGTCGATGCCCGCAAGGTCATGGCTGTCCCCACCGTCTTCCTGAACGGCCAGCCCTTTGCCAGTGGCCGCATGGAGCTGGAACAGATCGTCGCGAAAATCGACAGCGGTGCGGCGGTTCGCGCGGCCGAGAAGATGAGGGCGCAGGATCCGTTCGAGGTGCTGGTGGTCGGCGGTGGCCCGGCCGGCGCGGCAGCGGCGATCTATGCGGCGCGCAAGGGCATCCGTACCGGCGTCGCGGCGGAGCGTTTCGGCGGTCAGGTGCTGGACACGATGGATATCGAGAATTTCATCTCCGTCAGCCGTACCGAAGGCCCCAAGCTCGCCTCCGCCCTCGAAGCCCATGTGAAGGATTATGACGTCGAGATCATGAACCTTCAGAAAGCCGCGAAGCTGATCCCCGCGAGGAGCGAAGGCGGCTATCATGAGGTCGTGCTGGACAATGGCGCCTCGCTGAAGGGCCGCACCGTCATCCTCTCCACCGGCGCGCGCTGGCGGCAGATGGGCGTACCGGGCGAAGAGGATTATCGCAACAAGGGCGTCGCCTACTGCCCGCACTGCGATGGTCCGCTGTTCAAGGGCAAGCGTGTGGCGGTCATCGGCGGCGGCAATAGCGGCGTCGAGGCGGCTATCGACCTTGCCGGGATCGTCGCCCATGTGACGCTGATCGAATTCGACAGCCAGCTTCGCGCCGACGCGGTGTTGCAGCGCAAGCTCGCCAGCCTGCCCAATGTAAAGATCATCACCTCGGCGCTCACGACCAGGGTGAAAGGCAATGGCGAACGCGTCACCGGCCTCAGCTACAAGGATCGCAACCACGGCACGGAGCATGACATCGAACTGGAGGGGATTTTCGTCCAGATCGGCCTGGTCCCGAACACCGAATGGCTGAAGGACGCGATCGCCCTCTCCCCGCGCGGCGAGATCGAGATCGATGCGCGCGGCGAAACCAGCCAGCCGGGTATCTTCGCGGCAGGCGATTGCACGACAGTGCCCTACAAGCAGATCGTGATCGCCATGGGCGCGGGCTCGACGGCGGCGCTTTCGGCCTTCGACTATCTCATCCGGCTGCCCGCCACGGAGGACAGCGCGCAACAGGCGGCCTGATGGAATGCCGGAAAGGAGCAGCCGGTTCTGCGGAACGGGCTGCTCCTTCGCCGTCCAGTCATTCAGATATCCTGCCTCTGCAGGATTAACGCCGCCGCAGGTGAGGCCGGAAAATGGCGGGATCGATGGCCAGCATGGGGTTGGCCTGCTCCGGCGGCTTCACCTCGTTCACGGCCCATTGCACTGGAAGACCGTATGCGCTGACAGGCTGCGGGGCGGCGGCCGGCGGCGGCACGCCGGGCTGGGACGCGAGTTGTCGAGGGCTGCTGGGCGTGAAGGTCACCAGCGCGCTCCCCGGATGATCGGGATCGGCAATCACCTGCGCATCCACCATCAGTGCGGGGCCGAGACGGTCGGTCGTCACGCTGACGAGCGTGCCCAACCGCGTCATTCCGAACAACCTGCGTGCAAAGGCATAGGGCAGGCGGATACAGCCATGACTGGCGGGATATCCCGGATTCTGTCCCGCATGAAGCGCGATCCCATCCCAGGTCAGCCGCTGCATGAAGGGCATGGGGGCGTTGGAATAGACATTGGAACGGTGCCATTCCCGCTTCTGCAGGATCGGAAATTCGCCGGTGGGCGTGCGATGCCCTTTCATCCCCGTCGACACGCTGGCGATGCCCACCAGCCGGTCGCCATCATAGACATGCACACGCTGCTGATCGAGACTGATGACCATGTAAAGCGGCCCCGCCGGCGGCCCATCCTCCAGCCAGCGATAACCGCCCGGTCCCAGCGCCTCCTGCGCGCCCGCCGGCTGCGCCTGCAACAAGGCCAGCACAGCCGCGGCAAGAAGGGAGCGAAGCAAGGACATATATCCTTTTTTAACCACAAGACGCGGCGACACCAGCCCCCAGCGATCCCGTCCTGGGACAATTGCGCCGCGTTGCCTGCCTACAACAGGCCGAGTTGAGCCACCGGCGCAAAGCTCCTGCGGTGGAGCGGCGTCGGTCCATGCTCGCGCAGCGCCGCCAGATGCTTGGCGCTGCCGTAGCCCTTGTTGGTTTCCCAGCCATAATGCGGGTGGACGGCCGCCGCCTCGACCATCATCCGGTCGCGCGCTTCCTTGGCGAGGATGGAGGCCGCCGCGATCGAGAGGCATTTGGCGTCTCCCTCCACCACCGCTGTCGAGGCCCAGCGCCATTGCGGGCAGCGATTGCCGTCGACCAGCACATGTGCGCAATCCTGGGTCAACGCCTCGACCGCCCGCGTCATCGCCAGCATCGTCGCCCAGAGGATGTTGATGCTGTCGATTTCCTCGACCGAAGCGACACCCAGACCCCAGCAAAGCGCCCGCGCCTTGATCTCCCTCTCCAGCACCGCCCGCTTCGCGGCGCTCAACTGCTTGCTGTCATTGAGACCGTCGGGACAATCCTCCACGCGCAGGATGACGGCCGCCGCGACCACCGGCCCGGCCAGCGGCCCCCGGCCCGCCTCGTCCACTCCGGCCACCAACCCCGGATGATGCAGCAGCTCATGGGAAAAATCAGGCATGTTGATGGAAACCGAAGGGCGCGCCCATAGGCCCATGGCCCTGCCCCAGCCCCGGCGCAAGGGCGAGCGCCTCCCGCACATATTTGCGGCCGCGCTCGATCGAGTCGATGAGATCCCGGCCCTGCCCCAGACCGGTCGCGATCGCGCTGGCCAAGGTGCAGCCGGTGCCATGGGTGTGCGGCGTGTGGATCCGCGCATTGCTCCAGGCCTTGCGCACGCCCTGCGGCCCGATCAGCCGGTCGGTCAGCATCGGCCCTTCGCCATGACCGCCCTTGGCCAGCACATGGGTCGCGAAACGGATCGCGATTTCCTCGCCGCCCAATGCTTCCAGTTCCGGAATATTCGGTGTGACGAGGGTAGCGATCGCCATCAGCTTTTCGAACGCCGCGATGGTCGCCGCATCCGCCAGTGACGATCCGCTGGTGGCGACCATCACGGGATCGAACACGATCGGCACGCCCTCCAGCAGCGCCAGGCGCTCCGCCACCGCCGCTGCCGTTCCCGCCGAGCCGATCATGCCGATCTTCACCGCATCCACGCCGATGTCGCTGATGACGCTGTCCATCTGCCGGATCACCATCTCGGCCGGCACGGGATGCGCGGCCTGCACGCCCAGCGTATTCTGCGCCGTGATTGCGGTGATGGCGGTCATGGCATGGCCGCCCAGCAACGTCACGGTGCGGATATCCGCCTGGATCCCCGCGCCGCCGCCGCTGTCCGAACCGGCAATGATCAGAATGCGGGCCGGTGTCATCCCTTGAAATGCCGCTCCATCGAGGCCGGATTGCGCTTCAGCGCGTCCCCGACGCGGGTCGGCCGGTCCATCAGTTCGCCACCGCAATTGGGGCAGCGATCGTCCAGGATCTCGGCGCAAGGCGCGCAGAATGTGCATTCGAACGAACAGATGAAAGCGCCCGGCTCATCAGCGGGCAGATCGGTGCCGCAGCGTTCGCAATCGGGGCGCATCTCCAGCATCAGGCGGCCGCCTTCGCCACGGCGTCGCAGATACGCTCGACCACATCCTTGACCTGTTCCTCGCGGTCGCCCTCCGCCATGACGCGGATCACCGGCTCCGTACCCGAAGGCCGGATCACCAGTCGCCCAGAGCCGCTGAGTTCCGCCTCGGCCTGCGCGATCACCCGCTTCACATCCTCATGCTCCAGCGGCTTGCCGCCGGAAAAGCGGACATTCTTCAACAGCTGCGGCACCGGATCGAACTGATGCAGCACTTCGCTGGCAGGCCTGCCCGATCGCACCAGCGCAGCCAGCACCTGCAACGCAGCCACCGTTCCGTCCCCGGTCGTGGCATAGTCCGACAGGATCATATGCCCGGACTGCTCGCCCCCAACATTGAAGCCACCCTCCCGCATCCGTTCCAGCACATAGCGGTCGCCGACCTTGGTGCGTTCCAGTGCCATGCCCTGGCCGATCAGGAATCGCTCCAGCCCCAGGTTCGACATCACCGTCGCCACCAGCCCGCCGCCGCGCAGCGTCCCCGCCCGCGCGAAATTGCCCGCGATCAGCGCCATGATCTGATCGCCATCGACGATGGTGCCATGCTCATCGACCACGATCAGCCGGTCGGCATCGCCATCCAGCGCAATGCCGATATCGGCACCGGAAGCCACCACCGTCTCCTGCAGCAAATGCGGCGCGGTCGATCCGCACTGGTCGTTGATGTTGATGCCGTTGGGCGTGACGCCGACCGCCACCACCTCCGCACCCAGTTCCCAGAGAGCGGAGGGCGCGACCTGATAGGCGGCGCCATTGGCGCAATCCACCACGATCTTGAGACCATCCAGGCGCAGGTCCGCGGGGAAGCTGGACTTGACCGCGTGGATATAGCGGCCCCGCGCATCCTCGACACGGCGGGCGCGGCCGATGTCCTGCGACGCGGCAGGCGGAATCTCCTGCTCCAGCATCGCCTCGATCTTCAGTTCATCCTCATCCGACAGCTTGTAGCCGTCCGGACCGAACAGCTTGATCCCATTATCGAAATAGGGGTTGTGACTGGCGGAGATCATGACGCCCAGATCGGCGCGCATCGAATGGGCCAGCAACGCCACGGCGGGGGTCGGGATCGGCCCGAACTGCACCACATCCATGCCGACCGCGGTAAAGCCCGCGACCAGCGCATTTTCAACCATATAGCCCGACAGGCGGGTATCCTTGCCGATGACCACGCGATGGCGGTGAGTGCCGCGCTGGAAATGCTTGCCCGCCGCCATGCCGACCTTCATCGCCAGTTCGGCCGTCATCGGCCATTGGTTGGTGCGTCCGCGAATGCCGTCCGTGCCGAAATATTTTCTGCTCATAATCCCTGCCGCCCATGCGGTGAACCCTGTCTCCACCCCATAGCAATCTTTGTTCGACTTTCCACCGCCGACCCGCCATGTCATGGCCGATGGACGGATTTAACGCAGCAGTGGACGCGCTTTCCGGCGCGGTATTCTTCAAGGTGCCGGTGCTGGGCGCGCGGATCGAGCTGATCGTACTCTATCTGGCGCTGCCGATGCTGTTCTTCACCGTCTGGCTGGGCTTCCCCAATCTCACCGCGGTCGGCCGCGCGCTGCGCATCCTGAGGACCCAGCCGCATGAGGGCGAGGCGAAGGGGGATGTCAGCCAATGGGGAGCGCTGTCGACAGCGCTGTCCGGTACGATCGGGCTTGGCAATATCGCGGGCGTCGCGGTGGCGCTGACGATGGGAGGCCCAGGCGCGATCCTGTGGATGTTCATCATCGGCTGGTTCGCCATGACGATGAAGATGGCGGAGGTCACGCTGGGGCTTAAATATCGCACCTTCGACAGCCGGGGCCATGTCCATGGCGGGCCGATGTACGTGCTGAAGGCCGTGGGTGCCGCGCGGGGATGGCCGAAAATCGGGCTGATACTCGGCGGCGCCTATGCCTTTTTCGCACTGTTCGGGGCGATCCCCATGGTGCAGGTCAACCAGAGCTTCGCGCAGGTCAAGGTGGTGACGGGATTCAGCAGTGGCTGGGTCTATGGCACGATCCTCGCCGCGGCGGTCGCGCTGGTGACCCTGGGCGGCGCGGCCTGGCTGGGCGAGGTGGCGAAGCGGCTGACCCCGCTCAAGGTCGCGGTGTACCTGATCGGCGTCGCGACGGTGCTGATCCTGCATGCGGCCGCCATTCCCGCTGCCCTCGCCGAAATCTGGCATGGCGCGTGGAGCGGGCAGGCCGCGACCGGCGGCGCGGTGGGGGCCTTCGTCGCGGGCATGCGCCGCGCCGTGTTCGCCAGCGAGGCGGGCGTGGGATCGGCGGTGATGGCGCACAGCCTTGCCCGCGTCCGGCACCCCGTGTCCGAGGGGCTGGTGGCGCTGCTCGAACCGTTGCTCGGCACGATGATCGTCTGCGCCGTAGGCGGCCTGGCGCTGGTGGTCGCGGGCACATGGAAATCGGGGCTGGAGGGGATCGCCATCACCTCCGCCGCCTTCGCCCAGGTATCGTCCTGGTTTCCCTGGCTGCTGGCGGTCGTCGTGGTGCTGTTCGCCTATTCGACGCTGGTGGCCTGGGGCTTCTACGGCTTGCAGGCCTGGGGCTATCTGTTCGGCAATGGCCCCAAGGCGCAATGGGCGTACAAGATCCTCTACATCGTCGCCCTGCCCCCGGCGGCCGCCATCGACCTCGGCCGGGTGGTCGGCATCGTCGACAGCAGCTTCTTCCTGATGGCGATCCCCAATGTGATCGCGCTCTATCTGTGCGCCGGGGAATTGCGGCGCGACGTGCGACATTATCTGGCGGCGCCCGAGGAGGATTAACGCGCCATCGCCGCCTCGATCTCCGTCGCCGTCCGGGGGATAGCTTCGCTCAGCCGCTGCGATCCGGTGGGCGTGATCAGATAGAGATCCTCGATCCGGATGCCGTAATTGGCGGACTGCACATATAATCCCGGCTCCACGGTGATGACGGCGCCAGCCGGCAGCGGCTTCGACATGTCGCCGACATCATGCACGTCAAGCCCGACCAGATGGCCAAGGCCATGGGTGAAATCATCGACCCGTCCCGCCTTGCGAAACACATCCTTCGCCGCTTCGACCAAATCCTCATAATAGACGCCCGCCCGGAGCTTCGCGACGGCAGCGGCCTGGGCCGAGAGAACCAGTTCGTGATTGGCACGCTGTTCCGGGGTGAATTTCCCGCTCGCCGGGAAAGTGCGCGTCACATCGCAGGCATAGCCCCCAACGGAGGCGGCGGCATCGATCAGGACCAGGTCGTTCGCGCCGATCACCCCGCTGCCGCCGGTATAATGGAGCGACGCGGCGTTGCGGCCGGTCGCAACGATGCTGTCATAGGCCAGCCCCTCCCCGCCGCCAGCGCGGAAGGCATCCTCCAATATCGCTTTCAACTGCCTTTCCGTCATGCCGGGCCGAACCTGCCGCATCGCGGCGATGTGACCGCGCGCGGTGGCTGCCGCCGCCTTGCGCATCAGTTTCAGTTCGCGCGCTTCCTTGACGATGCGCAGCGAGGCAAGAAGGCCGCTGTCATCCTTGAGCGAGACGCCCGGCACCCGCTGCATCACCTTGCCATAAAGGTCCAGCGCCTTGGGGACCGGCGCGGAGGTGCCGACGATGGGACCAAGGAAATGCAATGTCTTGGAACGTTCGGCAAGAGTGGTCACCAGACCACCCAGGCTGCCCGCGCGGGTCACGCGGGCAAAGCCGGTGCGCCGCTCCAGTTCCGTCCCCAGCGGCAGGCGTTCGACGTCCCAGCGTTCCGCCTCCGTATCGCGGGAGGGGAGCAGCAGCCATTCCCTGACGGTTCGTTCGGCAGGCGCCATGACCAGGATAGCACCGGGCTCATCCATAATCCCGGTCAGCCAGGCAAAGTCGCCATCCTGCACGAAGGGCGGCGCGACGGCCGCCGCGCTCTCCACGGCATCCGCGCCATAGATAACCGCGACACCGTCCTTCAGCGCCTCCATCACCCGGCGACGGCGTTCGCGGAAGACATCGGGCGGGAACGGCGCCGTGCCCGCCGGGGTCGCGAAGCCTTGCGGCGGCAGCACCTGCGCCCCGAGGCGCGTGGATAGAAGCAACGATGCCGTCGTGCCCGCCAGCATGCTCCGCCGATTGAACATATATGTCTCCCTTGCTGCGCCGGACAGGAGCATGAAAGGGAGGATGCGGCAAGAGGCGTATCAGCATGCTGATACAGCAAAGGCCCCGCCGGACGGCGAGGCCTTCGATGAGAGTGGCTGGCAGATCAGATCTTGTCGCCGAGCGCGCCCTTTACCGATCCCTTGACGTCCTGAACGGTTCCCTTGGCCTTTTGCGCCTTGCCTTCCGTGACCAGGTCGGGATCGCGACGGTTGCGGCCAACGGCTTCCTTGACGGCGCCAGCCGCCTTGTTGCCTGCGGCCTTCGCCTTGTCGGTCAATTCGCCCATCGGATGCTCCTTTCGGTTGCTGTTGCAGGATCAACAGCCTGACCACCGAAAGGTTGCCATGGATACGCGGGCGGAATGGAAGGGGGACGGCAAGACGGAGGGCTTCTGGACGCCCTTCCCGATCTACCCGCTGGCGGCGGGTTTTTGGGCGCGCCGTTCCGCCACGAATTCGCTGATCGCCTGGCCACTGGCGTTGAGCAGCGGATAGGTTCGTGCATCGGACAGCCAGTCCGGACGCCGCGCGCCGCTGCCGTAGAAAGTGTCGTAGACCAGGCTGAAGGCGAGAAAGATCAGAGTCGCGCCGATCAACCCCTTTACCGCGCCGAATCCGGCGCCCAGGACGCGGTCCACCGGTCCCAGGATCGATTGGCGGGTCCGGCGGCCGATTGCGTGGGCAAGCAGCTTGCCGGCGCCGAAGGTGATGCCGAATACGAGAATGAAACCGAGAACCGCCGCGCCGCTGGTCGTTCCGACGAAGGGGCTGATCAGTTCGGTTGCCGATGCGTGGAACAGGCGGATGGCGAAAATGCCAAGGACCCAGGCGATCAGGGACAGGGTTTCCTGCACGAAACCGCGCAGCAGGCCGAAAATGGCGCAGCCGCCGATCAGCAGCAGGACGAGGATATCGATGGCGTTCATCGAATTGCTGGCTATCCGCGGCCAAGCATCTGGTCAACCAGTTGCGAAAGCGCGCGAAAGCCGCTTACGGAAATGCCCTTGACCCCATCGGCGGTGGCGGCCGGGACGAAGGCGCGGTTGAAGCCCAGCTTGGCGGCTTCGCGCAGGCGGAGCGGGGAGTGGGCGACCGGGCGAACCTCCCCCGACAGGGCGATTTCCCCGAACAGCACGATGTCGGCGGGCACCGGGCGTTCCGACAGCGCCGACATGAGCGCCGCCGCCACGGCAAGGTCCGCGGCAGGATCGGACAGGCGGTAGCCGCCCGCGACGTTCAGATAGACTTCGCAGGTCGAGAAGCTGAGGCCGCAGCGCGCCTCCAGCACGGCCAGGATCATGGCGAGGCGGCCATTGTCCCACCCCACCACGGCGCGGCGCGGCGTGGCGCCGCTGGACAGGCGTACGACCAGCGCCTGGATCTCGACCAGCACCGGGCGCGTCCCTTCCAGCGCCGGAAAGACGGTCGCGCCCGTCACATTCTCGTCCCGATGGGTGAGGAACAGGGCGGAGGGGTTGGCCACCTCCTCCAGCCCTTCGGCGACCATGGAGAAGACGCCGATCTCGTCCGTGCCGCCGAAGCGGTTCTTGATCGCGCGCAGGATGCGATATTGGTGGCTGCGCTCGCCCTCGAAGCTCAACACCGTGTCGACCATATGTTCCAGCACGCGGGGGCCCGCGATGCTGCCGTCCTTGGTGACATGGCCGACCAGAATGACCGCCGTGCCGCGCTGCTTGGCGAAGCGGATCAGTTCCTGCGAGGAGGCGCGGACCTGGCTGACCGTGCCCGGCGCGCCCTCGATCAGGTCGCTGTGCATGGTCTGGATCGAATCGATGATGAGCAGCGTAGGCGCCGCCCCCTCCCCCAGCGTGGTCAATATGTCGCGGACGGAGGTGGCGCTGGCGAGCTGGACGGGCGCGCCGCCCAGACCCAGGCGCTGGGCGCGCAGGCGGACCTGGTCGGATGCCTCCTCACCGCTGATATAGGCGACGCTGTGCCCGGCGGTGGCGATCCGCGCCGCCGCCTGCAACAGCAGCGTGGACTTGCCGATGCCGGGATCGCCGCCGATCAGCGTGGCGGAGCCGGGAACGATGCCGCCGCCCAGCGCCCGGTCGAACTCGGCGATGCCGGTCGTCGTGCGCGGGGGCAGTTCGACCTTGTCGTCCAGTCCCACCAGCGTCAGCGCCCGCCCGCCGGTGTGCAGGTCGTGCCGGGCGGAGAAGACCGTCTCGGCGGCTTCCTCCACGATGCTGTTCCATTCGCCGCAATCGTCGCATTGGCCCTGCCAGCGGTTGCCGACCGAACCGCATTGCTGACAGACGAATTTGCGCTTTGCCTTGGCCATGGGCGACGCATATCAGAACATATGCGGAACACAAATCTTCTTTGCATCTTCGCTTGGAAACAGTCGCGGGATTGGCGCATTGTTTCGGCATGAAATCCATTCGCGTGGCCAGTTACAATATCCGCAAGGCCATCGGCACCGACCGGCGCCGGGTGCCCGAACGGGTGATCGACGTGCTGAACGAGATCGACGCCGACGTGATCGCGCTGCAGGAGGCCGACCGGCGCTTCGGGGTCAGGACCGCCGCATTGCCGCCCTGGCTGCTGGAAGCGATCAGCCCCTACAGGCCGGTGCCGCTGAACGTGCAGGTCGATTCCATGGGCTGGCACGGCAATGCCATATTGGTGCGCAAGGAGGTGGAGGTCGGCGCGCACGACGTGCTGCACCTGCCCTGCCTGGAGCCGCGCGGCGCGACCATGGCGGAAGTGAAGCTGGGCAGGACGAGCCTGCGGATCTTCGGCATGCATCTCGACCTGTCCGGCCTGTGGCGCCGCAAGCAGGCCGCCGCCGTGATCCATGCGGCGGGGCTGCGCGAGAAGATGCCGACCGTGCTGATGGGCGATCTGAACGAATGGAGCGCGGAGCGCGGCTGCCTGGCCGACTTTGCCCGCCACTATCATTTCGCCCCGTGCGGGCGGTCCTTCCATGCGCGCAGGCCCGTGGCGCGGCTGGACCGCATCATGCATTGCGGGCAGTTGAAGCTGGTCGACAGCGGCGTGCATGACAGCGCGGCGGCGCGGCGGGCGTCGGACCATCTGCCGATCTGGGCGGAGTTCATGCCGGCTTGAGTTTCACTCGACAAGCCGGCCTGGCTCTGCGATTCACTGGGCCATGAAAGAGCGGGAACTCAGGCTCGCACTGGTCTGCTATGGCGGGATCAGCCTGGCCGTCTACATGCACGGCATCACCAAGGAAATCTGGCATCTGGCGCGGGCCAGCCGCGCCTTCCACGACGGGGTGCCGCCGGGAAACAGCAGCGAGGCGGTCTATCACGCCCTGCTCAAGGCGCTGGAAGAGGCCAGCGGCATCCGCCTGCGCGTCATGCCCGACATCATCGCCGGGGCGAGCGCGGGCGGCATCAACGGCATATTCCTGGCGCAGGCGATCGAGACGGGCCAGTCGCTCGATCCGCTGACCGACATGTGGCTGGACAATGCCGATGTCGAGCGGCTGCTGGACCCCGACGCCCGGCCCGCGCGGCGGATCACCAAGATCTGGGCGACGCCGCTGGTCTGGATGGCGGCGCGCAAGCCGGGCGACACGGTGGAGCGCACCGTCGCCCCCGACACGCGCGAGGAGGTGCGGCACAAACTGTCCCATTTCATCCGCTCCCGCTGGTTCGAGCCGCCCTTTGGCGGGGAGATCTTCACCGCCATGATCCTGGACGCCTTCGACGCGATGGAAGCGACCGAGCGCGGCCCGGCGCTGCTGCCGGAGGGGCATCCGCTCGACCTGTTCGTGACCGTCACCGATTTCGAGGGGCATCCGCAGAGCCTGAACCTCAACAGCCCGCCGCAGGTGATCGAGACCGAGCATCGCCTGTCGATCGGCTTTCGCGCGCGGGGCCGGGGTGAGCGGATGTTCGCCGATCCCGCCGAACTGGCCTTCGCGGCGCGGGCGACGGCCAGTTTCCCCGGCGCCTTTCCCCCTTTCACCGTGCGCGAGCTGGACCGGGTGCTGAAGCGCCGCCACCGCGCCTGGCCCGCGCGCGACCGCTTCCTGGCCCGCGTGCTCCCCCGCCATGCGGCGCGCGGACAGGCCGAGGACGCGGTGCTGATCGACGGTTCGGTGCTGGCCAACGCGCCCTTCGCCCAGGCCATCGGCGCGCTCCGGAACCGGCCGTCGCGCCGCGAGGTCGACCGGCGCTTCGTCTATATCGATCCCAAGCCCGGCCATCGTTCCATCCAGCTCAACCGCCAGGGCGAGGCGGAGGACAAGCCCACGGGCGAGGATGCGCCCCTGCCGGGCTTTTTCCGCACCATCTTCGGCGCGCTGAGCGACATTCCGCGCGAACAGCCGATCCGCGACAATCTGGAGGCGATCGACCGGCACAGCACGCGCATCCGGCGGATGGCGCGGATATTGAACGCGCTGCGGCCGGGGATCGAGGCCGAGGTGGAGAGCGCCGTCGGCGGGATGCTGTTCCTGGACCGGCCCACCCCCGCCCGCCTGTCGGCCTGGCGCGCCAAGGCGCAGCAGCGGGCGGCGAATTCCGCCGGTTTCGCCTTTCCCGCCTATGGCCATCTGAAGCTGTCGGGCATCGTCGAGGATCTGGCCGCCCTGCTGTTCCGCCTGAGCGGCGAGGAAAGCCCGCTGATGCGGGAAAGCTACCGGCAGGCGCTCTGGACCCATGTGCGCTCGATCGGCGCGGACCGGCTGATCGAGGATGTGGGGCGGAACTCCGCGCCGGTCGGCTTTTTCCGCGAACATGACCTGAGCTTTCGCATCCGCCGCCTGCGCTTCCTGGCGCGGCGGCTGGCGGACACGCTGGAGGTGGAGGCGACGGCCGACGAGACCGTCGTCCAGACGATGCATGACGCCATCTATGCGGCCATGTCGCATTATACCGAGTGCGAGGGGATCGACTTCTACAATGGCGACATCCGCGCGGCGGCGCGCGAAGTGCCCAACGATGCGGGCGCCGCGCTGAAAGCCGTGTCGGACCTGCGCGGCCTGCGCGAGCGGGACGAGGCGGCCGACATGATGCTGGCCGACGCGCTCGCCGCGCTGCCCAAGGCGGAACGGCGGACCATGCTGCTCGCCTATCTCGGCTTCCCCTTCTACGACATCGCCACCCTGCCGCTGCTGCAGGGCGACGCGATGGACGAATATGATCCCGTCAAGGTCGACCGGATTTCGCCGGAAGATTGCGGCGCGATCCGTTCCGGCGGCGCGGAAGCGACGCTGAAAGGCATCGAATTCAACAATTTCGGCGCCTTTTTCAGCCGGGCCTACCGGGAAAACGACTATCTCTGGGGGCGGCTGCATGGGGTGGAGCGGCTGCTGGATATCGTGATTTCGGCATATCCCGCGGCAAACCGGCTTTCGCAGGAGCTGGTCCACCAGTATAGGCGGACCGCTTTCCTGGCGATCCTCGATGAAGAGGAGCAGCGACTCGACCATGTCGCTGATTTGATTGCCGGTTTGCGAGAGGAGATTGGGTGAGCGTAGGGGCGAAGCTGTTTCCGGTCGGTCTTCTGGTGCTGGTCGCGGGCTGTTCGCCTGCCTCCGGCGGCCATGCGGGCGCCGGGGCGGAGGAGCGGTCCGGGCCGGCCGGCGCCGCGCAATCGGCGATGCTGCCCCCCAACCGCGACCCGATCCTGCCGGAGGTCGATCCCGCCACCGCCGGGGTTCCGGGGACGGTGGCCATTGCGGCGGCCGACGGCCCGCAGGCGGCGAAGGCCCGTCCGGTGCCCCCGGCGGACGTCCGGTTGCTGCCGATGAAGCCCTCCGTCGTCAACATTCCGCCGCCCGCCTATGTGCCCGACCTGCCGCCCGCGGACGGCGCGGCCGATCCCACGCCCTTCCCCGACGAGGTGACGCGCTTCATGGTCGATCGCGACGGTTGCGACCATTTCCGGGGCGAGGAAGCCTATGATGCGGAGCGGCGCGCCTATCTGCAGGAGAATATCGCCGAACTGTGCACCGGGACCGATGGCCGGCTGGCGATGCTGCGGCAACGCTATGCCCGCGATCCGGCCGTCATCGCCGCGCTCAGTGGATATGACGACCGGATCGAGGGCAATGCTTCGGACTGACCCCGCTACAGCAGGGCATCGATCTGCGTGGCGAGATCGATGTCGCGGCGGGACAGCCCGCCCGCATCATGGGTGGTGAGGACGATGTCCACCCGGTTGTAGACGTTCGACCATTCGGGATGATGGTCGGCCTTTTCCGCCAGCAGCGCGACCTTCGTCATGAAGCCGAAGGCGCCCACGAAATCCTTGAAAGTGAACAGGCGGCGTATGCCCTCCGGTTCCTGGACCGGGGTCCATTCGGGCAGGTCCTTCAGCGCCAGCGCCCGTTCTTCCTCGCCCAGCTTCGCGATCATCGCTCAATTCCTTGTCTGATCCGTCGAGATTAACCCATTTTCCGATGGTTCGGCTGTTTCCAGACGATTCGGAACATGCTTTATGTCTCCAATATGGATGATGCCGGTCAACCGCCCCGCTTCGCGCCGACGCGCGAGGAGATCGAAGCCCTGGCGCTCAAGGCGCTGTCGCGGCTGCCGGAACCGTTCCGCGCCCATCTTTCCAACCTCCTGCTGTTCGTCGAGGAATTCGCCGACCCGGCGATATTGAAGGAGATGGAGATCGACGATCCCTTCGGCCTGACCGGCCTGTACAGCGGGCGGCCGGTGGGCGAGCCGGTGCAGACCGGGGACCAGCCGCCGACCGTGCACCTGTTCCGCCGCCCATTGCTGGACGAATGGGTGGAAACCGGGGTGCCGCTGGACATGCTGATCACCCATGTGGTGGTGCATGAGATCGGCCATCATTTCGGCCTGTCCGACCTCGACATGCATGTGCTGGAGGACATGGTCACCCTATGAGCCGGGTGGGATTGCGCCTGTCCGGCGTCGCCTGCGTGCGCGGCGGGCGGCTGTTGTTCCGGGGCGTGGACCTGGCGATGGAGCCGGGCGGCAGCGCCCTGCTGAAGGGGCCGAACGGGATCGGCAAGTCCAGCCTGATGCGGATTTGCGCGGGCCTGCTGCCCGCCGCCGCCGGGACGGTGGAGCGGCATGGCCGGGTCGCGCTGGCCGACGAGCGGCTGGCGCTGGACATGGAACAGCCCCTGCGGGCGGCGCTGGCCTTCTGGGCGCGGCTCGACCGGGCGGCGCCCGAAGCGCTGGACCGGGCGATGGCCGCGATGGCGCTGGAGCCGCTGGCGGACGTGCCGGTGCGGATGCTCTCCACCGGGCAGCGCAGGCGGGCGGCGCTGGCGCGGGTGATCGCGGGGGGCGCGCCGGTGTGGCTGCTGGACGAGCCGGGCAATGGCCTCGACGATGCGGCGCTGGGGCTGCTGGGCGAGGCGGTGGCGGGCCATATCGGGCGGGGCGGGATCGTCATCGCCGCGTCGCACCAGCCATTGCCGCTGGTGACGCCGGTGGTGCTGGCGATGGCGGATTATCTGGCGGCGGCGGAGGACGGCGTTTGAGGCTGTTGCTGACCCTCGCGGCGCGCGATCTGCGGCAGGCCTTGCAGTCGGCGGGATTGTGGCTGCCGGTCGCCTTCCTGCTGCTGGTCGCCAGCCTCTATCCCTTCGCGGTCGGGCCGGATGCGGCGCTGCTGCGGCGGACGGGCGGCGGGATGCTGTGGATCGCGGCGTTGCTGGCCAGCCTACTGCCGGTGGACCGACTGGTCGCGCCCGACCGCGATGCGGGCGTGCTGGACCAGATCGCGCTGCGCGGGATCGGCGAGGAAATGGTGGTGCTGGCCCGGCTGGCCGCGCATTGGGCGGGCTTTGGCCCGGCGTTGATGATCGCCACCCTGCCGGCCGCGGCGCTGCTCAAGCTGGACGGCGGGACCATCGGGCTGCTGGAGCTGGGGTTGCTGATCGGGACGCCTGCGCTGGCGGCGCTGGGGCTGCTGGTGGCGACGCTGACCGCTGGCCTGCGGTCCAGCGGGGCGCTGTCGGGGCTGCTGGCGCTGCCGCTGGCGGTGCCCCTGCTGATCTTCGGCGCGGGGACGCTGGGCGACGGCAGCGGGGCGGCGCTCAAATTCCTGGGGGCGGCGTCGCTGCTGCTGGTGGCGATCACGCCCATCGCCGGAGGAGCCGCGATCCGGGCGGGCCGGGAATAGTTTTCCCCCGCGCATCGACAATGGGGCGTCCATCGGCCAAAGGCGCGGCATGATCGCCCTGCTTGCCTCAGTGCTGTTCGTCCTGATCTGGTCCACCGGCTTCATCGTCGCGCGGGCGGTGGTGCCGCATGCCGCGCCGGAGCTGGCGCTGGCGATACGGCTGACGCTGACGACGTTGCTGCTGGCGGGCGCGGCGATCTGCGCCCGGCAGGGCTTGCCCCGTGGCCGTCGGCTGGGGCTGCACCTGACGGCGGGCGCGATGCTGCACGGCGTCTACCTGACCCTGAGCTGGTGGGCGGTGAGCCATGACATGCCGGCCGGGATCATGGCGCTGATCGGGGCGCTCCAGCCGCTGATGGTCGCGGTGGCGAGCGTCCTGCTGCTGGGGGATCGCCTGCCGGGACGGGCGTGGGGCGGCCTGGCCATCGCGATCGTCGGCGTGGGCTGCGTGCTGCTGCCCGCGATCGAGCGTTCGGGCGGGGCCGGGGTCGGCCTGCTGCCCGCGATCGCCGGGATGGTGGCGGTGCTGGCGATGGCGGGCGGCACGCTGGTCCAGCGGGGCGCGATCGCCGGGGACGGCATAGCCGTTTCGGGCGCCGTGCAGAATGCGGGCGGCGCGCTGGTGGCCGTGGCCGCGACCCTGCTGGCGGGCGAATATCGATGGGACGGCACGCCGATCCTGTGGATCGGGATCGGCTGGTCCGTGCTGGGGCTGTCGGCGGGCGGACTGTCGCTGCTGGTGTGGCTGGTGCGGCATCAGGGGCCGACGCGCATGTCGATGCTGTTGCTGCTGGTGCCGCCGCTGGCCGCGATCGAGGCGTGGCTGCTGTTCGGCGAGAGGCTGGGACCGGTGCAGATCGCCGGTTTCGCGCTGGCGCTGGGCGGCGTCATGCTGGGCCGGTCGGCGCGGCCCTCGCGAGAAGAGGAATTATCCGAACCGGCCTGAAGTCAGGCCTGCCTTTCGCGCAGCCTTTCATGATGGCGGATCACCTCGTCGATGATGAAGCGCAGGAATTTCTCGGTGAAGTCGGGATCGAGATGGGCGTCGGTCGCAAGCTGGCGCAGGCGGGCGATCTGGCGCTCCTCCCGGCCCGGATCGGCGGGCGGCAGGTCGTGCGTCGCCTTGTGCTCGCCCACGGCCTGGGTGATCTTGAACCGCTCGGCCAGCATGAAGACAAGCGCCGCGTCAATATTGTCGATGCTCTCGCGATAGCGCTTCAGGGTCTCGTCCACTATGTCCTCCGGCGGAGCATCACGCCCGAAAAGCGGGAACCGCTTTCAAGGCTCCCGGTGATGCGTCGATCAAAACTCTCGCGCTTTTTGCCGCTTCCGGGGCCTTGCGCAAGCTATTCCCGCTTGCCTTTAGCATTTTGCACCGCCACATGGCGCTTGTCATGACCGCACCCGCCACCGGCAATGTCCATCCCATCGGCCGCGCCAGCAGCGCGCCTTCGCTCACCCCCATGATGGCGCTGGTCGCCGACGGCATGAACCAGGTGAATGCCGTCATCCTGGACCGGATGCAGTCGCGCATTCCGCTGATCCCCGAACTGGCGGGCCATCTGATCGCGGGCGGCGGCAAGCGGATGCGGCCGATGCTGACGCTCGCCTGCGCCGATCTGGTCGGCTATGCGGGGTCGCGCCACTACAAGCTGGCCGCCGCCGTCGAGTTCATCCACACCGCGACCCTGCTGCATGACGATGTGGTGGACGGATCGGGGCTGCGCCGGGGCCGCAAGACCGCCAACATCATCTGGGGCAACAGCGCCAGCGTGCTGGTGGGCGATTTCCTCTTCTCCCGCTCCTTCGAGCTGATGGTCGAGGCGGAGTCGCTCAAGGTGCTGAAGATCCTCTCCAACGCCTCCGCCGTGATCGCGGAGGGCGAGGTCAACCAGCTCACCGCCCAGCGCAAGATCGACACCAGCGAAGAACAATATCTGGACATCATCGGTGCCAAGACCGCTGCCCTGTTCGCCGCCGCCTGCCGCATTTCCGCCGTGGTCGCCGACCGCAACGAGGCGGAGGAGCAGGCGCTGGACGTTTACGGCCGCAACCTGGGCATCGCCTTCCAGCTGATCGACGACGCCATCGACTATGAGTCGGACGGCGCCACCATGGGCAAGGATGCGGGCGACGATTTCCGCGACGGCAAGGTCACGCTGCCGGTCATCCTGGCCTATGCGCGGGGAGGCGACGAGGATCGCGCCTTCTGGAAGGCGGCGATCGCGGGCAACCGGGTGAGCGACGAAGACCTGGCCTATGCGACCGGCCTGCTGCGCAGGACCGGCGCGATTACCGACACGCTGGCCCGCGCCCGCCATTATGGCCAGCGCGCGATCGACGCGCTGGGCATGTTCGACAATGGCAAGGCCAAGGCGGCGCTGACGGAGGCGGTCGAATTCGCCATCGCGCGGGCTTATTGAGGCTTTTCCGGTCCTGTCCGTTTGATCGGGCGAAGCTCAGCCCGTCTGGTCGATGATGATCCCCTCCCCTGAAACCATTGCCTTCCTGATGGCGGCCGCGCTGATGGCGGGCTGTATCGACGCGATGGCGGGCGGCGGCGGGCTGATCGCCCTGCCCGCCCTGCTCGCCGCCGGGATTCCCCCGGTCCCGGCGGTCGCGACCAACAAGCTGCAAAGCGCGCTCGGCACGTTCGGCGCCTGCATCGCCTATGCGCGGGCCGGGCATATGGATTTGCGGGCCTATAAATGGCCGGTCATCGCGGCGTTCATGGGATCGATCGGCGGCGCATGGCTGTTGCAGCGGGTCGACCCTTCCATCCTCGCGGGGCTGATGCCCGCGCTGCTGGTGGCGCTGGCGGGCTATTTCACCTTCTCGCCCAAGGTCAGCGAAATGGACCGGCACCAGCGCATCGGGATCGTCGCGCTCAGCCTGCCGATCGGCATCGTCGGCTTTTATGACGGTTTTTTCGGACCCGGAGCCGGCGCCTTCTACACCAGCATCTTCATCGCGCTGGGCGGGCTGGGGCTGGTGCGCGCGACGGCGCAGACCAAGGCCGCCAATTTCGCCAGCAATATGGCCGGGCTGCTGACCCTGATCGCGGGCGGCCATGTCATCTGGATCGTCGGCCTCGCCATGGCGGTGGGCAGCATCACCGGCGGGCAGATCGGATCGCGGCTCGCCATGCGCTTCGGCAGCCGGTTGATCCGGCCGCTGCTGATCATCATGTCGCTGGCGCTGACCGCCAGGATGCTGCTGGACCCCAAGAACCCGATCCACGCGCTGCTGTTCGGTTGAGCCATTGCGTCGGACGCCGATTGGCGCGAGAGGGACGGGAATGACCGCCCTGCCCATCCATGCCGTGCTGCCCGAACTGCTGGCCCATCTGCGCGAGGGCAGCAACGCCGTGCTGGTGGCACCGCCGGGCGCGGGCAAGACGACGGCGGTGGCGCCCGCGCTGTTGGAGGAACCCTGGTGCAGGGGGCAGGTGCTGCTGCTTTCGCCCCGGCGGCTGGCGGCCCGCGCGGCGGCGGAACGGATCGCCGAACTGATGGGCGAGCAGCCGGGCGGCACGGTCGGCTATGCGACGCGCATGGATTCCAGGCAGTCGGCCAAGACCCGGCTGCTGGTGCTGACCGAGGGTATTTTCGTCCGGCGCATCCAGGACGATCCGGAGCTGTCGGGCGTATCCGCCGTCCTATTCGACGAAGTGCATGAGCGCAGTTTGGACAGCGATTTCGGGCTGGCGCTGGCGCTCGATGCCCAGGCCGCATTGCGCCCGGACCTGCGCATCCTGCCCATGTCGGCGACGCTGGACGGGGCGCGGTTTGCCGCGCTGCTCGACGGCGCGCCGCTGGTGGAGAGCGAGGGCCGCATCCAGCCGCTGGAGCTGCGTCATGTCGGACGCGCGGCGGAAAGGCGGATCGAGGATGAGATGGCGGCGACGATCCGCCGCGCGCTGGACGAGGAAGCGGAGGGCGACCTGCTCGCCTTCCTGCCCGGCGTGGCGGAGATCGAGCGGACCGCGGAGCGGCTGGACGGCATGGGGGTGGAAGTCCACAGGCTGCATGGATCGCTCGATCCCGGCGCGCAGCGGGCGGCGATCCGGCCTTCGCGCGAGGGGCGAAGAAAGGTGATCCTGGCCACCTCGATCGCGGAAACCAGCCTCACCATCGACGGCGTGCGGATCGTGGTCGACAGCGGGCTGGCGCGGCGGCCGCGCTACGACCGGGCGGCGGGCGTGACTCGGCTGGTGACGGAGCGGGCCAGCCAGGCGGCGGCCACCCAGCGCGCCGGGCGCGCGGCGCGGCAGCGGCCGGGCGTCGCCTACCGGCTGTGGGAAGCGGCGGCGACGGCCGGGATGCCCCCCTTCGACCCGCCGGAGATATTGGAGAGCGACCTTTCCAGCCTGATCCTGGACTGCGCCCTGTGGGGGGTGAGCGATCCGGCAGGTCTGCGATGGCTGGACACGCCCCCGGAGGCGGCCGTGAGCGAGGCCCGCAGGCGGCTGACGGTGCTGGAGGCGCTGGACGCGGACGGGCGGATCACCCCGCATGGCAAGGCGCTGGCGCGCCTGCCGCTGGAGCCGCGCATCGGCCATATGCTGGTGCGGGCCGGGGAGATGGGCCTGGCGGAGAGCGCGGCGGAGGTCGCCGTGCTGCTGGGCGAGCGGGGCGTGGGCGGACAGGACACGGACCTGTCGCAGCGCCGGACGCGCTGGCGGCGGGAAGGCGGGAAGCGCGCGGATGCCGCGCGGGCGATGGCAAGGCGGTGGGCGAAGCTGGTTCCGGCGGGCCGGCCGGGCATGGCGACGGAGCATGAAACCGGGCTGTGCCTGGCCCTTGCCTTTCCCGACCGGGTGGCCAGGCGCCGGTCGGCCGAAGGCGCCGACTGGGCGAGCGTCGGCGGGCGCGGCTTCCGGCTGGACCCGCTCAGTCCGCTGGCCCGCGAGGAATGGCTGGCGGTCGGCGAGGTGCAGGGCAGCGCCGCCGGTGCGCGCATCCTCTCCGCAGCGCCGGTCAGCGAGGCGGAGGTGGTGCAGCTTTTCGGCGCGCGGATCGCCGAGCATCGCACCGTGCGGTTCAGGCCGGCCAATGGCGGAATAGAGGCCCTGCGCGAACGCCGCCTGGGCGCGGTCAGGCTCTCCTCCGGCTCCGACGACCGGCCCGACCCGGACGCGGTGGTCGCGGCCCTGGTCGACGGAGTGCGCCAGGGCGGGCTGGACCTGCTCCCCTGGTCGGACGCCGCCCGGTCGCTGCGGATGCGCGCGGAATTTGCCGGGGTGGATGCGCTGTCGGACACGGCGCTGATGGAAACGCTCGACGAATGGCTGCCCTCGCTCCTGCAGGGCAGGCGGCGCCTGTCCGACATCGACCGGTCGCAGCTTTCCGGCGTGCTCGAGGGCCTGATCGGCTGGGACGGCAAGCAGCAGGTCGACCGGCTCGCCCCGCCGGAATTCCGTTCGCCCGCGGGCAGCACCCATGCGATCGACTATGCCGCCGAAGGTGGGCCGCGCGTCGAGCTGCGGGTGCAGGCGCTGTTCGGCCTTGGCGATCATCCGGTGGTCGGCAGCCAGCGCATTCCGCTGGTCCTTTCGCTGACCTCGCCCGCGGGGCGGCCGATCCAGACGACGCGCGACCTGCCCGGATTCTGGGCCGGGAGCTGGAGCGCCGTCGCCAAGGAGATGCGCGGCCGCTATCCCAGGCATCCCTGGCCCGACGATCCGGCGGGCGCCAACGCCACCTTGCGCACGAAACGCGCCGATCCCCGCGCCAAGCCTTGACTTGTGCGCGCCCTCTGGTGCAACGCAACGCCAAATTCCCCTTCAGGAGTCCTCCACGCGATGAGCGCGCGCATCTATCAGATCCAGAAGAACGCCCTGCAATCCGGCAAGGCGCTGACCCATAAATGGGTGCTGGAATATGCGCCCGCCGAAGCCAAGCAGCCCGATCCGCTGACGGGCTGGGCCGGTTCGGGCGACATGAAGCAGCAGATCCGGTTGAGCTTTTCCTCCGAAGAGGCGGCGCGCGCCTATGCTGAGCGGGAGGGCATTGCCTACAGCGTGATCCCGACGGCGCCCAAGACGCTGAAGATCCAGGCCTATGCGGACAATTTCCGCTAGGTCCGGTTTCGTTACGTCCAGCCCAGGGCCAGATCGGCGGCCAGCGCGACGAAGCTGGCGGTGACGCCGGTCAGGAACAGGCGGTAGGCATAGCCCAGATAGCGATATTTGCGCCGCTGAAGCACCTGCCCGTTCTGATACATGTCGCGCAGCATGGCGCGGCACAGCGCCTCTTCATCCGCGACTAGCCGCATCATCCGATCGCTGAACTCGGCTTCGCCAAGACTGGTGAAGATGCCGAAGAACAGCAGATTGTCGCTCTCCTCCACGGGCCCCTTCGGCCGGCTGACGCTGGGCAGGACGGCCAGGATCGCGCAGGTCGCGGCGAGAAAGACGCCGACCGCCAGCAACGCGACCGGGATCATCAGCCGGCCCGACCGCAACTGCGCCACCGACAGGGTGAAGACGACCATCGACGCGCCGATCAGCATGTTCGCCTTCTGATCGGCCATCTGGCTCAGTTGCATGTTGGTCTGCACCGCCGTCCGCAGCAGATGGATGGCATTGGGCACCGGAACGATCCTGGCGTCGGACATCTTTCCCCCTCCTCCCCTTTTTGGCGACAGTCATGCCCGATTGCCGCCTTATTCCCTTGCCAAAGAGCGGCGATCGAGGGCAAAAGCCGCCCTTTCACGGAAAGCACCACGGATAATGACGGATCGCCAGCAGATTTTCGACAGCGTTGTGAACCAGATCACGCCTTTCAACAAAAAGGGCGTGGAACTGAGCGAGGCCACCACGTTCGCGGGCGATCTGGAATGGGACAGCCTGACCGTGATGGATTTCGTGGCGGCGATCGAGGATGAATTCGACATCATCATCACCATGAACATGCAGGCCGAGATCGAAACCGTCGGCCAGCTCGTGGATGCGGTGGCGAAGCTCAAGGGCTGACGCCGCCCGACTTTCTTTCCTGGTGCAGGCGACAGCGCCTGCCCGTTCGCGTAACGTCTGCCGGGCCTTGCCCCAGACCATCGCCCTTGCCGTTATTGGGACGCTGACATGACGACCGAAACCCGCGACCTGTTTTCCAAATTCGATCCGCTGATCGCCGAGCGCGAGGCGCTGCTGGCGACCGGCGTGCGCGACCCCTTCGCGATCGTGATGGACGAGGTGAAGTCACCGACCCAGGCGGTGATCAAGGGCAAGGACACCATCCTGCTGGGCACCTATAATTATATGGGCATGACCTTCGACCCGGACGTGGTCGCGGCGGGCAAGAAGGCGTTGGACGATTTCGGCGCGGGCACGACCGGCAGCCGCGTGCTGAACGGCACCTATCAGGGGCACAAGGAAGTCGAGGACGCGCTCAGGGACTTTTACGGCACCAGCGGCGCGATGGTCTTTTCGACCGGCTATCAGGCCAACCTCGGCATGATCTCGACCCTTGCGGGCAAGGGCGATTATGTCGTGCTGGACGCGGACAGCCATGCCTCCATCTATGACGGCTGCTTCCTGGGCGACGCGGAAATCGTGCGCTTCCGCCACAACAGCGTCGAGGATCTGGACAAGCGCCTTGGCCGCCTGCCCGCCGAGGCGCTGAAGCTGGTGGTGCTGGAGGGCGTCTATTCGATGCTGGGCGACATCGCTCCCCTGCCCGACATGGTCGCCGCCGTGCGCAAGCATCCCAATTGCATGATCCTGGTCGACGAAGCCCATGGCATGGGCTTTTTCGGTCCCAATGGCCGGGGCGTCTATGAGGAGCAGGGGGTCGAGAAGGATGTCGATTTCGTGGTCGGCACCTTTTCCAAGTCGGTCGGCACGGTGGGCGGCTTCTGCGTGTCCAACCATCCCAAGTTCGAGGTACTGCGCCTCGTCTGCCGTCCCTATGTCTTCACCGCATCGCTGCCGCCCAGCGTCGTCGCCACCGCCGCGACCAGCATCCGCAAGCTGATGCACGCGGGCGAGAAGCGCGCCCATCTGTGGAAGAACAGCCAGCGGCTGCACAGGGGGCTGACCGACCTGGGTTTCAGGCTGGGCACGGAAACGCCGCAGTCCGCGATCATCGCCGTCATCCTGACCGACCAGGCTCAGGCGGTGGCGATGTGGCAGTCGCTGCTGGAGCTGGGCCTCTACGTCAACATGGCGCGTCCGCCGGCAACGCCCGCGGGCATATTCCTGCTGCGCTGCTCGCTGTGCGCCGAGCATAGCGACGAACAGGTCGAGCAGATCATCGGCATGTTCGAAGCAGCGGGCAGGGCGACGGGAGCGATCGGTTAATCGCTCCCTAACCCCGTCCGAGCGACCGGGCGAGCCATTAACGCGACGGATTCCTCCATTAAATTGGAACTTTCCACCTGCGTCATTTCTCGCTTAATGTTGTTCGTCTAGTGTAACTGCCGATGTCGGACGGGTTTTTCATGGACGAACAGGCGACGGGGTGGCGCGCGGCGATACGCCGTTTCCTGCCCCTGGTGCTGGTCATATTGCTGGTGGGGTCGCTGGGCACCTTGCTCTACAGCGCCAGCCATGCCGCGCAGGACCATGAGCGCGCGCTGAGCGAACAGCGCCGCAGCCTGGAGATCATCGCCCTCGCCCGCGCGTTCGAGGCGAAAACGGCGCGGGCGGAAGTGACGCTAGCGCGCTATGTGATCAGCCTCGATCCCGACACCGGCCGCCTGTTCCAGGACCAGTGGCGGACCGCCGCCAGCCAGTTGAAGACGCTGGCATACACCACCCGCCAGTCCGGCTGGCAGCGCGGCAATGTGCTGGCGTTGCAGGCGGCGTTCGAGCAGCGCGGCAAGACGTTGAGCGAAATCGGGCTGCGCACGACCTACGACCAGAAGATGGGGGCGCTCGCGCAATTCCATCAGGCTGGCAAGTCGCGCGACCTGATGCGCATCACGGCCCTGCTGGACAATGTCATCCAGGCGGAAAATGCGCGCTTGCAGGAACGCAGCGAAGCGGTGTCGCTGGCCGGGGACCGCAACGCCTGGTTCGGCAAGACGTCGCAACTGTTCGGGCTGGTGCTGCTGGTGTGCGTCCTGTTCGCGCTCTGGTTCGCCAACGCCGCCTATAGCGAGCGGCGCAACGCGCGGCGGCAGGCGGACAATGAGGCCGAGCGCGCCGACCGGCTGGAGGAAGCGGTGGCAAGCCGCACGGCCGAACTGTCGGACGCCTATGAACAGTTGAAGAAGGAAACCGCCGAGCGCGCCGTCGCCGAGGAAAATCTGCGCCAGATGCAGAAGATGGACGCGGTGGGGCAGCTGACCGGCGGGATCGCGCACGATTTCAACAATATGCTGGCAGTGGTAGTCGGCGGGCTGGAACTCGCCAAGCGCAAGCTGCGCCTGAAGCCGCAGGAGGCCAGCCGTCATCTCGACAATGCGATGGAGGGCGCCAATCGCGCCGCCGCGCTGACCCGCCGCCTGCTCGCCTTTGCGCGGTCCGAGCCGCTGCTGCCGAACATGATCGACCCCGATCTGCTGGTGTCCGGCATCGGCGAGCTGATCGACCGGTCGATCGGCGACCAGATCACCGTGGCGTTCGAAAAGGAAGCGAAGGGCTGGCGCATCTTCGTCGACCAGCATCAGATGGAAAACGCCATCCTGAACCTGTGCGTCAACGCCCGCGACGCGATGGACGGCCCCGGCCGCCTGGTCATTCGCACCGGGCAGGTGCATCTGGCCGCCCATGAGATCGGCGAATGCGCCGAGGGCGAATATGTCATGCTGACCGTCTGCGACAATGGCTGCGGCATGACGCCCGAAGTGCTCTCCCGCGTGTTCGAGCCTTTCTTCACGACCAAGCCGGTCGGCAAGGGCACCGGGCTGGGCCTCAGCCAGATTTTCGGCTTCGTGCACCAGAGCGACGGCGAGATCCGGATCGAGTCCGAAGTGGGCAAGGGTACGAGCGTCCACATCTACCTGCCGCGCCATATCGGCGAAGAGGGCGAAGCCGCGATGGACGCGCATCTTCCATCGGCCGAACCCGTGCTGCATCCCCCCACCCGCATATTGGTGGTGGAAGATGACCCGCGCGTGCTGAACCAGACGATGGCGGCGCTGGCGGAACTGGGCCATCTGCCGGTCGCCTGCGATCATCCGTCCAAGGCGGCCAAATTGCTGACGAGCCATCGCGACATCGGCCTGATCGTGAGCGACGTGCTGATGCCCGACATGACCGGGCCGGAGATGGTCCGCACCCTGCCCGCTGCCTATGCCCATGTGCCGGTGCTGTTCGTGACCGGCTATGCCGGGGACACGGCGGAAAGCGCGGACTTTGGCGGGCATGAGGTGCTGCGCAAGCCCTATACGCTGATGGCCCTGTCGCACGCCCTGTCGCACGCCCTCAGCGGATCGCACCACCCCGGAACAGCCGCGGCAGCAGAGTGAGCGCGCCGACCAGCGGCCAGCGCCGCTGCCAGGGCTTGATCGCGATCTGCGTTCCGGCGTGGCGGTTGATCTTCCACGCCAGATAATCGATGCCGCCCGCATAGGTGAAGCTGGCCTTGGCCAGCCGGATCACGGAGAGCCATTTGCCGCGCCGCTGGAGCCGGCGCCAGCGTGCGGGCGCATCCGGCGGCGGGGGCGGCAGGCCCTGGGCCAGCGCGGCCTGCCCGAAGCGGCGATAGCGGTCGGGGTCGGCATCGACGATGGAGAGGGACCGGCCCTTCCGTTCGGCCCTGAGTTCGGCATTGTAGGTGAGCGCAAAGCCGGTTTTCCACAGCGTCAGCGCGTCGCCCTCCCCCTCCGCCATGGGCCGGGCGAGCGAAAGCAGCGTGGGCGTGGCGCTGGCGACGGCGCTGATCGCGCGTTGCCGGGCCAGGTCGTCCGCCGCCCAGAGCAGCCGGGCGGGCTGGGCAAAGCGCGCCCAGACCGAGACATTGTCCGCCGCCGGGCTGTTCAACCGGGCGAAGTCGGCCTCCGACAGCACGGCATATTTGGCGATCAGACCGCCATGTTCGAACGGGAAGACATTGGGCGGGATGAGGCGATTGGCGGCCGCAAGCCAGCGCTTGCCGTAAGCCGCGCGATAATCCGACACGATCAGGTAGAAATCGAGCATCAGCCCGTCGAGATTCTTTTCCCGCAGGCAGGAACCGTAGAACAGCACCGCCCGCGAGGCGCCGGGATATTGGGCGGCAAGCGCCCCGGCCATGGCGGCGGCGCGGGGATCGGCCGGACCGGCGAGTTCGGCGGTGACGAGGGAAAGGAGCGTGTTGGGCATCGGTCCTGCTTCGGCGGTCCCCATTTTCCGCGAAGGCGGGAGTGGGTTCGACCATCTGATCTGGACTCCCGCCTTCGCAGGAGCACAGCCGTCTTTCAATCCCGCCGGCGAAAAAGCAGCGACAGGTTGTTGGCGGGCATTTCGGCCAGGCGGTCGAGGCGCAGCCCTTGGGCATCGGCGGCGGCGATCACATCTTCCATCCGGCGCAGGCCCCATTGCGGATCGCGCGCCCTGAGCGACGCATCGAAGGCGAGATTGCTGGGCGCCGTCGCCACCCCGTCCCGCAGATAGGGGCCGTAGAGATAAAGCAGGCCACCGGGCGGCAGGCACGCCCCCGCTCCCCGCAGCAGGCCAAGCGTCGCGGCCCAGGGCGATATATGGACCATGTTGATGCAGAGGATCGCGTCGGCGCGTTCCACCGGCCAGGGCGCTTCGGCATCGAGCCGGATCGGCGGGTGGAGATTGGCGAGCCCCGCCTCTTCCCGCCAGGCGGCGATGGAGGCCAGCGCCGCGGGATCGGGATCGCTGGGCTGCCAGTCGAGACCCGGGAAGGCGGCGGCGAAATGGACCGCATGTTCGCCGCTGCCGCTCGCCACCTCCAGCACCAGGCCGGAAGATGGCAACGCGCCGCGCAAAATCGCGAGAATGGCATCGCGGTTGCGCCCGGTCGCCGGGGCATGGCGCTTGCCCCCCGCGACGGGACCGGAACCGGCTTCCCACGGTTCCGGCCGGCCCGTCATTCGGCCGCCTGCGCCAGCGCCGGTTCGGTCCAGGTGAGCACCGGCTTGCGCGCGGCCAGCGTCTCGTCGAGGCGGCGGCGCGGGGCGAAATAGGGCGCGCCCTTGAGCGCCTCGTCCCCCGCCTTGGCGCGTTCGGCAAGGCTGCGCAGCGCCAGGATGAACTGGTCGAGCGCGGCCTTGCTTTCCGTCTCGGTCGGTTCGACCAGCATCGCGCCATGGACGACCAGCGGGAAATACATGGTCATCGGGTGGAAGCCCTCGTCGATCAGCCCCTTGGCGATGTCGAGCGTGGTGAAGCCTTCGGCCAGCCCCTTGTCGCTGAACAGCGCCTCATGCATGCAGGGGCCGCTGCCGCCGAAGGGCGCGTCCAGCACATCGTCCAGGCTGCGCAGGATATAGTTGGCGTTCAGCACCGCGTCGCTCGCGACCTGGCGCAGGCCGTCCGCGCCATGGCTGAGGATATAGGTCAGGGCACGGGTGAACATGCCCATCTGGCCATGGAAGGCGACCATCCGGCCGAAGGTCTGGGCGTGATGGTCCTCCGCCGTTTCCTCCTCGACCAGCACGAACCTGTCGCCCTGCTTTTCGACGAAGGGCAGCGGCGCGAAGGGGGCGAGCGCCTGGCTGAGCACCACCGGGCCGGAGCCGGGACCGCCGCCGCCATGGGGCGTGGAAAAGGTCTTGTGCAGGTTGATGTGCATGGCGTCGACGCCCAGGTCGCCGGGGCGGACCCGGCCGACGATGGCGTTGAAGTTCGCGCCGTCGCAATAGACGAAGGCCCCGGCGGCATGGACCGCGTCGGAGATCGTCTTCATGTCGCGCTCGAACAGGCCGCAGGTATTGGGGTTGGTGATCATCACCGCCGCGACGTCCGGGCCGAGGCGGGCCTTGAGCGCTTCGAGGTCGACACGGCCGTCCGGGGTCGCGGGAATATCCTCCACCTTGTAGCCGCAGAAGGCGGCGGTGGCGGGGTTGGTGCCGTGCGCGCTTTCGGGCACCAGGATGACGCTGCGGGCGTCGCCACGGGCTTCGAGCGCGGCGCGGATCGCCAGCAGGCCGCACAGCTCGCCATGCGCGCCCGCCTTGGGGCTCATCGCGACCGAATGCATGCCGGTCAGCGTCACCAGCCAGGCGGCCAGTTCATGGATCACCGCCAGCGCGCCCTGCACCGTCGATTGGGGTGCAAGCGGGTGGAGGTCGGCGAAACCGGGCATCCGCGCGACCTTTTCGTTAAGGCGCGGATTATGCTTCATCGTGCAGGAGCCGAGCGGGAACAGGCCCAGGTCGATGGCGTAATTCTGGCGGCTGAGACGCGTATAGTGGCGCACCGTCTCCTGCTCCGACAGGCCGGGCAGGCCGATGCTGCCGGTACGGGCGAGACTGCCGAGGCGGCTGGCCACCTGGGGCGCTTGCGCGAAATCGACGCCGGTGGTGTCCGTCGATCCGATCTCGAAGATCAGCGCTTCCTCCAGCATCAGGGCGCGATTGCCGGTGGCGGTCACGGGGGCCTCGTCGGCTTCGGCGACGGCTTGCGGCGCGGTGGGGCGGCCTTCCTTCAGCATGGTCATGCCAGTTCCTCCTCAAGCGCCTTGGCAAAGGCTTCGATATCCTCGGCGGTCACGGTTTCGGTGACGGCGACGACCAGGCCGTTGCCGATCCCCGGCGCGTCCGGGAACAGGCGGCCGAGCGAAACGCCGCCCAGCACGCCCTTGTCGGCGAGGTTGCGGACGACTTCGCGCGCGTCCTTCGAAAGGACCAGCGTGAATTCGTTGAAGAAGCTGTCGTTGAGCAGCCTGACGCCGGGAACCTGCGCCAGACGGTCGGCGGCCTGGACCGTGAGCGCATGGTTGAGGGTGGCGAGTTCGCGCAGGCCCCTTTCGCCCAGCAGCGTCATGTGGATGCTGAACGCCAGTGCGCAGAGGCCGGAGTTGGTGCAGATGTTCGACGTGGCTTTCTCACGCCGGATATGCTGCTCGCGGGTGGAGAGGGTCAGCACGAAACCGCGCTTGCCCGCCGCGTCCACCGTCTCGCCGCAGAGGCGGCCGGGCATCTGGCGGACATATTTCTGCTTGCACGCGAAGAGGCCCAGATAAGGCCCGCCGAACTGGAGGCCGACGCCGATCGACTGGCCTTCGCCGACGACGATGTCCGCGCCCATATGGCCCGGCGCCTGTATCGCGCCCAGCGCGACCGGCTCGGTGACGACCGCCACCAGCAGCGCGCCAGCCGCATGGGCGGCGTCGGCGAGCGGGGTGAGGTCGGCGATGCGGCCCAGAATATCGGGATATTGGACGACGACGCAACTCGTATCCTTGTCGATCCCGGCGATCAGCGCATCGATGTCGGTGGCGGCGTCGAGCGTCGGCGCCGCATGCACCAGCGCGTCGCCGGTGAACTTCGCCATGGTGTTGGCGACCGAGACATAATGGGGATGCAGGCCGGAGGAGAGGATCGCCTTGCCCCGCCTGGTGATGCGGCGGGCCATGCCGATCGCTTCCCAGCAGGCGGTCGAGCCGTCATACATGGACGCATTGGCGACGTCGCAGCCGAGCAGGCGCGCGACCTGGGTCTGGAATTCGAACAGCACCTGCAGCGTGCCCTGCGCGATTTCCGGCTGATAGGGGGTGTAGGCGGTCAGGAACTCGCCGCGCTGGATCAGATGATCGACGCTGGCGGGAACATGATGCCTGTAGGCGCCCGCGCCCAGGAAGAAGGGCGCTTCCCCTGCCGACAGGTTTTTCCGCGCCAGAGCCGCCATGTGACGCTCGACCGCCAGTTCGCTGGCATGATCGGGCAGGCCGGCGATCTTGCCGGACAGGCCGGCCTCGGCGGGGACGTCCACGAACAGGTCGTCGACCGACGACGCGCCGATGACGGACAGCATGTCCTGCCGGTCGGCGTCGGTAAGGGGTAGGTAGCGCATTCTGACTCCTTCTCCTCTCCCCTTTCAAGGGGAGGGGCCGGGGGTGGGGACTGACCGCCGGACGCGGCGCCTGGGGCGGTTCCCCACCCCAACCCCTCCCTGAAAGGGAGGGGCTATTTGTTGCTTAGAGCGCGGCCACGAACTTCTTGTAGGCGGCCTCGTTCATCAGGCCGTCCAGCTCGCTGGCGTCGGCGATGCGCAGCTTGAAGAACCAGCCGTCTTCCTCCGCATCGCTGTTCACCAGCGCGGGTTCGTCCTCCAGCGCGCCGTTGGTTTCGATCACTTCGCCGGAGATCGGCGCATAGACGTCGGAAGCGGCCTTGACCGATTCCACGACGGCGGCGTCGTCGCCCTTTTCGAAGCTGGTCCCCTCGGCGGGCAGTTCGACGAACACGATGTCGCCCAGCTGCTCCTGCGCATAGTCGGTGATGCCGACGGTGGCGATTTCGCCCTCGACATCGATCCATTCATGTTCGTCGGTGAAATAACGGCTCATACTACTCTCCCCTCGGAAAGAATAAAATCAGGCTTTGCGGCGGTAACGGTGGGGCACGAACGGCATCGGCGCGACGGTGGCGGCGATGCGCTTGCCGCGCACCTCGATTTCCAGCGCTTCGTCCAGCCCGGCATGGGGCAGGCTGACCCAGCCCATGGCGATCGGCGCGCCCACGGTCGGCGCGAAACCGCCGGACGTGACCTCACCCACCAGCACGCCGCCCGCATAGATGGCGGCGCCTTCGCGGGCGGGCAAGCGCCCCTCGATCTTCAGCCCCACGCGCTTGGAACCCGGCCCATCGGCCAGTTCCTTCATCACGCGGGCATGGCCGATGAAGCCGCCCTCCTCGCGGCGGCGCTTCTGGATCGCGAAGCCCAGGTCCGCGCCGATGGTGCTGACGGCGGGCGTCAGGTCATGGCCGTAGAGCGGCAGCCCCGCCTCCAGCCGCAGCGAGTCCCGCGCGCCAAGGCCGATCGGCTTCACCTGCGGCAGTTCGCACAGCGCATCGGCCAGCAGCGCCACATCCCCGGCGGGCACGCTGATCTCGAACCCGTCCTCGCCGGTATAGCCCGAACGGCTGATCCACAGCGGCACGCCGCGCCAGGTGAAGGGGCCGGATTGCATGAAAAGCAGATCGGCGGTCTCGGGGATCAGGCTGGCCAGCGCCTCACCGGCTTCCGGCCCCTGCAGAGCGAGCAGCGCCTGCTCGTCCATGTGATTCATCACGACTTCATCGGGCAGATGCTCGATCATCCAGCCGATATCGTCATATTTGGTCGCGCCGTTGACGACCATATAGATGTCCGCGCCATCGAAGGCGTCCCCGCCCAGGCGCGACACCATCAGATCGTCCAGAATCCCGCCCTCTTCATCGAGCAGCATGGAATAGCGCTGGCGAAACGGCTTCAACCCCTTGATGTCGCTCGGCAGCAGATGTTCCAGCGCCTCGTCCACGCCCTCCCCCGAAAAGCTGAGCTGCCCCATATGGCTGACGTCGAACAGCCCGGCATGTTCGCGGGTCCAGGCGTGCTCGGCCATGATGCCTTCATACTGGATCGGCATATGATAGCCCGCAAAGCCGACCATGCGCGCGCCCCTGGCGCGATGCCACGCGTCCAGCGGCAACGCCTGCAACGGCAATTCTTCTTCGATATGGGCGATGTCGTCATTGCCTGACATGGGCGGCCTTTCCGTGCGGGTTACCGGCGACAAACGGCAAGTCCGGATTCGGACTCATCCTGCCTGCCACCCCCTCTGTCACGGAACCTGAGAGCTTTGACCACCGGTCATTCGACCGGATGGCTTACCCCTTCGGTGGGACGGCCTGAACCGTCCGCTTTCCAGAGTGCCTGCCCATGATGCGGTCCTTTGGCCTGAGAGATTCCGGGGCGGTTGCTCCTTCGGCGACGGGGTGGCCTGCAAGGCTTCCCATGCTCTCCCGCATCAAGTCCGGACCCGAATCCTCGTGCCCGGCGACATTTTTTGCATTGCGTGAAACCGGGCGCGACGTCAATCGCTCAATCGGCGCCTTCCTCTTTTGCCAGCCGTTGCGCGAGGATCCGGGCGGACTGGCGCAGTTCGTCCAGGCGCGCATGGGCCGACGCATCGGCCAGCACCAGCGCGCCCAGCCCCTCCTCCCCCTCGAACAGGCGCAAAAACCGTTCGACACCGGCGAAATTGGAATCCGCGACCAGATGGCGGATCAGGTCGATCCGCCCCGACCAGAGCCGGTCGCCATTCGCCCGCAGCAGGTTGGCAAGGTCTTCGAGCTTGGCCGCGAGCGCGGCGATCTGGGGGTGCAGCGGCATCAGGCCATCTCCAGCTTGCCGAAAATTTCGGCATGGCATTTTTCGGCATAGCGGTCGGTCATGCCGGCGATGAAATCACCGATATGGCGGCTGCGCCGGGGTTCGGACGCCACGCAATCGCCGCGCCACAATTCGGGCATCAGCCTGGGGTCCGCCTGATAGGCGCGGAACAGGTCAGTGACGATCACCCGCGCCCGATCCGCCGCCGCCAGTTGCGAGGGGTGATGGTAGAGCGTCGCATACATGAAGCGCTTGAGGTCACGCTCCTGCGCCGCCAGTTCGGGCGAGAAGCCCACCAGCGTCCGCCCGGCGCGGCGGACCTCGTCGACGGTCTCGACGCCCGATTCCGCGATGTTGGCGCGGGTCGCAGCGATCAGGTCGTTGGCCATCACGCCGATCTGCTCGCGCACCAGCTCACGCAGCAGCCGATCTTCGGGCACGTCGGGATAGCGGCCGCGCACCCGATCCCAGCAGCCTTTGACGAGCGGCACCGAAAGAAGCTGCTCCAGCGTCAGCAGCCCCGCCCGCAGGCCATCGTCGATATCGTGATTGTCATAGGCGATATCGTCGGCGATCGCAGCCAGTTGCGCCTCCAGCGAGGCATGGCTGGCAAGGTCGAGCGGGAACAGATGATCGACTTCCCGCATCGCCCAGCCAGGCTTTGTGACGGGACCATTATGCTTGGCCAGCCCCTCCAGCATTTCCCAGCTGAGGTTCAGCCCCCGGAAGCGCGGATAGGGGCTTTCCAGCAGCATCAGCGTACGCAGCGTATGGGCATTATGGTCGAAGCCGCCATGGTCGTCCATCGCCGCCTCCAGCGCATCCTCGCCCGCATGGCCGAAGGGCGGATGGCCGATATCATGGGCAAGGCAAAGCGCCTCGGTCAGATCCTCGTTCAATCCCAGCGTGCGCGCGATGGTGCGGCCGATCTGCGCGACCTCCAGGCTGTGGGTCAGGCGGACGCGGAAATGATCGCCGTCGGGCGAGACGAAAACCTGCGTCTTGTGGCGCAGGCGGCGGAAGGCGATGCTGTGGATGATGCGGTCGCGGTCGCGCTGGAATATGTCGCGGGGACCGCGCATCTCTCCGCCCGCTTCGGCATGGAGGCGGCCCCGGCTGGCTTCGGGGTGGGAGGCATAGGGCGCGAGCATCGTCATGCCCCGCCCTCTAGTCGGACGGCAGCCGTTCGACCACCTCCCCCGCATCGCTTTTCCACGCAAACGCGTCGGCGCCCGCCGATTTCAGCTTGTCCTCCAGCGTCTTGGCGCGGGTGAAGCTGCTGAACGGTCCCACGAGCAGGCGATTGGTCCGCCCCCAACCGGCGACCCAGGCATCCTGCGGCGCCAGCGAGTCGTATTTCCTGCGCAGCCCCTTCATGGTGAAGGCCAGAGCGCCCTTGTTGGCGCCGGTTCCGACCTGAAGCCAGTTGCGCGAGGGATTGGCGGCCAGCCGCGCCTTTTCCTCGGCGGCTTTCTTCTTCTCCTCGGCCAGTTGCTTCGCCTTGGCGTCCGCTTCGGCCTTGGCCTTGGCGGCGGCCGCCTTCCTGGCCTTTTCCGCGGCGGCGGTGGCGGCCGCCTCTCGCTCGGCGCGACGGGTGGCCTGGATTTGCGCGACCTCCGCCAGATCGACGGCCGCCACATTCGACTGGCGCTCGGCCTCCGGCACGTCGATGGCGCGGATGATGTCGGCCAGGCTGCGCGTGACCGCGGGGTCGATCTGCGGCTGAGGCGCGGGTGCGGGTGCAGGCGGCGCTGCCTGCGCGGCTAGGGGGGGCGTCCGGGACGCGGCGGGCGGCTGCGCTGCGGGAACCGCCGGTGCCGATGCCTGGGCCAGCGTGATGGCATTGAGCTGGCTCGACGAGGCGGGACGGCTGACGGGCGGCGACGCGACATTCGGCGCCGAATCCGATCCGGGCGCTGGCGGTCCCTGAACATTCGAGGCGGAAGCCGCAGGCGCCGATGACGGGAGGGTTTCCGGCCGCGTCGGGGCCGGCTGGGTGGGCGTTGGTTGCGTTGGTGTTGGTTGCGTTGGTGTTGGTTTCAGGGGCGCCGGTTGCGATGAGGTCGGGCGCTGAGGCATTGTTTGCGCCTGGGTTTGCGCCTGCGTTTGCGCCTGAGCCAGGGTCGCGGCGCCCGCTCCGTTACGGCGTGCGCGACGCTCCTCCCGCGTGGGCTTGGCGGGTGGCGGGGTCTGTGCAACCGGGGTCTTGGCTGCCGCGGCCGGTTCGGGATGCGCGAAAGCAGGCGGCGTCGGCGTGACCGCCGCGATCGTCGTCCCGACATTGGCAGGAAAATGCCCGAAATGGACCGCCGCCGCCTTCTGCGCCGCGGTCAGATAGGGCATTTTCTGCATATAGGGGATGATCGCGCTGGCCAGTTGCGCAGGCATGGTCTGCTCGGCGATCTTCTTGGCGTCCGCCTGCCGGTTGTTCATCGCCAGGATGAAGGCCCGATATCGCCACGCGGCCCGGTCGCTCTTGTACAGCAGCGGTTTCAGCACCCGTTCCGCCGCATCCACCTGCCCCGATATCCCCAGCGAGGCGGCGTAGCGATGGGTCAGTTCGACATCGTCCGGCTGTCGTTGCAGGGCCGCCTGATAATCGCGCTGCGCGCCCGCCTGATCTCCGGTCATGTCCTTCGCCAATCCGCGATCCGCCAGCAGCGACGCTTCGGGCGCTCCCAGACGGACAGCCTCGTCGAACAGGCGCAGCGCCTCGGCGGGATTCTGGTTCTTCAGCATCACCCGGCCGAGACCGGCCTTCACCCTGCCATTATTGGGCGCAAGCGTGTCGGCGCGGGCGAAGAAACCGGCGGCGGCCCGCGGATCGTCCATATCCAGCGCAGCCTCCCCCGCGCCGATCAACGCATTGAGATCGCGTGGATTGGACGCCAGACGGGCGAGATTGCTGTTGAGACTTTCGGCGCTGGAAGGCCGGATCGCCTGCACCTGGGCAGGCTGCGCCAGGACCGGTTGCAGGGGCGCGGTTCCCGCTAGAAGCAGCCCGCCGAGAATCCGAATGTCGTAACGTCTCACAGCGATCCTTTAGCGGATGGAGGCGGGGCAAGGGAATATGTCGAAAGAAAAAGCGCGCCCGGTTGCCCATGGCAGCCGATAGCGCGCTTTTCCGGTCGATGTGGAGCGGTTTACTGGTTGCTCTGGCGGTTGAGGAACCGCGGGATATCCGGGGCCGATGCGCCGTCCTCGCTGGCTGCGGCGCCCTTGTCCGCGCCGCGGGTCAGGCCCGCCATGCGTTCGAACAGCGTGCCGCCGGTGGCGACGCGCGGCGCCGCTTGCGGAGCGGGAGCCGGAGCAGGCGCGGGGGCCTCTTCCGCTTCCTCCGCGCCAAGCAGCAGTTCATCCTGCGAGGGATCCTCGTCGGAGAAAACGGCGGCCGGACGTGGCGGCGCGAACGGCGGGGGCGCCTTTTCGGCGGCCGGGGGGCTGAGCGGAGCGGGCGCGGGCGCCGCCGGCACGTCCAGTTCCAGCGTTTCGGGTTCCGCCTCGGGCGCAGCGACGGCAGCAGGCGCGGGAGCCGCAGCCGGCTTCGGGGCGGCGGCGCCGGGCACCGCAACGGCCGGGCGGCTGGCGAAGCTGAACGGCTGGGTCAGCGGCGCGGCATGGGCGCCTGAATCGCTGTCGATGCCGGTGGCGACCACCGACACCCGGATCTTGCCGTTCAGATTGTCGTTGAAGGCCGAACCCCAGATGATGTTCGCGTCCGGATCGACCAGTTCGCGGATATGGTTGGCGGCTTCGTCGACTTCCATCAGGCGCATGTCGTCGCCGCCGACGATGGAGACGATCACGCCCTTGGCCCCGCGCATCGACACGCCGTCTAGCAGCGGGTTGGCGATCGCCTTTTCGGCGGCCTGGAGCGCGCGGCCGTCGCCTTCGGCTTCGCCGGTGCCCATCATCGCCTTGCCCATCTCGCCCATCACCGAACGGACGTCGGCGAAGTCGAGGTTGATGAGGCCCGGCATGATCATGAGGTCGGTGATGGAACGAACGCCCTGCTGCAACACCTCGTCCGCCATCTGGAAGGCTTCCTTGAAGGTGGTGTTGGGGTTGGCGATCAGGAACAGATTCTGGTTCGGAATGACGATGAGGGTATCGACATGCTTCTGCAGTTCTTCAATGCCCGCCTCGGCCGACTTCATGCGGCGATTGCCCTCGAAGGTGAAGGGCTTGGTCACGACGCCGACGGTCAGGATGCCGCGATCGCGGGCGGCCTTGGCAATGACGGGAGCCGCGCCGGTGCCGGTGCCGCCGCCCATGCCCGCGGTGATGAAGCACATATGCGCGCCGTTCAGCGCATCTTCGACCGACGCGATGGTTTCTTCGGCGGCCGCCTTGCCGATTTCGGGGCGCGAACCGGCGCCAAGCCCCTCGGTGATCTGCGGGCCAAGCTGGATGCGCCGCTCGGCGGGCGAGCTGTTGAGCGCCTGCGCATCGGTATTGGCGACGATGAAATCCACGCCCTCGACCGAGGCGGCGATCATGTTCGCGATGGCGTTGCCGCCCGCGCCGCCGACGCCGATCACCGCGATGCGTGGCTTCAACTCGTCCACATGCGGTGGGCTGATTTCAATGCTCATAAATTCTAGCTCCCTCCAGCTTCGATGTCGTGAGCGAAACTGTCATCGAAGGTTAATGCAACAGATAATGGTGTATTTCACCAGCAAATTTCGTCTGACCTGCGTTTATTTCAATAGTTCGTCTTCATCGCCTTGACCATTCTCTGCCACCAGGCTGGCGCACCAATACGATGAACCGTCTGAGGAGCGGGCGCTATCGTTCTAAGATCAACCGGGTTTGAAGCGCCGTAAAGCGCAAGGCCGGCCAGCGTCGCGAAGGCCGGGCCGCTATGCGCTTCGGGCAGCGCGGCAAGGCCACGGGGGCGCCCGATGCGCACCGCGCGACCCAGGGCGCCCTGGGCATAGTCGGCAATGCCCTTCATTTCCGCGCCGCCGCCGGTCAGCACGACCTGCCGCCCGGTCGGCGTGTTGAAGCCCATGCCCGCCAGCGCCGCGTTCACCTCCACCATGATCTGGTTCAGCCGTTCGCAGATCACCGCGACCAGCGCGGCGCGGGTGATCTTGCCGCCGTCGGCATTGGGTCCGGCGCTCTGCCCCGGAATGGCGACGTCGCCATGAGGGGCGGCGATCTCGATCATGTCGCGGAAATCGCGGCGGTTCTGCATGGCCGAACCATAGAAGCATTTGATCCGTTCCGCCTGGCTGCGGCGAATGCCGAAGGCCGAGGCGATGTCGTCGGTGATGTCGGACGCGCCGATCGGGATGCTGTGCAGGCCCACCAGCATGCCGCCCGCATAGAGCGAGACATTGGTGACGCCCGCGCCCAGTTCCACCAAGGCGACGCCCAGGTCCCGCTCCTCTTCGGACAGGCAGGCAAGACCGGTGGCGATCGGGGACGCGACGATGCTGTTGACGTTGAGATAGGCCCCGCGCACGCAGAGGTCGAGATTGGCGAGCGGCGCGCCGTCGGCCAGCACCACATGGATATCGACGCCCAGCAGGTCGGCATGCATCCCCAGCGGCTTCTTCACCGGCACGCGGCCATTGATGGTGAAGCAGGTCGGCTGGGCGTGCAGGACCACGCGGCCATCGGGATCGATCCCCTGCTGGCCGGTGGTCAGAAGATCGTCGATATCGGCCTGCTCGACGCGGTAGCCGCCCATGTCGCGCTCGACCGTGACGACGTCGCTGACCAGCGAACCGCCCGAAAAGCTGACCCAGACATCCTCGATATTGGTGCCCGCGACGCGCTCGGCCTGCTCGACCGTTTCGCGCACGGCGAGTTCGGTCCGCTCCATATCCGCGATGAAGCCGCGCCGCACGCCCCGGCTCTCGCGCTGGCCCGTGCCCAATATCGCCAGTTCGCCGGCTTCGGTGCGCCCCGCAATGAGCGCGGACACCTTCCACGATCCGATGTCGATCGCGGTGACGAACTTTTCGACCTTGGGTTGGGCCATGGCGTCAGCCTTCCTCCCCCTTGGCGGGCGCGGCCGCGCTCGTCGCCGGCTTTTCGCCGGACGGGTCCGCCGCCGGCCTTTCGGGCAGGCGCAGGATGAAGCGGTCGGGATCGCGCATGTCGAACTTGACGATGCCCCGGCCCAGCAGGCGGTTGACGCCGTCCATCCGCGCGAAATTGACCAGGGCCGTGGCCGACGGCTTGTCCCCTTCGGGCAGGGACAGCGTCTCGCCCGACTGGAAGCGCAGGTCCCAGCGGCGGTTCCCGACCCAGGTCGCGCCAGCCAGCATCGGCTTGAGCGCCGGGGCATTCTCCATCAGCTTGTTGAGGCCCGCCGTCTGAAGATTGGCGTTCGGTCCCACCACCAGCGGCAGGTCGGGCATCGCGCCCGCCGAGACCGACTGCAGCACCACGCCCTGCACGTCGATCAGCTGCAACTGGCCGTCATGCTGCCAGACGGCGACCGGATCGCGCTCGACGATGTCGACCACCAGCGTATCGGGCAGGCGGCGGGAAATGCGCGCGTCCTTGACCCAGCCGAGCTTCAGCATGTCGTCGCGCACCTTGGGCAGGTCGAGCGCGAGCATGGAGCGGCTGACCTGCCCCAATGCGATATTGTAGATGGGCAGTTCGTCCATCCGCTCAACGCCGCGCACCTCGACCTTTTCGACCTCGAAACCGGCGTTGGCGGCGAGTTCGGACGCCTTTTGCCCGGCCATGGCGGGAAGGCCCAGCAGCATCGCGACACCGGCCAGCCCCGCCAGCACGATGCCGACGATCGCCCAGCTTGCCATGCGCTGGAGCGTCTCCTCGCTCACCGGCAGCATGGCGATCAGCCTGTCGATCCAGCTTCGGCGCTTGACCGGGCGGCTCCGCCCCGACGTGCTGCGGCCGCGCGCGCCGGTCGTGCGCGTCAACCGCGCCGTCCCGCCCCGGCGGATGCGTGCTTCAGCCATGCCCCACCCCCATTTGCGCCCCCTTTTGCGCGCCCTTCAACGCGTCCTCGACAATACGCTCCACCAACTCGGCATAGTCAATGCCCAGCTTAGCCGCCTGTTCGGGAACCAGGCTCAGGGGGGTCATGCCCGGCTGGGTGTTGACCTCCAGCAGGAACAGCCCCTCGATCCCCTGATCGTCGTCCCAGCGGAAATCGGAGCGCGAGGCGCCCTTGCAGCCGAGCAGCCGATGGGCGCGCAGGGCGATCGCCTTGCAGGCTTCCGCTATCTCATTGGGGATGTCCGCCGGGCAGACATGTTCGGTCATGCCGTCGGTATATTTGGCGTCGAAATCATAGAAGCCGCTTTTAGGCCTGAGTTCCGTCACCAGCAGCGCCTCGTCGCCCAGCACCGCGGTCGTCAGTTCCCGGCCGCGAATATAGGGTTCGGCGAGCAGCTCGTCGAAATGCAGCCATGGCCCCTCGACATCGCGGCCGATGGGCGAGCCATAATTGCCGTCCCGCGTCACGATGGCGACGCCGACCGAGCTGCCCTCATTGACCGGCTTCACCACATAGGGGCGCGGCAGGGGATCGGCTTCGAACAGGCTTTCGCTCTTCACGATATGGCCCCCGGGCATGGGGATGCCATGGGGGACCAACGCCTGTTTGGTGAGCTGCTTGTCAATGGCGATGACCGAGGTCGCAAGGCCCGAATGGGTGTAGGTGAGACCCATCAGGTCCATCATCCCCTGCACCGTGCCATCCTCGCCGGGGACGCCGTGCAGGGCATTGAACACCACCTCCGGCCTGGTTTCGGAGAGGCGCAGGGCCACATCGCGGTCCATGTCGATGCGCGTGACCCTGTGGCCGCGCGATTCCAGCGCCCTGGCGACGCCCTCGCCCGAAGACAGCGAGACGGGCCGCTCGGCGGACCAGCCACCCATCAGGACGGCAACATGCCAAGGACCACGGCTCACTTCTTCACTCCTGAAAGCTTTTCCCGAACGTCGTCGGCAAACCTTCCGACACGCTGTATTTCCCATTCGAGGTCAATGCCGGACTTTTCCTTCACCCGGCGGCGGACTTCCTCGCCCAGGGCTTCGATGTCCGCGCTGGTCGCGTCACCCAGGTTGAGGAGGAAATTGGTGTGTTTCTCCGAAACCTGCGCTCCGCCCCATTGCAGGCCGCGGCATCCGGCTTCGTCCACAAGCTGCCAGGCCTTGTGGCCGTCGGGATTCTTGAAGGTCGAGCCGCCGGTCTTGCTGCGCAGCGGCTGGCTTTCCTCGCGGGCGGTGGCGATGCGGTCCATTTCGGCCTGGATCGCGGCGGGTTCGCCCGGCACGCCCCGGAAAACCGCGCTCACGACCACCGCGCCGTCGGGCAGGCTGCTGTGGCGATAGCTATAGCCCAGCGCATCCAGCGGCAGCGTGACCCTCTCGCCGGAGCGCAGCACGACATCGCATTCCACCAATATGTCGCGGGTTTCGCGGCCATAGGCGCCGCCGTTCATCCGCACGAAGCCGCCGACCGTGCCGGGGATCGAACGCAGGAACTCCAGCCCCGCGATCCCCGCATCGCGCGCGGTCGAGGAAACGAGAATGCCCGAAGCCCCTCCCCCGCAGCGCAGCGCCGTCGCATCGACCTGCTCCACCTTCGTGAAGGGCTTGCCGAGGCGTATGACCACGCCGGGAACGCCGCCGTCGCGCACGATCAGGTTGGAGCCGAGCCCCAGCGCCATCACCGGGACCGCCGGGTCCAGATCATGCAGAAAATCGGAGAGGTCAGCCGCATCCTTCGGCTCGAACAGCCATTGCGCGACCCCGCCCGACTTGAACCAGACGAGCGGCGCCAGCGGCGCATCGGCCCTGAGCGAGCCGCGAACCGAAGGAAGGGACGTTGCCGCCAGCGTCAATCGCGCATCCCCCAGAGCCGCATCCAGCCCTTCATCGCCTTCATGCCCGCTTCGCCCGCCTGATGGGCGGCCATGCCCGCTTCCACATTGCGCTGGGCCGCATCGACCATCTGCTGCGCGGCCTCGATACCCTGCATCTGGACATCGATCATGCGCTTCTGCATTTCCAGGCCGACATTGAACAGCTCAAACATCAGGCCGCTTCCCCCCGATTGCTTGGCCCCGCCACGGCGGAGGCAAGCCCCGCCGCCCATTTGGTGATGTCCCCCGCGCCCAGGCAGATGATCATGTCGTCGGCCTGGCAATCGGCGGCGATCACGCGGGCAAGCTCTTCGGCGCCCTCGATGGTCGCGGCATGGCGGTGGCCCCGGCGCTTGAGACCGGCCACCAGTTCGGCGCTGTCCACCCCCTCGATCGGCTGCTCGCCCGCAGGATAGACCGGGGCGGCATAGACGATATCGGCGTCGTTGAAGGCCTGCTGGAATTCGTCCATCAGGTCGCGCAGGCGGGTGAAGCGATGCGGCTGGACCACGGCGATGACACGGCCTTTCGCGCCTTCGCGGGCGGCGGCGAGCACCGCCCTGATCTCGACCGGATGGTGGCCATAATCGTCGATGACCGTGGCGACGCCGGTTCCGGCGGGGATTTCCCCGACCTTGGTGAAGCGGCGCTTCACCCCGCCGAACTTGGCGAAGCCGGTCTGGATGGTCGCGTCGTCAATGCCCATCTGCAACGCCACGCCGATCGCCGCCATGGCGTTCAGCACGTTATGCCGCCCCGGCATCGGCATTTCGATGCCCTCGATGCGGCGGATCGACCCGTCGCGCTCGCGGATCTGCACGTCGAAGCGGTTGCCGCCGGGGATGGGCTGGACATTCTCGCCGCGAATATCGGCCTGCGCCGAAAAACCATAGGTGACGATGCGCCGGTCCTGCACGCGCGGCAGGATCGCCTGCACTTCGGGATGGTCGAGGCAGAGCATTGCCGCGCCGTAGAAGGGCACATTCTCGACGAACTCGACGAAGGCATCCTTCACCTTGTCGAAGCTGCCATAATGGTCGAGATGCTCGGGGTCGATATTGGTCACGACCGCCAGCGTGCCGTCCAGCCGCAGGAAGCTGCCGTCGCTTTCGTCGGCCTCCACCACCATCCAGTCGCTCTTGCCGAGACGCGCGTTGGAGCCATAGCTGTTGATGATGCCGCCGTTGATGACGGTCGGGTCCACCCCGCCCGCATCCAGCAGCGCCGCGACCATGGAGGTGGTCGTGGTCTTGCCATGGGTGCCCGCCACCGCGACGGTGGATTTGAGGCGCATCAGCTCCGCCAGCATTTCCGCGCGGCGGATGACGGGGACGCGCCTTTCCAGCGCGAGATCGACTTCCGGGTTCCCCTTCTTGATCGCGGTGGAGGTCACGACCACGGCGGCATCGCCTAGATTTTCGGCCTTGTGGCCGATCATCACCGATATGCCCTTCTTGCGCAGCCCCTCGACTACATAGCCTTCGGCGACGTCGGACCCCTGAACCCTGTAACCCAGATTGTGCATCACTTCGGCGATGCCGGACATGCCGATGCCGCCAATGCCGATGAAATGGATCGTGCCGATGTCGGTGCCGACACCCTTCATGCGGGAACTCCCTGGAGATTGAGGCTGGTCGGCGTCGGGCCGACCTTGAGCGGATCGTTCATGATGGGCGCGGGGCCGATGCTTTCCAGCAGGTCGGCCATGTCGCGCGCCGCATTGGGGCGGCCGCAGGCGCGGGCGCGCCGGGCGGCATTCTGCAGCGCGCCGGGTTCGAGCGCCATCTTCTGCATCTGCTTGGCGAGTTCGACCGCGGTGAAGCGCGCCTGCGGAATGGTGCGGGCACCGCCCGCCTCGGTCATTTCGCGGGCATTGGCGGTCTGGTGGTCGTCCATGGCGCTGGGCAGCGGGATCAGGATCGCCGGACGGCCGGCGCAGGTCAGTTCCGCCAGCGTCGAAGCGCCTGCCCGGGCGATCACCAGATGCGACCAGCCCAGCTTTTCCGGCACATCGTTGAAATAGGTCGCAAGGTCCGCCGGGATTTCGAGGTCGGCATAGAGCTTGCGCACCCGCTCGATATCCTCGGCACGGCATTGCTGCGTCACCTGCAGGCGGCGGCGGAGGCTGAGCGGCAACATGCCGAGGCCGTCGGGCACCACGCTGGAGAGGATCGTCGCCCCCTGGCTGCCGCCGATCACCAGCACGCGGAACACGCTCTCATCGGTCAGCGCGGGAAATTCCTCCTCGCGCAGCTGCTTCACTTCCTCACGCACCGGATTGCCGACCAGATGGACCTTCCCGGCATATTTGTCCTTGAGCCGCTCGACCTCCGGATAGGCGGTCGCGATCGCATCGACCCGCCCGGCGAGATAGCGGTTCACCCGGCCCAGCACCGCATTCTGCTCATGGATCGCGGTCGGGATGCCGTCGGCCAGCGCACCCAGCAGCGCGGGCATCGCGGGATAGCCGCCGAAACCGACCACGGCGGTGGGACGGAACGTCTCGTTCAATCGCCGCGCCATGGCCCGGCCGGACAGAATGGCATTCAAGGCGCCCGGCCAGCTCTTCGGATTCTTGGTCAGGCGCCCGGCGGGCATGACATGGACCTGTGCCTTGTCGAAAATGCCGGGAATCTTCGCGCCGCGCTCATCCGTCACCAGCGCGACATGATGGCCGCGCGCCATCAGTTCCTCGGCGACGGCGTGCGCCGGAATCATATGACCACCCGTCCCGCCCGCGGCGAGGACGAAGTGTCGGGAAATGCTCATCGACCACTCCATTTGACGACCGTGTGCCGGCCCATGAAGGGGTTGCGCCGCGTGAATGCGAGCAACAGGCCGACGCCGATGCAAAGCGCCAGCATAGAGGAGCCGCCATAGCTGATAAAGGGCAGCGTCATGCCCTTGGACGGAAATATCTGGGCATTGACGCCCATGTTGATGATCGCCTGAAGCCCGAACTGGGTGGTGAGGCCCGCCGCCGCAAGGATGGTGAAATTATCATCCTCGTCCAGCATCCGCAGGAACACGCGCACGACGATGGCCAGATAGACGCAGGCAATGCCGATGCAGGCGAGCAGACCGAATTCCTCCCCGATGACGGAGAAGATATAGTCGGTATGCGCTTCGGGCAGGCGGAACTTGGCCTGGCCGCCGCCCGGCCCGACGCCCAGGAAACCGCCATGGGTGATGGTGCGGAAGGCGAGTTCGGTCTGGTCCGGCCCCATGTCCTGCGCGACGCCGATGCCGAGGAAGTCGTTGATGCGCTGGCGGCCATTTTCATAGAACATATACATCAGCACCAGCCCGCCCAGCCCGGCGCCCGCCAGAACGCCGATGGCCCGCATCGACACGCCCGACAGCAGCAGCAGCCCCGCCCAACAGGCAAGGAAGATCACCGTCTGGCCGAAATCCGGCTGCTTCATCAGGATCGCCGCGATCAGCGCCGTGGTCGCGCCGGTAAAGGGTATCACCGGCAGCGTCATGTCCTTGCTGCGCAGGGACAGCAGCCAGGCGACGGTCACGACATAGACCGGCTTCAGAAACTCCGAGGGCTGAAAGCGGAAGCCCGGCAGGTCGATCCAGCGCTTCGCCCCGTTCACCGTGGAACCGAGCACCGGCACCAGCAGCAGGGCGATGGCGAAGACGACGCAGAGGCCGACCGCCAGCCGCTTTGCCTGCGTGCGCGGCAGCATGGAGATGACCAGCATGATCGGTAGGCCGATGAACACCCACATCAGCTGGCGGTAGAAATAGATGAGCGGCGTCACCGAAACCGTGCTGGTGGACCGGTCGATCGCCGCCACGGGCGAGGCGGCCGCCACCGCGACCAGCCCGATCGCCATCAGCGCGACGATCAGCGACAGCAGCACGCGGTCGATCTCCCAGAACCAGATGGCCAGCGCCGTGCGCTCCCGCGGGACGGTGCGGTTCCTGAACTCCCTGACCAGTTCACCAGCTCTGGACATGCCTCTTGCCCCCCTTATTCCAGCGCGGCGACGGCGGCGGCGAAGGCATCGCCCCTCGCCTCGAAATCGCGGAACTGGTCGAAACTCGCGCAGGCGGGCGACAGCAGCACCACATCCCCCGGCTGGGCCACCCTCGCCGCGCGGCGAACGGCGGCAGATAGCATTTCGGAGTCATCCACCGCCATGGCGGGCCGCAACAGTTCGGCGAACATAGGCCCCGCTTCACCGATGGTATAGGCCTGCGCGACATGGCCGAACCAGGGCGCGCACTCGTCCAGATTGTCGGTCTTGGCGAGGCCGCCGACGATCCAGTGCAGCCGCTTGCGGCCGTCGACGGGCGGATAGGCGGCGAGAGCGGGCGCGGTCGAGGCGGCGTTGGTCGCCTTGCTGTCGTTGACGTAGAGGACGCCGTTCAGCTCCCGCACCCGCTGCATCCGGTGCGGCAGGCTGGCATAGCTTTGCAGGCCCTGTCCGATGGTCGCCTCATCGATGCCGAGCGCGCGGGCGACGGCGATGGCGACGGCGGCATTCTGGGCGTTGTGCGGGCCTTGCAGCGAGGGCCAGCCGGCCTGGGCGGCGGGATCGATGTCGGCGGCCTTCACCTCGACGCGGGGTGCGCCGGGCTGGGCGGCGATGGAACGGCTCGGCTCGTCCTCGATCGCGATCACGGCGACATGGTCCGCCGACTGCATCGCGAACAGCCTCGCCTTGGACGCCACATAGCCCGCAAAGCCATTATACCGGTCCAGATGGTCCGGCGTGATGTTGAGCAGCACCGCCACATCGCAATCGAGGCTTTGCGTCAGGTCGATCTGGTAGCTCGACAGTTCCAGCACATAGATGCCGCCTTCGGGCAACGGATCCTGCCCCAGAATCGGCAGGCCGATATTGCCGCCCATGCGGGTCGGGATGCCCGCCGTCTCGATGATATGATGGACCAGCGCGGTGGTGGTCGACTTGCCGTTGGTGCCGGTGATCCCGACCACGCGATGCCTGGGCAGGGTGGGCCGCGCCAGCGCGAACAGCTCTATGTCGCCGATGACCGGCACCCCCGCCAGCCTGGCATGCATGGCGATGGGGTGCTTGTTGAGCGGCACGCCGGGCGAGACCACCACGCCGTCGAAGCCCTGAAGGTCGATTTCGGTGGGATCGGCCAGTTCCGCCTTGCCCGCGACGGCGGCGCGCGCCTCGTCGCGGCTGTCCCAGGCGACGACGTCGGCCCCGCTTGCCGCGAGGCATTCCACCGTGGCAAGGCCGGAGCGCGCCAGCCCCAGCACCGCATATTTCCTGCCCGCAAAGACGCCGGATACAATCCCCATCGCGCTCACCGCAGCTTCAGCGTGGCAAGGCCCGCGAGCGCCAGTACGAAGGAGATGATCCAGAACCGGATCACGACGGTCGGCTCGGCCCAGCCCAGCTGCTCGAAATGATGGTGGATCGGGGCCATCCTGAACACGCGCCTGCCGGTCCGCTTGTAGAAGAAGACCTGGATGATGACGGACATGGCCTCGACCACGAACAGGCCGCCGATCACGCCCAGCACGATCTCATGATGCGCGGTGACGGCGATCACGCCGATGGTGCCGCCCAGCGCCAGGCTGCCGGTATCGCCCATGAACACGGCGGCCGGCGGCGCGTTGAACCAGAGGAAGGCCAGCCCCGCGCCGATGATCGCCCCGCACAGGATGGTAAGGTTACCCGCACCCGGCACATGGGGGATGCCGAGATAGGTCGCGAAGTCGGCGCGGCCGACCAGATAGACGATCGCCATGAACGCCATGCAGGCGATGATGACCGGCATGGTGGCAAGGCCGTCCAGGCCGTCGGTCAGGTTCACCGCATTGCCGAAGGCCACGATCACGAAGGCGGCGAACATGAAATAGAACGGCCCCAGCTCGATCGCCGGGCCATTGTAGAAAGGCACGTAAAGCGCGGTATTGCCGTGATGCTGGACGATCATCCAGGCGGCGACGCCCGCGATCAGGAATTCGAAGGCCAGGCGCATCTTGCCCGACAGGCCCTTGTGGCTGGCCTTGGTCACCTTGTCATAATCGTCGAGGAAGCCGATGGCGCCGAAACCCAGCGTCACGAACAGGCAGGCCCATACATAGATGGACGAGAGGTCCATCCACAGCAGCACCGAAGACACGACCGAGGTCAGGATCATGAGGCCGCCCATGGTCGGCGTGCCGCGCTTGGCAAGGTGGGTCTGGGGGCCGTCGTCGCGGATCGGCTGGCCCTTGCCCTGCCGGACGCGCAGCCATCCGATGAAGCGCGGCCCGATCAGCAAACCGATGATCAGCGCGGTCGCGATCGCCGCACCGGCCCGAAAGCTCAAATAGCGGATGAGGTTGAGCACACCCGCGAAATCCATGGTCTGGGCAAGCCAGTAGAGCATCAGTTCTTTGCTTCCTGTAGCGCGGCGACGAGGCGCGACAGGCCGATGCCGTTCGAGCCCTTCACCAGGATAGCGTCACCCGCGCGCATTTCGGTTTGAATGAGATCGGTCGCCCGGGCGGCGTCGGGCACATGATCGAAGGCGATCGCGTCCTTCCGGTTGTGGGCCAGCACTTCGGCCAGCGGCTGCATTTCCTCGCCCACCAGGATGGCATAGTCGACATGGCTTCCCATCAGCGGTTCGACCAGACCCGCATGCAGTTCCCGGCTGCGCTCGCCCAGTTCGCGCATCCCGCCCAGCACGGCGATGCGGCGGCCCGCCTGCTCGCGGCCCAGCTGCTTGAGCGTCGCCGCCATGCTCAAGGGATTGGCATTATAGCTTTCATCGATCAGCAGCGCCTCGCCGTCCCGCACCGGCAGGATGCGCCGCTCGCCCCGGCCCGGCAGCCCCGGCATCTCCGCCAGCGCCAGCCCCGCCGCCGCCAGATCGCCGCCCAGCGCCTCGACCGCGGCCAGCACGGCCAGCGCATTCGACACCCAATGCTCGCCCGGCGCCCCCACGGTGAAGCACAGCTCCACGCCCGGCAGCGTCGCCGTGACCAGCGTTCCGCCGCCCGATGCCGGAACCATGTCGCGGGCGCGGACATCGGCCTCCGCATCGAAGCCGAAGGTCAGGATGCGCGCGGCATGCTGCTCCGCCTTGGCATAGAGGGTCGCGACATGCGGGCTGTCATAGGGGATGACCGCCGTGCCGCCCGGCTCCAGCCCCTCGAAAATCTCGGCCTTGGCCTCGGCGATCTTCTCCTCGGTGCCGAAAAATTCGATATGGGCGGGCGCGATGGCGGTGACGATGGCGACATGCGGCCGCACCTGCCGGGTCAGGGCCGAAAGCTCGCCCGCATGGTTCATGCCCATTTCGAACACGCCGAAGGCCGAGTCCCGCGGCATCCGGGAAAGGCTGAGCGGCACGCCGACATGGTTGTTGTAGCTCTTGACCGATCGATGCACTGCGCCGGGACGAACGCGATCCAGCGCATGGAACAGCGCTTCCTTGGTCCCCGTCTTGCCGACCGATCCGGTGACGCCGACCACCTTGCCCTGCATCCGTTCGCGCGAGGCACGGCCCAGGGCCTCCAGCGCGGCCGCGCTATCGGGCACCAGCACATGCGGCCGGGCGATGGCTTCGCTGACGATGGCACCGGCCGCGCCCTGACCGAAGGCCTTGTCGACGAAGCGATGGCCGTCCGTCGCCTCGCCCTTCATCGCGACGAACAGGTCGCCCGCCGCGACTTCCCGGCTGTCGAACGCCACGCCAGAAACGGCGAAGGGCGCCGAAGCGACGCCCCCTGTGGCCTGCGCAATCTCTTCGGAGGTCCAGAGTGCGCTCATCCGGCGCATTCCCGCGCCACGGTCACGTCGTCGAAGGGCAACACCCGGTCCCCGATAATCTGCCCCTGCTCATGCCCCTTGCCCGCCAGCAGCACGATATCATCCGCACCGGCCTGCGCAATGGCGGCGGCGATCGCGGCGCGGCGCCCGCCGATTTCCTCCGCCCCCGGCGCGCCCGCCATGACGGCGGCGCGGATCGCGGAAGGTTCCTCCGAACGCGGATTGTCGTCGGTCACGATGACATGATCGGCGAGGTCGGCGGCCACCTTGCCCATTTGCGGACGCTTGCCCGCATCGCGATCCCCGCCCGCGCCGAACAGCGCGATCAGGCGCCCGCGCGTATGCGGCCGCAGCGCCTCGATCGCGGCGCGCAGGCCGTCGGGCGTATGCGCATAATCGACATAGACCGGCGCGCCCGCCCGCGTGATGACGGCGCGTTCCAGCCGCCCGCGCACCGGCTGAACCCGGCCAAGCAGTTCCAGCACCTTGCCCACATCCTCGCCGCCCGCGATCACCAGGGCGGCGGCGGTCAGCGCATTGGCCGCCTGATAGGCGCCGATCAGCGGCAGATCGACCTTGTAGGGCCTGCCCCCAAATTCACCGCCTGCCTCGACCTCCAGCGTCTGGCCCAACTGGGTCGGGGTGCGGTTGGCAAGGCGCAATGCCTGCCCCTGCACCCCGACGCTCAGCACACGAAGCCCCCGCTTCGTAGCCCGCTGGATGACCTTGTCGGACCATATGTCATCGGCCCAGACGACCGCCGCGCCATCGGGCGCGACGACTTCGTCGAACAGCCGCATCTTGGCGTCGAAATAGCTGTCCATGTCGCCATGATAGTCGAGATGGTCGCGCGACAGGTTGGTGAAGGCGGCCGCCGATACCGGCAGCCCCTCGGTGCGATATTGGGCAAGCCCGTGGCTCGACGCCTCGAAGGCGGCATGGGTGATGCCTTCGCGCTTCAGGCCCGACATGTTGGCAAGGAAGGTCACGATGTCCGGCGTGGTGAGGCCGGTGGACACCTGATCGACCGAGGTGGTGACGCCCAAGGTACCGATCGAGGCCGAATGATGCCCCAGCATCCGCCACAATTGCCGCGCCAGCTCCACCGTGGAGGTCTTGCCGTTGGTGCCGGTGACGGCGACGGTCACGTCGGGGAAAGGCGCGAAATAGCGCGCGGCCAACTGCGCGAACAGGCGGCGCGGATTGGCATGGGCGATATGGATCGCGCCCGCGACCCTGGCCTCCGGCCGGGCGACGACCGCCACGGCCCCGGCCTGCACGGCGGCAGGGATATAATCCTCCCCATTCACGCGCATGCCCTGGAAGGCGCCGAACACCGTGCCCGGCGCGACCTTCCGGTTATCGATTGCGAAGCCCGACACCGATTGTTCTAGATTTGGCGCATCTAGCGGTGCGTTGGTGTCGAGCTTCGCATCCAGCCCCTCGATAAGCGACCCGAGGCGCATTCTATTCTTTCTCCTTGTCGCCGTGCAGCAACGGCATGAGGTCGGAAATATCGACGTCGCGGCGTTCGTCGGGCAACACGCCCAGCATCGGCCCGGTGCGTTCCACCACCCGCTTCACCACCGGCGCGGCGGTCCAGGCCGCCGTGCGCAGGCCATATTGGCCCGTCGCCTCGTCCATGGTGACGAGGACCACATAGCGCGGATTGTCCATCGGGAAGGCAGAAGCGAAAGTCGTCACCAGCGAAGTCTTGTTATACCGGCCCTCCTGGGGCTTTTCGGCGGAACCTGTCTTGCCGCCCACCCGGTATCCCTTGGCGTCGGCGCTGCGACCTGTACCCGCGGCGACGATCATCCGCAACAGTTGCCGCATCCGCGCGCTGGTGGCGGCGGAAAAGACCCGGCGGCCTTCCGGCACCTCATCCGCCTTCAATTTGCGCAGCGTAGCGGGCCGCCACAGCCCGCCATTGACCAGCGCCGCATAAGCCGAAGCGAGATGCAAAGGCGTTACGGCGATGCCATGGCCGTAGGAGACGGTGAGCGTGGTGATTCGCCCCCAATTGACGGGCCAGAGCGTCCCGGCCCGTTCGTTCAGTTCGATCGGGGCCCGTTGGTCGAAGTGCAACTCCCGGAAAAGATGCTGCAAAGGCTCCGCGCCCATCTGGTCGGCGATGCGCGCCGTGCCGATGTTGGAGCTGTGCACCAGAATCTCCGGCACGTTGATCCAGCGGCCCAGCGGATGGTCGTCCTTGATGCGGAAACCGGCAATGGCGAGCGGCGCGGTCGCATCATAGGTCTTGGACATGGAGGTGACGATCCCCCGGTCCATCGCCGCGCCGATGGAAAGCGGCTTGAAGGCCGAGCCCAGTTCGTAGCGCGCCTGAACCATATGATTGCAGAGCGGCGATTCGCTGCACGTCTTGCCCGCGTAATTTTCCAGCTTGTTGGGATCGAAGACCGGGATCGAGGCCATGGCGATCACTTCGCCGGTGTTGGCGTCGAGAATGACGCCGCCAGCCCCCTTGGCATGGGTCTGGACAAGCTGGGCGTAGAGTTCGCTCTCCAGCGCGCCCTGCACCCGGCTGTCGATCGACATGGCGAAGGGCTGGCCGCGCAGCGCCGGATCGGTCAGCCGGTCGTTGAACGCGGCCTCCACACCCATGCCGCCCTTGCCGTCCGCATTGGGCGCGAAGCCCAGCACATGCGCGGCCAAGGTGCGTTGCGGATAGAGCCGCTCCTTCTCGCGCGGAAATTCGATGCCGATCTCGCCCAGCGCGTTCACCGCCGCGACCTCCTCCGGCAAGGCGCGGCGGCGCAGATAGGCCCAGCCCCGGCCGGTCAGCTTCTTGTAGAAGGCCGATTCCGGTTCATCCGGGAAGATTTCGTGCAGCTTGCGGGCCAGTTCGCCGGGATCGCCGATCAGCTTCGAAGGGCGCACGGCGATGGAATAGGCGTCCATCGTCCGCGCCAGCGGCACGCCGTTGCGATCGACGATATCGGCCCGCGCGGGCGCGCCCGCCGCCATGTCGCCGCCCTGCCCATTGCCCGCGAAAATCCCCACCCAGGTCAGGCGCAGGATCACAACGCCGGTAATCAGCATGAACAGGATCAGCAGCAGCATCAGCCGGTTATGCGCGATGGCGGTCAGGTCGACCCGCTGCTTGCCCGCCCTGGCGCCGCCCGGCTGGACGATGATCGTCGCCATTTTTAGCGATCCCCCTTGGCGCGTTCCCGCTTCGCGTGGGCGCTGATGTCGCCCATGGTGCTGTCGTCCAGCAACTTGGCGTCCAGCATCGCCATGCGCTCGGCTCGGCGGGCGACGGGATTGGGCTTCGACGTGTCGGCGTCGTCCTTCGCCTTTTCCCTGGCGGTCTTGGCCGGGGCCGCCGCGATCCTGTCGACATTGTCGGCGGCGTGCGCCTCGCGGATCACGGCGATGTCGCTGCGGATCTGGGCCGGGGCGGGACTCGCCGGGGCGGCCTGCGGCGCGGAGGGCAGGTCGGCAGGGGTCTGCACCATCGCCACCATCACCGGCGGCGCGACATAGTCCGGCCCGTTGGGCTGCACGCCGTCCAGATGCGCCAGAGCGCGCTCGCCCGCCAGATATTGCTGGGCGGTCGGCGTCGCATAGAGGAAATCGTCCTGGTTCCAGCGTTCGAGCTGGCGCATGTTCGCCCGCGCGCTGAACTCGGTCTCCAGATAGCGGATATCCGCCTTCGCCCGCGCGATCTGGACGCGGACCTTCATCAGTTCGTTGCGCTCGGTCGCGACTTTCAGCGACACCATATAGGCCCCCAGCGCCCCCAGCGCGACGAGCAGGATCCAGATCAGGCTCTGCAATCTCTTGACCGCGATCATGAGCGGGGATTCCTGTCTTGGGTTGGGCGGGACGAAACAGGGGCGGCAGTCCGGATGGCGCTGCGCAGCGTGGCGGATCGGGCCCTGGGGTTGCGGGTCAGTTCCGCCTGTCCGGGCCGCACCGCCTTGGCGGGCTTTTCGAACGTGGGCGAAGACCCCGCCTGTTTCTGCGGCAGATGGCGCGAGCCGCCCGACTCCCCGCCGCTGCGGTTGCGCAGGAACTGCTTGACGATGCGGTCCTCCAGCGAATGGAAGGTGACGACCGCCAGCCGCCCGCCTTCCTCCAGCATCGCCTCGGCCGCCTCCAGCCCGCGCTCCAGTTCCTCCAGTTCGCGATTCACATGGATGCGGATCGCCTGGAAGGTCCGGGTGGCCGGATCCTTCTTGTCATGCGGCTTGTGGCCTAGCGCGCGGCGCACGACGCTGGCCAACTGGCCGGTCCGCACCAGCGGGCGCGCCTCGACGATCGCCTTCGCCACCCGGCGCGAACGCGGCTCCTCGCCATAGCGATATAGGATATCGGCGATTTCCTGTTCCGGGGCGGTGTTCAGGAAATCGGCGGCGCTCATCCCGCTCCGGCTCATGGTCATGTCGAGCGGCCCGTCGCCCTGGAAGGAAAAGCCGCGCTCTGGCCGGTCGAGCTGCATCGAGGAGACGCCGATATCCAGCGTCACCCCCGAAACGCAGGTCACGCCGCGTTCCGCCAGCAGCCCTTCCATGCGCGAGAACTCGCCGGGGATGAGGGTGATGCCCTTCTCATCCGCCAGAGCCTGCCCTTCGCGGATCGCGTCGGGATCGCGGTCGAAGGCGAAGACCTTCGCCCCCTTGCCCGCCATGGCGCTGGAATAGCCGCCCGCGCCGAATGTGCCGTCGACATGGACCTCGCCGGGGTTGATGGCGAGGGCGTCGAGCACTTCGTCGATGAGAACCGGGATATGGCGGTCATGGCCGGGGGAAGCGCTCACTTGCCGCCCCCCGCCGCGCGCTGGTCGAGCCAGCGGCGGACCTTGTTGCGGATCAGTTCGGGCCGGTCCTTGCTGTCGACCAGCGTCTCGGGCTTCCAGATCTGGATGTAACGGCCCACGCCGTAGAAGAAGACGGCGTCCGCAATGCCATATTCCTCCTTGATGTCGGGGTGCATGGCGAAGCGGCCGCCTTCGTCGAAATTCACCTCCTCGATGGTGCCGAGGCGGCGTTCCAGCTCCAGGTCGGCATCATAGTCGCGGCCGGCGGCACGCGCTTCGCGGGCCAGTTCCTCGACTTCGGTGAACAGATGGCGGCGGTGCGATTCTCCGAAACCCGTGGCGCAGGGGTTGCCGCCATGGACCGAGAGAAACAGCCGCGTTTCATTGCCGCTGGAAAGCTTGACCTGCCGGCGCATCTCCAGGGGCAGCACGAAACGGCCCTTGCCGTCCGCGACGCTGAACGCGTTGCCCGTATAGAGAATGACTTCCGACACTTTTGGACTGCTGCCCCATCCGTTTCCGAGGGCGCAGGCCATCGCCGTCCGGATGCGCCATTCGCGACCCGGGCAACAGGACTAGCAAAGCCTGACAAACCCCTATGGCCATCAAATACCAAGCCCCGGGGTTCAAGAAAAGGGATATTTTGGGATAAGCCGGGAAATCCTGTTTTGTTCTGGTATTTAGTCTCCCATTTCCGGTTTCAGGAGGGCAGGCCGTGGCGCGGAGGGGCCAAAATGCTCCCGACTCCTCCGGCGAAACAGCACCGCGCCCAGGGCCGCCCAGAAAATCCCGGCCAGGAACGCCCAGCGGACCGCATGGACCAGCGCGTCACCCGACCTGACCCAGCGGCGCCCTGCGGCAAGCTCCGCGCCCAGGGCCTGCGCGACGAATTGCGGCGTGTCGGCGGTCCACTGGCCGGGGTCGAGCGGCGCGGCCGGATCGGCCAGCCAGAGCCGGTCGTCGATCAGATCGGCATCGGCCACGATGGTCGCCGTCCCCTTCCCCACCTGGCAGCGCGCCACCAGCCCACGCCCGGCGATGCGGCAATCGGGACCTGCATCCTCGAAAGCGGAGGCGGCATAGACGGTCAGCATCCGCCCATCGCCGAGGAAATGGCGCTCCTCCCCCGCTCCGGCGGAAGGCGGCATCAGCTTGACGCCCCAGACTTCCAGCATCGCGGAGAGCAGGCTGACCGCCGGCGGCCTGCGCCGGTCGCCGAGCGGCAGGTCCATCGGCCAGCGCAATTGCGGATCGGCGAGAATCAGAGCCTTGCCGCCCCGGCTGATCCAGCCATGGAGCGCGACCAGTTCATCCATCGAGAAGGCACGCGGCTGGGCCAGCAAAAGCGCCCTGGCCCGGCCCCTTTCCAGCGCGAGGGGACTGTCGAGAGCCGTCACCGTGAAGCGCTGGCGAAGAACCGTGACGATCGGCGCGTCGTTCCTGGCGGCCAATCCCCGCTCGCCCTCGCGCCAGAAGAGCGGCAGGCCGCTGATCACTGCCAGTTCCGGCCGCCGTTGCACAGGTTCGACAGGCGCGTCCCTGCCAAGCCAGCCTATCGCCAGCGCCAGCAGGGTCAGTCCCAGTCCGGTTATGGGCCGTGTTCCCGCGAAGGCAGCAACCCAGTCCGGACGGCGCGACCCGACTCCTGACCCTGCGGGATTGCCTCCCCCCTCGAACGCAAGACCGGCCAGGATCGCGAAGATCAGGACGCCGATCCACCACAGCAGCGGCACCAGCGCCGGAACCCGCCAGCTCGCCAGGAACGCGCAGGACAGGACCGATCCGGCCGTGCCCAGCCCGGCCCACCAGGCCGCACCCTCACCCCGCCATCTTTTCAGCAGAGCGGCCGCCGGAACCAGCAGCAACGCAGGCAGCATCCAGCCGCGCGGATCGACCTGCCCCGTCCGCAGCAGGGCAGGCAAGCCGGCAAGCAGCACCAGCAGCCCCGGCAAAGCCAGCATCAGCCATGTGCGGAGCAGGAATTTCAAGCGGCAGGGCCGGGATCAGCGCGTTGCGGGCTGAATCTCGCGATCCATCGGTTTCTTGAGATTGGGGTCGGGCTGCAAATCCGGCACGATCGGCGCCTGTTCCGGCGCAGGCTGCACGCCCAGCTCCGCCAGCGGCTCCTTGGGCGAGACGGCATTGACGTCCACCGTCGGCACGGTCGGTGGCGGCACGGCCGGATCGTCGATCCGCGCCTTGTCGATAACGATATTCGCCAGGCCCACGAGCAACACCACGCCCGCCAGCCCCGTGAGGCCGATCTGGACACGCTGCAACCCTTCCTGTTGGCGGGGTGTTTCAGCCATGAACTGCTCTTTTTTCTTTGCCGCCGCGACCCGTGTCGGCGGTCAACGAGTTTGCGCGAGCCAGGGGAAGACAGTCAAGCCCTTCGATTCCAGCCACTCGCGATTGTAAAGGGTTGAAAGATAACGGAAACCCGTATCGCACAGGATCGTGACGATCCGCTTGCCTGGTCCCAACTGCTTCGCCAGCGCCACCGCGCCCGCGACATTGATGCCCGACGAGAGGCCCAGGCACAGCCCTTCCTCCGCCAGCAGGCGCCGCACCCAGAGCAGCCCTTCCTCGTCGGAAATGCGGAATTGGGTGTCGATCGGCGCGCCCTCCAGATTGGCGGTGATCCGGCCCTGGCCGATACCCTCGGCCACCGAATTGCCCTCCGCCTTCAACTCGCCATGGGCATAATAATTATAGAGCGCCGCGCCATGGGGATCGCTCAAGGCGATGGTGATATTCTCGTCATGGGCCTTGAGACCCAGCCCCACGCCCGCAATCGTGCCGCCTGTGCCCGCCGCGCAGGTGAAGCCGTCGATCTGCCCATCCATCTGGGTCCAGATTTCCTCCGCCGTACCGATGATGTGCGCCTTGCGGTTGGCGATATTGTCGAACTGGTTGGCCCAGATCGCTCCCTCCGTTTCCTCCGCCAGACGGCGCGAGGTGTGGACGAAATGGCCGGGATTGGAATAGGGCGCGGCGGGAACCGTCACCAGTTCCGCGCCCAGCGCGCGCAGCGTATCCATCTTCTCGCGGCTCTGGGTTTCGGGCATGACGATGATCGTCCGGTACCCCTTGGCATTGGCGACCAGCGCCAGGCCGATGCCGGTATTGCCCGCCGTACCCTCGACAATGGTTCCGCCGGGCTTCAACAGCCCCTTTTCCTCGGCATCGTTGACGATGAACAGCGCCGCGCGGTCCTTCACCGAGGCGCCGGGATTGGCGAATTCGCACTTGGCGTAAATGTCGCAGCCCGTCTCTTGCGACGGGCCGGTCAGGCGCACCATCGGCGTGTTGCCAATCAGGGCAAGGCTATCTTTCTGAACCAGCATCACCCCCGCATAGCGGACCAGATGCGCGCTTGCCAAGCAACACATTGCTGCCGGGCTGAAAGCGCCGATTGTTAACGTGCCTCCTTGTGATTGTCCCAGGCCGGGACAGGCCGAAATCCGATGAGGAAGTGGCAGGGCTTTTCCCCTATAAACCAGGACAGCAGGTGGATATTTCGAGGAAAACCGGCCTTTGGCGAGCAGGGCAATATCGATGGGGCATGGCGCCGTCGCCGCGCTGGCGCTGGTCGCGCTGGCGGCGCCGCGCCTGATCACCGCCGCGCCGCTCGACCTGCTCGCCACGTCGGCAAGCGAGAGCGATCCTGCCGAAAAGCCGGGGGACAATTTTCCCGGCTCGGCCTTTTTCTTCGCGCAGGGCGCTTTCGATCCCGCTCCCGGCGTCGCGACGATCCGAAGCGAACATGTGATGGGCCTGGAAGCGGTGCAGGCCGCGCCCGCCATGGCGTTCCGCGGGCTGACGGCGCTCGACAGCTATCGCGCGCTCAATTGCCTGACCTCCGCCATCTATTATGAAGCGGGGAACGAGCCGGAGGACGGCCAGCGCGCCGTAGCCCAGGTCGTCCTCAACCGCGTGCGCAACCCCAATTGGCCGAAAAGCATCTGCGGCGTCATCTATGAGGGGTCGGAACGCACCGACGCCCGTTGCCAGTTCACCTTCAGTTGCGACGGTTCCATGGTGCGCCTGGCGAGTGCCGAAGGCTGGGCTCGCGCCCGGCGCATAGCCGCCCTGGCCCTGGCGGGCCGGGTTTACGAACCCGTCGGACTCGCCACCTTCTATCACACATTGGCGGTCCGCCCCGACTGGGCCAATGCCATGCAGCCCGTTGCCGTGATCGGCGCCCATATCTTCTACCGGGCATCGGGGGCTGGCGGCGCCGCTTCCGCCTTCCGCGCGGTCTATCTGGGCCGGGAAACCCAATCCGGACCCGCGCGGGCGGCGTGGATCAAACCTCCCCTTCCCTTGCCGATCACAGACATGGCGCCATCGAGGCCCGCGCCCGATCTTCCCAAAACAGACGCCGCTGCCGGCATGACCGCGCCGGTCAACGGACCGGCCCTGCCGCAGTCCGCCATTCGGCCCGAATTCCGCAACAGCGGTCGCCCCCTGATCTGATCCCGCCCCCATTTTTCCGGCGGCCGCCCGGCATTTTCATGGTTAGCATCCAGGAAACTATCCAAGCCTTTGAAAAATAAACGCATATAAATAATGATTTTTTTTTGGAACCGGCGGAACCGAACGGCTTCACCGATAGTTCTACACCCCGGATAGCAAATCTTTTGCCCCCCGCTCTTGCTATCCAAAAAAACATGAGCCCGGAACGCATCTCCCCCCCCCCGACGCGTTCCGGGCTCAGAATTTTTGGGCCTATCCCTCAGAAATCAGAGATATTTTCGCGCGCGGAACGCTTTTTCCGTCGGCGGGTTGTTCCTTGGTCGCCGGCATGGATCATCCGGCCGGATGGAATATCGCCCTGCGCCAAAAGCAGTGCGGAAAAATGACAAGTTTCAAGGAGATAATGATGACCAGGAATATCCTAGCCGCTCTGCTGTTGACCGGTTCGTTGATGGTCGCCGCCTGCAACACGGTGGAAGGCGCCGGTAAAGACGTGCAAAGCGCTGGCGAGGCGGTGGAAAACGCCGCCAAATAACCGCCCGAAATTAAGGCCCGCCCTTTTTTGGACGGGCCTCTTTCCCATCAGTTAGCGGCGTCGGCCGCGTCCGCGAGAGCCAGTTCCCTGGCCTGCTTACGATCCGTGAACCAGATGGCGATGATCGTGAATTCGTACAGCAACAGCAGCGGCACCGCGAGCATCAGTTGCGACACCACGTCGGGCGGCGTCAGCACCGCCGCGAGAATGAAGGCGGCGACGATCATATAACGGCGCAGCCCGATCAGCTGCGCCCGGCTGACGAACCCGGCGCGGTTGAGCAGCATCAGCAGCACCGGCATCAGGAAGCTGACGCCGAAGGCGAGGATGAACTGCATCACCAGCCCCAGATAGGCGTCCGCGCTCGGCAGCGCCTCCAGTTGCAGCCCGCTGCTGTTTCCCTGAAATTTCAGGAAGAAATGGAAGGCCGTCGGCATCACGACGAAATAGGCCAGGGACGCACCCATGGCGAACAGAAAGGGCGTGGCGATGAGGAAGGGCAGCAGCGCCCGCTTTTCCTTGGCATAAAGGCCCGGCGCGACAAAGGCCCAGAGCTGGTTCGCGATGATCGGGAAGGACAGGCAGAACGCCCCGAAAACCGCGATCTTCACCTGCACGAAAAAGGCTTCGTAAAGCTTGGTATAGACCAGCCGCCCACCACCGTCGCCAAAGGCTTCCTTCAACGGATGGACCAGGATGGCGAACAGCTGTTCCGAAAAATAGAAACAGATCGCGCCCGTTATGAACAACGCATAGACGCATTTGAGCAGCCGTCCACGCAGTTCGATCAGGTGATCGAGCAGCGGCGCCTTGCTGTCGTCAATGTCCTTCATGCCGCCGCGTCACCCTTTCGCACGGATTCCTGCGCCAGATAGGGCGGGCCGTCGCTCGCTGGCCGGGCCGGGACATGTGGGGGGACTTCGCCGGCTGGTTGCGGAACAGGTGCCGATTCCGCACCCATGGGAGCGCTTTCCTCGTCCGTCAGGATTGGCGCCGCGGGTGCTGGCAACGGCTCGGGATCGCCGCTGGTCTCAGGAGGATGTTCTTCCATGATCCGCTTGTTCTGAGCGGCCCATTTCTTTTCCAGCTCTTCCAGTTCGACCTCTCGCACCATGGCATCGATGCCGGTGCGGAAGTGACGGGCCATGCCCTGCGCCTTCCCGACGATCTGTCCCAATTTGTAGAGTGCGCGGGGCAGGTCCTTCGGGCCGATGACGATCACCGCGATGATGACGATCACCAGAAGCTCAGACGAATCGATGCCAAACATGCGTGCCTACCGCCCCGGCCGAAGGAAAATCAGGCCTTGGTCTTTTCTTCCGTTGCGGTCGGCGCATCCTGTTCCGGAACGCGATGGCCCTCGATGCGCGTGGCGGGCCTGGCAGGGACATCGTCATCGTCCTCCATGCCCTTCTTGAAGCTCTTGATGCCCTTGGCAACGTCACCCATCAGCCCGGAAATCCGGCCGCCGCCGAACAGCAGCATGACCACCAGGAGAACGATGACCCAGTGCATCAACGAAAAGGAACCCATTTGAACGTACTCCTGAAACTGCCGCTTATCTAAGCATCTTCCTCGTCATTTTCCACAACGGATTGGGCGCCAAGCCCCTCCAGTGCCAAATCAACCGGGTCAAGCAGCCCGGCTGCGCGCAGATCGTCTATCCCAGGCAGGTCGCGGCGGCTGCTGAGGCCGAAATGGGAGAGGAACTCGTGCGTCGTGGCGTAGATCAGCGGCCGCCCCGGCACTTCCCGGCGGCCCGCGGGCCGCACCCAGCCCGCCTCCATCAGCACGTCGAGCGTGCCCTTGGCCACCTGAACGCCGCGAATGGCCTCGATCTCGGCACGGCTCACCGGCTCATGATAGGCGATGATCGCCAGGGTTTCCATGGCCGCCCGGGACAGCTTGCGCGTCTCGTCCTTCTCGCGGCGGAGGATATGGGCCAGATCGGCGGCGGTTTGGAAATGCCAGCGCCCGCCCCGCTCGACCAGATTGATGCCCCGCCCGGCATAATGATCGCTCAGGGTTGTGAGCGCCGCCAGCAAATCCCCCGCCTCCCCGACATGCAGCTTGAGCTCCGCCAGTGTCAGCGGCTGTTCCGATACGAACAGCACGGCCTCCACGGCGCGCAGGAAGTCGTCCTGTTCTTCGATCACAATAGGCGCCCCGCAGTCGGTTCCGGCACGGCGGCACGCAGGAAGATGGGTTCGAAAATTCCCTCCTGCTGGATTTCCAGCCGCCCCTGCCGCGCCAGTTCGAGCGCGGCGACGAAGCTGCTGGCGAGCGCCGATCGTGCCATCGGCCCATCCTGCCCGGTCGGCAGGAAGGCTTCAAGCGCCGTCCAGTCGATCGCCGCGCCGACCAGCGTTCCCACCCGCTGGATCGCTTCGTCCAGCGTCATCACCGGCCGCACCGCAACCATATGGACGACCGGCTGGGTGCGGGCACGGATCTGGCCATAGGACTGGATCAGGTCGAACAGGCTGGCCGCCCATTTCGCCTTGCGCACGAGGCGCAGGCCCTCTGGCTTCTCACGCTGGAAGACGTCGCGTCCGATCCGGTCGCGCGCCATCAGCCGCGCCCCCGCCTCCCGCATGGCCTGCAGGCGCTGGAGCCGCAGTTGCAGCCGCAGCGCCAATTCCTCGGGACTGGGTTCGGGCTGGGCTTCCCGGGGCAGCAGGAGCGCGGACTTGAGATAGGCCAGCCAAGCCGCCATCACCAGATAATCGGCGGCCAGTTCCAGCTTCAGCTTCCGCGCGCCCTCGATATAGGCCAGATATTGCTCGACGAGGGCAAGGATAGAAATTTCGCGCAGATCGACCTTCTGCGTCCGCGCCAGCGCCAGCAGCAGGTCGAGCGGCCCCTCCCAACTCTCGAAGCTGACCGTCAGCGTTTCAGGTCGCGGAACGGCGGGGGGCGTGAAAAGGTCGTCCACTGGTCAAACCAGAACCGGCGCCAGCAATGCGTCGCGGGTGGCCAGCAATGCCTCCAGCGGCGGCGCATCGGACAGCCTGTGGGTCGACGCCATGGCGCGATCGAGCCTCAGCCTTGCCTGCGGCGTGATGTCCGGCAGCAGATCGGCGATGCCCGTCATATCGTCCATCCGCCCCCAGCAATTGAGCGCCAGATCGCACCCCGCCGCGACGGTCGCCGCCGCCAGTTCGGGGATGCTGCCTTTCAGCGCCTTCATGTCGAGATCGTCGGACATCAGCAGCCCGTCGAAGCCGATCCGTCCGCGGATGATCGTCTCGATCACCGAAGGCGACAGGCTGGCGGGCAGGTCGGGATCCCAGGCGGTATAGACGACATGCGCCGTCATCCCGATGGGCGCGTCCTTCAGCGCCTGGAACGGCGCAAGGTCGATGGCCAGCGCATCCTCGTCGGCGGTGACGATGGGCAATTCATGATGGCTGTCGACCGTCGCCCGGCCGTGGCCCGGCATATGCTTGACGATGCCGACCACGCCGCCGTCGGCCAGCCCCTCGATCACCGCCCTCCCCAGCGCCGCCACCCGCATCGGTTCGGCGCCCAGCGTCCGGTCGCCCATGATGTCGCTCGCCCCATCCTGCCGCACATCGAGCAGCGGCAGCGCATCGACGGTGATTCCCGCTTCCGTCAGGGTGGCGGCAATGGCGCGTGCATTGGCGCGCGCCGCGGCGATGGCGCTGGAGGGCGCGATCTCATAGAGCTTGTCGAACAGCGCGCCGGGCGGGAAGCTTGGCCAGACCGGCGCCTGCATTCGCGCCACCCGGCCGCCTTCCTGATCGATCATGATCAGCAGATCGTCACGGCCATGCAGCGCCCGCAGATCGTCGGTCAGTGCCCGAAGCTGCGCCTTGCTGGCGATATTGCGCCGAAACAGGATATAGCCGGCAGGCTGCGCCTCCGCGAAGAAGGCGCGCTCGTCCGCAGTCAGTGTTTCGCCGGAAAGGCCGAAGATAACGGGTTTCATACGGCAGATGGTAGCGGCTCGGAAGCCTGCTGTCGAAGGGGTTTGACCCCTTAATTGACCACCATGCAGCTCTCGCCGGCAACCTTGAGCTTGCCGCAGAGCATGGCGGCCTGCCCGCCCGCCGCCGCGCGCAGGCGATAGACGGTGCTGCCGCCCACCTCCGCCTGCTCGATCGACATGGGCAGCGGCTCCAGATAGGTGAAGCGCTTGGACAGGCGCGTCCACGCATCCTTGGCGAAGGCCTGGTTGCCATAGGCGCCAAGCTGGATCGTGCCGCCGCCGGCCGGCCGGGCGGCGGCCGCCGCGGGCTTCACGTTGGTTTCATCGGCCACCTTTGCCGTGACGCTCTGCGCGGGTTTGCCGGAAACGGCGGGCCTCGCATTGCCGGCAGCGCCGGTGGGCGTGATCGGCGCCTCCGGCACCCGCGTCGGATCGATTCGTCCGTCGCGCGCCACGCCTTCGCTCGCGGCGTAGCTGGCGTCGCCCTCGCCGTCGAATTTCTTGGCGTCGGCCTCCTGGGCCGGGATCTTGTAGTCGCCGGCGGGCGCGGCGATCAGCTTGCCCTCGCCGCCAGCACCGCCCGAGCGGTTCTGGATCAGCCAGACGCCCGCGACGACCGCGCCGATCAGCGCCAGTCCGAACAGGATGAAGCCCAGCAGCCTGAGCGGCGAGAGCCCCTGCTCCTCCTCATCCTCGATAGCGGGTTCGAGCCAGGGCAGACGCTCATCATCGTCCAGGTCCAGCCGTCCCCGCGCATAGTCGCCCATCAGTCCAAAACTCCGCCGGTCATTGCATTTCCGTCAATGCGGCCACGCCCATCAGCGCGAGGCCATTGCGGATGATTTGCCCGATTCCCCGGCTCAAGAAAAGCCGCGCGGAAGTGGTGGCCGGGTCATCCGTCAGGATGACGCGGGCCTGCGGATTGTCGTTGCCCAGATTCCACCAGCTATGGAAAGCAGAGGCCAAATCATTGAGATAGAAGGCGATACGGTGCGGCTCGCGGGCCGAAGCCGCCCCTTCCACGACGCGCGGAAACTGCGCGGCGAGCTTCACCAGCCCCAGCTCCTCCGTCCCAAGGCGGGACAGGTCGGGCGCGGGCAGGCCGAGTCCCGCTTCCTCGGCGCGGCGGCCCAGCGAAGAAATGCGGGCATGGGCATATTGCACGTAGAAGACCGGGTTGTCCTTCGACGCCTCCACCACCTTGGCGAAGTCGAAGTCCATCTGCGCATCGGCCTTGCGCGTCAGCATGGTGAAGCGGACCACATCCTTGCCCACTTCGCGCACGACATCGGCCAGCGTTACGAAATTGCCCGCGCGCTTCGACATCTTCACCGGCTCGCCGTCGCGCAGCAGCCGGACCATCTGGATCAGCTTGACGTCGAAGCGCGCCTTGCCCTCGGTCAGCGCGGCGACGGCCGCCTGGATACGCTTGACCGTGCCGCCATGGTCGGCGCCCCAGATGTCGATCAGCTGGTCTGCGGTCTGCGCCTTCTGGAAGTGATAGGCCATGTCGGCACCGAAATAGGTCCAGCTTCCGTTCGACTTCCTGATCGGCCGGTCCTGATCGTCGCCGAACCTGGTCGAGCGGAAGAGCGGCAGCTCGACCGGTTCCCAGTCGTCCGGCGTTTCGCCCTTGGGCGCTTCCAGCACGCCGTCATAGACCAGATCATGCGCCCGCAGCCATTGCTCGGCGGCTTCCGGCTTGCCTGCCGCCTGCAGCTTCGCCTCCGAGGAGAAGATGTCGTGGTGGATGCCGAGCAACGCCAGATCGCTGCGGATCATGTCCATCATCGCGGCAACGGCCCTGGTGCGGAACGGCACCAGCCATTCGCTCTCCGGCGCGCCAACATATTTGTCGCCATATTCGGTGGCCAGCGCCTGTCCCACCGGCACCAGATAGTCGCCCGGATAGAGGCCTTCGGGAATTTCGCCCACGGCCTCGCCCAGCGCCTCGCGATAACGCACATGCGCGGAGCGGGCGAGCACGTCCACCTGGCCGCCCGCATCGTTGATATAATATTCGCGGATCACCCGGTGCCCGACATGCTCCAGCAGGGTGGCGAGCGCATCGCCCACCACCGCGCCCCGGCAATGGCCCATATGCATGGGACCGGTGGGATTGGCGGAGACATATTCGACATTGACCGTGACGCCCTCGCCGGAGGAGGAGCGGCCATAGCCTTCCGCCTCGGCATGGATCGCCGCCAGTTCCGCGCGCCAGGTGGCGTCGGTCAGCTTGAGGTTGATGAAGCCCGGCCCGGCGATGGACGCGCTTTCCACCTCGTCCAGCTTTTCCAGGCCCGCCACGATCTTCCCGGCCAGTTCCCGCGGATTGGTGCCAGCCGGCTTGGCCAGCACCATGGCGGCATTGGTGGCAAGGTCGCCATGGCTGGCATCGCGCGGCGGTTCCACCGTCACCGGCTTGCGGTTGAGCCCGGCGGGCAGCGCGCCCTCGGCCTCCAGCGCGTCGAGGACGGCGTCGAGATGGGCGGCGAAACGGTTGTACAGGGACACGGAAGCGAACTTTCCTACAAAGACCGTTCGCCCTGAGCCTGTCGAGAGGCCGCCCTGTTCTTCAAGAAAGGGGCTTCGACTTGTCTCAGCCCGAACGGTGAAACGGGCTTAACGGGTAGCGTTGTAACGGAGCTGATCCTGGGTCAGGTTGAAACCCACGAGCAGCTCGAAGCTGGTTCGCTGCAGGGCCGCCTTGACGTCCGGCTGGGCGAACGGATCGATCGCGGCATCGGCATCGCCGGCCTTGCGCTTTTCCGTGATCTTGCGCTGGATATCGTCGGGCAGCGTGGCCGCCGCCTTGTTCACATAGGAACCCGCCTTGGCCGTCACGCTCGCGCGATACTGCCCTGCCGGGAAATCCAGCACCACCTGGCCGACGCGCTTGGCCACCACGGCATTGCCGCCCCGCACCACGGCCGAGAAATAGGGCAGCGTCACCTGCCGCGCGGCGCCCGCATCGCTGCGGCGCGCGTTCACCGTGAAGGTCGCTTCGGTATAGAGCTGCTCGCCATCGGCGCAGGTCGAACGCAGATTGGTGATCTCCGCCACCACATCGATCGCCCGCGCATCGGTGCTGCCCGCCGGGTTGAACAGGGTGACATCGCCGGTCTGGGCCGGAATCGCCGCCACCGGACAGGCCGAACGGACGGCCACGATACCGCCGGTGGGGTCGATTTCGCCCCGCCGCGAACAGCCCGCCAGGGCCAGGGCAAGCATTCCGGTCAGCGCAATTCGAGAAAAGGTCACAGGCAATCCCTTGGGAACAGGCGTTGGGCTTCTTATCCGCAGCCCGCAATGGGCGCAACTGAAACTGGGCGCAACTGAAAGGAAGCGGCTTTCATCCAGCGCCACATTCGCCTAAGCCGCCACCCATGACCACCCGCCCGCCCATGAAGCTGCTGATCGCCGCCCCCCGCGGCTTTTGTGCCGGCGTCGATCGCGCCATCATCATCGTCGAACGGGCGATCGAAAAATATGGCGCGCCGGTCTATGTCCGGCATGAGATCGTCCACAATAAATATGTGGTCGACAGCCTGAGGGCCAAGGGCGCGATCTTCGTCGAGGAACTGGACCAGGTGCCAGATGGCTTCCCCGTGGTCTTTTCCGCCCATGGCGTGCCCAAGGCCGTGCCCGCCAAGGCTCAGGAACGGGGCCTCGACTATCTTGACGCGACCTGCCCGCTGGTCAGCAAGGTCCACCGCCAGGCCGAACGGCAGGTGGACGCGGGGCGCCACATATTGTTCATCGGGCATAGCGGCCATCCCGAAGTGATCGGCACTTTCGGCCAGGTCGATGCGGGCAGCATGACGCTGATCGAGACGGTGGAGGATGCGGAAAGCTTCACCCCCGCCGATCCCGGCAATCTCGCCTTCCTGACGCAGACGACGCTCTCGGTGGACGACACCGCTGCCATCGTCGCCACCCTGCAACGCCGATTCCCGGCGATCCACGCCCCCAGGGGCGAGGATATCTGCTACGCCACCTCCAACCGGCAGGCGGCGGTCAAGGCGATCGCCGGACAGTGCGACGCCGTCTATGTGATCGGCGCACCCAACAGTTCCAATTCGCTGCGATTGGTCGAGGTGGCGGAGCGCGAAGGCGCCCCCGCGCGCCTCCTCCAGCGGGCCGACGAGGTCGATTTCGACTGGTTGGCCAGCGTGCGGACCCTCGGCCTGACGGCCGGGGCCTCCGCCCCCGAAGTGCTGGTGCGCGAAGTGGTCGACCGGATCGGCGAACGATTCGCCGTGGCCGAGGAACAGGTCGAAACGGCCAGAGAAAGCATTTCCTTCAAACTTCCTCGCGGTCTGGAGGCCGCCTGAATCCGATGGCCGTCTACACCCAGGTTCCCGCCGAAGACATCGACGCTTTCCTCACCCGCTATGACGCAGGTCGTCTCGTGTCGGCCAAGGGCATCGCGGAGGGGGTGGAAAACAGCAATTACCTGCTGGAAACCACGGGCCATGACGGCAATGGGCATCGTTATATCCTGACCCTTTACGAAAAGCGGGTGGATGAGGCGGACCTGCCCTTCTTCATGGACCTGCTCGACCATCTGGGTGCGCGCGGCTGCCTGGTTCCCCGCTTCATCGCGGATCGGGAGGGCAAACGCCTGCAGCAATTGGCCGGGCGGCCTGCCTGCCTGATCGAGTTCCTGACCGGCATCTCCGTGACCGAGCCGACCGTGGGTCAGGCGCGGGCGGCAGGCGCGGCGCTGGGCGCCATGCACAGGGCGGCGGAGGGTTTCACCGGCGAGCGCCGCAATGCGCTCGACCTGCCCGGCTGGCACGATCTCGCGGCCAGATGCGGCGAGGATTTCGACCGGATCGCGCCGGGCCTGGGCGCCCGCGTGGCGGAGGAGCTGGCTTTTCTCGATGCGCACTGGCCCGCCGGCCTGCCCCGCTCGGTCATCCATGCGGACCTGTTTCCCGACAATGTGCTGATGCTGGGCGACGAGGTGACGGGCCTGATCGATTTCTATTTCAGCTGCACCGATATCCGCGCCTATGATCTGGCGGTGACGCACAGCGCCTGGTGCTTCAGCCAGGACGGCGCGACCTGGTTCGGAGAGCGCGCCAAGGCGCTGGGTGCAGGCTATGAGGCCACCCACGGCCTTTCGGCAGCCGAACGCACCGCCTTCCCGATCCTCTGCCGGGGCGCGGCGCTGCGGTTCCTGCTGACGCGGGCCTATGACTGGATCAACACCCCCGCCGACGCGCTGGTGATTCGCAAGGATCCGCTGGCCTATCTGCGGCGTCTCGATTTCTATGCCGGTGCCAGGCCGGCGGACCTGCTTGGCGCATGAGCGACCTGCCGCAAGTCGAGATTTTCACCGACGGCGCATGCAAGGGCAATCCCGGCCCCGGCGGCTGGGGCGCGGTGTTGCGATTCGGCGACAAGGAAAGGGAGATTTCCGGCGGCGAGGCGCAGACCACCAACAACCGCATGGAGATGATGGCGGCGGTGCAGGCGCTGGAGACATTGAAGCGCCCCTGCCAGGTGACGCTCTACACCGACAGCAAATATGTGATGGACGGCATCACCAAATGGGTCTTCGGCTGGCAGAGGAATGGCTGGAAGACGGCGGACAGGAAGCCGGTCAAGAATGCCGAAATCTGGCAGGAGCTGGTGAAAGCCGCCGCTCGTCACAAGGTGACGTGGCAATGGGTGAAGGGGCATGCCGGCCATCCGGAAAACGAGCGCGCCGACCAGCTCGCCTGCGCAGCGGCGGAGAGTTTCCGGAAATAGGTAGCAAATGTTCGCGCTTATGGGCGGGAAAGCAAGAGCGCCCCGACTGTCTGGCCGGGGCGCTCTTGCTTCCAGGCTTTCGCCAGCCTCAGGCCGCCTTGCGCGCCTTGGTCAGCTTCTTCATCAGCATGTCGCGCTTCAGGCGCGAAAGATGGTCGATGAACAGCACGCCCTGCAAATGATCCATCTCATGCTGGAGGCAGGTGGCCAGCAGCCCTTCCAGCTGCTCCTCATGAATCCGGCCGTCACGGTCCATCCAGCTTGCGCGGATCGACGCGGGCCGCTCCACCTCGGCAAACTGGTCGGGAACCGACAGGCACCCCTCATTGTAGACCGAAAGATCCTCCGACCCTTCCAGAATTTCCGGATTGATGAACACCATCGGCCGCTTCACCGGCGGCGCGCCTTCCTCATCCGATTCCGGTTCCTGAAGGTCGATCACCAGCACCCGCTTGGGCACGCCGACCTGGATCGCGGCGAGGCCGATACCCGGCGCGTCATACATGGTCTCGAACATATCGTCGATCAGACGCTGCAAATCGTCATCGATCGCCTCCACCGGAGACGAGATGGTACGCAGGCGCGGATCGGGCGCCTCCAATATAGTTAGAATGGCCATGACCGTAAAATAATCCGGCGTCCGGGAAAATTCAAGCGACCGCCAAAGTCAGGAAATAGGCCGCCGCGCCCGCAAAGCCTGCGCCAGCGTGCCCTCGTCCAGATAGTCCAGTTCGCCGCCAACCGGCACCCCATGCGCCAATTGGGTCAGCCGCACGGGAAATCCCTCCAGCCGCTCGGCCAGGTAATGGGCGGTCGTCTGCCCTTCCAGCGTGGCGTTCATCGCCAGCACGACCTCATCGATGCCGCCCGCCGCGACCCGTCCGACCAGCGCGTTGATCGTCAGATCCTCCGGCCGCACCCCCTCCAGCGCGGAAAGCCGCCCGCCCAGCACATGGAAACGCCCCGGAAACAGGCGCGACTTGTCGAGCGCCCAGAGATCCGCCACATCCTCCACCACGCAGAGCGCCCGCCCATCCCGCCTGGGATCGGCACAGATGCCGCAGGGATCGACGGTATCGACATTGCCGCATATGCCGCACGTCACCAGCCGGTCATTCACGGCGTCCAGCGCGCGCAACAGCGGCTCCAGCGCGGATTCGCGCTTCTTGAGCAGGTGCAGGACGGCGCGCCGCGCAGACCGCGGGCCAAGGCCGGGCAGGCGGGAGAGCGCCTGCGTCAGCGCTTCGATCTCGGGAGAAGCCATGGAACCGGAATAAGGGCTTGCAAGTCATGGACACAAGGAGTTTGAGAGGCGTCCTCTGAAATACATATCCGGCAAGTTTCAGAAGGCAGCGTCCGCCGACGACCGAAACCCGATAAAAGGCCCGCCATGCGTATCGTCTATATGGGAACTCCCGATTTCGCCGTTCCGGCGCTGGGCGCACTGGCAAGGGCCGGGCATGAGATCGCCGCCGTCTACAGCCAGCCGCCCCGGCCCGCAGGGCGGGGCAAGGCGCTGCGCCCCTCCCCCGTCCATGCGAAGGCGGAGGAAATGGGCGTCGAGGTGCGCACGCCCGTTTCCCTGAAGGATGCCGAGGTCCAGGCCGCCTTCGCCGCGCTCGAGGCGGATGTCGCGGTGGTGGCCGCCTATGGCCTCATCCTTCCCGGAGCGATACTGGATGCGCCCCGCTTCGGCTGCATGAACATCCACGCCTCGCTCCTCCCCCGCTGGCGCGGCGCGGCGCCGATCCAGCGGGCCATATTGGCGGGCGACAATGTCACTGGCGTCACGATCATGGATATGGAGGCAGGCCTCGACACCGGGCCGATGCGGGCCAAGCATGTGACGCCGGTGGAGGGCAAGACGGCGGGCGAACTGACGCAGGAACTGGCCGGTGCGGGCGCCGAACTGATGGTCGAGGTGCTGGACGATATCGCCCTCCACCCGCCCGTCCCACAGCCGGAAGAAGGCGTCACCTATGCGGCCAAGATCGACAAGGCGGAAGCGCGGATCGATTTCAGCCGCGACGCGCATCAGGTCGAGCGGCAGGTGCGCGCCTTCAACCCCTTCCCAGGCGCCTTTTTCGAATATCGCGGCGAGCGCTTCCGCATCCTCGCCGCCCATGCCGAAGAGCATGGCGGCGCGGCAGGCGAACTGCTTGACAACAGTCTGCTGATCGGCTGCGGCCACGGCGCCATCCGGCCGACGCTGATCCAGCGCGCGAGCAAGGGCGCCATGTCGGTGGGCGAATTGCTGCGCGGCTACGATATGCCCGCAGGCAGCCGGATCGACTGACAGGCATGACACGCTTCGCCTTCACCGTCGAATTTGACGGCCGCCCTTTCATGGGCTGGCAGCGACAGGCCCATGGCCCCAGCGTGCAGCAGGCGATCGAGGACGCCATTCACGAGGTGACCGGCGAACGCGTCGCGATCCATGCCGCGGGCCGCACCGACGCCGGGGTGCACGGCATCGCCATGCGGGCGCATGCGGATATCGGCAAGGCCATCACCCCCTTCCGCCTGATGGAGGCGCTCAACGCCCTGCTGCGGCCCCATCCGGTCGCCATCCTCGCCTGCGAAACGGTGCCGCAGGAATGGCATGCCCGTTTTTCCTGCTTGGGGCGCTCCTATGTCTATCGCATCGCCAATCGCCGCGCGCCATTGACCTGGGAAAGCGGTCTTTGCTGGCGGGTCATCCAGCCGCTGGACGAAGCCGCGATGCAGGAAGCCGCGCAACTGCTGGTCGGCCGCCATGACTTCACCACATTCCGGTCGGTCCATTGCCAGGCCGAAAGTCCGGTCAAGACCCTCGACCGGCTGGACGTGGAGCGTATGGGCGACCGCATCGCCATCCATGCGGAGGCACGGTCCTTCCTGCATCATCAGGTGCGCTCGATGGTCGGATGCCTCGCCATGGTGGGCATGGGCCGCTGGTCGCCCGGCGATCTGGAGGCCGCACGCGACGCGAAGGACCGTGCCGCGCTCGGCCTGAACGCGCCGCCCGACGGTCTCTATTTCGTGCGCGCCCTTTATCCGGGCGAATGATCAGAGGCTGGTGCGGAACGGGGTGAAATTCGTGCCCTCGTCATAGACGTCCAGCCCCTCGGCGCGCTTGAGACCGCCCACCACCATATAGGTGACCGGCGTCAGCACAGCCTCCCACCCGACCTTCATCGCCCAGTTGGTGATCATCACGGTCAGCACCTGATCATTGGTCCAGACGCCGTAAAAGGCCAGGGGATAGAAGAAGATGCTGTCGACGCCCTGCCCCACGACGGTCGATCCGATAGTCCGCGTCCACAGATATTTGCCCTGCGTCAGCAGCTTCATCTTGGCAAGGACGAAGCTGTTGGCGAACTCTCCGGCCCAGAAGGCCGTGACCGAGGCGAAGACGATGCGCCAGGTGCTGCCGAACACGGCTTCATAGGCCTTCTGGTCGGGCCACCCCTCGGCCGGTGGCAGCTTCACCACCACCCAGCTCATCAGAGCCATGAACAGCATCGCGCCAAAGCCCGCCCAGACGCAGCGCCGCGCCCGCGCATAGCCGTAGACTTCGGTCAGCACGTCCCCCAGCACATAGCCGAGCGGGAAGAAGAGGATACCGGCGCCGAAGGTGAAGCCGCCCACGGTCGAGAGCTTGGCTGCACCGATCAGGTTGGAAAGCAGCAATATGGCGACGAAGGCCGCCATGCAGAAATCGAAATAGCGCAGCGGACGCGCGCCCAGCGCATCCGCATCGATTTTCCTTATCACCGGATCGGTCATAGGCCATCTGCATAAATGGCCGCCGGGCAAAAGCAATGGCATGATTGCGTGCGAGGCCAAGCCCCGCTATCGAACGGCCCGACGGCCCCGTAGCTCAGCTGGATAGAGCATTCGCCTTCTAAGCGAATGGTCACAGGTTCGAATCCTGTCGGGGTCGCCACTCTCTTGAAGGACATCGGGCTTGAAGGGCATTGGGGCGATCAGCAAGCCGCCCATGGCGCTAAAAGCCTTTCTGAAAATGCGCCTTTGCATGCATCGCGGCACCGGCCCTCTCCCCCACCCGGCCACCCAACGGCAGTATTCTACGGGTGGCCGGGTGGGGGAGAGGGCCGGTGCAGTCCCGAATGCGCTCTTCCGCGCATTTCCATACAGGCTCTAAGACCCCGCCAGGCTCTTTCTGAACAGGTTCCTGACCTGCCTGGCCTCCCAAAATCGCCCGATGAGGTAGAGCGCTGCGAATAGCCCCGCGAAGACATAGGCGGCAATGGGCGAGGATTTCTTCTTCTCGTCGCCGGTCTTGTCGGCATCCTTCTTTTCGGGCGCGGGTGCTCCCAATGCCTTGTCTATCGGGTTCATCGGCAAGGGCGTTTCCTTCTTCGCGTCCTTTTTGGAATGATCGGAAGTCTTCCCGGTCCCCTTCTCCGACTTGGCCGCCGGTTTGTCGAAGTGGGCGATGGCGATGGTGAGCTGGCCCATGGCGAGGAACAGCAAAGGCGCAAGAAAACAGTATAGCAATGCGCGGCTGGTCAGGTGATAACGCAGAACGGAGCCCGCCACATCCTTTTCCACCTGCAATGTGCCGCCATCGAAGACGGCCATCTTATCCTGGGCGGCCTGATCCTTCTTGCGGAAAACCAGCCTGTCATTTGTCCGCTCATGGGTGGTGCCTGGCTGCTGGAACAGCGGGTCGAGCTTGCCGAAGATATCATCGCCCGACTGATCCGGCGACAGCGCCACGCTTCCCTTGATGTGCCAGATCCAATCGACGAAACGCGCGTTCATCCCATCTCCTTGCGGAGGAGTTTTCTTCCATGCGGCGGCAGGCAGTATCGATCCGCTCATTCGGCAGGCATCGGCATCGGCGACGCAAATCGCGCCTTAATCGCCTTGTAGCCCTCCGTGAAGGGAAAGGTCATCTGTTCGCGGATCGACATGCGGCGCCCGCCTTCCATGCCCAGCAGTTCCGCCTCGCCATCCACGCAAGTGCCGAACATCCGGTCGATGAAGATATAGGTGTTGGAATAATTGCTGCGGGTGGCTTCGAAGTCGCGCGAATGATGCAGGCTGTGATGCTCGGTGGTGTTGAAGAGGAATCGCCACCAGCGCGGCGTGTTGAAGCGGACGTTGATATGCTGATAGGTCGAAATCGACATGCCGATCGCACCGGCGAGAAGGGCAGCGCGAGGCAGGAAGTCGAAGAAACCGCCAATGCCCAGGCCGATCAGGAAGAGTTCGACCGGATTGCCGACTGCTCCCTTGTTGATGTTCAACTGGGTGATGTAATGATGCACGGAATGCGGGAGCCAGAGCGGATACCAGTTGTGCATCCCGCGATGCATCCAATATTGCCCGAAATCGAAAATGAAAGAGATCAGGAAGGCCTGGACCAGCAACGGCAGGCTCATGAACCAGATGAACTTGTCCCAATGAAATTGTTGCTGGATCGCTTCGATCATGGCCCCATCGCCAATATAATTGTCGACCGTGCGGAGCAGCGTGTAGCCCAGACCGACATAGAAGAGGTCGGTAGCCAACTCTTTCCAAGTCAGGCGCCAGCTTTCATAGCGAGGATAGAAGTATTCGAGCGTCAGAAGGAGAATTTTGAACCCGATACCGATGCCTATGGCAGTCGATGCCTTGGCGATGGAATTGGGAGCGTAGTACCAGAATATGATCAGCGCGAACAATATTGCGGGTTGGAAGCAGGTGAAGATGAATTGCTTCACCGGGCCGCCCTCTACCCGGGGAATATTTTCCCAACCGATCGTGACCGGCGACTGCGCGCCTATCAGCCTTTTACCTACGCGAACTCCCTGCATGCGTCACCCTCGTAATATTAGGTCACCCATTTCAGTAATACTTATTTAAAAGATGGTAATACGAAATATTCGTCGCGTCCATAGCTTATCGAAAATGCTGTTCCAGGCCGTCCGGCAAGTTGCGAAACGGCGCCGCTCGTCGGGCCATCATGGGCAATATGATGCAGGATTTCCGCGCTCTCTGGCGGGTTGAAGGCGTTCGGAGCGAATATGGGCGACGATCGCCTGGGCACCGGGCGCGATGTTCGGAGGGCGCGCGGGCATGCCCGTCCCGTCCATTGTCAGGAACAGGTGATTCGGGAACGCTGCCTTTCGCAGCGATCGATCGGGATCAGTCTTCGCCCGATGGGACAGCGCCCATCAACGCCGGGCGCGCGATTGTCCGCTGAAGCATCCGCGGCAAGCAGTACCTGCTTCTCCGCGAGATGCTTCCAAACTCTATGCGCAGATTGCCGACCGGCTCAGCGCGCGAGAGCGAGCTTGACCGCAGAAGCGTCCGACGCGGCGGCCTGCCGGCTCTCAATCTGCCTGCGGATATCGGCCACTACAGCGGCGCGGCAATCCTGCGCCTTGCGTTCGAGCGCGAGGTGCACGCTCGCCACGCTGTCGCCACAGACCGAGCGGGCCGCCTGATCCATGCGGATGGCGAGTCGCTGCTGCCCGTCAGCCGTGGCGAGATCCAGTCCGTTGAGGTGCAGCACCGCCTGATCGCGGGCGAACGGGTTTTCGCCGCCAGCCGCAACGGCCGAGGTGGCAAAGGCCAGCGAGGCCATCGCCAGAAAGCCAATCTTCATCATCTTCTCCCAAGCACATATAGAGCATCACTCGCCGGTGATTACCCCTCACATAGCGCCAACCAGGAGAACAGACAATCGAAGATCATCAAATCATCTTGCGAAAGCCAACTATCTTTGAAGTATTACCAGATAGGCCAGCTCAGTAATATTTCCCAGCATGCCGCCCGGCAACTTGATATCGGTCGTTATCTGATTGCCCTTATCCGGCTCCAGGGTCGTGACTGCAATGTTCCGAGCGCCCGGCATGGACCAGGCACGCACCGTTTCGACCGGAAGCAACGCCTTCCATCGGCGCCCGCCTTCCGCCTGAACCGGATGTCCGTTGATCAATATTCGCGCTTGCGGGTTGGCACGAGAGGCTGACACCAGCAGGCAGTCCCCATCCGCGCACGAGACCAGCCGGGCGCTTTGACGGGGCGCGGCCATCGCGGGCGCCGCTGCGGAAATCGCCCATGCTGCGCCAACGAGCGCAAGCCCTTTCAAGAGGCCGGTCCGGCCCCCCTGGGAGGAAAAGCCAGCCATGATGCTCATCTGCGACCTTCAACTTGCTCTGGGAGGTCAAGAGTGCGCTGCGACGGAAGGTCCGGGCAGGGGCAAAATCATGATGCCGGTCATAGATCGCGCCTATGGCCTTGGCTGCGCGCGAATACGGCGAAACACCTCGTCGATGAACAGCTGGGTGGCGGTGTTGCGCTCAGGCTCGGCCCGGGCCAGCAGGAAGATATCATAGGCCGGTTCGAAATCGCCATGCAGCAGCGGCCAGAGCGCGCCGCGCGCCACTTCGGCGCGAACGGCGGACATGGGCAGGAAACCCATGCCCACTCCGCACAGGATCAGCCGCCGTGCCTCGTTCATGTCCCCGGCGAGGCCAGTCACCCGTGTGCCGAGGCGGTACCGGCGGCGCAGCTGGGTAATGCTCTCGATCTCGTCTTCGCTCATGAGCACGAAGGCTTCGTCGGCAAGCTCCCTGGGCCGGGTGATCCGGTAACCGAACAGGGGATGGCTGCGGCCGCAGTAAAGCTGCTGCCGTTCGACGAACAGGGGTTCGTAGACCAGTCCGCCGCGCACGCCGGTGTCATGTCCGATGCCCACCTCCACCTCGCCCGCCTCCAGCGCATCGAGTAGCCGGCGCCATGGGGAAACGCGGATTTCGATCTGGATGTCGGGATTGCGCCGGTGGAAGCTCGCTATCGCCTCGTCAAACTCTGGCGAGACGATGGCCGAGACGATCTGGATCCGCACCAGCCCCTTGATGCTCTTGGTAGCCTGCGCGACCTGATGCGGCATCATCCTGGCGGATTCGAGCATGTCCTCGCACAGGGCCATCATCGCCTTTCCCGCAGCGGTCATTTCGACCCCGCTGGCCGTGCGATGCAACAGCGTGGCGCCGACGTGATCTTCCAGGCGTTTGAGGGCAGCGCTGATGCTGGGCTGCTGCTTGTTGAGCTGCCGCGCCGCCGCCCCGATGCCGCCTGCCCGCACAATGTCCACGAAGGTGCGCATCAGGTTCCAGTCCACGCGGCTGGCGAACTTCCTGTCGGTCCAAGGCGTGCGTTCGCTCATGCGTCATCGGTCCCGTCGGCGGTCACGCGAACAGCGGTATCTACCTGTTCTTCTTCAGTTCCGACCTGGACCACCAGGTGAGCGTATGCTCGTCATGCGCGGTGGTCCACACGCCCGCACGGGTATAGCGCAGGGCGCCGCTACCCGCAGGCTTGCCGACGCGCGCCTTCACCGTGGAGGATGCGGCGTCGATCACAGCGAAGACCTGGTCGTCGGTGGTGCGCAACCAGACCTTGCCACCGCCCGTATCGATATCGCCCCATTTGAGATTGTCGCCCACCTTGATGCGGCCGCCCAGTGCATTGGTGGCCGGATCGATGCGCGCGACCGTGCCGTCGCCCTGTTCTTGCACCCAGACCGAATCCTCGCCGGCCGCGAGGAAGCCCGGCTCCCTGCCGAGCGGCACCCTGGCAACGACGCTGTTGGTGGCGGGGTCGATCCGCTGGAGCGACGCTTGCGTGGCGCTCACTGCCCAGAGCGAATCGAAGCCCCAGGCAAGATACCATGTACCCGGATCGACGGAGACGGTCGCCGCCACCGCATTGGTGGCGGGATCGATGCGGGAAACCACGCCCTTGCCGTCGCTCGCCACCCAGACCGATCCCGCGCCCGCAACGACGTTGAGTTCACCCTGGGGATTGGCGATGCCGGTCGGGATCGTCGCGATCACGGCTGCTGTGCGCAGGTCGATGCGGACGACGGCGCCCTTCGCGCAATCGGCCACCCACAGGGAGCCGCTGGCGATGGCCATCGCACCGCAGGGATGCTCCATCGCCACTTCGGCAAGCTTGCCCTTGCGCGACCAACGCTCGACCCGGCCCTTGTTGGTGGTCCAGACGGTCTTGCCGTCGACGGCGAGGAAATCGGCGAAGCCCGGCACGGCGATGACCTTGCCCACCTGCGCGCGAGCCGTGGGTGCGACGGCGGCCATTCCCGCCAGGGCCATCAGAACGAACAAATCGGACTTGCGCATGGATTTTCCCCTGTCGATAGAACCTGCGTCGATCGGACCCGCCGTTCAGCCCTTGCTGGCGATATAGGCGCGCCAGCCGCCCAGGCTGGTGATGTCCTCCGCCCCCTTCAGCGCGCGCGGTTCGGCCACGAAACCCTTGACGCTGCTGCCATCGGCCAGGGTGACGGTGCCGATCGCGAGCGGAGCGGGAACGTCCACGGTGAAGCTGCCGAATTCGGCGACACCCAGTTCATAGACCTCGATCTTGATCGGCGCGCCGTCCTCGGCATGCACCAGCGCGGGCTTGGGCGGCACGCTGTCGGCTATGGCATAAAGGCGGTAGGTCGGCGCCGTTTCAAAGGCGCCGACGAACTTGGCGTCGCGGGAGGTCAGCTGCCAGTGCAGCGGCATGTCCTTCAGATGTGCGCCGACGACGGCAAGCTTTACGGTCTGCATCTTTCCCTCCAGGTCAAGTGGCGGCGGCGGCGGAAGATCCGCCGCCGCGAGATAGGCGTCCGCCGCGTCGAGCAGGGCGCGGTCGGTATCGGCCGGGCCGATCAGGGTGATCCCAAATCCGGTGGCATTGGCGCGAACACCTGCGGGCACGGCAACCGCCGCCATGTCGAGCAGGTTCACGAAATTGGTGTACAGTCCCAGATTGCTGTTGAGCGCCATCGGAGCGGCCAGCATCTCGACGACGCGATAGGTCGTCCCGGTGGTGGGGAAGGCCAGCATGTCGATCGCGTCCCACATCAGGTCGGCCTGACGCTTGAGAGCGGCCATGCGATGGATGCCGTTGAACAGTTCGACGGCGCTGATCGACGCACCCGGCGCCACGACATCATGCACGGTGGGATCGATGGAGAGCGGGTTGCTGGCCAGAATCGCCTCCATCGCGGCGGTTCGCTCCGCCACCCAGGGCCCGCCGTAAAGCAGCTGCGCCGCTTCGAGCAGCGGGGCCAAGTCGATCTCGACAATCTCGCCCAGCGCCGCAAGCTTTTCCAAGGCACGGTCATAGAGATATTCGGATTCGCCATCACCGAACCAGACGCGCTGGTCGCGACGCGGCACGCCGATCCGCTTCACGCGCAGCGCGCGGTCGGCCAGCGACCTGGAATAAGGGTCGGCAACATCGAAACCCGCGACCACCCTGTCCACCAGCCGGGCGTCGGCCGTGTCGTCGGTAAAGACGGTGATGCAGTCTATCGTGCGGCAGGCGGGGACCAGCCCGCGCGTGCTCCAGCGGCCCTTGGTGGGCTTGAAGCCGATCAGATGGTTGAACGCGGCAGGCACGCGCCCGGAACCCGCGGTGTCGGTGCCGAGCGCGAAGGGAACCAGCCCCGCCGCGACCACGACGGACGAACCGGAACTCGACCCGCCACTGACATAGGCGAGGTTGGAGGCGTTGCGCGGAATGCCATAGGGACTGCGCGTGCCGTTGAGGCCGGTCGCAAACTGGTCGAGATTGGTCTTGCCGACGCAGATCGCGCCCGCCGCCAGCAGGCGATCGATCACGCCGGCATTGCCCTCCGGCTCATAGGCGAAGGCGGGACAGGCGGCCGTCGTCTCGAAACCGGCGACATCGATATTGTCCTTCACCGCGAAAGGCACACCCGCCAGCAGCAGTTGCTCTCCCGCCGCGACACGGGCATCGACGGCGCGCGCAGCGGCCAGCAGATCCCTGCGGCTGGCGCGACTGATCCATATATGAGGCTGAACGGCATTATAGGCATCGATGCGGCCATAGACATCTTCCGCCACGGCGAGGGCAGTGGTCTCACCGGCATTGACGGCCGCGGCGATGGCAAGGGCGCTCAGGCGGTCGGGCGCGTTCATGCATGCCTCCGCAGCGCCAGCATCGGCGCGCCAGGCTGGAGCGACTGGCCCACGCGCATGTAGAGCGCCTCGACCGTTCCGCTGCCAGGGCTTTCCACCAGACATTCCATCTTCATCGCCTCGATCACCGCGATCCTGTCGCCCGCAGCAACGGTATCGCCTGCTGCGACGAGCAGGCGCGTGACGCTGCCGCCATAGGGCGCTTCGACGAGGTCCGAACCGTCGGGCAGTTCGATTGCCTCCTCCGCTGGCAGGTCCGCCTCGTTGAGATCGGCCGCATGGTCGAATTCGCCCCGGCGCTGCCATTCGGCCCGTTCCTCGTCGAAGGCAGCCTGCCGGCGCTGTTCGAACTGCGCGATGCCCGCCGCATTGTCGGCCAGATAGGCACGATAGTCCGCGAGCCGGAATTCGGACGGTTCGATCCTGATCGAGCGGCGCCCCGCCGGAAATTCGCGGCGCCACTCGACCAGCTCCTCCGCGCTCACCGGATAGAAGCGGATCTGGTCGAAAAAACGCAGCAGCCAGGGCTTGCCCTCGATGAAGGCGTCGGTCTGGCGATAGGTGTTCCACACCTGAATGGTGCGCCCGAACAGCTGGTAACCGCCCGGCCCCTCCATGCCGTAGATGCACATATAGGCGCCGCCGATGCCCACGACATTGGGCGGCGTCCAGGTGCGCGCAGGATTGTATTTGGTGGTGACGAGGCGGTGGCGCGGGTCCACAGGGGTCGCCACCGGCGCGCCCAGATAGACGTCACCCAGGCCCATGACGAGATAGTTCGCCTCGAATATCAGATTTTCCACCGCGGCCACGTCTGGCAAGCCGTTGATGCGACGGATGAACTCGATATTGTCGGGGCACCATGGCGCATCGTCGCGGACCGTCGCCATATATTTGTCGATCGTCTCGATGGTGGCGGGATCACGCCAGCTCAGCGGCAGATGGACGATGCGCGACGGGATGGTGAAGTCTTCCAGGTCGCCCAGCCGTTCCTCCGCCGCCATGAGCATGGCAAGCGCGGCCTGCTGGTTCATCGTCGCGCCGTCGAAGTGCAGCTGCAACGAGCGGATGCCCGGCACGATATCGATAATGCCGGGCGCGGCGAGACGTTCCAGCTCGCTCATCAGTGCATGGACCCGGATGCGCAGCTCGATATCGAGAACGATCGGGCCATATTCGACCAGGATGTTCCGGTCGCCCTGCTGGCGATATACGGTGCGGGGACGGCCCGGTCCCTCGGCGATCTCGCCAAGGATCGGCGACAGCGCCTCCACCGTTCGCACCGGGCTGGGCGGAGGTACAGCCCCCATCGCGACGAGTTCACGCTGCGCCGCGTCGGCGGCGGCCGCATCCTCGATGGTGACGGGGGTGAAGCGCAGCCTGTCGCCGGGCGAGAGCTGGCCGATCTTCCAGCGGTCGGCGGCGATCACCACGAACGGGCAGACGAACCCTCCAAGCGAAGGGCCGTCAGGGCCCAATATGATCGGCATGTCGCCGGTGAAGTCCACCGCACCGATGGCATAGGGATTGTCGTGGATGTTGGAGGGATGAAGTCCCGCCTCGCCGCCATCGGTGCGCGCCCAGCGCGGCTTGGGACCGATCAGGCGCACGCCGGTGCGGTTGGAGTTGTAATGGACCTTCCATTCCGCGCCCAGAAAGGTCTCGACATCCTGACCGGTGAAGAAGTCAGGGGCGCCGTGCGGGCCATAGAGGACGCGCAGGGTCCATTCATGGGCGATGTCCGGAAGCGCGACGGCGGGCAACGCCACCCCGGCTGCGTCGCCGGCCAGTTGATCGCCCAGATGCAGGGTGTCCCCCGCGAGCAGGCGGCGGGCGGCGTGGCCGCCAAACTGGCCAAGCTCGAACGTGCTGCGGCTGCCGAGATAAGGCGCGATGTCCAGCCCGCCCGCGAACAGGATATAGCCCCTTATGCCGCCGCTCGACGCGCGGCCCAGCGCCAGCGTCCGGCCCGCGCCCACATCGATCGGAACGCCCCGCGCCACCGGCTGGCCGTCCAGCGTCGCGCCGAAATCCGCACCCATCAGGCAGATTCGCGCGGGCGCGACGAAGGCCAGTGTCGGACCGGTGACGGTGGCTTCCAGGCCTGCGGTTCCTTCCGGATTGCCCAGCAGCCGGTTGCCGAGACGGAAGGACTGATCGTCCATCGGACCGGAGGGCGGCACCCCCACGGCCCACAGCTTCTGACGGCCCGGCCAGTCCTGCACCGTTGTCGCGGTGCCGCCGCTGACCACGCGGATCGAGCGCGGACCATAGACCACGCCATCCAGTACGCGGGTGGAAACATCGCCGCTGGTGAAGGCAGGCGTGCGCACGACATCGCGCAGCCAGCGCAGATTGGTTTCGATGCCGTCGACCCGGCTGACATCGAGCGCGCGCTGCGCCGCCTCGACCGCCTCGGCGCGGGTGGGTGCGTGGACGATGAGCTTGGCGAGCATCGGATCGTACCAGGCGCTGACCGTGCTGCCCGCCGAGCACCATGTCTCGACCCGGATATTCGCGGGAAATTCGAGCGCCGTCAGCGTGCCGGAGGTCGGTCGGTAATCGAGCGACGGGTCCTCGGCATAGAGGCGCATCTGCACCGAATGCCCTTTGGGACTGGGCGCGGGACCATCGAGGAAAGCGAAGTCTCCCGCCGCGCCGCGCACCATCCATTCGACAAGGTCGATGCCCATCACCGCCTCGGTCACGCCATGCTCGACCTGCAGGCGGGTGTTCATCTCCAGGAAGAAGAACTCCGCACGATCGGCGTCGTAGAGAAATTCGACGGTACCTGCAGATCGATATTTGGCCGCCTTGCCGAGCCGGACGGCTGCGGCGAACAGGGCGGCGCGCACGGCATCGGGCAGCAGGGGCGCAGGCGCTTCCTCCACCACCTTCTGGTTGCGCCGCTGGAGCGAACAGTCGCGTTCGCCGAGCGCCATGACGCGGCCCTCGCCATCGCCGAACAACTGCACCTCGATGTGGCGCGCCCGCCCGATATAGCGTTCCAGGAAGACCCCGGCATCGCCGAAATTGCTTTGGCCTTGCCGTTTCACGCTGGCGAAGCCTTCGCGCAGTTGCGCCTCATCCTCGCATATGCGCATGCCGATGCCGCCGCCACCGGCCGTCGCCTTGAGCATGACCGGATAGCCGATCGCGCCGGCGGCGCCGACCGCCTCATCCTCGTCGGTGAGCAGGCCGGTGCCCGGCGCCAGCGGCACATCATGGGCGGCCGCCAGCGCACGGGCGCTGTGCTTGAGGCCGAAGGTGCGGATATTGTCCGTCGTCGGGCCGACGAAGACGATCCCGGCATCGGCACAGGATTCCGCGAACTCGACATTCTCGGCCAGGAAACCGTAGCCGGGATGGATGGCCCCTGCCCCGGTCTTCTTCGCGGCCGCGATGATCGCCGGAATGTTGAGATAGCTTTCGGACGCCTTGGCGCCGCCGATGAACACGGCCTCGTCCGCTTCCGACACATGGTTGGACCCTTCGTCCGCCTCCGAATAGACGGCGACCGATTTCAGGCCCATGCGCCGCAGCGTTCGGATGATCCGGGTGGCGATCGCCCCGCGGTTCGCAATCAGGACGGTATCGAAGCTCATGCGCTGACGATCATGCGGACGGGGGTAGGATTGAAGCCGTTGCAGGGGTTGTTGATCTGCGGACAGTTGGAGACGACGACGATCACGTCCATTTCCGCCCGCAAATCGACGGTCAGTCCCGGCGCGGAAATGCCGTCGACAATGCCGAGCGACCCGTCCGGCTCCACCGGTACGTTCATGAAGAAGTTGATGTTGGAAACGATATCCCGCTTGCCGCGCCCTTCGCTGAGATTGGCTTCCAGGAAATTTTCGACGCAGGCATGCTCTGCCTTGGTATGGTGGCCGTAGCGCAGCGTGTTGGACTCGCAGGAGCAGGCGCCGCCGATCGTGTCATGATAGTCGACCGAGGTGGCGGTGATGGTCATCAGCGCGTTACCCTCGTTGGACAGCAGCTTGGTGCCTTCGCGCAGGAACAGATTGCCCTGTGCCGCAACCGTGTCCTGCGCGCTGTAGCGCTCGGCATCGTCCGCGGCGGAATAGAGCAGGAAATCCACGGCCTGATTGCCTTCCAGGTCGACGATCCGCAGACTCTGCCCGGCCATGACATGGTGCAGCCAGGGCGCGCGGGCGGGAACGACGACGTCGTGGATGACGGTGCCGGAAAGGCCGGACAGGTGGGGGTCGGTGTTCATGAACCTCGCGTCCTTTCAGCGGCGGAAATAGTCTTCGACATTGCTGAAGGCGCGCAGGCCCTCCGGCGTGGCCGTGCGCACCGGGTCATCCTCGCCCGTCACCGGCCCACGCCATGCCGAGGCGCGCAGCGGCGTAACGCTCCATTCCGCGCGCGGATCGAGCACATGGGGCACGTTCGCAATGACCAGGATCACGTCCATCTCCGCGCGCAGGACGATGCTGCGGCCCGGCGCAAAGGGCCCGACATCAGGCGTGATGCTGCCGTCGGCTTCAATCCTCGCGCCCTTGAACAGCGTCACGCAGGGATGCACGTCCCGGCGCCCCAACCCATGCTTGGCCACACCGAGCAGGAACCTGTCGCGTCCGCTGGGATAGGAACCGCTGTTGCTGCCCTCGCCATATTTCGCGGCATTGGTGGCAGGGTTGGAGGTGCCGCACAAGGCGTCGTGCGTGCCCGCGTCGTCCATGACGATGCTCATCAGCACGCGGCCCATGTCGGACAGCAGCAGCTTGCCCGCGCCGAGATAGGCGTTCCACTGGACCTTGACCGTGTCGGCGATATTGAGCCGCTCGGTCGGCATCTCGGCGTTGAAGATGAGGATCGAGGCACAGGCATCGCCCCGGAGGTCGATCAGCCGCAGCCGCGACCCGCGCGAAAGGCGCCGCGTGGCATAGCCGCCCGCGGCGATGATTTCCTCCCACACATGATCTTCGGGACCGACTCCCTCGGGAAGATCATCGGCCACCGGAGGCAGGAACGGCATGCTCTCGACGACAGTGCCCGCCATCGCGCGGGCATGGTCGCGCGCCGCAAGCGGATCGGCCAGGGTCTCGGTCATGAATGCGCTCCGATGCTTTTGAAATCATCGCCGCTCTGATCGTACAGCGGCGGCAGGAGGGAGGTGGTGGTGACCAGTTCCAGCTGCTGCACCCCGCGCACGCGACGGATGGCGTCGCACAGTTCCTTCAGCCGCAGGGCCGGCCCCTGCACCAGAAGGACTTCGAGCGACTGGTCGTCCTCCAGCACGACATGTTGCGAGGAGATCACTTCCTTGAGGTAGCTGGCCTGCGTCTGGGAAAGCTGGTGCCGCACCCGGCCCCGCTCGCCCCGGTAGATCAGGGTGATGGTCCCCGCGAGCGTCTCTTCGGGCCGCATGAGCGAGCCATGTTCCGCCAGCGCGTGGCGGATCAGTTCGGAGATGAGCTGCGATCGGGAGGGCAGGCCGCGTTCGGCCACCATCATGTCGAGTTGCCTGAAGAGATCGGCAGGCAGGCTCATGCTGAGTCGCGCCAGACCTGTGGTTTCGGAGCCCATGCCCATTCTCTTTCAATTATTACCGTTTTCGTCAATGGTAATATTTTCGGATTGATCGAGATCCTCTTCCTGCCGCGCCCGCAAGGGCAGGTCATAGACAACGGTCGCGCCGAAACGGTGAGGCGCATGGGGATCGTGGCGCCGCTTGTCGAGCGCAAGGACGCGGGTACCGAGCGTGAAGGCCTCCCGGATATCGTGGGTCACCATCACGATCGTCAGCGAATATTCGCGCCACAATCTGCGGATCAGCACATGCATGTCCGCCCGAATGCCGGGATCCAGGGCACCGAACGGCTCGTCGAGCAGCAGGATGCGCGGCCGCTTCACCAGCGCCTGCGCGATCGCCAGACGTTGCTGCATGCCGCCGGACATCTGCGCGGGATAGAGATGAAGGCTGTGGCCGAGGCCGACCGCCTCGAGCATTGCGACCGCTTCCTCCTCCGCAGCGCGCCTGGCGCCGCCGAACAGGCGGCCGAGCAAGGGTGCCTTCTCGCATTCCATGCCCAGGATCGTGTTGCGCAGCGCGGTCAAATGCGGGAACACGGAATAGCGCTGGAACACCACGCCGCGATCCGGCCCGCATTCGGGCGTCAGCGGTTCACCGTCCAGGGCGATGGTACCACGCCGAGGCGCCTCCTGCCCCAGGATCAGGCGCAGGAAGCTGCTCTTCCCCGCACCGGACGGGCCGACGATGGACGCGAAGGAGCCTTGCTCGATATCGAGGTTGAGCTTCTCGATAATGATCCGGTCGCCATATTCGACCCAGACGTCGCGGAAGCGCAGGAGCGTGCTCAATGGCTTTCTCCATGGGCCCAGGGGAACAGCCGCCGGCTGAGGAAGACCAGCGTCACGTCCATGATGATCGCCAGCACCGCGATCCATGCGACATAGGGCAGGATCACGTCCATGGAGAGATAACGGCGCACGAGGAAGATGCGGTACCCCAGACCCACATCCGACGCGATCGCCTCGGCCGAGATCAGGAAGACCCATGCCGGGCCGAGCGCGAGGCGCATCGCGTGCAAAAGCCGCGGCATCGCCTGCGGCAGGGCGACACGAATGATCACCTGCCAGCTGCTCGCTCCCAGGGTCTGCGCCTTGATGATCTGCTCCCTCGGCAGCGCGGCGACATGGGCGGCGATATCGCGGATCATGACCGGCGCGATGCCAATGATGATGAGGGCGACCTTGGCGGTCTCACCCAGTCCCAATGCGATGAACAGGATCGGCAGCAACGCGATCGGGGGAATGACCGCAATGCCGGTGACGAGCGGGCCCAGCGTGGCGCGCACCGGCGGCAACGCTCCCAGCGCGAGGCCCACGATCAGGGCCATCAGGGTCGAGACGCCAAGGCCGATGCCGAGGCGCTGCAGGCTGGCCATCGTGTCGGCCCAGAACAGCAGCTGACCGGTGAGCTGGTCCGGCACGAACAGCAGCGCGGACATGCTCTGCGCCATCGCGCCGGGCAGCGGCAGGATCTTGTCCGCCGGATTCGCCGCATGGCGGCTCGCGGCCATGAGGATATAGACCAGCAGGATCAGCAGGATCGGCGCCGCCCCCAGCAGCAGCCGGTCCCCTCGCCCGACATGACGATTCACCCAACGCATTCTTCTTGATCCCACCTAGTGAAAATCCGCTGCCGACGGATGTTGCGGCGCCAGCCATGCGTCCATGCGCATGGTCTGGCCAACCCGCTCACAGCTTGCCGTCGGCTGCCAGCTTCATGAAGCTGTCGTCGAAACGCAACGTCACATGGTGCGCGTCGCCCAGCGTCTTGTTGCCGGGAAAGGCCATGCCCACCGCGTCCGCCGAAGCGGCGCCCTTGAACAGGCCTTTGGAGAAGCTGAAGTCCCGCACGCGGGTCATGGTCGTGATCAGGGCGGGGGCATCGGTCGCCGCCACGGCGGCCTTGGGGTCCGAATAGAGATAGGTGGTCGTGAGCTGCTTGTCGAAGGACTCCGGCGTCGCGCCTGCAAGCTTGGCCATCGCGGCGCGGGCTGCCTTGCCTTCGGCGTCCTGGCGAACCATCAGCGCGGTCGTTTCATACCAGATGCCCGCCAGCGCCTTGCCCAGATTGGGATTCGCCTTGAGCGTCGCGGTATCGACGCACAGCAGGTCCAGTATCTCGCCCGGAATATCGGCCGAACTGAAGACCTGCTTCGCACCCGGCTGTTCTTTCATGGCGTTGAGCTGCGGATTCCAGGCCACCGCAACCTTGACATCCGGGCTGGCGAAGGCGCCGACGATATCGGCGTCGCCCGTATTGACCGTCTTCACGTCCTTGAGCTGCAGCCCGACCGAGTTCAACCCGCGTGCCAGCAGATAATGGGAGACGGAAAGCTCGACGAGATTGACGGACTGGCCCTTGATCGCCTTGAGATCGCTGGCCCCCTTCATCAATATACCGTCATTGCCGTTGGAATAGTCTCCCACGATGATCGCGCTGGTATCCTTGCCGCCCGCAGCCGGAATGGTCAGCGCGTCCATGTTGGCGACAGTCACGCCATCCAGCTTGCCCGCAGTATATTGATTGACCGATTCAACATAGTCGTTGACCTGGACCACATTGATCTTGATGCCGTATTTGTCGGCCCATTTCTTCACGATGCCGGCCTGCTGGGCGTAGGGCCAGGGCATCCAGCCCGCATAGATCGACCATCCGATGTTGAACTCGCTATGCTTGGGCGCTTCGCCCGGCGTCTGCGAGCAGCCGGCGGTGAGCAGCATTCCGGCGATCAGCCCGGCTTTGGCAATGTTGCGGATCGAAACGATCATGACTCGGTCCCCTTTCGTGGTGCAACATTGCTGCGATTCGAGGGGTTGTCCATCGAAATTATTACGTCGTGATCATTTTGTAATACTTGTCGCTTTCCCTTCCCTCCATGCCATAGACGCCGACTTATACCCCCCGAGCACCCATAAGGCAGCGCTGCCAGCGCCCACGCCCGTCAGGCCGCCACGTCCTTCTTGGTTTGCAGGCCATGCCTTGCCGCAGAGCGATGCTGTGCGATCCCGTCCTGCTCGTGCAGCGGCGGCAGCAGCGCCGTCGTGGTCACGAGCTTGAGCTGGTGCACGCCGCGAATGGCGCGCAGTGCATCGCACAATTCCTTCAACCGCTCCGCCGGTCCCTGCACCAGCAGCACTTCCAGCGACTGATCGTCTTCCAGAAAAACATGCTGCGATGAGATGACTTCCTTCAGATAGTCCGTCTGGCTCTGGGCAAGCTGGTGGCGCACGCGGCCCTTGTCGCCGCGATAGACCAAGGTGATCGTACCCGCGAGCATCTCCTCCGGGCGCGTCAAAGCCTCATGTTCGGCCAGCGCGTGGCGGATCAGTTCGGCGATAAGCTGTGAGCGGGAAGGCAAACCGCGTTCCTCGACCATCGCATCAAGCTGGCGGAACAGGTCGGCGGGAAGGCTCATGCTAAGCCGGGCCAGACTGGCAGGATCGTTACTCACGCTGCGCCCCTCTCACTCATCATCATATCCTCGAAACCTATGTCGTCCTGCAAGCGGCAGGACGCCCCTCCTATACCAAAGCTGACCGATGATACACCCGCTGATCGACGGTGAACGATATCGTTACTGCAAAAAAATATTAACATTGCTGAGCTTCGTAATATCTCTATCCTGATTCGATGTCGGGCCGGTCTTTCCGGCTCCCCATCATTCCGGGGGTATTTCTTGGCACAGAATCCAGGTCGCAACACCGGCTTTTCCGGCAGTTCCCAGGCCGCCACCGGGCGCGCCTATCCCAACGGAAACCCGGCGCTGGGATATAATCCGCCGGGCGTGCGCAACACGGACAGCGCGATGCCGCTCCACCGCGGCAAACCGGTCGTCCATGATTATGCCTGCGATGGCCCGGCGCCGGGCAGCCTTTCCTTACGCTGGACCTATGGCTCCAATGTCGCGGCCAAGAATCGCGATCCGCGCGTGCAGGTGGTTCAGTATAATGAGGACAGCTTCGTCCTGCGCCAGAATGTCTGCGTGCATTGGGAAGCCCCCTTCACCTATCTGCTGTTCGGCAACAAAGGCGCCCTGCTGATCGATAGCGGCGCCACCGCGAACGCCCGCCATTATCCCTTGCGGGAGACGGTCGATGCCATCATCGCTCGCTGGGCGAAGGCCCGCGGGCGCCGCATCCCGCCCCTGACGATCGCACTCACGTCGGGGGAGGATATCGCGCAAAATCAGGGCCTGACGCAGTTCGCGGGCCGGCCGGATACCAGCATAGTGCCCAAGCCGCTGGCACTGATGCAGCGTTTCCATGGCCTTGCGAACTGGCCTTCGGGCACGGGCCGGATCGATCTTGGCGACCGGGTGATCTCCGTGATCCCGACACCGGGAGCCCATCGCGACGGCGTGACTTTCTACGATCCCTATTGCGACTTTCTGTTCACCGGCGACCTGCTGTTTCCCGGCAAGATCAATATCGGCAATGATGGCGATTTCATCGCATCGCTGGAACGGCTCAAGGCCTTTGCCGCCACCAATCCGGTCAAATGGCTGCTCGGCGGCCATATCGAGATGATGTTCGTGCCAGGCAAATATTATCCCCGTTTCGCGACCTACAAACCCTTCGAGCGGGTCTTGGAGATGACGCCGGACCTGATCGACGAGGCGCTGCAATATGCCCGCGAAGTGAAGGGCAAGGACATGATGCTGATCCGCCCGGACTTCGTCCTGTTCAACGGCGTCAGCCCTGACCAGCGCACGTCCGTCTGGCCCGAGGGCGTACCCAACATCAACCCGCCGCGTCCTTTCTGATCAAAGATTTTCGATATAGAGGAGACCTGTCGTGGATCGACGCTCTTTCCTGACGCTCAACGCCGCCATTGCCGCCGTGCCGCTGACGGGAGGCGCGCTGAACGCGCTCTCCCATGCGGCGTCGGCCGCAACCCTCCCGCCGCCCATCGACTTCAAGAGCAGCCTGCCCGCCCCCGGCAGCTTCCCGGAACGGTGGATTTGCGGTTCCTCCTCCTGCATGGACAATGACGATCCACCCGTGCAGGTCCATTGGTACAATCCGCACACGGCCATCCTGCGCCAGAACAAGGCCTATAGCTACGAGGCGCCGTTCGCCCCGCTTTATTTCGGCAATGAACGCGTCCTGCTCCTCGACGAGGGTTTCGTGCAGTTGCGCAACGACTGGGATCTGCGCGGCGTCGTCGACCAGTGCATCGAGGACTGGTGCCGCCGCAACGGCCGCGATCCTGCCAGCCTGGAACTGCTGGTCGCGTTCAGCCATCTGCATGCGGACCATTATGCCGCGACCAACCAGTTCGCCGACCGCTCCAATACCCGCTATATGGGTCTCACCCATGAGGAGATGGTCGGTTTCTGGGGCATGACCAATTTCCCGGAGGAGCGCGTGACGCTCGACCTGGGCGGGCGCGACATCCTGATCTGGGGTTCTCCGGGGCACGTCGTCTCGGAATTCGCCTATTATGACAGCTATACGCAGATCCTCTACACCGGCGACATGTTCTATCGCGGGCGCTGCTACATCAGCTTCTGGGAGGCGTGGTTCGACAGCATGAAGCGCCTGATCGACTTTTGCGACACCCATCCGGTGACGCATGTGATGGGATGCCATGTGGAAATCAGCAAGGATGGCGAGGACTATGCCTATGGCATGACCTACCAGCCCGATGAAGCGCCCGTGCAGATGACCGTGCAGCAACTGCGCGAGGCCTGGGCCTATGCGCAGAAGATCACCGCACCCGGCATCTATTTCACCGGCACGGTATTCCTGTGCAACCAGACGCGCGGGACGACCACCATCGACCGGAATCCCTATCGCTACTCCTGACACGACATCATGCGTCCGATGGCGAATCAGTGATGATCTTCGCCCGGAATCTTGGTCGCTCCGGGCAGCGGAATCGTGTTACGCCCTTGTTACGCAACGACCCTCTTGCGCGGTTTCATGCGCCTCACCGCCAAAAGCTTGCGCCCTGAATTAATACGCTTGACGAGAAACGTAATATCCATAGCATGGTTTCCATCGCCTGGCAGAGCGACGGGAAAAGGAGAGAGAATCTTTTAGCGACAGGCTGGTCAACTGGCCTGGATAGGGGGTTTTCGATGGAGAAACTGCCAGTCCGCAACACGCTTGTCCCGGAGGAGGGACCGGTTGCCGCAGACCGCAGCGACGTCGGCTGGAAGCAGACGCTGTTCAACCTGGTTCCGCCTGCCTTCGTCGCCATCATCATCGCCTTCTGGGCGTTCGCGCCGAAAGAGGTGACGGGCAATGACTGGACCATCGTCGTCACCTCGGCGCTCATCACGCTGATCGTGCTGGGACTGGAGTTCGTGCATGAGCGGCATGCCGGCTGGCGGATGAACTGGCGTGAATTCTTCACCGACCTGTTCTACGTGGTGCTGAGCGCCACCGTGATCTCCTGGGCAACGAGCATATTGGCCGATGAACCGCTCAAAGGGGTCAAGACATCGCTGGGCATCACCACCCCATGGGCGATGCACCTGCCCTGGCTGGCACAGGTGGCGGCGGTGGTCTTCATCATCGAGTTCGGCCAATATTGGATGCATCGCCTGATGCACAACTGGACGCCCTTCTGGCTGACCCATGCCCCGCATCATCACATCACGCAGCTCAATGCCGCAAAGGGCGCGGTGGGCAATCCGATCGAACTGTTCCTCATCAGCCTGAGCGCGGTGGCGCTGTTCGACTTCTCGCCGACGGCGATCTTCTGCGCCTTCAACGTGCTGAACGTGGTATCGACCTTCGCCCATGCCAATGTGCGTTCGGACCCGCCGAAATTCTACTCGCTGTTCTTCACCACCATCCGCCACCATAGCCTGCACCATTCGGCGGATTATGAGAGCACGCGCTGCAACTACGCCAATTCGCTGATCCTCATCGATCGCGTCCTGGGTACATACCGCGAAGGCGAAGGCGTGATCGTCGGCCAGGACGATCTGAGGCGCCTGTCCATCCGGGAACAGTTCATGTTCCCGTTCCAGCCGTTGATCGACCGGATCAGAACGAAGCGCAGTCAAGCCATGGCTGGGGCCAGTTGATCCACCAGCAAAGTACCGGTTTCAGGGAGTGAACGCCTCGACGGAGGTTTGAGACCGTCGGGAGCAGCATGTGCGTCGACACAACATCCGCCAAGCGATGGTCGGCCCATGAATCAAAGGTCCGCAAATCAAAATCCGCCAGACCAGGCAGGAACAGGGCCGAGACGAGCCACGTCAATCGAAAATGGGGAAAGACATGACATATCGCGCGAAATTGAGGGCCGGGCTGCTGTCCGCAACCATCTTCACCAGCACGGCGCTTGCCCTGCCGGCCATGGCGCAGGATGCAGCCGTGGCCGATGACGGCAATGCCATCATCGTCACCGGCACGCGCCGCGCGACCACGATCATGGACACGCCGATCAACATCTCGGCCATCAGCGCGGATGAGATTGCGCGCCAGCGGATCGACGATGTGCGCGACCTGGCAGACTTCACGCCCGGCCTGACGATCTCGGACACCGGCCCGGGTTCGACCGGATCGATCGTGCTGCGCGGCCTGAACGCCTCGGATGTGGACTCCGGCGGCGTCAACTATGACGATTCGCTCGGCATCTATCTGGGCGAGGTTCCGCTCTATTACGACTTCAAGCTGCTCGACATCGAGCGCGTCGAAACGCTGCTCGGCCCGCAGGGCACGCTCTATGGCCTGGGAACGCTTGCCGGTGCGATCCGCTATATTCCGAACCGGCCGAACGTGGACGAATTCGAAGGCGAAATGCATGGCCGTGGCTATGCCAAGAGCCATTCGGACAATTTCGGCTATCAGGTCGACGGGATGATCAACATTCCGCTGATAAGGGACCATGTCGCCTTCCGTTCGGCGACCGGCTATTATTACGATCCGGGCTTCATCGACTATCCGCTGCTGATCAAGACACCAGGCGTCTCGCTCCCTCAGCCCAGCGGGCCCGACAGCGTGTCTCTGGCGGACTATGGCGCGAACTTGCGTCGGCGCAAGGATCTCAACTTCGAGAAGACCTTCACGACCCGCAACCAGTTGCTCGTCCAGACCAGCGAAGACTTGAAGGTCATCTTCACCTACGCCTTCCAACGGACCAAGACGGAGGGTGCGCAGTCGAACAGCGCTGGCGTTCTGGGAACCGGCAAATATGAAAATGCGAGCCGTTACGAGGAGCCGGTCAACCGCCGCGCGCACCTGGCCAGCATGGAAATCAACGCGAACATCGCGGACATTGCAGACCTCGTCTCGACCACGGCCTATACCAATGTCCGAGTAAAATCACGGTCAGACAATACCGACCTGCTGCTCGATCTCGACTATGATTATGAATTGTTCCCCGCCTTCTCGAGCTGGAACGAGCTTGACGGCCGCCGCAAGCAATTGAACCAGGAAATCCGGCTCGTCTCGCGCCATGGGGGCCCGTTCAGCTGGGTGCTCGGCGGCTTCTACAACCGGCAGAAATATCATAGTGACTATGCCGAACACACGCCCGGCCTGTCGGACTTCTATGGCATCACCGGCAACCCCGACGATCTGGAATATGTGAGCTACACCAAGTCGAAGATCACCGAGAAGGCGATCTTCGGCGAAGGCACTTTCAAGGTGACGCCGCAATGGCAGGTGACCGCCGGTGCGCGCTACTTCAAATATACGTCCGACATTCAGGGCGCGCTGGTGTTGCCGCTGCTGGGCGATCCGCTCAGTCCCTATGATGTCAAAGCTGCCGGCGGCAAGGCGAAGCAGGACGGCTGGGTGTGGAAATTCAACACCTCCTACAATTTCACGCCGGACCTGATGGCCTACGCCACCTACAGCAAGGGCTATCGCATCGGCGGCCCCAACCGGGTCGCTCCCTGCCCGGATCCGGTGCCGGTCGATCAGCAGAACGCCTGCGCCCTGCCGAACGAAATCCAGTACGGACCCGACAAGACGAGGAATGCGGAAATCGGCGTGCGCATGCAGCTGTTCGACCGCAAGCTGTCGTTCAATTTCGACGTTTTCCACATCAAATGGGAGGGGATTCAGGTGGATTCCGCCACCTATTACGGCGTCACCGGGATCACCGTGAACGGCGGCGCGGCCAAATCGCAGGGCTTCGAGACATCCTTCCAGTTCAAGCCGGTGCCGCAACTGGCCATTCAGGGCAGCTATTCCTATACCGACGCCAAGCTGACCGAGGACGTGCCCCGCATCATCACCATCCGCACCACGCCTAACAATTACGACACGCGTCCGAAATTCACCCAGTTGGACGCGCTTGCGGGCGATCGTTTGCCGGGCTCCGCAAAGAATTCGGGAAGCCTGGGCGCGACCTACACCATCCCGATGGCGGACGGCAGCTTCAGCGCCAACTGGACTGCGACCTATCGCGGCAACGTGATCTCGCGGGTCGGCTGGGATCGCGGCTATGGCGACAAGATCCCGAGCTATGTCCTCCATCGGGCCGCATTGTCCTACGAAACGGACAAATACTCGGTCAGCCTGTTCGCGAACAATATCTTCGACAAATATGCGGTGGTGTCCGTTGGTCAGGATCGCTCGCGGATCGGCGTCAACGATGGCGTGGCGGTACGCTATTATCGCCAGACCGTGCTCACGCCGCGCACCGTCGGCGTGGAGGCGCGGATCAAATATTGACGGAAGTGACGCGGCGCCCCGTTGGCGCCGCGTCCTTCGGAAAAGCGCCGCTGCTCCTCCCGGAGCAGCGGCGCTTTTCCATCGTAAGCCGTGCAATTCTTCCGCGTTCCGTGCCCGGATGCTTCGGGGTCTAAACTAATCCACCGCTATTCCCTGCCCCGCCAGCCAAAGGCGGGCCGGTTCCAGTGCGGCGCTGTAGGCACGCCATCGCCCCAGCGCATCCCCGTTCATCGGCCGCCGGACCTGCGCCGCACTGGGAGTCGCCACTGCCGCGTGATTTTGGTGGAATGACAGGCAGGCATCGTCCCATTCCAGCCCGCAATACGCCAACAGGCTGCGGGTCTGCGCCTCCTGGTCGGTGACCAGCGCCTCGTAGGAAAGCTGCAACAGCCGGCCAGGCCATAGCTGGTCCCAAAGGGCCATCAGCCGATCGAACCGGGCGAAATAGCGCGCCGTGTCCATGAGATCATAGGAATAGGCATAATAAGCCGACTGGCTGGCAAAGAGATTCTTGTAGTTGCTCCACACCGTATCCATCGGATGACGCCGCAGGCAGACCACCCGCGCTTCCGGCAAGGCGCGCATGATATGACCGATGTAGAGGAAGTTGGCGGGCAGCTTGTCGGTGAACCGCGCTTTGCCGTGCGCCCGGTGGACGCTCGCGCGCGCCAGATAGGCATCTCCGAGCGCGGCCGGATCGATGCGCCCGCTGGCTGCGACGGTTTCCGGATCGATCACCCGGCGCGATGCCGCTCCGGCAAGATAGGGGGCAGCCAGTTGCTTGACCGCGAGCGGCATCGCCTGCAACTCGCCAGCCGCCTCGACGGCGGGATGCGATGACAGGATGCGATCGACCAGCGTGGTGCCCGTCCGGGGCATGCCGACGACAAAGATCGGCGCTTCGCCGCTTTGCCCTTCACCGGCCGCCAGACCGGACCCGTCGCCCGCGAACAGCGCCTCGATCGCATCGAAGATCCCCGCATCCTGCGCGAAATCATAACCGACGGCGCTCCTCTGCGCCTCGTTGGCGCTGGACAGGTGGTGAAGCGACATCCCGGTTTCGCCAAGGTCTTCCAGTTCCTTGGCCAGGGCATAGCGGATGCGCAGCGCATCCTCCGGCCGCGCCGCCGATGCCAGCGCCGCCTCCAGCCGGGGGACATGGTGGGCCTGTGCGGTCTGGCGCGACAATATCGCCAGCGCATAATGGACGCGCCCATTGCCCGGATCGCGCGCCAGAATGGCCTCATAATGCGCGCGCGCCTGCTTGACGTCCCCGGTGAAGCCGCAGGCGGCCGCCAGATTATATCGATATTCGAGGTTTTCGGGTTCCCCCTCCACCGCCGCGGCAAAGGGTGCCAGCGACCCCTCATGATCGCCCAGCCGCGCCAGGACGCATCCGATGGTATCGAAAGTGAGCGGATCCGCCGGTGACGCCGCCATGGCCCTGCGTGCGGCGGCCCTTGCTTCCCCATCGCGCCGGACGAGGACCAGAAGCTTGGCAAGCTGGGCCAGATGCTCGGCCTGTTCTCCACGGTCGACCGCGATCTCGACCAGGGGAATGGCCCTGGTGACATGTCCCGCCTCGACCGCTGCCATGGCGAGGAGGAAATAGCCTTCGGGCTGATGGGGACTGACTTCGGTCAACCTTTTCGCCGCCGCTGCCGCGGCCGGCAGGTCGCCGCGCGCCAGCGCCGCACGCGCGTCCCGCTCAAGCATCAATGGCCGCTCGGCCCGAAAAAGCATCGCTCCGCAAATCCGTCACCTTGCCCTGCCGAAGATCATGTGCGCCATTCGAGCCGTCCAACGGGTTCGAACGCCCATAGGAATGGAGACCATATACGGCATCGCGAGTCCAGCCTCCCTTCACGGCTGACCCAACGATCGCAGCAGCCGGTCGTCAGTCACGGTCATGGTGAAAATGGGGTCGGCGTCGGGCGGCACCTCCGCAATGGCATCGACGAAGGCAGCGCGGGTCTCGGGTTCGTCATAGACCATCTTCTGGTCGAAAGCGGCGCGCCAGGTCGCTTCGTCCGGCCATTCGGCATAGCCGACGAAGCGGCCGTCGGCATCGCGGTGCAGCCGCGACCCATAGCTGCCATATCTTTCCCGAATGAGGTCGGTTCCCCGCGCCCAAGCCTTGCGGAACTGCTCTTCCTTGCCGGGGTGAACCCGCCACCAATAGACTGCCACGAACATCGATTCTCTCCCTTGTTCAGGAGAATGATGCGCGGCGGCGGAAGTTGCGACAAAATACCGACTCCCCTTCGCGCCCGCGGGTATAACGCCAACCGGTGGGGGCATAAATATCTGATGAACATGAATTTCAACCGGTGTTCATGCCCATGTACCTAGAAAGATCATGCCCATTCGGAGCACAGCATCGGAGGCATGACATGATTGCAGGCAAGAAGATTTTGGTTGCAGCTTTGGCTGGCGCGGCATCGCTGATGGCCGGTACGGCCCATGCACAATATTGGGCCTATGACTCGCATATGGCCGACCGAGCCTATCGGAGCGCCGACATCCGCGAACATGAAGCCCGGCGGGATCAGCATGCCGCCAATGTCGCGGCCCATCATGGCGATTATGCCGCCGCCGAGGCCTATGCCCACGCCGCCGACGTCCAGAGAGCCCGTGCCTATCGCGATGCGCGCTTCGCCGCCCACGAGAACAGGGAAGCCCGTTGGGACTACCGGCATGCGGGCTGGGGTTATTGGGGACATTGAACCGGCGGCTCAATGTCTGTGCAGTTCATTTGCGGGAGCGCCATCAGCGCGCTCCCGTTCCCGTGAGCCGGGCGGCCTCGCCATCCTGATGCTCAGGGCTTCAGAAAAGTGAGCGTTCCGTAGCCAAGCTGATCGAATCCGCCGCTATTGGGCCCATAATCGCCCCCGCCGCCATCCGGCCCCTGCGCCGCGATGATCCGGGCCAGTTCGGGCGCGTGCAACCCCATTCCCTGCACATAATGAGCGTAAAGCAGCGACCAGATGGGTCGCGCCTGCCCACGACCGCCCGATGAGATGGCCGGCTGGGTCACGTCGCTGTTGCTGTAGGGAGCATAGGGAACGTCCTGTCCCAGATTATAGCTTGCAACATAGCGCGCCGCTGCAAGCAGGCGATTGTCATAGGCGCCGAACAGATCGTCGCCCTGATGCCATGCCATCTGGCAGATCGTGCCGGCCAAGCCGATGCCCAGGAGGGAATGCCCCTGGTCGCGCCCGCTTTCCTGCCATTGGGCAAGACCGCCCGGGTGGACTTTCCAGGCAGCATGGAGAATGGCGCCGTTCCCCGCCCCGTGCAGATAATAATCGCGCGCTTCCTCATACAGGTCGCGGCGATCCGCGAATATGCCGATCGCCATCAGCCCCGCGATGTTGGACAGATCCCAGTTGGCCCAATAATGATCGATCTTCGCACCATTGTGGCGGAGCAGGAAATCGCGGTTCATCGGCGCGAAGACATTGAGCAGCATCTGGCGGAAGGCGGCACGGTCGTCCTGCGCCCAGCCGGGAAAATCGCGCAACGTTTCGCCCGCTATGGCCAATTGATAGCCATAGAGGCCCGAGGCCAGATATTTGTCCGAGGTGCCGGTGATGGAGGTAAGGCCGCGGGCCCAACCATTGAGGATGCGCGCCGCGGCCGCACCACGCGCCGCATTGCCGCTGATCCGCCAGTCGAGCGAGAGCGCATAGGCGACCGCCGCGTCGTTGAAGAGGCTCGCATAATTCTGGGGCGGCTGCCCCCGCCCCGCGCCCCGCACCAGCACAGCCACCGGATGGGGCATATAGGCCGGATCGTCATGCCTGTTGGCGCGCATGCGGGCAAACACATCGGCCCAGGGAGAACGTCCCCTGGCCACGGCCAACTTGATCGCGGAGAATTCCACGCCGTCATCCAGCGCCCCGGGATGCCGCAGCGGCATCGCGAAAGCCGGGCAATGAGCCTAAACGAGCAGCAGGATGCAGGCGGAAAGATATTGAACGAAGCGCATTGTCCGTCCCCGCGGCAATTGCCGCCTTACCTTCCCATGCACAGGTCGGAGCGTCCCAGTACCGCTTTCAGAGGACCGACTGGCCGGTCTTTTCCCAATCGGCCAGGAAGCCGGCAATGCCCTTGTCCGTCAGCACATGGTTGAACAGCGCCTTGATGACCGAGGGCGGAGCGGTCATCACGTCGGCGCCGATCCTTGCGCTTTCCAACACATGGATCGGGTGGCGCACGCTCGCGACCAGGATTTCGGTAGCGAAGGAATAATTGTCGTAGATCAGGCGGATATCCTCGATCAGCTTCATGCCGTCGAAACCATTATCGTCATGACGGCCGACGAAGGGGGAGATGAAGGTCGCGCCCGCCTTGGCCGCCAGCAGCGCCTGGTTGGCCGAAAAGCAGAGGGTGACGTTCACCATCACGCCATCGCTGGTCAGCGCCTTGCAGGTCTTGAGGCCGTCGATGGTCAGCGGCACTTTGATGCAGACATTGTCCGCGATCTTCCGCAGCACGGCGGCTTCCTTCATCATCGTCTCATGGTCGAGCGCGACGACCTCGGCCGACACGGGGCCTTCGACGATACCGCAGATTTCCTCGACCACTTCCAGGAACTTGCGGCCCGACTTGTGGATCAGCGAGGGATTGGTGGTGACGCCATCGAGCAGGCCGGTGGCGGCAAGGTCGCGGATTTCGTTGGTGTCGGCGGTGTCGACAAAGAATTTCATGGGTTCAGCTCCAGCAGGAGGGATGGACGAATCGCGCCCCGTTTAGCGATTGATCGCGGAATTAGCCATTATTGCCAGCGCGGAGACTTTACCGAAACGCCTGCGCAATATTATGACGGCGGTACCTTTCCAAAGGACCGATCCATGCTCCCCCTTCAGCGTCCACGCCACATTTGCGACGCGACCCTGCTTATCGCTATCAGCGCAGCCGCACCCGCCGCCGCCACGAACAGCGAATCCCAGGGGTGGGTGACCGAATCGCTGATCGTCAGGGCGAGCGATGCCGACACCGTCATGCTCGACACCAGCCAGCGCTTTCGCCGGGAAAGCTCCAATGGCGACCAGCAGGTCGCGCGCGTCTCGCTTGACCATCGCATCGCGACGGGCGTGCAGATCGGTGGGGGATTTGCCTATTTCCGCTCCGGTCCCGAGCAGGAAATGCGCCTGTTCCAGCAAATGTCGATGGCCAGGGGGCTCTGGCTTGCCCGGACCCGGATCGAGCAGCGATTTTTCGACACCGCCGACAAGGCAAGTTGGCGCCTACGGCAGCGGGTGCAGCTATCAGTCCCGCTCGACAGCGCAAAGCAATGGATGCTGATCGCCGCAACCGAGCTGATGTTTCACCTCAACCGCGCAAAGCCCAGTGACAAGACGGGACTTGCCGTCATGCGCAACCAGATCGGCCTGCGCCATCCGATCACCAGGACGCTCGACGCACAGCTACTCTACATGCGGCAGCAGACCTTCCGCGACGGCAAGCCGGATTCGGTGGTGCATGTTCCCTGGCTGGCATTGAGCTGGAAAATCTGACTCTTCCTGACCTTGCCTCTCCCGTCCCGCAGTTTAGGGAGTGGGCCATGAGTTCGCGCGCCCGTGTCATCCTGCTGAACGCCGCCCTGGGGCCGCTCGACTATCGCGTGCCGCATGGGGTGAGCGTGAAACCCGGCAGCATCGTCGTTGCGCCGCTGGGGCCGCGCCAGATCGTGGGCGTGGTATGGGACGAGGACAGCTTTCCCGATATCGAGACGGTGGGCGACAACCGGCTGCGCAACGTCGCCGGCACGGTCGATGCGCCACCCGTCCCGGAATCCGTCCGCCGACTGATCGAGTGGACGGCGGACTATTATCTCGCCCCCATCGCTGCCGTGCTGCGGATGACGCTGGCATCGATGGCGGCGCTGGAGGGCGCGCGGACCGTCATCGAATATCGGGCGACCGGCGACCTTCCCGACCGCATGACCGAACAGCGCACGCAGGCGATGGAGCGCATCGGCGAGCGACAGGGGCTGATCCGCGAACTGGCGATGATCGGCGGGGTCAGCGACGCGGTGATTCGCGGGCTTATCAAGGCGGGCGCCTTCGAGGCGGTGGAGGTCAGCGTCGACACGCCCTTTCCCATGCCCGATCCGGACCATGCGCCGCCACTCCTTTCCGACAAGCAGGGCGCCGCCGCCGACCAGTTCATCGAGGCGGTCGGGGAACGGGCCTTCGCGCCCTTCCTGCTGGACGGCGTGACCGGATCGGGCAAGACGGAGGTTTATTTCGAGGCCATTGCCGCCGCCATTCGCGAAGGACGGCAGGTGCTGGTGCTGCTGCCGGAAATCGCGCTGACAGAGCCATTTCTCGAACGCTTCGAAAGGCGGTTCGGCACCGTCCCGGTTAACTGGCACAGCGGCCTGCGCCAGAGCGAACGCCGCCGGGCGTGGCGGGCGATCGCGGCAGGCGAGGCCGCAGTGGTGGTGGGCGCGCGCTCGGCGCTGTTCCTGCCCTATCCCAATCTGGGCCTGATCGTCGTCGACGAAGCGCACGAGTCCAGCTTCAAGCAGGAGGATGGCGTCCATTACCACGCGCGCGACGTGGCAGTGATGCGCGGCCTGATCGAAAAATTCCCGGTCATCCTCGCCTCCGCCACGCCCGCCATCGAGACGCGGCATCAGGTCGAGTTGGGCCGCTATCGCGAGATCAAACTGCCAGCGCGCTTCGGCGGGGCGCAGATGCCCGCCATCGAACAGGTCAACCTGCTCACCGATCCACCCGAGCGGGGCCGCTGGATCGCGCCGCCGCTGGTCAGGGCCATGGACGAGACCATGGCCAGGGGGGAGCAGAGCCTGCTGTTCCTCAACCGCCGGGGCTATGCGCCGCTGACGCTCTGCCGCCATTGCGGCTATCGCTTCCAATGCCCCAATTGCACCGCCTGGATGGTCGAGCATAGGCTGACCCATCGCCTCGCCTGCCATCATTGCGGCCATGTCGTGCCCGCCCCCCGCTTCTGCCCCGAATGCAAGGAGGAGGATTCGCTGGTCGCATGCGGCCCCGGCGTCGAGCGGATCGCGGATGAGGTGAAGGCGCTCTGGCCCGATGCGCGCACGGCCATCGTGACCTCCGACACGCTCTGGTCGCCTGCCAAGGTCGCGGAGTTCGTGAAATCCGTCGAGGCGGGCATCGTCGACATCATCGTCGGCACCCAGCTCGTCACCAAGGGCTATCATTTCCCGAACCTGACCCTGGTGGGCGTCATCGATGCCGACCTCGGGCTGGAGGGCGGCGACCTGCGCGCGTCGGAACGCACTTTCCAGCAGATCGTGCAGGTCGCGGGGCGGGCCGGGCGCGGGGAGAAGCCGGGCCGCGTCTTCATCCAGACCCGCATGCCGGAGGCGGAGGTCATCAAGGCGTTGATCGCGGGCGATTCCGACCGTTTCTATGAAGTCGAGACAGCCAATCGGCGGCACGCGAACGCCCCGCCCTTCGGCCGCTTCGCCGCGATCATCATCTCCAGCGATGATGCCGACGAAGCGGCCGAGGTCGCCCGGCTGATCGGGAAATCGGCCCCGCTGATCGAGGGGATGCGCGTCTATGGTCCCGCCCCCGCCCCGCTTTCGGTGCTGCGCGGGCGGCATCGCCACCGACTGCTGATCCAAGCGACCCGGCAGGTCGACGTGCAGGGCGCAATTCGGGAGTGGCTGGGCAATCTGACATGGAAATCGGGAACGCGCGTCGCGGTGGACGTCGACCCGTACAGTTTCATGTGACGGCCTGAAAATTCGATGGAAACCCCCTGCGTCAACATCTGCAAGCTGGACAAGGCCAGGCGGGTCTGCACCGGATGCGGCCGCACGGTCGACGAAATCCGCCGTTGGACGGGGATGAGCAAGGCCCAGCGCAGGGCCATCATGGAGCGGTTGAGGAAAGGTTAGGTGCGCTTCTCGCGCTCCAGCAAAGCCTGCTTGCGCTCCGGACCATAGGCATAGCCGCCCAGGCTCCCGTCATTCCGCAAAACGCGATGGCAGGGGATCAGGACGGCAAGCCTGTTATCGCCACACGCCGTTCCCGCCGCCCGCACGGCACCAGGCCTCCCAATGGCGGCCGCGATTTCGCCATAGCTGCGCGTCTCGCCCGGCGGAATGGCGCGAAGCGCGGCCCATACCGCCTGCTGGAAGGCTGTGCCGCATACATCCAGCGGCAGGTCGGGCGCATGGGCCGGATCGTCGATCAGCCGTGCGACATGTGCCGCCAGCCCGTCCAGCCGGGCATCGGCGGGCGATATGCGCGCCTTGGGGAAGCGCTGCCTGAGGTCTTCCTCCGCTTCATCGAAACTGATGCGGCACAGGCCCCGTTCCGTCGCCGCCACCAATAGAGGGCCAAGGCTGGTGGCGATCACCTTGTGGCGAATCACCACATCCCTGCCCCCGTCCTTCCAGGCGCTGGGCGTCATCCCCAGATGCTTTTCCGCGTCCGCATAGGCGCGGCTGGGCGCATTATAGCCTGCTTCATAAATGGCTGCGGTCACGCTGCCTCCCTCGGCCAGAGCCGATTTCAACCGTTCGGCCCGCAGGGATCGCGCGTAGGCGGCGGGGGTCAGTCCGGTTTCCCGCTTGAACAGCCGGTGGAAATGATGGGGCGCGTAGCCCGCATGGGCCGCCACCTCCTCCAGCGAAGGCGGGGTTTCGGCCCCCGCGATGAAGGCTCGCGCCGCCTCCACCGCCAGCCGGTCGCGGCCCACTTCGTCGGGACAGCACCGCAGGCAGGCGCGGAAACCCGCCGCCCGCGCCGCCGCGGGATCGGACAGGAAGATCATATTCTCGCGCCTGGGGTGCCGCGCTGCGCAGCTCGGCTTGCAATAGATGCCCGTGGTCAGCACCGCGCCCACGAACCGGCCGTCCAAGCCGCGATCCCGGCGTATGAATGCGTCCCAGCAGGCGTCCGGGTCCGGCATGGAGGCGATGGGGGCTTCAGGGTGCGACATCTTGCTCATGCATATGGGATAGCCGCCCGAAAGACGCCAGACTTCCCGCCGCTTGCGCTCAAAAGCCGATTAGCGCATTTCCGCATTGCCTCAATCCTACCATCGCATATGAATGCCGCCAATCATGGTCGCCCTTCTCCGTCGCCTCGCCCCTGTTCTGGCCGCGCTCCTCGCGATTGCAGCGCCGCTCGCCGCGCGCGCCGAGCAACAGGATATCGCTGCCGCCGCGCGCGGGGTGGTTCGGGTCGTGCTGGTCGCGACCAATGGGTCGGACGCCTATTTCGTCGGCCATGGCAGCGGCTTTGCGGTCGCGCCGGACAAGATCATCACCAACGCCCATGTGGTCGAGTTGACGCGGGAGGAAAAGGATCTCGTCATCGGCGTCATCCCTTCCGAAGGCACCAAGACCTATGGCGGCAAGATCATCGCCTTTTCGCCCGGCAATGACCTGGCGCTGATCCAGCTCGAAGAAGGCAGCCTGCCGGTCAGCACCTTCTACGCAGGCGCCGTCACCGACGGCCAGCATGTCACGGCGATCGGCTATCCCGGCACGGTGGACCGCGCGCAGGGCCTGGGCCTCAAGCAACTGGTCGAGCCGCTGGCCACGGTGAAAACCAGCGGCACCGTGTCCTCCGGCCGTGCCAGCCAAAGCTTCGACACGGTATTGCACACAGCGCCGCTGGCGGCGGGCAACAGCGGCGGGCCGCTGGTCGACGATTGCGGCCGGGTGCTGGGCGTCAACAGCTTCGGATCGGTCTCGGACGGCAATGATGCCGAATTCGGATTTGCAGTGTCCTGGCGCGAGGTTGCTTCCTTTTTGCGGCAGGCGGGTGTCTCCTCGCTGCATACCGTCGTTCCCTGCCGCTCCATGGCGGAGGCCGATGCCGCCGAAGCCGCGCTGACTCAGCGCGAGGAGGCGCGGAGCGAGCAGTCCGAGCGCGCCCGCGCCGACGCCCGCGAAGCGGCGATCACCAAGGCCCGCGACACGGCCGAGCGCGATGTCATCTCCGCCCGCGAAAATGCCATGGCGGGGGCGGCAGTGCTGCTGGCGCTGGCGGTGCTGGGCCTGGGCGCGGGCGGGCTGTTCTACAGCCAGGGCCGGGAAAAGCGCGCGACCTGGTGGCTGGCGGGGGGCGGCCTGCTGCTGTTCGGCGCGATCGGGCTGTTCTTCCTGAAGCCCAGCTTTTCCAGCATCGACGAACGCATCAGGCTGCCCGAGGACAAGGGCGTCACCGCCAACAATGCCTATGCCTGGGCGGGCGACAATATCTGCAAGGTCGACCTCGGCCGCAGCCGCCTCACCATATCGGAGCCTAACGACATCGCGTTCAACTGGGCCGATGGCGGCTGCGTCGACGGCAATATGCAATATGTGTCCTCCGGCACTGGCTGGCAGCGGGCGAATGTGCCGGACGACCATGGTTTCGTGACCGTCAGCCGCTTCGATCCCGCCACCGGCACGCTGCGGGTCCAGCGCTGGCTGCCCGACCTCGACACCATGGCCAAGGCCCGCGCGCTCACGAACGGCCCGATCAAGGGTTGCGGCAGCGACTCCGCGCTGCTGGCCAGGATCGCCTCGCTCCAGACCGATCTTTCCGCCCTGCTGCCCGCCCAACCCAATGAGCGGATCGTCTATCATTGCCAGAAGGGCCGGCTCGCTCCGTCCGACGCCGAAAAATAGCCGAATCGGACGTCATAAAAACTCAGTCAAATCCGATTGATTTCATCCTGACGGTCGAATCGCGTTCCATGACTTGCATAGTCATAATCCCGCTGCTAACCGGCCCCCCAACAGGGGTTCGGGACGGCAGGCCGCGCCCCTCTTTTTGCATGACCGGCAAAACTAACGGAGGACGGTAAGCGCGTGGAGACGACCGGCGGTATTCAGGCCAGCCTCAGCGGCCGCTATGCGGTGGCGCTGTTCGATCTGGCCCGCGACGGCAAGACGCTCGACACCGTCGCGGCGAGCTTGGCGGCGCTCAAGGCGGCACTGGCCGAATCGGCCGATTTCAAGGGCCTGATCAACAGCCCCGTCCTCAGCCGTGACGCACAGGGCAAGACGATCGCCGCTGTCGCATCCTCCATGGGAATTGATGCGCTGACGACGAATTTCCTCGGCGTCCTCGCCCAGAACCGTCGCCTCTCGCAGCTCCCTGCGGTCATCCGCGCCTATGAGACGCTGCTGTCGAATCACAAGGGTGAAGCCCGCGCCGAAGTGACGAGCGCGCATCCCCTGACCAAAACCCAGATCACCGCTCTGCAAAAGAGCCTCAAGGCCCGTGTCGGTCGCGAAGTCGCGGTCGACGCCAAGGTCGATCCCGCGATCCTGGGCGGGCTGGTCGTCAAGATCGGCAGCCAGATGATCGATTCCTCCATCCGCACCCGTTTGAATAGTCTCGCCCACGCGATGAAAGGCTGAAAGCCGTCAAAGGCTTCGATGAAAGGCTGAACATGGATATCAACGCCGCAGAAATCTCGAAGGTCATCAAGGACCAGATCGCCAATTTCGGCACCGAAGCGCAGGTGAGCGAAGTCGGTTCCGTGCTGACCGTGGGTGACGGCATCGCCCGCGTCCATGGCCTCGACAACGTCCAGGCGGGCGAAATGGTCGAGTTCGCCAATGGCGTGCAGGGCATGGCGCTGAACCTGGAAGCCGACAATGTCGGCGTCGTGATCTTCGGCTCGGACGCCGAGATCAAGGAAGGCGACACCGTCAAGCGCACCGGCACCATCGTCGACGTGCCCGTGGGCAAGGGCCTGCTCGGCCGCGTGGTCGACGGCCTCGGCAACCCGATCGACGGCAAGGGCCCGATCCAGTACACCGAACGCAAGCGCGTGGAAGTCAAGGCGCCGGGCATCATCCCCCGCAAGTCGGTGCACGAGCCGGTGCAGACGGGCCTGAAAGCCATCGACGCCCTCGTCCCCGTCGGCCGTGGCCAGCGCGAACTCATCATCGGCGACCGCCAGACCGGCAAGACCGCCGTCGCGATCGACACCTTCATCAACCAGAAGGGCATCAACGCGGGCGACGATGAGAGCAAGAAGCTCTACTGCATCTATGTCGCCGTCGGCCAGAAGCGCTCGACCGTCGCGCAGATCGTCAAGCAGCTTGAGGAAAACGGCGCGATGGAATATTCCATCGTCGTCGCCGCGACCGCTTCGGAACCCGCCCCGCTCCAGTATCTGGCGCCCTACACCGGCGTCACCATGGGCGAATATTTCCGCGACAACGGCATGCATGCCGTGATCGTATATGACGACCTCTCCAAGCAGGCCGTCGCCTATCGTCAGATGTCGCTGCTGCTGCGCCGTCCTCCGGGCCGCGAAGCCTATCCCGGCGACGTCTTCTACCTGCACAGCCGTCTGCTGGAGCGTGCAGCCAAGATGAACGACGCCAACGGCGCCGGTTCGCTGACCGCTCTGCCGATCATCGAGACGCAGGCGGGCGACGTGTCGGCCTATATCCCGACCAACGTGATCTCGATCACCGACGGCCAGATCTTCCTGGAAACCAACCTCTTCTACCAGGGCATCCGTCCGGCCATCAACGTCGGCCTCTCGGTGTCGCGCGTCGGCTCGGCCGCGCAGACCAAGGCGATGAAGAAGGTGTCCGGCTCGATCAAGCTGGAGCTGGCCCAATATCGCGAGATGGCGGCCTTCGCCCAGTTCGGTTCGGACCTCGACGCTTCGACCCAGAAGCTGCTGAACCGCGGCGCGCGCCTGACCGAGCTGCTGAAGCAGGCCCAGTTCTCGCCGCTGCCCTTCGAAGAGCAGACCGCGTCGATCTTCGCGGGCACCAGCGGCTATCTGGACGGTATCCCGGTCAAGGACGTGACGCGCTATGAGGAGTTGATGCTCGCCTATCTGCGTCACGATCATGCCGATATCCTCGCCGCGATCCGCGACAGCAAGGATCTGGGCGACGATGCCAAGGCTAAGCTGGTCGCCGCGCTGGACAGCTTCGGCAAGACCTTTGCTTAAGACGGGCGCCTAAGACGCTGTGCTGACCGCCCATTCCCTTCTCGCCTGGACCGTGATGTCGATCGGTCTGGTGCTGCTGCCGGGACCGGACACCATGCTGGTGGCCGGTCACGCGGCACGCCGCGGGCTGAAGGCGGGGATGGCGGCCATCGGCGGCATCCAGCTCGGCGGGCTGTTCTACATGGCGCTCTGCGGCTTCGGCTTCCTGAGCGTGCTGAATGCGGTGCCGGGGCTGTTCATGGCGGTGAAGATTGCCGGTGCGATCTATCTCGCATGGCTGGGCCTTTCGATGTTGCGGGGAGCCATCAGGCCCTCGCCCGCTTCGGAAACGCCCAGGGTGCGGATCGGCGGATCGCCCTTCGCCCAGGGGTTCGTCAGCACCGTGCTGAACCCCAAGGTCGCGATCTTCTTCCTCGCCGCGCTGCCGCAATTCGTCGGCACCGGCCCGGACGCGCCATGGCAGGGCATGTTGCTGATCGCCATCGTCTATGCGCTGGGCTTTTTCTGGTGCGCCCTTCTGGCGGTGCTCGCCACCAAGGCGGGACGCAAGGTCGGGCAGAGCGGCGCGATGCGCTGGTTCGAAGGCGCCATGGGCGTCGGTTTCTTTGGTCTCGCGGGCCGTCTGGCCCTTGCTCGGAATGTTTGAACTATGGCTAGCCTCAAGGAACTGAAGCTGCGCATCGGGTCGGTGAAATCGACCCAGAAGATCACCAAGGCCAAGCAGATGGTCGCCGCCGCGAAGCTGCGCAAGGCGCAGGCCGCCGCCGAAGCCGCCCGCCCCTATTCCAGCCGTCTGGAAGCGGTCGTCGCCTCGCTGGCATCGAAGATCGCCGGTGGTTCGGGCGAAGGCGCCTCCCCGCTGCTGGCCGGCACCGGGAAGGACGACGTCCATCTGCTGGTCGTCGCCAACTCCGACCGGGGTCTTGCCGGTGCGTTCAACGCGAACATCGTCAAGGCCGCCCGCGCGAAGGCGGACGAGCTGATCCAGCAGGGCAAGACCGTCCGCTTCTACCTCATCGGCCGCAAGGGCCGCCCGGTCATCAACCGCACCTTCCCCGGCATGATCGTCGCCCAGTATGACACGACCGGCGTCAAGGAACCCGGCTATGATCAGGCGGAAGCGATTGCGCATGAACTGACGGACATGTATCTGAACGGCAAGTTCGACGTCGCGCACCTCTTCTTCTCGCGCTTCAAGTCGGCTCTCGCCCAGATCCCGACCGAGCAGCAGATCATCCCGGTCAAGATTCCCGCCGACGCTGACCGCGACGCCATCGGCGCGACCGTGGAATATGAGCCGAGCGAGGAAGCGATCCTCGACGACCTGCTGCCGCGCAACGTCACGGTGCAGATCTTCAAGGCGCTGCTGGAGAATAACGCGTCCGAACAGGGCGCGTCGATGACCGCCATGGACAATGCGACCCGCAATGCCGGCGACCTCATCAACAAGCTGACGATCCAGTATAACCGCAGCCGTCAGGCCGCGATCACCACCGAACTCGTCGAAATCATCTCGGGCGCCGAAGCCCTTTAAGTGCAGGCAAGGACAGTAGTCATGGCAACCACCAACAATGTAGGCCGCATCAGTCAGGTCATCGGCGCCGTCGTCGACGTCACCTTTCCTGACGCGCTCCCCGCCATTCTCTCGGCGCTGGAGACCAGCAACAACGGCCAGCGCCTGGTGCTGGAAGTCGCCCAGCATCTGGGCGAGAACACCGTCCGCACCATCGCGATGGACTCGACCGACGGCCTGACCCGCGGCCAGGAAGTGACCGACACCGGCGCGCAGATCAGCGTTCCCGTCGGCCCGGCCACGCTCGGCCGCATCCTGAACGTCGTCGGCGAGCCGATTGACGAACGCGGCCCGGTGGGGACCACCCTCTCCGCCCCGATCCACGCCAAGGCTCCCGAGTTCGTCGACCAGTCGACCGACGCCAGCATCCTCGTCACCGGCATCAAGGTCATCGATCTTCTCGCCCCCTATGCGAAGGGCGGCAAGATCGGCCTGTTCGGCGGCGCTGGCGTGGGCAAGACCGTGCTCATCCAGGAACTCATCAACAACATCGCGAAGGGCCATGGCGGCACCTCCGTGTTCGCGGGCGTCGGTGAGCGTACTCGTGAGGGCAACGACCTCTATCACGAATTCCTCGACGCCGGCGTCATCGCCAAGGACGCCGATGGCAACGCGATCAGCGAAGGTTCGAAGGTGGCGCTGGTCTACGGCCAGATGAACGAGCCCCCGGGCGCCCGCGCGCGCGTCGCCCTGTCGGGCCTCACCATCGCGGAATATTTCCGCGACCAGGAAGGCCAGGACGTGCTCTTCTTCGTCGACAACATCTTCCGCTTCACGCAGGCGGGCGCGGAAGTGTCGGCCCTGCTCGGCCGTATTCCTTCGGCCGTGGGCTATCAGCCGACCCTCGCGACCGACATGGGCGCCCTTCAGGAGCGCATCACCTCGACCAACAAGGGTTCGATCACCTCGGTGCAGGCCGTCTACGTCCCCGCGGACGACTTGACCGATCCGGCGCCGGCGACCTCGTTCGCGCACTTGGACGCCACCACCGTTCTCAATCGCGCCATTTCGGAACTGGGCATCTATCCGGCGGTCGACCCGCTGGATTCGACCAGCCGCGTTCTGGAACCCCGCGTCGTGGGGCAAGAACATTATGAAACCGCCCGCGCGGTCCAGGCGATCCTGCAGAAGTACAAGTCGCTGCAGGACATCATCGCCATCCTGGGTATGGACGAACTGTCCGAAGAGGACAAGCTGACCGTCGCCCGCGCCCGCAAGATCCAGAAGTTCCTGTCGCAGCCCTTCCACGTCGCCGAAGTCTTCACCGGTATCTCGGGCAAGTTCGTCCAGATCGAGGACACGGTGAAGTCGTTCAAGGCGGTGGTCGAAGGCGAATATGACCATCTGCCCGAAAACGCCTTCTACATGGTCGGCGGCATCGACGAAGCCATCGAAAAGGCGAAGAAGCTGGCTGCGGAAGCCGCCTGATCAACGCTCATATCCCCCTCCCTCTTCATGGGGAGGGGATTTAGGACTTTCGAAGAATGGCACTGCATTTCGAACTCGTGACCCCCGAAAAGCTCGTCCGCTCGGAGGAGGTCTATCAGGTGGTCGTTCCCGGCACCGACGGCGACTTCGGCGTGCTGGAAGGCCACGCGCCCTTCATGTCGACCGTTCGCGACGGCGCGATCCAGATCTTCGCCAGCGCAGGTGGTGCGCCGGAAGTCATCCCGGTCCGCGGCGGCTTTGCCGAAGTGAACGAAAAGGGCCTGACCGTCCTAGCGGAGCATGCTGGCTGATACGCCGCTCCATCTGACCGAAATCCATAATGAAGGCCGCGCTCCGTAAAGGATCGCGGCCTTTTCTGTTGGACATTCTCCACCGATTGAGGGGCGCCGAAGCCGAGCATCCGTCCATTAGCCATTTATCAAAGTTTCCACCCTATTCACCTTTAGCAGCCATAGCTGATGCACATCATTTCGGCGGAGAATCATGAGCGCGTTTGGACGGAAAAATGGACCCGCGGGTATCAAGCCGGGATTTGGTATTGCCCGGCCCATGCAGGGCGCCGCGCCGCGCGAAGAGATGAAGGGCGGCGACCAGTTCCCGCCGCTGGACATGAACACGCTGCCCGCGGACACGCCGGTCGATCCGCTGTCGGCGCCCACCAGCCAGATGCAGCGCAATGCCGACGCGATGCAGCGCCTGTCCGACCGCGCCAATGCCGAACATGCGGTCGATGCCGGTCCGCAGGGCTTCGAGGCATCGGTCCACAAGATCAAGGAACAGGTGCTCCCCCGCCTGCTGGAGCGCGTCGATCCCGAAGCCGCCGCGACGCTGACCAAGGATGAACTGGCCGAGGAATTCCGGCCGATCATCATGGAGGTGCTGGCGGAACTCAAGCTGACGCTCAACCGGCGCGAGCAGTTCGCGCTGGAAAAGGTGCTCGTCGACGAGTTGCTCGGTCTGGGGCCGCTGGAGGAACTGCTCGCCGACCCGGATGTCAGCGATATCATGGTCAACGGGCCGGAGCAGACCTATATCGAAAAGAAGGGCAAGCTCCAGATCGCGCCGATCAAGTTCCGCGACGAGGAGCATCTGTTCCAGATCGCCCAGCGCATCGTCAACAAGGTCGGTCGCCGCGTCGACCAGACCACGCCGCTGGCCGACGCCCGCTTGCCCGACGGCAGCCGCGTCAACGTGATCGTCCCGCCGCTCTCGCTGCGCGGCACCGCCATCTCGATCCGTAAATTCTCGGCCAAGCCGATCACTATCGACATGCTCGCGCAATGGGGGGCGATGAGCCAGAAAATGGCCACCGCGCTGAAAATCGCGGGCGCCTGCCGCTTCAACATCGTGATTTCGGGCGGCACCGGCTCGGGCAAGACGACGATGCTCAACGCCCTGTCGAAGATGATCGATCCGGGCGAGCGCGTGCTGACGATTGAGGACGCGGCGGAACTGCGTCTTCAGCAGCCGCACTGGCTGCCGCTGGAAACCCGTCCGCCGAACCTGGAAGGGCAAGGCGCGATCACCATCGGCGATCTCGTCAAGAACGCCCTGCGTATGCGCCCCGACCGCATCATCCTGGGCGAAATTCGTGGCGCGGAGTGCTTCGACCTGCTCGCCGCCATGAACACGGGCCATGACGGGTCCATGTGCACCCTCCACTCCAACAGTCCGCGCGAGTGCCTGGGCCGTATGGAGAATATGATCCTGATGGGCGACATCAAAATCCCCAAGGAAGCCATTTCCAAGCAAATCGCCGACTCGGTCGACCTGATCGTGCAGGTCAAGCGTCTGCGCGACGGTTCCCGCCGCGTCACCAACCTGACCGAAGTGATCGGCATGGAAGGCGACGTCATCGTCACCCAGGAACTGTTCAAGTTCGAATATCATGACGAGGACGACAGCGGGAAAATCATCGGCGAATATCGCTCGATGGGCCTGCGACCCTATTCGCTCGACAAGGCCCGGCAGTTCGGTTTCGATCAGCCTTTCCTGGAAGCCTGCCTGTAACGGCCGACAGGTAACATGATGTTGCTGACGGAAAATTTCCGACACTCGGCTTGAACGGCGGGGCTATGAGGAGCACATCGGAAAGCCTCCCTGAAGAGAGGATTCCCGATGAACCGTCTCGCCCGCATCACTCTGTTGCTGACTGGTCTCACTCTCCCCCTCGCAGCACTCGCCGCACAACATGCCGGGCATGGCACCCGCCAGGCGACCGATCCGATCGCAACGGCGGTCGCCTCGCCCAGCCGCACCCCCGCCAACGTCGCCCGCGACCCATATCGCCACCCGTCTGAAACGCTCGCCTTTTTCGGCGTGAAGCCCAACCAGACCGTAGTGGAATATTCCCCCAGCGGTGGCTGGTATACGGAGATTCTGGCCCCTCTGCTGCGCGAGAGAGGCACTTTATATGCGCTTCAGCCTACGGGACGGGGCCTGGACAGTTTCAAGACGTTCCTTGCCACCAAGCCCGAGATCTACGGCAAGGTGAAGCTGGCCGCCTTCCCCGATCAGACCGGTCTGATCCCGGCGGGCAGCGTCGACACGCTGCTGACCTTCCGCAACATCCACAATATGGTGATGGGCGGGACGGAAGCGGCGACCTTCAAGACCTTTTATGACCTGCTGAAGCCCGGCGGCACGCTGGGCATCGAAGACCATCGCCTGCCCGAAAGCCGAGATTCGGCGCTGGAAAAGACCAGCGGCTATCTCAAGGTTTCGACTGTCCGCCGCATCGCGGAGGCCGCAGGCTTCGAATATGTCGGATCGTCGGAAATCAACGCCAATCCCAAGGACACCGCCGATTGGGAAAAGGGCGTATGGACCCTGCCTCCAACCCTGCGCAACGGCGAAACCGACAAGGCGAAATATCTCGCCATCGGCGAAAGCGACCGGATGACGCTCAAATTCCGCAAGCCGCTAAAATAGGTTGCCCCGCCCTTCCCGGTTGCGTCCTCGCGCGACCGGGCTAAGGCGAAGCGGTGCCGCCCGCTCCCTTTCATGACCGTCCCCATCGTCCGATCTATGCCATCTGCCTGCGGCTGACCGCGGTGATCTGCCTGTCGGTCATGTTCGTGACGGTGAGGCTGGCGGACGCGCACGGCGTACATATCGTGGAATCGCTCTTTTACCGCCAGGCGATGGCGCTGCCGGTGGTGTTCGCCTGGATCGCCTCGACCACCGGCATCGGATCGATCCGGACCCGGCGGATCGGCGTCCACGCGACGCGGATGGTCATCGGCCTTTCCGGCATGGCGCTCAATTTCCTGTCCTACATCCTGCTGCCCCCCGCCGAGGCTGCGACCATCGGCTTCACCATGCCGATCTTCGGCACCATTTTGTCCGCCCTGATCCTGCGCGAGGCGACCGGCATCTATCGCTGGGGCGCCGTGCTGATCGGCTTTTTCGGCGTGCTGGTGATGGTGCGGCCGGATGCTGGGCATTTCGCGGCTGCGGGCGTCGCGGTCGCCATCGCCGCCGCGTTCGTCACCGCCAGCGTCAGCCTGGTCCTGCGCGAACTGGGCCGCACCGAAAATGCCGGGGTGATTGTCTTCTGGTTCACCCTGCTCTCGGTCCCGCCCCTGGGGGTGGGAATGCTGTTCTACGGCCAGTCCCACGATCCGGTCACCTGGGGCCTGCTGCTGCTGATCGGCGTGGTCGGCGGCATCGCGCAAATCTGCCTGACCGCATCGCTGCGCTGGGGTCCGGTGTCGGTGGTACTGCCCATGGATTATAGCACCATCATCTGGACGACGCTGCTCGGCTGGGCAATCTGGGGCGACTGGCCGATGAGCAGCACCTGGATCGGCGCAGCGCTCATCATCGCCAGCGGCCTCACCATCGCCTGGCGCGAACATGTCCGCGCCAGGCGTCGCACCTCAGCCCAATAGTTCGGCGTCCAGGCTGATTTCCGCATTCAACACCTTCGATACCGGGCAATTGGCCTTCGCCTTGGCAGCCAGTTCCTGAAACTGCGCGTCCTCCGCGCCGGGGATGGTCGCCTTGAGCGTCAGCCTGCTCGCAGTGATCGCAAAGCCGCCATCCTTCTGTTCGAGCGTCACCACCGCATTGGTTTCCATCTTTTCGGCGGTCAACCCGGCCTCCCCCAATATCAGCGAGAGCGCCATGGTGAAGCAGGAGGCATGGGCAGCCGCGATCAGTTCCTCCGGATTGCTGCCCGGCACCCCTTCGAAGCGCATCGCGAAGCCATAGGGCTGCGCGTCCAGCGCGCCGCTCTGGGTCGAGATCGCGCCCTTGCCGTCTTTCAGGCCGCCGCTCCATACCGCCGATCCGCTGCGATTGATCTTCATGACTTTCCTCCTATGCCGTTCCAAGAAACCCCGCCGCCGCCCCACGGTTTCCCCTTATAAAGCGATTCTTTCGCAGGAGGGTGACAATGTCCGAGCCTGGGTCCGAGTCTGGCGCCCATTCCTTGACGGAAAATGCTGGCAACCTGATCGCTTCCGACCGGGTCGGTGCTGCATAAGGACGGCAAAGGCAGCTCATTCGTCGATCCGGCCCAGGAAATTGTGGATGATGCGCCGCCATCTTCCGGATGAATGCCTGGCTATAATGATGCCCACGGCTGCGGCGTCATCCACTATTTGGGGCTGATCCGTGCCTGGTAAAAGCCTGTTTTCAACGCGTTGAGGCAAGCGTGGCGGAAGAAGTCCGATACCCGCTTTTTTCCTGAACCTCAGATTAATCGGGCCGCCCAATTTCCGACACATTTTGTCGCTTGCCGATTGTCTACTTAATAAATAGAATTATCTTCCTCTTCCAAACAGGACGAGGATGAGACCATGGAGCGATTCGGACATTCTGGAGACGCGCGCCAACCGGTCGTGCTGACCATTCCGGGCCTCAACAACAGCGGTCCGGGCCATTGGCAGACGCTTTGGGAAGAGACGCGCGGTGATTGCGAGCGCGTCGATCTGGGCAGTTGGGCCAGCCCCAGCCGCAACAGCTGGGTCAATCGGCTGGATGCGGCCATCCGCGAAGTCGACGGGCCGATCATTCTGGCCGCGCACAGTCTGGGCTGTCTGGCCGTCGCCTGGTGGGGCGCCTTGCAGAGCCAGGCCTATGGCTGGCCCGTGACGGGGGCGTTGCTGGTGGCACCGCCCGACTGCGACCGGATGGAAACGCCCGAGACGATCGGCGGCTTCGGTCCCACGCCCCGCGCGCAACTGCCCTTCCCCTCGATCGTCGTCGCCAGCCGCAACGATCCCTATATCTTTTTCGAGCGTGCTCACAGCATTGGCAAGAATTGGGGCAGCAGCTTCGTCGATGCGGGCTATTGCGGGCACATCAACGCCGATTCGGGCCTGGGCGAATGGCGTTTCGGCCAGGCCCTGCTGGAGAAACTGATCGACAATGCGCATGAGCAGGCCTCCGCCATGCGCCAGTTGCGACCCGCCATTCCGCTGGCGCATCAGGAGCGGCGGCTGGCCGTTTTGCGTGCCCACGGCTGAATTTCCCATGAGGGCGCGAAAGAGAAACTTGAGCGCCCTTTATATTTGCTTTTTTGTCTACTGATGCAGTTGAGATAAAGAGCGGCGAAGAGGTGTTTATGAGTGAAAACCGATCGATTGAATTTGCCCGCAACGGTCGCACCGACGGGCAGCGCCACGACATCGCCGTCAGCATCGAGAAGGTGCGCAGCGTGCTCGAGACACTTCGTTTCGGATCCGTCACTTTGACCGTGCATGACGCGCGGGTGGTGCAGATCGACGTAACGGAAAAGACGCGCCTGACCGCCTGATTCGTGACGCGGGGGCGTGAGACAGGGTTGCTAAGATAAGCCGCCGCCAAGGTGGCAGACAAAAGCGGCAAGGGGTGGGCCGCACCTACCATTCCCGCAGACCATCGGCTTTGACCGGACAGCCGGAACTGCCGCGATCAATTTTAACCGGACATCCGGAAGGGGAATCATAATGATTGCGCGTTTTCTGTTGCTCGCCGGGGTGGCGAGCGCATCCTTCATCGCGTCCAGCGCACAGGCGCAGGAAGCAGCCCAGGCCGCCGACGCCGACAACGCCGAACAGGCAAGTCCCCGCGGTGAAGTCATCATCGTCACCGCTCGCCGCCGCCAGGAAACGGCGCAGGAAGTGCCGCTGGCAATCTCCGTCATCAAGGGCGACAGCATCGAAGCCACCGGCAATTTCAACGTCATCAAGCTTCAGCAGCTGGCGCCGACGTTGCAGGTCTATACGACCAATCCGCGCAACACTTCGGTCAACATTCGCGGCCTTGGCGTGCCGTTCGGCCTGACCAGCGACGGTTTCGAACAGGGCGTCGGCATCTATGTCGACGACGTCTATAATTCGCGCGTCGCCGCCGCGACCTTCGACTTTCTCGACGTCGCGCAGGTCGAAGTGCTGCGCGGCCCGCAGGGCACGCTCTACGGCAAGAACACGACCGCCGGCGCGATCAACATCACGACCAACCAGCCGACCTTCGATTTTGAGGGCCGCGCGGAAGTGACCGCCGGCAATCTTGGCTACAAGCAGGGCAAGGCTGCTGTTTCAGGCCCGCTGTCCGACACGCTGGCCGCGCGCATCGCGGTTGCGACGACCAGCCGCCGCGGCACGATCTACAACGTCACCTCGAAGCGCTGGATCAACGAACAGGACAATCTGGGCATTCGCGGCCAGCTGCTGTTCAAGCCGACCGATAATTTCAGCCTGACCCTGTCGGGCGATTACAGCCGGCAGGACCCGGAATGCTGCGGCACCGTCTTCGTCCGCGTCGGCACGACGCAGCGCGCGCCCAACCGTCAATATGACGCGTTGGCCGCCGCGCAGGGCTATGTGGTGCCCAGCCGCAACCCTTATGACCGGCTGACCGATCTCGACACCGAATTGAACGCCCGCAACAAGATCGGCGGCGTGTCGGCAAAGGCGGTCTGGAATGTCGGGCCCGGCACGCTGACATCGGTCACCGCCTGGCGCTTCTGGGACTGGAACCCGTCGAACGACCGCGACTTCACCGGCCTGCCGATCATCTCCAAATCCCAGAACCCCTCGCAACAGGACCAGTATAGCCAGGAATTCCGCTATAATGTCGAAGGCCGGAAGGTCGACTTCGTGGTGGGCCTGTTCGGCTTCAAGCAGCGGATCGACACCCAGGGCACGGAACAGCAGGGCACGGCAGCGGCCAAGTGGAACCTGACCCCTTCGACCAATCCCACCAATGTCGCGAACAATCCCGCGACGCTGGCTGGCCTGACCGCCACCAACACGCAGTGGCTGAAGAGCGAGAGCGCAGCCCTGTTCGGCCAGCTGAGCTGGAAGGTCACGGATGCTCTGACCATCCAGCCGGGCGCGCGCCTCAACTATGACAAGAAATCGGGCTTCTACCAGCGCGTGGTGACCACCGGCTCAGGCGCGGTCATCACCAGCTGCGCCCCGACCGCGACGGCTGGCAACGCTGTGCTCACGGCGCAGTGCAGCATCTACCAGCCGCAGATCAGCGCGCCTTCCGACAGCGCCTGGAACTTCACCTACGACTTCAACGTCAATTACAAGATCGCGCGCGACATCCTCGCCTATGCGACCTATGCGAAGAGCTTCAAGACGCTGGGCATCAACCAGAACGGCTTGCCGCTCAACTCCGACAACACCGTCAACTACGCCGCAGGCACGGTGAAGCCGGAATCGGTCAACCATTTCGAGCTGGGCCTCAAGACGCAGTTCTGGAACCGCCGCGCCACCTTCAACCTCACCGCCTTCCGCACCGAGATCAAGGATTTCCAGGCGACGGTGAATGGCGGCCAGTTCGGCACGACGCGCGGCTATCTCGCCAATGCCGACAAGGTGCGGTCGCAGGGGATCGAGGCGGACTTCAAGGTCGTCGCCAGCGATCGTTTCACCGCCTATGCCAACGGCGCCTATACCGATGCCAAATATGTGAAGTTCTGCAACGCGCCGCCGCCGCCGGAACTGAGCGGCGGGTCGAGCACGGGGATTGTCGTATCTAAGACCGACAAGTGCGCCTATACCGGAACGATCGGCGCGGCAGCGACGGCCAACCAGGTCAGCCCACCCTTCGTGGACATTTCCGGCGAGAGCCTGCCCGGCGTGTCGAAATGGGCTTTCTCCTATGGCGCCGAATATAACATCCCGGTGACGCTCCTGGCAAAGGAAGGCCAGCTCTACTTCGGCGTTGACGGCAATTACCGCTCTCACTGGAACTCCAACGCCACGCCGTCCATCTACACGGATGTGAAGGGCTATGCTCTCACCAACTTCCGCGCGGGCTTCCGTGGCGACGGGTTCGATGTGTTCGGCTGGGTCCGCAACGCCTTTGACGTCAACTATATCGACAATCTTCAGGTGGCGCCCGGCAATACCGGCCTGATCGCCGGCACGCCCGGCGATCCGCGCACCTGGGGCGGAACGATCAAATACGCCTTCTGATCTTTTAGAAGAGGTTCACCCCCTGCGGGGAGCGACACGGCCCTGTCGCTCCCCGTTTTTTTTCTGATGCCGCCATCAACCAACTGGCATGGCGTCCGATTTGCGCCCGGCGCGCCGCTGGGGTAGAGCGCATCCCATGTCCACCACCTTCACGCTCGACACATCGACCAGCCGCGCCAATCCCACGCCCGCGCCGATGAAGCGCCTGACCGTGCCTGCCATCCAGCGCCGCAAGTTCGAAGGCAAGACGCAGGAACCGCTGGTGATGCTGACCGCCTATACGGCGCGGCAGGCGCAACTGCTCGATCCGCATTGCGACATGCTGCTGGTAGGCGATTCGCTGGGTCAGGTGATTTACGGCCTGCCCTCCACACTGGCGGTCACGCTCGACATGATGATCGCCCATGGCGCCGCCGTGGTGCGGGGCAGCTATCACAGCGTCGTGCTGGTCGACATGCCCTTCGGCAGCTATGAATCCTCCCCGCAACAGGCCTTTGCCAGCGCCAGCCGCATCATGGCCGAAACCGGCTGCGCGGCGGTCAAGCTGGAGGGGGGCGAGGCGATGGCCGAAACCATCGCGTTCCTCAGCAAGCGCGGCGTTCCGGTGATGGCGCATATCGGCCTCACCCCGCAGGCAGTGAACGCGCTGGGTGGCTATGGCGCGCGCGGCAAGAGCCAGGAGGAGCATGCCAAGATCATCTCCGACGCCCGTGCCGTGGCGCAGGCCGGCGCCTTCGCGATGGTGATCGAGGGGGTGATGGAGGATATCGCCGTAGCCGTCACCGACAGCGTCGACGTGCCGGTGATCGGCATCGGCGCCTCGGCCCATTGCGACGGACAGGTGCTGGTGGCGGAGGATATGCTCGGCATGTTCGAACGCGTTCCCCGCTTCGTGAAACGATATGAAAATATCGCCGACACCATCGGCAACGCCGCCGCCCGCTATGCCGCAGAGGTCCGAAACCGGACATTTCCGACCGAAGATCAGGTCTACCGGCCCAAAAAGTGATTTGCCTGAGCCAATAGCGCCGCTATTGATCGCGCCTTCTGCGCGCTTTTTATGATTTCCTGGAGACCGTCTTGGCCCTGACGCCCCAAAATAGCGAAGCCTTCATGCGCGAGGTCGACGAGGCCGTCCGTCAGGACCAGTTGCTGACCTTCTGGCAGCGCTTCGGCCGCTGGATCGTCATTCTGGTGATCCTGGGCCTGGTGGCGTTCGGCGCCTTCCTCTACTGGCAGCATTATACGAAAACCCGGTCGGAGGCCGTTTCGGAGCAAATGGACAAGGTGATCGCCACCGCCGTCGGCGGCGGCACGCCGGATGCCAAGGATCTGGACAAGCTGACGAACGCCAGCCAGCCCGGCTTCCGTGCCTCTGCCCTGCTGGTGAAGGCTGGCGCCGCCGCGCGAAAGGGCGACAACAAGGCCGCCATCGCCGCCTATCAGGCCATGGCCAATGACAGCGCGCTCGACCAGCCCTATCGCGACCTGGCGCTGATCCGCCAGACCACGCTGGAATTTGAAAGCCTGCAGCCGCAGCAGGTGGTCGACCGGCTGAAGCCTCTGGCGGTCGAGGGCGCGCCCTGGTTCGGCAGCGCCGGGGAACTGGTCGCCATCGCCTATATGAAGATGCGCAAGCCCGATCTGGCCGGGCCATTGTTCGCTGCCATGGCCAAGGATCGCAATGTGCCCCAGTCGATCCGTTCACGCGCGCGACAGATGGCAGGTTTATTGGGTGTCGATGCGGTGGAATCGCCCGCCGAGGCGGTCAAGGGATGATGGGGCGCTTGAGGATGCACAGCATGACGAATTTTGCGGGCGCGCGTCGCGCCCTGACCGTTGCGATGATGGTCGGCCTGCTCGCAGGCTGCGGCGTGGTCGGCGGCAAGAAGGGCGGACCCAAGACCCCGGTGGTGGGCAAGCGCACCTCGATCCTGACCAATGAACAGGGCGTCGAGGTCGATCCCTCGCTGGCGGACGTGCCCGTCAGCCTGCCCGAACCCTATGTCAACGACCAATGGTCGCAGCCCGGCGGCAGCCCTGCCAAGACCATGGGCAATCTGGCGCTGGGCGCGTCCCCCTCGCAGGCCTGGACCGCGTCCATCGCGGGCAGCACGCCGCAAGCCCGCCTCGCTTCCGCTCCGGTGGTGGTGGGCGGCAAGCTCTACGTCATCGACGCCGATGCCCGCGTGATCGCCTTCGACGCCAACAGCGGCGCCAGGCTCTGGCAAACCGACCTCCCCTCCGAAGGCAGCGGCCGCGCCCGGTTCGGCGGCGGCGTCAGCGTCATCGACGGCAAGCTTTATGCCAGCACCGGCGTCGGCGACGTCGCGGCGCTGGACGCCAATACGGGCGCCATCCTGTGGAAGAAGCGTCCCGGTGGACCGCTGCGCGGGGCGCCGACGCTTGCCAATGGCCATGTCTATGTCATGGGCCAGGACAATCAGATCTTCGCCCTCAACCAGAGTGACGGCGAAGTGCAATGGACCGACAGCGGCACGTTGCAGGTCACGGGCATTTTCGGCGTCGCCGCGCCCGCCGCCGCGCAGGGCACGGTGATCGCGGGCTACAGTTCGGGAGAGCTGACCGCCTATCGCTACGAAAATGGCCGGACGCTCTGGGGTGACGCCCTCTCGCGCACCAGCATTTCGACGGCGGTGGCTTCGCTGACCGATATCGACGCCGACCCGGTGATCGATCGCGGCCGGGTGTTCGCCATCGGTCAGGGCGGTCGCATGGCGTCCTATGAACTGGTGAGTGGCCAGCGCCTCTGGGAAATCAACATCGCCGGCATTTCCACGCCTTCGGTCGTGGGCGAATGGGTGTTCGCCGTCACCAGCGACGCCAAGCTGCTCTGTGTCGCCCGCGCCACCGGCAAGATCCGGTGGATCAGCCAGCTCCGCCGCTGGGAGAAGGAAAAGAAGAAGGACAAGGCGATCCGCTGGACCGGCCCGGTGCTGGCGGGCGGCCGCCTGATCCTGGTGTCGACCCATGGCGACCTCAACTATGTCGATCCCACGACCGGCAAGATTCAGACCGAGATCAGGCTGAAGAAGTCCATGTCGCTTTCGCCGGTCGTCGCCAACAACACGCTCTATATTCTTGCCGATGACGGCAGGCTGACGGCGTTTCGCTAACGCCATCAATGATGGTAAGTAACCGTGCTCCTGCGAAGGCGGGAGTCCAGTCCATGCTGCGGAACTGGGCTCCAGCCTTCGCAGGAGCACTCATATTTTAAAGGAATCGGGCCTCATCATGCTGCCCACAGTTGCCATTGTCGGGCGGCCCAATGTGGGCAAGTCCACCCTCTTCAACCGGCTCGTCGGCAAGAAGCTGGCGCTGGTCGACGACCAGCCTGGCGTCACCCGCGACCGGCGTGAGGGGCAGGCCAATCTGCTCGGCGTCGATTTCACCATCATCGACACGGCCGGTTACGAGGATGAAGATCCGCAGACCCTGCCCGGCCGGATGCGGCTCCAGACGCAGGCGGCGGTGGAAACCGCCGACGTCGCGCTGTTCCTGATCGACGCCCGCGCCGGGATCACCCCGCTGGACGAGGAAATCGCCCGCTGGCTGCGGGAGGGCGATGCCCCGGTCGTGCTGGTCGCCAACAAGGCGGAAGGCAGGCAGGGCGAGGACGGCGTGATGGAGGCGTTCAGCCTGGGCCTGGGCGAGCCGGTGCCGCTCTCCGCCGAGCATGGCCAGGGCATGGCCGACCTGTTCCAGGCCCTCCTTCCCTATATCGACCGGGAAGAAGAGGAAGAGGAGGCGGAACCCGAAGAAGCCGACCTCGAAGCCGCGCCGCTCAAGCTCGCCATTGTCGGCCGGCCCAATGCGGGCAAATCGACCCTCATCAACCGGCTGCTGGGCGAAAACCGCCTGCTGACCGGCCCGGAAGCGGGCATCACCCGCGACAGCATCGCCGTCGACTGGAAATGGACCGCGCCCGACGGGCAGGAGCGTCCGGTCCGCCTGATCGACACGGCGGGCATGCGCAAGCGCGCTAAGGTACAGGACAAGCTGGAAAAGCTGGCCGTGTCGGACGGTCTCAACGCGGTCAATTTCGCTGAAGTCGTGGTGCTGCTGCTCGATTCCACCCGCGGCCTTGAAGCACAGGATCTGCGTATCGCCGACAAGGTGCTGGAGGAAGGCCGCGCCCTTGTCATCGCGCTCAACAAATGGGACACGGTGGAGAATGGCTCGGCGCTCTATCAGGGCATCAAGCAGGCGCTGTCCGACGGCCTTGCCCAGATACGCGGCGTGCCGATCATGACCGTCTCCGCCGCCACCGGCAAGGGGCTGGACGACCTGATCCGCGTCGCCTTCGAAACCCGCACTGCCTGGTCGCAGCGCGTCTCGACCGGCATCCTCAACCGTTGGTTCGAACGCGCGCTGGAGGCCAATCCGCCCCCCGCGCCGGGCGGCAAGCGGATCAAGCTGCGCTACATCACCCAGAACAAGACCCGCCCGCCGACCTTCGTGCTGTTCGGCACGCGGCTGGACGAACTGCCGGAAAGCTATCGCCGCTATCTGGTGAACGGCATCCGCAAGGAACTCGGTTTCGGCGCGGTTCCCGTGCGGCTGACGCTGCGCAGCGCCAAAAACCCCTATGCCAGCAAGTGACACCGCGCATATCGACGCGCGGGGGATGAAATGCCCCTGGCCGGCGCTGCGGGTGGCCCGGGCCATGCGGACGGCGGATGCGGTCACCATCGAGGCGGACGACCCGATCGCTCCCGGCGAGCTGGAGGCGCTTGCCCGGCAGCAGGGTTGGCGCTTCACCTGCGACGGGCTGCATTTTTTCGCCTTTTCCCGGCCTGCCTGACCTTCTGCAATCGTTTCCCGACCGATATGGCTTAACCGGGCGTTTACGCGCAACGCTTATTCTCCCCCGGCAAGGCAGGGAGTGTCGCGTGTCATATCAAGAGGCCGATCTGGTCAACTGGACCGAGTTTGCCAAATCCCGATCCGAATTGGGCACCGCTTTCCTGCGGATTCTCGGCTATTTCCGGGAAGACGGCGAAAAGGCCATCGGCGCGATCGAGGAGGCCATTCGCGCGCATAGCGCCACCGCGCTCGTCACCCCGGCGCATACGCTGAAGGGTGAATCCGCCCAGTTCGGGGCCTATCGTCTGAGCGCCTTGGCCGAAAAGATCGAAATGGTCGCACGCCGCTGCGTGGAGACGCGCGAAGCTCCCGATGAACTGATCGAGGATGTGGTGGCGCTGCGACCCTGTTTCACCGAGACGATGGCGCTGCTCGACCGCGACGCCAATCCTCTGGTCGCCCGGCGGCCCACCGGCTTCGGCCGCCGCGTCGACAGCCCCGCCCAGGGATTTGGCCGCGCGGTCTGATGTCGCCGATTAGGTATTGAAACAAAACGGGTCAGTGCCCCATATCCGGGCCATGACTCGTTTTTCCGTTCTGGACCTCGTCCCCGTCACCGAAGGCAGCACGCCGCGCGAAGCGCTGGCCCGCGCCGCCGCCTTTGCCGCCCATGCCGAAGCGCTGGGCTTTCACCGCTATTGGGTGGCGGAACATCATGGCATGCCGGGCATCGCATCGGCCGCGACTTCGGTGGTGCTGGCCCATATCGGCCAGGCGACCAGCCATATCCGCATCGGCGCGGGCGGCATCATGCTGCCCAATCATGCGCCACTGCTGATCGCGGAACAGTTCGGAACGCTCGCCGCGCTGTTTCCCGGCCGGATCGACCTCGGCCTTGGCCGTGCGCCCGGCTCCGACCAGCGAGTGGCCCACGCCATGCGCCGCACCCTGACCGGCGGCCCGGACGAATTCCCGCGCGACGTGATGGAATTGCAGGCCTATTTCGCGGGCGACGCGCGGCTCGGCTTTCAGGCGACGCCAGCCGCCGGAGAGGAGGTGCCGCTGTGGATCCTGGGGTCGAGCCTCTATGGCGCGCAGCTCGCCGCCGCACTGGGCCTGCCCTATGCCTTCGCGTCGCATTTCGCGCCGGGCGTGCTGGATGAGGCAATCGCCATCTATCGCCGCGATTTCCGCCCCTCGGCGCAGCTCAAATATCCCTATGTCATGGCGGGTTACAATATATTCGCCGCCGATACGGCAGAGGATGCGCAACTGATCGCCACCTCCATGCAGCAGGCCTTCGTCAACCTGCGCACCGGCCGCCCCGGCAGGCTTCAGCCGCCCGTGCCCGGCTATTATGAGAGCCTGCCGCAGCAGGCGCGCGCGATGCTGGCCGACGTTCTGAGTGCCTCCACCATCGGCACCCAGGCCGATATGGAGCGTGACCTTTCCACCTTCATTCGCCGGACCCAGGTCGATGAAATCATATTGGGCGGCCAGATCTACGACTTCGAGGCACGCAAGCGCAGCCTGGAAATCGCCATGGCGGCGGCCACGGCCCTGTCAGGCGATGCTGAGGCGTCAGGCAGCCATGAGGCGGCCACCGCTCAATAGCTTGGCCAGCCGCGGAGACGCCCGGCTGAGCAGCGATCCCAGCACCACCACCACCACCAGCACGAGCAGCGGCTGCACCAGCAGATAGGCCGGGTAGAAGGGCGATCCCAGCTTGCCGAACCATGCGCCGAGCACCGGGCCGCCCAGCCAGATCAGGATCAGGTGGGAACAGAAGAGGAAGAAGGCAAAGGGCTCGATGCGCAGCAGCATTCCCCGTGCGACGCTAGCGGCCAGGCTCCAGGCAAGCCGCCAGAAGAACAGCGCCGCCGCAACCCGCACCGCCAGATCCAGCACCGCTGAACCGATGCCGGGCGTGATGGCGCCGGGGTGCAGCGAGACGAATAGCTGCGCGCTCATCAGCAGAGCGAAGGGCGCCGCCGCGGCCGTCCAGGGCAACGCCGCCAAGCGATCCGCCAGCCCCCCGCGCCGGGCGATGATGCCGATGACGAAGAAGAACAGGATCGACGCGCGCATCAACACCGGCGGTCCCCAGCCCATGATCTGGCACAAGGCGGCAGCCGCCGCGATCGCCGCCAGCATCCACCCCGGCAGCCGAACGAACAGGGGGGCTGCGATCATGCACAGGAACAGGTCGCGCAGGAACGGCATCTGGACGTTGATGTCCGGGTTCCGGCTGACGATGAACAGCTCCTGGACCATCCAGTCAGTCGAAGAGGGTATGGGAGCGGACAGTCCCAGCATCCACGCTGCCCCCGACACGAACAGGATCGCGATGCCGTTCCACAGGATCATCGGCAACAGGATGGTCCGCGCCTTCCGCCCGACATGACGGATCCAGTCCTGCGTCCGCGAGGAACCGGCCACCAGCCATCCTGAAATCAGGCCCAGCAGCGGCACCGCACTGCGCCCGAAAATCTCCATCAGCGCCCAGCGCAGGCTGTCCTGCGGCGTTCCCCGCAAGCTTTCCAGATCATGGCCGTTGAGACCGGTCCAGGCGTGGACGTAAACCACGCCCATGATGCAGATGACGCGCGCGATGGAGATCGCATCGGATCGGCGCGCCGCGTCGGTCGTCAACGTCACAGCCAAGCGATTTTCCCGATTTTCGGCAAATGTTTCAACGGCGAAGCCCGACACTCTGTTCCTCTGAACCAGATAAGGCGCGCCCATCGCATCGCCGATTTCCGGCAGGAGATAAGCATAATCTTTACCAGTCACCGGCTAAATCGGTCCGGCGTGCCGGAATCCAGTCCGGTCGAGGGGGAACAAAGGCTTATGACCCATATGCACGGCGCAGACCATTTCGCCAGCGCCCAGCCGCATGTCTTTTCCGCGCCCGGCGATGCGATGGGCATGGTTTTCCAGATCGCAGGCTCCAGTTCGCAAATCATTGTCGATACCGACCGCATTGCCGGGCTCGCCCATAATGCCGACCCCTGCATCGCCATGGCGGGCCAGGTCGGCAGCCAGGTGAAGATGCGCGTGGGCAATGTATGGCTGATCGCCAGCGTCCGGACGATGGCGATGGACCGGCAGGATAGCGCCAGCATCATCGCCGACATCGACTTTCTGGGTGAAGGCGATGAGGAAAAGCTGACCGGCCGCATCTATCGCTTCCGCCGGGGCGTCACCCGTTATCCGACGCCCGGAACGCAGGTCTATCCGGTATCCAGCGAGGACATGCGGCAAATCTATGCGGCGGACGACCGCCCCCATGTGCAGATCGGTACCGTCTATCCGACAGCGGACACCCGTGCCGCGCTCTATGTCGATTCCATGCTCGGCAAGCATTTCGCGCTGCTGGGATCGACCGGCACCGGCAAGTCGACCAGCGCCGCCCTGATCCTCCACCGCATCTGCGACCTCTCGCCGGAGGGGCATATCGTGATGATCGATCCGCATGGCGAATATGGCGCGGCCTTTCAGCAGAATGGTGCGGTATACGACATCAACAATCTCGCCCTGCCCTACTGGCTGATGAATTTCGAGGAACATTGCGAGGTGTTCGTCACCTCCGAAGGTTCGGAACGGACGGTCGATTGCGACATCCTCGCCAAATGCCTGCTCGCGGCGCGCTCAAGAAATCGTCTTGCCGAGAGCATCGGGCGGCTGACGGTGGATTCGCCGGTTCCCTACCTGCTCTCGGACCTCACCAACATCCTGCAGAACGAGATGGGGAAGCTGGACAAGGGGACGGGATCGCTGCCCTATATGCGGCTGAAGACCAAGATCGATGAGATCAAGACCGACCCGCGCTACAGCTTCATGTTTTCAGGCATGCTCGTCGCGGATTCGATGCAGGAATTCATCGCCAAGATCTTCCGCCTGCCCGCGGGCGGCAAACCGATCTCGATCATCGACGTGTCGGCCATGCCTTCCGACATCACCTCAGTCGTCGTATCGGTGCTCTCGCGCCTCGTATTCGACTATGCCATCTGGGCGCGCGACGAGCCGCAGCGGCCGATCCTGCTGGTCTGCGAGGAAGCGCATCGCTACATTCCCTCCACCACCACCGGCGGCGGTCAGGCAGTGCGCCGCATCCTGGAGCGCATCGCCAAGGAAGGACGCAAATATGGCGTTTCGCTGGGCCTCATCACCCAGCGCCCGTCGGACCTGGCCGAAGGCGTGCTGTCGCAATGCGGCACGATCATCTCGATGCGCCTCAACAACGACAGGGACCAGGCCTTCGTGAAGGCGGCCATGCCCGAAGGTGCGCGTGGTTTCCTGGATTCCATCCCCGCGCTGCGCAACCGGGAAGCGATCATCTGCGGCGAAGGCGTCGCCGTGCCGATCCGCGTCGCGCTGGACAATCTGGAGGAGGAACGGCGTCCGGCTTCGGGCGATCCCAGCTTCACCGAATTGTGGCGCCAGTCCGGCGGCGAAGCGGAAATTCTCGACCGCACCATCACCCGCTGGCGCAGCCAGGGGCGTTAGATCGACCTCAGCCCGCCGGGACGATCCGACCGGCGGGCTCGCTCTCCGCCTGGATGCTTTCGCGGCATTCTTCCTCATTGACGGGGACCAGCAGCTTCGCCTTGCGCCAGCCGCCTTTCCAGTAGACCAGCGCGGCCAGCAGGAAGGACGTCGCCGATCCGACCGGAAAGCTGAGCCAAAGGGCATCCGCGCCCAGATGCGGATAGCCCAGATGATAGAAGCCGAGCCGCACCGCGAAGAGGGTGAAGATCAGGATCAGCAGGGGCTTCACCACCACCCCGTTGGCCCGCATCACGCCGAACAGGATCATGGTGCATCCGAACAGCACGAAGCTCCAGCTAACCAGCAACTGCATGTGCCACGCAGCGGCGACGGCCGCCTTGTTCGTCCCCAGGAACAGCGACAGCAGCGGCGCGTGGAACAGCAGGATCACGGCCACCATCGATCCGGTGATCAACAGCAGATAACCCATGCCATAGCCGGTGATCCGGCTGATCCGGTCCCAGCGCCCTGCCCCTACATTCTGCGCCGCCATGGCGCTGACCGCCGCGCCCATCGCCATGGCGGGCATCTGCAAATAGGTCCAGATCTGCTGCGCGGCGCCATAGGCTGCGGTGACGAGTATGCCCTCGCGGTTGACCAGCCCGATCATCACCAGCCCGGACGCGGACATGACGATCATCTGCAGGCCCATCGGCAGCCCCTTGCCGAACAACACGCGCATCTGCGCCAGCGCCGGGCGCAGATAGGCCATTTCCTTGCCCCGCAGCCGCAGCGGCAGATCCCTGGCATAGGTATAAAGGATGATGCCGACCAGGCTGATAAAGCCCGCCGCCGCCGTCGCCGCCGCCGACCCGCCAATCCCCATCGCCGGTATCGGCCCCAGCCCCAGGATCAGCACCGGGTTCAGCACCAGATCGACGCCGACGCTGACGAACATGAAGATCAGCGGCGTGCGCGCATCCCCTGTGCCGCGCAGGCCCATCATCATCATGACGCTGAGGAGCGAGGCGGGCATGGCGATGAAGATCACCCGCAAATAGGTGAGCGCCATGGCAAAGGCTTCGGCCGGGGTCGCCAGCAGCCGCAACAAGACAGGCGCGCCGATCCATCCCGCCGTCGCCACCACCACGCCCAGCATGGTGCAGAAACCCACCGCCGATCCGAAGGCGCGTCGCGCCGCGTCCAGATCGCCGCGCCCGACTGCCTGCGCGATCATCACCGTCGACGCCATGCCGAAGCCGAAGACGACGGAGAACATCAGGAACATGATGATGTTCGCGTTCGCCGTCGCTGCCAGCGCCTGCGCGCCCAGGAAACGACCGACCCAGATGGCGTTGATGGACCCGTTCAGCGACTGGAGGATATTGGACGCCAGCGTCGGAATCGCGAAAAGCAGCAGGGTCGAGGCGATCGGCCCCTGCGTCAGATCTTTCGCCCTGCCCTTCCCGGCCTCCATCCTCGTCCCCTTGCAGACTCCAGGCCGGCCGGTCAGGCCAGCCGTTCCAGCGCCGCCTTCAACCGTTCCGCTTCGGCAGCCTTTTCGGCATGATCCTCGCGCGCCTTGGCAACGGCTTCGGGCTTGGCCTTCTCGACGAAGCTGGGATTGGACAGACGGCCGCCCAGCGAATCCCTTTCCTTCTCCGCTGCGGCCAGCGCCTTGGCAAGCCGCGCCCTTTCCGCGGCGATGTCGATCACGCCTTCTAATTGAAGAGCGAAAACAACATCATCGGCAACAACTTGTAAGGTATTCCCTTTGCCAAGTTGATCTATGGGCAAATCGCTTAAATTGATCCGGGCCAGCTTTGCGATCAATGGCCAATTTCTTTTCACCATCTGATCACGCGCATCATTTACGGGAAGTATCCAAGCCTCCATTCTCGCGCCCGGAGGCACATTCACCAACGTCCGGGCGGCCCGAACTTCGCTAATAGCCTTGATGAGCCACGCCATCTCCGCCTGCGCCTCGCCGTCCACGGCATGGAGCGCCTGCGGCCATTGCGCGACGATCAGCTCGGTTTCGCGGCTGCCGGTCAGGTTCCACAGCTCTTCGGTGATGAAGGGCATGAAGGGGTGCAGCATCACCAGTATCTGGTCGAACGCCCAGCCCGCGACGGCGCGGGTCTCCTGGTCCATCTGGCCCTTGGTCAGTTCGATATACCAGTCGCAAAACTGGTCCCAGACGAAGTGATAGATGGCGTTCGCCGCCGCGTCGAAGCGCAGTTCGGCCATGGCCATGTCGATCGCCTGAACGGTGGCGACCGTTTCGGCGATGATCCAGCGGTTGACGGGCGCTTCCGCATGGGGCGCCTCATGGGCAGTCGAAGCGGTGACACCGTTGGATTGCAGGAAGCGCGCCGCATTCCACAGCTTGGTCGCGAAGTTGCGATAGCCCTCGACCCGCCTCTCGTCCATCTTCACGTCGCGGCCCTGGCTTTCCATGGCCGCCATGAAGAAACGCAACGCATCCGCGCCGAACTTGTCGATCAGGCCCAGCGGATCGACGACATTGCCCTTGGACTTGGACATTTTCTGCCCGTCCGCCGCCCGCACCAGCCCGTGGAGATAGAGCTTGCGCCATGGCACCTTTTGTTGCGGGTCGCTTCGCTCCGGACCCATGAACTCCATCCCCATCATCGCCATGCGCGCATCCCAGAAGAACAGGATGTCGAAGCCGGAGATCAGCAGGTCATTGGGATAGTGACGCGAAAGCGTCTCGGTCTGTTCCGGCCAGCCCAGCGTGCCGAAGGGCCAGAGCGCCGAGGAGAACCAGGTGTCGAGGACATCGGGATCGCGCGTCAGCTTCTTGTTGCCGGCCAGCGCCTGCGCCTCTTCCTCGCTCTCTGCGACATAGGGGTTGCCGTCCTCGTCATACCAGGCAGGGATCTGATGCCCCCACCAGAGCTGGCGCGACACGCACCAGGGTTGAATATTCTCCATCCAGTTGAAGAAGGTCTTTTCCCATGTCCTGGGCACGATCTCGATCCGCCCGTCGCGCACCGCCTGCATCGGCGCGACCGCCAGCTTCTCGGCATCGACATACCATTGGTCGGTCAGCCAAGGTTCGATCACCACGCCGGAGCGGTCGCCAAAGGGCGTCTGGATGGTGCGCGGCTCGAAATCCGCCTCGACTTCCTCACCCTCCTTGTTCTTCGACACATAAGGGACCAGCAGGCCCAGCGCCTTCATCTCCGCGACGACCAGTTCGCGCGCGCCGTCCCGGCCGTCGTGCCGGAAACGATGCAGGCCCAGAAACCGCTCCGGGATCAGCCCGTCGGCGGTCTGGACCACATTGGCGTCGGCGTCGAACATGTTGAGCATCTCGGCCGCCCGGAAGCCCGCCCGCTTGCCCACCTCGAAATCGTTGAAGTCATGGCCCGGCGTGATCTTGACCGCGCCCGAACCCAGTTCCGGGTCGGCATGTTCGTCCGCCACGACCTTGAACCGGCGCCCGGTGATCGGCTGGAGGATATCCTTGCCGATGACATCCTTGTAGCGCGGGTCTTCCGGATGGACCGCAACCGCCATGTCCGCCAGCATCGTCTCCGGCCGCGTGGTCGCCACGACGATATGGTCGGCGCCATTGGCCAGCGTCACGCCATCGGCCAGCGGATAGCGGAAATGCCAGAAGCCACCCTTCACTTCCTGCGTCTCGACCTCCAGGTCCGAAATCGCCGAGCGGAAACGGGGGTCCCAGTTCACCAGCCGCTTGTCGCGATAGAGCAGGCCGCGCTTGTGCAGTTCGACGAACACCTTGATGACGGCCTTCGAAAAGCCTTCGTCCATGGTGAAGCGCTCATGGGCCCAGTCCATCGAGCAGCCCAGCCGCCGCAACTGGCGCGTGATCGCGCCGCCGCTCTCGGCCTTCCATTCCCAGACCTTCTCGATGAACTGGTCCCGAGTGTAGTTGGTGCGCTTGTCCTGCCGCGCCTCCATCTGCCGCTCGACCACCATCTGGGTCGCGATGCCCGCATGGTCGGTGCCCACCACCCACAGCGCATCCTTGCCGCGCAACCGCTCGTAGCGGATCACGATGTCCTGCAATGTATTGTCCAGCGCATGGCCGATATGCAGGCTGCCCGTCACATTCGGCGGCGGGTTCACGATGGTAAAGGGTTCCGCGTCCGGGCGTTCGGGACGGAACAGGCCTTTTTCCTCCCAATGGGCGTACCAGCGGGACTCGATTTCGGCGGGGTCGAAGGTCTTGGGCAATTCGGTCATGGGAAGGCGCCTTAATCTGCCTTCCCATCCCGTTCCAGCGCTTTTACTGCTTCGTCCACCTGTCGAGCCAGCCCAGCACCTCATCATACCATTGCAGCGAATTGCGCGGCTTCAGCACCCAGTGATTCTCGTCCGGAAAGACCAGCAGCTTCGATGGGACGCCCCGGCGCTGGAGCGCGGTGAACGCCGCCAGCCCCTGCGTATAGGGAATGCGGAAATCCTTTTCGCTGGTCACGACCAGCATCGGCGTTTTCCAGTTCGTCACATGGTTCACCGGATTCCATTTTTCATATTCTTCCGGCTTCTCATAATAGGTGCCGCCATGCTCCCATTCGTCGAACCATAGCTCTTCCGTCTCATAAGCCATGGCGCGCGCGTCGAACACGCCGTCATGCTGGACGATGCACCGGAAGCCGTCCGGCCAGTTGCCCGCGATCCAGTTCATCATATAGCCGCCATAGCTGGCGCCCAGCGCGCAGGCATTGCCTGCATCGACCTGCGCATCCTTCGCCGCGGCCGCCGCCAGACCCAGCTTCAGATCCTCCAGCGGCTTGCCGCCCCAATCCTTGTTGATGCTGTCGGTAAAGGCCTGGCCATAGCCCGTCGAGCCGTGGAAATCGACGATCACCGCCGCATAGCCATGGCTGGCAAAAGCCTTGGGATTCCAGCGATAGGACCAGCTGTCATTGAAGCTGCCCTGCGGCCCGCCATGGACAAGGAATGCCACCGGCAGCTTGCCCGTTGCACCGGCTTGGGAGGATTTCAGGGGCTTCACGATCTGCCCCCAGACGGTGTCGCCATTGGCGCCCTTGAAGCTGTAGCGTTGCACCGACACGTCATCGATTCCGGCCAGCTTCTCCGCATTGACGCTGGTGAGCCGCACGGGCTTGCCCTTTGCTGGCATCTTCCAGAAATCCGCGGGCGACTGGATGCTGTCGAGCGCATAGACGAAACCGCCCTGGGGCAGCGGCACGACGCTGCCGACATGTCCCGCCTGCGTCAGCCGCACGACCTTGCCCGAAGCCATGTCTACGCGGAACACCGGATGGTCCAGCACATCGTCGGCGGTGACGAGGATGCCCTTGCCGTCCGCCTCCCAGCCGATCGACGCCACCGACCGGTCCCAGCCTTCGGTTAGCGCCCTGACCTCACCGGTCGCGATGTTCCGCAGCATCAGCACCAGCCGGTCGCTCTCATAGCCGGGCCGCTTCATCGCCGCATAGGCCAGCCATTTCCCATCCGGCGACACGGCGGGCATGGTGTCGGTCGCCTGATTGGCCTGCGTCAGATTGACCGGCGCCGCGCTGCCGTCCGCCGCAACGCTGAAAATATCGAGGTTGGTCGAAAGCGATTCGATCCGTCCCGCCTCGCGCAGCGCAAAGAACAATGTCTTGCCGTCAGCGCTCCAGCCTATCTCCTCGGCGCCGCCAAAGGGCTTGGACGGGCTGTCCCCGACCAGCGCGCCCATGACGGAGATCGCCTTGCCACCGCCGCTGAGCGGCATCACGAAAATCTGCGAGCGCTGCCCATCGGCCCACATGTCCCAATGACGCACGAACAGCTGCTCATAGGTGCGGCCCGTCCCGGCACCGGGGGGCGGGGCGGCCTTCGCATCGTCCAGCGTTTTCGCCCCCACCGGCCGGTCGGCCCACAACGCTACCCTGTCGCCGGCCGGGCTGAGCAGAAAGCCCGAAATCCCGCCCGGCGCGCTCGTCACCTGCTCGGCCTTGCCGCCCGCCAGCGCCACGCGCCAGAGCTGATCGTCACCGCTCTGGTTGGAGAGATAATAAAGCGACTTTCCGTCCGCGGAAAAAACCGGCGCGCTTTCATTCTTGTCCGCCACCGACGCGATCATGCGCGGCGCAGAGGCCGCCTTGCGCAGGTCCAGCAGATAAAGGTCGGTCCGCCCCCTGTTCCCGGCCAGGTCGGTCGTGCGCAATTGATAGGCGAGCCATTGGCCATCAGGCGAGACCGACGGCGCCGATACCCGGTTCAGGCCGACCATGTCGCTGGGCGTGAATGGCCGGGCAGCGGCAGGGGTGAGCGACAGCATCTGGGCCAGCGCCAGCGCGCCCACGACGCCATGCAGAAGATATTTCATGAAAAACACCCTTGGATCGGATCGCGCAACGCCTTTCAGGAGCCGCACGACAGCTATGACAAAGGTGTAGGCGGCGTTACCAGGACCGGCAAGGATCAACCACGCTCGCGAAATAAAGAAACAACCGCCTAGCAATCCACATTCAAAAAGGCGGGAGGCCGACGCCAGCAGCGCAAGCGTTGGCCCGCGAGGGACGAATCACCTTCCGCCCGCGGTTCAGCGGCCCGTGATGCGGGCGATTTCCTTGGCGACCATATCCTCGACCATGGCCGGCAGCCGCGCGTCGAGCCATTCCTTCAGCATCGGCTTCAGCATCGACCGGACCAGCCCGTCCAGCGTATTGTCCTCACCCTCCTTGGGCGTCACCAGCATGGAGGACAAAGCGGACAGGGAATGGCGGGCGGCCACTTCGCTTTCGACCGACAGGATGGTGGCATCCTCCTGCTCAACCGCAGCGCGCGGCGCACGGGACGTTCGGTGGGCAGGCATCGGCTCCTCCACGGCAACCTCGTCGGTCAGTTCCAGCACTTCGTCGATTTCAGGCTCGATCTCCGTCGGGGCCACCGGCTCGACCGCCGCCCGCGCAGCCGGCGGCGCCTTGGCCTCGGCCCGCACCCGGCGCGGCAAGGTCTGCACGACCTCCTCGCCCTCTTCCGCGATGATCCGCTTGATGGACGAGAGGATATCCTCCATCGAGGGTTCCTTGCTCATGTCGCCCATGGTTAACCCCTGTTCCTGTCGCCACAACACTATAGCAGAAGCCAGGAACGCCCTGCGAGGTTAAAATAGCGTTAAGGCTGTGCCAATGCGGGGTCCACATTGGCGTTTTGCGCGGGCGAGTCAACGGTGCGCGTCGACTGGACCTTGGGTGCCGGGTCGAAACCCCAGTCGAACCATTTGCCCTTCACCCGGTCGTAATTCACCATCGGGTCGTACAGCGCGCCCGCCTCCAGATTGAGGTCGTCCGCCTCGGCATGGCCCATGGCGGCCAGCAGGCTGAACCCCGCAACATAGGCGTTGCGCCGCGCTGTCACCAACTGGACCTTGGCGTTCACCGCCTCCTGTTCGGCATTCAATATGTCGAGGATGGTGCGGCTGCCGACCGAATTTTCCGCCCTCACCCCTTCCAGCGAAAGGTTCGCGGCATCGACCGCCTTCTGGTTCGACTGGATGCTTTCCAGCGACGCCTGCCAGCTCGCATAAGCGGACCGCGTCTGGGCGATAACCCCGCGTTCCACCTCGATTTCCTGCTCCATCGCCTGCGATTCGAGCGCCTGGCGCTGGCGCACCTGCGCGCCCGGACGGCCGCCCTGATAGAAGGGCAGGGTCAGTTGAAGGCCCGCCGCGGCCTGCTTGTTGATCTGTGGCCCCTCGACGATATTGCCTTGCGCATCCTGCGCCGCGGAGTTGAGCGAGTGCAGATAATTGGTGTAGCCCGCCTGCGTGAACGCGTTCAACGTAGGCAGCGCGCCGGCCTTCGCGACCTTCACGTCATAACCCGCCGCTTCCCTTGCCTTGGCGGCAGCCTGAATATCGGGATTGTCCTTCAACGCGACCTGAACGGCCATGTCGGGCGAAGCGGGGAGTCCGGGCAACGCAGGGGGCGGTTGCAGATCGTCGGGCGCCTCTCCGACCAGCGAAATATAATTTTCGCGGCTGGTGATGAGGTTCGCTTCAGCCGTCTGGAGGCTCGAGCGCGCCAGCGCCAGTCGCGACTCGGACTGGGCAACGTCGGTCCGCGTGACATCGCCGACCTCGAACCGGTCGCTCGTCGCCTGGAGATTGACCTCCAGCGCCTTCACATTGGCCTGGTTGAGCGCCACCACCGAACTGTCGCGGATCACATCCATATAGGCCGCGACCACGCGCGAAAACACGGTGGCCTCCGTCCCGCGCAGATCAGCCTGTCCGGCCGAGACGCGGGTCTTGGCGGCCTTGACGCCGTTGCGCACGGCGCCGCCTGCATAGATCGGGACCCGCAACTGCGCATTCGCATCCAAGGTCCGCTGCGGCGATGTGAAGCTGATGGTGGGCCTCTGCAGGCTTTCGCTATAGGTGCCGGTCACGTCCAGGCCGGGCCGCCCGCTGGCCTTCTGGATCGGCACGCTCTCATCCGTCGCCCGTTGCCCCGCGCGCGCACCCGTCAGCGTCGGGTTGGACCGATAGGCCTTGGCCAGTGCGCCCTGCAACGTCTCCGCCTGCGCCGCCCCGGTCATGGCGGAGGAGATGAGCAGCAGAACCGATACGGCACGGCGCCGAAGAACTTGATGCCTTGCTGTCATGACCCCCCAATGCGCCCTTTCAGAACGTGAATTTCTCCGGCCCGGCAAAGCCCGGAAGCACAACCATCTCCAGATCGGCGAGGCTCGCAAGGCCCAGAGAGCCGGCTACCAAGCGGCCGCCGCACAGGCGTGTGACGCCACGCTCGACGATTCCGGTCACGACCCGGGCGCCCTCGGCAAGCTGCTGAACGAGCGCGGCGGGCACTTCCTCCACAGCGCCGTCGATGAACAGCACATCATAGGGAGCACCCTCGGGAGCACCGCCGTTGAGCGGGCCGCGCACCACCGTCACGCCCGCGACGGCGATCTCCGGCCCGCCTTCTTCCTCGACCGCCGTCACCCGCGCGCCCAGATTGGCAAGCAAGGCCGCGCTGTAGCCGGTGGCGGCGCCGATCAGCAGAACCTTGTCGCCGTCGGCAATCTGCGCTTCCTTGAGCAGACGGCCGACGATCAGCGGCGGATTGAGCGAACGCCCCCCAGCCAGCGGGATGGGTCGATCGATATAGCTCATCGCGCGCCGCTCGGCCGGCACGAAATCCTCGCGCGCGACATGCGCCATCGCCGCGATCACGCGCTGATCGTCCACATCGCTGGTGCGAAGCTGGCTTTCAACCATGGCGGTCCGCATCGATGAAAAATTCTGCTCGGTCACGACAATTCCTCGATTGGGATAGCTTCTATGGGAACTGTATTAGGAAAGCAATACAGCAAAAGGCATATGCGGACCTCTAAATCAGCGGACAGGCCACGCCAAGCGGCTTTGCGTGCGCCGTCGCCAGAATCTTGCCCCTCATTATCACAGCCCGGCTTGACTTTGCACCAAAAGCCGCACATCTGCGGCGTCCCACGCCGAGGCCCGATGGCGGAGTGGTGACGCAGCGGACTGCAAATCCGTATACGCCGGTTCGATTCCGGCTCGGGCCTCCAGATTGCTGTCAGCCAACGCTCGCTGATAATTGAAAAAACCCCTCATTTCCGCTAGTTTACAGGTAATCGCTGGTTGGCAGCGACCGCCTCTATTTGCCTGCAACCGCAGACGTTGGGGGCCTACCTTGGGGGCCTCGCGAGGCCCCCACATTATCGAGGCCCCCAATGGCGCTGACCGATACGGCAATCCGAAACTCCAAGCCAAAAGCGAAGCCTTACAAGGTGACAGATTCTCAGGGGCTTTACCTACTGGTCAACCCAAAGGGCAGCAAGCTGTGGCGGCTCAAATACCGAATGAATGGCGTGGAGCGCAAACTGGCTCTGGGGTCCTACCCGGAAATCACTCTGGCCGAGGCGCGGGCAGCTCGTGATGCTGCCCGCAGACAGCTTGCTCATTCGATTGATCCGAACAGTGCCAAACGGCAAGCGCGGATCGAGGCAAGCATCCGCGCCAGCAACAGCTTTGGCAGCGTGGCCGAAGAACTGATCGAGAAGAAAACGCGGGAGGGGCTGGCGGAGCCGACGCTGGAAAAGATGCGCTGGTTCGTGAAGCTGCTTGGCACCGATTTCGGCAAGCGTCCCATAACGGACATCACGCCGCAGGAACTGCTGCATGAACTGAGGAAACATGAACGGCGGGGCCGACTGGAAACGGCCAATCTCTTACGATCCTTCGCCAGTCGCGTGTTTCGCTATGCGGTAGCAACGGCGCGGGCGGAGCGTGACCCGGCTCAACTGCTGATAGGCGCGCTGACCACAGCGAAGGTCAAGCACTTCCCGGCGATCACCGACCCCGCGACGTTCGGCGCATTGCTCCGGGCAATAGAAGATTATCAGGGCGATCCCGCCGTCATGTATGCCCTGAAACTCACGCCACATGTGTTCCAGCGCCCCGGTGAAATCCGACAGTTGGAATGGAAGGAGGTCAACTTCGACAAAGCTGTCTGGATCATTCCTGAAGAGAAGATGAAGATGCGCCAGCCCCATTCGGTGCCTCTGTCTAGGCAAGGGTTGGCGATCCTTTCGGAGATGCGTTCTCTATCCGGCTCTGGGCGCTACGCCTTTCCGTCGATACGGACGCGAGCGAGGCCAATCAGCGATAACACGATCAACGCGGCATTGCGACGCATGGGTTATTCGAAGGACCAGATGACCGCGCACGGCTTCCGCACGTCCGCGTCCTCGCTCCTGAACGAATCGGGCAAATGGAATCCCGACGCCATCGAGCGGGCACTGGCACATATGGTCGCGGGCAGCGTGCGACGCATTTACAACCAGTCCGCCTATTGGGGCGAACGTGTTGAAATGGCGCAGTGGTGGAGTGACTATCTGGACCAACTGCGTGATAGCGGCAATGCACCAGTCCACCGATAAGGGATAGATGACGGATCGCAATGACGATGATCGTTCACTCCGGAGAATCACCTTGCGCATCCTGAATAAAAATGAAGATCTGGTGCGCGATGGAAATCGACAGTGTCATCCAAGCGGTTGAAGATCACATAGGGCGACAATCATCAGTCTATACTTGGTTCGTTCCGGTTAGCAGCGATACAGCCCGTACATATCTTCGGCCATGATCGGTCCAGCAGACGATGGCGAGCCGCATTCCGCTTCTTCTAAAATGGCCTAATTATTCTCCTACAAGCAAACATATTCTTCATATCGTAAGCGCTCCACCGCCGTGCCGCGTAACCGACGAAGCTGCTGCTGCCCCGTCTGAGGAACCAATCAAAACCTCCCCGGCAAACAGCATCAAATCTGGGCCGGACTCCATTTCTGCACTCCAATCCACACCGCTTCGATTCCTTGTTTTGCTATCGTAGGATACGGTGAAGCGGCCGTTGAGGGCGGAGATGATGCCGGCACTGCCACTGAATCGTACGTATCGCGCAATAATTGCGGCATGAGCATAATGTCTATGCATCGATTCTTATGGAATTTACGATAAATGCTTGTACATCCTTCACCAATTCCGTAATATTTATTTATCTCAGCCGGGAGACTGACCCCCCTGCCCGCGTGCTGAGAGCCTAGACGCATGCGCCTAGGCACCCATGCCGTACCAGCCGCTTTCAGCGGCCCCCCGCACACTCAGTACGGCGTGCACCCCCTTATGGGGCACTTCTCCAGGCGACCGTGCAAGCGCTCTGGAGCATCCCGGAGCGTTTCGGAGGCTGCTTCGAAGGCTCCGGGATAAAACCGCTTTGATTTCTACTCGTGATACGATCCTCTACCCGGATTTTATCTAGAAGTTTTATAATATTATTTGTAAATCTCATGGTATATATTATATAATTATTATGACATTTATTTTAGGTATTCTATATAGTTATATTATATTTGGACACTTTCAATTTTTATAGTATAAGATTTAGTATACTAATAATAATACACCAATTAATTAGCGATAAAATTATAGATATAATAAATAAAATGGAGTAATATTGCGATTTTATATTATACAATACATAAAAAATACAAACTGTTATACATCTCTTTTGCGACAAAATATTGGAGGGGGTAAAGAGGAAGGCCCACTGTATCAATCAGGAATGGTATGAATATGGGCTCTAAAATTTTACAGAAAAGGCAGAATCTTGATATAAAATATCCTATTAATATTTCTTCGAGACTAATCAATATTACCAAAAGAAATATTATACCGTCAGGACACGGATTAAGTTATTACGGCCATAATTCTCATTTTTCTCATTGTCCGATCATTCTACGGGACTGGCCTTATGAACCGGACAATTATGACGATCATTTTACTGAATATCTGGTGGTCAGGGACCCTTCAGTTAGTACGCAGCTCGGCTCATTACGATTGCTAAGAACGGACCGCCCCCATGTACTTGGCTCGATCTTTCCCGACTTGTGCAAAAATGAGGTCCCCAGGGGATTTTCGATCCGAGAGATCAATCAAATTCATCTATCTCCCAAGATATTAGGAAAGAGGCGGCGAATCGTGGCCAATCAATTGGCTAGCGCTTTGGTCCAGTACGGGCTTCTAATGGGGATCGAAAGCTTCACCATGGTCATCGAAGCCATATGGTCGGACTTCGTGCAAACTATGGGATGGGACTGCGAGCCGCTGGGACCAATCCAAAAGATAGGTGAAATCCAACTGGGAGCATTTCGAATAGATGTCGACAGCAGAGCCGTTAAAGCATTGCGCGCGTCCAACTGCTATGTCGAATGCGACATGTGGATCATGGAACCCAATGTTGGCTACATACCCCTTCAATGAGAAGATCCAGCGCGAAACCAGTCTCTTCGCTCGCCTCCCAAGCGCCTTAGTGCCCGATCCAAAAGTTGTTGAGCAATACCAGCAAGTTGTGATTCACGACTCTCTGCGAGGAGATGGAGTGAATGGTGGCATGGACTGGTATTGCCCGGCGGGAGCATAGCCGGGATGGATTGCGATATCCAAGCGATATGACGGATCGGGAATAGCTTTTGGCAGCGCCGTTCCTTCCGCCCGCGAAGAGAGGCGGGCGGCGGCGTACGCTGATATGCGTGAGGTTCTCGATGCGATGCTCTACATTGCGGCGAGCGGGTGCGCGTGGCGCCTGCTGCCCAAATGCTTCCCGCCGGTGTCGACGGTGCGACGCTACTTCTACGCCTGGCGGGATGCCGGTCTGTTCGACGCAATCAACACGGTCCTGGCCATGAACTTGCGTGAGATCGAGGGGCGTGAGGCGTCGCCCAGTGCCGGGGTGATTGAGAGTCAGTCGGTCAAAACCACCGAAAGTGGCGGAATTTCAGGCTCTGACGCGGGCAAGAAGGTGAAAGGCAGGAAGCGCCATATTCTGACCGACACTTGCGGTTTCCTGATCTTCATCCTCGTTCATGCCGCCGACATTCAGGATCGAGACGGTGCCGTTGATGTGCTGGCCGCAATCCGCAAGCGGTTCCCGTGGACGCGGCATATCTTCGCTGGCGGTGGCTATGCCGGGGACAAGCTCAAGTCGGCCCTGGCCTCCATGGGACGTTGGACCATCGAAATCATAAAGCGGTCTGACAAAGCCACCGGCTTCGAGGTCTTGCCCTGCCGGTGGGTGTTCGAACGGACATTCGCTTGGCTCGGCAGGG
>NZ_JAKUJY010000059.1 GCF_022664535.1 Sphingobium trunci | reverse complement strand
CACACTCAACGGCATCGTTGACGGCGGCGCCGGAACCGACGCGCTGGTCATCGATATCACCGGCGGAGGTCTGCTCAACCAGGTGCCGTTCGACAGGTTCGTGAACTTCGAAGAACAGTCGATCACCGGCACTGGCACGATCACCACCGATGGCCCGCTTTCGATCGACAGCCTCGTGCTGCGCGACGCCCATCTCACTTTGGCCGCCGGACAGACGCTCAAGACCGCAAGCGATACCAGCATCGTCTTTGCCTCCGGTGCCAATAGCCTCGTAAACCTTGGCACCATCACCGGCTCCCTGAGCTTCGCAGAGGGAACGAACAGTTTCGTCAATCTGGGCAGTATTGCAGGACCCGTCACCCTTAGCGGGGGCACTAACAGCTTCACCGTAGGCGCCGGTTCCTCGGTCAGCGGGCCTGTCATCGCCAATGGCACCGACGATCTGCTGATCCTGGCCACCGGCGGCACCGATGCGGCACCGCAGGAATTGTGGCTGTCCGGCTTCACTGGCTTCGAACGCACGCGGCAGGACAGCGGCACGCTCGCTCTGTCGGATGACTTCACCACCGGTCAGTTGACCCTTGCCGGCGGCCGCTTTATCGGTCGGACCGGATCGGTGCTCAACGCCTCCTCCATTCTGGTCAAGCAGGATGCGACCTTTGGCAGCGCGGGGACTGTCAACGGCGATATTACGGTGCAGGGCATCCTTTCCCCCGGCTCATCGCCGGGCACGATGACCATCAACGGCAATGTCGCGCTGGCGGGCAACTCCACCACCCTGTTCGAAATGACGCCGACCATCAGTGATGCGCTTATCATCAATGGTTCGCTCAACATCGCGCCGGGGGCGACGCTTAGGATCACTGGCAATCGTCCGCTGACCCCTGGCGTCACCTATGAACTGATCACGACCACCGGCGGCATCACCGGCAGCTTCACCACCATCGACAAGGCATCCAGCGTTGTGGGCTTTGTCCGGCAGGGCGATCACAGTATCGACCTGCTGGGCCAGTTCGTGCTTGGCAGCGGCGCCAGCGGCCAGGTCACGCAGACGGTCAATTATCTGAACGACCTGCTGATCGCCGGCACCGCAACCAGCGGCATTTTGAATGCGGCGCCTTCGCTGTTGCTGGCAGATGGTACGGTGAATCAGGCAGCCGCCGCTCGCCTCAACGCGGAAAGCTATGCTTCCGCTTCGCAGATCGGCATCGAAAATGGCCTGGCCATCGCCTCGACCCTGCGCACCGCCTCGACCAGCGCGCGGGGTGAGGAAGCGGGCCTCTTCACCTTCGGCCAGACGCTCGGCGGCTGGCGCCGCCTCCCCGGCGACGCGGCGCTCGGCACCGCGCGAGCGAATATCTCGACCTATGGCGCGCTTGCCGGCATCGGTATCGGCTCACAGACGGCCTCGCTCGGCGCGTTCGTCGGCTATATCGACGCCCGCCAGCAGATCGGTGCGCTTCAGGCCAGGACCAAGGCCGACGGTATCATGGCCGGCGCAGTCGCGCAGGCGTCGCTTGGCAGTTTCCATGTCGCCGCCTCGCTCAGCCATGACGGCAGCAAGGCTGACACTGACCGCAGCCTGCTCAGCAGCAGCAAACTCAGCAGCCATTATCGCTTGCGCAGCTGGACGGCGGATATTTCGCTGAGCCATGCCTTCGCTCTTGACGATGGCTGGAGCTTCGAACCCGAGGTCGGCTTCACGCATGTATCCTCGCGCCGCGGCAGCGCGAGCGAGACGGGTGATGCTGTCTGGGCACTGGATGTCCAGGGACGGCGGACCAAGGCCAGCTTCCTGCGCGGCGCGCTCGAACTGCATGGCCCGGCCGAGGCTCGCATCAATCCGTGGCTTTCCGCGGGCGTTCTGCATCAGCTGAGCGGCAACAGCAGCTTTGCGACTGCTGCCTATGCTAGCGTATCCGATGACCTGACTGTCGCGGGCGTGAGCCGCAGCAGCACGCTAGCCACGGTCGGAGCAGGCGTGAACCTGCGGGTTTCGTCGGCGGCAAACCTCTTTTTCAGCGGCAACAGCGAATTTGGAGCCGAAAGCAGCGGTCAAAACCTCACTGCGGGCCTGAGGATCCGTTTCTGAAGATCCAATATTA
>NZ_JAKUJY010000058.1 GCF_022664535.1 Sphingobium trunci | reverse complement strand
CGCATGCGATAGCTGGATCCCTCGATCTGGATGACCACGGCGTGGTGAAGCAGGCGGTCGAGAAGCGCGGTGGCGACCACGGGATCGCCAAAGACATCACCCCATTCGGCAAAGCCACGGTTGGATGTCAGGATCATGGCACCCTTTTCGTATCGGGCGTTAACGAGTTGGAAGAACAGGTTTCCGCCACCCGGCGTAACGGGGAGATACCCGATCTCGTCGACGACGAGCAGAGAGGAGCGGCACAGGAAGCGGATTCTTTCGCGCAACGTGCCTTCGCGTTCAGCCTTGGCCAGCGCTGCGATCAGATCGGCGAGCGGGATGAAGTAGACGCTCTTGCCTGCCTTCACGGCTTCGACCGCGAGGGCGGTCGCGATGTGGCTTTTCCCGGTGCCCGGCGGCCCCAGCAGATGCACGACCTCGGCCCGGTTGATGAAGTCCAAGCCGGCGAGCGCCAGGATCCGGTTGCGGTCGAGCGATGGCTGGAAGGAGAAGTCATATCCGTCCAGCGTCTTGATGATCGGGAGCCTTGCCATGCGCAGGGCCGCCTTGATCCTGCGGTTCTCCCGCAACGACAGTTCTTCGTTTAGCAATATGTCGATCGCCTCGACGCCATCGATCTTACCCTGCTCGATCCCGCGCAGGGTGGCGTCGAGCATTTCCAGGGCGCGCGGCATTTTGAGATGGACCAGACTGCGGCGGATATTATCGACGCGGGACGCGGCACCCCCATGGTTCATGGCCGTTCTCCCCGCGCCAGTTGGCTGCCGATCGCCTGATAGATTGCCAGGGAGCGCACAGCGACATGCTCGCCGATACGGCCAACGGTGATTGCATCCTTTGCGTGGTGACGACGCTTGGCGCCGCTGCCACCTGTCCGATGCGCAGGATCGATCCTGTATTGCCGGCGCCCCTCCAGAACAGGATGCTCGGCAATGACCTGGCCCAGGTCGATGATCCGGATCTTGTTGGGCAGTTGCTGGATTTCGACGACGCGCCGGGAGCGGTCGGGGACGCTGTAATAGTTGCCGCCGACAGAGACCATTCCATCGTGGCTGACCCGGCGCTCCAGCTTCAGAACCGCGTCGAAGCGCCCCGCCGGGAGCAACTGCAACTCAGGCTGCTCGGCGGCAAAGGCGTCGGCGATGATCCGCTGCGTCGTGCCGTGGACACGGACGTTGGCGACGGTATCGAGCCAGTCGATCAACTGGACGTTGAGATCTTCCAGATTGCGGAAGCTGCGCCCCAGGAAGAAGTCCTTGCGGATGTAGCTGAACGGCCGCTCGACCTTTCCCTTGGTCTTGGCCCGATAGGGGCGGCAGGCGCGTGGAACGAAGCGATAATGCCCCGCCAAAGCCAGCAATGCTCGATTGTAGATGATGTGGCCCTGATCATCTTCCCCGGTCACGGCCGTTTTCATGCGATCGTAGAGGATCTCGATCGGTACGCCGCCGATCGTTTCAAAAGCCTGCATATGACAGCGCAACAGAGTTTGGAGATCCTGGTGCATGACATAGCGCGCGAACAGGAAGCGCGAATGCCCCAGCACCAGGCTGAACAGCCAGACGATCCGGCTGACGCCGGGTTCATCGGTAAAATCGACGACGAACCGGGCGAAGTCGACCTGCGCCTGCACGCCAGGCGGCGTCTCGAAACGAACCTCGAAGGGCTTGGGGCCGTTTTCCGGACGGATCGCTGCCAGGAATCGCTTCACCGCAGTATAGGCGCCCATATAACCCAACTCACGGATTTCCCGTGTCAGGCGCGCCGCCGTCAGATCGGGAAAGGCCGTCACCCGCTCGCGCAGAAATTCCAGATAGGGCGCCAGCTTATTCGGCCGCCCCAACATCCGCGGGCCGTAAACCGGGGCCTCGATACCCCGCTCGATATATTTGCGGATGGTCTTGGGATCGCGGCCAGTGCGTCGGGCGATGGCGGATATCGATACGCCCTGCCGATGTAACTCGAGGATCATCATCAATTCTCCAAGTCGGATCATCGGCCCCGTCTCCGCGTCTGCAAAGGAGATGAGGACGATGTCGGCTCATCTCATTCTGCCGGGGCTAGCCCCGGCAGAATGAGATGAAGGGGCCACCAACTAGGGAATTTTCAAAGCCCACTTTTGCGGAGAATTGCAGGACCGATGACA
>NZ_JAKUJY010000057.1 GCF_022664535.1 Sphingobium trunci | reverse complement strand
AAGGGCGTCCGCCAGCAGTTCGGCCTGATCCTCCGGTTCGGTCAGATATTCCGCCGCGTCAAAGCGGGTGAGTTTGATGGCCATCGTTTCGTTTCCTTTCGGGCCTGCGAAGCGGGTCAGGATATCTGAGCCGCCATTTCCTTTGCTTTTGCGATATCCCGCTGCTGGCTTGACTTGTCGCCGCCCACCAGCAGGATAGTTTCCATGCTGTCTCTTATATGTGACATGGAGGAGTTGTCAACATATAAGAGACACGGCGACCCATCATGGTCATCGGCGCGCAATAATCTTACGCACCCTGTCATATCGGATCAGCCCTCCACCGGCGTCAGCGGAGGGCGACGTCGCGCCGGACTGGCGCGCGGGGACCGGGCAGGGTCGAGGGGGGTGGCGCCCCTGAAAACGCGCTTTTCCCCCCGCCTCGCCCGCGCGCTTTTCATGTCGGTTTTGATGCACTCACTCGCTCACCTTTCGGGCGGCCCAGATGCTGGGTGGGATTGGTACCGAACGGGGCCATTGAAAGATGCGATTTGATCCAGCTGGACGACCATTTGGCGGCGGCGACTGGATCGAGAAATTTTCGCGTCCGGGGCATACGCCAGTGAGGGAGGGGGCGGGAAAGCGCAACATCCATAACGCGCGCCCATCCATTCGCATTAAGACACTGAAATCATATGATCTTATTGGTTACCTCAATGGTGCAATTCCATGCCACCTTGGCGAGTGAAAAACGCAACACCCGCAGAAAACCTAACTTTCCCAGATACTAAATGTTGCAGTTTCAAAATGTAATCTGGTTGCATGAAGGTTGCATCAAAGGTTGCGCTAAAATGGCGGGTTTCCGTCGATTTTGCGGATGTTGCATTTTTTCCGATACCCGCCACGCACTGAAGGAAAGGGCAGCTTATAATGTCCGCCTTTCAATGCACCATCGATCCCCCCGGAACGCGGCCTAGATCCTTGGCTGGTTTGGCCCTTCAGGATCCGACACCTCGTTTCTAGTAAAAAGGTGGACTACCCAAAAGAGCGCCATCACAAACCTCTACGATGCTGTATCTGCGGCCTAAAGGAGGGAGTACGTTTGTGCTTCGCCAGAGAAATCAAGGGATTTGCGCCATGCTGCAATAACCCGGCCGCTTCGGCTTTACAGGGACAAGCGGCTATCGGACGCTCAAGTTGCAGGCCTGTTTACGATGACTCAGGAGATCGTGATGACATCTTGTCACATTGGGAGCCGCGTTTATGCCCACCAGCCGAGAATGAGCGAAGCGGAAATCCGCGATCGAATGGGGGAGCTTGCCCCGTTTCACCACGCGATTGAAATGCCTTTCGGCCTCAATACTTATGATGAGGATTCGCGTCGACCCGGTCGCCAGTCCACCGGCCGGATAGACAGCATGAAGAAGCATATGTGGCCTAGGCTTCTGAAACATTTTGGCGGCACATTGCAGGGGAACCGCGTTCTGGATGTCGCCTGTAATTGCGGCGGTTTTTCCTTTCTGGCGGCAGAGGCCGGGGCGGATGAAGTCCTGGGCTTTGATTCGGAGCATCGATACATAGAACAGGCGAAATTTATCCAGGAGGCACGGCAGGAGACGAGAATAAGATTTGAAAAGGACAGATTGGAGAATATCGGCCCCGAGGCATACGGACGCTTCGACGTGTCCTTTTTTTTCGGCATTCTATATCATTTAGAAGATCCGATCGGAGGATTGCGACGGATCGCTGACGTAACCACCGATACCATAGTGGTCGACACCCACCTGATGCGCATTCCCTACATTCACCGGTTCTTCAAAGCGCCATTGTGGGGCATGAGCTTAGTAGAGCCTGTAGAAGATAATGATACCACGGGACTCTGGCGGAAAGCTCGTCATTGCCAGTTCAAACCCACGCTTCAGGCTGTCGAGCAAGCCCTAAAATTTGTTGGGTTCGATGATGTGGAATATTTGACACCCTCCGCCAGCGGGCTGGAAGATCGCTATTATAAGAGGACGCGTGGCACATTCATCGCTCGGAGGCGAGCAAGTCCGGGGAGCAGTTCCGCTTTAAGTTGAGGATGGGTACGCCTCTGTTTCGCCTGCTGCTTCGGTGCGGGGTCGCAGCAATCTATAGGAAGCCAACTGGCGGCGCATAGGCGCTGCCCGTCAGCCCGCAGAAGGCCTAGCCGCCGCGTGAACGGCTTCGGGACTATTTCGGGACTCGCCGGTCAATTCCTATGTT
>NZ_JAKUJY010000056.1 GCF_022664535.1 Sphingobium trunci | reverse complement strand
GGCGAACGCCTCGAAAACCATCGCCGTGACGCGGCAAAGCTCCTGCCGCAGCGGCCATGACAAATGCTCCCTGTCGGTGGACGGCGTCATGACCGGGCGTCCCGTTGTTCGCGGTGCCAGCCGTTCGGGCGGCGATGGCCGGTGACGTCATGCACACGGTCGAGTAGAGCGCGCAGCAGCGGACGAACCTCGTCCACCGTGAACCCGCCATCATCGGGTTCCGGTTCCCCGAAGAGGCGAGGCTGGTTCCACTTCCAATAAGGGGTGAGGACCATCGCCAGCCGGGCCATGTCGGGGCAGTCATGCCCGAGGCCCGTGACGTTCGCATAGGCCAGCGATTTGGCGACGCGCAGACCGATATGACGGGCGCACCAGCCATCAGGAAAACCCACGTCCAGAAGATGGGAGGAAAGCCCAAGCTGGGCAGCGATCCCGGCGCGATAGAGAAATTGGCGCCAGTCACGGTTCAGCCCCGGCTCCCGGTCTGGCAAGAAGGACTCCGCATTGTGATAGCGGAAGCGGCTCAGGCTTCGCCCCGCCTTGGTCCGAACAAGGCTTGTCGGTGAATCGCCATAATGGTCATGAAGATCGGCCAGAGCCTCGCCCCAGGGCGAAACGACAGCGGTGGAAACGGCAATCGGCGTGGCGGTCAGCGCCCGCAATAATGCGCGGCGTGATGTGACAGGAGCGGTCTTACCCATATGCACCTCCGGTCCGCATCCATGCGGGTCAGGCGGAAGTGGCAGGGCGGATGCGGCACGGTCCCGAACTCCCGCGCACTGAGCGCGGAAGTTGCCGGGGCTGGTAACATGCGAAAGCACATGCGCCGCCGTTTTTAGCCCGAGGGCTTGGACATATACGACGGCACCCCGGACAACAGGTGTTGCCGAGTTACTTGCTTTCGCGGGATTACCAGTCCCGGCACCGCCTTTTGCGCAGCGCGCGGCAATGGTAGCAGAAAAGGAGGAGCAGCGCCAACCCGCTGGCGAATCAGTGGAAATCCGGACGATCAGGCGTCGTTCACTGACGCCAAAAAAGAACCGGAGCTACCGCCCCGGTTCTGGAAGTGGAACAAATAGTGAGGGCCGCTGGCGCGTCAGTCCTGTACAGTCTCCTGATCGGCTGGGGTGGTATTCACCAGCCCTGCCACCGCGTTCCACCGCTCGACGCCGCCGACGCCACCGCGTTCGGTGTAAGCCGTGGGCGGAAAAACCATCCATCTCGGCACCCAGTTTTCGGCCTTGGCGCGCCCGCCCGTTCCAGCAAGATAGTCCCGGACGATCTGGCGCTGCACCTTGGCGCTTTCCCCTGCATTGGCCGTCGCGACGATCTTGCCTGCCACCTCCGCCACCAGATGGCCGATCACCTCCCGGTCGCGGACCAGATCGAGCAAGGCATCGTCGGCCTGCCAGACCTTCGCCATATCGACGTCGAGCAGCGCGCCCAGCAATTCGACCATGGCGCTGCCCGCTTCCAGCGTCTCGCCCATGACGATGGCGAGAATGTCCAGCACGGCGTCGTCGGTCAAAGTCATCAACTGGCGGAACAGGCCCGGCAGGCCATGTTCGCCCGCATAACCATTGGTGACGGTCGGCGTATCGGGATCGAAGCCCAGCAGGGCCAGCACGGCGCGGCGCTGGGTGTCGAACAGAGCTTCCGACGCGCTGCTTTCGACGCTCTCCGTAATAGCGTCATTATGGGCGCGCTGCCGCTCCACATCGATCCGCCATAGCGACGATCCGACGATGGCATGGGCGACCATTAGGCGCAGGGCGATAGCGGGCTGTGACAATAGCGAGGCGCGCACGGCGGCATGGCGATGGAGATCGACATAGTTCTGGATCGGCGCACTGATCTCCGGGCGAACCGGCTTGGCGATGGTCTCGCCTTTCTCCCGCTTCCGCGCTTCCTTGATGGTGATGTAGCCTTCCTGAAAGGCGACGTCCCCACGATGGCCGATGACGGCATAGACCTTGCCGCCCTTCCTCTTGGGGCAGCGCTCGTGCTCCCATGTGTGGAAATAGTCTCCCCGCTCCAGAATGACGACTTCCTGCCATCCCGCTTCACGATAGGCCTCGGCGCGTTCCTCGACCGCCGTCATTTGCGCGGTCCAGAAATCCGAAGCGCAGGCGAAATAGCTCTCTTCCCCGAACAGGTCCGAGACAATCTCGCCGCCAAAGCTCGCAAGGTCGAACAGGGCCGCCTTGGTGGAGATGGTAGCACCACCAAAAAGCCATGCGCGCAAATTCTGGCCGACTGGCGCGTGGCGGTCATCATCGTCCAGCAGGGCCAGCCACTCGCGCTGTTGCGTCTTGGAGGCGAGGGTCAGGTGGCGGACGGTGACGGCATCGATTGTCTCGGCCCGGTAGAGATTGCGGATGCGGGGCAGGAGATTGCCCAGCGCGAGGGTGCGCTTCACCTGTAGGGTCGTGAAGCCGAAGGTCAGGGAGATATCCTCGACGCTGCGCCCCTCCCGGACCAGCCGGGTGAAGGTTTCGTGCCGGGTCATTTCGTCGGGGTCCAGCCGGGCGATATTCTCGATCAGCGAGGCCTCCAGCGCCGCAGCGTCGTCGCCCGCCTCCATGATGGCGCAGGGCAGGGACGCGATACCATCAGTCTCCCCCGCGACAGCCAACGCGGCATGGTAACGCCGCTTGCCTGCTACGATTTCGTAG
>NZ_JAKUJY010000055.1 GCF_022664535.1 Sphingobium trunci | reverse complement strand
GGCATAGCCTATCCCGGTCCCGCGGCTGTCCAATAGAGCTTCAGCCAGGCCGCTCGTCGATCAACGTTCGTACGAGCGGCTGCATCGTCGCGTCGAACTTCGCCAGCATGACATGATCGTCCGCCGTTTCGAAATGGGTGATCAGCCCATGCTCCGTCCAGCGATGCAGCGCATAAGCGGGTGGATCGGCAACGATCATCGGGCGGTTGTCAGGCGCTTCCGGGTCCATCGGGCGCAGATCCAGCCCCAGTTGCGGGGCGGTCGAAGAACAGATGGCGATGGTCGCGCCATGCCAAGGCGCCGCTACGGCGCGATGAATATGGCCGCACAGGATCGCTTCGATATTGGGGCGGTCCACGATGGCGGCGGCGAAGCGCTGGACCCAGGGTTCTTCCGGATGGGTGTTCATCCAGTCGATGCCGACCTCGACCGGGGGATGATGCATCACGATCAGCGTCGGCGTGGTGCCGTCCTCATCCAGCCGGTCGGCCAGCCATGCCGCCCGCCGCTCGCAAAAGGCGCCGCCATGCCGCCCCGGCTCCAGCGTATCGAGCATGACGATGCGCTTTCCGGGCAGGGGAACGACATATTGGACGAAGCCATCCTCCTGCGGGACATGCGGGAAATGGATCGCGAAATTGGCCCGGTCGTCATGATTGCCCATGCAGGGCCAGACCGGGAAATCGCATTGGCTGAACGCGTTGGCGAGCCGTCTGTAGCTGTCCGCGTCGCCATGATCGGTGAGGTCGCCGGTCGCCAGCAGCAGGTCGGGGCGGTTAGGACCATCGTTCAGCGCGCGCAGCACCTGGTCCAGCCGCTTGCGGTTGAACTCGGCGGGATTTTCCGGGTCGAAGCCCAGATGGATGTCCGTGACCTGTGCGATCAGCATGGTCCTTTTCGCTCCCCCTATTCCTGCTGGCCGGTCTTGCGCGGCCTGTCCGCCTGATCCTTTCTAACGCTGCGATCCGCGGCTATCCATGGCGCGCCGTCGCCGATATGATAGCTGTGGCACATGGCGCAGCCCGATGGCACGTCAGTTCTGGATTTTTCCCCGCCATGGCAGGTGCGGCAGCTGTCGATGCCCGGCAGCAGCAACTGCTTCGCATCGTGCGATCTGGGCGCAGCGTGGCAGCTTTCGCATTTTTCCGTGCGGTGGGCGGCATGATCGAACCAGCCGTTCATCATGTAGCGCATCGGCTGATGCACCGGCAACACCTGCCAGCCCGCATTGCCGCTGGCGCCGGGCGGCTTGACCGTGTGGCAATCATAACAGGCGCCGCCCCTGGAGAAGACCGCCCGGATCGCATCGTCGGCGCGCGACGGGCGCGCCGCCGCCGCCCCGAAATAGGCATGATAGATTTGCCCCTGCGCATAGTCGCCGGGCCGCCGCCGCGCCATCCCGCCCAGCGCCACCGGCTGGGCCGGGCCAGTCGAGCGATAATAAGCGCGCAGATCCGCGACCACCTGGTCGGGCTGGCCGTGGCGAAGCGTACGGACGGTTCCACCGATCGTCTCGAGGGCAAGGCTGTGGCACATCTGGCAGTCGCGTTCCATCTCCACCGGCTGGAAGCGAACGCCGTCCGCCGTCGGCCTGTGGCAATCCTTGCAGGCAAGCGCGTCACCAAAGCCATATTGCGCCTTCATCGTCCGTGCCATCCGGGCGACGCCGCCGGTAGCGGACAGATGAATGTCGTGGGGGAATTTAAGACCGCTGTCGTCCATCGGACGGGCACTCAGCGATGCGCGGGTGAAGCGGGGATATTTGCCGGGCATGGCCTGCACCAGCGGCATGAACTCCGGATGGATCGTGCCGAAATCGCCCGCATTACCCAGTTTCGTGTCCTTCAAGCGGTCCTTCAACGTACCGTGGCAGTCGGTGCAGAAGGCCTGGGGTGCCGGCTGCATCGGCCCTGCGCCTTCATGTTCCCGATGACAGTCGACGCAGGCGCCCTCCGGCGGCTTGCCGAAGGCGGCGGCAACCCCGGCCAGAAACCTGCCGCCCAGCCCCGGCTCCGCCCTGGCCAGCGCGATGCGGGCGGCAGGCGCATGATCGTGCACAGCCTTGTGGCAGGTCTGGCACGCGCCGTCGCGAACCGAGACGAAGGCCTTTTGATGGCAGGTCTCGCAGCGCCCCTCCAGCGCGTGATGCGCCTGGCTGAGGGGACCCGAAGACCATGATCTGTCCCCTACGACCTTGTAGATGTTGCGCGTGTCGTCGGCGGGGCGACTCGCATAGCTCCAGATCGGGACGGCAAGGAAGCCGATCAGAATGGCCAGCACCATGCCCCATGCCGTCAGCCGTTTGCCCGGCAGCAGGCCGCGCAGGGAAAAGACCCTGCTCTCCTCCTTTTCCTCCGACGCCTCCGACACGGCATCGACGCGACGGATGGACAGGATGATGGCGCCATCGTCACCCCGCGACACGGTGACGCGATGACCGCCGAAACGCAGTTCCGCGCCCTTGCCGCTGTCGATCTCGGCACGCAGGACATTGCGGCCATCCAGGCCGAAGCCCAATGTGCCGGTGGCGCGGACGCGGATTGTGCGTTCGTCGATCTGCTCGATCCGGGCATGGTCCGGCTCCAGCGCCAGATCGGGAAGGTGGATGTCATTTCCGGCCCCGCGCCCCAACGACAGTTGCGGCTTTTCCACCGTGGCGGCGCGAACGATCTCGCGGCCATCGGCGGTGAGGCTGATCTGACGGACAAGGAA
>NZ_JAKUJY010000054.1 GCF_022664535.1 Sphingobium trunci | reverse complement strand
CCCAGGATCACCGCCATGGCCTTGGCCCCGGCGGACCCCATGGGCACCAGTTCCGCGCCGAGCGCTTCGGCCACCGCCACGGCTTCGGCGGCGGGGCGGGTCCGGCTGATCACCATGCGCAGCTTGTCCGGCGTGGGCGGAACCGCGCGCGGCTGGTCCGAGCGCAGCAGCGTGCCGCCATCCAGTCCCGGCAAGGCGACCGCGCCGATGCTGGGCTGGCCATCGATCGTCAGACCCACATGCACTGCCCAGTCGCTTCGCTCCTCGCCATATTCGCGGGTGCCGTCGACCGGATCGACGATCCATACCCGGCTCATGGAAAGCCGGTCCGCATTGTCCTTCTCCTCTTCGGAGAGCAGACCGTCCGCTGGCCGCACCTCCCGCAGCGCGTGGCACAGGAACTGGTTGGCGGTCTGGTCCCCGGCCTTGCCCAGCGCCTTGGCGCTGAACAGGCCGCTTTCGCGAACATCGATCAGGATATTGCCTGCCACCTTCGCGAGATGAGCGGCCAGATCAGCATCCGTCATGCCTTTGACATCGGCACTCATGGGATCAGCCTCTTGACGATCTCGTCGGCTGCTTCCTCGGCCGTCATCGCGGTGGTGTCGATGCGGATTTCCGGATCTTCCGGAGCCTCATAGGGGCTGTCGATGCCGGTGAAGTTCTTGAGCTGCCCTTGTCGCGCCTTCTTGTAGAGGCCCTTGACGTCGCGCGCCTCCGCATCAGCCAGCGGCGTATCGATATGCACTTCGATGAATTCGCCCGGCTGCATCATCTGCCGCACCATCTCGCGCTCCGCCCGGAAGGGAGAGATGAAGGCCGTGATGACGATCAGCCCCGCATCGGTCATCAGCTTCGCGACCTCGCCCACGCGGCGGATATTCTCCACCCGGTCGGCATCGGTGAATCCCAGATCCTTGTTGAGGCCATGCCGCACATTGTCGCCATCCAGCAGGAAGGTGTGGCGGTTCATTCTGGCGAGTTTCTTCTCGACCAGATTGGCGATGGTCGACTTGCCCGCGCCGGACAGGCCGGTGAACCACAGCACGGCCGGCTTCTGGTTCTTCAGGCCCGCATGGAAATCGCGGCTGATATCGGTCGCCTGCCAATGGACATTCTGCGCCCGCCGCAGCGAGAAATGCAGCATCCCCGCCGCCACGGTGGCGTTGGTGATCTTGTCGATCAGGATGAAGCCGCCCAGCGTCCGGTTCGCCTCATAAGATTCGAACACGATCTGCCGGTCGGTCGACAGATTGGCCACGCCAATGGCGTTCAGCTCCAGCGTCTTGGCCGCCAGATGCTCCATCGTGTTGACGTTGACCTGATATTTGGGCTGCTGGACCGTCGCGGTGACGGTCTGCGTGCCGATCTTCAGCCAATAGGGGCGGCCAGGCAGCATCTCCTCATCCGCCATCCAGACGATGGTCGCCTCGAACTGGTCGGCGGCCTGCGGCGGATTGTCCGACGCCGCGATCACGTCGCCGCGCGAGCAGTCGATCTCGTCGGCCAGGCAGAGGGTGACGGACTGTCCCGCGACGGCCTGCTCCAGATCGCCGTCCAGCGTGACGATGCGGCTGACCGTGCTGGTCTTGCCCGACGGCAGGACGCGAATCGCATCGCCGGGACGTATCGTTCCGGTGGCGATCAGTCCGGAAAAGCCACGAAAGTCGAGATTGGGACGATTGACCCACTGCACCGCCATGCGAAAGGGCTTTTCCTGATCGGAGACCTGATCGACCTCGACCGTCTCCAGATGCTCGATCAACGCCGGTCCCTTGTACCAGGGGGTGTTGTCCGACGGCCCAGTGATATTGTCGCCCTTGAAGCCGGAAATGGGCATCGCCGTGAAGGCCTTGATGCCAATGCTGTTGGCGAACTCGGTATAATCCTTGACGATGCCGTCATAGACCGCCTGGTCATAGTCGACCAGATCCATCTTGTTGATGGCGAGGACGATATTCCTGATGCCGATGAGGTGCGCCAGATAGCTGTGGCGCCGCGTCTGCGTCAGCACGCCCTTGCGCGCGTCGATGAGGATGACGGCGAGGTCGGCCGTCGACGCGCCGGTCACCATATTGCGCGTATATTGCTCATGCCCTGGCGTGTCGGCGACGATGAACTTGCGCTTTTCGGTGGCGAAGAAGCGATAGGCGACGTCGATGGTGATGCCTTGTTCGCGCTCGGCGGCAAGCCCGTCGACCAGGAGTGCGAAGTCGATCTCCTGCCCCTGCGTGCCCACCTTCTTGCTGTCGGCCTCCAGCGCGGCCAGCTGATCCTCGAAGATCATCTTGCTGTCATAGAGCAGGCGGCCGATCAGCGTCGACTTGCCGTCGTCCACCGACCCGCAGGTGATGAAGCGCAGCATCGTCTTGTGCTCATGCACCTTCAGATACTGGTCGATATCCTGCGCGATCAGGGCGTCGGTCTTGTAGATGGGTTCTGCGATGACTTCGGTCATGTTGTCTGTCCCGTCATCCCAGCGAAGGCCGGGATCTCGTTGGTATTGCAGGAAGAATCAGTATAGAGGCGCGAGCCCCCGGCCTGCGCCGGGGCTGACGCTTCGGAACGCTACGCATTCCGTGGCGCGTCAGAAATACCCCTCCTGCTTCTTCTTCTCCATGCCGGCGCCGCCGGCATCCTTGTCGATGGCGCGGCCCTGCCGTTCCGAGGTGGTGGTCAGCAGCGTTTCCTGGATGACCTCCGGCAGCGTCCTGGCCTTGCTCTCGACCGCGCCGGTCAGCGGATAGCAGCCCAGGGTACGGAAACGGATCGACCGCATCACCGGCTCCTCGCCCGGCTTCAGCGGAAAACGATCATCATCGACCATCAGCAACATGCCGTCGCGCTCCACCGTCGGGCGCTCCTCGGCGAAATAGAGCGGCACGATCGGCACGTCGTTCAGGTGAATATATTGCCAGATGTCCAGCTCGGTCCAGTTGCTGATCGGGAAGACGCGAATGCTCTCCCCCTTGTTCTTGCGGGCGTTGTAAAGGTTCCACAGTTCGGGCCGCTGGTTCTTGGGATCCCAGCCGTGCGACGCCGTGCGGAAGGAAAAGATGCGTTCCTTCGCCCGGCTTTTCTCCTCATCGCGCCGTGCCCCGCCAAAGGCCGCGTCGAAGCCGTACAGGTTAAGCGCCTGCTTCAATCCCTCGGTCTTCCACATGTCGGTGTGCAGCGGGCCATGATCGAACGGGTTGATGCCACGCTCCTGCGCTTCCGGATTGTGATAGACGAGCAGTTCCATGCCCGACTCCCGCGCCATGCGATCGCGCAGCTCGTACATCGCCCGGAACTTCCAGGTCGTGTCGACATGCAGAAGCGGAAAGGGCGGGGGCGAGGGATAGAAGGCCTTGCGCGCCAGATGCAGCATCACCGCGCTGTCCTTGCCCACGGAATAGAGCATCACCGGCTTCTCGGCCTCGGCGACCACCTCCCGCAGGATATGGATGCTCTCCGCCTCCAGACGCTCCAGATGCGTCAGCCTCTT
>NZ_JAKUJY010000053.1 GCF_022664535.1 Sphingobium trunci | reverse complement strand
CCACCCGACCACTAGCCGACGGTCGCGTGCTCTGGGTGGAGGATCATCGCGGACGTTAATCCGCGCATGGCTTGACGCAACGCTTCCGCTGCATGAAGCGTTGATGAGGGACGCAAGACGCAGGCTTGGCTATGATGGACCTAAAGAGGCTATTGAAGCAGGAAGAAGGCGTGCGGTTATTTGAGCGTTCGTCTTTTGCCGAGGAAGTCTTCCTGATCCGCTCGCTTAGGACGCGGGAAACCTGGGAGGTTACAACGGAAGCTGAGGCCACTCAGATTTACGACAGCGAAGTGGCGAAGAGCCGGGACTGTTCCATCGTTCAGAAAAAGCTCGGCGGCTTCTAACCCATAAATCTGGCGAATTCGGCCCATTAATCTATCCGCAAGCCACCGTCTGAAGCCGATAGCCGACAATCCGCCATCCACTCGGTAGCGTCCCTCCCCGTCTGCGAATCGTTCCGCGTTGCCGGTTAGCCGCTGGTCCGGTTCAGTCTTGGATTGCGGCGAAATAGATCAGGCTGCCCTGGCCGCCCTCAAGATCAGGAAAGTTGCACCGATAGAGAAATGTGTAGGACCCGACTACCAGCCGCGCAGGAACCCCATCACGCGCCGACGCAGGGACAAGCGCCAGCCTCAACCCGTTCCGACGCTGTCGGCCCTCCTGACGGCCATTCCGAGCTTGTCCCGCCCGGAGCTTGGGCGGCTGGTTCAACGGATGATCGATCACATGAACCAGATGGACGGCGATCCCGACCTTGAGGACGCGACCGATATGGAGGACGACTTTTCACTGACAGGATATGCGCTGGCTTATGGCAGCAATGGCCCCGGTTGCTGGATCGCGGATGCTGGCGGCCAGTGCGATGAGGACGGGATGAACACAGCCTTCCCGTCCTGATGGTCCCGGATGTCCGATCAGCGATCCAGGTGGCAGCGAACTGGAAGACGGCCTTTAATCGCCTCACGGCGCCCCGGTTCGAAAGGATCGGGGCGTTTCCCGTTCATCGACTGATCGATTCAATCCGAACACACTGATTCGAATTGTCAATTTCCGTTCAGGTCACGCCGACAGGATAATATCTCCATGCGGTATAGCCTTATCATTTTCGCCCTTGCGCTGGGCATCCTTAGCGTCGTCGGCGTCGATGCCATGTTCAGCGCCGCCACCAGCATCATGCAGAGCGCGGTGGCGATGCCGCGATAATCGCCACACCGAAGACCAAATACCCCGCCGTCTGCGAAGGAAGGCGGGGCAAGTTGGGTCGCACTGCGAGCTAAAAGCCCGCGCCGGGAACAAATCACAACAGCCACCGATTCGCTTTAACGTGGGCTATTCTGGAGTGGGGACGTTGGGATGAGCGATGGCTATTTCGGATTATACCCATAGCCGAATGTACGAGTCGGGCGGGGTGGACCATGATGTCCTTCTCTCTGCCTTGGAGGGTCCCATAGCCCGGCATCGACCCCCTTCATGATGCGGGGCTAATCGTATTCCCGCCGCTATCATATTCGGGCAGGAGCGCCGCCTTTTATGGCGTCCGGAAATTGCCCCTACATGGACTCTAAAAATTCCTACTTTATTCGCCCTATGACTTCCCGCGCTTTAGACGCCCCAGCTTGAGATTTTCGAGCGCCCTGGCGCGGCCTTCCGGAGTGCGAGGGCCGGTAGACATGCCACCATGCCAGATGCACCGCCCGTTCGCATGCAGCGCGGTCATTCCGCAGGGTTTTCTTGATCGCGTCCGAGCGCCACAGGTGAGGCCGATAAGATAGGATGGACGCCCCTCCCGATAATAGCGCCCCGCATCCGCCGCAGCCTGTTGCCGCTCGCGATGTTCCCGGAACAGCTTGCGCTTTTCATCGTCCGGAAGCTTCGCCGCTTCCTCCTCCGCCAGGCGGGAATGGATTGACGTCGCCGAGCTAAGCCAATGTCCGCTTTCCGCGATCTGACGCCGATAGCTGCCAGTTAGCAATCGGCCAGACTCGGGCGTCCAGAATTTGAAAAGCCGGACAGACCGCAACTGGGAACGAACAATCAGCATCTGAACGGCAAAGAAGGGTCGGTCTTCCCCGCCTGACCACGCTCCCCTTTCATCAGGCGACCGCTTTCGCGGCATCTCGATCATCAGTGGCTTCGCAGAAATGGACCTGGGCCTTGCCCCTGACTTTCGAACGATACAAGGCTGCGTCTGCGCAAGCCATCAGACGTTCAAGATCCTCCCCAAAATCCGGCGCCATCGCAATGCCCACACTAACGCTGATCTGCATTTCGATATCGTCGATCAGATAGGGCTCGCTTAGCTGTTTGATCACGCGTCTGGCGAGGAGTTGCGCCTGGTCATGATGCTGCACCGCTGATTGGAGCAGGATGAACTCATCTCCTCCCAGGCGGCAAATCACATCGTCCACGCGAACGATCGAGCGGAGGCGTCGCGCAACCTCGACCAGCATTTTGTCGCCAGCGGGATGGCCATAGCGATCGTTGATTGATTTGAAGCCATCAAGGTCGAGATAATGGATTGCGAGTCGGTCGTCGGCGCGAGCGATCAATCGGTTGGTCTGAAATGCCTCCCGTAACATGAGCCTGTTCGCCAGCCCGGTGAGGGGATCGAAGCGGGCAAGCTGTGCAAGGTCATGTTTCATGGTCAGATGTTCGACGGCCGCATGAAAAAGATGGCGAACCGAGCTCAGGCTCATCGCTGCGACCACAAGGAGCAGAAGCGCCTCGAAAGCGAAAAATTCGCCATGGAGCGGTTCATCATATTTGCTCGCCGCGTGCAGCATCATCGCGAAAGCAGTTGGGAGAACGCAACAGCCAAGGCTCAAGATGCACAAGAGCGGTCGTGATGCGTTCCGTGAAACGATGCCCGCGCCGAAGGTGAAGACAAGACTGAGCGTCGCGATGTGAATGAGGGGTTGGTGCGTCATGAGGGCGCGGACATTGAGCCCCGCCAGGAGCAAGGCGAATAGGCAGGTGAGGAGGATATACTTCCTCTCCCATCGGTGAAGCAGCTCAATGTTCTGACGGACGCCGCCCGCCCGGCGGAACCGCGCGATCAGCACTATGCGCGCCGCAGTTACGAGGACAGCTGCGACAATAAGGCCAAGGATGACGCCATCCTGCCATTTGCGGTATATGAGCACCCCTACGACGAAATAAAGAATACCAAAGCCAATGATCGGCATTGTCATGGTGAAGAGCGTGGAGAGGAGATCGCGATAGACTGCGTCGGGGAGCATGGGCGCTGTCCAACGGCGGGGCGCTACGGGCGTGCCTGCGGCACTGGCTTGAGCTCGTCTCTCCATCCCCGATCTATTCGCGGCCAAGGTTAACGTCGCGTTACGTGCGCGCCCAACTGAGCATCAGCGTGCGACCGGCAGTTTCCCAATCGATACTTGCAAAGGTGCCTCGATCTTTTCGCGGACAGCATCTCGATTGCGAAGGGCTAAATGATGATCTCCATACCCTCTTCAAGAAACTCGCCCCGGACCGCAGCGCGCTCTGCCGCCAGGATAAGTTGCAAACCGGACCGACCGCACCTGAAAACTGAAATTTGGCGGCTGAACCGCCGCAAAGGGTCGATTGCGCCAGCATAGCAGACGCTAGTTGACGCTTCGGTGGTTTCTAATAGCTCAGGTACATTCAAAACCTGCGTGAGTACCGTCACTCGTCGACCGCGCGTTTAGGCACCTGCAAAGCTGTCACTTCCGACTTCAGATCAGCCCTCAGGAGGTAGCCCTTCATTCACTGGTTGTTGATGGCAGCACTGTGATCGAGTCTTTGGCATTCGCGCGTCGCGCCGTCCATCTTCTGGTCAGTCAGCGGGCCCCAAT
>NZ_JAKUJY010000052.1 GCF_022664535.1 Sphingobium trunci | reverse complement strand
GACGGATGTAACGGACACCGCGATGGGCCAAGATGGGCGCTTGCACAGCGAAGCACAGGCCAGCATTTGGCGCTGGCGCGATGCCTATCAAGGCGATTTCGCAGCGCGCATACAATGGTCGCTCGCCTCTCAATATAAGGATGCGAACCATCCACCGATAATCCGCATCGATAGAGACCGAGGAATGGCTCCGGTTGCACGCGACATGATCGCTGGGCAGAAACTCAAGCTCGACTTGTCGGAAACGCGCGATCCAGACGGGGACACTATCAGCCTGTCATGCTGGCAGTATAAGGAGCCAAGCACGACTTCGGTCAGCACGGCAAGAGTTCCAAATCTGTTGATCGAACAATGCACTGATCGACAAATCGTCCTGACGGCGCCGGAGGTGAAGGCACCAATTTTGCTCCATCTGATCGTCGAAGCTAGTGACGATGCCCATCTGGCTATGCGAAGCTATCGCCGCGTCATAGTGCGGGTCGCGCCTGGCTAAGTGCCCTGCAGCACCTCAGAACCAATATACCATGAGAACTCGAGTGGCTTTTCGATCAAGCCGCCTGTGATCTTACGAAGGCCGGATTGGCGGCAGCCATGCGCTGTCGAATGCTATGGACGCGCGCCCACGGGGTTTGGAAGAATGGGAGAGGTGCACGGCAGACGACCGGACACCCGACGACAACGGCGGTTATCTGCTCACCCAGCTGCTCGCGGTCGTCCTTCGGTAGAAAGGCTTCGACGGCATGCAATATCGCAGATCGGTGTCCGACGGCGTGAACTTCTGCCTGCATGATCCGACAAGCGCACAGTTCGTCGAAGGTGATTCGGGCGTCCATCATGTGCGCGGCATCACCTATGATGCGCCCTACTTGCCGGTCGTGCTTGTCCCACGGTTAAGGTATCACGAGTTAAAATCGTAGGTTGCCGCCGCCACCTAGCCCCACCTAGAGCAACGACCGCTCACCAAGACTGTCAGCAATCGCCTTCTCGTAGATCGTCACGTTTTCCAGATAGATTTGAGAGCTGGAATTGGATCCATTATAGGCGCGAACTGCACGTCGCATGTTGCGTCCGGCGTTGTCGTACTTCCCGGCAAGTTCGCGGATGAAATAATCAGTGCTCTTGCCGATATCTCCCCAAACCCCGTGTATGGGATTGCCCGCTGCATCCTTGCCCATCTCATCGGTCCAGAACTCCGGATTACGTTCGATATTCTGAAGGTCATTCTGGAAAAGCCCGTAACCGAACAGCAGTTTGCCGGTCGGTTTGACTCCACGAGCCCGGCGGGACGCATCGCTGGCCGAAATGAGCTCTTTAGCCAGACTTCCGAACCGCCGATCCGCTTGAAAGGAGGCTGTGTCCCGAGGGAAGACGGAGCGCGGTGTCGAGTTGTCCAGAACCAGCAACCGCAGAAGCTCCGTAGCGCTCACTTGGCGACGGAGACTAGTGTACCACACGTAACCTGTCTCTTGATAGGCCATGGCACAGAGCAGCGAGCGTGAAAACGGTGTGCCCGCAACCTTTCCAGCAATTACATCGCCGAAATTCTGGAGCAGCCAGCGCGCACCGCCAGCCGCATAGCCCGGGCCCGAAATGCGTTCATTGACGTAGGCGACGGCCGTGGATGGCAGTGCAATCGCACTGGATGCAATGCCTGCGAGGACCGTGCGGCGGTTCAGACGTAAATCTGCGAGTAGCGTCATTTCTTGTCCTTTGCTGCCCTGCAAAAACGGGCGGTGGGGCGGTCGTTCGGACGAGGTTGCAAGGCCGCGATCAGTGCGGCGGGACGACGTGACCATCGGCTTTGAACTGGAACACGAAATAGGGTGGAATGCAGACGCCGCGGCGATCACCTCGTCCGCCGTTTCGGCTGAGCCATGCGTCATCCGGACCAGCTTCGCCAAATGTTGTTTGACTCAGCGCCGTGCGGAACTCGGGGTGTGCGTCATATTCCTCTTTGCGGAACTTGAGACGCGCCGCCATCTTGTCCTTCGCGTCGCCCGCGAGATAACGCATCGGGCTTAGGCAAATGTAATCATCGCGACAGGGATTGGCCGGGTCACAGGAACGGACTCCGGCATAATTGGTGAAGGCCCGGAAGCAACTTTCGGGAGTCCGTTTGCCGTCTCCTACTTGATCGAGGCAAGCATTAAAGCCGCTGGAAGCGAGCAATGCGCAGGTCGCCTCGCCAGGCAAATCGGTGCATTCCGAGAGGCGAAGCGAGCCTGCCGGAAAGCCGCCCGTGCCTTGGTCGCGGATCCGGCGAGCGCGCTCCAGGTCGGTCTCCCCGGGCTGCGCGTTGTAAAGACCTACGTTGAATTCTTGGTGGGCAGCAAACCAGCTATTGTGAGCCGGTGCAGGCAGCCATTTGGTGTCGATCGTCGTGTTCCGTGGCTGTCCAGGCTTGCTCGGACCGTATGCCGGGGTGCTGCGTAGATAGGTGTCGAATCCGAACCTAGTTGTCTTGACGGCTCCTAATTGCATGGCTTCGCCAATTTGCGGCCGTAAAGACGGGTTTACGCACATTCCGATATTCGGCTGATTTGACGAGCCGAAAACTGCCTGACACTCGAGCCCTGCCGCACAATCCCATTTGCGTGTGCTTCCGCGGGGGCGAGTTGTCATGCAAGCGCCGCCCCAGCCACCGACTAGCTGAATTCGGCGCTCTGGCGGAACTGCTGGGTCCGGCGCCAGCGCGGCGAAGCGATTGAGAGGACGCACGGCATAGCTCGTCGCAAGCGCGCGGCCTTGTGGATTACCGCCATCGGCGATCTTACGAAGGATTTCCAGGCGTCTGGGCTGATCGCCGAAGAAATGCGGCGATCCGGGCAGATACACCGCGTTGACCGGCGAAGTTCCGGCGACATCGGCACCAGGGAAGTGAAATCCAGCGATCGCCCGGCTTTGATGGCAGCCCGAGCACGACGCCTCGTTAAGCCGAGCACGAAACTCATCGGCGGTTCCGATAAAGGACAAAGAGGCTGGATAGCGCCGCTTGTATTCCTTGAGCCCTGCATTGATCTGCTCATCGGTGAGGATCGCTTCAGCGGCATTCGTCGTATTCCAGAACGGCTGATTGGCCGAGCGGCTGGCACCGCCAGGCGACACCGAAATGGCGCGACAAGCGAGGAATCTCTGGGGAATGTTGAGAATTCCGTTATCGACATCACCGAAGGCATTAGTTGCCTCAGACGATTTCTTCGAATTCCCCATTGTAAACAAATAGTCAGCCAACTCGCGACGGCTGATTTGCTTGCCCCGCTGATCTTCGCAGGTATTTGCATCGCCCCGCGGATCGCCGAGCAGGCGGGCGCGGTCGATCTGATTGGTCAGATAACTGACGTGCCAGTGGCCTGAAGTGCGATCGACCTTATCCCACCGGAACACCCGGATGATGTAAGTTGCCAGCGTCCCAAAATCGGTGCCGGCGGGCAAGCCTGGACCTTGGTCGACGGAAGCGTCGTCGCCCGAAGCGGGAACACGCGATCCCTGCATGTTGAGCTCGATGCGATCGATGTCGGCCGAGCGCAGCGAACTTATGGCAGAGGCCGCCTTCTCTCGCAGGATCTCGATCGGAGAACCGTTCCTCATCTCTTCGGCGTAGGCAAGCCAGCGCGCAGCGATCTCGCGGCAGGTTGGTGCCCCTGCCCATGGCTGCGCCGAAAACACGACGTTCATCGTGACCGGAAGGCGTGAACCATAGCGACGCTCGCCCGGAGTCCCTGGCCTCAATTCGCCCTTGTACCCGAAGCGATAGATCGCGCTGATCTCGCCACACGCTAGTCGCCGGTTATGCTCAGGCACGATGTCGCGATTGAACTGACGATCCATGCGGTTGATCACGCCGACAAGCTCGATGCTGGCGCCATCGAATTTGAGGAAGTCCGGCGAAAGGCTACGAACCTTCGCTCCGCCAAACTGCGGTTGTGTCCGGATCCACTGGAGGTCTTTGGTCACGGTAGCGGTGACTTCGTCGAAAACGTCGAGCTTGAATGGGTTTGAGCTGATCTCACTGGCTTTCATCGCTGAGCGGCCGTCGCGATAGATCAGACAGGCAAAGGTCAGGCGCTGGTCGTCTGCTCCACAATCCTCACCGGCTGCATCGAAGTCCTTCAGGATTTCGGGGTCGACAATATAAGGGCCGGCGAGAGCGGCAGGGATTTCCGGCGTCCATACATCCTCCACTCTTTCTTCCGGAGGTGTTGGTGCGCTTTCCGTTGTAATTGCCCCAAGCAGTAAAAATGCTCCAGCTATCAAAAACAACCTCGTTCGCACCCCCCACTCCCCCTCGATGAGACCTGCCCGATACAAATCGATTCAGTTTATCATGCTAAATGAACCAATGCGAGGCTCAACATCCCGCTTGTACGCCATGTATCCATCTTCTGGAGGCGAAGGTCGGCGGCAAACCAAGCGAAGGGGCGTGTTGCACTTCTACCCAACCTTGGACCGCTCGGGTCTAGAGTTTTCCGCTTGGCCCGGGTCCGGAGGGCTGGTGGACCCGGTCGGGTTTTCCAGCATGATCGGGGGGATATTCCCGATCATGCAGTGCGGTTGCTCCTCGTTGTAGTGTCTACGCCAGCGGTCAAACTTTTCGCAAGCGTCTTCCAGCGACAGAAACCAGTGCGTGTTCACGCATTCGCAGCGCAGCTTGCTGTTGAATGCTTCGATGAAGGCATTGTCCGTCGGCTTGCCAGCCCTGCCCGCCAGTTCGGCGAAGACGCAATTGAACACGCCTATGGGCGCACTGCTGCCGGACGGCTCAATGGCATGTTCCGGCAGGAACGGCCATTAACGCGCGCGGCGTGAAACGGCTTAAGTTGGGTCGAAACATGCCGCTTATTCTGCTTTTTTGAACGGACCCTTGAGAACCTTCGCGCCGTCACGGAGGAAATCGAGATGGTCCGACCAATGCTGCATCATGCGGACGCGCTCATCCCAATATTCCCCGCGCGTATAGGCGCGGCGCACGGCATTGTTGTCGCAATGGGCGAGTTGGCGCTCAATCGCGTCGGGATGCCACAGGCCCATCTCGTTGAGCAGCGTGGCCGCCATCGCCCGGAAGCCGTGGCCGGTCATCTCATCTTGCGCATAGCCCATGCGACGCAG
>NZ_JAKUJY010000051.1:0-2500 GCF_022664535.1 Sphingobium trunci | reverse complement strand
AGGTGCGGTAACACGCACTGGAGGGCCGAACCGTTTAATGTTGAAAAATTATCGGATGAGTTGTGTTTAGGGGTGAAAGGCCAATCAAGCCGGGAAATAGCTGGTTCTCCGCGAAATCTATTGAGGTAGAGCGTCGGATGATTGCCGTTGGGGGTAGAGCACTGGATGGTTGCGGGGGTCGCGAGATCTACCAATACTAACCAAACTCCGAATACCAACGAGTCTAGTCCGGCAGACAGACGGCGGGTGCTAAGGTCCGTCGTCAAAAGGGAAACAGCCCTAACCTACAGCTAAGGTCCCCAAGTCACGTCTAAGTGGGAAAGCATGTGGGATTTCCAAAACAACCAGGAGGTTGGCTTAGAAGCAGCCATCCTTTAAAGAAAGCGTAACAGCTCACTGGTCTAAACAAGAGATCCTGCGGCGAAGATGTAACGGGGCTCAAGACGTGCACCGAAGCTTAGGGTTCAGCGTAAGCTGAGCGGTAGCGGAGCGTTCCGTAGGCCGTTGAAGCGGAAGGGTAACCGACCGTGGAGGTATCGGAAGTGCGAATGCAGACATGAGTAGCGATTAACAGTGTGAGATGCACTGTCGCCGAAATTCCAAGGGTTCCTGCTTAAAGCTAATCTGAGCAGGGTAAGCCGGCCCCTAAGACGAGCCCGAAGGGGGTAGTCGATGGGAACCACGTTAATATTCGTGGGCCTGGAGGTGTGTGACGGATGGCGTAAATGGTCTGGCCTTATTGGATTGGTCCAGGCTGTGAAGTTGTCCCAGGAAATAGCCCCTCCGTATAGACCGTACCCTAAACCGACACAGGTGGAATGGTAGAGTATACCAAGGCGTTTGAGAGAAGTATCCTGAAGGAACTCGGCAAATTGCCTCCGTACCTTCGGAAGAAGGAGGCCCCATCTAAGCGCAAGCTCTGATGGGGGGCACAGGCCAGGGGGTAGCGACTGTTTAGCAAAAACACAGGGCTCTGCTAAGTCGGCTTCAAGACGACGTATAGGGCCTGACGCCTGCCCGGTGCCTGAAGGTTAAGAGGAGGAGTGCAAGCTCTGAATTGAAGCCCAGGTAAACGGCGGCCGTAACTATAACGGTCCTAAGGTAGCGAAATTCCTTGTCGGGTAAGTTCCGACCTGCACGAATGGCGTAACGACTTCCCCACTGTCTCCAGGATATGCTCAGCGAAATTGAATTCTCCGTGAAGATGCGGAGTACCCGCGGTTAGACGGAAAGACCCCGTGCACCTTTACTGCAGCTTCAGAGTGGCATTAGGAAAGAACTGTGTAGCATAGGTGGGAGGCTTTGAAGCGATGACGCCAGTTGTCGTGGAGCCATAGGTGAAATACCACCCTGTTGTTTTCTGATGTCTAACCTCGCACCGTTATCCGGTGCAGGGACCCTCTGTGGCGGGTAGTTTGACTGGGGCGGTCGCCTCCTAAAGAGTAACGGAGGCGCGCGATGGTGGGCTCAGGACGGTTGGAAACCGTCTGTTAGAGTGCAATGGCATAAGCCCGCCTGACTGCGAGACTGACAAGTCGAGCAGAGACGAAAGTCGGTCATAGTGATCCGGTGGTCCCTCGTGGAAGGGCCATCGCTCAACGGATAAAAGGTACGCCGGGGATAACAGGCTGATGATTCCCAAGAGCTCATATCGACGGAATCGTTTGGCACCTCGATGTCGGCTCATCACATCCTGGGGCTGGAGCAGGTCCCAAGGGTTTGGCTGTTCGCCAATTAAAGTGGTACGTGAGCTGGGTTCAGAACGTCGCGAGACAGTTTGGTCCCTATCTGCCGTGGGCGTCGAAATTTGAGAGGAGTTGACCCTAGTACGAGAGGACCGGGTTGAACATGCCTCTGGTGTACCTGTCGTCCTGCCAAGGGCGCAGCAGGGTAGCTATGCATGGACGGGATAACCGCTGAAAGCATCTAAGCGGGAAGCCTCCCTCAAGATAAGATTTCTTCGAGCGGTCGTAGACCACGACCTTGATAGGCCGGATGTAGAAGTGTGGTAACATATGGAGCTAACCGGTCCTAATTGCTCTGATCGCGCCTGAGAGTCCCACCATCAATGACAACACTGGAACACATTCCAGCGTCAGCGACACGTGGTGATCAACCTCATGCCAGATAAATCTGCAAACTTCTTGCTGACGCGTTTCCCAAGCGAAACGCTCATATGTGCACGGCACCGATTAAAACCCAAAGCGCAAGCTCTATTGCTTGGTGACCATAGCGTCTGTGACCCACCCGATCCCATCCCGAACTCGGCCGTGAAACCAGTCTGCGCCGATGGTACTGTGGCTCAAGCCCCGGAAGAGTAGGGCGTCGCCAGGCATTAAAGCTCGCGCTTGCAAAACAAAAACCCATTCACATCTCAAAAAAAAGGGCGGCACAAACAGCCGCCCTTTTTTGCTTCTCGGTGTCGCGGGGTGGAGCAGCCCGGTAGCTCGTCAGGCTCATAACCTGAAGGTCGTAGGTTCAAATCCTACCCCCGCAACCA
>NZ_JAKUJY010000050.1 GCF_022664535.1 Sphingobium trunci | reverse complement strand
ATCTGCCAGATCGTCCCACAGCCGCGATATGGTAGCGGAAAGGCCTGCCTCGAGTTGGGCGACACGGGCTGCGCGGTTCGCGATCTCGGACTTCTCCGGCCGCTTCGCTGCGATCAGCCGTGGTTCGGCGCCGAGTCCCCGCAGCGAGCGCATCCACTCGACCAGCGCCAACAGCGGAGCAGAGGCGGAGCGCTCGCCACGCCAATCAGCACCGAACGCGCTCCGGCCGAATTCCCCGTCGGCCTCGATTGCTCGCATGGCTTTCTGCCCCGCTGCGAGCGAATCCATAAGCGACAGGACATCGTCCAGCGGAACGTCGGACCGCGTCAGGACGGACCTCACCAAGCGGTTACAGCGCCGCCACTCGCCGCTGAGAAATCTGAAGAGACCGCTCCCATGCGAGGCCAGGACGGCACGCGCTTCGGCGAGATCAAGGGACCATGCGGCATCGGACAGCCCTCCGTCGATCTCCACTCGCGAACGTTCGAGGAGGGCGACTGCCTCGGCGAGATCCGCAGCGCGTTCGACGCCGTTGTCCCACAGATCCGCAGCGAATGCCTCGGGGCTGGCGTCGGGAGCCGCGGCGACCCGCTCGCCCACACGCGCAAGCCTCCCGGCATCGGCGAGTGTGATAGGCGCATCGCGGCCGAGCGCGCGGGCGAGCGCCGCGCCCTCCGCAAGCAGACGCGGCAGGTCTGCTGCGGATGCTGCCATCCGGTCAAATGCTTCGAGCGTCCAGGAAGCCGGGAGCAGCGACAGCGCGGTGATGGTCTCGTCGAGGTCGGCGGTCCATGCCGCATCGTGAACCGCCGGCTCCAGTTCGCGCTTCAGGTCCGCGTGCTGGGCACCGACCGTGAGCAGGTCATCGATTCGGGCCGCATCCGCCTCCCAGACGGCGGCGGACATGGCCTCGGCCGCAACCGCCGGAGCCGCATCAATGCGCGCTGCAAGGTTGGCGAGCGACGACAGACCCGCGAGCGTTCCAGGCTTATCGGTCACGACCGTGGCGGCAAGATCCCCCTGCGCGGCATCGTATGCGCCGATCCTCTCTACCAGGTCCGCCAGCCGCACCATGAGTCGCTCGACGTCAGTCGGCAGGATGGATGAAAGGCCGACGCCAAGCCAGGGGTGTTCGTCGGGTCGTCCCAGCGTGACGACTCTCTCGGCAAGATCCGCCAGCAGGGAATGGCGCTCTGCGAAATCATCGGCAGTCCAACCTGTCGCGCCTTCAAGCTCCATGTCGGAAGGCTTCTCGCCGTCAAGCCGCAGACGGCTCAGCTGACCGACGACTTGGAACGGCGTCAAACCGGAGGTGCCGTGGGCCGCGTGCATTCGCTGGACATGTGCGTTTAGACGATCGCGCGCCTCGGTGAGCCTCGCGTTCAGCGTTCCCGGCGCCTGGCCTCGTGGGGCGCCCAGTTCCCATGTCCGGCGCAGCTCCTCCAAAAGGGCGCGCTTGTTCGCCTTGTTGCTGTGGAGCTCGAGACAGGCGTCGCCGACGCCGGTCGCGTCGAGGCGCCGCTTGACCACCTCCAGCGCCGCCATCTTCTCGGCGACGAACAGGACCGTCTTGCCATCCGCCACGGCCGAGGCGATGACATTGGCGATAGTCTGGCTCTTGCCGGTCCCTGGCGGACCCTGGATGACGAGGTTCCTGCCCCGCCGGACCTCGTGCACAGCCAGCGCCTGCGAGCTGTCACTGTCCACGATATGGAGCATTTCGCAGGGCGGAATAAACGGGTCGATGTTCGAGTCTTCGGGAATCATTGCGTCGGATCCCTCGAACCCGTCCGAGATGAGGCCCCTGATCAAATCGCGGTCTACGATCCTGCGCCCCTCCGGCCAGACGTCCGGGTCGAGGTCGCGATACATGAGGAACTTGGCGAAGGAGAAAAAGCCGAGGACGATGTTGTCGCTGATCACTTCCCAACCCGGCTTCGCGGAGATCGCTTCCGCGACCTCGTCGAAGTAAGATGTGACGTCGAAGGCGTCGCTCGCTTCGAACCCCGGCAGCCGGATGCCGTGCACCTTGTCGAGGAAAGCTTCGAGCGACAGATTGGAGGCGTAGTCCTCCTGACGCGCGCGCAGCTTGAACTTCTCACCGGCGTTCCCGCGTTCCAGCGATACAGGGACAAGCACTATGGGGGCGTAGCGGATGTTGGCCGCGTTCTGAGGATCGATCCACTTGAGCGCGCCGAGCGTCAGATAGAGGATGTTAACGCCCTGCTCCTCCTCCAGGGTGCGTGCGTCGAAGAACAGGTCGAGCAGGCGCTTCTGCAGTCCCTTCGGCGTGAGTCGGGTCTGCAGTCGGGTGTCGGAGTGTCGGGCACGAACGCCGCGCTCGTCGACCTCGTCGTCCTCGGGCTGGGCGAGGTCAACAATTTCGTCGATCTCCTCCTGCTCTCCTTCAGCAGCCTGTCCTTCGGCCGCCGACTTTCCGGCGACGAAGGTGAAGGGGCGGTTCTCCCGCACCAGCAGCCGGAACACCTCCGCGCTGATCTCGTCGATCACCTCGAGAGCGCGGACGCTCTTTGACGAGCGTGGCATGTTGAGAAGCCGGTTCCGGGCAGACAGATCCAGCAACTCGGTTCGCGCCTTATCGAGCTTCTCTCGCAGCGGCAGGTTGCTCTGGAACACGGACGGGATCTCGCCCGTCTGTTCGTCGATCGGATTCGTCGCCACCCCACCCCCCTGTACATCGCCCGAAGTCAATGATTCCGCGTCGGAAGTCGCAAGTCGAGTCAAATTCTATCCTTATTGACAGTGTTGTTTACCGCGACGGTAAGCCCCAGTCACGATTTCCAACCACCACACATCGTTCAGATACCTTACTTGAAGGTAGTTAGGACACTTGGCTGTAGCGTCGCAGCATCCCGTCTTGACCAAACGAACGGCAGCTTCTGGCAGGGTGGGAAGTTCGGCCAGACGACCGACCTGAGGGCGCGAAGCCGACACGCCGGGTCGCCGGCAGAAATGTCCGCTATCCCAATCTGCGCTCCCAAAAGGAGAATTACCGGTTCGTCCCCAGCATCGGTCATTCCTGTGCGATGAAGGCAGACAAACAAATGCCGGTTAGAAAAGCGGAATAAGTCAAATGATCCCCCCAATCCCGTTAGGCTTGTGGGCGTAAGCCAGGCCTCATCCCAGACCAGCTCCCTTCGCGTTGCCCGCTGCCAGCCCCCGTGCCGCAGCCTGAACGATCGCAGTCTGTACCTGCCCGGCTCGCTCATTGATCGCAGCGACCAGATTGCCGCGATCGTTGGTGAAGATGATGGCGGATTCCCGGGCCCGTGATATGCCCACATAGAAGGACTTCTGGTCGACCAGATTGGTCGCCTTGCTGTCGGCATGGATGATGACGTGATCGGCGGTACGTCCCTGCGCGGCAAAGGCGGTATCGACATAGCCATGGGCAATATGCCGGTCGCGGGCAGAATCGAGATGGAGCGTCTCGGTCCTGCCGTGCGCGGTCTGGATGGCGGCGGTGCGAGCCTGCTGATCCACGGCGATCACCTCGGCACGCGCGCCATTGATCCGGCCCGCCTCGCGGTCGTTGCGGGTGAAGCGGATAGCATCGCCGGCTTTCAGGTCGATGGGTTGGGCCGAGAAGGCCTGGGCATGACCCGCACCCCATTGCCGCAAGCGCCAGTCCACCTCGCGCCCATCCTCCGCCTTGAGCACGATGGCGGCCCTGGCCGGGTCGATGTTCTCGACGCGGTAGGCTTCGCCCCGCACCACGCCCTTGTCGGCATAGTCGTGGGCGAAGCGAACCACATCGCCCTTGTCGTAGCTCAAGGGATCGCGCGCCTCCGCACGGGTCAGCCCCTTGTTGACGAGGGCTTCCACCGGGACGGCAGGCCCCGTCAGCGCCCCCGACCGGGTGAGCGCCGCGCGAATATCGGCGGTCAACGCATCGCGCCCCTCGCGTGACGGCTCGACAACGATGGTACGGACACGCCCGGCCTTGTCCAGCGCCACATACCGCTCGGCAATGGCCGCGAAGCGTGTGGCCCGGTCAGCTTCCTCGATGATCTGCCCACCACCCCGATCGAGCGCGGCCATGGCTTTCCTGGCATCCCCCTCGATCGACGCCAGCACAGCCTCCCTGGTGGCGAGGTTGGTCTGCCGGACGATCTCGGCCAGCCTGGTGGTTTCCATGCCAGCGCCCTGCAACTGGGCGAAGGCCGCACCCGCCTCGACCGAACCCAACTGCTTCACGTCCCCGACCAGCACGATGCGGGCATCCTGCTTTGCGGCAAGGTCGAACAGCCGCGCGGTATCGCGCGCCGACAACAGGGACGCCTCGTCCACGATCCAAGCCGCAGGCCGGGTCGGATCGGACCTCTCTGGCGACAGCAGGTGCCGGGCAACAGTATCGCCGCGCGTGCCCAGCGCCTCGCCCAGCACCATCGCCGCCGACGCGGTCGGAGCCAGGGCGGTGACCGCTATTCCGCGTGCTTCGGCCTCGCGGGCGAAGGTCGCCAGCACCGTCGTGGTCTTGGCGGTGCCGGCATAGCCCTGGACGGCGGTGATCCGGTTACGGCTAGTCAGAAGCTGCTCGGTGGCGGCGCGCTGATCGGGATTCCAGCCATGGCCTGTGCGCTCGGCTTGCGCCGCTGCGCCGGCAACAGCCTTGGCGGCGGCAAGCGGCGATGCGATGGGGGCAAGCGTGCCGCGCCCCTCGGCCTCGATCCGTAGCATCGTGGCTTCGGTCTCGACATTCTGCCGAGTGGTGAACCCGGCAAATTCCGCACCGCGCCGGTCGATATGGATACGATCGATCAAGTCGCCTTGTCTGGTCGCGGCATCGATTGCTGCCCCGATCTGGGCGTACCCGATCCGACCCAGCCCGATCCGTCCCGCTTCCTCCTGCAAGGCGGTAGCGGAGAACACCGACTGCCGCTCGCCCAGCTTATCGGCAGCATGAGCGACGGCGCGGGCAGCGGCACCGTCGCCCTGCAATTCGATGGCGGCGCGATGGGCCGGATCGGCGGCCCTTGCTTCGGCCTCCCGAACCATCGCCAGTCTGGCCTCCGCCCCGAACCCCGCTTTGGCAGCCGTCTCCCGCCACTCCGCCACAAGGGCGGCAGGGTCGGCGGCAACCTTGGCATCGCGGGTGTCGAGCGTGGCAACCTGCTTCTCGATGGCGCTTGCCACCTCGCGCGACGTACCACGCTCCGCCAATGCCGCCTCGATCTCGGCACTGCGGGTGCTGAACGCCTCGATGACTGCGGTGGAGACATCCCTGATCTCGAAAGTGGACTCCTTGCCCGCCTCGATCTCGTAGCCCAGTTCCCGGACCTTCAGCGCCAGTTCCTGCCGGTAGATCGCCCCGATCTGCTTTTGAAGCTGGTAGATCGCGCGCGGTTCGAGGCTGCGCCAGGCACCGTCCTCGTCTCGCGTGGCGTTCATGATGACATTGTGGGTATGAAGCTGCGGGTCCTGGGCACGGCTGGTGCCGTGCTGGAAGCTGGCGATCACTAGATTGCCGGTCGCCTCGCGGGAAACGGTGCCACCATCGCGGATGCGGGTGGCGGCCATATGGCGCTCGACATGGGCCATCGCGGTTTTCACGGCTTGCCCATGCGCCTCGATCAATCGCCGGTCGCCGGCCACCTCGGCCATGATCGACACCGACTTGGGCGCGCTCAGGGTCACGTCCCAGCCGGGACGATGCTCCAACTGCCCGTCGCGGAACGTACCAAGCTGCTGGTCGCCGATCCTGCCGTCGAGCAAGGCGCGGAACGCATCGCGATCCACCTCGCCGGACAGGCCAAGCGCCTCCGCGCCAGCCCCCTGCCATTGGGAGGGCGATAGCCCGCCCTCGGCATAATAGTCGTCGGCCTCGTAATAGCTGCTGGCCTGCGCCGAACTGGTGAGTGCAGAGACGGACGCCACCATCACACCGGCCCCTGACTGTCAGGCTTCGGGGTGGGTGAGGACGATGCTGATGTTGATGCCGGCGATGGCGACGACGATGATGGCGTTACGGCGTTGCTGGCGGCCTGCCCCCACAGCATGGTCGCCGGATCGGCGGCAATGAATCCCGGCTGGTAGGGATCGCCCCGCCGCGCGATGTGATCGGCGGTCAGCCTGATCCTGGCGACCGGCAGGCCGTCGGGCAGCAGCAGATAGCCCTCGTGCCGCGCAAGGCGGAGCTGGCTCTCCATGACGGCGGGCCGCACCTCGCGCATCCGGCCCAGATTGATGCGGTGGCCTTCGTCGCCGTCGCCGAGCATGTCGGTCTTGGTCCGGATCTCCATCTCTGAGGTGCCGATGGTCTGGCTCGCCCATTGCCGGGTGTCGCTGTCGATGGTTTGCAGGAACAGCTTGGTGTTGCAGCAGCCGAGGATGGATTCGGCGATCTGCGGCCCATAGCGGTGCTGCATCTGCCCCAGCGCCTGGAAGGTCAGCACGACCGCCGCGCCGAACTTGCGGCCCTCGGGCAGCAGCCGCGCCAGGTTGTCGACGCGGGGCAGGTCGGCCAGTTCGTCCAGCACGAACCAGATGCGCCGGTCCTCGGATGGAGGCAGGCCCAGCACTGCGCTGGCGGCGCATTCCAGCCAGCAGGCGAGTAGGGGCTTCGACGCCTCGAAGTAATCCTCCTTCCTCGGCACAAATATCCACGGCCTCGCACCGGGATGCCGGTCCAGCGCTTTAATGAAGCTGCGGAAGGCGAAGGGTTTAGCCTTGTCGTCCTCGGCGCGCAGGAACTGGATCAGGTCCGCTGCCTTGGCCAACATGAATAGCACGCTGCCGGTCGCCCGATCGGCATCGTCCGCGAAGGTCCGTGCCGATGAACTGGTGGCGAGCCATTCTTTAAGGTCGTCCTTGGGTCGATTCTTCAGGGCATGGAGCAGGTCGGGCAGCGTGCGTTTGTTCTCCTGCCACAAAGCGCGGATCATATTGGCGACAAGGATGCGGCTGGTGTCGAGCCACACGTCGCTATCATGCTGGCCCGTCTCGGTGATCAGCTGGCGGGCGATGCGGTCGGCATCTGCGGGATGTGCGATCTCGGCGAAGGGCGACCAGAAGGCGCAACGGGCATCGAACGGATTGAGGATGATGTCGCCGCGCGCCGGACTGTAATAGTGCGCGATGAACTCGCCGCTGGTGTCATAGACCAGGGCGGCTTCGCCCCGCGCTTCAATGCCGTCCAGCAACTGGCGCAAGGCGGTGGTCTTGCCGCTGCCGGTCGTGCCGATCATCGCCATGTGGCGGGTTTCCAGACGGGCGGGGATCGACACCTTGCCGATCGACAGGGTGTGGGCGTCAGCCTCCTTCCCGGTCAGCCTGGCCAGCTGCTTCTCGTCCACCACCTGCGTTCCGCTGATCCAGCGGTCCGCCAGCAGACGCTCGCGCCGCCGGGCCAGTGCGCCGCGTGAGGCGATCAACGCCAGCAGCCAGGTGCCGACGCCGAGCCAACATCCCCATCTGGCCCAGGCCCAGACAAGATCGACGCGCCGCCGAAAATAGGGATGGGCGATGATCTGGCGCGCCGATCGTCCTTCCTCGATATGGTCGGGGAAGTGCACGTCGATCCCCGTATCGTCCTCCCAGCCGGACACGGCCCAGAGCTTGGTCCTGGCCCAGTAGTAGGTGCCGGTGGCGAGCATCGCGTCCCCGCCCAGCATCATGTTGGGCAGTGCCAGGCCGCCAAGGGCAACGGAGGCCAGCATGACGAGGACCTGCCGCTTGAGGCGGGCGCCTTGCGTGTTGAGATGATGCTTGCGCAAGGCATCGGCATGGTTGCGGCGATCGTCGGGGCGGGTCATGGCCGGTTCTCCCGTGCAAGGCCCCGCTGGCGATTGTAGGCGGCGGTGATCTCCTCGGTGAGGATCGCGTCGCTCTTGCGCGCGCCACTGGCGGCGCTGCGGGCATAGCAATAGGCGG
>NZ_JAKUJY010000005.1 GCF_022664535.1 Sphingobium trunci | reverse complement strand
GGATCATGAATTCCATCCGCGCATCCGACAGGTTGTGCTGCGCCTGCAGGATCAGGGCCTTGAACATCATGACCGGGTCGAAGGGCGGGCGGCCACCCTTGGCGCCGTCGCCGTAGGCCAGTCCCCCAACCAGCCAACTGCGGAAATACTCGAAGTCCACTGTCTGCTGCAAAACCTCCAGCGGGTCGCCATCCTCGCTCAAGGCCTCGAGATGATCGCTCAAACTGAACAGAGACTTGGGATCCACCACGGCTCTCCATGATTGCTCCCGATCGATGAACCATCATAGCCGACAAAACACGAACGGTTTTTGCGGGTCTCCAGCTCATAGGATCAGCAATTTGACGCGCCTGTCTACGCCCACCTGCGCATAGGTTTCATAAGACTCACACTTCCGCCCCTGATCTGCACGGCATTTACACGATGACAAAGGCAATCCAAGTTTCCACGATATGAATATTAATGTCTTTCGAATAGAACGCCATCTTTGAGTAAATAAACTCTATCCGCTGCGTCTATCGTCTCTTGTCTATGTGCAACGATAATTCGAGTAATGCCTAATTTTTTATCGATGCATTTATTTCCAATTCTTTTTCCGTATCCAGTTGAGACGTGCCCTCATCCATTATTAGAAGGCGTGGTTTGCGATATAAAGCACGAGCCAGTAGAATACGCTGCCTTTGACCTCCAGAAAGAGAATGGCCCAACTCACCCACTAAAGTGTTGTATCCCATTGGCATCATGACGATATCATCATGAATACCCGCCGCTTTGGCGCACTCCCTTAAAAAATCGAAATCTACCTTTTCTTCAAACAAGGAAATATTATCCGCTAACGAACCGGAAAATAGAGCATCATCCTGAAGAACAGCAGCAGTCTGAGATCGATAATTCTTATAACCGAATTTATTCAACTCCATTCCATCTATATGGATCATGCCATCTGTAGGAAAAAACAGACCCAAAATTATGTTAACAAGCGTGGATTTTCCTCCACCTGATGCCCCCGTTATTGCTATAAACTCTCCTTCAGAGATTGTTACATCAACACCCTTCAAAATAAATGGATCATCCTCAGTATAGCGAAATTTGACGTTATGCAGCGTGATCTCGCCTTTCAGAGTCCTTGCTTCCCTCTCATCTTGCTTAAATGCAACATCGTCAGGAGAAAGAACGATGTCCGATAAGCGTTCCAGATGAAGGTCTAACAACCGAAAGTCGTTCAGTTTCGCCATCAGAGATAGCGCCGCCGTGAAAAACTGGGCTTTATATGCCAAAAATGCAAATATCATCCCTGTGCTGAAACCGCCGCGAATGACTATTCCAACAGCAATCCAAACTGAAATGACATTCTCAATTGCGAGAATTGCGGTCTGAGTATGGGTTTGCCAGTTGATTAATCGCTGATACCGCGCAGATCCGTTGATGACATCGACCATTCTCGATTGCCACATTGAATGTCTGAACATTTCACCGCCAGCCAGCCTGAGCGGCCGGATACCTCGCAGAGATTCGATAAGTAGAGATTGCTCCCGTCCAACGGCAATAATTAATTCCTCTTGAGCGTCACGTTGCGGCTTGTATAAAATAATCCGTAATAAAGCGATGAGTGAAATAGAAATTAAAGAAACAAACGATAATTGCGTTGAATACGCGATCATCAGAGTTATTGTTAAAATAGCTAACGCTCCGTCAAGAAATGCTGCTGGCGCATCTTCCGTTAGCATTTTCCTAATGGGGATAATTGATTGAAATCTCGACAGTATATCACCTACTCGCCTTTTGCTGTACCAATCCACTTGGAGCCTAAGGAGTTTGCGCGCTATATTCGAGGATAACCCGTATCCGAAAGATGATCCCATTGATAACAATACCGCTGAGCGAAGAAGCGCTGTCACTCCGCTCGAAATAGCGACAATAATAAAGCCAAATGCCAAAACACTGATAAAGCCTATATTCAACTCCGGAAGAACACTATCGACGGTTATCTGAAGATAGTATGGCATAATTAACGAAAATATTTGTAATAGAAGTGATAATATAATAGTCTGCGAAATTGCCCTCTTCAATCCACTAACCCGGCTCCATAAGGTCCGCAAACGTAATTTGGAAGAGGCTTCCCCAATTTGGAAGTCGGGAGCGGGCGCAAGTTCCAATGCGACGCCAGTAAAATGCTGCGAGACCACTGTCATCGGCATCCATGACGATCCACTCGCTGGGTTGTGAATTAACAAGCCAAAGCGATTCAGGCGCTCTAACACCACATAGTGATCCATGTCCCAATGCAAAATCGCGGGAAGTTTCAGGTATCGCAACTCATCCAAATCCACCTTAACTGCACGTGTATCGAGTCCAAGATGATACGATGAATCGATTAGCGATTGCAGTGAGACGCCCCTAGTGGACGGCGTGAAGCGTCGCCTTAAGACGGCGAGGGAAATTGCAAGGCCATGATAGGTAGCTATCATCGATAAGCAGGCCAAGCCGCACTCCGCAAGCTCTGTCTGCCGGACATGGCGTATTCGTCGACGCTGAAACAGGCCTAGATCAAACTCAGGCTTCATGGTTGAGCGACCGCAAAGAGGGGGTCAAACAGCCATTCGATCAGCGATCGACGGCCGATAATCACCCGCGCTTTAAAAGTCATACCAGGGAGCAGATTCTGCTTTTGACCGTAAGCGCCAATCCATGATTGATCGATTTGAGCGATCGCGCTGTAAGAGGGGCCGCTTGTCTCACTTTCAACTGAGCGCAAGGTTGGGGCGGACGCAAGCGCCTGCACGCGTCCGACGATAGTGCCGAATCGCTCGTAAGGATATGAATCGAGCGCAATCTGGATTTTTTGCCCTGGTCGCATAAAACCGATGGCGGTGGCTGGGACGCGCAACTGGGCGTTGAGCTTACTTTCGCTTGGAGTGATAAGCATCATGTCTTCCTGAGCCGATACAAGATCATTATGCTTGACGCCTTGGGATGAAATTTGACCATCGATAGGCGAGTAAAGCCAATATTCACGATCACCCTGCACCGCAGCTGCATCACGCTCAACAGCTTGACGCGCAGCTTCAAGGCCTGAACTTTCGCTGAGAGATCGGTCTTTCTCTTCCTCGGCGGCATGAAGAGCCTGATTTAACTGGGAGCTCTTTGAAGAAAACGACTGCCTCAATGAGTACAACTGCTGCTGCTTCAATAATAGATCTTCTTCGATCCCCGATAAATATCGCTTACTCACAAATCCTTTCGAGGCTACATTTTTTGTTAATTCAACTTGATCTTGAGCCATAGTTACGAGACGCTCCTGAGATTTAACTTGCAATTTTAGCATTTCAATCTCTTCAGAGAGGCCCGTAATCTGCGCATGCAGTGCATCTCGATTGGATTTAGAAGCTGATTTTACCGACTTACCCTGGGCCTCGAGCGCGATTTCCTGCCGCCGAAGAGAAGAGATTATTGTCATCTGCGCGCTTAGGCCCGACTCATTACGCTCTTGGACGTCAACCTGCGCTAACGCTTGCCCTTTCCGAACGAACTGCCCTTCACTAACGAGAAGACTCACTATCCTCCCTCCACGCGTCGATCTGATATGGATAAGGCCGCTACTCGGTGTAATTACCCCAGAAACTTGCACAGTCTGAGAATATGAAGCTGTAAATAGCCATGCCGTTGCTGCAATAAGCATAGCCAACAAAAATAATCCAAAGGCCTGCCATGACAAAGGTATAGTGATATGAATTTGACCAGGTAAGCGTTCACTGCGTTGTTCTAAGGCCTCTTGCCGAAAGAAACTCCTGTCGCTCATAAATTCGCAGGATTCCTATATTCAAACTTCTCTATCGTTTCATGGTCAATGGTACCGACGAATGAAATCAGACGTGACGGCATTTTCGGTAATATTCCATTCGATCTATTGAGATGGGGTATTGATACAGGTCTCCGTAACCTTCTTGCAAGGTCAACCTCAATTTGCTCCAAATCGCTCTCCATACGGTAAACTTGGGTCACATCTTTCCACCATTCACTTTGCGGCACTCCAAACCAACGTGATTTATCGGTGGCATCTATATTGTACCCACACCATTCTTCGAAGCTAAGGCTCGATGCCAATCTGTACGATAGATTTTGATCGGTAAGCTTTCCATAGAAAGAGCTTCGCTGATATTTGTAAAGAGAAAGATATCGTAACCAAGGATTTCGAACTATTGTGAACGAAAAAAAATGATCCCAATCATTTTGAAAAAAATATCTTTTAGCCACGGCCGGCGTTATATGTGCAATACGCGAATATCCCGTATCTCCACATCCGGCCGCGACGGATACGGATGTCCCCCCCGTTTTAGGGATATGAATGATTATGACTCTTTCTTGATGGATAACGTGCATATTATCATACCACTATATTAAAGATTCATGGGAATGATTTCGCTTTGAAAAGACGGATATTTATAATGTTCATCCGAACATAATAAATCCCAAGTGGCTTCCATGAGTGGACGCACATCGCCCTCTATTGCCTTGCTGACATGAGAGATAATGTTGTTATAGTGGTTAGAATGCCGCAGGACCGGTTCATATTGCGCTTGACTTGTGCGCAACACCCCCTCTCGCGATTGTATGAGGTCGCCTGCAGCTCCAACCAGTTTCATTACGACATCAATACGATCAGCTGGGTCGAGCTTGCGAAACAGTTTGAGATGATGACATAAGAGTTCCGTACTATAAAAGCGGATACTCAATGCATCTCGCCTCGGAGCACTGCTCCGAACGCGACGCGCCCGGGCAACAATCCGCTTAAACATTGACTTCGAGCCATGTATAAAAATTGCCGCCTCAATAGCTGGTAATAACCCCATCTCTCGACGCACCTTTGAAGAACTGATCCTCTCGTGGATATCGAGTGAGTTCATGATCGTCGCCTGTATGGGATATCCATCTACAATTAAGAATTCCCGTAAAGGGAACGATACTATGTTGTTTATTACGTAGACATCGAGATCGGAAGTCGGAGTCGGCCTCCCTGTGGCATAGGATCCGGTCAGATAGGCACAAGCAGCATCAGGATGACGTTCACAAACATACCTTCTTGCTGCAGAACGTGAGGCATAAATGCCGCCGTCCTTAGCAATCTGCTTCGCTCGCCAATCCATGTGCTCAAGGATATCTGCGGGTAGAGTCATCTTTTCGCGCATAACCATAACCATCAGAATTCGTCCGGGAATCAGCTGGTGTCAACAGCGCGAGCAAAGCATCCAAATTGGAGATTTCTAATTGCTTGTGGGTGTTGACAGCCCGCGTTCGCGTGGTAACCTATTGAGGCCAATAGGCTTTGTTAGGGAGAATTATGGTGACCAAGCGCGACAAGAAGGTCTTTTCATCTCCGCTACGTACGCTGAACGCAGCCGAAATTAAGGCTGTCGCGGGTGCTGCCGCAAGTAAAGTTGCCAGCAAGAGAACGTCGTCTGTTGATAATGGCGGCCGCGATTTTAGTTAATTTTTTTGATAATGGACATATGGTTATTTTGGGGAGCGAGCGATCGCTCCCCTTTTTAGATGGGGGCTTAGATGCTTACGGCCGCTATATTCGTCAAGGATCTTGGTTTCCCCATTACTGTAGAAGATCGTCTGGTGAGTTTTGGCGAAAGTTCCATAGTTGGCTTTCCTACTGACCATCTCAATTTCTCGATTGATGACCACGGTGGTGCGGGCTGGCGCATATGCGTGTCCGAAGAAGCAATTGTGCCGCCACTCTTCTCGGACACATCAGATTCGTTCCGCCAAGCGGTAGTTGGTCAGGGGATCACGATTAAGTGGGATCCGCATCGCCTGGGGAATGCGATTGAAATCGAAAGAACCGCCTGCGCTGGCTGCGCCATATACGTGGCCTTCAGTGGCGGACGCTTGATAATGTCGTGGAATTTTGAAGAGGTTGCGCGTTCTCTTCCGCAGATCCTACCAAATAAGGAGAGTTGCCGGATTTTCATCATGGAGGGTGAAGGTCAAATTCGGGAACAAGTTATCAGTGGCGTTTTTTCACTGTGGCCAGGCGAATTAGTGCGTTTGGAGCAGGGTGAATTGCGGTTTCGTGAAGCCATCCATCTGCCGGTTGTGCAGCCTGCGTCGTTAGCCGATGGGGCTATGGTAACAGAAGAATTTGTACGCTTGCTGGGAGAAGTGATGAATCTCCATTTGAAAAGGGCTTGCAATCCAATCCTTGAACTGAGCGGCGGGCTAGATTCTTCAGTTGTTGCGATAGCAGCATCTACGACTAGGCACAGAATGCATTCCTATGCTGTCGTCCATGCGCCTCCTTTGGGGGTGCAACAAGCAAACCGGAGAAATGAGATTATATCGTTGCTCGGCTTGGATGATCATACTGGCTCGTCCTATGACGTGGGGCCGTTTTCATCCTTACTGACTGCTAAGGAATGCACGGTGACGCCATGCGATGACATGTACCGACTTCCCTGTGTTCGAGCATTTGACCGACATCCAGGCGGACCATTTGACGTTATTTTTACTGGTGTTGGGGGTGATGAGTTAGTCAAAGATAACAGTTTTTTACGAATGGACTGGGAGGTTCCAGGAAATATCGCATCTTCAGCTATCGTGACCGTAGCGGGCCGGAGTGATATGTTCTTGCGTCGAGGATGCTGGCCTGTGTCCCCTATGGCCAATCAACGAGTCGTTGATTTCTGTCGAGCCTTGCCCATCAAACTCAAAGAAAAGCGCCAAATTCATCGTTTCACATTGGTGCGTGCGGGCCTTAGCGATGGGTTCATTTACCCCAGATACTATGAACATTACGGACATAGTTTCGAACAGGATTTGGTTAGGACAGATTTCGATGATGCATTTGGTGAATCTGTTCTCGGAGATTACGGCGTCTTTGACGTGAATAGATTGCTTGTCGACGCTAGGGAGGCAATGGTTAAGGGTTTTCCTAGCGACCTACGCATGCAACTTTATGGAGCACTAAAGTTGGAAGTAGTGATGAAAAATTTGATGAACCGTCTGGACCAATGAGGTCGACGTACTTAATAAAAGTGACACGTTTTCTGCTCTTCTGGACAATTATCGTGGTCACGTTTGAGCCGAGTGTCCTTTCAGCGAAGCCACTTTCGATTGATGACGTGCTGAAGACAGTGTCTGTCGATGCACTCGCCATATCGCCCGATGGCCGAAAAATTGCGTTGTCAATTCAGCGGCCGGCGACTGCGGGTGAAGTTTATGGGCGCGAAAGCTATGACGTCGATCCCTCTCGTAACGACATTTGGACGATTGATCGCAATGGTGCAAACCGCCTCAACATCACTAACGGCGGAAGCGCCGCGGCGGGCTATTGGTGTCCAAACTGGAGTCCAGATGGAAAGTGGATTGCAATGCTTTCGACTAAGCCCGAAGGTCAAGAACCGCGTGGTGGAGATAATGTGCGATTGTATGTGTCATCAGCTACCGGCGACGAACTGCATCGATTGAGCGACAGGGCGATTGCGACCCAAACTCGTTACGGTTCGCCTCTCCACCGTATCGATATTAGGGGAGAAGACGGGGATTTGGTAGCCCCATGCCGCCCTGATGAGGAGAACGCACCGTTTATCTGGCTTGATAATCGGCGAATTTTAGCGATCCTTATGCCACTGGGCCAAGCGTCACCCATGATTGATCACTATACGCATTTTGCGGTCGAATCTGTGGCGACAGTCGGGAAAATCCGCAATGGAATGGAGGCAACATTCAGTGCGTCCAATAGCGGAAATACAGAAGATTCTGAGTTATCTTCCCTACCGGTGGTCCAATTGGCACTTATCGATATATTTACTCGACAGAGTAAGATTATCGCAAGCATACCAAATTTTCCATTTAACGGATCTCTGACAGTTGCTCTGTCGCCTGATAAAACGCAGGCCGCAATTTTAACTCCAGTTGGAGCGATTCCGCCGAATGTCGTTGGAACGCGACCGATTAATGATGGCGAATGGCGCGTTCAAAAACGATTGGGCATGGTTAACCTTGAAAAACCAAGCCTTTCTTGGATTTCGCTACCAGACGCAGCCAAGTACCCTCTAGATTTCAGTGGGTGGTCGGATGACGGGAAAAACTTCGCTTTTAGGGCACGGGAACGAGCAGATTTATTTGCTGGCAGCCTATTTTCAGTAACCGTAAAAAATAATCGTGTTGAACGAATGGGCATATCTCTTCGTGTTGGAACCACGGAGGTGCCGGAGCAGAATGTCTTCTGGATAGGGTCTAAACTCCTCGTATATGGACGCTTAGGGGATTCAGGAGAGGATCAGAATAATTGGTGGCTCGTGGACAGGAATGCTGCACCAGTTCCCATTCCCTTTGAAGGTGAACTACCACCTCAAACACTTTATCGACTAGCGAACCGCGAAATTGTAGGCTTTTCCGGGCGGGATCGCGTGAGATATGAGGTCGCACAAAGCCGGTTGGAGCGGTTTTATGATAAAGCAAGCCGCCGCCCAATAGAAGGGCGATGCTCTCGTGAACCGAAGCCAGCCGTAACGCGCCGCGATAATGCTTTGGACGTCTATAGGATATCCGTTTCAAATTCTGAGCGATTTAGCATCTCAAGGTCCGCCACTATATTAGCTTCTGATTGCGATGGTCTCATATGGCAGGAGCCAACCCAAAAAGGAGTCCGCGTTTATTCTAGATCTTGGAACGGAGGCACTTCAGCGATAATTTTCCATTTGAACCAACATCTCGCTGGCGTGCGTTGGGGAGAGACAAGAATAATCGATTATGTTGGTGCTGACGGCTCGCCTTTGAAGGCCGCTGTCATTTTGCCACCTGATTACATTCCATCTCATACTTATCCGATGCTTGTTTGGGTGTACGGGGGCTATCGGGTACGGGATGAGAATGATTACTGGCTGAACCCTTATTTGCCCGGCATATACAATTTACAGCTTTACGCCTCACTCGGGTACGTGATCTTGGTGCCCTCCGTGCCGGTTCCACATTCGCCTAGCTCAAATGACCCTTATCCTTCTCTGACAAGTGGGGTTTTGCCCGCAGTTGATAAGTTAATCGCGCTGGGTATCGCCGATCCTCACCGCCTTGGTCTCTTCGGGCAAAGTTATGGTGGTTACAGTGTATACGGCCTTATCACGCAGACGGATCGGTTTGCAGCGGCTGTTGGGTTATCCGGGATCACCAATATGACTACGTTTCATGGCACTCTTTCAACAGGCGGTCGACGTTACCCAGGTTTTGAGAAAGATGCCTCTGAGAACGCAGTTATAGCTGAAACTGCCCTGCGGTTTCACACTACACCGTCAGAGAATCCGGATCTCTATGCGCGTAGTTCTCCTATTACGCACGTAAGAAACGTAAAAGTCCCCCTTCTTATGATTCAGGGCGAGTACGATTCACGCGGCGGATTCGAACAAGCCGACCCGTTCTTCTTCGAGCTTTATCGCGAAGGAAAGACTGCACGACTTCTCCATTTTTGGGGAGAAAATCATTCTCTATCATTATCCCCTGCGAATGTTCGCCAGATATTTAAAGAGATATCTGGATGGTTCGACAAGTCTTTGAAAGTGACCCTGTCCCGGTAAATGCCTCCAGCGAGAATGAGAGAAAACTGGCAAAATTGAAACTGAGTGGAGGTGGAGATTTTGCATGAAGAAGTCGAAGTTCACGGGCGAGCAGATCGCGCTTGCCCTGCTGCGGTGATGGGCGTGGTCAATGCGGAAACGCTGTCAGGCATGTGGCAGTCGGCGAACTGGGACTGGACGGCCCGACCGCGCCGTGAAGGTGGTCGCTACACTGCCATGGCATCGGCAATATTTGTGATTCGTACGCTCACCGCTCAGTTCGTATCGCAAAACCCCAGAGTCATGATGGGTTATGCGATGGTATAAGTTGTAATAGTTATTGTATTATCCTTATTTATTAATGGCTTATTTGAAATGCGAAATTCCCGTAGGGGTCACCAGTCAAGCGATTTATCGCTTTGTTTTTTTGCGATAATTTAAGAAATCTTGAAATCCGATACCACGATGTTCCCACAATTCCCATCGGTTCTGATGGTATGATGCGGAACATGTCGGGACGCTCGCGGTCTTGCGCTCTGTCATCATTGCTGCACATCCGCGCCGAAATTGCCGTGGCCCGTACCCAGGCCGTGATCCCTGCAAAAACGGCCGGCGCACATGGCTTGCAGGATCGCTGGAAATATCGTCTGCGCAACTCAACGGCTGTTCAACAAGCTCAGGAACTGGCGGCGCGTCGCTACCCGATATGACAAGAGCAAAAGCTCCTATCTCGGCTTCGCCCGCCTCGCATCAGCATGGCTGTGGCTACACCTTGTCCACGAAACCTAGCATCAGTGTCAGCCGTCCCGGCCATGGCGTCAATTCAATGTTTGTGCCTTGCCGAACTGATAGCCCTTTTTATGTCGGTCCAGGCTGGCTTGTCGGAAGCAAAGCGAGCACGCACATAGCGGACCAGCTCTTCGAGCTGCTGATCGCTCATGGCCTTGGAAAAGCCCGGCATGGCCCCTCTGGCGGGGAATGATCGGCTGTCTGCCCCATATAGGATCGTTCGTATGAGATTGTCGGGGACCGGTGCGCGAACCGCGCTGTTGACCGCAAGCGACGGTCGCGCCCCGAAGGTCGGTACCGGACCTGCGACATGGCACACCGCGCAAGCCGTTTCGAACGCGCGGGCGCCGCTGCCTTTCAGCGCTGTCGCCTCGTCCTGCGCCAGCGCTTCCAGCCGGGTGACGGCATCCTCCTGATTTTCCAACGCGACCTTCTCATGACCGAGGGAAGCGAGATATGCCGCCATCGCGTGCAGGTCGGCATCCGGCAACGCCTGCAATTCCTCTATCACCGGTGCCATCGGACCCCCGGCAACCCCGTGTCGCGCCGACTGGCCATGGCGCAGATATTCATAGAAATCCTGCTCCGACCAGGGCACTCCGTCCGCATGATCGGCCGACAAGGCAGGCGCCCACCAGCCATCGACCAGCGCTCCGGCGTAGCGACCACGGCCCTTGACCTCGGCGCCTGCGATGTTGCGGGGGGTGTGGCATGCGCTGCAATGACCCGCGCCCTCGACCAGATATCCCCCTCTGTTCCACTGCGCCGATCGCGCGGGATCGTCGCGCCAGGGACGGGGATCGTGGAAGGTCGCGTTCCATGCGGCAAGCCCGGCCCGCATGTTGAAGGGGAACGCCAGCCGCGTCCGGGGTGGAGCATTGTCGACCGCGGGCCGGCTTGTCAGATAGGCGTAGAGCGCCTCGATATCCGTATCGCTCAGCTTTGCGAACGCCGTATAGGGAAAGGCCGGGTAAAGATGCCGTCCATCACGCGAAATGCCCTCGCGCATGGCGCGCGTGAAGGCAGGCAGGGACCAATTGCCGATCCCGTTTACCGGATCAGGGGTGATGTTGGTGGAGTAGACGATGCCGAAGGGGGTCTCCATCGGACGTCCGCCTGCGTTCGTCTCGCCGCCCTCGGCCGTGTGGCATACCGCGCAGTCGCCAGCCGCGGCAAGCTGACGCCCGCGTTCCAGCGTTTGGGGACTGTAAAAACCGGGAGGCGGAAGCGAACCGGACGGGATCGCAGGACGCCATGGCATGGCGATGGCGAATCCGGCCGCGAGCCCCGCCCCAAGGCCGGACAGGCTCCACCGCCATTTGCGGGCGATGGTTTTCGGCGCAGGAGGCGGTCCCGACGGCTCCGGGGCGAGGAGAAGCCCCCTTTCCGCCAGTGCGGCGCGAATCTTCTCCGGAGTGAAGGGTGGCTCGCGAAAACGGATGCCGGTCGCGTCATAGAGCGCATTGGCGATCGCGGCGGCGCTGGGGACTGACGCGCTTTCGCCAGCGCCGAGCGGCGGTTCATCGGGACGCGGTACCATCAGCACATCGATTTCGGGCACGTCCGGGAACGTGATGAGCGGATAGTTGCTCCACTCCAGCGCAGCGACGCCGCTTTGGTCGAACGGCACCTGTTCCATGAGGGCGCGGGAGGTCGACTGGATGACATTGCCGTGAATCTGGTGACGCACCCCGTCGGGATTGATCATCAGGCCAGCATCATGCCCCACCGTCACCTTTTCGACCCGCACTTCGCCGGTGCGTGCGTTCACCGCGACATCCGCGACCCACGCCGCCCATGCGGCGCCATAGCCCGGGAATTTGGAATGAACGTAGAGGGCATAGGCGAAACCGCGACCGCGCAGCCAATCACCCTCGCGCGGGATTGTCTGCGGCCGGGTATGCGGGGTCCAGCCGCTGCGCTCCGCCGTCGCCTCGACGACGGCAATGCCGCGCTTGTCGGTAAGATAGCGCAGGCGATACTCGACCGGATCGACCCCCGCCATGGCGGCCGCTTCGTCGATCCAGCTTTCGTGCGCGAAGCTGCTGGGCAATGCGGAGACCCCGCGCAGCCAGGATGCCCGGACGATCGGCGGCGTGTCATGGATCACCACGCGCTTGTTGGGATAGGCATAGGGGGCGACCGAAGTACGGTCTCCCATCTCCCAGGTTTCAGGCTGGTTGGGTAGCTTGCCGGTCAGCAGCAGGGCCAGCGTCGGCGCGCCATTGGAAGGGTATCGGGATTTATAGTCATAGGCCAGCGCCGCCCCGGCAGCATCCAGAGCGCCGCGCACCTGCATGAGTTGCCCTGTACCCTTGGGCTCCCACAAATGCTCCTGCTCGCGCGTCAACTGAACCCGCACCGGAGCGCCGGCGGCCCGGGCCAGCAGCGCGGCGTCGGCGGTCACGTCATCGGCGCAGTTGCGGCCATAGCAGCCCGATGCCTCCATGCGCACCACGTCCACGCACTCCACGGGAATGTCGAGCAGGCGCGCCAGATCGGCGCGCATCGGATGCGGGTTCTGCGTGCCGCTCCAGACGCGCAAAAATCCATCGCGCCACTCCGCGACCGCGCAGGACGGACCGATGGAAGCGTGCATCTGGTAGGGCCAGACATAGGTCCGGTCCATCGGCGTGGCGGCATCGGCGATGGCGGCGTCTACGTCGCCTTGCTCGTGCAGGTGGCGGGCCTGGCTGGGATTGGCGCCGATCGCGTCGGCCAGATTTTCCATATCGCGCAGCGGTGGGGCCGGCTTCCACTCGACCGCCAGCAAGTGCATCGCCAGCTCGGCGATTTCCTCACGCTCCGCGACTACGCCCACGAAATCGCCTTCGGTGACCACGGCCACGATACCCGGCAGGTGGGCAACCGATGCGCGGTCGACCGAGATCAGGCTGGTGCCCACAAAGTCGCCGCCATCGATCCCGGCATAGGGCGGGCGCACCACCCGGCCGTGCAGCATGCCCTCCACACGCATGTCGTGAACGAAGGTCAATTCGCCAGTGACCTTGTCCGGAATGTCGACCCTTGCGGCGGATTTGCCGACAATGGAATAGCTTTGGGGGTCCTTGACCGCCTGCGTCCGGTCGAGCCGGAGGCGGATGCGCTGCCCCTTCAGAAGCTCCGCGAAGGACAGCGCATGGTTGCCGTGGGCTATGGCGCCGTCATCGATGCGCAAGTCTTCCGGTGGGACCGAGAGGCTTCGCGCGGCGAGACCCAGAAGCGCCGCGCGCGCCTGCGCGGCTGCGGCACGAAGCGGCACCGCGCTGGTCTGGACGGTGTCGCTGGCGATCGTTGCGCCCTGGTTGGGCGTACGGGCGGTATCGCCCAGAAGAATTCGCACGCTCGCAGGATCGGCATCCAGTTCCTCGGCGACGATCTGGGCCAATGCGGTGCGTATTCCGGTCCCCAGGTCGACATGGCCGTTGAAACCATGGATGCGCCCTTCCGCATCGATCACGATATAAGGCAAATCGCGTCCATCGGCTTCGCGGTCGTGGACGACCAGACCGTCCGGCAATGCGAGGATTTCGGCGGAGTTGAGCCGATCGATCGCCGAACTCAAAGCGTTTCCCCCCGTGCGAGCGCCTGCACGGCCAGTTCTACCGAGTTCACGATCTCCACATGCGTGCCGCATCGGCACAGGTTATGCCGCAACGCCTGGGCGATGGCTGCCCGGTCGGGGGCAGGGTTGTGGCGCAGCAGGGCCTGCGCCGTCACCACCATGCCATTCAGGCAATAGCCGCACTGCGCGCCCTGCCCTTCGATGAACGCGCGCTGGACCAGGCCGGGCTTGTCACGGCTACCCAGCCCCTCCAGCGTCGTGACGCGCCGTCCGGCAACGGCAGCAACGCTCAACATGCAGGCCCTTGCGGCCAGATCGTCCACCAATATCCCGCAGGCGCCACATTGACCGTAACCACAACCATATTTGGGTCCGTTCAGTCCGGCATCGTTGCGCAGCACTTCCAGCAAGCGCGTGTGAGGAGCAACCTCCGGGACGAAAGCCTCCCCGTTCAGCGTGAAACCAATGGTACGGGCGTCCGATCCTGGCGCTTGGCTCATGACATCAGTCCTGGATGATCCGGGGCGGCCGGGGCATGGAAAAGGCGACGAGCGGCGGTGCGGCACAAATCATGCCGAAGAAGCTGAAGGGCGCAAGATTGGCGGTGCCGTCCGCGGCGAGCCTCGAGATCCAACCGATCGGACGTGGTGCGATCACGGCCTTGAGGGGGGCACGCCGCAGCGGGGTAGCCTCCCCGGTACGGCAGAAATGGAACGCGCCCCCGCATGATGTCATGATGCGGTCACTTGCAGCAGATCATCCAGCGACATCACTTCGGCATTTTTCTGGCGCATGTCGAACAGGTTGGCCTCATGCGGCGCGATTGCCCGATCGCCCACGCAATCCTCCACTACCACGGGACGCAGGCCATGGCACATGGCATCGACCACGCTGGCGCGAACGCAACCCGAGGTCACGCAGCCTGCAACGACGAGCGTACGAATCTGCCGCGCCATGTACCATGCGGCAAGATCGGTGCCGAAGAAGGCCGATGGCACCGTCTTTCGCACCACATATTCGCCCGGCGCGGGTGTCAGTGCGTCCACGATCTGGCTTCCGCGGCTGTCTTCGGTCAAGGCGAGCAGGCTCGGCACCTTTTCGGCGAAGATATTGGCATTGGCGCCATCGTCCGCAAAGACGATGCGGCTATGCGCCACCGGCCAGCCGGCCTGGCGAGCGAAGGCCAGGAGGTCGACGCTGCGGGCGATCGCAGGGCCGATATTGCCGCCGCCAAAGGCTTCGGGATCGGCAAATCCGTTCACGAAGTCGATCAGCAGGAGTCCATAGGGAGGCGCCAGCCGGAGCGCGCCACCGAAACCCTGGCGGGCATAGACGTCCACACCGCTCACGCTTGAACCTCCTCCACCAGTCGGCCATTCTCGACGACGAGCTTGTCGTCCAGTGCGACTGTGCAGTGACGCAGCGGAATGTCGATATGGCAAGCGGTATTGCGTTCACCGCCCACTTCGGTGTTGGGGCCCAGCGAGAACAGGAAGTTTCCGGCGAAGGCTCGCGCGTCCATGGCGATGGTCTGTTCCTTGTCGTAAAGGCCCATGGTCGACCAGCGCGCGCGCTTCTGAAGGCCCCAGCCTATGTGTGAGATCGCATAACCCTCCGGGTCGTCGAAACCTTCCATGTAATCGCGCAGGAGATCGGCATCCAGCCCGCCTTCGATACAGGTCACATAGCCCCTTTCGACGGTGAGCGTGATGGGAGCAGCGACATAGGATTTCTGCGGCAGCAGGATGTCGCCGCGGTCGATGACGATGGTGCCGGACGTCGCCTGCTCATTGGGCCAGGTCAGCACGAAGCCGGAGGGCCAGTGGTCCCAGCGGCCCGGCTCGTCCACAAAGCCATATTCCATCACTGCCGGATATTGTCCCAGGGGGCAGGTAAGATCGGTGCCGGAAGCCGAAGTCACCCGCATGACGCTGGATCGTTCGATCAGGCGTGCGCCCGCCTGGACGGCATCGCGCTCGTCCATGGTCGGCACCATGCGCGCCAGCACTTCAGGCGGCTCCACGGCCAGCAGGATCCTGGTGCCGGCATCAAGGATTTCCGCCTGCTCGGGCGAGAACAGCAACAACATGAGGTCGAGCACCAGATCGCTCGCCTTGCACATCTCCATCGCGGCCCGGTTTCCGGTGAGCGGTGTGGAACCGACATAGGCCAGAGGGTCGCGACTGTGGGACAGCGCGCCGTTGACGGGCAGCATGTCGAGCCGGTTGACGAACGCGCCAGCCGCCTGTGCCGCATGGATCGCGCAGCGCAGCGTCTGCGGATGCGTGGCTGGACCCGTCAATATCGTTACGTTCTGGCCCGGCTTCACGCCGCTCAGATCGAGCACGCGGCTCCAGGCGCCGGTCAGTTCATGATCGCTGATGGGCATCGTCACATCCCCTTGGAAGCCATTCTCACAAAACGTCTGGACATTACGAATTTTGTATGTCTACAAACAAATAGACGTCAAGCGTAGCGGGTTGTCAATCGCCTTTCGCTCGCCGCATCATCCAAGGGAGATGATCTTGAGTAAATCATTCAAAATCGGGCAGATAGTTCCAAGCTCCAATGTCACGATGGAAACCGAAATTCCGGCCATGTTGCGGGCGAGGGAGCTGATAAGGCCGGAGCGCTTCACCTTTCATTCCAGCCGTATGCGTATGAAAAAGGTGGTCAAGGAAGAACTGGCGGCCATGGATGCCGAATCGGATCGCTGCGCGGTCGAACTCAGCGATGCGCGCGTGGATGTCCTGGGATATGCCTGCCTCGTCGCGATCATGGCCATGGGGCCTGGCTATCACCGGCAGTCCCAGGCGCGCCTGCAGAGCCGGACCCAGGAAACCGGCGCGGATATCCGCGTGATCACCAGTGCCGGAGCCCTGGTCGACAGCCTGCATCACATGGGACTGAAAAAGGTGGCGCTGGTGGCGCCCTACATGAAGCCGCTTACCCAGCTGGTGGTCGATTATATCGAGGCGGAGGGGATCGAGGTGGTCGATCATATCGCCCTCGAGATCCCGGACAATCTGGATGTGGCGCGGCACGATCCGGCGAAGCTGCCCGACATCGTCGCGCGTCTGAACATCGCCGATGCAGAAGCGATCGTGCTTTCCGCCTGCGTGCAGATGCCATCCCTGCCGGCGATCCCGACCGTCGAAGCACGCTTCGGCAAGCCGGTCGTCACCGCGGCCGTCGCGACGACATTCCAGATGCTGCGCGCATTCGAACTCGAGCCGGTGGTGCCCGGCGCCGGCGCGCTCCTTTCCGGCGCCTACTGAGGAACTTCAGGCCATGACGAGCAGATATCTGGGCGGCTTCCACATCCACGCCAACGGCATCCGCCAGCACATCCTGCGCTATGGCGGGTCCGGCGCGCCGTTGCTTCTCGTACCGGGCATCACCAGCCCCGCGATTACCTGGGGCTTCGTTGCGGAGGAGCTGGCCGCGACGCACGATGTCCATGTCCTCGACGTGCGTGGGCGCGGGCTGTCACAGAGCGGGTCGGAGATCGACTACCGCCTTGATGCCTGCGCCAGGGACCTGATCGCCGTCGCGGATGCGCTGGGATGGAGCGAAGCCATATTGATGGGGCACTCGATGGGCGCCCGCCACGCCATCCGCGCATGCCGCATCGACGGTTCCCGCTTCGCCAGGGTCGTTCTGGTGGACCCGCCCATGTCCGGGCCTGGACGCCGTGCCTATCCGTCCAAGCTGCCATGGTATATCGATTCGATGGCGCTCAGCCGCCATGGCGCCGATGTCGAGACATTGCGCTCCTTCACGCCGAGCTGGACCGAGGAGCAGATCGCCCTGCGGGCCCAATGGCTGCATACCTGCGATCAGGCCGCGATCCTGTCCTCCTTCGCCAGCTTCCATGATGACGACATCCATGCCGATCTGCCTGCGCTGACCCAGCCGGCCCTGCTCGTCTCGGCGGAACGCGGTGATGTGGTACGGGACGAAGACGCCGAGGAGTGCATCGCGCTCGCCCCCGCGCTCTCGCACGTCCGGGTTCCGGACGCCGGACACATGATCCCCTGGGACAATCTTCCCGGTTTCCTTGCGGCGGTGCGGCCGTTCCTCGCGGACTGATCCGTCCCGCGCTCCTTCCTTCCGACATGGAGATCGATCTTGAAACAGACTGAAATCGCGATCGTGGGCGCTGGGCTTGGCGGTCTTGCTGCTGGCCTGGCGCTACTCCAGCGCGGTCATGACGTGCATATCTATGAACAGGCGGAAAGCTTCTCGCGCCTGGGTGCGGGCATCCAGCTCGGCCCCAACGTGCTCAAGATCATGCGCCATCTCGGTCTGGAAGCCCAGGTGGAAGCCATGGGTTTCAAGCCCGATGCATGGCGCAGCTACAGCGCGGAGGCCGAACTTCTCGCCGACATTCCGCTCAACCGCCGCCGCGAAGAATATGGCGCGTCATACGTGACGATTCATCGTGGCGATTTCCATGCGGCGTTGGTGGATCACTTCCCTGCCGATCGCCTGCACTTCGGCCATCGGCTGGTCGAGCTGTCGCAGGATGAGGCCGGCGTCACGCTGTCGTTCGCCGATGGCGGGCCGATCCGCGCCGGGCTGGTCGTGGGCGCCGACGGCGTCAATTCCGCCGTAAGAGAGGTGATTCTCGGGCCGGAGGCGCCGCTCTACACCGGCTATGTCGGCCATCGCGCCATATTCCCGGCCGCGCGTTTCCGTGAAAGTGGCTTCGAGTTTCTCGGTAATGAGAAGTGGTGGTCGGACGACCGGCATTTCGTCGTCTATTTCCTCGATGATGCGGGGGAGGAAATGTATTTCGTGACCGGCGCACCGGAGGCGGAATGGAGCCATGGCACGTCCTTCGCCCCAAGCAGCAAGGAAGAGTTGCGGGAGGTCTTCGCGGACTATCACCCGAAGGTTCAGGCCATGATCGAGGCGGCGGAGGACATTACGAAATGGCCGTTGCTGACGCGCCCGCCCCTGTCGCTGTGGAGCGAGGGCAGGGTTGTTCTGTTGGGGGATGCCTGCCACCCCATGAAGCCGCATATGGCACAGGGCGCGGCGATGGCGATCGAGGATGCCGCGATGCTTGACCGCTGTCTGGACGAAGCCGGGGGACTGGACGGTTTCGCGCGCGCCTTCGGCCTTTACGAGGCAAATCGCCGCGATCGCGCATCGCGCGTACAGGCGACGTCGAATGCCAACACCTGGCTCCGCACTCAGGAAGACCCTGACTGGGTCTATGCTTATGATGTATTCTCGGTGCCTCTGGTGGAGGTCCAGTCTGCCTGAATCGGCGCGCGGCGCGCCGGCCTCCGGCCGCCGCGTGATTTTCTATCGGGAACAGGGCATATGCTGGTCAGTCCGGCCAAAAAGGTATAAGCGCGTCACCCAGTTGTTTGAGGACGTATTAAATGCCAGGCTCGACCCGATCCTCGCGCCAGAATTTGGCGCAGCCGCAAGTTCCGATCGTCGAGGATTCCTCGCCAACGGCACATGTGCCGGGTGACTACCGGATCGACGAGCAGATCGGATTATACATCCGGCGGGCGCACCAGCGCGCCAGTGCCATCTTCTCCGCGCATTTCAACGCCTCGGGCCTCAGCCCCCTTCAATTCACCACTCTGGTCAAGGTTCGTGACGAGGGACGTGTGTCGCAGAACAAGCTCGGCCGGCTGGTGCACGCCGATCCCGCGACGATCATGGGCGTCGTCAATCGACTGGCTGATCGCAACCTTCTGCGTCGCTTGCCCGACCCCAACGATCGCCGTCGCACCCTGCTGGCGATAACGTCGGACGGCCTCAGGTTGACGGAAGAGCTGGAGGCGATGGGGCATGCCGTCACGCGCGAGACACTGGCGCCGCTCGAACCGGAAGAACAGGCGGAACTCTACCGGCTCCTCGAGAAGATCGTCTGATGCTGGTGTGGGGGATTTGAAATACGCTTCATTATAGCGGCTATGTGGGGAGCGTATTTCAAATCCATAAACCACACTGGAATCGCATCTTTGCCAGTGACCCTCACTAGTGCAAGATGCTGCCGCTCGCGTGGAGCGCGCATATCGTGACGAGGTCCGGACTCGTCGACATATCGGTCAGTTCGCGCAGGAACATGTCATTGCTGCGCGCCAGGTTCAGAAGCAGTGGGCGGTAACCGCTCGGGTCGGGCGTATCGCCCGGGCCAGCGGACTCATGAATCCTTTGCCGGTACTCCAATGGGGTGCAGCCGAAACGCTCCCGGAACTTGGTGTAGAAATGGCTGCCGCTGGAGAAGCCTTCGTCCAAGGCGATATCCAGAATATTCTGGCTCGTGTCGCGCAACTGGTTCACCGTCCGGTCGAGCCGCAGATTCTGGGCATAGTCGCGAAAGCAGATGCCCGCATGACGGCGGAACATGCGCGAGAGATGCGTGATGGACAGTCTTTCGCGCTGGGCGAAATATTCCAGGGAGAGGCGCGAATCCTTGATGTCCCGCATCTCGCGCATGATCCGCATGATCACCGAGAGACCACTGCCTTGCGAGGCGTGAAGGGTGCGCCTTTCCTCGAACGGCACATGTTTTTGAATATGATAGCACAGCAGTCCCGCCAGGCAGTTGCGCAAGAGCGTGTCCTCCGGGCGTCCGGTGGATAGCAGCAGCCGGGCGACGAAGCCACGCATCGGCGCAATCACCTCGTCATAGAAATGGCGCGCCGACAGGAAGCTTTTGCAAAGGAAATAGCGGCTGGCAAAGCCGGTCAGGCCCTGCCGCTCGGCATAGCCCGCGTCGATATGCACGCCGCACATCACCGTCTCGCTATCCTGGCTGATCGAGTTGTGCGGACTTTGCGCATTGATGATCATCAGATCGCCAGCCGACAGTTCGCACTCCTGACCATCGACGATCATGCGCGCCCGGCCGCGCACCACCATCAGCACCTCGATATGCTCATGCCAGTGGAACGGTGCCTGCAGGGCGCCGTGCACGAAGGGGCGCACACCACCGTCGAGCGCGCCCAGGTCCTCGAATCCATAGTCCATGAACCACCCCTTGCGCATATTTTCATTTGTCTACATGCGAGTGTGCATCAATGGCGCTGTAATGCAATTGCCATTTTTAATCGCGGGTAGCCTTCTGAGAACGGAAAAAAGGCGGGATGCAGCAACGCACCCCGCCCCAAGTCCGCCATCAATCTGTTCATCCGCTGCGTAAGCACACGGACGGGCCCACGACCCAGCCGCAGGGGCGGGGAGACCCCCGCTGCGGCCGGACAGTAGCGAATCCGGTCAGAAGCTGACCGAAAAGCGCGCGCCGTACGTCCGCGGCGCCGCGAACTGGTAGAGCCAGTTGCCGGTGAAGTTCGGCGTCGCGGCGGTCAGGATCCGATTGTTCTCAAGGTTGCGGCCAAAGACGGCGACGCGGATCGAACTGCCCTCCGGAGCATAGGTGAGCACCACGTCGGTGCGGGTATAGGCCGCCTGGCGATCCGCAAGGAAATTGTAGATCGACAGGTGCGATGCAGTCTGGAATTGGGTTTGCGCCAGCGCATTCAGCTTGCCACCAAACACCCGGAAATCATGCTCCAACCCCGTGTTGATGCTGATGCTGGGCGCCTGGATGGGCCTGTTGCCGGCCAGCTGAGCATTGCCCTTGCCGTCAGTCGAGGGCACGAAGTTGGTGCGGATCAGGAAATCGTCGAACTTCGCGTTCAGCCAGGCGATCGACGCATTGAAGCGCGTCGCCGGATCAATGGCGAAGGTCGTTTCGAGTTCCGCACCGTACATCCGCGACTTGCCCGCATTGGCGACAAGCAGTTGGTTGTTGATGAACTGCGAAATCTGCTGGCCCTGATATTTGTAATAGAAGGCGGACAGGTTCGCCTGGATGGTGTTGCCGGCAAATCGGTTCTTCGAGCCGATTTCCCATGCCTTGATGGTTTCCGGATTGTAGGGTGCGACTTCGGTGAAGCCGCCCGCCTTGTAGCCGGTGTCGAATTTGGCATAGACCATGCTGGCCGGCGTCACCTGATAGTTGGCGCCGAGATGATAGGTGATCTTGTTGAAGCTGGCGTGGCTGTTCTGGGGCGAACGGCCGGTGATAACGAGCGCGCCTGTCGCCTGCGTTGCCGCCGGATCGACCTCGACGACCTGGCCTATGCGGGTCTTGGTGTCCTGTGTATATCGGATGCCGGCTTCGAGCTTCAGGTCGGACAGGATTTCATAGCCGAATTGAGCAAAGGCGGCCTTCGAGGTTGTCTGGATCTTGTAGCCGTCCTGCGAATAATAATCATAGAGTTCATCAGGCGCGTAGCCATAGGGGCCTTCGGTGAAGGAACTGTTCAGATGCTCGAGTTCCTTGAAATAGAAGGCGCCCAGTTGGTAGGAAAAAGGCTGGCCATTCGCCGAAACGAGCCGCAGTTCGTGGTTTGTGGTCCAGATCTGGGAATTCTGCGGGAAGCCGAAGCCAGGATTGGCCGTGCCCTCATAATCCTCGTCATGATCGACATGTGCATGGCGGAAGGCCCCCGTATAGGTCAGGCTCGCCGGCCCGAAGTCATAGCTAAGGGAACCGCGTAACGCCTGTACGTCGATGTCATTGAAGCCCTTCTTGTCGAGATCCCACGCGCGAGTGCTGGGAATGTCGACCCTCACGTCGGCAATGTAGCCGCTCGCCGTCCGGGTGAACGGCACACCCAGGCGGACCGGCCCGATGCCGCGCTGCTTGATCAGTTCGCCCGTCAGCGTGGCACTCAGCGCGGTGGTGGGATCGAACTGGAGCGAGAGGCGTCCGGCCAGGACATTCTCGTCGTCGCCGCGACCGGCCGTGCCGTTGTTGCTGTAGCCTTCATGATATGACCGCAGGCCTGAGGCGCGAACCGCCAGCGTATCCGTGACGGGCAGGTTGATCATCCCTTCGAAGCGCTGCGAATCATAATTGCCCACCTCGGCGGATGCCGACGCTGCGAACTCATGCACCGGCTTGGCCGTGATGATGTTGATCGCGCCGCCGGTGGCGTTGCGGCCATAGAGCGTACCCTGCGGACCGCGCAGCACCTCCACGCGGGAAATGTCGAACATGCTGGCATTCAGCGTGACCGCGCGCTGGAGATAGGCGCCGTCGATGTTGATGGCGACGGCGGGATCGCCAATCTCCGAATAATCCCGGCTCGAAACTCCGCGTATGGCGATCAGCGTCGAGTTGGCATTGGTGCTGAGGTTCAGACCGGGCGCGATCTTGGACAGGTCCGCGACATTGCCCGTGCCGGATTTCTGAAGCGTATCAGCAGTCAGCACCGAAACGGCGACGGCTGCTTTCTGCAGCGGTTCGGGACGCTTGTTGGCGGTAACGACGATCTCGCCCAGGCCTTGCGGCGCCGCCCCTCCCGGATCGGCGGCCTGCGCATTGGCGGTCGTGCAGTAGAGCAGGGGTAGCAGCCCCGCGATAGCCTTGCTCGATAGCTTCATGTTGGAACTCCCCGTGATGCTGCCCGGCCGCTTGTGGTACCGGGTTTGTATTTCCGTTGACCGGCGGCGTTGCAAAATCCCCTGTGCCGCCTGTCAATATGTTAGTGTACGTATGATTATGCGAAAGGCCCGCTCTTGCGCATTCGGCGCGTCAGATTATGCCGCTTCGATACCCTTGGCCTTGCCCCGCTCGATGTCCGCATCGCGGGGATAGGCAAAAGTGGCGAACCCCGAGGCCATCAACAGCGCAGCGGGCAGCACCGCGAGGCCAAGGCGAATCGCCAGCAGCGCGCTGTCCGGCTGCACCGCCTTGCCAGCCGCATATCCCGAGCGGGCGAGCAGCGCCGCCAGCAGCGCGCCACCGACGCCTGCCGCCACCTTGTAGGCTGCCGACGCGATCGAATAGCCCAGGCCCATCGCATCAACGCCGGTTCGGGCCGCACCATAGTCGAGCGTGTCGGAAAGCATGGCGTAGGTGACGGGATCGCGCATGCCGATCATCAGGCCGATGCCCGCAAGAACCGCGATCACCGCGGCCGGTTGCGCGGGAACCAGGGCAAGGCCCAGGAACAGCACCGCCTGGGTGAAGTTGGTCGCGCGAACCGACGCGCGGCTGCCGACCAGGCGTACCAGCGCCGGGGCAAGCCAGCAGCCCAGAAAGCTCGACGCCGTGATCGTTGCGATCATGGTGCCGCCGAAGGCCGCGCCGAAGCGATATTCGTAAATCGCCGCGAACGTCAGGCTGCCGAGTGACAATGTGTTCGCGGTGCTGTTGAGAAACTTGATCGCGGTAAGCACCAACCAGGGCCGGTTCGCCAGCAAGGCACGGGTCACGCCCGGCCGGCGGGCCGCCGGCTCGTCCCGCACGGCGGGCCGCACGGTCTCGCGACAGAAGTGATGGGTCAGCAGGAAGGACAGCGCCACGATGATGCCGATCAGCGCCATGAACAGCAGGAAACCCTTGCGGGAATCGCCCATGCCCAGCCAACCGACCGCGCTCAGGGTGATCCATCCGATGAGCACCGAGCCCACATTGGCGCCGATCAGCCTGGCCGAGGTAAGCTGGATGCGCTCCGCGCTGGACGCCGTCATCAGGTTTGTGAGCATGCCATAGGCCGTGTTCACGAAACTGTAGGTGATGCTGAGGAGCATGAAGGTGCCGGCCGCCCAGAGCATCTTGAACGTGGCCGAGCCTTCCAGCGGCAGGAATACCAGGGCCGTGGTGACCGCGAGGGGAAGAGCCCCCCATTTCAGAAAGGGACGGGCCCGTTCACCATGGGCGTGGCGCTTGTCGATCGCGATGCCTATCAGAGGGTCCACCACGGCATTGGCGATCCGGCAGAACAGCAGGATGCCCGCCACCGAGGCGGCGGGAATGCCGTAAATGTCGGTATAGAAGAATACCATATAGGTTAGAGTCGTCGCCCAGATCAGGTTCGAGGCGAAATCCCCCAGCCCATAGGCGAGCTTCTCCCTGAGACCCAGACCGGCGGACTGTTGCTGTGCGCGCATCTTTTGCCCCCTTCAGTGGCGCGTTGCGCGGGCGGCATCCCGCGCGGCCGCCACGTTCATGGTCGGAAGCTGTTCGAGGAAACGGCGCAGGGCATCGGGCGCAAGCCGGTCTCCGATGAACCAGCAGATCGTCTTGTGAATGCCCAGGAAGGAATCGGCGCAGCGATCCAGCAGCGCGTCCGCCGCCTTCGGTGCGATATCGAGATGATCCGCGAGGAACGCGGCAAGCGCTTCCCGCACACCGGGCCAGTCGAACAGCACCGCGGGCTGCGTATCGATATCGAAACGCGGCGGCGGCACCGGATCCGGCAGAGTGGCCAGCCTGCCTTCCAGGCGGATATCGCGGCTCGATGCCCCGACCTCGATGGTGACGACGCCCTCGTCCAGTTGCCATCTGCCCAGCGCGGGATCGTAGAATGCCAGATCCCGGCCGGGAATGTGAAGCCGCACCTGCCGGGTCTCCCCCTTGCGCAGGAACAGCTTCGTAAATCCCCTGAGCTCTCGCGGGGGACGGCGCAGGCGCGAGACGCCCGGCCGGGAATAGATCTGCACCACTTCGGCACCGTCGCATGGCCCGCTATTGGTGAGTTCGAAGGAGAGCTCCAGCACATCGTCCAGACCTATGCTCTGGCGATCGAGCGAGAGCGCGTCGTACCCAAAGCTGGTATAGCTGAGGCCGAAGCCGAACGGATAAAGCGGGTCGATGCCGCGTTCGTCATAGCCCCGGTAGCCGACAAAAACGCCTTCTCCATAATCGTGACGGCCATTCTCCCCGGGATAGGTGAGCCAGCCGGGAACGTCCTCCACCCGCCGGGGAAAGGTGGTGGTGATCTTGCCGCTGGGATTGTTGTGGCCGAAGAGCGTCTGCGCGACGGCGTGCCCCATGCCCTGGCCTGCATAGAAGGTCATGATCACCGCGCCGACATCGGGCTCCCACGGCATGACCACGGCATCGGGTGCCGCCAGCACGACGATGCAGCGGGGATTGATCCGGGCCAGGGCGGCGATCGCTTCGGCTTGTCCGGGTTCGAGGTCGAGATTGCGCCGGTCGGCCCTTTCGCCATCGCCGCTGATCTCGCTGTTGGCGAAGAAGATCACGGCATCCGCGGTCCTCGCGATCTCCAGCACTTCCGCCAATCCGGCGGCATCGCCGGCCTCCCGGTGCGTGATGGCCACGGCCGGTCCCGCCGCGGCCCGGATCTGCTCCAGCGGGATGTCCTTGGCGGTGGGATGGGTGGTGGCGGAACCTGATCCCTGTATCACGGGCTTGACCGCACCTGCGCCCACGACCAGCAAATGCTGGCGCAGATCGGGGTCTAGCGGGAGGAGAGCGTCCCTGTTCTTGAGCAACACGAGCGATTCCGCGGCGATGCGGCGCGCCAGGTCATGATGGACAGCCGCATCATAGCGAGCCTCCCGATCCTCGCCCGCGCGCGCCTTGCGCACCAACTTGAGCATTCGCATGCAGCTTTCATCGATGTCCGCCATCTTCACGCGACCCTGCCCGATCGCGGCAAGCAGATCGTCGCGGCGCGCGCTGCTTTCGGGCATGTCGAGATCGTTGCCAGCCGCCAGGGACGCGGCGCGATCCTTGATGCCATGCCAATCGGACACGACCACGCCGTCATACCCCCATTCGCCGCGCAGCACATCGGTGAGCAACCAACGGTGTTCCGCCGCCTGTATGCCGTTGATCCGGTTATAGGCGCTCATGACGGTCCAGGGGCGTCCCCCGGCGATCGCCCGCTCAAAGCCCCTGAGGTAGATTTCACGCAGGGCGCGCTCGCTTACCTCGCTGCTCATCGTCGTGCGCTCGATTTCGGAATTGTTGCACGCAAAATGCTTCAGGGAGGCGCCGACGCCATTTTCCTGGAGGCCGCCAATCAGTGCTGCGGCGAGGTCACCCGATAGCACGGGATCTTCCGAATAATATTCGTAGGACCGGCCTTGCAATGGCGTGCGCCGGATGTTGATGCCGGGGCCCAGCAACAGATGGACGCCCAGGCTGCGGCACTCTTGGGCAAGGGCCGCACCGAATAGCCGGGCCAGTTCCCTGTCCCAGGAGCAGCCGAAGGCGGAGCCATTGGGAAAGCAGGTGGCCGGAACGGAATCGCCCATCATGGAGTCAGCGTCACCGCTTTGGTTCACCACGGCGAGGAACTGCTCCAGACCGTTGCGTTCATCATTCACCCCTTCGACCTGAGCGGGAGAATAACGGACACCGTGCGTACCGTCGGTCATGACGATTTCAGGGATATTGAGACGAAAGTTCATCGCCGTCTTCCAGAGGTGACGGCCATTCAACAATGCCACCTTTTCGTCGATCGTCATCTGCGTCAACAGCGATACAAGGTCGCGATCGGTCACATTCCAGGGCATGCTCTGCTCAATCTCCGCCGGTGTCGGTTTCAGTCAAAGGACGGCATATAGCCTTTCGGTCTCCTCGTTGAGATCGCCAAAGCATCGATCGAGGCGGTCAATTCTTGCTTGGGTTTCGCGGACAAGGTGTAGCCAGCGCCATGCTGATGCGAGGCTGACGAAGCCGAGGTAGGAGCCTTTGCTCTTGTCATATCGGGTAGCGACGCGCCGCCAGTTCCTGAGCTTGTCAGCCTTGCCTGTGGGCGAAAATATCATGAGAAGATGGGTTCGTCGCTTGCCCATGGCCTGAACGCCTGTCTGGCGATGGGCGCGCCCCGTCACATGTTTTCGCCTGATGGATGACAGGAAGCGAACTGCTCATACAGGGACTTGAAAGCCGCGCCGCCTCCGGCCATCTGACGGACCGAATTTCCACAGGGAGAGCTTTGGTACCCGCCATGACGACCACGACCGGCACCGCACCTGAAACCCGTAGCTTCGAAGCCGACGTCGCCCGCCTGCTGCACATGATGGTGCACTCTGTCTATTCGGACAAGGACGTCTTCCTGCGCGAGCTGATCTCCAACGCCGCCGACGCCTGCGAGAAGCTGCGCTACGAACTGCTCAGCAACCCCGCTCTGGCGGCCGACGGTGACGGCCAGCCGCGCATCACCGTCACGCTCGACCCCGACGCCCGCCAGATCACCCTTGAAGATAACGGCATCGGCATGAGCGAGGTCGAAATGGCCGAAGCGCTCGGCACCATCGCGCGTTCCGGCACGCGGGCCTTCATGGAGCGGGTCACGGCCGCCCAGGAGGGAGAAGGCGCGCAACTGATCGGCCAGTTCGGCGTCGGCTTCTATTCCGCCTTCATGGTGGCGGATCGCGTCGACGTCTTCTCCCGCCGCGCGGGAGCGGAAACCGCCGCCCATTGGGCCTCCGACGGCCTGGGCAGCTATACCATCCAGCTCGCCGACACCGCGCAGGCCCCGGCCCGCGGCACCCGCATCATCCTGCACCTCAAGGAGGATGCCGCCAGCTATACCGAGCCGTTCACGACCCGGCGCATCATCACCGCGCAGTCCGGCCATGTCCCGGTCCCGATCTTCCTCAAGGAAAGGCCGGATGCCGAGGAGAAGCAGATTGCGGACGGCGCCGCGCTCTGGACCCGGCCCAGATCGGAGATCACGGCGGAGGAATATACCGATTTCTATCGCAGCACCGCCGGGCAGTTCGACGAACCGGCGCTAACGCTCCATTATCGCGCCGAGGGGCTGCACGAATATTCCGTCCTCGCCTTCCTGCCCTCCATGCGGCCGTTCGACCTGTTCGACCCGGACCGGGCGGGCCGGATGAAGCTCTATGTCCGCCGCGTCTTCATCACCGACGAGGCGCAGATATTGCCGCGTTATCTGCGCTTCGTGCGCGGGCTGGTGGACAGCAACGACCTGCCGCTCAACGTCTCGCGCGAGATGATCCAGGAAAGCCCGGTGCTCGCCGCGATCCAGAAGGGTGTCGCCAACCGCATCCTCTCCGAACTGGACAAGCTGGCGGAGAAGGACAGGGACGCCTATCTCAAATTCTGGGAGAATTTCGGCCCGGTCCTCAAGGAAGGGCTGTATGAGGATCATGCCCGGCGGGAAACGCTGCTGGGCCTGGCCCGTTTCAAATCGACCGCCGGCGGGGAGAATTGGCGCTCGCTCAAGGATTATGTCGAGGCGATCAGGGATAATCAGACAGCCATCTATTATGCCACCGGCACGGACCTTGACCGTCTCGCCGCCTCGCCCCAGCTGGAGGGTTTCCGCGCCCGCGGGATCGAGGTGCTGTTGCTCGCCGATCAGGTCGACAGCTTCTGGGTGACGGCGGGCGCCGATTATCAGGGCAAGCCGTTCAAGTCGGTGACCCAGGGTCTCGCCGATCTCGGCCTGATCCCGCTGGCCGATGGCGAAGCCCCTGCGGCGCAGGCATCGGAAGAGGTCAGCGGCTTCATCGCCTATGTGAAATCGGTGCTGGGCGAGCAAGTGTCCGACGTCCGCGCGTCGGAGCGGCTGACCGAGAGCGCCGTCTGCCTCGTCGCGCCGGACAATGCGATGGACCGCCAGCTCGAAAAGCTGCTCGCGGGCGCGGGGCGGCTCGACCAGACGGCCAAGCCGGTGCTGGAGATCAATCCGCGTCACGATCTGATCGCCAGGCTCGGCACTCTGGCCGAGGGCGACAGCCTGCGGGAGGACGCCGCCTACCTGCTGCTGGATGAGGCCAGGATCGCCGATGGCGAGCTTCCGGCCGACCCGCGGGCCTTTTCCGCCCGCCTCGCCCGCATGATCGGTGGCGCGATCAAATGATCGGCCATAAGGTGATATCCTACTTGCACGCGCCGCAAAAGCGCGCCAATCACCCCGCGACATGCCGGAGGGGATAGCAGGCCCATGAGTTATTATGATGTTCTGATCGTAGGCGCCGGTCACGCGGGCGCCCAGGCGGGGATTTCGCTGCGCCAGCAGGGCTTCGAAGGCTCCGTCGCCATGATCGGCGACGAAAAGGACCCGCCCTATGAGCGCCCGCCCCTCTCCAAGGAATATTTCGCGGGCGACAAGAGTTTCGACCGCATCCTGATCCGCCCCGCCAGCTTCTGGGAAGAGCGCAAGATCGACATGCTGCTCGGCCACCGCGTCAAGGCGGTCGATCCGGTGGGCAAGTTCGTGACCGTGGGCGACAAGGCGACGGGCGACCGGGAAATCGGCTATGGCAAGCTGATCTGGTGCACCGGCGGCTCGCCGCGCATGCTGACCTGCCATGGTGCCGACGCCTCCAACGTCCATGCCGTGCGCCGCCGCGACGATGTCGACGCGATGATGGCGAAGATCGACCAGATCAGCCATGTGACGGTCATCGGCGGCGGCTATATCGGGCTGGAGGCAGCCGCGGTGCTGTCGAAATTCGGCAAGAAGGTCGTGCTTCTGGAAGCGCTCGACCGCGTGCTGGCGCGTGTGGCCGGCGAGGAACTGTCGCGCTTCTACGAGGCCGAACATCGCGCCCATGGCGTCGACCTGCGCACCGGCGCGCGGATGGACTGCATCGAGGTGACGGACGGAAAGGCGACCGCCGTGCTGATGCAGGATGGCGAGCGGATCGCGACCGACATGGTGATCGTCGGCATCGGCATCATCCCCGAAACCGGCCCGCTGATCGCGGCGGGCGCGGCGGGCGGCAACGGCGTCGACGTCGACGAATATTGCCGCACCAGCCTGCCCGACATCTATGCGGTGGGCGACTGCGCGGCCCACGCCAACAGCTTCGCGCGCGGCGCCCAGATCCGGCTTGAATCCGTCCAGAACGCCAATGACCAGGCAAAGACCGCGGTCAGCCACATCATGGGCAAGGAAGAGGCCTATCATGCCGTGCCCTGGTTCTGGTCCAACCAATATGATCTGAAGCTTCAGACGGTCGGCCTTTCGACCGGCCACGACCAGACCATCCTGCGCGGCGATCCGGCGACCCGCAGCTTTTCCGTCCTGTATCTCAAGGGCGGCAAGCTGATCGCGCTCGACTGCGTCAATGCGGTCAAGGATTATGTGCAGGGCCGCGCCCACATCCTGTCCGGCGCCCTGCTGGACCAGGCGCAACTGGCCGATGCCAACGTCCCGCTCAAGGAAGTCGGCCTGGCCTGATTTGCCGGGCCTGAGTTTCCGGGCCTGAGTTTCCGGAATGAAGGTCAGCCCCTGAAGCTGGCCTTCATCGCCGGCTCCCATGGCCCGCCACGGTAAAACCAGGCCGCCAGCCCGGCAATGACCAGTGGCCGGGGCCGGAAATCCCGCCGCAATTGCGCCGCCAGGGCCTTGGCCTGCGCCGGGTCGGCCTTGTTCTGCACGGTGATGTGAAAACGCGGCCGCGCCTCGTCCTGCGGCACCAGCAGTCCGGCAAAGGCCTGGGCCAGTTCATCGCGCATCGCCATCAGGCCGGGGCTTTCCACCCGAAAGGCCACCCCCCGCCCCAGCAGCATCACCTCGCTCAGCCTCACCGCCGGGGCGGCCCCCGCGCACAGCCGCTTCAGCCGCCGCGCCACTTCGTCCAGCGCGGACGGCGGCAGGTGATGAAACAGGGTGATATGGGCGGGCACCTGGTTGCGATCGGCGGGGAAATGCGTCCGCCGCAGCCCTTCGGCCCAGCCGAAATCCGCCGCGCCCAGCAGGGCGGTCACGACGACCGGCGCCATGCGGCTCTGCTCAACGCCGTGGATCACCACTCCCGCTCCGCTTCCGCGCGGCGCCCGCCCGCATTATGATGCCCGTCGGCGACCGCATGGAAAGGCCGCCGACAGAGGGGACACAGGCCATGACCGCACCGCGATCCACATGGGCGATCGGGATCATCCCGCTGCTCTGGAACCTGATGTGCCGGGCCCTTTTGCCTCAAGCTTCGAGCGCGCCATTGATGAGTTTGCGCCCTAAGCGGCCAGCCCCGGCGCCTGCCCGACCTCGCCCAGATCGAAGGGCACGGTCTGGTATATTTCGTTGATCCAGTTGCCGAACAGCAGATGCGCGTGGCTGCGCCAGTGATTCAGCGGCGCCTGCGCCGGATCGTCATCGGGGAAATAATGGGCCGGCAACTGCCCAGCCCCATCGCGCGCATATTCGTCCGCCAGCGTCAGCGTGTCATATTCCAGATGGTTGAACATATGCAGGAAAGCCCGCGCCGGATCGCCGATCAGGCACAGGCCCGATTCGTCGCTTTCGGCCAGGATCTGCAAGCCGCGCCCTTCGGGAATGGATTCCCGCCGCACTTCCGACCAGCGCGACACCGGCACGCAGAAATCGTCGGAAAAGCCGCGCATCCACGGCGAAGCCGGAAGATGGTTATGATGGCGGAACACGCCAAAGGCCTTGCGTTCCAAACTATGCTTCTCGACGCCGTGGAAATGATGCAGCGCCGCCTGTGCCGCCCAGCAGATGGAAAGGCTGCGATGCACATGGGTCTGCGTCCAGTCGAGGATCGCCCGCAGCTCGTCCCAATAGCTGACCTGGTCGAAGGGCAGCGTTTCCACCGGAGCGCCAGTGATGATGAAGCCGTCGAACCGCTCGTCCCGCACATCGTTCCAGGGACGGTAGAAGGACGCCATATGGTCGGCCGAGGTGTTGCGCGACACATGATCGCTGATCCGCACCAGCGTCAGTTCTACCTGCAACGGCGTCGCCCCCAGCAACCGCGCAAGCTGCGTCTCGGTGCTGATCTTGTTGGGCATGAGGTTGAGCAGCGCAATCCGCAGCGGCCGGATGTCCTGCCGCACCGCATCGGCTTCCCGCATGACGACGACGCCTTCCGCTTCCAATGTACGGCGGGCTGGCAGGTCGTCGGCTATCTTGATCGGCACGTCACGTCATTCCCTGTTGCGGAGCGACGCTGACGATGTGGCTTGGGTCCGCTTGCTTGCCGGATCGGCCACATCCTCCCTTGAAGGAGTGCCACCTTGCCCGGATCGGCAGGTTGGCGTTGGGCGTCGCCCCAACTCTTGATGCTGCGCCCTATCTAGCGACGCCGAAGCCGTTTGGCAACCGCCGCTTTACGCCGGAAAAGGAAAAGTTTTTTGGGCATCGCGCCCAGTCACGGACATGAAAAATCCTCCCTATCTCTCGATAGTGACGATTGGGGTCACCCCTCAAAGCTCGCCCCGCGCCCGGCGAATCTCGAACCATTTGCGCACATTCTCATTATGCTCCCGCAGCGTGTCGGCGAAGATATGCCCGCCCTTCCCATCCGCGACGAAATAGAGCGCCTTGGTCTCCGCAGGATGCAGCACCGCCAGGATCGACAACCGCCCCGGATTGGCGATCGGCCCCTTGGGCAGCCCGGTCATCGCATAGGTATTATAGTCGTTGACCGCCGCGATCTCCGACTTCCTGATCCGGCGCCCCAGCGGCTTCCCCCTGGTGATCGGATAGATGATCGTGGGGTCCGCCTGCAACATCATGCGGGCCTTGAGCCGGTTGCCGTAAACCCCCGCAACCATCGGCCGCTCGGAAGGAATGGCGGTCTCCTTCTCGACGATGCTGGCAAGGATGATCGCCTCCTTCGGCGACTTGGCGACCGTCTCCGGCGCCCGCTCCGCCCACATCTTGCCCAGCGCCTTGCTCATCGCATCCTGCATGCGCTTGAGCACCACTGCCCGGCTCTCGCCCTTGTCGAAGGCATAGCTGTCGGGCAGCACGCTGCCTTCCTGCGGCACCTCGATCTCGCCGGTCAACTCGTCATTCGCCATCAGCCGGTCATAGACCAGGATGGATGGCATCCCCTCCGGTATGGTCACCAGCCGGGTCAGCGTCTTGCCGCCCTGGAGAATCCGGAAAATGTCGCTGTTGCTGGCGCCCTTGGGGATCAGGAACTCGCCCGCCTTGATCGACTTGCCGCGCCCGAAGACCTTGGCCCGCGTCAGGAAGGCGTCGGCCGAACGCACGGCGCCCTTCTGCTTCAGCAGCACGGCGGCGTCGGCGATCGTCGCCCCATCGGGCACGACGATGCTGATGTCGCTCTTCGCCGGTCCCGCCTCGGTCCAGCCATGGACGAAACGGAACGCGACAAAGGCCGCGACGGCCAGACCGATGAGCAATAAGCTACAGCCAAGCCGCCGCATCGGTCCCGTCTCAGACCGCCTTCATGATCAGCGATGCGTTGGTGCCGCCGAAGCCGAACGAATTGTTCAGCACCGCGCGCACCTTTCGCTCCTTGGCGACGTGCGGGACCAGGTCCACGCCCTGGCAGCTTTCGCTCGGCTCGTCGAGGTTCAGCGTCGGCGGCACGATCTGGTCGCGCAGCGCAAGGATGCAGAAGATGCTCTCGACAGCGCCCGCGCCGCCCAGCAGGTGGCCGATCGCCGACTTGGTCGAACTCATCGACATGGTGCTCAGATGATCGCCGAACAGCCGCTTCACCGCGCCCAGTTCCAGTTCGTCGCCCAGGGGCGTCGAGGTGCCATGCGCGTTCACATAGTCGATGTCGGCCAGCGACAGGCCCGACTTGCGGAGCGCCATTTCCATCGAGCGGTAGCCGCCACTGCCCTCCGGATGGGGCGCGGTGACGTGATAGGCGTCGCCCGACAGGCCATAGCCGATCACCTCGGCATAGATTTTGGCGCCGCGCGCCTTGGCCCGCTCATATTCCTCCAGCACGACCACGCCCGCGCCTTCGCCCATGACGAAGCCGTCGCGATTGACGTCATAGGGACGCGACGCTTTTTCCGGCTGGTCGTTGAACGCGGTCGAAAGCGCGCGCGCCTGGGCGAATCCGGCGATGCCGATCGGGCAGATCGCGCTTTCCGCGCCACCGGCCAGCATCACGTCGGCATCGTCCATCGCGATCATGCGCGCGGCGTCGCCGATCGAATGGGCACCCGTCGAACAGGCGGTCACGACGGCATGGTTCGGCCCCATCAGGCCATATTTGATCGAAACCTGGCCGGAGATGAGGTTGATGAGGCGCCCATGGACGAAGTGCGGCGACACGCGGCCCGGCCCCTTGTTCGCCAGGACCAGCGATTCGCTTTCGATGCCGGGCAGGCCGCCAATGCCCGAACCGATCGAGCAACCGGCGCGCAGCCGCTCCTCCTCGCTCATATTGTCGAGGCCCGCATCGCGCAGCGCCTGGCTGGCGGCGGAAATGCCGTAGACGATGAACGGATCGACCTGCCGCTGGATCTTGTGGTCGACATCCAGCCCGGCATCATAGCCATATTCGTGGTCGGCCGGCTTCACTTCGCAGGCGATCCGGCATTTATATTCGCTGGCGTCGAAGCGCGTGATCGTCGCCGCGCCGGACTTGGACGCGATGATGTTCTTCCAGGTCGTTTCCACATCCCCGCCCAGCGGGCTGACCATGCCAAGGCCGGTTACGACAACACGACGCATATGCTTGCTCCGAAAAATTCTTTTGGCTCAACGCCGCCCATCTAGCCATTCCAAGGACGCTTGTGAACGGGGACCAGATACGAAAAGGCTCCCCAAGACCGGGTTCTGCCGGACAGGAGGAGCCATTTCCCTTGAAACGCAGCGGCCCTTCGCCTTCTCCGGCAGGCCGCCAGACGCTCTTACTGCTTGCTGTCGATATAATCGATGGCATCCTTGACGGTAGCGATCTTCTCGGCCGCATCGTCGGGGATTTCGACGCCGAATTCTTCCTCGAACGCCATCACCAGCTCAACGATATCCAGGCTGTCAGCGCCCAGATCGTCGATGAAGCTCGCGTCCTCGGTCACCTTTTCGGCTTCGACGCCCAGATGCTCGACGACGATTTTCTTTACGCGATCCGCGGTCTCACTCATGAGTGGTCCTTCTTACTGGGTATCGTTGATGGTTCTGAATATTTGTTAAGGCATGCCCTAGAGACAAGCCCCAGCATAGGCAAGAGGCAAGAGACAATCGGGAATCAACTTCCCGCCCGCCTGCATTCCGCAATCGCCTCCCCTGCTCCGATGGCACAGGGCGAGGCAATTGCAAATGCCCAAAATTTCCAGGGCGCGATGGAATAAACCCCACGCCCGCGCCGGTCAGATCATCGCCATGCCGCCGTTCACATGCAGCGTCTGGCCGGTGACATAGCCGGCTTCGCGGCTGGCGAGATAGACGACGGCCGCGCCGATATCCTCGCCCGCGCCCAGATCGCCCGCCGGGATCTTGGTGAGAATCGCCCCCTTCTGCGCATCGTTCAGCGCATCCGTCATGGCCGAACGGATGAAGCCGGGCGCGACGCAGTTCACGGTGATGCCCCGGCTCGCCAGTTCCTGGCCCAGCGACTTGGACATGCCGATGATGCCCGCCTTGGACGCGGCATAATTGGCCTGCCCCGGATTGCCGGTGACCCCCACGACCGACGTTATGGAGATGATGCGGCCGAACCGCGCCTTCATCATCGGCTTGGCGGCCGCGCGGGCCAGGCGGAAGGCCGCTTCCAGATTGACGGCGATCACCTGCGACCATTCCTCGTCCTTCATGCGCAGGATGAGGTTGTCGCGGGTGACGCCCGCATTGTTGACCAGAATGTCGAGCTTGCCGCCCAGCGCCTCGACGGCCTGCGGGATCAGCGCATCGACGGCCGCCGGATCGGAAAGGTCGCAGACCAGTATCCGGTGATCCCCGCCCAGCTCCGCCGCGAAGGCCCTGAGCTTCTCCTCATTGCTTCCCGAAAGGGCCAGCGTGGCGCCTTGGGCGGCCAGAGCCTTCGCAATGGCGGAGCCGATGCCCCCCGAAGCGCCGGTCACCAGCGCGGTCATGCCTGTCAGATCGAACATATCTCTTCCCATCATCTATCTTTGTCGTTCCCGCGGGGCAGCGTCAAAACGCGGCCAGCGCCGCCTCTATATCGTCCATCGTCACGATGCTGCGCACGGTCGCGTCGGGCGCGATGCGCTTCACCATCGGTCCCAGCACCTTGCCGCCCAGCTCGACATACTCGGTGACGCCCGCATCCCACATCGCCGCCACGGATTCGCGCCAGCGCACCCGGCCCGTCACCTGTTCGACCAGCCGCAGCTTGATCTCTTCCGGGTCGGCGATCGCGCTCGCCAGCACATTGGCATAGACCGGCAGCAGCGGCGTGTTGATCGCAGCCTTGCCCAAGGCCTCCGCCATCGCCTCGGCGGCCGGCTGCATCAGCGGGCAGTGGAAGGGCGCCGACACCGGCAGCAGCACGCCGCGCTTGATGCCATGGTCCTTGACCAGCGCCACCGCCCGCTCGATCGCGCCGCGATGGCCGGAAATCACCACCTGGGTCGGATCATTGTCATTGGCGACGGTGCAGACCTCGCCCTCGGCCGCCGCCTCGGCCAGCGCCGTCGCCTTCTCGATATCCGCGCCCAGCAGCGCCGCCATCGCGCCCTCGCCCACCGGCACGGCCGCCTGCATCGCCTGCCCCCGCAGCTTCAGCAGCTTCGCGGTGGTGCCGATGTCGAAGGCCTCCGCCCCGCAGAGCGCGCTATATTCGCCAAGACTGTGCCCGGCGACGAAATCGCCCTTCTCGGCCAGCGAAAATCCGCCTTCCTTCTGCATCACCCGCAGCGTCGCCAGCGCGTTCGCCATGATTGCGGGCTGGGCATTTTCGGTCAGCGTCAGGTCGCTTTCCGGCCCCTCCACCATGATGCGGAACAAATGCTGGGACAGAGCGTCATCGACCTCCTGAAACAGCTCCTTCGCTGCCGGGCTCGCTTCGGCCAGCGCCTTGCCCATGCCCACCGACTGGCTGCCCTGCCCCGGAAATAGAAATGCCCTCATCGTCCACCTTCTGACATAGGAGCGCTGCAAAAGCGCAATTTTTCAAAGTCGTTACACTTTGAGACACAAATGCCGTTGAGGCATCCGGCTCGCTGCCCCACGTTGAAATGAAGGCGTCCCTTTAACGATGACGGAGTGCAAGGAAAAGGTGCGATATCGCAGTGCATGGATCATGGGAACCGCGCTGGCCCTTTCCGCCTGCGCGGCCGGTCCCGATTATCGCGCCCCTGCCCCCACAGCGCTGGGCGTCCCAGCCGCCTACAGCCAGGGCAATGCCGCACCGGTCAGCGAAGCCGATCTCGCAAGCTGGTGGACGCGCCTTGGCGACCCGGCCCTCAACGGCCTGATCGACCGGGCGATCGCCGGCAATCTCGACATCGTGCAGGCGCAGGCGCGGCTGCGGCAGGCGCGGGAATCGCTGCGGCAGGCGCGCGCCGCCTTCCTGCCGCAGGTGAACGGATCGGCCGGGGGCGGCAGGAACTACCGCAACCAGGCGGGCGGCACCCGTGTCGACGACAGCGGCAATGTCATCAGCACCGGCGCCAGCAACTGGTCGAGCAGCTATTCCGCCAGCGCCAGCGCAAGCTGGCAGATCGACCTGTTCGGCGAACTTTCCCGCTCCGCCGAAGCCGCCCGGGCCGATCTCTCCGCTTCGGGCTATGACCTCGCCAATGTACGGATGACGATCATCTCCGAACTGGTCACCAACTATGTGCAGGCCCGGCTGGCGCAGGAGCAGTTGCGCATCGCGCGCGAGACGCAAGGGATCCAGCAGGACAATTACGATATCGCCCGCTGGCGGCTTCAGGCGGGCCTCGTCTCCTCCCTCGACGAACAGCAGGCGAAGGCACAGCTCGCCCAGACCAACGCCACCATCCCGCAACTGGAGGCAAGCCTCAAGGGCAGCCTCAACCGCATCGCCGTCCTGACCGGACAGGCGCCGGGCGAAGCCACCCGTGCGCTCGAAACCCCGGCCCCCATTCCCGCGGCACCGGCGCAGATCGCCACCGGCATCCCCGCCGACACGCTGCGCCAGCGCCCCGACATCCGCTCGGCCGAGCGCGCCCTGGCCGCCGCCACCGCCCGCATCGGCGTGGCGCAGGCCCAGCTCTACCCTTCGCTCGGGATCAGCGGGAACATCGGCACCACCTCCAACAGCTTCAGCAATCTGTTCAGCCTCATCACCGGCGGCGTGTTCGCCAATGTCGCGCAGACCATCTTCGACGGCGGCCGCCTCGCCGCGCAGGTCCGTTCGCAAAGGGCGGCCACGGACGCCGCCTTCGCCGCCTACAAGCAAAGCGTGCTGACCGCGCTGGAGGATGTGGAAAATGCCATGGCCTCGCTCGCCAGCGCGCGCGCGCGCAAGGCCGAATTCACCACCGCCTACCAAGCGTCCAACAATGCCGCGATCATGGCCCGCAGCCAGTATCAGTCGGGCCTGATCGATTTCCAGACGCTTTCCACCACGGAAAACACGCTTTTGAACGCCCGCAACAGCCTTGCCGGCGCGCAGTCGGACGAAGCTCTCGCCATTGCCCAGCTTTACAATGCGCTGGGCGGCGGCTGGCAGAATATGGAAAACCGCCCTCCCCATGAGCAGAACAGCGAGCAATGATGTGACGAGCGACCAGAATCTCGACGACTTTCTGGGTGCGAGGCCCGAAAAGCCCTGGCGCAAATGGGCCATCCGCGGCGGCATCGGCGCGGTTCTGCTGATTATCATCCTGCTGCTGGCTCGCTGCTTCGCGGGCGATGACAAGCCCCATTATGCGACGCGGGAAGCGCGCAAGGGCGATCTCACCGTCTCCGTTTCCGCCACCGGCAATCTGAAGCCGATCAACCAGGTCGATGTCGGTTCGGAACAGTCGGGCAAGATCACGGCGGTCTATGTCGATGTGAACGACCGCGTGACCAAGGGGCAGAAACTGGCCGAACTGGACACGCGCCGCCTGGTCGACACGATCAACCAGAACCGCGCGCAGGTCGCCTCCGCCCAGGCCAGCGTCGCGCAGGCGGAGGCGCAGGCGGCGCTCGCCAGGGCGACGCTCGACCGGCAGCTCGACGTCTACCGGCTCTCCGGCGGCCGGGTGCCCGCCAGGACCGAACTGGATTCGGCCCGCGCCACCTATGGTTCCGCCCTCGCCACCCTCCACTCCGCGCAGGCACAGGTGAAGGTGGCGCAGGCGGGCCTTTCCACCGCCCGGACCAACCTGTCGATCGCGCAGATCGTCTCGCCGGTAACGGGCGTGGTGCTGTCCCGCGACATCGAACCGGGCCAGACCGTCGCCGCCTCCCTGAACGCCCCGGTGCTGTTCACCATCGCGGAAGACCTTACCAAGATGGAAGTCGAAGTCTCGGTGGACGAGGCGGACGTCGGCCAGGTCAAGGAGGGCCAGACCGCCAATTTCTCCGTCGACGCCTTCCCCGGCCGTACCTTCCCGGCGAAGGTCACGCGGGTGAATGTCGGATCGAACAGCTCCAGCAGCAGTTCGTCCTCCTCTTCCTCGTCAACCAGTTCCAGCACGTCGAGCAGCAGCAGCGGAACCGTGGTCGCCTATACGGCGGTCCTCTCGGTCGACAATGGTCAGGAAACGCTGCGTCCCGGCATGACCGCGACGGCCGACATCGTGACGCAGGAACTGCATGACGTGCTGCTGGTTCCCAACAGCGCCCTGCGCTTCAAGCCCAGCGCGGGCGGCAATGACGGCGGCATCACCAGCCAGATCGTCCCCGGCCCCCGCCGCTTCCGCCGTGGCGGCAATCAACGGCAAGTCAGCTTCGGCATCGGCAGCAGCCAGACGCTCTATGTGCTGGATGAAGCGGGCAATCCCAAGGCGATCAATGTCATCGTCGGCGCCAGCGACGGTTCCCGCACGGTCATCACCGGCGGCGACCTCAAGCCGGGCATGAAGGTCGTCACCGGCCAGCTCGCCAGCGGGCAGCAGGCCCCGGCCGAGGACCAGAATGGCGATCGGGCGGGCAAGGACGGCCAGCCTCGCGACCGGGGCAACAGGGCGACGGACGGCAGCCCCGCCACGGTGGGCAAGCTCGGCAATTCGGGCGATTCAGCGCCCGAGACCGCGCCCGTCGCGCCCTCACCCGCCGCGCCCCAGGGCGGAAGCAAGGACCGGGGCGGAGGCAAGGAAAGCCGCGGCACCGGCCGCCAGGGCGGCACCTGACATGGCTTCCGCTCCTTCCGGCGACCCCATCATCTCGCTGCGCGGCGTCACCAAGGTCTATGGATCGGGCGCCACCGCTTTCCAGGCGCTCAAGGGCATCGACCTCGACATCGCGCAGGGCGATTTCGTCGCCGTCATGGGGCCGTCGGGTTCCGGCAAGTCGACGACGATGAACATATTGGGCTGCCTCGACGTCCCCTCGGCGGGCGAGTTCCTGTTCAAGGGACGCCATGTCGAGCGGCTCGACCGCGACCAGCGCGCCCTGCTGCGCCGCCGCTATCTGGGCTTCGTGTTCCAGGGCTTCAACCTGCTCTCCCGCACCACGGCGCTGGAGAATGTCGAACTGCCCCTGCTCTATCGCGGCGAGGACAAGAAGACGCGTTACAATGCCGGCATGGCCGCGCTCGACAAGGTGGGCCTCAGGGACTGGTGGGACCACACGCCCGCCGAACTGTCCGGCGGACAGCAGCAGCGCGTCGCCATCGCCCGGGCCATCGTCACCCAGCCCGACGTGCTGCTGGCCGACGAGCCGACCGGCAATCTCGATTCCGAACGATCGGTGGAGATCATGGAACTGCTGACCGACCTCAACCGCAACAGCGGCATCACGGTCCTGATGGTGACGCACGAGCCGGACATGGCCGCCTATGCCCGCACCATCGTCCATTTCAGGGACGGGCATGTGGACGGCGTGGAACAGGGCGTGAAGGCGTGACGACACCGCCCCTTCCCGTCATTCCCGCGAGATGGAACCCCGCCTTCGCGCGGATGAAGGAATGAGGGTCGCGATCCGATGCTAGGCACCACCGTCATCCTCGCCTTTCGCGCGATCAACCGGCACAAGCTGCGCAGCTTCCTGACGACGCTGGGCATCATCATCGGCGTCGCGGCGGTCGTCACCATGGTCACGCTGGGCAACGGCGCGACCGCCGCCGTCCGCCAGCAGATCAGTGCGCTGGGCGCCAACGTCCTGCAACTGCGCCCCGGCCAGGGCTTCGGCCGGGGCGGCGGCGGCCCGCGCCCCCCGGACTTCAAGCCCGCCGACCTCAGCGCCATCGAAAACCAGCTCACCGGCGTGCGCGCGGTCGCGCCCATGGTCCAGTCCAGCGGCACCGCCATCTATGAGGGCAGCAACTGGTCCACCACCGTCTACGGCACCACCGCCGCCTATTTCGAGGTGCAAAGCTGGAAGGCCGACACCGGCCGCCTCTTCATGCCGGAGGAGGAGGAAGCCGGAAAACCCGTCTGCATCATCGGCAACACGGTCCGCACCAACCTCTTCCAGGGCAATGATCCGGTCGGCAAGCGGATGCGGATCAAGGGCGTCTCCTGCCAGGTGATCGGCGCGCTCGCGACGCGCGGACAGGGCGGCTTCGCCGATCAGGACGATGTCGTCGTCATGCCGATCAAGTTCGTCCAGCGCCGCTTCACCGGCGACCGCGACATCAGCCAGATCATGGTCGCGGTGGACGACGCCTATGACACCGCCACGGTCCAGACGAGCCTGGAGGAGCTGATGCGCGAGCGCCGCAAGATCAAGCCGGGCACGGAGGATAATTTCAACGTCTTCGACACCAAGCAGATCAGCGACACGCTGACCGGCACCACCACCATATTGACGCAGATCGTGGCGGCGGTGGCGGCCATCTCCCTGCTGGTCGGCGGCATCGGCATCATGAACATCATGCTGGTGTCGGTGACGGAGCGGACCCGCGAAATCGGCATCCGCCTCGCCATCGGCGCCGTCGCCCGCGAAGTGCTGATGCAATTCCTCGTCGAAGCGATCGTGCTGTCCTGTCTCGGCGGCCTTATCGGCCTGTTCCTGGCGCTGGTCGCCTCCCTCGCCATCGCGCCGCTGATGCAGGTGCCCTTCCTCTTCGACGTGAAGGTGAACCTGATCGCGTTCCTCTTCTCGGCCGCGATCGGGGTGGTCTTCGGCTATTTCCCGGCGCGGCGCGCGGCGGCGCTCAACCCCATCGACGCGCTCCGTCACGAATAGGGCCGGGACCGCAGATTACATTTAGCGACAGCTTTGCCACGATCCGACATAATCCTGCGACAGCCAGCCGTTAACGCCCTTTCCATGACGCCCCGCCGGGCACGCATGGAAAGGGAAGCCTCATGAAGATCATCGCCATCAGCCTGACCGCCACCGCCCTGCTGCTCGCGGCCAGCCTCACCTCATTCGCGCTGGCCCGGCCGGACAAGGCAGGCCCGGTGCTGGAGGGGAAGGATCATCCCATCCTGCTCCAGCGCATGGTGGTCACCGCGACCCTCCTGCCGAGCTGAGGGTATCTTTCCCCTGCAAACCCCTCACGCCCCGGAGCCATCCTCCGGGGTGTTTCGGCGCGAAAAGAGCAGGCTATGAACGAATGTTCAGACTAAATCGGCTTTCGTTACAATTTCCGACAAACTTCGCCGCGCTGCGACACAGGGTTGCGACAAGCCCCTCCTAGATCGGGTTTCGACGCCGGACAGCGGCGCAGAGATTGAACGAGGAGAAACGACATGATGAAGAAATTCTGGATGGCCCTGGCCGCGACCACGATGGTCGCCAGCCCCTTGGCCGCCGCGCAGGCAGAGGCCGCACCGCACCGCGAGGAGACCCGCATCGTCAAGCAGGGTCCGCATGGCCGCACCGTGGTCAGGCAGACGACGGTGATCCGCAAGGACGACCATCGCCGCTGGGCCAGGGGTCAGCGCTTCGACCGCCGCTACGCCCGCGATTACCGCGTCATCAACGACTATCGCGGCTACCGCCTGAAGGCCCCGCCGCGCGGCTATCACTGGGTCCGCTCAGGCAATGACGCGGTTTTGGTCGCCATCGCCAGCGGCATCGTCGCCTCGGTCATCACCGGCGCGATCCGATAGGACAGGATGCCCCGGAGATCGCCTCCGGGGCATTTTGCTATACAAGCCCCGTCAGATAATAGACCGCAATCACCACGAACACGGTGCAGGTCTTGATCAGCGTCAGCGCGAAAATATCCTTATAGGCCTGCCGGTGGGTCAGCCCCGTCACCGCCAGCAGGGTGATGATCGCCCCGTTGTGCGGCAGGCTGTCCATCCCCCCGCTCGCCATGGAGGCGATCCGGTGCAGCACCTCGCGCGGTATCCCCGCCGCATCGCCCGCCGCCGCGAACTGTTCCGCCATCGCCGCCAGCGCGATCGACAGCCCGCCCGAGGCCGATCCCGTAATCCCGGCGAGCGACGTCACCGTGATCGCCTCATTCACCAGCGGATCGGGCACGGCCTTCAGCGCCTCCTTCACCACCAGAAATCCCGGCAGCGCGGCGATCACCGCGCCGAAGCCATATTCCACCGCCGTATTCATCCCCGCCAGCAGCGCCCCGCCCACGGCCGCCTTCGACCCTTCGGCAAAGCGCCGCGCCACCGGCCGGAAGGCGAAGAGCAGGATCGTCCCGATCCCCAGCAGCAGCGCCCCCTCCACGGCCCAGAGCGCGGCCACCTGCGCCACCTTGACCGTGACCGGCTCGGCCAGGCCGATCAGCGACACGCCGACCTCCTCCTGCGGCACCCAGCGCGGGATCAGCATGGTCAGCGCCAGATTGCCCAGCCCCACCACCAGCAGGGGCAGCAGCGCGATCAGGGGATGCACCCTGCCCCGCGCCTCGACGACGGCTTCCGGCTCGTTCACCAGCGTCTCCGGCGCGCCATAGCCCTCCCCCGACGCCGTCATCATCCGCTTGCGCCAGCCCAGATAGGTCAGCCCCATCCCCATGATGCAGGCCGATCCGATCAGCCCGAGCACCGGCGCCGCCCAGGCGGTCGTGCCGAAAAAGCTGGCCGGAATGATGTTCTGGATCTGCGGCGTGCCCGGCATCGCATCCATGGTGAAGGTGATCGCGCCAAGGCCGATGGTCGCAGGCACCAGCCGCTTGGGAATATCCCCCTGCCGGAACATCTCGGCAGCGAAGGGATAGACGGCGAACACCGCGACGAACACCGAAACCCCGCCATAGGTCAGCAGCGCCGTCACCAGCATGATCGCCGGAATCGCCCTTTGCGCGCCCACCAGCCCGATCACCGCCGTCACGATCACCCGCGAAAAGCCCGAAATCTCGATCAGCTTGCCGAACAGTGCGCCCAGCAGGAACACGGGGAAATAAAGCTTCAGGAAGCTCGCCACCTTCTCCATGAACAGGCCGGAAAAGACCGTGGGCACCGCCGCCGGATCGGTCAGGAACACCGCCAGCATCGCCAGCAGCGGCGCCATCACTATGACGCTCATGCCCCGATAGGCGGCGACCATCAGCAATATCAGCGACAAGGCCGCAATCCCGACCGCCATCCCACTCTCCCCCTTTTGCGTTGCCTGGATCAACCTCTATGCATCCTTCGGCCGGACGCCAAGCCTCCCTGGCCTTTCGCGCTCCGGCCTTTCCGGCCTTGCCTTTGCGGGGCATTTCCGTCATAGGCGCCGCTTCGCACGGCCACGGGGTGACTCGCGGCCGCACGGAAGAATGTTTTGGACGACAGCCGGAGGGGCGTTCCACATGGGGTGGGCGTCAGCGATCGGCCAACAGATGAGGCAATACCCATGGCTCTTTACGAGCATGTGTTCCTTGCGCGCCAGGATCTGGCACAGGCGCAGGTGGACGCGCTGGCGGAAACCGCCACCAAGATCGTCGAGGAAAATGCCGGCAAGGTGACCAAGGTCGAGACCTGGGGCCTGCGCAGCCTGGCGTACAAGATCGCCAAGAACCGCAAGGCTCACTATGTGATGCTGAACATCGACGCCCCCGCCGGTGTCGTTGCGGAACTGGAGCGCCAGACCCAGATCAACGAAGACATCATCCGCTACATGACCATCAAGGTCGATGAGCTGGAAACCGGCCCGTCGGTCATGATGCGCAAGCAGGAACGCGCCGAGCGCGGTCCGCGCGGCGATCGCGGTGACCGTGGCGGCGATCGTGGCCCGCGCCGCGAGCGCGAAGAAGCCGCTGGCGAATAAGGAGATCTGAACCATGGCACGCCCGTTTTTCCGCCGCCGCAAGAGCTGCCCCTTCGCCGCCAAGGATGCGCCGAAGATCGATTACAAGGACGTCCGTCTGCTGCAGGGCTTCGTGTCCGAGCGCGGCAAGATCGTCCCCAGCCGCATCACCGCGGTGTCCGCCAAGAAGCAGCGCGAACTGGCCCAGGCCATCAAGCGCGCCCGTCACCTGGGCCTGCTGCCCTACATCGTGAAGTAAGGGAGAAAGACCCATGGAAATCATTCTCCTTGAGCGCATCGAAAAGCTGGGCGCCATCGGTGACGTCGTCACCGTGAAGGACGGTTACGCCCGTAACTTCCTGCTGCCCAACAAGAAGGCGCTGCGCTCGAACGCCGCCAACAAAAAGGTGTTCGAAGCCAACCGCGCGAAGATCGAGGCCGACAACGCCGCCCGCCGCTCGGACGCCGAAAAGGCTGCCGAAGGCGTCAACGGCAAGCAGATCGTCCTGATCCGCCAGTCGTCCAACGCCGGCCACCTCTATGGTTCGGTCGCCGTCCGTGACGTCGTGGAGGCGCTGCACGCCGAAGGCATCACCAACGTCACCAAGGCGATGGTCGTGCTGGAACGCCCGATCAAGACGCTGGGCGTTTTCGACGTCAAGGTCGCGCTGCACCCCGAGGTCGCCGTCACCATCACGGTGAACGTCGCCCGCTCGCCGGAAGAAGCCGACCTGCAGTCGCAGGGCGTCGACGTGATGGCCGACCTGTTCGAAAAGGACGAGAGCGGCTTCACCGAAGATTATGATCCGAACGCGGAACCCGGCGAGATCGCCGTGGAAGCCGAGGAAGCTCCGGCCGAAGAAGCCTGAGTTTCCTTTTCGGAACGACAGAGAAGCCGCCCCTTGCCGGGCGGCTTTTTTGTTGGCGGCAGACCTTTCCCGAACCATGATTTCCAGCACCCGGCGCATCATGCGCGGCATCCCAAGCCGCGCCACATTGACCCCAGCCCCGCACCCCTTCAAGAAGGCGATGCGGAACAGCAGCGGGTGAAAGCCAAGCGGAGGGAGAGCCGGGATGCTTCGGGATATGGCATTGCTGCACGGCGGAGGTCAGGGCGGCTGGATCTGGGAGGCGACGATCGCCGCGATCCGCCTGCAGGACGGCAGCGATGCCCGCCACATCCTGGCCCTCGACATTCCCGGCTGCGGCACCAAGCGCGGCCGCGACACGGCCGGACTGGATCATGCCGCCGTCATTGAGGAACTGGCCCGCGATATTGAAGCCGCCGGCCTCTCGGACGCCCTGCTGGTAGGCCATTCCCAGGCCGGGACGGTGCTGCCGCGCCTTTCCACCCGGTCCGCACGGATCGCGCGCACCGCCTATGTCACCTGCTGCGCCCCGGAAAAGGGTCAGACGGTAAGCGCCATGATGGGGATCGGCATTCACGGCGCCGATCCGGACAGCGTCGGCTGGCCGCTCGATCCCCTGACCACCCCGCAGCGCGACCTGTTCCGGGCGATGTTCTGCAACGACATGACCGCGGCGGAGGCGGACGGCTTTCTGGCGACGCTGGGGAACGACGCCTGGCCGGCCGCCTGCGGCATGGCCGAGACGAACTGGAGCTATGCCGAGGCGCGCACAGTGCCCGCCCTCTATGTGATCGCGCTGCGCGACGCGATCCTGCCGCCCGCATGGCAACAGCGTTTCGCCGAACGGATCGGCGCGATCGAGATTGCGCGAGTGGATACCGGCCACCAGCCCATGAACACCCACCCGCACGCCCTGGCCGAGATTCTGCGCAGTTTTGCGACGATATCCGCCTGATGCCCGCCCATTTCCGCTGCCGCACGCCGCTTGCCCGAACGGCATAAAACCTTCTCCCTTGATGGGAGAAGGATATGGAGCCTTGCCGAGCGAAGCGAAGGGAGGCGGAGTGGGATCGAGCGCTCAGGGCACGCCGATGACGTCTTCCGATTGGGCAGGATAGGCGCGCAGCAACGCGTTGCACAATTCGGAGGCTATATTCTGCTGGGTTCCGGCGGGACGAACCGTTACCGCCTTACCGTGCCAGATCACCTCTTCCCCGCCCCGTTTTCGCAAATTCATGTCGAGCTGCGTTCTTTCGAGCGCGACATGCTGTGATTTGCTCGACGGAAGCGGGACTTTGAATATCGATCCGACCGCACCAGCGACGCCGCCGCTCATCAGGTCAGAATGGGACGGGGCCACTTTCGCATTGCCGGTGCCGACCTCGGATATGTGGACTATTAGCTCCATCCGGTAGGCCGCATGATCGGAGCCGTCCAGAAGCGTAAAGCCCCGTGCCGCCAGCGCGCTGGCCGCAGCGTCGCGGAAAATATCGGAAGAAGCATCCTCGCTTCCGTCGACATTCGTCGCGCTGACCGCCATGGTCCCCTCTGCCGGAGGGGTGGCGGCCAAGGACATGGTCAGCACAGGCATAGTGCCCGTCAGCGTCAAAAGCGCGATCAGCAAGGCGCCGCGTTTCACCAGCGAGGGGAGAGGCTTCCCATGCAGGGCTCGGTTCTGAATGAACATGGGGAGATCGCTCCAACTCCAGGCTTTATCGAAACTAGGCGATATCCCAGCTAGTGCAAGGTGTTAAGTCGGGGCCTCCGCCGTTCATGCTGCATCGCCATTCTCCCACTCCCGAACCGCTTCACGCTTCCGATGACCTGCATCACCGGCTCGGGAAAGAAAGCAGACCGGGCAACATCGAACAGAAGCCGACGTTCAGCGCTCGCCCGACCGGCGTCGCAAAGCAAGAAAACGGGCCGAAACCAGCAGCAAGGAACTCGACAAAGCCGTCCATCCTGCTGTCAGCGAAGCGGCGCGTCGGTCGCGTTCCGGGACATAAATGCAACGACGAAGATTAGGCATATTGCGGAGCCCGACGTTAGTTCATTTACCTACTTCTTGATGAAATACATTATTCTCCGCGTCGTATACTGCGCATGATGGAAGGCAATCGATCCACAGTAAGTCATTGCCAACCCTGTACCAACGCGCCGCGTCGGCGCTTCGACCATCACGTGAAAGATGGTATTTAAGAGCATCCTGGAACTGGTACGACTTCACTATACAGCTATATGATATTGCATCGCCCTTGTGATAAACTTTGTTTTCACATCCCGCAGGCCAGGCAAAAGGGGCGGCCTGGATATCCGGGTGAATTCGGGCGTAGGGCCAGCCAATATACAATATAAATATGACAAGAGCGGCGGGGACAATATAGTTCGTCTTCTTCATTGTCTGCTTCATGATTTCCGTGCCCCTTGTGCGGTGCAGGCTCGAGATATGGCGCCCTGCTCCAGATCCATTCCACATCCCTGCAATGTCCGCCATACCCCATTCTATTCCGCGCAACAGACATTCCGCCACCCACCCTTCCCGGACATTCCCTATCCTCGCCCCCGCCTTCCTGCGATAGCGAAGGCATGACCCGCTGCCTGTCCCGTCATGCTCCCATCTCGACAGGCGGGATAATTGCTGCCACCCAGCCATGATGGTTCCAGAGGCCATCCCTCCCCACCGGCCGCCCCCTCACGCCGACCAGCGCCCCTTCCCCGGCAGGTCCATCGCGGCAGCCTTCATCCTGCTGGCGCTATCCCTCCTCCTCTTCTGGCCCGGCATCGCCACCTACGATACGATCGTGCAATATCAGCAGGTGGTCAGCGGCAGCTATGACGACTGGCATCCGCCGGTCATGGCCCGTCTCTGGGCGGCCCTTTCCATCCTGTCCGCCGGAACCGCGCCGCTCTTCCTCCTGCAGATGACCGGATATTGGCTGGGCCTGGGCCTGCTGGCGGGCGCTTTGGGCGGCCGCAGGGCCATCATCCTGTTCGCGGTCGGCGCGACGCCATTCCTGCTCGGCTGGCTCGCCACCGTCATCAAGGACAGCCAGATGATCGGCGCCCTCAGCCTCGCCACCGGGCTGATCGCGCATTACCGCCTGCGGGGCCGCCCCATCGCAACGCCCGCGCTGGCCGTCGCGGCCCTGTGCCTCCTCTACGCCACATTGGTCCGCGCCAACGCGGTCTTCTCCACGGTTCCGCTGGCGATGCTGCTGATCCCCCGGCCCGGCGGCCAGCCTGCCCGCTTCCTGGCGACGATCGCGGCCATTCCCGCCGTCCTGCTCCTGTCCCAGCCGGTCAATCATCGCCTGCTCGGCGCGGAGGATAGCGGCGTCACCCGCACCCAGCCTATGTACGACCTCGCCGGCATCGCCGTGCGGACGAAAGGCGCCGCGCCCGGCCTGCCCCCGGCAGCGACCGCCACGCTGATACGCCACCATTGCGTCAAGCCGCTCTTCTGGGATTCGCTGGGAGACGCACCGGCCTGCGCCGCCGCCATCGATCCATGGCAAAAGGCGCCGGCGGCCCGGCTTTATGCCGACCTCGTGATGGCGGTGGCACACCATCCGCTCGCCTATCTCGGCCACCGCCTCGCCCATCTCAATTCCACCGAACGCTGGCTGGTGCCGATGCGCTGGCCGCTCGCCGCGCCGCCCGCCAGCCCCGAACCCAACAGCCTGGGCCTCACCGGCCCGGCCTGCTGCGCCGCCGTCCATTGGCAACGCGTTGCCGCCTGGCTGGTGGAAACGCCGCTGGCATGGCCCATCCTCTGGACCGTCGCCGCATTCTGGGGGCTGTGGCTAGCTGTCCTGCAGCCGGAAAGCCCGCCACGAACCCTCGCCCTGACGCTCTTCGCCTCCGCCCTGTTCCAGGAGGCCAGCTTCGTCGCCCTCAGCATCTCGTCCGACCTGCGCTATCATCTCTGGGCGATGCTCGCCACGGCATGGGGCTGGCTGGTCCTGGCGCCAAGGGGCGCACCCTTCCGCCGGACCGCCCCTGCGGCCATCGCCATGATCCTGATCCTGTGCGCGGGCGCCGCCGCCCGCCTGACCCTGCCCCCGGCGCCCACCCGCTATGCCGACCTCATGAACTGAGGCCGCATTTTTCCTGTCCTACAGCCGCCGCCTTTGGCTAGAGCATGATCCGATCAAGCTGAATCGGATCATGCTCCTTTTGTCTTTGGTTTTCCGCATTTTCCGAGCCAGCAGGTGATGCTGCCTGCTTCGAAAATGCTCTAGGCCGAACGCGGCTCTTTCACCTGCGGGACAGGGCGGCAAAACCCCGCTTTCCAGGCGTCTCCATCGTGTCACTTATGTCACCCCAATGCCATTCCACCCTTTGCCTCCCGCCCCGCCTTGCTCTATGGCGGCAGCAACATTCCCAAGGGGAACGACAACTTGATCCTTGACCTTGCCGCCGCCGCTTCAGGCGCCATCCGTTTCGACCAGCTGGGTCTCAGCCCCGTCGCGCTGGACCTCGGCTTCTTCACGCTGAAATGGTACAGCCTCGCCTATCTCGCGGGCATCCTGATCGGCTACTGGTATCTCCTGAAGCTGATCGCCCAGCCCGGTTCGCCGATGGCGCGCCGCCATGCCGACGACATGATCTTCTACGCGACGCTGGGCATCATCATCGGCGGACGGCTGGCCTATGTCTTCTTCTACCAGCCCGAAATCCTGCGCCACCCGCTCGATATCTTCAAGCTTTGGAATGGCGGCATGTCCTTCCACGGCGGGGCGCTCGGCGTGTCGCTCGGCATCCTCTACATGGCCCGCAAGGAGAAGCTGAGCTGGCTGCGCATCCATGATTTCGTGGCCTGCTGCGTCCCCTTCGGCCTGTTCTTCGGCCGTCTCGCCAATTTCGTGAACGGGGAATTGTGGGGCAAGGAAAGCGACGTGCCCTGGGCGATCATCTTCCCGACCGGCGGCCCCTTCCCCCGCCACCCGAGCCAGCTTTACGAAGCCTTTTTCGAAGGCATCGTCCTGTTCCTGATCCTCGCCTTCGCCTTCTGGAAGACCCGCGCCCGCTACAAGCCCGGCATGCTCGTCGGCATCTTCCTCTTCTGCTACGGCATCTTCCGCTTCGGCGTCGAATATTTCCGCGAAGCCGATCAGCAGTTGATGGATTTCGCCCAGCGCACCGGCCTGCACATGGGCCAGTGGCTCTGCCTGCCGATGATCCTGGGCGGCCTCTACCTGATCGCCACCGCCAAGGGCCGCCGCATCAGGGTGGAACCGGTCGCGGGCAGCGCGAGTGTCAGCTGACCTGACGCTTTCGGAGCGCCTCGCCCGCCAGATCCATGCGGGCGGCCCGATCTCGGTCGCCCATTATATGGCGGAGGCGAACCAGCATTATTACGGCACCCGCGACCCGCTGGGCGCGGCGGGCGACTTCACGACGGCGCCTGAAATCAGCCAGATGTTCGGGGAACTGATCGGGCTGTGCCTCGCCGACGTCTGGATGCGGTCCGGCAGCCGCCCGGAAAGCTGCTATGTCGAACTCGGCCCCGGCCGCGGCACGCTCGCCTCCGACGCGCTACGCACCATGGCCAGCGCCACGCTCGTCCCCCGCGTGCATTTCGTCGAGACCAGCCCCAGCCTGCGCGAAAGGCAACGCGCCCTGGTGCCCAACGTCTTCCATCACGACAGCATCGCGCAACTGCCCCAACAGGGCCCGCTGCTGGTCGTCGCCAACGAGTTTTTCGACGCCTTGCCCGTGCGCCAACTGGTCCGCACCGGCCAGGAATGGCGCGAACGGGTCGTGGTCCACCCCGATCCCGACCAACCCGACCGCTTCGCCGCCATGCCCGGTTATCGCCGCATCGAATCCGGCCTTCCCGCCATGGCCGCCGACGCACCGGAAGGCGCCATCGTCGAAACGCCGCTGGTCGGCGCCGCGATCGCGCTGGAACTGGCCCAGCGCATCGCCCGGCAGGGCGGCGCCGCGATCATCATCGACTATGGCTATGAAGGCCCCGCCCTCGGCGACACGCTCCAGGCGGTGAAGGATCATCGGTTCGCCGACCCTTTCCTGGCGCCCGGCGAAAGCGACCTCACCACCCATGTGGATTTCACGGTGATCGGCAATATGGCGCGTCAGGCGGGATTGCGGGTAATGGGTCCGGTCGGTCAGGGCGCCTTCCTGCGTCAGCTCGGCATCGACATACGCGCCGACCAGCTCGCCCGCACGTCACCCGGCCGCGCCGCCGACGTGGAAAGCGCCCGCAACCGGTTGGTCGCGGACGGTGAGATGGGACTATTGTTCAAGGCCATGGCCTGGGTCCACCCCGACTGGGCTGCCCCGGCCGGCTTCGAACTCAATCCTCCTGATGGTAGCGGCTGAGTTTGCGGATGAAGCCGATCAGGCCCGTCTGCCGGCTCCGCTTCATGCGCTCGGCGTGGAGGATGGTCTGGACCCGCTGGAAACAATCCTCCGCATCGACATTGCAGAGCACATAGTCATAGCCGTCCCAATGCGCGATCTCCCCCGCCGCGCGCGACATGCGTCCTTCGATCACCTCCGCGCTGTCGGTCGCCCGCCCGCGCAACCGCCGCTCCAGCTCCTGCATCGACGGGGGCAGGATGAACACGCGGACCACATCGCCGCCGGCGATCTGGTGGAGTTGCTGGGCGCCCTGCCAGTCGATATCGAACAGCACGTCGCGCCCGCTCTTCAGCATCGCCTCGACCGGCGCGCGCGGCGTGCCGTAGCGCTGGCCGAAGACATGCGCCCATTCCAGAAATTCATGATCCGCCGTCATCCGGCGGAATTCCTCCAGATCGACGAAATGATAATCCTTGCCGTCGACCTCGCCCGGCCGCATCGGCCGCGTCGTCGCGGATACCGACATGGCGAGATCGGGTTCCGCCGCAAGCAGCTTGCGCGCGATGGTGGATTTGCCCGCGCCGGAAGGCGAGGAAAGTACGAAAAGGACGCCCCGGCGCTTGAAATCGGGCGTCTCGATGGAGATGCTGTCGGCCATGGCCGCTAGTGGCGCCATGGACGGCATTTGGCAAGAGGTTGTGAAAAGCCCTAACCCTTGCGGGCCTTGCGCGCCTCAGCAATCAATATCGGCTGGGCGGATGGCGGCGGCAACGCCTTTGCCTTGCGCTTCCGGTCCGCCTCGCGCTTGGCCTCGTAAATCTTCCCGGCCATATAGGCACCCGTCACGAAAAGCGCACCGGCCGGATAGCGCATGATGAGACGCTTGGCGCCCATCCCGGCCAGCAGCCCGATCACGCCCTTCTTGCCGGTATCAGCAGCCACGCGGGCCGCAACCACGGTCGCCCCCACACGCGCCGCTTTTTTGAGCAAACCGCCCTTGCGCGGGGAACGGACGGCGATCGGCGGATGATCTGGCGATTTCTTTTTCATGGGAGGTCAATGTACCGCACGGCGCCCGGTTCCGCCATGTTGATCTGCATCAGACCATTTTCTCGGGCCGAACAAGCCGATCGAAGGTCGCTTCATCCACCAGCCCAAGCCGCAATCCGGCTTCCTTCAGCGTCAGTCCCTCAACATGGGCATATTTGGCGATCTTCGCGGCATTGTCATAGCCGATTTCCGGGGCCAGCGCCGTCACCAGCATCAGCGAGCGGTCCACCAGTTCGGCAATGCGCTTCTCGTTCGCCTCCAGCCCTTCGACGCAGCGTTCGGCAAAACTGTCCATCCCCACACTCAACAGATGGATGGAGCGCAGCACGGCCGCGCCGATCATCGGCTTGAAGACATTGAGTTCCATATGCCCCTGCAAGCCGCCGACCGTCACTGCCTGATGATTGCCGATCACCTGGGCAGCCACCATGGTCAGCATTTCGCACTGGGTCGGATTGACCTTGCCCGGCATGATCGAACTGCCCGGCTCGTTGGCGGGCAGGTCCAGTTCCCCAAGGCCGGAACGCGGACCGGACCCCAGCAGGCGAATGTCATTGGCGATCTTGGTCAGCGCCACCGCCAGAGTGGCGAGCGTCGAGGACAGGTGCACCAGCGGATCGTTGGACGCCAGCGCCTCGAACTTGTTGTCGGCGGCGCGGAACGGAAGCCCGGTCAGGGCCGCGATTTCGCCGGCAACGGCCACGTCGAACCCCTTGGGCGCGTTCAGCCCGGTGCCCACCGCTGTCCCGCCCTGAGCCAGCGCGGTCATCCCATGCATGGTCGCCGGTTCGATCCGCTTGCGGCAACGATAGATCTGGTGCGCATAGCCGGAAAATTCCTGCCCCAGCGTCAAAGGCGTCGCATCCTGCAAATGGGTGCGTCCGATCTTGACGATACCGTCCCAGGCCCGGACCTTGGCATCCAGCGCGGCGTGAAGCCGGTCGAGCGCGGGGAACAAATGGTCCACGACCGCCCGCGCGGCGGCGATGTGCAGCGCCGTGGGAAAGCTGTCATTCGACGATTGCCCCATATTCACATGATCGTTGGGGTGAACCGGGCTCTTGCCGCCGCGCTTGCCGGTCAGCGCCTCATTGGCGATGCCCGCAATCACCTCATTGACGTTCATGTTGGACTGGGTGCCGCTGCCGGTCTGCCAGATCACCAGCGGAAACTGGTCGTCATGCTCCCCCGCAACGACTGCAGCGGCAGCGGCCTCAATGGCATCGGCCAGGCCCGGATCGAGTCCATGCCCGCGATTCACCCGCGCCGCGGCCCGTTTCACGATGGCGAGGGCATGGACGATGCCGACCGGCATCCGTTCGGTCGCGCCGAAGGGGAAATTTTCGATGCTGCGCTGGGTCTGCGCGCCCCAATAGGCGGCGGCCGGCACTTCGATGGCGCCGATACTGTCGGTTTCGATACGTGTTTCGGTCACGGCAGGCATTCCCTCGACGGTGGGAGCGCCTTCAATCTGGGGGAGACCGGCCCCCGATGCCAGTGCTTATTTCTTTTTGCCGAAATCCACGGTGACGACATTGGACCCGTCCTCCGACGTCACCTGGGGCGCATCATTTTCCGCTTCTTCATGCGGTTCGGGCGCGATGTCCGCCTGCGCCTGGAACTGGAGGGCGAAATTGACCGCCGGATCGACAAAGGCCGTGATCGCGGCGAAGGGAATATGCAGGTGTGCCGCCACCTGGTTGAAGGTCAGGCTGACACCGAAGGCATCGTCGCTGACCTTCAGGTCCCAGAATTTATTCTGGAGCACGATGGTCATCTCGTCGGGGAAACGCTCGACGAGATGGCGCGGAATGTCGACTCCGGCCGCCTGAGTCTTGAAGGTGATGTAGAAATGATGGGCGCCGGGCAAACCGCCCGAACGCTCGATTTCCCCCAATACGCGGCCGACCACGGCGCGCAGGGCTTCCTGCACGATTTCATCATAGGGAATCAGGCTGTCGGGCAGGTCGTCACTCATGCGCCAATGTCCTAACGGCGCCACGGCGCTGGTCAAGTGCGCCACGGCACATTGCAACACGCCCCCACTTCGGTATAGGGCGCTGCCATGCGCACGGCCGACATTCACCGCAACACTGCGGAAACGCAGATCGACGTGACCGTCAACCTCGACGGTACCGGCATCTATACCGTTTCGACGGGCATTGGCTTTCTCGATCACATGATCGAGCAACTGTCGCGCCATTCGCTGATCGACATGGACGTGAAGACGGTCGGCGACCTGCATGTCGACCAGCATCACACGACGGAAGATACCGCGATCGCCCTTGGCGAGGCCGTGGCGAAAGCGCTGGGCGACAAGCGCGGCATTTCCCGCTACGGCAGCGTCTATTCGCCGATGGACGAGACGTTGAGCCGCGTGTCGCTGGACATTTCGGGTCGCCCCTGGCTGGTGTTCAACCTGTCCTTCACCGTGCAGCGGATCGGCGAATGGGACACCGAAATGGTCGAGCATTTCTTCCACAGCTTCGCGCAGGCGGCGGGAATCACGCTGCACATCGAAAATCTCTACGGCTCCAACAACCATCATATCGTCGAGAGCTGCTTCAAGGGACTCGCCCGCGCGCTGCGACAGGCGGTGGAAATCGACCCGCGCAAGGCCGACGCCATTCCGTCGACCAAGGGGATGCTGTGACGACCCTGGCCCTGATCGATTACGGCGCAGGCAACCTTCATTCGGTCCACAACGCCCTGCGCAAGGCAGGAGCGGAAAACGCCGTCATCACCGCCGATGCCGATGTGGTGGCGAAGGCGGACCGCATCGTCCTGCCCGGCGTCGGCGCCTTCCGCGCCTGCCGCGACGCGCTGGTGGCGATCCCCGGCATGGTCGAGGCGATGAACGAAGCCGTGCGCCAGCGGGGCGTCCCGTTTCTGGGCGTCTGCGTCGGCATGCAATTGCTGGCGGACGCGGGCGAGGAGTTCGGACGGCATGAGGGGCTGGGCTGGATTCCCGGCACGGTCAGGCTGATCGAACCGGCCGACCCGTCGGTCAAGGTGCCGCACATGGGATGGAACGACGTCATCCTGCGCGGCAAGCCACCCTTGCTGGAAGCCGGAGAAGCCTATTTCCTGCACAGCTATCATTATGACGTGGCGCAGGAGGATCATATCGCGGCGGTCACCGATCATGGCGGCCCGCTGGTCGCCGCCGTGGCGCGCGATACGATCATCGGCTGCCAGTTCCACCCGGAAAAGAGCCAGAGCTATGGCCTTTCCTTCCTTTCCCGCTTTCTGGAGTGGAGGCCGTGAGCCTGATCGTTTTTCCTGCCATCGATCTCAAGGGTGGACAAGTTGTGCGCCTGGCCGAGGGCGACATGAACCGCGCCACCGTCTATGGCGACGATCCCGCGGCACAGGCGCTGCTGTTCGCGGAGGCCGGGGCGCAGCATCTGCATGTGGTCGACCTGGACGGCAGCTTCGCGGGCCATGCGGTCAATGCCGAAGCGGTCGAAGCGATCGTCGCGGCCTTCCCCGGCCATGTGCAACTGGGCGGCGGCATCCGCAACCGCGAAGCCGTGGAGCGCTGGTTCGGCCTTGGCGTGTCTCGAATCGTGATCGGCACGGCCGCGCTCAAGGACCCTGAATTCGTGAAGGCGGCCGCGCGCGATTTCCCCGGCGGCATCGTGGTCGCGGTGGACGCCCGCGACGGCTTCGTGGCAACCGACGGCTGGGCCGAAAAGTCCGACATGCCGGTGGTCGACCTTGCCCGCCGGTTCGAGGATGCCGGCGTCGCCAGCCTGCTCTTCACCGATGTCGGCCGCGACGGGTTGCTCAAGGGCTGCAATATTGACGCAACCGTCGATCTGGCGCGGGCGACCGGCATTCCCGTCATCGCCAGCGGCGGGGTTGCGGGAATCGCGGATATCCGCGTGCTCAGCCTGCATGCCGATGAGGGCATTGAAGGCGTCATCACCGGCCGCGCGCTCTATGACGGACGGCTGGACCTCAAGACCGCGCTGGCGGTGGCGCAGGCGGCGGCATGACGGTCCGCACCCGCGTCATCCCCTGTCTCGACGTCGCCAATGGCCGGGTGGTCAAGGGCGTGAACTTCGTCGATCTGCGCGACGCGGGCGATCCGGTCGAACAGGCCAAGGTCTATGACGCGGCGGGCGCGGACGAACTCTGCTTTCTCGATATCACCGCGACCCATGAGGCGCGCGGCACCATTCTCGACGTCGTGCGCCGGACAGCGGAAGTCTGCTTCATGCCTGTCACGGTCGGCGGCGGCGTACGCAGTCCGGATGATGCGCGAGCGCTGCTGCTCGCGGGTGCCGACAAGGTGGCCGTCAACAGCGCCGCCGTCATCCGCCCCGAAGTGGTGGCCGATATCGCCGACCGTTTCGGCAGCCAATGCGTCGTCGGCTCGGTCGATGCGCGCCGCGTCGGCGAGGGGCGCTGGGAAATCTTCACCCATGGCGGACGCAAGCCCACCGGCATCGATGCGCTGGAACATGCGATCCGGCTCGCAAAACTGGGTGCGGGCGAACTGCTGGTGACCTCCATGGACGGCGACGGCACCAAGGCGGGCTATGATCTTGCCCTCACCCGCGCCATTGCCGATGCGGTGTCGATCCCGGTGATCGCCAGCGGCGGCGTCGGCACGCTCGCTCATCTGGTGGAAGGGGTGATCGAAGGCCATGCCAGCGCGGTCCTGGCAGCATCGATATTTCATTTCGGTCAACATAGCATTGCCGAAGCGCATCAGGCGCTGGCGGCCGCCGGCATAGCCGTCCGGGCAGGCTGATACCGGATTTACGTGAAAAGCGTCGGTTGAATTGACATTAACCAATTTGCGCGATGCGCCGTTAACCATGGTGGCGCCGCTGTTGCTCCATATCGCCTGTCTGGCACGGCTCATGCACCATCCTCATCACCTGCTTCAAACGAACAAGGGGTAGAAAAGATGAATGTAAACAAGCTGTTTCTGGCCGCTGGCGTAGCGGCCCTGATGGGTGCGGCGGCTCCGGCCGGGGCGACATGGTGCTGGGGCAAGAAGTGCGGCGGCTCCTCCAGCTCCGGTGGTTCATCCTCGGGCGGCACGCCGACCCCGGTGCCCGAACCCGAGCAGGTGGCGCTGTTCGCCATGGGTGCAGCCGTGCTGGGCGCCCGGCTTTTCGTCGCGCGCCACAAGCGGAAGTAAGTTTTCATTTGACGGGTCGCGCGCGCGGCGCTTGATGGCGCCATGCGCGCGACCCTTTTCGATCTTGAACGGACCATCCGCCAGCGGCGGGAGGCGGACCCCTCCCAAAGCTATGTGGCCAGGCTGACCGCGAAGGGGCGCGGCAAGATCGCCCAGAAGGTCGGCGAGGAAGCCGTCGAGACGGTGATCGCGGCCATGGCCTCCGATCGCCAGGGCGCGATTGGTGAAAGCGCGGACCTGCTGTTCCATCTGCTGGTGCTGTTGGCCGACCTCGATATTGCGCTGGACGATGTGCTGGATGAACTGGACCGGCGCGAGGGCGTGTCGGGGATAGCGGAAAAGGCCTCTCGCAAAGCCGACTGATTTTCCGGAAAGATATTGCAGGCCCCGCGTTTGTCCTTCAGCTTCTCGTCCCATCGAGATGACAGGAGGGCATATGATCAAGACCTTGCTCGGCGGCCTGATCGGCGGCGTGGCCATGTATCTTGTCGGGTTCGTCTTCTGGGGAACGCCGCTCAGTGCGCTGGCCTTTCATCGCGCCGATGCGGCCGCCAGCGGTCAATTGCAGGCCGCCATGGCGCAGGCGCTGACCGCGACCGGCACCGGCGTCTACGTGGTTCCCGATCCCGCCACGGCCCAGGGTACGATCCTGTATGGCAAGGGACCGGTCGCGATGGTCTTCTACAATAATGGCGGCTTTCCGGTGACGGATGCCAGCGCGCTCATCGGCGGACTGATTCTGGCGCTGGTGGTAGGCTTACTGATCGCCTTCATGTTGCGTTTCATCGGCGCCGATTTCGCCCAGAGGGCCCGCGTCACCCTCATATTTTCGCTGGCCTCGATATTATGGCTGCATATTGGGCAGGCCGTGTTCAACCACGCGCCATGGGGTTACATCCTCTATCTGGCCTTCAGTGATTTCCTGGCACTTGTCGCGGCAGGACTGGTTGCAGCGAAGATCATGGAGAGCAGAAGCGATGGCCAAGCCGAACCGGTTACCGGCACGGTTCATTAGAGAGGCTTCCAGAGCGATCAACGGTTGAAATCAGGGTAGATCGCGAAGCTTGACCGGCGACCCGGCACATTCTTCCGCCAACCGGATCATGCAATCGGCATGTCTGCGTGCGATCGCCATGCGGTCCTCTCCATAGCCGCCTCCCATCGCGCTGGCGAGGGGGATCGCCCGGTCGCGGGCAGCGCGCATGACCATCCGGTCGCGCGCCGCGAGCCCCTGATCGGTCAACGACAAGCGACCCAGCCGGTCATCGGCATGAGCATCGACTCCCGCCTGATAAAGAAGGAGATCGGGAGCAAAATCATCCAGTACGCCCGGCAAAACCCCCGCGAGCGTTGCCAGATAGACTTCATCGTCCGTGCCATCGGGCAAGCCGATATCCAGCGTCGAACGGGCTTTGCGGGCTGGAAAATTCTTCTCCGCATGGATCGACAAGGTGAAGACGTCCCCTCGCCCCGCCATCAGCGATGCGGTTCCGTCACCCTGATGCACATCGAGGTCGAGGATCAGGATGCGCCGGGCGTCCCCTTCCTCGATCAGGCGGTGGGCCGCAATGGCGAGATCGTTGAATATGCAATAGCCCGCCCCGCTGTCGTGCAGCGCATGATGGCTGCCACCCGCCGCATTGGCGGCATAGCCGTGCCGCTTTGCCAGCCGGGCGGCCAGCCACGTTCCGCCCGGCGAGAGCATCGAACGGCGCGCGACCCTTTCCGTCACCGGAAAGCCGATGCGCCGCTCCTTCTCTCGTGGTACGGCGAGGCTTGAGACCTGAGCCACATAGGCCGGGTCGTGCACGGCCTCTATCCAGCGGCGGGGCATGGGCTCAGGTTCATGGACGGTAAAGGCCGCACCGCTATGCTGGAGCGCTTCCATCACCAGCCCATATTTGTCGAACCGGAAATGGCTGCCCCCTGTCACCCCAAAATTTGTTGCCGGAGAGGCATAAGCCGGATGGTGAACGACGTGCAGCATCATCTTTTCCGCTATCTTCGAGTTTGAACGATGCGGGCTTTGCGCTATCTGGTCCAGCATGAACCGTCCTAAATTGATCCGTTTTTCCGTTTTTTGTCTGCTGGGAGCCGCTGCATCGCCCGCTCTGGCGCAGCCTCCTGCGGTTGCGCCCACGCTGCCCGCCCCTGCCCAGCCCCAGGTCATTCTGCCGCCCGCCATCGTGACGCCGCCTCCACCGGTACCCTTGCCGCCGCTCTCCGCGGCGCAGGAAAAATGGCTGAATGTCTGGCTGACGGGCGGCGCGCAGCAGGGCCTGATGGCGCGGAGCAAGGCCACGGGTACGCTCAAGGGCGACGCCCTGATCTCCGCGGTGCTGGACCGGGCAAAGGCGCTGAGCACCGGCCGGGTGAACACGGCGGATTTCCTGGAAATCTGGGCATTGCGGCCCGCCCCTTTCGATCCGCACCCCGGCCTTGCGAAGGCGATTGCCGAAGACCGGCTGCCGCAATGGGCACTGGGCCTGACGCCGCCCTATGCCGGCTATGACGGGTTGCGCAAGGGCCTCGCCAATTATGAGCGGATCCGCGACACCGGCGGATGGCCCGTGCTGACGGCGCAATCCTCGCCCGATAAGGTGCGGACGCGCATCGCGATTGAAGACAAGAGCGTCACCCCCGCAGAAAAGCTCACCGATGTGCTGCAACGGGCACAGCGGCGCTATGGGCTTAACCCCACCGGCCTGCTCGACGCGCGCACGCTCAAGGAACTGAACGTGCCGGTGGAGGATCGAATCGCTGCGATCATGGCGAATATGGAGCGCTGGCGCTGGATGCCGCGCGACCTGCCCGTCAACCGGGTGCAGGTGAATATCGCCGCAGCCGTGCTGACCGTTTTCGAGGGCGACCAGCCTGTAACGTCCATGCGCGCCGTCACTGGCGCGCCGGACAATGCTACACCGATGCTGTCGTCCAGCATCCATTCGATCGTCGTCAATCCGCCCTGGAACGTTCCGACCTCCATCGCCAAGCGCGAATTATGGCCCAAGGGCCGTGCCGCGTTGATCCGTCAGGGCTACAAGATCGTCGGAACCCCCGAAACCGGGGAGCGGATCGTGCAACCCGCCGGTCCCGGCAGCGCGCTGGGACGGTTGAAGTTCGATTTCAACAACCCCTTCGCCGTCTATCTGCACGATACCCCGTCGCGGGCGAAATTCTCGAGCTATGACCGCTTGGCGAGCCATGGCTGCATTCGCCTGGAAAAGCCGGTGCCGCTGGCCGAACTGATGGTGGCCAGCGATCCTGACCTGGCTGGCAAGATCCAGTCGCTGATCGATAGCGGCAAGACCCAGCGGGTGTCACTGCCCAAGGAGGTGGCGGTCTATCTTCTCTACTGGACTGCCTTTGCCAGCAATAATGGCACGATGAGCTTCCGTTCCGACCCCTATGGCTGGGACAAGCTGCTCGCCGCGAAGATCGAGGCGTCGAGCAGCCGTTCCGATCCGACCACGGCACCTGCCGCCACTCCCGCAGCCACCATCGCATCCAAGGACTGAATTCATGCGCAAGATCGCTTTCATCGCCCTCGCCGGGGCGCTCGCCTTGGCCGCTTGCAACAAGAAGGACGAAGAGACGCCGGCCACCAACAATCTGGTCGAACCGCCGGTGGAAAATGTCATCGTCAATGAACCGGCGGCCCCGGCGCCCGAGCCGGGCAACAATAGCGCAGCGGCCCAGCCTGCCGCGCCGCCGAGCATTTCCGAACAGCAGCAGATCCAGGACGATGCCGATGCGACCGGCATGACGGCGCGCCTCGACAGGGACCAGTCGGGCGAAGCCGCCAACGCGACGCAATGACGAACCACTCGCCCGAGCGCGGAATCGGAGCAGAACGGCGGTTTTGCTGATCCGGATCGGACGAATGGTTGCGGTTGCGCCGCCCTCCCCTTGGAGCGGTCCGGCGCATTTGCTATATTGCGATTCATGGATCGTCGTAATTTTACCAAGCTCGCTTTAAGCGGGCTGGCTTTTTCGTTTCTTGCCGACAGTGCCGGGCGAGCCGCTTCGCTGGGCGAGACGCTGCCCAGCCCCGCACTTCCGCCGACGCCCCGGCCGATTTCTCCCGGGTCGCTGGCGACGCAGCCCTATGCCAAATTGCTGGAACGCGCCAAGGCCGCGCTCGACCAGCATGGCCATATGTTCGAACTGCGGGACCGGGTTGCCCTGGCCGATTTCAACGCGCCGTCGCGGGAGTTGCGCTTTCATGTGGTCGACCTGATCGGGGGGCAGTCCAGTTCCTATCTGGTCGCTCATGGCCGGGGTTCGGACCCCGAACATTCCGGCTGGCTCCAGACCTTTTCCAACGAGCCCAATTCGCTCGCCAGTTGTTCAGGTGCGTTCAAGACGGGTGAGATTTACGAAGGCCAGCATGGGCGCGCCATGCGGCTGACGGGGCTCGATCCGCAGAACAACAATGCGGAAATGCGCGCCATCGTCGTCCATGGCGCCGATTATGTGAGCGAGAATCACATCGCCACCTGGGGCAAGATCGGCCGCAGCGAGGGCTGTTTCGCGCTCGCCCGCCATATGCTGCCGCAATTTATCGGGCTGCTGGGCCCAGGGCGGATGCTGTACGCCGACAAGATCATCGGCGGCCTTTCCTGAACTGCCATCCGGGGGAAGGAAAGCAAACGCCTTCCCTCCCCGTGCCAGAAACCAACCGGCCTTCTTGCCCGTCATGGCCTGAACGGACGGTTTGTTCATGGCATCGATGGTTCCGTCGCTCAACATCGCCTTGCCCAGGCTGAGTGCCTCGTTCGTCAGTGCTGGATCATTGGCCGTCTGACTCGCGCCGATCAGGGCAGACAGCAGGATATTCCTGGACACCGCGTCCGTGCCATTCTCCGCCACGGATGTCCGCGCCAGGGCCAGCGCTTCCTTGTAGAGCGGATCGGCGCCGGCCTTGTCCTGCCCCGCCAGCTTCTGATTGCCCAGCTGGATCAGGATCCCCGCAAAAATGTTGCGGTTGGCGGCGTCGGCTGGCTTGGCTTCCACAATCTGACGCCAATAGGGAGCGGATTCGCTGTAGAGGGCGATCACCTTGTCCATCCTGCCCAGCGCGCCCTGTGCGGCGGCATCGGCATAAAGGGCGTTGGCGAGAAAGTTCACATTCTCGATCTTGCCCGGATCGATCTGAACCGCCGTGCGGATGGCGGGGAGCGCGGCCTCATATTTGGCCGCCGCAACGTTGTTGTCACCCGCCTGCTGCGCCGTCTGACCGGCGGTAAAATCGGTCACGGCCTGGTTGAAGGCCGCGATCTGTGCCGACGTCATCTGGGCAGCGGTGGGCGCGGCCGCCTCTTGAGCAAAGCTGGGGGCGGGGAATGCGAGCGGCGCAGCAACGGTCGAGAGGGCGATAACAAAGGTGCGGGACAACAAGGTCAGGGTCCTCCTTGGAGCTTTCACGGGCAAGACGCGTCCCTGCGGCTTGCCTCTCCGATTTGACCAGAGAGGCAGCTTCGCGCCCAGCCGGTCAGGCTCGGACCATCTCGCAAAAGGCTCGCGCCATGGCAAATTCGTTTCTGCGCTGCGCCGAACGGGCGGCGGCTTCGGCATCCTCGCCCCATTGTTCGACTTCCCAGGCCTCATCGATTTCGGATGCAGTCCAGATGAGGTCGGCATCATGGCCGCCGTCCACGATGGCAAGACCGCAAACCAGGGAGCCGGAGAGCGTGACCAGCGTGGAAAGTCCCGCCAGCGTGAAGGGGTCGAAGGCAGCGACAGCGGCGGAAAGACGCTCCAGCGTCTCGGCGGGCTGATCGACCGGGACGATGCCGTGCGTCACCTTGAAGGTCACATCATAGCGGCTGCGCGCCCAATCGAGCAGCGGATCCCATGCGGCGGCTTCTCGCGCGACCAGTTCCGCTGGCCCCTCGGCACGATAGCAGAGCAGGTCACTGCTGCCATAACGGGCGATGCCGTCGGCGAAGCTCGCGCGATTGGGGGCGATCTGGTCGATAGCGCCATTGGCAAGGCCGGTGAACGGCATGGAACGCGGATCGACGGTTTCGCCCTGCGCGCGCCATTCCTGGGCCACGGCTTCGGCCAGCCCTGCGTTGGGCAGGGCCAGCGGCGCGCGGGCGGGCGTGCGGACGGGACGGCCGTCGAGTTGAATCTCCAGGCCAGCATCACCGGGAACGACATTAACGGCCTTGTAAAAACGCTTCATGGTTGAGGAGGCTCTTCGTCTTGGCTCGGGACAGGCTTTCGGAACAGGGCGAGCAGCAGGCGCGGCACGACGACGAACTGGAACAGGCCGACAACTACGAAGATCGCACCCATCGCCTTGGCCTTGCCGCCCTGAACCCAGTGGAAGCGCTGCATCAATATGAGGAAGCCGAACATCACCAGCAGCGCGCCCGACAGGCGGAACAGCCCGAGCGCGAAGAAGCGCTGGCGGGCAACCCTGTCAGGGTCGACCGGCGGGATGGGGGGCAGGATCGGCGGCATATCGGTCATCGCGCGTGGATATTGTCGCGCAGTTCGCCGCTGTCCATCGCCACGCTATGCGCGCCCGCCGCGACGAGATGCTGCGGCGTATGATAGCCCCAGCCGACTCCCAGAGCGCGCGTGCCCGCGGCCAGCGCCATATCGATATCGAAGCTGGTATCGCCGATCATCACGGTGGTCTCAGGCGACGCGCCCGCTTCGGCCATGGCCGTCAGCAGCATCGAGGGATGCGGCTTGGACGGGTGCCGGTCGGCGGTCTGGAGCGTCACGAAATGGGCATGGATGCCATGATGGGAGAGGCAGAGCTGAAGGCCCCGGTCCGACTTGCCCGTCGCGACGCCGAGCAGCCAGCCGTCGCTGTCGAGTTCGCGGACCAGATCGGCAATGCCGGGATAAAGCGGTTCCGACACTGCATTTTCGCGGCGCAACAGCTGGAAGGCGCGCTTGTAGCTGTCGGAAAGATGCTCATGATAGTCGGCCTGCGCCTCCGGCAGCAGGCGCGCCATGGCCATCGGCAGCGACAGGCCGACCACCGAGAGGATGGCGGCGCGTTCGGGGGGAGCCAGCTTCTCGCCCTCGAAGGCGCGGATCATGGCGGTGCAGATGCTGTGCTGGCTGTCGACCAGCGTGCCGTCGCAGTCGAAGACGGCGAGGCGGTTGGTCATTTCTTCCGCGGCCCTCCCCCGCTTTTCCCACCGCCGCCCTTTGCACCGGCGGACGCTCCCCGCGAGCGGCGTTCGCCCTTGCGCCCCTTGCGGATCTGCTTGGCGTGGGCGCGGGCTGCCTTTTTCTCATCCTCGCGGGTGGGCTTGCGCTCGATTTCCTCGTCCAGCGGCAAATCGCCCGCATGGATATCGAAGCCCAGCGAGGTCAGGCTGGCGGCGAAATGATCGGGCAGTTCCGCGCGGACATCGACGCGGCCACCATCGGGATGATCCACCCTGATGCGGCGGGCATGGAGGTGCATCTTGCGGCTGATCGTGCCGGACAGGAACGCTTCCTTGCCGCCATATTTGCCGTCGCCGACAATGGGATGGCCGATTGCCGCCATATGGACGCGCAACTGATGGGTGCGGCCGGTATAGGGCTGCAGCTCGACCCAGGCGGCGCGATTGCCCGCGCGTTCGATCACCCGGTAGCGCGAGCGGGCGGGCAGTCCCTCCTCCTCATCCACATGCATTTTCTCACCGCCGGTGCCGGGCTGCTTGGCGATGGGCAACTCGATCATGCCGTCCTCGATCGAGGGAACGCCCATCACGATGGCCCAATAGACCTTGCGCGCCGTGCGGCTGGAAAAGGCCTTGGCGAAATGGGCGGCCGAGCGCGCCGTGCGGGCGATCAACAGCGCGCCGGACGTGTCCTTGTCGAGCCGGTGAACCAGCTTGGGCCGCTGGTCCAGCTCATATTCCAGCGCATCCAGCAGTCCGTCGACATGGTCTTCGGTCTTGGTGCCGCCCTGCGTGGCAAGGCCCGGCGGCTTGTTGATGACGATCGCCTGCGCGTCGCGGTGGATGACCAGGCTCTGGGCGAAGGCGACCTGATCGTCGGTCAGTTGCGGGCGGACCCGCTTGGGCCTGGCGCTTTCGGCAGCCTTGGGTTCGGCAGGCGGCACGCGGATGCTCTGACCTTCGGCAAGGCGGTCGCCGGGCGCGGCGCGAGCGCCGTCCACCCGAAGCTGGCCGGTACGCGACCAGCGGGATACTGTGTTGAAGCTGACATCGGGCAAGTGCCGCTGGAACCAGCGGTCGAGCCGGATTCCGTCATCATCGGCAGCCACCCGGAACTGCCGCACGTCGAGCGAGACGCCCTTGCTGCTCGAAGTCCTGGCGGGAGCAGGCTTGACTGATGCGGGTTTGATGGAAGCGGGTTTCGCGGCCTGTTTCGGCGGCGCCTTGGGCGCGTCGGGCTTGCGCGCGCGCGCTGCCTTGACGGCGCCACGAGCACGGCCTTGCGGGGCTGCGCCGGGCTTGCGGGATCCGCGCGAGGGACCGGAGGATTTACCCTTCATGCGACGCTCCTCATCACGGCGAGGCCCCCCGCCAACGCGCCGACCGCACCGATCACGGAAAAGACGGCATAAGCCAGGCCCATGCCAAATTGCCCACGCTCGATCATCAGCACGGTCTCAAGGCTGAAGGAGGAAAAGGTGGTGAAGCCGCCCAGCACGCCCACTGCCAGGAGCAAGCGGATCGGCTCACCCGGACCGCTGCTGAAGCGCGCCAGCCACCCGGCCAGCAAGCCCATGGCGAAGCCGCCGATGATGTTGGCGCCGAAGGTTCCCCATGGCCACAAGGCGGCCGGGAACAACTGGCCTGAAAGACGCCCGAGCAGATAGCGAAGCGCCGATCCGACGGCGCCGCCTGCCATGACGAGAAGAATATTGGTCATGCCGCCCGCCCTAATGGCAAAATGCCACGAAGGAAATGGGCGGTTTGGGTTCAACGCCACATGTCGTTCAGGATCAGCGCCCGTTATCCGCGATGATATCGACGCTGGTCTTGCCGCCCGGCGCGTCGGTGAACAGCAGGAAATAGGCGCTGCCGTCATCCTTGCGCGTACCGCCCAGCACATGATCGCCGTCCATGATCCTGTGTTCGGCGTCGAAGCCGGACCGGCGGGCCTGGGTATAATAAAAGTCCATGACGCTCTGGCGCGGCACCGGCGTCACGAAGGTTGCGGCGCGCAGGGTACAGCCATTTTTCTCCGCGCCCGCCGCTTCGACCAGTTGCGAACCCGGATAGGGGGTGAAAGGATCGGGCAGGCGGCTGGCCCACTGATTGCCATAGACCAGCTGCTTGCGGCAATTGGCGTTGCTGCCCGGCCCCTGCTGTCCCATGGCGACCTCGGCAAGCGTCTTGGCGGAATCCGTCCCCGCGCCCTGCACGGCGGCCGGTGTCGCCAGCAGCTTGCCGCCCGCCAGCTTGACCGAGGCGGCCAGCGCCTTGGCAGCCTCGCCCTTGAGCACCGGCAATGGAGCGGTCGGCCCACCGATGCGGTTGGGATCGACGACGATCTGTCCCTCCACCACATTGTTGGTGAGCGCTTCGTCCAGCGCATTGAGGTCGGCATGCTTGCCACCCTTGCCGCAACCGGCCAGCGACAGGGTCAAGGCAAGCGTGATGATGGAGACGGATCGAACAGAGGCCATGGCTTCACTCCCTGGTTAACAGGAAGTGAAAGGTAGAAGTTAATTTTTCGTTAGGGTTTGTGGTGAATCCGCCCCTTTATTTTGATGCCGGGCCATTATTCGCCAACTGGCCTTGCCTGTGCGCCTTGTCCTGACCGGCTCGAAAGTCCATTTGGTGCGCCATGATCAATATGCTGTCAGCCCTGATCGGCCTTGCGACGCTGATCCTGATGATCCCGGCGGTGTTTCCGCTGCTGGGCGCACTCAACTGGCTGCTGGTGCCAATGGCCTTGGTCGGCGCCTTTGTGGGCATGTTTTCCAGCCGCAATGGCGGGCGCAACTTCTGCCTGATGGTCGCGGCGTTCGGGGCGCTGCGCCTGTTCCTGGGGGGAGGCATATTCTGACACCGCCCGACCCATCCGGTCACGCCTTCCGCCAGGGGATGTTGGCGGCCGTGGGCGCCTATGGCTTGTGGGGCATGCTGCCGATCTTTTTCCGGCTGCTGCATCATGTCGATCCGGTGGAGATCGTGACGCAGCGTGTGATGTGGTCGCTGCTGCTGATCCTGACGCTGCTGGGCACGCGCAAGGCCCTGCCCGCCTTGTTCGCGCTGCTGGGCAACCGGCGGCTGATGCTGCCGCTCGCAGGTTCGGCGCTGATGATCGCAATCAACTGGCTGATTTACGTCTGGGCGGTCAATGCCGGTCATGTCATCGCCAGCAGCCTCGGCTATTTCCTCAATCCGCTGGTCAATGTCGGGCTGGGCGTGCTGCTGCTCAAGGAAAGATTGCGGCGTGGGCAGATGCTGGCGATCGCCCTTGCGACGGTGGGAGTCGCCATCATGGCGGCGGCCGCGCTGACGACATTGTGGATCAGCATCACCCTCGCGCTGAGTTTCGCCTTTTACGGCCTGATCCGCAAGGTGACGCCAGTGCCGCCGATGATGGGACTGGGGGTCGAGACGTTGCTGCTGACGCTTCCGGCGATCGGTTACCTGGTCTGGTTGACCTCCCACGGCGGCATCAGCTTCGGGCAGGATATGCCAACGACCGGCTTGCTGATCATTTCCGGCGCGGTGACGACGGTGCCGCTGGTCCTGTTCGCCACCGCCGCCCAGCGGCTGCCGATGGCGACGCTGGGACTGCTGCAATATCTCGCGCCCACCTTGCAGTTCCTGTGCGGAATCCTGCTGTTCGGTGAGACATTGAGCCACGGCCAGATCGTCAGCTTTGCGCTGATCTGGGGCGGGTTGATCCTGTTCGCGGCGGACAGCATCGCCACCGTCCGCCGCAACCGGGTGGCGACCGCCTAGGCGAATTCGGTCGCCTCGAAGCGGATCGGCTCGCCGATCGCTTCATTGGCCAGCATATCTTCCCACATCACGCGATGGCCGCGAATGATGGTGCCGACAGCCTTGCCGGTGAGGTCCATGCCTTCGAACGGCGACCAGTTGCAGCGCGAGGAGAGCCAGTCGCTGCCGACCGTCCAGCGCTTCTTGAGGTCGACCACGGTGAAGTCGGCATCATAGCCGAGCGCGATGCGGCCCTTGCCGACCAGCCCGAATACGCGCTGCGGGCCGGAGGAGGTCAACTCGATGAACCGGCGCAGCGACAGCCGCCCTTTCGCCACATGGTTGAGCAGCAGCGGCACCAGAGTCTGCACGCCGGGCATGCCGCTGGGCGAAGCGGGATAGGTTTTCGCCTTCTCCTCTATGGTGTGGGGGGCGTGATCGCTTCCCAGCACATCGGGCACCCCCTGATTGAGCCAGTGCCACAGACCGTCGCGATGCGCCTGCGACCGGATCGGCGGGTTCATCTGCGCATAGGTGCCAAGGCGCGGATAGGCATCCTCCGCCGCCAGCGTCAGATGCTGCGGCGTGACCTCGCAGGTCGCGATATCCTTGTTCCGCGCGATATATTCCAGTTCCGCAGGAGTCGTCACATGCAGGATGTGGATGCGGCGGCGCGCCTTGCGGGCAAGATCGATGATCCGTTTCGTCGCGATCATCGCGCTTTCATCGTCACGCCAGACGGGGTGCGAGGACGGATCGCCCTCCACCCGCAGATCCTTGCGGGCGTTCATGCGCGCCTCGTCCTCGGCATGGATGGCGACGCGGCGGGTGCCGCTGGCAAGGACGCGCGCGAGGGCATCGTCGTCGTCCACCAGCAGGCTGCCCGTCGAAGCGCCCATGAATATCTTGACTCCCGACGTGCCGGGAATGCGCTCCAGTTCCTTCAACCGTTCCGCATTGTCGGCGGTAGCGCCGACATAAAAGGCATGGTCGCACCACATGCGATGATGGGCACGCTTCAGCTTGTCCCGCACACGGTCGGCGGTGTCGGTGTTGGGATTGGTGTTGGGCATTTCGAACACCGCCGTCACACCGCCCAGCACCGCCGAGCGGCTGCCCGATTCGAGGTCTTCCTTATGCTCCAGCCCTGGCTCGCGGAAATGGACCTGGCTGTCGATACAACCCGGCAGCACGTCGAGGCCGGTACAATCGATCACTTCCGCCGCATCGCCCAAGGCCGAACCGATGGCGGCGATCCTGCCGCCCCGCACCCCGACGTCCACGCTTTCCGGTCCGCCGGGCGTGTGGACGGTGCCGTTCTTGAGGATGAGGTCGAAAGTTTCGGACATGATCGTTCACCGCTTGGATATGGTTGGGGAGTGTCCTACCTAAAGCCGATGACCGGCACCACCCTTAGCGACCGCGCGATCCTCAGAATTTCCGGCGAGGAAGCGAAGCCATTTCTGCAAGGCCTGCTGACGCGCGACGTTCTGGGGTTGAAACCGAACGAGCCGCGATGGACGGCCATGCTGACTCCGCAGGGCAAGGCGCTGTTCGATTTCATCCTCTGGGCGGATGGCGGGGATGTGCTAATCGATTGCGAGGCGGCGCAGGCGGACGCGCTGGCCAAGCGGCTGACGCTGTACCGGCTGCGGCGCAAGGCGGTGATCGCCCGGGAAAGCGAACTGGCCGTGCATTGGGCGCTGGAGGCGGAAGACAAGCCGTTCGACCCCCGGCTGCGCGCCCTGGGGCATCGCTGGATCGCGGCGCCGGATGAGGGCGACGCATCGGCCGCCTTTCGCGCGCACCGGCTGGCGATCGGCGTGTTCGAGGGCGTGGGCGAGCTGGGACAGGACCAGATATTGTGGCTGGAAACCAATGCCGAGGAACTGCACGGCGTCGATTATGACAAGGGATGCTATGTCGGGCAGGAGAACACCGCCCGCATGCATTATCGCAACAAGGTGAACCGGCGGCTGGTGGCCGTTCCATTGGCGCAGGCCGACGAGAAACGCCAGAAAGCCGCCCTGCCCGACCTGGGCCTCTCAATCGAATTGCGGCGGGTCGAGGATATCGACCCCGCCATCCTGCCCGACTGGCTTTCCAGCGCCATGGCGGAGCAGGCCGCCGAATGAAGCGCGTTCTGGCTGCGCTGTTGAGCGCGTCGCTGCTGGCTGGCCCGGCTCAGGCGGAAACGCGCTGGAAGCTGGTGAAAAGCTATCCCCATGATCCGGGCGCGTTCACCGAAGGCCTCTTCTTCCACGATGGTGCCTTTTACGAAAGCACAGGCCTTGAGGGCCAGTCGGAAATCCGCAAGGTCGATCCCAAGACCGGCAAGGTGTTGAGCCGCCGCGTCATTCCCCGCCCCTATTTCGGCGAGGGCATCGTCAACTGGAAGGACCAACTGATCAGCCTGACATGGCGTCATCGGCAGGGTTTCGTCTGGAAAATGAAGGACTTTTCGCCGGTTTCCGGTTTCCGTTATGAAGGGGAAGGCTGGGGGCTGACGCAGGATGGCCACAGCCTCATCATGAGCGACGGCACTTCGCAACTACGCTTTCTGGACCCGGAAAAGCTGACCGAAGAACGGCGTATCACGGTGAGCTGGAACGGACGCCCGGTGGATCGGCTCAACGAACTGGAATATGTGAAAGGTGAAATCTGGGCCAATATCTGGTATGATGACCATATCGCCCGGATCGATCCGCACACCGGTGCCGTGATCGACTGGCTGGACATCTCACCTCTTGTCCGGGCCAGCGGCGCCACAGATAGTGAGGCGGTCGCCAATGGCATCGCGTACGACGCCAAGACCGACCGCATGTTCGTGACCGGCAAGAATTGGGCAAAGCTGTTTGAGATCAGGCTGGAAAAATAAGCCTTTCACCGCTTAAAGCCTGCTTGGAAATGCGCCTTTAGGAGCATCGCGGGACCGGCCCTCAGCCATGCGCTTTTCTGCGACGAGTTTCCCATCCCTTCTTCGCCGCGGTGGACCGATCCGCCGCCGGCCGCTTGGCCGAGGCGGCACCGCCTTTCCTGCCGCCCTTGCGCGACGAGACATGGCTGTCGGGCTTGCCGCGTCCGGAGCCGGACTTGTTGCCGCCGCCCGATTCCTTGTTCACCGTCGCCCAGGCACGCCGTTCCGCCTCCGCATGGGAAACGCCACGATCTTCATAGCCTTGCTCGATATGGTCTGCCTTGCGCTTCTGCTTGTCGGTATAGCTGCTCTTGTCACCTCGGGGCATGATCGTCTCTCCGTCTCGTCCCCCCCATCCATCTCCTCCAACGAGCGGCGGCCGCTCTCGTTCACATCGCTTCACTCCCGTCACGACATAGGGGAACAGAGGGGGCGGGACAGCGTTCAGCCTGTCATGGAGCAGCGCACGCTCATTGAACGGCTGGCCCGTCATCTGGCTGCCGGCGATCCCGATCGCTGGCAGGCGCAGGTGGAGGCCGCCGCCAGCCTTCTCGCTCTCATGAAAAGCCCGGATGAAGCGATGATCGAGGCGGGCGATATAGGCATATGGCAGGCCATGATCGACGCAGCGCTGCGGGAGCGATGGCCAGTGGGACGGATATCGCCTGCGGCCGAGCCGGCGGCGGGCACCGACGAGGAAGGCGAAATCGCCCTCCCGCTCGACAGCGTAAGCCATAACCGTGCGGACTGGGTCCATCTGCATGAAAGACAGGAGAAGCCGACATGAAGGGGTTGCTGAAACTCGCCTTCCTCACCGGACTGGGCGTCGCGGCATGGAAAGGCTTGCAGCAATGGCAGGCAAGCGGCGACGAGAAGGATCGGACGCCTGCCCCTTCATCAGCGCCAGTACGTGATGCCGGCCCGGCGGAACAGCATATCGACGCCAGGGATTGGGATCTGGTCGACGAGCAACTCGACGAATCCTTCCCTGCCAGCGACCCGCCGGGCAATTATCGCGGACTTCACTGATCTGCTCTTCAGGGTTTGGCTTAGGCCATTGCCCCTGCCCTGCCCCACCTTTATGAGACGGCTTCCGGCGCCATTCCGGCGCTGACAGGGGAAGAATATCAATGCCTTCGGGTCTGATTGCGCTGCTGGACGACGTAGCGGGAATTGCCAAGCTCACGGCCAGTTCGCTGGACGATGTCGCCGCCGCCGCGGGAAGGGCCGGATCGAAGGCGGCCGGCGTGGTGATCGACGATACCGCCGTCACGCCGCGCTATGTCATGGGCCTGACGCCCGATCGCGAATTGCCGATCATCTGGAAGATCGCCAAGGGATCGCTGCGCAACAAGCTGCTGTTCCTGCTGCCCGCCGCGCTGGCCCTGAGCGCCTTTGCACCTTGGCTCCTGCCGCCCCTGCTGATGCTGGGCGGCGCCTTTCTCTGCTACGAGGCGGTGGAGAAGCTGCTGGAGGCGATACAGGGAGGACATGATGTCGCCGAAGACGCTCTGACCACGCACAGTTCGAGGGAATTGGAGGATCAGAAGGTTTCCGGAGCCATCCGCACCGATTTCATCCTGTCGGGCGAGATCATGGCGATCGCGCTTGGAACCGTGGCAAGCGAACCGATATGGGAACAGGCGATCATCCTCGTCGTCGTCGCCATCCTGATTACGGCGGGCGTCTATGGCGTTGTGGGCTTCATCGTGAAGATGGACGATATCGGCCTGCACCTGGCGGAAAGATCCTCCGCAGGCGTCCGGTCGATCGGACGGGCCATGGTGAAGGCCATGCCGGTGCTGATGGCGATATTGGGCGTTGTGGGTACGGCTGCGATGCTTTGGGTCGGGGGCGGGCTGATCGTCCATGGGCTGCATGAATTTCACTGGGACGCGATTCCCGGCACGATCCATCATCTTGCCGAAGGCGCGGCCCTGGCCCTGCCCGCCGTCGCACCGGTCGTGGACTGGGTCGTGAATGCCGTCGGGTCTGGCATGGTCGGACTGGTGGTCGGCGCAATCGTGGTCGCGGTCCTGCATCTCTTCAAGAAGCATTGATGGCGTCGCCATGGCGCCTTGAAGCCGGAGCGCTGACGGCGCTCGCGCTGCCGATGATCGCGGGCAATGTCGCCTGGGCGGGGATCGCGGCGACCGACCTGCTGCTGCTCGGGCGGCTGGGTGCGGGTGCCGTGGCTTCGGGCGCCTTGGCGATCAATCTGTTCAACGCCTTCCTGATCTTCGGCATGGGTCTGGTGACTGCCGCCGCGCCCCTGATCGCCAGCGAGCGCGGACGGCGGCGCCATTCGGTGCGGGACGTGCGGAGGACGGTCCATCAGACCCTGCGCGCGGCGGCGCTGTTCGTACTGCCCGCCTGGGCCTTGCTGTGGGAATGCGAAGCCATCTTGCGTGCCATGGGACAGCAAGCCGACCTTGCGCGCCAGGCGGGCCTGCTGATGCGCGGACTGCAATGGGCCTTGTTGCCCTTTCTCGGCTTCACCACGCTGCGAAACTTCATATCGGCGCTGGAGCGGCCGGTCTGGGGTCTTGTCATCATGGTCTGCGCCATCCCCTTCAATGTGCTGGCCGGCTGGGCGCTGATCTTCGGCCATCTGGGGCTTCCGGCGCTTGGCCTGTTCGGCGCGGGGATCGCCAGCAGCCTGTCCTCCTCCTTCCTGTTTCTGGGCCTGCTGTCCGTCATATTGATCGACCGGCGCTTCCGGCGCTATCGGCTGCTCGGCCGCTTCTGGACCCGGGACCGGGAACGCCATCGCGCCGTCTGGGCGCTGGGGCTGCCGATCGCCGTCACGCTGGGTTTCGAGACGACCGTGTTCAATGCATCCGCTTTTCTCATGGGATTGATCGACCGCGACTCGCTCGCCGCCCATGCCGTGGCCATCCAGATCGCCGCCCTGATGTTCATGGTGCCCATGGGAATCGGCCAGGCAGCGACGGTGCGGGTCGGACTGGCCTATGGGAAAAGGGACCGGGCGGGCGTGGGCCGCGCGGGATGGCTGGCCCTCGCGATCGGCACGGGCTTTGCGCTGATGGCCGCAACCCTCCTCATCACCATGCCACGGACGCTGATCTCGGCCTTTCTCGACCTTGGCGATCCCGCCAATGGGCGGACGGCTGCACTAGCCGTGAGTTTTCTGGGCATAGCGGCGCTCTTCCAACTCGTGGATGCGACGCAGGCGGTCGGCGCGGGCGTGCTGCGCGGCATTCAGGACACGCGGGTGCCGATGATCTTTGCCCTGATCGGCTATTGGATCATCGGCATTGGCGTCGGGGTGATCCTGGCCTTCCCCCTGGGCTTCAAGGGCATCGGCATCTGGCTGGGCCTGGCCAGCGGGCTTGGAGTCGTCGCGTTGCTGCTGGTGATCCGCTGGGCGATGCGGGAAAGGCTGGGCCTGGTATCGCATACGCAAAATCCCTGATCGGCATTCGTCCCGAAAATACGCCGAGTTGCGTCATGGGACGATGGTGCGACGCACAAAGCAATTGAACGATCGCGACGAATCAGTAATGAAAACCCATCATGACCTCTCCGACCACCATTTTCGAAGCAATCGCGCTCCAGAAGTGCCTGATGGCGACCTATAACAAGATGGTCGTCAAGCTGGCGCCGCACATTCTCTACACCCGCCATGACGAGATGTTCATCGACGCCGTCACCATCGAGCGCGAAGGCCGTCCGCCCCGCGAGCTGAAGCTGGGCACTTTCAAGCTCGCCGGGCTCAACGAGGTCAGCGTGATCGACGAGACTTTCGAGGCGATGCACGGCCTCTATGATGAAAGCGACGGCAAATATAAGGGCGTCACCCTGTTCGCCATCGCGCCGGAGAGCGCGGCGGCCTGACCGCCGGATGACCGGGAAAGGAAAGGGCGGCGCGATCGGGCCGCCCTTTCCTTTTGCCTGTCCTATTTCTTCAGCCGGTAGCCGGTGCGGAACATCCAGCCGATGATGCCAAGACAGAGAGCGAGCATTCCGGCGATGAACAGCAGGCTGAACTCAATCCCCACATCGCCCCGGCCGAAGAAGGTCCAGCGGAAGCCCGAGATCAGATAGACGATCGGGTTGAAGAGGGTGATCGTCCGCCAGGGCTGCGCCAGCATGTGGATCGAATAGAAGGCGCCGCCCAGAAAGGTCATCGGCATGATGATGAGCAGCGGGATCACCTGAAGCTGCTCGAAACTTTGTGCCCATATGCCCAGGATGAAACCGAACAGGCAGAAGCTGATCGCGATCAACACCATGAACGCCGCCATCGCCAGCGGGTGCGCAACATGGATTTCGACGAACAGATGGGCCGTCAGGAAGATGATCGTGCCGACGATCAGGGATTTGGTCGCCGCCGCACCGACATAGGCTGCGATTGTTTCCGCAGCGGAAACGGGGGCGGACAGCAATTCGTAGATGGTGCCGGTGAATTTGGGCATGTAGATGCCGAAACTGGCGTTGAAGATGCTTTCCGTGAACATCGACATCATGATGAGGCCAGGCACGATGAAGGCCGCATAGGGAATGCCGTCGATCTGCGTCATCCGCGAGCCGATTGCACCGCCGAACACCACGAAATAGAGGGAAGTCGTGATCACCGGAACCAGCAGGCCGGTCAGCAGCGTGCGGCAGAATCTGTGCAGCTCGAACTTGTAGATCGACCAGATCGCGCGATGATTGAACCCGCTCATGCCGCTTTCTCCTGGTGGACCAGACTGACGAAAATATCCTCCAGGCTGCTCTGTTCGGTATTGAGGTCCTTATAGCCTATGCCCAGATCCCCCAGCCTGCGCAGCAGCGACGACACGCCGGTGCGTTCGGCCTGGGTATCGAACAGATACTCGATCTCATGGCCTTCATTCTTGAGCGTCACATGCCATTCCGCCAGTTCCGGCGGGACGGCGTACAGCGTATCGACCAGCGAAACGGTCAGCGTCTTCTTGCCAAGCTTCTTCATGAGAGCGGTCTTTTCCTCGACCAGCACCAGTTCGCCCTTGTTGATGACGCCCACACGATCGGCCATTTCCTCGGCCTCCTCGATATAATGGGTGGTCAGGATGATGGTGACGCCGGTCTGGCGCAATTCGCCGATCAGCTTCCACATGTCGCGTCGCAGTTCGACATCGACGCCTGCCGTCGGCTCGTCAAGGAACAGGATGCGCGGTTCATGGGACAGCGCCTTGGCGATCATCACGCGGCGCTTCATGCCGCCCGACAGTTCCAATATCTTGTTATTGCGCTTGTCCCAGAGCGAGAGGTCGCGCAGGATCTTCTCGATATGGGCGTCGTTGCGCGGCTTGCCGAACAGGCCCCGCGAAAAACGGACCGTATCGATCACCCGCTCGAAGGAATCGGTGTGCAATTCCTGCGGCACCAGCCCGATGGCGGAGCGCGAACCGCGATAGCCGCTGATGATGTCATGCCCTGCCACGGTGACGCTGCCGCCGGTGGGACGGACATTGCCGCAGATGATGGAGATCATCGTCGTCTTGCCTGCGCCGTTCGGCCCCAATAGCGCGAAAATCTCGCCTTCCTCAATCTCCAGGTCGACGCCCTTAAGCGCCTGAAAACCCGAAGCATAGCTTTTGGTCAGGCCGGAAACGCTGATGATGGATGCCATGTGCGGCAGTGCCCCCTTCTTGCTGAGCGGCCAAGATAGGGCGTCACCGACGGGACACAAGCGGAGGCTTATTCACCCTTGCGGAAAAAGCGGAAGACCGTGGCAGGAGGAAAATTGCGGACGGTCTGGCCCACGCGCACGACATCCAGGTCCAGCGCGTCGAGAATCTCGCGACTGACCGGCGGGCGCATCGAATAGGTGAACTGGATGAAGCCACCGCCGGGCCGCAACATGCGGAAGCTCTCCGACAGAATGTCGGCATGCATCTGCCGATCCATGGCCAGCAGAGGCAGGCCGCTGATCACCGCCTGATATTCGCCCGGCTCCCCGGCCGCGGATGCCGAGACGATCTGCGCCGGGGTTTCCAGCACCGATACCTGAGGGAAATGCCGTCGCAGGCCGCGGGCGAAGGCGGGATTGATCTCCACCACCTCCAGCTTTTCGGGCGGAAGCCCGGTGCCCAATATCGCACGGGTAAAGACGCCGGTACCGCCCCCCAGTTCCAGCACGCGGCCGTCGTCGGGATTGATATGCTCGACCATCAACCGCGCAAGATAGCGGCTGCTGGGCACCACCGAAGCCGTCTGACGCGGCTTGCTCACCCAGGCGGCCAGAAAGTCGAGATATTCGGTCGCTCGCGAGCGACACTCGCTGCGAGGCAGGGCGAGCGCCCGGCTGCGCTTGGGCTTATGCTGCATGAGTGAGATGCGACCAGAAGCTTGTCATAACGACTCCCTTAGCGGGCTGGAAGGGTGCCGTCGATTGGCTTTCGGACTGTTTTCTGGTCGCTTGGGCCAAAGGGCTCAACATTTCAGCGTTTCGATACGCTCCTGCAACCATGCCGCCACCGCCGCGATGCGCGGCAGTTTCTTGAGGTCGCCATGCGTGACCAGCCAGAAACTGCGCGTGATCTCGACAACATCGCCCATCACCGGCACCAGCGCGGCGTCGCGCCCGGCGATGAAGTCGGGCAGCACGCCGATCCCGGCTCCCTCGGCGATCATCCGGTGCTGCATATTGATGCTGGTCGCGCGCAGGCTGGCCTCCAGCCCGGCCTCGACCTCATCCAGATAGTCGAGTTCGGGCGAGAAGATGAATTCCGGCACATAACCGACCAGCACATGGTGGCCCAGATCAGCGGTTCGCCGCGGCGTCCCTGACCGCGCCAGATAATCGGGCGACGCATAGAGATGCAGCCGGTAATCGCCCATGCGACGGACCGACAGCCTTCCCCGTTGCGGCCGGGCGAGCATGACCGCCATGTCCGCTTCGCGCTTGGACGGATTGAGGAAGCCCGAAGCCGTGATCAGATCCAGCCTGATGCCGGGGTGGCGCCGGCTGAAGTCGGCCAGACCCGGCGCCAGCACCCATGTGCCGAAGCCCTCCGCCACGGACAGCCTCACCTGTCCGCTCAGATGATGTTCCTGCCCGGTCGCCTCCTCCATCATGGCGAGCGCCGCGCTCTCGATGCCTTCGGCATGACGCAACAGGGCCTGGCCGCGCGCGGTCAGCGTCCGCTCCCCCACCCCCATTTCGAACAGTTCCAGCCCCAGATTTCGCTCCAGCCGGGCCAGGCGCCGGGCGATCGTGGTGGCGTCGATCCCTAGGGCGCGGGCGGCGGGCGCCAGCTTTCGGGTCCGCGCCACCGCCAGAAAGACCCTGAGATCGTCCCAATCGAACATGCGCCGCCCCATAAACTGCAAAATCGCTGGAAGCCTATGCAGAACTGCGTTGTTGCATGCAATTCCGCATCTTATCTACAGGGGATCGGAAATAGGCATCAGGGAGAGCATGTGAGCCAGTTCGATCTCACCGAGGACCAGTTGGCCATCCAGGACATGGCCCGCCGGTTCACGGCCGATGCCATCACGCCCCATGCGGCGGAGTGGGACGAAAAGCATATCTTCCCCCGCGACACGATACGCGCTGCTGCCGAGTTGGGCTTCGGCAGCATTTATGTGTCCCAGGAGGCCGGCGGAATCGGTCTTGGCAGGCTGGAGGCGGCGCTCATCATGGAAGCCATGGCCTATGGCTGTCCGTCGACCAGCGCCTTCATCTCGATCCACAATATGGCCGCCTGGATGATCGACCGCTTCGGCAGCCAGGTGGTCAAGGACAAATATCTCCCCTCCATGGTGCCGATGGAACGCATTGGCAGCTACTGCCTGACCGAAGCGGGATCGGGATCGGATGCCGCGGCGCTCAAGACGCGGGCGGTCAGGGACGGCGATCATTATGTCGTCACCGGCTCCAAACAGTTCATCTCCGGTGGCGGCGAGAACGAGATCTACGTCGTCATGGTCCGGACCGGCGACGAAGGCCCCAAGGGCATCAGTTGCCTCGTCATCGAGAAGGACATGCCCGGTGTCAGCTTCGGCGCGCAGGAACGCAAACTGGGCTGGCATTCCCAGCCGACGGCACAGGTCAATTTCGACGGCGTGCGCGTTCCGGCCGAAAATCTCATCGGTGTCGAGGGGGAAGGCTTCCGCATCGCGATGATGGGACTGGACGGCGGACGGCTCAATATCGGTGCCTGCTCGCTGGGCGGGGCGCAACGATGCATCGATGAGGCTGTCGCCTATACCAGGGAACGCAGGCAGTTCGGGCAGGCCATCGCCGATTTCCAGAATACGCAGTTCACGCTCGCCGACATGCAGACCGAGTTGGAGGCCGCGCGTACCCTGCTCTACGCCGCTGCCGTCAAGGTGACCGAAAATGCGCCCGACAAGACGCGCTTTGCCGCCATGGCCAAGCGCTTTGCGACGGATACCGGATCGTCGGTGGTCGATCGCGCACTGCAACTGCATGGCGGCTACGGCTATTTGATGGACTATCCGATCGAGCGCTTCTGGCGCGATTTGCGCGTGCATTCCATCCTGGAAGGCACCAATCAGGTGATGCGCATGATCGTCGCCCGCGACATGCTGCGGCAATGACGCAGGAGTTTCCATGACCGACCCAATTCTGATTTCCACCGACAATGGCGTCGGCCGCATCCGGCTGAACCGGCCGAAGGCGATCCATGCGCTGACCACCGAAATGTGCGACGCCATCATCGATGCGCTGCTGGCCTGGCGAGCGGACGACAGCATCGTCGCGGTGATGCTCGATCATGCGGAGGGGCGCGGTTTCTGCGCGGGCGGCGACATCGCCATGATCGCAAACAGCGCGAAAGGCGACTGTTCCGAAGCCGAGCGGTTCTTTCATACCGAATACCGGATGAACCATCTGCTGTTCGTATACGAAAAGCCGATCGTCGCCTTCATCGACGGCATCGTCATGGGCGGCGGCGTGGGGATTTCCGATCCCGCCCGCTATCGCGTCGCCACGGAGCGAACCACCTATGCCATGCCGGAAACCGGGATAGGCCTGTTCCCGGACGTGGGCGGCGGCTGGTTCCTGCCGCGCATGCCGGGACGGACGGGCGCATGGCTTGCCACCACCGGCGCGCGGATCAAGGGCGCGGATTGCGCCGCGATCGGCATCGCCACCCATTATATGGCTTCGGACAAGCTGGAGGCGGTAAAGGCGCGGATCATCGCCGATCCTTATGGATTGGGCGAGATATTGGACGAAATGGCCGAGACTGCCCCGCCGTCGGACTGGGAAGCGCACCGGGAGGAGATCGACCGGCTGTTCGCGTCGGACCGCTATGAGGATATATTGGCGGCGCTGGAAGCGGAGGGATCGGACTGGGCACGGACGCAGTTCGCCACGCTGGCCACCAAATCGCCCCAGACTATCAAGGTGGCCTTGCGACAGATGGTGGAGGGCGCCGCGTTCACCGATTTCGCCGACAATATGCGCAACGAATATCGCATCGGCCATCATGTCATCCGGCGGCCCGATTTCGTCGAAGGCGTGCGCGCGGTGATCTTCGACAAGGATAATGCGCCGCGATGGAACCCGGCGCGGCCGGAGGATGTGACGGACGAACTGGTCGACAGCCTGTTCGCGCCGCTGCCTGCCGAGAAGGAATGGACTCCGCTGCCCGCATTGGGCGGCTGAGAAAGATCGAGAGGAGTGCGCTGAGATGAGCCAGACCATCGCCTTTATCGGCCTTGGCAACATGGGTGGCGGCATGGCCGCCAACCTGCTGAAAAACGGCTTCGCCGTGCGTGCCTTCGACCTGTCGGACGATGCGCTGGCCAAGGCGGAGCAAGCCGGTGCGGTCCGCTGCGCCAGCGCGGCGGAGGCGGTTTCCGGCGCCGATGCCGTCGTCACCATGCTGCCCGCGGGCAAGCATGTCGAAAGCGTTTACACGGGCGATGTGTTCGGCGCGGCCAGGGCGGGCGCCCTCTTCCTCGACTGTTCGACCATCGATGTCGCGACCGCGCGCCGGGTCGAGGATGCCGCCACCGCGAGGGGCTTCGAAATGGTCGACGCTCCCGTTTCGGGCGGCATCGCGGCGGCCAATGGCGGAACCTTGACCTTCATGGTCGGGGGCAGCGAACAGGCCTTCGGCCGGGCCAGGCCGATCCTCTCCGCCATGGGCAAGGCCGTGATCCACGCCGGGGGCGCAGGCAATGGGCAAGCGGCGAAGATCTGCAACAACATGCTGCTGGGCGCGACCATGGTAGCGACCTGCGAGACATTTGCCATGGCCGGGAAGCTCGGCCTGGACCCGCAGACCTTCTACGATATTTCCAGCGTGTCGTCGGGTCAGAGCTGGTCGATGACCAGCTATTGCCCGGTTCCGGGCGTGGGGCCGCAAAGCCCTTCGGACAACGGCTATCAGGGCGGCTTTGCGGTCGGGCTGATGCTGAAGGATCTGAAGCTGGCGGTCGAGGCCGCTGCCTCCGTCGGCGCCAGTGTGCCGATGGGCAATGTCGCGGAGTCGCTCTATCAACTGCTTGCCAATCGCGGCGAAGCGGGTCGGGATTTTTCCCTGATGATCGAGATGCTGGAGGGGAAATAGACCCCTCCAGCCCTATTCAGATCAGCGCCCTTTCCAGACGCCGGGACGCTTTTCGATGAAGGCGGTCATGCCTTCGACCTTGTCTTCGGTCGCGGTCAGTATCTGGAACAGGCGGCGCTCGGTCACGATGCCCTGGGCCAGCCCGGTTTCGAACGCCAGATTGACCATCTCCTTGTTCACCATCGCCGCCATGGGCGGCATTCCGGCAATGGCCGCGGCGGTCTTCAGCGCATCGTCCAGCAACTCCGCCGCGGGCAGGACCCGGGCGACCAGTCCGGCCCGCTCCGCTTCTTCGGCGCCCATCATCCGGCCGGTCAGGCACATTTCCATCGCCTTCGCCTTGCCGATGGCGCGGGTCAGCCGCTGCGAACCGCCCATGCCAGGCGCCACGCCCAGCTTGATTTCAGGCTGACCGAATTTCGCCGTGTCTGCGGCCAGGATGAAGTCCGCCATCATCGCCAGTTCGCACCCGCCGCCCAGCGCAAAGCCCGCCACTGCCGCGATCCACGGCTTGCGCGTCGACACCACATGGGTCTGCCAGCCGGCAAAGAAATCCTGCAGGAAGAAATCGGCCGCTTCCTTCTCGACCATTTCCTTGATGTCTGCGCCCGCGGCAAAGGCCTTTTCACTGCCGGTAAGGACCAGGCAGCGCTGCGATGGATCGGCTTCATAAGCGGCAAAGGCAGCGCTCAGATCCTTGAGAACCTGTGTGTTGAGCGCATTCAGCGCCTGAGGCCGGTTGAGCGTGATCAGCGTCACTGCATCGCGCTGTTCGACCAGGATCGTTTCATATGCCATTGCCATCTCCATTCATGCGATCATTTGCAATCCGCTCTATGCGGACGGCCCGGCCTTGGCCAGCTTGCAAGAAAGCGCAGCTTTGCAGCCGCTACCGGCACAGATGCATGAAGTCGCGGTCATAGCTGCGCAGATGCGCGCCACCATCGACATACATGGTCTGCCCGGTCACCGCGCTCGCGCTCGCCAGGAACAGCACCGCCTCGGCAATCTGTTCCGCTTGCGGCAGACGCTCCAGCGGCATCATCCTGGCCAGCCTCTCCATCTGGCCGTCGTCATAATCGGGCGTCGCGATGGTCAGTCCCGGCGCGACGGCATTCACCCTGACCTGGGGCGCCAGGCTGGAGGCGGAAAGCCGCGTCAGGCCGGCCAGCGCCATTTTCGACAGCGTGTAGGCCAGTTGATCGCCATGCGGATGGTCGATGCGCTGGTCCAATATATTGATGATACAGCGATCGGCGCTTCCAGCCGGAACCGTCGCGAACGCCTTGGTCAGCAGGGCGGGGGCGGCGCAGTTGACGGCATAGTGCCGCATCAGATCCTCCGCCGTCACGCTGTCGAGCCGGTCCTGACCGAAAATCGCCGCGCTGTTGACCAGAATATCCGGCGGGCGGCCGAAGCGCTCCGCCACCAGCGCGATCAGTTCCTCGGCGCCCTCCGGATCGGAGAAATCGATGGTGAACCCATCCCATTCGGTGCCATTTTCCTCCAGCGCCAGGGCCAGGTGGGAATCGAGGCGCGTGTCGTGGCTGCCGTGGATCGCCAGCGAATAACCGGCGCGGGCGAAGGCCGCCGATATGATGCCGCCCAGCCGCCGGTGACCGCCAGTGACAAGCGCCAGACGCTTGTTCGCCAGCGGCAGCGCACCGGCGGCGTTATTCTGCGCCTTGGCCCCGCCAAGGGGACGATAGGCCGGGATATCTTCTCCGCTCATCTCCGCTTACGAGCCGATCAGCTTCAACACTTCTTCCCGGCTCTTCTCATCGTCGCGAAAGACGCCCAGCATCCGGCTGGTCTTCATGACGACATTGGGGGTCCGCACGCCACGGCCGGTCATGCAGCCATGCGTGGCCTCGACCACGACGGCCACGCCCTGCGGCTTCAGATGCTCCCAGATGCAGTTGGCCACCTCGGAAGTCAGCCGCTCCTGCACCTGAAGACGGTGCGCAAAGGCATGGAGGACGCGCGCCAGCTTCGATATGCCAACGACATATTGCCCCGGCAGATAGGCGATGTGCGCAACGCCCACGATCGGCGCCATATGATGTTCGCAATGCGACTGGAACGGGATGTCCTTCAGCAGGACGATATCGTCATAGCCGCCGACCTCGTGGAAAATGCGCGAAAGATGATAGGCGGGATCATCCGAATAGCCGCTGCAATATTCCTTCCACGCGCGCGCCACGCGCTCGGGCGTTTCGAGCAGGCCCTCCCGCTCCGGGGTGTCGCCCGACCAGCGGATCAGCGTGCGAATCGCCTCGGACACATCCTTGGGGACCGGAATCTTGAGCGCTTCGCCCGCCGCTTCGGCATCGGGATCATATTCCATGGGAGGCATCACTCCTTTTTTCTGCACGTCGCGCATATGGCGGCTCAACCGCCCCAGCGCCAGCCCCTTCGCCATGCTGGACAGAAGATCGCCCCAGTGGCACTTATCCGAAAAGCCGGTTCAGCCGGGGTCGCACCTATCAGACAGCGAAATCATGCGGACCGAACAGATCGCCGCCGTCCTTCTTGCAGCGGGCAATTCTTCTCGTTTCGGCGAGCAGGACAAGCTGATGACCGAGCTGCGGGGCAAGCCGCTGGCTGCCCATGCGCTGGAAACGATCGCGTCGATGGTGTTCGCCGAACTGGTCGCCGTCGTCCGGCCGCTCGAGAAGGCCCCGGACCTGCATCGCAAGCTCGAACGGCGGGGATATACGATATTGGTCAATGATCGGCCGGAGGACGGCATTTCATCCAGTATCGTTCGGGCGGTCGAGCATGTCATGCCGATCCGCAAATGCCGGGGCATCCTGATCTGCCTTGCCGACATGCCCGACGTGCCGCAAACCCATTATAACCGCATCTGCCTGGCGGCCGAGGACATAAGGTCCGTGGTGGCCAGCACGGACGGCTTTTCCGCGTCCCCCCCCGCCTTTATCGGGCGCAAGCATTTCCCCGAGATGCTGGCGCTGCGCGGCGATCAGGGCGCGCGGGCGCTTTTGAGCCATGGCTTGCAGATCGAGACCATGGGGGCGAACCTGCGCGATATCGATACGCCGGAGGATCTGGCCGGACGAAGCAGCGACTAACTCGATCGCGTGGGATCGGTCATCGGGTCGCCCATTTCGCGCGGATCGGCGGAGCGGGCCAGCGGCAGCGACCCGGTCTGGCGTTCCAGCATGCGGTGGACGACCGGCGGACGGGCGCCTTTGTGCAGAGCGAGGACCGCTTCGCTGTTCGCCTTGTCGGCTACCGTCCGGCGGCTGTTGTGGCGGACATAGTCCAGCCAGGTCGACACATGATAGCGCTCCACCCATAGCTCGGGATCGCCCAGGTCGCGTAAGAGCGACCAGCCATGCGCACCGTCGCGGCGGCGGATGCGGCGGCGCTCGCTCATCGCCGCCAGGAAAGGGACGACCGATCCAGCCGGGATGCGATATTCGATCGTGACGACCACCGGTCCGCTGCGGGGTTCGATGGGGACGGCGGTTTCCGGCTCCCGCCAGAGATTCTGGAGGTCGAGATTTTCCTCGCCCGCCTGGGGCAGCGGCCGGACAATGCCGATCATGGCCGAGACGAACTGAACGGAGGCGGCGGCGTAGAGCGCGACGACGACGCCATGGTCCTCCGCCAGCCTGCCGAAGAACCAGGCGCCCACGGCCATGCCGCCGAAGGCGATCATCTGGTAAAGCGCGACGGCCCTGGCCACCACCCAGCGGGGCGCGGACATCTGGACCGAGACGTTGAAGCTGGACAGGGCGATCACCCACCCTGCCCCCGCCAGCATCAGCCCCAGCAAGGCGACGACTAGCCAGTGGCTGACCGCCAGCATCATCGTCCCCGTGGCCAGAGCCAGGGCGGCCGAACGCACGATGGTCTCGACCGGGAAACGCCTGCGCAGCCTGCTGGTCGACAGGGCACCCATGACCGCGCCGATGCCGAAGGCGCCGCTGAGCGCGCCGAAGGTAAGCGCGCCGCCCGCCAATATGTCGCGCGCGACCAGCGGCATCATGGCCGAAACCGCACTGGCCCCGATGCCGAAGGCGGCGCTGCGCAGCAGGACGAGCTGGATCTTGGGCGACATGGTGACGTAGCGGACGCCTGCCCGCATCGCGACACCCATCCGCTCGCGCGGCAGGAGCTGTGGCGGGCGTTCCGGGCGCCAGCGGGCAAGGACCGCGACAAGGCCGATATAGCTGACGGCGTTGGTCAGGAAGGCAGCCGCCGCCCCCGCGACCGCGACGATGACCCCGCCCAGCGCCGGACCGATGCTGCGCGCCATGTTGAAGCCCATGGAGTTCAGCGCGACGGCATTGGGCAAGGCCCCGCGGGGCACCATGTCGCCGACCGACGCCTGCCAGGCAGGGCCGTTGATCGCGGTGGCGCAGCCGACCAGGAAGGTGAAGCCGAGCAGCGACCAGGGCGACACCCATCCGAGCCAGGCGAACAGCGCCAGCAGGGCCGAGACGATCAGCATGAAGAGTTGGCAGCAGAGCATCACCACTCGCCGGTCGACATTGTCCGCCAGAGCGCCCGCCCAGAGCGAGAGCAGCATGATCGGCAGCGTGGTGGAGGCCGGGACCAGCGCGATCAGCTGGGGAGAGGCCGACAGCGAAGTCATCATCCATTGGGCGCCGACCGACTGGATCAGGCCGCCGAAGTTCGAGGCAAGGCTGGCGCACCAGATCGCGCGGAAGATCGGGATGGAAAAGGGCGATGGGGCCTGGGAGGGGTCCGATTCTGACACGAAAGCCATCAAGCGGAATTGGGCGCGATGGTCAAATCCGCGAATCGGAAAATGACGTAAAGTGGAAAGGGAGTCGGCGAACTGAAACGCTTTGGGGAAGATGACGTTACGGCCTGTAGGGGTGTGGATTGGCACTTGCACTTTACGTAAACGTAAATACATTTGCTGGCGTATCCGGCGCTCGCACGCCGCGGGCCAGAGAGGAAAAGTCATGGAAGCCTATATCTACGATGCCGTCAGGACGCCCCGGGGACGGGGCAAGGCCGATGGGTCGCTGCATGAGATCACCCCCATCCAGCTCGCGACGCAGATGCTGGAAGCGGTGCGCGACCGCACGGAGATCGATACCGCCGACGTCGACGACGTGATCCTGGGATGCGTCACCCCGGTCGGCGAACAGGGTGCCGACATCGCCCGCACGGCGGTTCTGAACGCCGATTATGCCCAGACCGTGCCGGGCGTCCAGGTCAACCGTTTCTGCGCGTCCGGGCTGGAGGCGGTGAACATGGCCGCCGCGAAAATCCATTCCGGCGAAGCGGGGCTGGCCATCGGCGGCGGCGTCGAGTCCATGAGCCGGGTGCCGATGGCGTCGGACGGCGGCGCGATCGCGATGGACCCGGCGGTCGCCTATAAAAGCTATTTCGCGCCGCAGGGCATCGGCGCCGACGTGATCGCGACCAAGTTCGGGATCAGCCGCGACGATGCCGACGCCTATGCCGTGGAAAGCCAGCGCCGCGCCAAGGCGGCGTGGGACGAAAAGCGCTTCGCCCGATCCATCGTGCCGGTGAAGGATGTGATCGGCCAGATCGTCCTGGACCATGACGAGCATATGCGGCCCGACGCGACGATGCAGTCGCTGGCCAGCCTGAAGCCCAGCTTCACCGCGCTGGGCGAGGAGATGCCGGGCTTCGACACGGTCGCCCTGCTCCGCTATCCGGAGCTGGAGCGCGTCAACCATATCCACCATGCCGGGAACAGTTCCGGCATCGTCGACGGCGCCGCCGCCGTGCTGGTCGGCAACCGGGAGATGGGGGAGAAATACGGCCTCAAGCCCCGCGCCCGGATCAGGGCCATGGCCTCCATCGGATCGGAGCCGCTGATCATGCTGACCGGGCCGGAGTTCGTCGCGGGCAAGCTGCTCAGTCGCGCGGGCATGAGCAAGGCCGACATCGACCTTTGGGAACTCAATGAAGCCTTTGCCAGCGTCGTGCTGCGCTACATGCAGGCGATGGACCTCGACCATGGCCAGATCAACGTCAATGGCGGCGCCATCGCCATGGGCCACCCGCTGGGCGCGACCGGGGCGATGGTGCTGGGCACGGCGCTGGACGAGCTGGAACGGACCGGCAAGGGCACCGCGCTCATCAACCTGTGCGTCGGCGCGGGCATGGGCACCGGCATCATCATCGAGCGCGTTTGAGCGGACAGGGAGAGATACAAATGAACACGATCCGCTTCGATATCGACGCCGACGGCATTGCCACGCTGACCATCGATGTGCCCGACCAGTCGATGAACGTCATCGGGCCAGAGTTCCTGGCCGATCTGGACGCCGCGATCACGCGCATCGCGTCGGAGGAGGCTATCAAGGGCGCGGTCGTCGCGTCCGGCAAGGACAGCGGCTTCATGGCGGGCATGGACCTTAAATATTTCGGGTCCATGCTGGTCGGCGAGGGCGGGAAGCGCCCCTCCCCCGCCGATATTTTCGACAAGGTGTTCGTGCTGAACCAGCTGTTCCGCCGCCTCGAAACCAGCGGTAAGCCGGTCGCCTGCGCGATCGAGGGCAGCTGCGTCGGCGGCGGGTTCGAGCTGGCGCTGGCCTGCCATCGCCGCGTGGTGGGCGACAGCCCCAAGACTCAGCTGGGCCTGCCCGAAATCCTGATCGGCCTGTTCCCCGGCGGCGGCGGATCGCAGCGGCTGCCGCGCCTGATGGGCGTGCAGGCGGCGCTGATGTACATGTTGCAGGGCAAGCTGTTCCGCCCGGCCGAAGCGGCGATGATGAAGGTGGTCGATGAGGTCGTGCCGCAGGGGACCGCGCTGGCCAGGGCGAAGGAATGGGTGAAGGCCAATCCTGCCGCCTCCGTCCAGCCCTGGGACCAGAAGGCGTTCAAATTCCCCGGCGGCGCGGGCGGGTTCAATCCGGCCTTCGTGCAGACCATGGTCGGCGCGCTGCCGATGACGCTGAAGCAGACGCAGCGGAACATGAATGCGCCCATCGCCCTGCTGTCCGCTGTCTACGAGGGCGCATCGCTGCCGATCGACCGGGCGATCCGGGTCGAGAGCAAATATTTCGCCAGGGTGGCGGCCGATCCGCAGGCGGCGAACATGGTCCGCAGCCTGTTCGTCAACAAGCAGGCGGCCGAGCGCGGCGCAAGGCGGCCCCAGGGCCAGCCCAAGGCGCCGACGAGGAAGCTCGCCATGCTGGGCGCGGGCATGATGGGGGCGGGCATCGCCACCGTGGCCGCGCAGGCGGGCATGGAGGTCGTGCTGTTCGACCGCGACCAGGCCTATGCGGAAAAGGGCAAGGCCCATGTCGAGGAAGTGCTGAAGAAGCGGCTGGGCCGGGGCATGACGCCGGAGAAGATGGCCGAGACGCTGGCCCGCGTGACGCCGACGACCGACTATGCCGCGCTCGCCGGGGCGGACTTCGTGATCGAGGCGGTGTTCGAGGATGTCGCCATCAAGGCCGAAGTGACCAAAAAGGTCGAGGAGGTGCTGGGCGCGGACACGATCTTCGGCTCCAACACATCCACCCTGCCGATCACCCGGCTGGCCAAGGCGTGGAGCAAGCCGGAGAATTTCATCGGCGTCCACTTCTTCTCCCCGGTCGAGAAGATGCCGCTGGTGGAGATCATCCTGGGCAAGGAAACCGGACCTGCAGCGATCGCCAAGGCGCTCGATTTCGTCAGCCAGATCAAAAAAACGCCGATCGTCGTCCATGACAGCCGCGGCTTCTACACCTCACGCAGCTTCGGCACTTATGTGCAGGAAGGCGTGGAGATGGTGGCGGAGGGCATCAACCCTGCGCTCATCGAAAATGCCGGGCGGCAACTGGGCATGCCGGTGGGGCCGCTGGCGGTGGGTGACGAGGTGTCCATCGAGCTGGGCCACAAGATCGTGACGGCGGCGAAGAAGGAGCTGGGCGACGCCTATGTGGCGCAGCCGTCCGACGCGGTGATGGCGAAGATGGTCGAACTGGGCCGTCTGGGCCGGAAGAACGGCAAGGGCTGGTACGACTATCCCGAAAGCGGCAGGAAGCAACTCTGGCCGGGGCTGGAAGAGATGTTCCCCCGCGCCGCCGTGCAGCCCGATGTCGAGGAGGTGAAGGAGCGGCTGCTCTATCGCCAGTTGATCGAATGCGCCCGCTGCTTTGCGGAAGGCGTGCTGGAAACGCCGGAGGATGGCGATATCGGCGCGATCTTCGGCTGGGGCTTCGCGCCCTATACCGGCGGACCGTTCAGCCATATGGACACGGTCGGCATCGGCCATGTCGTCGCGGTGCTGGAGCGGCTGGCGGAACGGCATGGCGACCGCTTCGCACCGACCGCGCAGTTGCGGGACATGGCGGCCAGCGGCACAACCTTCTATCACCCCGTTTCATCTCGCGCCGCAACATGATTGGGGTGTAAATCGCCGCGTGAGTGGTTTAGGTCTTCCCGGACATCTCCGGGGAGACCTTCTTCTTTATGAGCGCAAAACCGACGGTTCTGGTCACGGGCGGGGCTGGCTATATTGGCAGCCATGCGGTTCTGGCGCTGCGCGACGCGGGCTATGGCGTGGTGGTGATCGACAATCTGGTCACCGGTTTCCGTTGGGCGGTGCCGGAGGACGTCGCCTTCGTCGAGGGCGATATCTCGGACCAGCCGCTGGTGCAGAAGGCGCTGCGCGACCATGAAGTGAAGGCGGTGATGCATTTCGCCGGATCGGTGGTGGTGCCGGAATCGGTCGAAAATCCGCTCAAATATTATCATAACAACAGCGCCAAGACCCGCGACCTGATCGAAAGCGTCGTGACCGTGGGCGTGCCGCATTTCATCTTTTCCTCGACCGCCGCGACCTACGGCATTCCGGAGGAAAGCCCGGTCAGGGAAACCACGCCGCAGCGGCCGATCAACCCCTATGGCATGTCGAAGCTGATGACGGAGTATATGCTGCGCGACGTCAGCGCGGCGCATCCGATGAATTTCTGCGCGCTGCGCTATTTCAACGTGGCGGGGGCCGATCCGGCCGGGCGCACCGGGCAATCGACGGCGGGCGCGACCCACCTCATCAAGGTCGCGGTGGAAGCGGCGCTGGGCAAGCGGAGCCATGTGTCGGTGTTCGGCACCGACTTCGACACGCCCGACGGGACGGGCGTGCGCGACTATATCCATGTCAGCGACCTGGCGGCGGCGCATGTGCTGGCGCTGGAGGCGCTGATGGCGAAACCGGAGCAGAATTACCTGCTCAATTGCGGCTATGGGCGCGGTTTTTCCGTGCTGGAGGTGCTGGACGCGGTGGACCGGGTGACGAACCTGAAGATCGACCGGCGGCTGGAGGGGCGGCGCGCGGGCGATCCGGATTCGCTCATTTCCGATAATCGGGCGATCATGGGCGAGTTTCCCTGGACGCCGCGCTATGCCGATCTCGACCAGATCGTCACCCATGCCCTCGCCTGGGAACGCAAGCTGACGGACATTCGGGGGCAGTGAGCGAGGAGTCGGTCCGGGCCTTTTTCTCCGCCCATGCGCCCGATGTCGCGATCATCGATCAGGGGGTGAGCACCGCCACCGTCCATGAAGCCGCGCAGGCGCTGGGCGTGGTTCCGGCGCGGATCGCCAAGACGCTGTCCCTGCGGGTCGGGGACGCGGTGGCGCTGGTGGTCGCGCGGGGCGATGCCCGGCTCAACAATGGCAAGGCCAAGGCGGCGCTGGGCGCCAAGCCGCGCATGCTGGGGCTGGACGAGGTGGAAGGCCTGACCGGGCATCCGGTGGGGGGCGTGTGCCCCTTCGGCCTGGCCTCTCCCCTGCCCGTCTATTGCGACATCGGCCTGCAGGCCTTCGACACCGTGTTTCCGGCGGCGGGATCGCGGACGACGTCCGTGGAACTGACACCGGCGCGGCTGGCGGAGCTGACCGCCGCGCAGTGGATCGATATCTGCACCCTTCCTGAAGAGAATTGACGATCATGCCTTTAGAACATCTGTTCCTCGACGGCGCGCTGGCGGCGGCGGAAATGGCGCGGCGGATCGCCGCGATCCTGGGCGAGGCGATCGCCGCGCGCGGCGTTGCGACGATCGCGCTGTCGGGCGGGCGATCGCCCCGGCCGGTGCTGGAGGCGCTGTCGGGCGCGGCGATCGATTGGGACAAGGTGATCGTCACGCTGGTCGATGAGCGCTGGGTGGCGCCCGGCCATGCCGACAGCAATGAACGGCTGATCCGCGAGACGCTGTTGCAGGGTGCAGCGGCCGGGGCGCGATTCGTGCCGATGAAGAATGACGCGGCGGACGCCTATGCCGGGCAGGCCGCGTGCGAGGCGGCCTTTGCGGCGCTGCCCTGGCCGCTGGATATCGTGCTGCTGGGCATGGGCGAGGATGGGCATACCGCCTCGCTGTTCCCGGAGGCGAAGGAACTGGCGGAAGGGCTGTCCACCTCCGCGCTGACCCTGGCGGTGACGCCGCCCGCCGCGCCGCACCAGCGCATGTCGCTGAGCGCGAAGGCGATTTTGAGCAGCCGCCATATCTTCCTGCAGATCGGCGGGGCGGCGAAGAAGGCGGTCTATGACAGGGCGCTGGCCGGCGGGCCGGTCGAGGAACTGCCGGTCCGGGTGGCGCTGTGCCAGCATGACGTGTCGGTGGAGGTGTGGATTTCCGAGTGAGGCTCAGTCGCGCGGCTTGTGCTTCGAGATCAGGTAGCGCCAGACGCCGATGGCGTTGATGACGAGCAGCGCGATATTCTGGAAACCGATGCCTTCGCTGTCCTTTGCGAGAAAACCCCAGAGGATCAGCGCGATCGAAGAGGTCACGAACAGGACGAAGGCCCAGCCGGTGATGCGGCGGCCCAGATTGAGCGATACGACGAGGGCGGCGAATGTGGCGGCGGCGGCGCCATAATATTGCAGGGCGTCGAGGATCGTTTCGTTCATCGCGGCGGGAAACGCGGCACATTGGACATGGTTGCGCCGGGCGGTTAGGCAGGCGGCATGATTGCTCCGATCGATCCGTTCCACGCCATCGCCATCAGCCGGGAAGCCCACAGGCTGGAGGCCGAGGGGCGCTCCATCCTGCACATGGAATTCGGGCAGCCTTCGACCGGCGCGCCGTCCGCCGCCATTGCCGAGGCGCATGCGGTGCTGGACCGCGACCCGATGGGCTATTGGGAAAGCCCGGCGCTGAAGGAGCGGATCGCGCTGCATTATCGGGAGCGTTATGGCGTTTCGGTCGAGGCGGAGCAGATCCTGCTGACCTGCGGGGCTTCGCCGGGGCTGGTGCTGGCGCTGATCAGCCTGTTCGCGCCGGGGGCCAGGGTGGCGACGGCGCGGCCGGGCTATGTGGCCTATCGCAATACGCTGAAGGCGCTGTATCTGGAGCCGGTGGAGGTCGATTGCGGGCCGGCGGAGCGCTATCAGATCGGCGCGGGCGCGCTGGAGGCGCTGGAGCCGGCGCCGGACGGAGCGATCATCGCCAGCCCGGCCAATCCGACGGGGACCATCATTCCGGCGGACGAGATGGCGCGAATCGCCGGAGTCTGCCGGGCGCGGGGCATCCGGATCGTGTCGGACGAGATCTATCATGGCCTGAGCTATGGCGAGGCGGCGCGGTCCATGCTGGAATTCGCGCCGGACGCGATCGTCGTGAACAGCTTTTCCAAATATTTTTCCATGGCGGGATGGCGGCTGGGGTGGGTGGTGTTTCCGCCCGACCTGATCGACGCGGCGCGGGCGCGGATGGGGAACCTCTTCCTGACGCCGCCCTCGCTGGCACAGCATGCGGGACTGAAGGCGTTTGACTGCATCGACGAGCTGGAGGGGCATGTCGCGACCTACCGCCGGAACCGGGAGTTGCTGCTGGCGGCGCTGCCCGCGCTGGGGCTGAAGGAGATCGCGCCGCCGGACGGGGCCTTCTACATCTACGCCGATGTCGGGCATCTGACGGAGGACAGCCTGGCCTTCTGCCAGCAACTGCTGCGCGACACGGGGGTGGCGACGGCGCCGGGGATCGATTTCGATCCGGTGGACGGGCACCGGCATATCCGCTTCAGCTTTGCCGTATCGACCGACCGGGTGGAGGACGCGATCGCGCGGATGATCCCCTGGTTCGGGGCGAAGGCCGGGGCCGGAAAGAAATGATCCATTTTGGATAGAATGGAAGATTTTTCTGGTATCGTAACGATTTAAGGTTAATGGCGGCGCCGCGACCCGAAGCTTTTACCCAAAAAGTGAAAGCTTTTCCTGGCCCGGCAGCTTCGGTTGCCGGGTCTTTTGCTTTCGGGAGCAGGGTGCGCAAAGGGGCGGGCATGTGGCCCGCGTCAGATCCGACGCAACATGATGTGTGGAGCCAAGAAGATGGTGCGGGCGGTCGGAATCGAACCGACACTCCTTTCGGAACCGGATTTTGAGTCCGGCGCGTCTACCAGTTTCACCACGCCCGCATGCCCGATACAGCAGCTTCACTGCCGGGCTGAGGCGCAAATGGCAAAATCAAAGCCCAGCGTCCAGCCAAAAATCCACAGACTTCTCTTCTCGCGGTTGCGAGATAAATATTGTAGCGATAGCCTGCTTGCGTAACGAAGGCCGCAGCGTATAAGGGCGGCATCGTGCAGACCTGGAAACTTTAACGGAAAAGGGACAACCTTTGACCGAACCGTCTGCCACCTTCCTGCTGTTCGGCGCCACCGGCGACCTGGCGCACAGGATGATCTTTCCCTCGCTCTACAATCTGCTGGCCGACGGCCTGCTGCCGGACGATTTCCTGATCGTCGCGTCGGGCCGGTCGGAGTTCACCGACGAAGCGTTCCGCGCCGACATCGACAAGGCGCTGCAGAAATTCCTGGCCACCGACCGCTATGATGCGGAGACGGCGGGCAAGCTGTGCGACCTGATCGTCTATCAGGCGGTGCAGGCGGGCGATGCCGACCAGTTCAGGGCGCTCGCCGACCGGATGGACGGCCGGGTCGACAAGGGCGTGTCGGTCTATCTTTCGACGCCCCCGTCCCTGTTCGCGCCGACCGCGCAGGGGCTGGCGGAGGCGGGCCTCATCACGCCTAGGACCCGGATCGCGATGGAAAAGCCGATCGGCAAGGACCTGGCGTCGTCGAAGGAGGTCAATGACGGCATCGGCGCGCTGTTCGCCGAGGACCAGATTTTCCGCGTCGACCATTATCTGGGCAAGGAAACCGTCCAGAACCTGCTCGCCCTGCGCTTCGGCAATGTGATGTTCGAACCGCTGTGGAACGCGACCGCGATCGACCATGTGCAGATCACCGTGGGCGAAACCGTGGGCCTGGAGGGCCGCGTATCCTATTATGACGGCGTCGGCGCGCTGCGCGACATGGTGCAGAACCACGTCCTCCAGATCCTGTCGATCATCGCCATGGAGCCGCCCGCGCGGATGGACCCGACCGCCGTGCGCGACGAGAAGGTGAAGGCGCTGCGCTCGCTGCGCCCGATGACCGCCGAAACGGTCAAGACGCACAGCGTTCGCGGCCAATATACGCCGGGCGCGGTCGGCGGGCAGATCGTCACCGGCTATGCCGACGAATTGGGCAAGCCGTCCGACACCGAAACCTTCGTGGCGCTCAAGGCCTATATCGACAATTGGCGCTGGCAGGGCGTGCCCTTCTACCTGCGCACCGGCAAGCGCATGCCGACGCGCCAGTCGGAAATATTGATCCAGTTCAAGCCGGTGCGCCATTCCATTTTCGGACGCAACGGCGGAACCGGGCTGGAGCCGAACACCCTCATCATCCGCCTGCAGCCGGAAGAATATATCCGCCTGCTCATCATGAGCAAAAGGCCGGGGCTGGAGCGCGACGTGCATCTGGAGGAGGTGACGCTGGACGTGTCGCTGACCGCCGCCTTTGCCGGGCAGCGCCGCCGCATCGCCTATGAGCGGCTGATCCTGGACCTGCTCGCCGGGGACGCGACCCTGTTCGTGCGCCGCGACGAGGTGGAAGCCCAATGGACCTGGATCGATTCGATCATCGACGGGTGGAAGGAGGCGGGCGTGAAGCCTTCGCCCTATTCTTCCGGGAACTGGGGACCGTCCTCAGCCATTGCCCTTATCGAACGAGACGGAGCCAGCTGGAATGACTGATCTCAACCCGGTGATCGCCAGGGTCACCGACCGCATCGTGAAGCGCAGCGCCGCTTCGCGCCGGAAATATCTGGACCTGATCGAGCGCGGGCGGGACGCGGGCACCAACCGCGACCAGCTTTCCTGCGGGAACCTGGCGCACGGCTTTGCCGCGAGCGGCGAAGACAAGGCTGTCATCCGCACCGGCGCGGCGATGAACTTCGGCATCGTCACGGCCTATAACGACATGCTTTCGGCGCATCAGCCCTATGGCCGCTACCCCGAGCAGATCAAGCTGGCGGCGCGGGAAGTCGGCTGCACCGCGCAGGTCGCGGGCGGCGTTCCGGCGATGTGCGACGGCGTGACCCAGGGTCAGGCAGGCATGGAGCTGTCGCTCTTTTCCCGCGACACCATTGCCCTGTCGACGGCGATTGCCCTTTCCCACGCCATGTTCGAAGGCGCACTGATGCTGGGCATCTGCGACAAGATCGTGCCGGGCCTGCTGATCGGCGCGCTGCGTTTCGGGCATCTGCCGACCATCTTCGTGCCTGCCGGCCCGATGCCCTCGGGCCTTGCCAACAAGGAGAAGGTGCGCATCCGCCAGCTCTATGCCGAGGGCAAGGTCGGCAAGGAGGAATTGCTGGAGTCCGAGAGCGCCAGCTATCATGGCGCGGGCACCTGCACCTTCTACGGCACGGCGAACAGCAACCAGATGATGATGGAGATGATGGGGCTGCACATGCCCGCCGCCTCCTTCGTGCATCCGGGCACCAAGCTGCGGCAGGAACTGACGCGGGCGGCGGTGCACCAGCTGTCGCGCATCGGCTGGGCCAGGGATGGACAGGATAATGACGATTATCGCCCGCTGGGCCACTGCGTCGATGAAAAGGCGATCGTCAACGCGATCATCGGCCTGATGGCGACCGGCGGGTCGACCAATCATGCGATCCACCTGCCCGCCATGGCGCGGGCGGCGGGCATCCATATCGACTGGACCGATTTCGCCGAGATTTCCGACGTCGTGCCGCTGCTGGCGCGGGTCTATCCCAATGGTTCGGGCGACGTGAACAATTTCCACGCGGCGGGCGGCATCAGCTACGTCATCCGGGAATTGCTGGAAAACGGCCTGCTGCACGGCGATATCCTGACCGTCGCGCGCCAGGGCCTGGCCGCTTACGGGCAGGAACCGGTGCTGGAGAATGAGGCGCTGGTCTGGAAGGATGTGCCGGAATCGCGCGATGAGACGATCCTGCGGCCGGTGTCCAACCCGTTCAGCCCGGATGGCGGCATGAAGCTGCTGTCGGGCAATCTGGGCCGCTGCGTCATGAAGGTGAGCGCGGTGGACAGGGAGCGCTGGACCATCGAGGCACCGGCGGCGGTCTTTCACGATCAGGACGATGTGCTGCGCGCCTTCAAGGATGGCGAACTGGAGCGCGATGTCGTGGTCGTGGTGCGCTTCCAGGGTCCGAAGGCGAACGGCATGCCGGAACTGCACAAGCTGACCCCGGCACTGGGCGTATTGCAGGATCGCGGCTTCCGCGTGGCGCTGGTCACGGACGGGCGCATGTCGGGCGCTTCGGGCAAGGTGCCCGCGGCGATCCACCTGTCGCCCGAAGCGCTGGGCGGCGGCGCCATCGGCAAGCTGCGCGATGGCGATCCGGTGCGCGTCTGCGCGGAGACGGGCGAGATCACGGCGCTGGTCGACGCAGCGGAGTGGGACGCGCGGGACATTCCGGCGCCGCCCCCTGCCCCCTATGATACGGGCCGCGAGCTGTTCGCGCTGTTCCGCCATCATAGCGATCTGGCCGAGGCGGGCGCTTCGCCGGTCCTCGCCGCGATGGAAACCGAAGTCTAGGGCGTAAGCCACTCTATTTCTTTGTTTTACCGCGATTTCTGGATCATCGGCTGGAAATCGCTCTAGGATGATCCGTTCGTTCGGGCGGGATGGTGGCGGCTCCCTCGCGGACCGCCGGAGAGAGAAGATGACTGAAATCATTGCAGCCGACATCGGCGGGACCAATGCGCGTTTCGCGCGCGCCAGGCTGGACGCGCGCAACGTGCCGACACTGGGCCAGGTCCGGAAATACAAGGTCGCCGACCACCCCAGCCTGCAATCCTGCTGGGCAGCCTTTGCGCAGGACGAGGCCAGGGACGGCAATGGCGATCTGCCGACATCGGCGTCCATCGCCTTCGCCACCGCCATCGGACGCGACGTCATCAAGCTGACCAACAGCAGCTGGACGGTTCGCCCGGACACGCTGGACGAGGAACTGGGCCTCAAAAATCTGAGGCTGGTCAATGATTTCGAGGCGGTGGCCCATGCCGTCGCCCGCCTGCCGCAGGAAAATCTGCCGCTGCTGTTCGGGGAGGACAGGCCCTTCCCGCGCGACGGCGGGGTGACGATCCTTGGGCCGGGCACTGGCCTGGGCGTCGCGATGATCGCCTTCGACGATGGCGAGCCGCATGTGATCGCGACCGAGGGCGGGCATCTGGACTTCGCGCCGCTCGATCCGCTGGAGGAGAAGATCCTCGCCTATCTGCGCGACAAGTTCCTGCGCGTGTCGACCGAGCGGATCGTGTCGGGACCGGGCCTCAACAATATCTACAAGGCGATGGCGACCATCGGCCATGACCGGGTCGTGCTGATGGAGGATGCCGAATTGTGGCAGGCCGCCATCGACGGCACGGACGAATTCGCGCGGGCGGCGCTGGAGCGGCTGTCGCTCTCCTATGGTTCGGTCGCGGGCGACCTGGCGCTGGCGCAGGGGCCGCATGCGGTGGTGCTGGCGGGCGGCCTGACCCAGCGCATGCGCGATTGGCTGCCGCAGAGCGGTTTCCATCAGCGCTTCACCGCCAAGGGACGGTTCGAGAGCCTGATGGCATCGGTGCCGATCCGCCTGGCCCTGCATGATGAAATCGGGCTGTACGGCGCCGCCGCGGCCTTTCGGGAGAAGAAATGATGGCGTTGAGCGTTGAACAGGTGATGGAACTGGCGCCGGTGATCCCGGTGCTGGTGGTGGATCGGGTCGAGGACGCGCTGCCGATCGCGCAGGCGCTGGTGAAGGGCGGCCTTCCCGCGCTGGAGGTGACGCTGCGCACGCCTGCGGCGCTGGACGTGATCCGGGAAATGGCCAAGGTCGAGGGCGCGGTCGTCGGCGCCGGGACGGTGCTCAATCCGGCGCAGCTCGATGCGGCGATGGAGGCGGGGGCGCGCTTCATCGTCAGCCCCGGCCTGACCGAGCCGCTGGGCAAGGCGGCGATCGCGGCGGGCATTCCCTTCCTGCCCGGCACCGCGACGGCGGGCGACATCATGCGCGGCATGGACATGGGCCTGTCCCACTTCAAATTCTTCCCGGCGGAAACTTCGGGCGGGCTTCCGGCGCTCAAGGCCCTGGCCGCGCCGCTTCATACCGCGCGCTTCTGCCCGACCGGCGGGATCACGGCGGAAAGCGCGCCCGGATGGCTGGCCGAACCCTTCATCAAATGCGTCGGCGGCAGCTGGGTCGTGCCCAAGGGGCCGGTCGATGCGGCGAAGATCGAAGCACTGGCGCGCGAAGCGGCGGCGCTGCCGCGCTGATCTTGCCTCCCGGCGCGGCTCATCCTAGATGCAAGCTATGAACCCGCGTCGGCTGCTTCCCTATCTGGCCCTGTTCCTGTCCGGCTGCGCCAGCACCTTTCAGGGCTATCCGTCGCTCGCCAAGCGCGCGATCGAGGACGCGCCGGTTGCCGAGGCGGCACCGCCGCCCTCGCCGGTCGCGCCGGAGCCGGAACTGGTCCGGAATGTGGACCGGTTGACGGCGCAGGCCCAGGCGGGCAGCGCGGCATTCGACAAGGCCTGGCCATCGGCGGACAAGGCGGCCAGGGCGGCAGCCGGATCGGCGGTGTCGAGCGAAGCCTGGGTCGCGGCGCAGACCGAACTGAGTGCGCTGGAGTCGGCGCGGAACGACAGCGTTTCGGCGCTCGCCAGCCTGGATATGCTCTATGTCGAGCGCAGCAATGCGGTGTCGGAGGGCAAGGCCAGTGGCGGCGTAGACGTGATCGACGCGGCGCGGGGATCGGCGCTGGCGATCGTGGACAGCCAGAACGACCGGCTTGATTCGCTCAAGGGGCGGCTGGCGCAGCCCTGATCCGCCCCGCAAGAGCGTAGGCGGTCAGGCGGACGCCGCCTTGACGGCGCCTTTGTGCGCCTTCCCGTTATGGACATAATGTTCGACGCCTTCGCGCATGTCGATCAGCGCCTCGTCCGGCAGGTCCCGCATATATTTGGCCGGGCGGCCCGCCCAGAGCTGGCGGTGCGGGACGGTCCGGCCCGGCGAGAGCAGCGCGCCCGCCGCGAGCATGGCGTCGCTTTCGATCGTACAGCCGCTCATGACGATGGTGCCCAGGCCGACAAAGGCGCGATCCTTCAGCACGCAGCCGTGAATCATCGCCATATGGCCGATCAGCACATCCTCGCCGATGATCGTCGGCCAGCCTTCGGACGGGCGCCCGTCGATATGGTCGCCGGGGCTGTCGCAATGGACGACCGTGCCGTCTTGGATATTGGTGCGTGCGCCGATATGGATGAAGTTCACGTCGGCGCGGATCACGCAATTATACCAGATGCTGACATCGGGACCGATCTCCACATCGCCGATGATCCGGCAGCCCGGCGCGATGAAGGCGCTGGGGTGGATTTTCGGGGTCTTGCCGTTGAAGGGCAGGATGGTCGTTTCGGGATGATCGGTCATGTCAGGCTCCCAACAGGCGGGCGGCGTGGAGCGCGTGATAGGTGAGGACGCCGGAGCAGCCGGCGCGCTTGAACGCCATCAGCGTTTCCAGCACCAGCGCGTCGCGGTCCCCTGCCCCCACGGCGGCGGCGGCCTCCAGCATCGCATATTCGCCCGACACCTGATAGGCGAAGACGGGCACGGCGAAGGCATGTTTCACCCGCGCGACGATGTCGAGATAGGGCAGGCCCGGCTTCACCATCACGCTGTCGGCGCCCTCCGCTATGTCGAGCGCGACTTCGCGCAGCGCCTCCTCGCTGTTGGCGGGGTCCATCTGGTAGGTTTTCTTGTTGCCCTTCAGCAGCCCGCCGGAGCCCACCGCGTCGCGGAAGGGGCCGTAGAAGGCGCTGGCATATTTGGCGGCATAGGCCATGATCTGGACATTGGCATGGCCCTCCTCCTCCAGCGCCTCCCGGATGGCGCCGACGCGGCCGTCCATCATGTCGCTGGGCGCGATGATGTCGGCGCCCGCCGCCGCCTGGTTGAGCGACTGGCCGATCAGCACGTCGATGGTGGCGTCGTTGACGACATAGCCCGCCTCGTCGAGCAGGCCGTCCTGGCCATGGGCGGTGTAGGGGTCGAGCGCGACGTCGGTCAGGATGCCGATGTCGGGCACCGCATCCTTGATCGCGCGGATGGCGCGGCACATGAGATTGTCGGGGTTGAGCGCTTCGGCGCCATCGTCGCTGCGCCGGTCGGGCTGGGTGTTGGGAAAGAGCGCGAGGCAGGGGATGCCCGCCGCCTGGGCTTCCCTCGCCCGCTCGACCATCAGGTCCACCGACCAGCGCGAGACGCCGGGCAGCGACCGGATCGGTTCCTCGACCCCCTGCCCTTCGGTGACGAACAGCGGCCAGATGAAGTCGCTGGGCGAAAGGCGGGTTTCCGCGTGCATGGCCCGGCTCCAGGCCGAGGCGCGGGTGCGGCGCAGGCGGAGCGCCGGATAGGAGGCGTTGATCATGGCCGGGGTGTAGGCCGCTCCCCCACCGGGATCAAGCGCGAGGAGCCTATTGGACGAAGCGGCGGAAGAAGCTGTCCCGGTTCCATTCCGGCCGCCCCGGCGCATTGGCGACGCGCAGGGTGACGGCGGCGACATAGTCGTTCAGCTTCACCGACTCCGCGGGCATGACCGGCTGGTTCGTGTCGTCCCTGGGCGAATGATAGATGTTGGCGCGCCAGGCCTTTTCGATTTCGGCCTCCGGCGTGCCTGCCTTGAAGCCATATTTGAAGAACAGCGCCGGGATGCCGGTGCGGATGAAGCTATACTGGTCGGAACGGATGAAGACATTGCGGTCGGGGAAGGGATCGGGCGTGATGGGCAGGTTCATTGCCGCGCTGACCGCTGCCGCGTCCCGGCCCAGGCTGCTCTGGTCATAGCCGATGGGGGTGACGCTGGTCAGCGGGAAGATGGGCAGGGCCATGTCGAAATTGAGGTCGGCGACGATCGTCTTGTGCGGCACGGTCGGGCGCTGGGCGAAATAGCGCGAGCCGAGCAGGCCCTTTTCCTCTGCGGTGACGATGGCGAACAGGATGGAGCGCCGTGGCTTCACCTTGCCACCGCGCAGGGTGCGGGCGATTTCGAGCAGACTCGCCACGCCGGAGGCATTGTCGAGCGCGCCATTGTAGATCGCGTCGCCCTTGATCGGGTTGCCGATGCCATAGCCGTCGAGATGGGCGGAAAGGACGACATATTGATCCTTCAGCGCGGGGTCCGTCCCCGGCATCACCGCGATCAGGTTGGGCGACGACAGGTCGGATCGTCTGGCCGCCACCTTCGCGTCGAGGCGCTGGACCAGCGGAAAGCCCGGAACGGGCGCGGATTGATCGGCTGCCGCGGCGAGATCGGCGAAATCATGCCCCGATCCGGCGAACAGCAGCGCGGATTTGGCGGGATCGATCTGGGCGGAGAGGAACGGTCTGGCGGTGTCGCGCAGCGCCGCGTCGCGGAAGAACAGGGCTGGCTGGCTGGCCAGCGCCGCGCGGCGGTCCCATGGGATTTCCACCTGCTTGGGCGTGACGAGCTGGATGAGGCCGAGCGCCCCCTGCTTCGCCAGCCATTGCGCGCGTTCGGAACGGGCATGGGACTTGAGCGCGCCCGAGATGGTGGCAGGCCCGCCGGAGACGACCACGACGATCTTGCCCTTGAGGTCGAGGCCGGCGAAGTCGTCATGGCCGACTTCCGGCAGGTGGAGGCCATAGCCGGCGAAGACCAGCGGCGCGTTCACCGTCTCCGGCGCGGGTCCGCCGCCGCCGGAAAAGATGATGTCGGCGGGCGTGGCGAGCGGCGTTTCGCCCTGCGGCCCGACCAGCCGGGCGCTGCTGTCCTGCGCCAGGATGACCTGCTCGACGAAGGCGATGGGCTGCTTGTACCCGTCCACCCCGGCGGGCTTCAGGCCCAGCGCCTGGAACTGGCCGATCACATAGTCCGCCGCCCTGTCATAGCCCGGCTTGCCGGTGCCGCGCCCTTCATAGGCATCGCTGGCCAGCGTCCGGACATGGCTCCACCAGGCCGCAGCCCGATCGTCCGTGGCCGCCATCGCCGCCCCGCTGAGCGAAAGCAGAAGAAGAGTGGTCATCCCAGTGCGCATCGGCCGCATATCCCTTTGTCGAAGCGTGACGATCTTGCCCCATCCCGCGCGACGAACAAGAGGGGTTGGAACCCCCATCGCCAATATGCTTTGCTGCGAGGGCATTATGTCAGGAGCTTGCCGTGCCGCTGCGTCCCATCCTCTTCATGACCGCGATGCTGCTGGCGGCGCCCGCCGGAGCGGCGACGCGGGGTTTTACCGTCACCAGCTTCGACGCGATCCGGGTGGATGCGCCGGTCGAGGTGATCGTCACGACCGGCGCGGGCGCTTCGGCGCGGGCCGATGGGGACCAGAAGCTGCTCGACCGGCTGAAGCTGGACGTGTCCGGACGGGTGCTGGCCGTGACGATGCAGCGGGCGCAACCGGGGGACAAATCGGGCGGGCGGGCCGTGCTGCGGCTGTCGACCGGCGATCTGGGGCGCGTGGTGCTGACCGGCGGCGGATCGGTGTCGGTCAGCCGGATGAAGGGGCTGCGCGGCGAGATCATATTGGGCGGCAATGGCGATGTGAGCGTGGCGGTGATCGATCTGGACCAGCTCAACCTGGGCGTGGCGGGCGCCGGGCGGGCGCAACTGGCGGGACGGGCCGGGATGGCGAATATCCGGGTGAACGGGCCGGGCGCGGTCGCCGCCGACGGCCTGCGGGTGCGGCAGCTTTCGGTGGCGAATGACGGGCCGGGCAATGTGGTGGTGACGGCCGAGGTGAGCGCGAAGATCGCCGCCTCCGGCTCCGGGGACGTGACGGTGGCGGGCAAGGCGGCGTGCAGCGTCGACAATCGGGGGACCGGGCGGATCAGTTGCGGCGGGGATGCCTATTAGGGGCCATTCGTAAAGCTGATAAACTTAGACCAGATCATTGCGAAGCGGGTGCGGAGACGGACGACGATCCGCAGCACTTCAAGGAGAGGCTTGCCAAGGTCGTGAAGCATAAGCCGGTGGAGAAGCCGAGCCAGCAGAAGGTCGCGGGCCAGCAGCGGCTGGCGGAGGCTTTAAGACGACTGCAGATAGGAGCAGTAAGCCGAGGCAAACCGCGCCGTCTTGCGTATCCCCATGGCCTGTACCCGAATCCCTGATCCTAACAGGGCATCCACGACCTTCCGGCGCATCTTTTACCGGATGTTCGTCTTCGAAACAACGTGTTGGTTTGTAAACTACATAGTCGCCAAAATTTTACCAAGCAGACGTAGTGTTATAGCTCGCTGTAGAAAAAATGAGCTTATGGCCTTCATCGCTGACCCTGCACAACGCCGCACCTTCGATCCCGAGCGTGGCTTGGAATTGATCTCCGGACCTACGCATCCCGACGGACTTCAAAATTGGTGGATCCTTTGCCCGAACGGCATCAGAGTTTTCTTTGAAACCGTTTGGGAACAGGATTTTATCAACGAATGGCGTCGTTTAAACCCGGAGATCGCGAAGCCCGCGATTCATCTGATCAGATCATTACGTGGAATAATTCCAGGACATGATCGAGACGAGACAGACGCTATCATTATCGAGGCGCTGACAGTCTTTGGAGGTTTTCATGGAAATCCCGCCGATTCCACTGTCATCGTTTTCTTTGAACCTCCCGGTCCTTTTCCCCTTGGCCATAGGTGGTGGAAGAGCATTTTGGAGAGGTGACAAAGACTCTGCGGCTTTTGCGGAATCCGTCAAAGCCATTAGCCGACTGCAAGTCGTCTGCTGGTATCGGCTTTTCAGGGTTAGCCAAGTCTTTACTTGCAGGGGGTAGAGCGGCGGAATGAAGCGTTTTCCTGCCCTTGCCCTTCTTGCGGCCGCCATTCCCCAGCCGGCGCTGGCGCAGGTTGCGGTGGCCGACAGCGGGGATACGGCGTGGGTGATGCTGTGCAGCCTGCTGGTGCTGCTGGCGGCCCTGCCGGGGCTGGCGCTGCGGCATGCGGGGCTGGTGCATGTGCGCGGCGCGCTTTCCATCGTCATGCAGGGGCTGGTGGTGGCCGCCCTCGTCTCGCTGCTCTGGGGGATGGCCGGTTACAGCCTGGCCTATGCGCCCGGCAGCGGCTGGCTGGGCGGGCGGGCGCATCTGTTTCTCGCCGATCTGGCGGCGCTGCGCGAGGGGCTGACCGTGCCGGAATCGGCCTTTGCCCTGTTCCAGATGGCGCTGGCGATCTTCGCCGCCTGCCTGTTGCCGGGCGCCGTGGCGGAACGGGTGCGGACCGGATGGATGGCGCTGTTCGCCGCGCTCTGGCTGCTGCTGGTCTATGCGCCGGTGGTGCATTGGGTCTGGGGTGGCGGCTGGCTGGGGCGGATCGGCGTGATGGATTTTTCCGGCGCGCTGGTGGTGCATCTGTGCGCCGGTTTTTCGGCCCTGAGCCTGTTGCTGATCGTCGGCCGGCGGCGGAACGCGACCGCCGGTCATGCGCCGGTCCTGGCGCTGGCGGGTGGAGCGCTGCTGTGGATCGGCTGGGCCGGGATCGTCGGCGGATGGGTGCTGGGCGCCACCGACGATGCCGCGACCGCCCTGTTGAACGGCCATTTCGCCGCCTGCGCCGGGGCGCTGGGATGGATGGCGGTCGAGCGTTTCCTGGGCGGACGGGTGACGGCGATGGGCGTGGTGTCGGGCGCAATGGCGGGGCTGGTCGCGATTTCGGCCTCCGCCGCGCTGGTCGGAACGGCAGGCGCGATGGCGATCGGCCTGCTGGCGGCGGCCGTGGCGCGGGGGGCCAAGGCGCTGCTGTCCGGCCGGATCGACGATGCCGCGGACGTCTTCGTCATCCATGGGCTGGGCGGGCTGACCGGGACGCTGCTGCTGCTGCCCTTCGTCCTGCCGGTGCTGGGCGGGGTCGGCTTCGCGGCGGGAATCGGCCTGGGCAGCGCTTTCGTGGCGCAGGCCATCGGGATCGCGGTGGTGGGGCTTTGGGCCATGGTCGGATCGGCGATCATCGCGCTGATCCTGTCGGCGGTGGTGCCCGCGCGGGTCGGCGCGCAGCAGGAGGCCGAAGGGCTGGACCTGGCGCTGCTGGGCCAGCAGGGCTGGGATTTCCGCTGACCGGCCATGGGCGTCGCGGTCGGCATCTTCGCGCATCAGGAGGAAGGGCGGATCGGGCCGTGCCTCGCTTCGCTGCCGCTGGACCGGGCGGATACGGTTTTCCATGTGCTGGTGAACGGGTCGACGGACCTGACCGTGGCGCGGGCGCGGGCGGCGGCGGGCGGGCGCGCGAACGTCATCGTCCATGACATCGCCGCCGGGGGCAAGTCGCGGACGTGGAACCATTTTGTCCATGATCTGCTGCCGGGCGGCGAGGATGCGGTGATCTGCATGGACGGGGATGCGGAGATCGTCGCGGGGTCGATCGATGCGCTGGTGGCTGATCTGGCGGCGCGGCCGGGCGCCCATGCGGCGGCGGGGATGCCGGTCAATGGGCGATCGGTGGAGTTTTACCGGCAAGGCCTGCGCGAGGAACGCGGCCTGTTCGGCGATCTTTATGCCTTGTCGGGACGGTTCGTGGCGGCGATCCGCGCGCGGGGATTGCGGTTGCCGGACGATCTGATCGGCGACGACGGACTGGTCGCGGCCTGGGCGCATACCGATCTGGGACGCGATGCCGACTGGGAGCGGGAACGGGTGCTGGCCTGCGAGGCGGCGGGCTTTCGCTGCGAGGCGGTGAGCCTGTGGCGCCCCTCCACATGGCGCATGCAATATAAGCGCATGACCAACTATTCGGTGCGCTTTTTCCAGAACCGGATCATTTCCGACATCATGGAGCGCGAGGGCGTGTCGGGGCTGCCGGCGCGGATGGATGCGCTTTACGGCGAATGGCTGCCGCGCTTTACGCCGCGGCCCTTGCCCGCCGGATGGTTCGACCGGAAGGCCCTGGCCCGGATGCGGGCCTCCTGTCGATCCTCTCGGCAGAGGGCGCAGAGATTGTGAGAGGGCTGGAGCATGATCCGGTCGAGTCGAACCGGATCATGCTCCATTTGTCCTTGTTGCCACATCTTCCGAGCCAGCAGGTGATGCCGCCTGCTTCGAAAATGCTCTAGCGGTCGCGGGCGGCCAGTTCCTTGTTGATATACAGCGCCACCATGGTCGCCAGCGCGCCGGACAGCAGGTAGATGCCCGAAGCGGCCAGGCCGAACTTCACCGACAGCAGCAGCGCCACCAGCGGGGCGAAGCCCGCGCCGACCAGCCATGCCAGGTCGGACGTCAGGGCCGAGCCGGTATAGCGCGCCTCCGTCGCGAAGTTGGAGGCGACCACGCCCGACGACTGGCCGAAGGCGAGGCCCAGCAGCATGAAGCCCAGGATCATGAAGGCGACTTCGCCCAGATCCCCGCCGGTCAGCAGCAGCGGCGCCATGACGCTGAAGATCGCGATGCCGAGCGCCGACCATGCGAGCAGCGAGCGGCGGCCGATCTGGTCGGCGACGAAGCCGGACACGACGATGGCGAGCAGGCCAACCGACGCGCCGATCATCTCGATGATGAGGAAGCGTTCGAGCGGCTGTTTGGTGAAGAGGGCCACCCAGCTCAACGGGAACACCGTCACCATGTGGAACAGCGCGAAGCTGGCCAGCGGGGCGAAGGCGCCGATGATGATGTTGCGGCCTTCCTTCTTCACGGTGGGCAGCACTTCGGAGGGTTGCAGGTCCTTCTGTTCGAACAGGCGCTCGAATTCATGCGTCACCACGATGCGCAGGCGGGCGAACAGCGCCACCACGTTGATCGCGAAGGCGACGAAGAAGGGATAGCGCCAGCCCCAGTCGAGGAAGTCCGCGCGCGAGAGCGTCATCAGGAAGAAGGCGAACAGGCCGCTCGCCACCAGCAGCGCCAGCGGGGCGCCCAGTTGCGGCACCATGGCGTACCAGCCGCGCTGGTGCTGGGGCGCGTTCAGCGACAGGAGCGAGGCGAGGCCGTCCCAGGTTCCGCCCAGCGCCAGTCCCTGCGCGGCGCGCAAAATGACCAGTACGACCGCTGCATAATGGCCAATGGTCGCATATCCCGGCATGAAGGCGATCGATGCGGTCGAACCGCCCAGCAGGAACAAAGCGGCGGTCAATTTCGTACCACGTCCATAGCGGCGGTCGATGGCCATGAAGATCAGCGAGCCGATCGGGCGGGTGATGAAGGCGACCGCGAAAATCGCGAAGGAATAGAGGGTGCCCGTCAGCGCATCCACATAGGGAAACACCAGGCTTGGGAACACGATGACCGAAGCGATGGCGTAGACGAAGAAATCGAAAAATTCAGAGGTGCGACCGATGATCACCCCGATGGAAATATCACCCGGCGCAATCTTGTGGTCGCGCGCGTTGATCAGCCGCGCATCGTCCTCCAATGGCCGGGACGAGAAATTTATGGCCTGTGAACTCATAGGCATCCGCTCCTTGGCAAAGCCACCGGGGCGTCTCTCTTCTGGTCTGCCGGTGGCCAGTAAATCGCAGCATAACAGAAAAGCCGCAGAGTCTAAGCAGTATCCCACATCAAGATCATTTTTTGCATCTGCGCACAATGGGACAAATTGCCCACTGTCCGACTCCGTGCGAACGCGTTAGGCGCGCGCCCATGTCACACCCCTCCTCCCCCCTCAGGACCCGGATTTTCCGCTGGTCCGCTCCGATCCTTGCGGCGCCGCTGGCGGGCTGCAACTGGGTCGTGATGAACCCGTCGGGCGATATTGCGGTGCAGCAGCGCGATCTGATCCTGATCTCGACCGCGCTGATGCTGCTGATCGTCATACCCGTCATGGCGATGGTCGTCTGGTTCGCGTGGCGCTACCGCGCGGCGAACAAGGCGGCCGAACAGGACTATGATCCCGACTGGGATCATTCGACCAAGCTGGAACTGCTGATCTGGTCGGCGCCGCTGCTGATCATCATCTGCCTGGGCGCGCTGACCTGGGTGAGCACGCACAAGCTGGACCCCTATCGTCCGCTCGACCGGATCGACGCGAGGACCGCGGTCGACCCCAGGGTGAAGCCGCTGGCCGTCCAAGTGGTCGCGCTCGACTGGAAATGGCTGTTCATCTATCCCGACCTGGGCATCGCGACGGTGAATGAACTGGCCGTGCCGACCAATGTGCCGGTGCGTTTCGACATCACCGCCTCGACCGTCATGAACAGCTTCTACATTCCCGAACTGGCGGGGCAGATCTATGCCATGCCGGGCATGAAGACGCAGCTCCATGCGGTCGCCAACAAGCCCGTGGGGGGCGTCGGCTTCTCCGCCAACTATTCGGGCGCGGGCTTCACCCATATGCGCTTTGGCTACAAGGCGATGGACAAGGCCGGTTTCGACGCCTGGGTGGCGAAGGTGAAGGCGGATGGCGCCGATCTCGACCGTGCCCATTATCTGACCCTGGCCAAGCCGTCCGAAAAGGCGCCGGTCGCCTATTATTCCGCCGTCGAGCCCAGGCTGTTCGACGCGGTCGTGAACCTTTGCCCCAGGCCGGGCCAGCGCTGCATGGGCGAGCTGATGCACGTCAACATGATGGGCGGCGCGGGCAAGGAATCGGCGCGCGAGACCCAAGGCCTGAAATATGACTTCCCCGACAGCCATGTGATCGACCAGGCCGAGCGCAACGAGGGCGTGCAAACCGCGCCCGACGCACCCGGCGCAACGGAAACTCCGCCCGATCACTCCTCCCATAGCGGCGCTGACGCGCACGCGCAGCATCGGTAAGGCCCATGACTGGCACAATGACAACAACGCAGATGATCTTCGGTCGTCTGACATGGGATGCGTTCCCATGGCATGAGCCCATCGTCGTCGCGACCTTCGTCGCGGTGGTGCTGGGCGGCGCGGCGGTGGTCGCGGCACTCACCTATTTCAGGCTCTGGGGCTATCTCTGGAAGGAGTGGTTCACCAGCGTCGATCACAAGAAGATCGGCATCATGTACATGGTGCTGGGCCTCATCATGTTCCTGCGCGGCTTTGCCGACGCGGTGATGATGCGACTGCAGCAGGCGCTCGCCTTCAACGGGTCGGAGGGCTATCTCAACGCCCACCATTATGACCAGGTGTTCACCGCCCACGGCGTCATCATGATCTTCTTCGTGGCGATGCCGTTCATCACCGGCCTGATGAACTATATCGTCCCGTTGCAGATCGGCGCGCGCGACGTGTCGTTCCCGTTCCTCAACAATTTCTCCTTCTGGATGACCACGGGCGGCGCGGTGCTGGTGATGTGTTCGCTGTTCCTGGGCGAGTTCGCCCAGACCGGCTGGCTCGCCTATCCGCCGCTTTCGGGGATCGCCTACAGCCCGGCCACAGGTGTCGACTATTATATCTGGGCGCTGCAGGTGGCCGGTGTCGGCACGACATTATCGGGCATCAACCTGATCGCGACCATCGTGAAGATGCGCGCGCCGGGCATGTCCCTGATGAAGATGCCGGTGTTCACCTGGACCTCGCTCTGCGCGAACATCCTGATCGTCGCGTCCTTCCCGATCCTGACCGCGACGCTGGTCCTGCTGTCGCTCGACCGCTATGCGGGCACCGCCTTCTTCACCAATGATTTCGGCGGCAATCCGATGATGTACGTCAACCTCATCTGGATCTGGGGCCACCCGGAAGTCTATATCCTCATCCTGCCGCTGTTCGGCGTCTTCTCCGAAGTCACCTCGACCTTCTCGGGCAAGCGGCTGTTCGGCTATACCTCCATGGTCTATGCCACCTGCTGCATCATGGTGCTGTCTTATCTGGTGTGGCTGCACCATTTCTTCACCATGGGGTCGGGCGCCAGCGTCAACAGCTTCTTCGGCATCACGACGATGATCATCTCGATCCCGACGGGCGCCAAGCTGTTCAACTGGCTGTTCACCATGTATCGCGGCAAGATCCGTTTCGAGCTGCCGATGATGTGGACCGTCGCCTTCATGCTGACCTTCACGGTCGGCGGCATGACCGGCGTGCTGCTGGCGGTCCCGCCCGCGGACTTCGTGCTGCACAACTCGCTGTTCCTGATCGCGCACTTCCATAACGTGATCATCGGCGGCGTGCTGTTCGGCCTGTTCGCGGCGATCAACTATTGGTGGCCCAAAGCCTTCGGCTTCAAGCTGAACGTCTTCTGGGGCAAGGTGAGCTTCTGGTGCTGGCAGGTCGGCTTCTGGCTGGCCTTCGCCCCGCTCTACATCCTCGGCCTGATGGGCGTCACCCGCCGCATGCGCGTGTTCGACGATCCGTCGATCCACATCTGGTTCATCATCGCCGCCATCGGCGCCGCCATCATCGCGGCGGGCATCGGCGCCATGCTGGTCCAGTTCGCGGTCTCCATCTGGAAGCGCGAGGAGCTGAAGGACGTGTCGGGCGATCCGTGGAACGGCCGCACGCTGGAATGGGCGACCAGCTCGCCCCCGCCGGAATATAATTTCGCCTTCACGCCGGTCGTCTATGACACCGATACGTGGGCGGACATGAAGCGGAACAACTATCAGCGTCCGCTCTCCGGCTACCAGCCGATCCACATGCCGAGCAGCACCGGCGCGGGCGTGATCCTGGCGGGTCTGGCGACGCTCTGCGGCTTCGCGCTGATCTGGTACATCTGGTGGCTTGCCGGCCTCAGCTTCGTCGGGATCGTCGCGGTCGCGATCGGCCACACCTTCAACTACAAGCGCGACTTCCACATCCCGCAGGATGTCGTCACGCGCACCGAGGAAGAGCGCACGCGCACCCTCGCGGCGTTGGGAGCCTGACCCCTATGAGCAGCACCACTGCAACCATGGAACCCCGGGCCTATCATCTGCCCGAGGAACCACACCTCCACGAAGGCCACAGCACCAATCTGGGCTTCTGGATGTATCTGATGAGCGACTGTCTCATCTTCGCCATCCTGTTCGCCACCTATGCGGTGCTCGGCGGCAGCTATGCCGGCGGGCCGGGGCCCAAGGACCTGTTCGACCTGCCGCTGGTCGCGCTCAACACCGCGATGCTGCTCTTCTCCTCGATCACCTATGGCTTCGCCATGCTGGCGATGGAGAAGAACCGGACCAGCGCCACCCAGGGCTGGCTGTTCGTCACCCTGCTGTTCGGCGGCGCGTTCCTGTTCATCGAACTCTACGAATTCCACCACCTCATCCTCGAGGGCGCGGGTCCGTGGCGTTCGGCCTTCCTGTCCTCCTTCTTCACGCTGGTCGGCACCCACGGGCTGCACGTCACCTTCGGTTCGATCTGGCTGGTCACGCTGATGGTGCAGGTCGCGAAAAAAGGGCTGATCCCCGCCAACAAGCGCCGCCTGATGTGCCTGTCGATGTTCTGGCACTTCCTGGACGTCATCTGGATCGGCGTCTTCACCTTTGTCTATCTGATGGGAGTCCTGCGGTGAGCGACGCTGTCCATAGCCACAACGCCCACGGACACGGGCATCATGACGATCATGCGCATGGCCATCATGACGATCATGCGCATGGCCATCATGAAGAAGGATCGCACGGCAGCTTCGGCAGCTACATGATCGGGTTCGGCCTGTCGGTGATCCTGACGGCCATCCCCTTCTGGCTGGTGATGAGCGGCGTGCTGCACGATCCGCAACTGACCGGCGTGGTCATCATGGGCTTCGCCGCCGTGCAGGTGGTGGTCCACATGATCTATTTCCTGCACATGAACACCCGCGTCGAAGGCGGCTGGTCGTTCATGGCGATGATGCTGACCATCGTATTGGTCGTCATCGTCCTGTCGGGATCGCTGTGGGTCATGTACCACCTCAACAACAACATGATGCCCCATGCGGACATGTCCGCCATGAAGCAGATGAGCGAGATGCCGTGACAACGGCGCAAGACGGGGGGCGTCATCGGCGCTCCCCGGCCTTTCTGATCGGCCTGACGCTGATCGCGATCCTGTTCTTCTCCGGATTCTGCGCGCTGGGCGCCTGGCAGGTCCAGCGCCTCGGTTGGAAGCGCGACCTGATCGCCCGCGTCGATGCGCGGATCCATGCCCTGCCCGTCCCCGCCCCCTTCACCGCCGGCCGCGCCGACGAATATCGCCGCGTGCATGTTTCCGGCCGTTTCCTGCATGACAAGGCGGTGCTGGTGCAGGCGGTGACGGTGCGCGGCGCCGGTTTCTGGGTGCTGACGCCCCTGGTCGCGGACCGGGGCTTTACCGTGATGGTCAATCGCGGCTTCGTGCCGCCGGAAAAGCGCGACGGCTATGCGCGGCCGCAGGGCGAACAGCGCGTCGCCGGGCTGCTGCGCCTGAGCGAACCGGGCGGCGGTTTCCTGCGTGCCAACGATCCGGCGGCGAACCGCTGGTTCTCGCGCGATGTGGCGGCGATCGGCGCCGCGCGCGGGATCAGGGGGCCGATCGCCGGTTATTTCATCGACGCCGATGCCTCCGCGCCGGACGGCCTGCCGGTGGGCGGCCTTACGGTCGTGACCTTCCCCAACAACCATCTGCAATATGCGGTCACATGGTTCATGCTGGCGGCGATGGTCGCGGGCGCCTACATATTCGTGATGCGCCATGAGTGGAAAAGCCGCCGGTCATGAGCCGGACCCTGTCGATCAGCACCCTCTGGCAGCCCAGCCAGTGGCCCGCCGACGCCGCCGGGCGCAAGAATCTGGCGCTGCTGGTGCAATTGCGCTGGATCGCCATTGCCGGGCAGGTGCTCACCATCCTGGCGGTGCATTACGGCATGGGCATTCACCTGCCCATCGCGCCGATGCTGCTGGTCGCGGGCATCGCCATCATCATGAACGGCCTCAGCTTCGGCACGCTGCGCAACCGCACCGACGTGTCCCATGCCGAACTGTTCCTGTCGCTGCTGTTCGACGTGCTGCTGCTGACGGCGCAGCTCTATCTGAGCGGGGGGGCGACCAACCCCTTCATCTCGCTCTATCTGGTGCAGGTGGCGCTGGGCGCGGTGCTGCTCGACCGGTGGAGCATCTGGGGCATCGTCTTCGTGTCGGCGCTGTGCGCGGGACTGCTGGCGCTGCATTACCGGCCGCTGGACCTGCGCGGGGCGCTGGAGGGCCATCTGTTCGACCTGCACATCATCGGCACCTGGATCTGCTTCAGCATGATCGCGGTGCTGCTGGTGCTGTTCGTGATGCCGGTGACGCGCAACCTCCAGCTTCGCGAGGCCTATCTGGCACGGTTGCGGCAGCAGGCGGCGGAGGAGGAGCATATCGTGCGCATGGGGCTGCTGGCGTCGGGCGCCGCGCATGAGCTGGGCACCCCGCTTTCCCAGCTGGCCGTGGTGCTGGGCGACTGGAAGCATATGCCGGAGATTACCGGCCATCCTGCGCTGGTCGAGGAAGTGGGCGAGATGCAGGCGGCGGTGCAGCGCTGCAAGGAGATCGTCACCGGCATCCTGCTGTCCTCCGGCGAGGCACGGGGCGAGGCGCCGGAAATCACCAATGTGCGCGACTTCATCGAGGGCATTGCGAAGGAATGGCGCAGGGCCAATCCGGGCATGCCGCTGCGCTGCGATTTCGGGCCGCACGACTATCCCCGCATCGTCGCCGACCCGGTGATCCGGCAGGCGGTGGGCAATCTGCTCGACAATGGGCGGGAGGCGGGCGCGACCTATATCGACCTGCTGGTCGGGCGCGACAGCACGTCGCTCAACATCGCGGTGCGCGACAATGGCAGCGGCTTCACCGGCGACATGCTGGAGGATTTCGGCAAGCCATACCGGTCGAGCAAGGGCAAGGAAGGCCATGGGCTGGGCCTGTTCCTGGTGGTCAATGTCGTGCGCAAGCTGGGCGGCAGCGTGAGCGCGAGCAACGGCGCGGATGGCGGCGCGTTGATCCTGCTGCGCCTGCCGCTGGGCACGGTGGCGCTGGAAGAGGAGAAGGTCGAGTGACTGTCGCAGAGCGCGTGCTGGTGATCGTCGAGGATGACGAGGCGTTCGCGAAAACGCTCAAGCGATCGTTCGAGCGGCGCGGCTATACGGTGCTGACGGCCGACAGCCATGCGGCGCTGGAGACGGTGCTGGCGGGCAGCAGGCCGGGCTTTGCGGTGGTGGACCTGAAGCTGGGGGCGGAATCGGGGCTGGTGTGCGTGCAGACGCTGCATGCGCATGATCCGGCGATGGTGATCGTGGTGCTGACCGGCTTCGCCAGCATCGCGACGGCGGTGGAGGCGATCAAGCTGGGCGCCTCCAACTATCTCGCCAAGCCGTCCAACAGCGATGATATCGAGGCGGCCTTCGCCCGGTCGGCGGGCGACCCCTCCATGCCGCTGGCGCCGCGCCCGACATCGATCAAGACGCTGGAGTGGGAGCATATCCATGAGGTGCTGAAGGACAGCGACTTCAACATTTCCGAAGCGGCGCGGCGGCTGGGAATGCACCGGCGGACGCTGGCGCGGAAGCTGGCGAAGCGGCAGGTGGGGTGAATGCTTCTCCCCTCCCGCAGGCGGGAGGGGAATGTGCGGGATCGGCTGCGACCGGCCCTATCCCTGCATCTGATATTGTTTGAGCAGGTCGTAGAGCGTCGGGCGGCTGATGCCGAGCATCTTCGCCGCGCCGGAGATATTGCCGTCGGTGCGCGCGATCGCCCGCCTGATGGCGCGGCGATCGGCCATTTCCCGCGCGGCCTTCAGGTTCACGACATCGCCGCCCTCCGCACGGTCGCCGTCCAGGTCGAGATCGGCGGCGGTGACATGCTTGCCGTCGGCCATGATGACGGCGCGCTTCACCCGGTTTTCCAGTTCGCGCACATTGCCGGGCCAGCCCCATGCGTCGAGCGCCGCCAGCGCATCGGGCGCGAGGCCCTTGACCTGCGGGTTCATGTCCTTGGCGAAGCGGTTGAGGAAATGCCGCGCCAGCAGCGCGGGGTCGCCGGGCCGGTCCCTGAGCGCCGGGATGCGCACGACGATTTCGGCAAGGCGATAATAAAGGTCTTCGCGGAAGGTGCCCGCCGCGATCATCGCCTCCAGATCCTGATGGGTGGCGCAGACGATCCGCGTGTCGACCGCTATGGGCTGGCGCCCGCCGATCCGTTCGATCACCCGTTCCTGGAGGAAGCGCAGCAGCTTCACCTGCAGCGCGAGCGGGATGTCGCCCACTTCGTCGAGGAACAGCGTGCCGCCCTGCGCCAGTTCGATCTTGCCGGGGGTGGTCTTGATCGCGCCGGTGAAGGCGCCCTTTTCATGTCCGAACAGTTCCGCTTCCAGCAGCGTTTCCGGGATCGCCGCGCAGTTGATCGCGACGAAGGCCCCCTCCCGGCGCGGGCTGGCGTCATGCAGGCCCTGCGCCAGCAATTCCTTGCCGGTGCCGCTGGCGCCCAGCAGCAGCACGGAGACGTCCGCCGCGGCGACACGCTCTATAGTGCGGGCGACCTTCATCATCTCGGGCGCGGCGGTGATCAGGCGGCCCAGCACCCGGCCGGCTTCCGGCGGGGTTTCGGCGAGCCGCACATTTTCCTTCTCCAGCGCATGGACATGGAAGGCGCGGCGGACGATCAGGCCCAGTTCGTCGATGTCGACCGGCTTCTGGTAGAAATCATAGGCGCCGCCCGAAATGGCGTGGAGTGCGCTTTCCCGCGCGCCATGGCCGGAGGCGACGATGACCTTCGTATCCGGCTTGATCCGCAATATTTCCGCCAGCGTGGCGAAACCCTCGCTGGTGCCGTCCGGATCGGGCGGGAGGCCCAGGTCCAGCGTCACCACGTCGGGCGCCTGCTCGCGCAGCATCTCGATCGCTTCCTCGCGATCGCCCGCGATGAAGAGCTGATATTCCTCATAGGCCCAGCGCAATTGCCGCTGGAGTCCCGCATCATCCTCGACGATCAGCAGTTTCGGTCGCGTGTCGCTCATCAGGCGGCCTTCCCTTCGCTCAAATTCCCTTGCGCCAGCGGCAGGCGGAGCGTGAAGCGGCTCCCCACCCCCGGCTTGCTTTCCACCTCGATCCGTCCGTCCATCGCCTGCGCCAGCGCCCGCGCCTCGAACGCGCCGATGCCGAAGCCGCCGGTCTTGCTGGACGAAAAGGGCTTGAACAGGTCGCGGCGGATGAATTCGGCGGTCATGCCTCGCCCCTGGTCGATCACCTCCAGCAGTGCGCAGCCCTCATCGGCGGACAGCCTGATGTCCACCGGGCTGTCCGGCGCGCTGGCGTCGATGGCGTTCTGCAGCAGGTGGATCATGATCTGCTCGACCCGCGCCGGATCGGCCAGCGCGGGCGGCGCGTCGCCGGTGAGGCGAATGGCATGCTGGCGCGCGCGGGTGCGCACGACCTGTTCCGCCACGTCGCGCAGGGCCATGGGGCGCGGCTCTTCCGCCCGGCCCTTGTTGTGCTGGGAAAGACGGGCGAGCATGTCGTTCATCTTGCCGACCGACTCCTTGAGCGTCAGCACCATGTCGGCGCGGAAATCGGGATTGTCGGCATGGCGTTCCGCATTGCGGGCGAGCAGGGAAAGCTGGCTGACCAGATTCTTCACGTCATGGATGATGAAGGCGAAGCGGCGGTTGAATTCCTCGAAACGCTGGGCATCGTCCAGCGCCTGCTGTCCCTGCGCTTCGCTCAGATAGCTGGCGGCCTGCCGTCCGGCGGCGCGCAGCATGTCGAAATCCTCCCAGTCGAGCCGCCGGTCGATCGGCGGGCGGGCGAGCAGGATGGTGCCGATCAGGCGGCCGAAGTGGATCAGCGGCACCAGCGACCAGGCGCGCCGGTCGACGCTCATCCAGCCGGGCGCGGTGATTTCTCCGGCGCCGCTGGGCGGCCGGTCGATATCGATGATCCAGCCGCTCTGTTCGATGAGCGCCGCCAGCGGCGCGGGAATGACGGCGCCCACGGGCAGTTCCCCGCTCCAGTTCCAATGGGTTTCGAACGCAAGCGCCCCATCCTCCGTGCGCAGCAGCAGGATCGCGGCGGGCGAATCGGTGATGTCGGCCACGGCCTTGGCCACCCGCTCGCCCAGCGGCAGGGCATTGTCGCCCCGATTGCCCCAGGCCTGTCCGATCGTGTCGCCAAAGCGCATCCATTCGGTCCGGTAATCATAGCGATGCTGGAAGAAATGCTTGGCGACCTGCACCTTCCAGAAGGCCCGCAGCCGGGGCGAAGGCAGCAGCACCAGCGCGCTTACCGCCATGAAGAAGACGCAGCCGATCTCGATCAGCCGGGCATAAGGCCCAGCCACCAGTTCCAGCAGCACGGACCCGGCCGCCAGCACCACCACATAGAGCGCGGCCGCCGCCAGCGAGAGCGACTGGAATGTCAGGGCACGCGACAATTGCAGCCGCCCCGCCATGTCGTTGCGCATTCCCGCACCGATCACCGGCGCCAGCAGCGCGATCATCGGCCCGCGCAGGGCATAGAGTATGTGAGCGCGATCGAGGGCGAAATAGCCGATCGCATAGAGGTTGAGATCATAGGTCCACATCGCCGCCAGCGCGCCCAGCAGCAGCGCCACCTTGCCCCGTTCCCGCGCCGGCCAGCCGATATAGAGATGATGGACCAGCATCAGCCCGCCGATCGCGGTCATCATGTGCAGGATCAGCGAGACATGGACCAGCGAGCGGTGCATCTCGCTCATGACCGGCAACTGCCGCCAGATGAGGTCGGTGAAGGTCTGGAGCAGGATCAGCCCCGCAACCGCGGCATAGACCGAGCCGATCGCGACCATCGATCCCGCTCGGGCGCCCGGCCCCCGCCGCAGCATGACGAACAGCAGCAGCAGCCAGGCGGCGTTGCGGATATTCTCGCCAATGCCGGTCAGCGACTGTCCGACGCCGCCGAAGGACACGTAGAGCGACCAGCAGGAGGTCAGCAGCAGAGCGGCGGCGAGCAGGCGCTGTTCCGGCGCCTCATCCCGGCGGCGCAGGATGAAGATGCCAAGCGCCGCGAACAGGATCGCCGCCAGCGCATGGCCCCAATCGCCGACAAATTGCAGCGCTGCGTTCATCGCCCGCCGCTCAACGCGCGCCTTCGGGCCAGAGAATGACCCGAAGCGTCTGGAGGAGGATCAGCAGATCCAGGAAGGGCGTGTAATTCTTCGCATAATAGAGGTCATATTCCAGCTTGTGCCGGGCATCCTCGATCGACGCGCCATAGGGATAGTTGATCTGCGCCCAGCCGGTGATGCCGGGCTTCACCATATGGCGTTCGGCATAATAGCGCAGATGCTGTTCCAGATCCTCGACGAACTGGCGGCGTTCGGGGCGCGGGCCGACGAAGCTCATCTCCCCCTTCAGCACCGTCCAGGTCTGGGGCAGTTCGTCGACGCGCAGCTTGCGCAGCCAATAGCCCAGGCGCGTGATGCGCGGATCGTCCTTTTCCGCCCAGACCGCCTGCCCCGCGACTTCGGCATCCTGCCGCATGGTGCGCAGCTTCACGATCCAGAATTCCTCGCCGAACAGGCCGACGCGCTGCTGGCGGTAGAAAGCCGGGCCCTTGCTGTCGAGCTTCACCAGCAGCGCGGCGAGCAGGATGACCGGGCCGGTCAGCAGCAGCAGGATCGAGCTGGCGATGATGTCGAACAGCCGCTTGGCGATGGTGGAAAGGCGGCGGCCGGCGGAAAAGCCGTCGGAAAAGATGAGCCAGCTCGGATTGACGCTGTCGAGGTCGACCCGGCCCGTCTCACGCTCCAGGAAGGTCGAGATTTCGTTCACATGGACGCCTGTCGTCTTGATGCGCAGCAGGTCCGACAGGGGCAGTGCGTTGCGCCGCTCCTCCAGCGCCAGCACCACCTCGCTCGCGCCCAGCCGCACCACGAAATCGGCGAGATTGTAGATGGCGCTGCGATTGATGGCTTCTGGAATGACCTGCGCGCCGTCGTTCATGGCGATATAGCCGACCACGAGAAAGCCGGACCCCTTGCGCGCCTCTATCTCACGGATGCGGTTGGCCCGGTTGCCCGCGCCCAGCACCACCAGCCGCCGCTTGAAGACTTCGCCGCCCAGCATAGAACCCAGCAGCAGGCGGATCGTGAGCAGCAGGGCGATGGCAAGCCCCATGGCGTACAGCGAGTTGGAGCGCCAGAGCGTCAGGTCCGGCAAGGCGAAATGCATGACCGACAGGAACAGGACGCCCAGCGAAATCGCCACCAGCAGGCGCGCCAGCGCATAGCGGATCGACTGCAGCGCTTCGGTACCGTAAACGCCCACGGCAATCATGGCGGTCTGGATCGCGATGCCGAAACTGAGCAGCGGGCCAAGCCGGTTCATGACCTGGTCGACATCCATGCCGATCTGATGCGCGCGCAGAATCCAGCCGCCCTCCGCCGCGCCCAGCAGCAGCAGGAAATCCAGCAGGCCGAGCAGCAGCACCGCATGCGGTACATAATGTTTGAACAATCTGACCATTCGTCGCGCTCATCCCGCCATGCCCCGCGGGCAAGGATCGGATCAGCTTACAGTCGCTGTAAGAAAATCCGACATCGGCCGGCACAATGCACGACAATCGCAAAGAATTTCTGAACAGGGGACAAGCCCTGCAAACGGCCCTTCAATGCTTGTTATAAAGGGCATTCGCTGCATTTTTCGCAGCATCGCCCACCACATGGGCAGCGCTGTCGGAGGAATTGGCCGCGGAATTGGCGGCCTCGATCAGCCGGTCCGCCTGGTCGCCATTGCCTTCCTTGGTCAGATAGAAAAAACCGATCGCAAGGATAAGGGCGATCGCCACGAGTGCGAAAATGATCAAGCTCCCGCGTGGCCGGGCCATGGTGGGGTCCGGTTCCGGCATTTCCCGAACGGGAACGGGGGATTTGTTCCTGTCCTCCGCCATTCTCCTTCTCCCGATCCTGACAAGAGGAATGGAGCCGGATATTAACATAGATTATTCCAGGTCGGACCCGTTATCTTCCCTTGCCTCGCGGCCACGGCTCAAACGATCGACATCATCCATGATTTCATCGAGAACCGCCGCATCGCTGCTTTCCTGGCTGCGGCGCGAGGGCAGTTCGCCATTTTCCAGTATCTGCTCCAGCGCGGCGCGGCCGCGCGCCACCCGGCTCTTGATCGTGCCGACCGCGACACCGCAAATCTCCGCCGCCTCTTCATAGGCGAATCCGCCCGCGCCGACGAGGATCAGCGCCTCGCGCTGCGGTTGGGGAAGCTGGAGCAGGGCGCGCTGCATGTCCGACAGTTCGACATGCTTGTCCTGCCCAGCGGGCGCCGCCAGCAGCCGGTCGGCCGCCAGATCGTCCCAATCGCCCCGGAAACGGGAGCGCCGCATCTGCGACAGATAATGGTTGCGCAGGATGATGAACGTCCAGGCCCGCATGTTGGTGCCCGCCTGGAAGCGGCTGCGCGCGGCCCAGGCCTTGAGCAGCGTTTCCTGCACCAGATCGTCGGCGACGTCGCGGTTGCCCGACAGGGACCGGCCGAAGGCGCGCAGATGGGGAATGACCGCCGCCAGTTCCCGCTTGAAATCCGCGTCGGACAGGGTCTCGCGTTCCACATCCTGGCTCACGCCATCGCTCATGGCAACAACCCCCTCATCGGCTGTCGTCCTCGCTGCATGAACCGAAGTCGTCAAAGCCATAAGTGCGTCCGCATCCTAACCATATTCTCGTGAAGGCGCCAATCGCCAGGGCCGTTTTCAACTGCTCCACAATATCACGATCATGACGATGATGGCGAGGGTCAGCGAAATCCCCAGGACGTAGCGCACGACGTGCGGCGTAGAGCCTGCCCTGGCCTCCTCGGCCGCGACATGCTGCTCCTGCTCCGCCATGACCCTTCTCCCGATCGTTACGCATGAATAACGCGAGTCGCGATGGGGGGTTCCCCATTTTTCGCCGTAATTTTCGAAAGCTAACCTGGATCAGGCGATAAACCTCATGCAGGCGCGGTGGCTTCGTCGAAGAACAGGGCCTGGGAAATGGCCGCCTTCACGGTGGAGCGCTGGAACGGCTTGGTGATGAGGAAGGTCGGTTCCGGACGCTCGCCGGTCAGCAGGCGTTCGGGGAAGGCGGTGATGAAGATCACCGGTACCGAGAATTCGGCCAGAATATCCTTCACGGCATCGATGCCGCTCGAATCGTCGGCCAGCTGGATATCGGCGAGCACCAGGCCCGGACGTTCCGCCATCGCCTCCCGCACCGCGTCCTCGCGGGTGACCGCGATGGCGGTGACCTCATGCCCCAGGTCGCGGACGATGGTCTCGATATCCATCGCGATGATCGGCTCATCCTCGATGATCAGCACCTTGGCGCGGGTCTGGGCCTCGATCTCGGCCAGGGCTTCCTTGACCAGTGCTTCGACATCGTCGCTGTCGAGACCGATGAGATAGCCGACATCGTCGACCGTGAAACCCTCCAGCGCGGTCAGCAGCAGGGCCTGGCGCGGCAATGGCGTCAGCCGGGCAAGCCGGGCCTGGGCAATGGCCTCCTGACCGTCGGCGCCCGACAGCACCGGCACATCCTCCAGATGCGAGGACGACCAGATCGCGTGAAAGGTCTTGTAGAGGCCCAGTCGCGGATCGACCGTCGCGGGAAATTCCTGAGGAGCGGCAACGATGGCCTCCAGGGTCGCGCGGACATAGGCGTCGCCATGCGCCTGGCTGCCCGTCAGCGCGCGGGCATAACGACGCAGGAAAGGAAGGTGGGGGTGCAGTTGCTGACCAAGCGACATCTGTAAAAATTCTCCCAGCCCGTTGGGGCACCTTGTTCCGAAACATTCGCCGGCCGGCAAGGATGGATGGACGATGCCGATGTGGCAAGCCCCCCTCCCCTTTTCGCCCTGCGTCCTTCCTGGAGGATGAACGGACGGCCCTGTCCCCGCCGCATGGGCAAAAAATGCTTCATGCGAGGGAACCATCAAGCGGAGAATTTGTTTCACTGCCGTTCGGTTTTTTCGAGAATCTTTGGATTTTTATGTTCTTCTTCCCATGACGTCGAATTGACGTCATCCGGTAAAGCCGCAAGAAGGACAGGCTGGCGTAGATGGTGATGGCTGCAGAGGGGCGTGTTTTGGTTTCTTCAACGACGGAACGGGATGTGACGGGAGGGGACAGGAAAGATGTCGGCGCCAGCACTCCGGGTTCGGGCGTGAAGGCGAGTTCCGCCCGCAAGAAGCGCGCGTCCGCCAAGGACGAGGGCCAGGTCGCCAATGCGCTGCGTTCCGTCTACCAGCGCGCCGTGGATGAGGATATCCCCCCCGAAATGCTCGACCTGCTCAGCAAGCTGGACTGACGCGCCTGCCGCGGGGGCAGACATGGCAAAGGGGTGGGATGTAAGGACATGACTCTTCGTCCCGGAAAGCGCACCGGTCCGGTCAGCCAGGTGCAATCCTTCACGCACTATATCGAAATTCATTTGCAGCGTCGGGTAAATGGTCGCTAGGCCGGAATCGCGGTCCACCGAACAGAACCCTGCCTTGGCGGCTTTCCCCTTCATGCAAAAATTGAACGCCGTTTCCCAATCCACCGGTGTCAAGATGTTCCTGATCCTGACGCTGGCGCTGCTGCCGCTGGGCCTGATCGCGCTCGTTGCTTCCCTGCAGGCCATCCGCACGACCGATCTGGAGAAGGAAGCGCTGCTGAGGGTCGCGGTCACCCAAAGCGCCCGCAAGCTGTCGGCCGATCTGGCGTCGGACAGGACCGCCCTGATGCTGGCCGCCAACAGCCTGGCCACTGATCCGCCGGACGGCGGCATGTGCCAGCGACTCTCGGCCTTTCTCAGCCCGCATGAACGCGGCGGCGGGCTTTATTATATCTACGACCGTCGCGGGCGGCGCCTGTGCGGATCATCCGCGCCCGAACCGCAGGGCTTGCCGCGGGCGCAGCGATTTGCGGGGGACGGCGTCCAGCTCCTGCCCCGCTCGCAATATCTGGTCGCGCGCGCCCGCAGCGGAAATGGCGCCGTCGTTGCCCTGGCCTATTATTCGCGGGCCTATCTGGCGGAGACGGCCAGCCCCGCAGGCGCGCTGCAGAACCGGCAGATCACCCTGCATCAGGGCGGAAACAGCCTGCTCATCACCCCCGCCGCCCGGATTTCGAGCGGCCGCAGCACCGCGCTTTCCGCCCGGCTGGAGCCGCCCGACATCATCCTGACCATGACGATGCGCGATCCGCCCGTGACGCTGGCGCGGTTGCTGTCGCTGTTCCTGCCGCTGGTCATGTGGTTCGCGGCGGCGGCGATCGGCTGGTTCGTCGTCAACCGGCTGCTGATCAGGCCGCTGGTGCTGCTGCGCCGTACCGTGGCCGCCTATCAGCCGGGCGAAGTGCTGGAGCCCATGCGCCGCATCCGGACGCCTGCCCAGGAAATCGTCGCGCTGGGCGAGACATTCCGCGAGATCAGCGAGGACGTCGCCACCCATGAGGCGGAGATGGCGGAGGGTCTGGAAACCCAGCGGAAGCTGACTCGCGAGGTCCATCACCGGGTCAAGAACAACCTCCAGATCATCGCCAGCCTCATCAATCTGCATGCGCGATCGGCGCATGATGCCGAAGCGGTCGAGGCCTATGCGACCATCCAGCGGCGGGTCGACGCGCTTTCGGTCGTGCACCGCAACCATTATGCGGAGCTGGAGGAAAATCACGGGGTCGGCGTGCGATCGCTGATCAGCGAATTGTCGGCCAGCCTGCGCGGCACGGCGCCCGCCGAAGCGCGGCGCTTCGGCATCCAGATCGAGAGCGACAATCTGCATATCAGCCAGGATGTCGCCGTGCCGATCGCCTTTCTGCTGACCGAACTGGTCGAGCTGGCGATGCTTTCCGACCCCCGGACGGCGATGCGCATCTCGGTCCAGCTTGAAGCGGGACGGCGGGACCGGGCGATCCTGCACATCGTCTCGCCCGCGCTGCGCGGATCGCCGGACATGACCGAAAGGCTGGAGGAACGCTATGGGCGGGTCCTGACCGGCCTGTCCCGCCAGTTGCGGGCGCCGTTGGACCATGATCCGGAAACGGGCGATTACATCATCGCGATCACGGTTCTGCCCTGAACGTCAGGCCCGCCGGTAGTCGCGACGGAAATCGGCGGCGAAGGTGGCGAAGCCCCCCTTCGCTATGCTGTCGCGAATGCCCTGCATCAGCGACTGGTAGAAATGGATGTTGTGCTGCGTCATCAGCATCGCGCCCAGCATCTCGCCCGCCTTCACCAGATGGTGCAGATAGGCGCGGCTCCAGGTCGCGCAGACGGGGCACCCGCAGCGCGGATCGAGCGGCCCCAGATCCTCGGCAAAGCGGGCGTTGCGGATATTGAGCGGCCCCGCCCAGGTGAAGGCCTGTCCGTTGCGGCCGCTGCGCGTGGGGAGCACGCAGTCGAACATGTCGATGCCGCGCTCGACCGCGCCGACGATGTCGTCGGGCTTGCCCACCCCCATCAGGTAGCGCGGCTTGTCCTTGGGCAGCATCTCCGGCGCGAAATCGAGCGTCGCGAACATCGCCTCCTGCCCCTCGCCCACGGCAAGGCCGCCGACCGCATAGCCGTCAAAGCCGATGTCGATCAGCCTGTCCGCCGAAACCCGGCGCAGCCCTTCGTCCAGCGATCCCTGCTGGATGCCGAACAGGGCCGCGCGTTCGGCATGGTCCCCGCCCGCATCGAAGCCGTCGCGCGAACGCTGCGCCCAGCGCATCGATCGCTCCATCGACTTCGCCGCCTCGTCATGGGTGCAGCCATTTTTGGTGCATTCGTCGAAGGCCATGACGATGTCGCTGTCGAGCAGCCGCTGGATCTCCATCGAGCGCTCGGGCGTCAGCATATGCTTCGACCCGTCGATATGGCTGGAGAAGGCGACGCCCTCCTCGCTCATCTTCGTGAGCGCGCTGAGGCTCATCACCTGATAGCCGCCGCTGTCGGTCAGGATCGGCCGGTCCCAGCCCATGAAGCCGTGCAGGCCCCCCAGCCGCGCCATGCGCTCGGCACCGGGACGCAGCATCAGATGATAGGTATTGCCCAGGATGATGTCGGCACCGGCCGCGCGCACCTCGGCCGGGCGCATCGCCTTCACCGTGGCGGCGGTTCCCACCGGCATGAAGGCGGGCGTGCGGATTTCGCCGCGGCGCATCTGGATGGTGCCGGTGCGGGCCTTGCCGTCGGTGGCGGCGATCGAAAAGGAAAAGCGGGGATGAGTCACGCCGCGCGCTCTAGAGCGATTTCAGGCCGGATGGAACAGTGGAAGGCCGGTAGCCGAGGGTAGTGCAGCAAAATCGCGGAAGCGCAGGCCGTACGAAGAGCGCGGCAGAGGAACCGGGAGTTGGTGCAGAGGGATTATCCCTCCTTGTCCAGCCCGTCGAACGCCACGATGGCATCGATATCGAATCCTTCGATCCGGCGATAATGACCGATGAAACAAAGGCAATTAGCAGACAGGCTCAATCGCCAAGATTCACCTTGTGTGTCGTGCAGCAGCAAGGTCACGATCTGCGTTTCGGTTCGGGGCGTGCTCATGCGCCCATGGTAATTAATAAAGGTTAACAAAGGCCTGAGGCGATTTTAGTTAACCGCCAAGGGATCATTCTGTGACATCAATACAACGTTAACCATCTAAATGCGCCATTTACGGAGACTTTCTCGCAACAGTGGGGAATAAAAATGGTTAACCCTGATGCTCTCCTCCACAGATAGTTGCATATTCCCCGCAAGATTGTTCTCGTCGCTGCAATCGACAATTTGGGGACACAGATGATTGATTCCGGGCGATTTAATTCGGCAAGCGAACATGCGAACGATATGCCGTCGGCTGATTTCGCGCCCGCTGAGCACGCGGCCATCATTTCCGCTACGGAAAGTGCCGCCTCCAGTCCTGACATCGGCCAGTCCACCCTCTTCGACCTTGGCCAGATCGACGTCCGTTGGGACGGGCCGGCATCCACCCTGTGGGCGTTCATGACGCCTACGAATCGACCGAATTTCAGCATGCAACTGCTGCGCGACGTTCGCGCGTGGTATTCGGAATCGAAACGGCTGTTCGATGCGGGCGCGCTGCCGATCAAATATCTCGTTGCCGGTTCGCGCTTTCCCGGCGTTTTCAATCTTGGTGGCGATCTGGAGCTGTTTGCCGCCTGCATTGAGAAGCGTGATCTTCCTGCGCTGGTGCAATATGGCCATGCCTGTGTGGATGTCGTGCATAGAACCTGGCGCAATGGCGACATGCCGGTCGTTTCCATCGCGCTGGCGCAGGGCGATGCACTGGGCGGCGGGTTTGAAGCGCTGCTTTGCTTCGATGTCGTCATCGCCGAACGCAGCGCCCGCTTCGGCCTGCCGGAAATATTGTTCGGGCTGTTTCCTGGAATGGGCGCCTACTCCATTCTGGCGCGCAAGCTGGGCAGGCTGATGGCCGAAAGGATGATCCTGTCCGGCAAGATCTACACGGCCGAGGAAATGTATGACATGGGCATCGTTCACACTTTGGTGGAAGATGGCGAGGGAGAGGCTGCTGTCCGCGATTATGTTGCCGCCAATCAGGCGCACCATGCCGGACACGTCGGAGTATTCGAGGCCGGGCGCAGAGTCGACCCGCTCGATTATGTCGAGCTGAAGGACATTGTCGAAACCTGGGCGGGTTCGGCCCTCCAGATCAGCCTCAAGGATCTGCGGATGATGCGCCGTCTGGCATCGGCACAGACGCGCCTCAAGCGCTAGAGCATGATCCGACCAAGCTGAATCGGATCATGCTCTAGGGAGCGCTGCGTGAACTCAGACGCAGGTCGTGCGCTCCAAGTTTTTTCACATCACCTTAAGCAGAAACCGGTTCTCAGCGGGCTGAGAGTGCCGATTCTAAGCTGATGGTATGAGCGTGACGGCCCATGGTCACCTGATAGTGGTTTTCAGGCCCGGCGGCGATCACCCACCACTGGAGCGATGTTGGTTGCCCCCGCCGGCCTTTCTCGCATCATCGTCAACAATTCGCCGATCTCGATGGGGCGACAGAGAATGAAGCCCTGCACATTGGTAAAGCCCGTTTCACAAGCATAGCGCAGTTGATCTTCCGTCTCGATGCCTTCCGCCACCGTCTCGACGTCAAGCGAACGAGCCAGATAGGCAACCGACTGGGCTATGGCGCGGTCACGCGCATTTTCACCAACGCCGCGCATGAAGCTCTGATCGACCTTGATCGTGTCAAAAATATGCGTCCGCAGATATCCCAGCGAAGAATAGCCGGTGCCAAAATCGTCCAGCGCCAGGCGAAGGCCGATGCGGCGCAATTCGTTCAGGATCATGTGCGTGCGGCCATCATCTTCCAAAAAGATGGACTCGGTCACCTCCAACTCAAGGCGGCGCGGCTTCAGACCCGAAGCCAGAAGCGCGGCCATCACCCCCCGAGGCAGGCTGTCGCCCCGGATGAGAGTTGGAGAGATATTGACGGCTACCCGGATATTCTCATCCCAGCTCATGGCGTCCCGGCATGCACGGTCAAGCGCCCACAGCGTAAGCGGCTCTATCATTGAGCAGCTTTCGGCGACGGGAATGAATTCTGCGGGCGAAATGCGCCCCAGAACCGGATGCTCCCAGCGCATCAACGCCTCGCAAATGGCTATACGACCGCTGTTTGTGTCGAAGATCGGCTGGTAGTGCAGCTTGATCTCACCATTGACCAAGGCGGTGCGCAACGCCATTTCCAGCTCATAAGTGCGGTTCTGCCGCTCCTTCATCTCCCAGTGGAACAGCGCATGTCGGTTGCGGCCCTCATGCTTGGCACGGTAAAGCGCCATGTCCGCATGTTGCAGCAGTTCATTGCTGTCCCTGCCATCGCTCGGCGCAAGGGCAATGCCCATGGAGGCGGTGACGTTGAGGTGGAAGTTGTCGACCTGAAAATCCGGCACGAATTCTGCCAGGACGTCGAGGGCGATTTCCTCCGCCACAACCCGGTCCGCGCCGGGACAGATCAGGATGAATTCGTCGCCGCCAAAACGGGCGATATAGCCACGACGATCCAGCGCGCGAGACAATCTGTCAGCCACCATGCAAAGCAGCTGGTCGCCCACGATGTGACCTAGAGAATCGTTGATTTCCTTGAAACGATCAAGGTCCATCCACAGGACGGCCAGCAGATCATCGTCTGACGATCGATTGTCGAACCATTCCCGCAATCGCATCTGCATGGCCATACGGTTTTCCACGCCCGTCAGGCTGTCGAACCGCGCTAGCCGTTCAAACTTCGCTGCAAGCTGCGATTTCTCATACTTACCCTGAAAGGCGTCGAGGACGATCCTATGGGTCGTCCGCGTGATATCCGCCATGGCGAAAATCATCAGGAAACACATGATCCCCAGCGTCGTATAAGCCAGCCCGCCGACCAGGAGCAGACCGAAGGACGTTGGCAGAAGCGAGAAGCAGGTTTGCCCGACTGCCACATGGACACGCCCCGCATTGCGTCCCGAAATACCGCCCGCATAGGCCGCGACGATGCCGACGCTGAGCACGTGGAGCGTCAACACATCGGTAATCGTGAGAGTAACAAAGGCCAATATACCCAATAGGGCAGCATAGCCCCAGGCCCCCAGTTCGTAGGCAAAGCCCCATATCGGCTTGGCCGGACGGTCCTGATGGGCCAGTTCACGGTGAAAATAGAGGGAGGCGACAGACCGGCTGATCCCGACCAGACAGATCAGACAGGAAACGATTGTGACTGCCGTCATTTGCGCGACATAGGCAACCACCAGGCTTGCGCCCCCGCCCGCAATCGCCCCGCTCATCAACGACGCTGGGGAAGCGTAGAGCGCTTTGACAAGATTCGCTTGCACTTCAGCACTTTGCTGAGTGTCTGGCGCAAAGCGCGCGCGCAAGGTGGCGATCAAGTTTTGGCTATGGCGTGACACGTCTCCACCACCATTGGCGAAACATGATTTCCATTTGGTAAATCACCCCTTGGTAAAGACGTCCGGAATGAGGGGGTCGTTACGGATTCGGTCACTTTCACGGGGTTGGGCGCCCCGGCGAGGCCGGGAAGCCTTGATTTCCCTGCCGGTCGCGGGAAAAAGCATCGGTCATGACATCCCACCCCCTTCATCGTCCGGTCTGGAACGCGTTGAACAGCGGCTGGTCCTCCCTGGCGCAGGGGGATGCCCGCGCGCTGCGGATCGATCCGCGTTACGGCCCTTTCGCCGCAGCCGCCGACGAAAGGGCTGAATCGCAGGCCGCGCTGGCGGCATTGGTACCGGAAAGTGGCGAGGCATGGATTGTCGAGCCAGCCCCGGTCGTCGCGCCGCCCGGCACCCGGACGGTGCGGGAAGCCATGCTGGTGCAGATGGTGGCGGAGGCGATCATGGGAGAAGCCTCCTCGATCGAACCATTGCTCCTGACCGAAGACGATGCCGCCGAGATGCGGGCGCTGGCACTGATGACCAAGCCGGGACCGTTCCTGCCCCTCACCCATCGGCTGGGGCGGTTCATCGGGATCCGCGACCGGGGCAAGCTGATCGCCATGGCAGGAGAGCGGATGCGGATGCCCGGCTTTGCCGAGGTGAGCGGGGTCTGCACCCATCCGGAGCACCGGGGCAAGGGCTATGCCAAGGGACTGATGCGGATCGTCGCGCAAGCCATGCTGGAGCGGGGGGAAACGCCCTTCCTCCATGCCTATGCAGCGCATGACGCGACGGTCGCCCTGTACCAGACGCTGGGGTTTCGCGTCCGCGCGAGAATGCACATGCTGGTGGTCGCCGCCGCATGACCTCCGCCGGAAGGATTTAGCGAGCGAGGGCTGCGTTGGGGTCGATGGACCTGATTGCGCTGTCCGGCTGGGCAGGCGCGCCGGAAGCGACCACCATCTCCTTGGCGACATAGACTTCGAATGTCGTGCCCGCTGGCACCCTGGCGCTCCTGCCGCGGACCAGGATCGCCAGGGGCAGGAAGACGATACCCGCGCCGACGGCCCCCAGCGTGCCCGACCTGCCTTTCGCATCGCGCTCGCCGCGCAGGGGAATGGTGAGTTGGCCCGTCCGAAGGCTGGTGACCTGGATATCCAGCTTGCCGGACCGGCCCAGCAGGCCATTGCCGCTCGCGCGGGTGACTTCGCCCGTTACCGGGGTTCCGGCCGCTATGACGGTGATGCCGCCGATGGTGACGGGCCTGGCCACGGCCAGTTCGACCCTGTCGCCCTTATGCGCCGATTTGGAGGAGATGTCCTGGCGGGTTTCCAGAGGGATCGCCATGCCTTCGGGCAGGATCACCGATTGCGCCGACGCCGGGGCGGGGTTCATGAACGGCAAAGCCATGGCGGTCATCGCCAGTGCCCTTGTCCAGCGCTTGCGCAAAGCCGTGATCGTCATGGACATGGTCTTTCGGCAGGGTGTCAGCGGCCAATTTACGCCCCTTGATGGTGGAGCGTCAATGAAACGGATGGCGGCTATGGCCAGTGGCGAACCTATCCTCTCCCGGGGGAGGAAACGCGCGGTTCACGCTATTCCCGATGGAAAGGGTTGGAAGCTCCGCCTTCCATTCCGCGCAAGGAAAAAGGCCGGTGGATTGCTCCACCGGCCTTTCGCCATTTTCGGACAGGAGCAGGAATGCCCTTCTGCCGCGATGAAATGGCGGGTGGGCCTGAACCCACCCGCATCCATCGCTTTAGAAGTCCATGCCGCCCATGCCACCCATGCCGCCGGGCATCGCGGGCGCGCCGGACTTGTCTTCCGGCAGTTCGGCGATGGTGGCTTCGGTGGTGATCAGCAGGCCGGCCACCGAAGCAGCGTCCTGCAGGGCGGCGCGGACGACCTTGGTCGGGTCGATGACGCCAGCGGCGACCAGGTTTTCGTAGGTGTCGGTCGCGGCGTTGAAGCCCTTGGTCTCGTCATTTTCGCGCAGCAGGTTGCCGGCGACGACGGCGCCGTCGACGCCCGCATTCGTGGCGATCTGGCGCAGCGGCGCTTCGATGGCCTTGCGGATGATGTCGATGCCGCGGGTCTGGTCGTCATTGGCGCCCTTGAGGTCCTTGAGGGCCTTGGTCGCGTAGAGGAGGGCCGTGCCGCCACCGGGGACGATGCCTTCTTCCACAGCGGCGCGGGTCGCGTGCAGCGCGTCGTCGACGCGGTCCTTGCGCTCCTTCACCTCGACTTCGGTCGCGCCGCCGACCTTGATGACGGCCACGCCGCCGGCCAGCTTGGCCAGACGCTCCTGCAGCTTTTCACGGTCATAATCGGACGTGGTGGTCTCGATCTGAGCGCGGATCTGCTCGGTGCGGCCCTTGATCGATTCGGCATCACCGGCGCCATCGACGATGGTGGTGTTGTCCTTGTCGATGGTGACGCGCTTGGCGGTGCCGAGCATGCCCAGGGTGACGTTCTCCAGCTTGATGCCCAGATCTTCCGAGATGACTTCGCCCTTGGTCAGGACGGCGATGTCTTCCAGCATGGCCTTGCGGCGGTCGCCGAAGCCCGGAGCCTTGACCGCGGCAACCTTCAGGCCGCCGCGCAGCTTGTTGACGACCAGGGTCGCCAGCGCTTCGCCTTCGATGTCCTCGGCGATGATGAGCAGCGGACGGCCCGACTGCACCACCGCTTCCAGGATCGGCAGGATCGACTGGAGGTTCGACAGCTTCTTCTCGTGGATCAGGATGTAGGGGTCAGCCAGTTCGACCGCCATCTTTTCCGGATTGGTGATGAAGTAGGGCGACAGGTAGCCGCGGTCGAACTGCATGCCCTCGACGACGTCCAGCTCGAAATCGAGACCCTTGGCTTCCTCGACGGTGATCACGCCTTCCTTGCCGACGCGGTCCATGGCTTCGGCGATCTTCTGACCGACTTCGACGTCGCCATTGGCCGAAATGATGCCGACCTGTGCGACTTCGTTCGAACCGGCGACCGGCTTCGAGCGGGCCTTGATGTCCTCGACGACCTTGGCGACGGCGAGGTCGATGCCGCGCTTCAGATCCATCGGGTTCATGCCGGCGGCAACCGACTTCATGCCTTCGCGGACGATCGCCTGGGCCAGGACGGTCGCGGTGGTGGTGCCGTCACCGGCGATGTCGTTGGTCTTCGAAGCGACTTCGCGGACCATCTGGGCGCCCATATTCTCGAACTTGTCCTTCAGTTCGATTTCCTTGGCGACCGAAACGCCGTCCTTGGTGATGCGGGGCGCGCCGAAGCTCTTGTCGATGACGACGTTGCGGCCCTTGGGGCCCAGGGTCACCTTGACCGCGTCGGCCAGGATATCGACACCGCGCAGGATGCGCTCACGGGCGTCGCGGGAGAATTTTACGTCTTTTGCAGCCATGGGTAAAAACCTTCCAGCAAATATGTGTGCGGGGAAATCTTGAGTGGGTCAGGCGACAACGCCCAGCCCGTCGCCTTTAGGCGACAACACCCAGAATGTCCGATTCCTTCATGATCAGCAGGTCTTCACCGTCGACCTTGACTTCGGTGCCGGACCACTTGCCGAACAGGACGCGGTCACCCGCCTTGACGTCCAGCGGGGTCACCTTGCCGTCTTCGGCCTTGATGCCGGTGCCGACGGCGACGATCTCGCCTTCCTGCGGCTTTTCCTTGGCGGTGTCGGGGATGATGATGCCGCCGGCAGTCTTCTCTTCCGCCTCTACGCGGCGAACGAGAACGCGGTCATGCAACGGACGAAATGCCATGTTGTGTGCCTTTCCCTTTTACGACGTTGAATGGGATGGGATGGCCCCGCCCTGAAGCGAATCCAGCTCCCTCTCCCGAATGAACCCGTGCTTGTTAGCACTCTCTATCAGGGAGTGCCAGCGCCGTTTCATATGGATCGGCGAAGCTGGGGGTCAAGATGCGATGAGCGGATTTTTTCGCGTCGTGATGCCATGCGGAGCAGCCACGCTTACGCTTTGGTCAACCCCGGGAAGCTCACTGTTGCAATATTACATCAACGGAAGAAAATCTTACAAACGTCCAACAGTGGTTCGCAAAATTGCTTTACGACCGTAAAAGTAAGCGGCACCTCAGGCAAAGTCCGGCTTTCTCGAAAGGGAAACCGACAGAGGATCGCGCGATGCTTACGCCATAGGCGGGGAGCGCGCACAAACAGGGGAAATTTCAGTCCATGACGAACATGTTCGTTAGGCTGCGCAATGGCGCGGCCCTTTCTACTCTTGCGCTCGCAGCGCTGGGCGGCATGACAGTCGCCCCGGCCATGGCGCAGACGCAGCCGCAGGCATCGACAGGTAGCGATGAAAGCGAAACCATCGTGGTCACGGGATCGCTGTTCCGGCGCACCGACACCGAAACACCATCGCCTGTCACCGTCCTGACGGCACAGGCGCTGGAACGCGCAGGGATCACCACCGCGGCCGACGCGATCCGTTCCGTTTCGGCCGACGGCGCGGGTTCGATCGGCGTCGGTTTCCAGAGCGGCTTTTCCGCGGGCGGTGCGGCGGTCTCGCTTCGCGGCCTTGGCGTATCGTCCACCCTGGTGCTGGTCGACGGCCTGCGTTCCACCAATTTCCCGATCAGCGACGATGGCCATAACAGCTATGTAGACCTGAATTCGATCCCGTTCAGCCTGGTCGAGCGGATCGAGGTGTTGAAGGACGGCGCGTCCTCGACCTACGGTGCGGATGCGATCGGCGGCGTGGTCAACCTGATCCTGAAGAAGCAGTTCACCGGCATTGCGGGTTCCGCAGAAGCCGGCGCGGCCTCTGCCGGGGATGCGGGCCACCAGCGCCTGTCACTCACCGCTGGCTATGGCGACTATCAGGAATCGGGCTTCAACGTCTATATCAACGGCGAATATCAGCGCGACGGCCGGGTCACCAACCACAGCCGCGGCTTTCCCTATAATAATCGCGACCTGACCTCGATCGGCGGCAATGACAATAATGCGGCCGACCATTCACTGACGACGGCCACGCCCAACGCGGTGGTCGTGCGGGTGCGTCAGACCGACCTCAACAATCCGCTGGCCGGATCGCCCACGGCGCTGTCCACCCAGTTCCAGACGCTGAATCTGGCCGATTGCGCGGGCGGCACCTATACGCAGACCAGTTCCACTGTGAATGGCGTGGGCTGCAAGCATAATCTGGAAGACGAATATAACCAGCTTGCCCCACTGCAGCGCAAATGGTCGATCAACGGCCGCGTCAGCCTGCGCCTGTCGGACAATATCGAAGGCTATCTGACGGGCAGCTATTCGAACAGCTATGTCAGCATCAAGAACCAGCCCCGCGCACTGCGCAACACCCAGCCCTATGGCGCCGCGCCATCGCTGGCATCGAGCAATCCGGGCATCGTGCTGCCGGTCTATATCTGTTCGACAGGGGTCAACTGCGCGACGGCGGCGGATCGCCGCCTGAACCCGAACAATCCCTATGCGGCAGCCTTCGCCAACGATCCGAACAATGGCGCCGCCCGCATCTACTATCTGTTCGGCGACATCGCGGCAGGCAGCGAGCGTACCAATGAAGTCTGGCGCTTTGCCAGCGGCCTGAACGGATCGTTCGGCAACGACTGGAACTGGAAGGTCGACGGCGTCTACGCCCGCGACAATCTGGAGATCGTCCAGCACGGCTATCTGAACATCGCCAACACGCTGAACGCGATCAACACGGGCGCCTACAACTTCGTCAATCCGCAGTCGAACAGCCAGGCCGTCCGCGACTTCATCGCGCCGGACAAGACGACCAAATCCTTCTCGGAAATGTACTCGATCGACGCCTCGGTCACGAAGCGGCTGGCCGATCTTCCCGGCGGTCCGCTGATGGTCGCCGTGGGCGGCCAGGTGCGGCATGAGCAGTTGGAGAACAACAACCAGAACGCAGCGCTGGACACCTGGACGCTGACCACCTCCTCGGCGTTCGGCAAGCATACCGTGTCGGCCGCCTATTTCGAAATCCAGGCACCCGTGCTCGACATATTGGAAGTCAACGCATCCGGCCGGTACGACCATTATTCGGAGGGCTTCAGTCACTTCTCCCCGAAGGTCGGCGTCAAGTTCGCACCGATCAAGCAGATCGCGCTTCGCGGCACCTATTCCCAGGGCTTCCGTGCGCCGACCTTCGCCGAATCGGGGGCGCGCAGTCAATATGCGGGCTTCGTCACCACCACCCCGCCCTGCAATTTCATCCTGGCGCATGGTGGCACCGGCACTGCGACGGCCTGCAATGCGAACGGCAATGCCTATAATCTCGCCTATTCGCTGGGCCGTGGCTATGTCGGCAATCCGGACCTGAAGCCGGAAAAGTCGCGCAGCTTCACCCTGGGCGCGATCTTCGAGCCAGTGCGCTGGCTCAGCCTGACGGTCGACTATTATAATGTGAAGAAGTCGGACCTGATCGTCGCCGGGCCGGATTCGAGCAAGGCGATCGCAGCCTATTACGGCGCATCGAACCTGGCGCAGGCCGAAGCTGCCGTCATGGCGGCGGCTCCGGGCTATTCGGTCAACACGGTGGACGCGGTCGATCCGCTCTTCCCCAACGCCCTGCCCCGCCTGCTGATCCTGAACGCGCCGTTCGTGAACGCCAACTATGCGATCACCTCCGGCATCGACGCGTCGGCCACGACGATCATCCCGATCAGCGACAATGTGAAGCTGACCAGCCGTATCGAAGCGACCCATGTCATTCAATATGACCTGCACACCTCCTCGGGTGTCCAGAAATATGCCGGTACGCTTGGCCCCTACGACCTGTCGTCGGGCAACGGCACGCCGGACTGGCGCGGCAACTGGCAGAACACGCTGGAGATCGGCAAGTTCTCCTTCAGCACGACCGCCTATTATGTCGGCAAGATCAAGGGCGTCAGCGCTGACCAGGTCTCGCCTGTCAATGGCGTCTACGACCTCTCCTGCGCCAACGGGCTCTACAAGACGCCCGCCAATGGCAACAAGTTCTGCACCATCAAGCGGTTCATCACCGTGGACATGAACGCGGCGCTGGAGGTCAACGACAATTTCAAGATCTTCGCCAATGTCGGCAATGTGTTCGGCGCCCGCGCGCCGATCGCGCCGCAATCCTACGCAAGCTCGCCCAACTTCCTGACCACCTGGCATTATGCCGGACTGATCGGGCGCACCTTCAAGGCGGGTGCGAGCTTCAAATTCTGATCCTCCGCCAATGGGGGGAGAAAGGGCGGCCTCCCTTGGGCCGCCCTTTTTTATGCGGCTTTCAGGGGGGCGGGTTTTTCCGGGCGATGATGATCCCTACCTAGCGCTGACCGGTGGGCGCCGCTGCCACCCGCCGCCGTTCATTCAAAGTCCTCGAAAGGGATCGCAACGCATGACCGACAGCTATACCCCGCCCCGCGTCTGGACCTGGGACAAGGAGAATGGCGGCGCCTTCGCCAATATCAACCGGCCGATCGCCGGACCGACCCATGACAGGGATCTGCCCGTCGGCAAGCATCCGCTGCAACTCTATTCGCTCGCCACGCCCAATGGGCAGAAGGTGACGATCCTGCTGGAGGAATTGCTGGAGGCGGGCAAAGACGCCGAATATGATGCCTGGCTGATCCGTATCGGCGATGGCGACCAGTTCGGCAGCGGATTCGTGTCGGTCAATCCGAACAGCAAGATTCCCGCGCTGATGGACCATGGCGTATCGCCGCCGCGCCGGGTGTTCGAATCCGGTTCGATCCTGGTCTACCTGGCCGAGAAGTTCGGCGCCTTCCTGCCCACCGATCCGGCCAAGCGCACCGAAACGCTCAATTGGCTGTTCTGGCAGATGGGCAGCGCGCCGCTGCTGGGCGGCGGGTTCGGGCATTTCTTCGCCTATGCGCCCGAGAAGTTCGAATATGCGATCAACCGCTACACCATGGAGGTGAAGCGGCAACTCGACGTGCTGGACCACCATCTGGCGGACAATGACTATATGGCGGGCGACGAATATACGATCGCCGACATGGCGATCTGGCCCTGGTATGGTGGGGTCGTGCTGAACCGGGCCTATGGCGCGGCGGAGTTTCTGGACGCGCAGAGCTACAGCCATGTGCTGCGCTGGGCGGAACGGATCGACGCGCGACCGGCGGTGAAGCGCGGACGGATCGTCAACAAGGCGAGCGGGCCGCTGGAAGAGCAACTGCATGAGCGCCATGACGCCAGCGACTTCCTGACGCGGACGCAGGACAAGCTGGAAGGCGCCGCCTGATGCCGTCGGGCGGCGGGCGCCCTACCCCGCCGCCTTCACGATTTCGGCCCAGGCGGCTTCGTCTATCACTGCGATGCCCAGTGCCGCCGCCTGTTTAAGCTTGGAACCGGCGCCCGGCCCCGCGACCACCAGATCGGTCTTCGCGCTGACCGACCCCGCCGCCTTGGCACCCAGCCGTTCGGCCTGCGCCTTGGCTTCGTCGCGGCTCATGGTTTCGAGCTTGCCGGTGAACACCACCGTCTTGCCGGTCACGGCGCTGGCGGTCGTTTCGACCACATAGTCGGGCGGTGAGACTTCGCCGAGCAGGTCGTTCCAGACCTCCACATTATGCGGTTCATGGAAGAAATCGGCCAGCGCATGGCCGACCGCCGCCCCCACATTCTCGACGCCGATATGTTCCGCGATCGCCTTGTCCAGCCGGTTGCGGAAGCGGCCTTCTTCCTCCCCCTCGGCGGGCAGAATATTCTCGCGCAGGGCGATGATCTCGTTGGCGAGCGCGTGGATGCCGGGCAGCGTCGTATAGCGCTTGAGCAGATCGCGGGCCGTCACCGCGCCGACATGGCGGATGCCCAGGCCGAACAGCAGGCGCGCGGCGTCCGGCTGGCGCTTGGCCTCGATCGCGGCGAGCAGATTGTCGACCGATTTCTCCTTCCATCCCTCCCGGCCGAGCAGGTCGGCACGATGGGCGCGCAGGCGGAAGATGTCGGCCGGTTCCGCGATCCAGCCAAGGTCGAGAAATTCCTGGATGCTCTTTTCCCCCAGCCCCTCGATATCGAGCGCGGCACGGCTGACGAAATGGCGCAGCCGCTCGAAACGCTGGGCGGCGCAGATGAGGCCGCCGGTGCAGCGGATATCGACCTCCCCCTCCTCGCGCACCGCCTCCGACTGGCAGACGGGGCAATGGTCGGGGAAGAGGAACGGTTCGCGCGGCTGGTCGCGGGTCAGATTGTCCACCACCTGCGGGATGACGTCGCCCGCGCGCTGGACGACGATGCGGTCGCCGGGGCGGACGCCCAGCCGGGCGATCTCGTCTGCATTGTGCAGCGTGACGTTGGAGACGACGACGCCGCCCACGGTGACGGGCGTCAGGCGGCCCACGGGAGTGAGCTTGCCGGTGCGGCCGACCTGGATGTCGATCGCCTCCAGCGTGGTCTGGGCGCGTTCGGCGGGGAATTTGTGGGCGATGGCCCAGCGCGGGGCCTTGGCGACGAAGCCCAGGCGCTGCTGCCAGTCGAGCCGGTCGACCTTGTAGACCACGCCGTCGATGTCGAAGGGCAGGTCGGCGCGGGCGGCTTCGATGGCGCGATAATGGGCGATCAGCGCATCCAGCGTGTCGACGCGGGTCAGGCGGTCGGAAACGGGCAAGCCCCAACCGGCGATCGCCTGCATGACGCCGAGCTGGGTATCCGCGGGCAGCCCGCTGACCTCGCCCCAGCCATGGGCCAGGAAGCGCAGCGGGCGGCTGGCGGTCACGGTGGCGTCCTTCTGGCGCAGCGAACCGGCGGCGGCATTGCGCGGATTGGCGAACTGGCGGGCCTTTTCCGGGTCGTCGGCTTCGGCCAGCAGCCGTTCGTTGAGCGCGACGAAGTCGGCCTTGGCCATATAGACCTCCCCCCGGACTTCGAAGAGATCGGGGATCGCGGCACCGGTCAGGCGCTCCGGAATGTCGCCGATGGTGCGGACATTGGCGGTGACATCCTCGCCGGTGGTGCCGTCGCCGCGCGTGGCAGCCAGCACCAGTTCGCCCCTTTGATAACGGAGCGAACAGGACAGGCCATCGATCTTCGGTTCGGCCGTCAGCGCGACGGGCGCGTCTTCGGGCAGCGCCAGGAAGCGGCGCACGCGGGCGATGAATTCGGCGATATCCTCGTCCGCAAAGCCGTTGTCGAGGCTCATCATGCGGATGGCGTGCTGCACCTTCTTCAGCGCCGATGTGGGGGCGGCGCCGACCTGCGCATTGGGCGAATCGCCACGGATCAGGTGCGGGAACGCCGCCTCCAGCGCATTATTTTCACGGACCAGCGCGTCATAATCGGCGTCCGCTATCTCCGGCTCGTCCTGGTCGTGATAGAGCCGGTTGTGGCGGGCAATCTCCCGCGCCAGGCGCATCAGGCGGTTGGCGGCTTCGGCTTCGCTCATATGGGCAGGATCGGTCATGCGCCTGTCTTTAACGCCAGCCTCCGGCGGCGGGTAGCCGCAATTCGAGCGGGATCGACTGCGGCACCGGAGTCAGCAGGATCGCGAGGCCCGCGAGCAGGCCCAGAACAGCCCAGGCATAGCGTTTGGCGCGCAGATCGAAGGCGGCCCGGATCAGGCAGAAGAGGCCGCCGAGCAGCATGGCGATGACATAGATATTCACGTTCAGACTCCGGCCACGGGCACGGTTTCGAAATGCTGGGGGAAGCCCGCAATGATCGGGCGGGCCTTGGCGATGGCGGCGCGGACGGCGGGGAGCCTGAGCGAGGCCGCGTGGCTTTCGCAGCTGTCCCAGACTTCGGTGATCCAGAGCGCGTCCGGGTTCGCCGCGTCGAGCGCGATGACATAGGAGAGGCAGCCCGGCATGGCGCCGGTCGCTTGGCTGAGATAGCCGAGCAGTTCGTCGCGCTTGCCGGGTTGGGCGAGCATCTGGCCGATCAGGCCGAATTTGGGCTGGGCTTCCTGCGCCAAGGCGGGGACGACGCTGACGGCGAAGCCTGCGGTAGTGAGCCTGAGCATGTCTCTGCGAGAGGGGAGGCCTCGCGCATTTTCCCTTCCACCAGCCTGCGGCTGGTCCCCCTCTCCATCTTTCGACGGGATGGACTGTTCATGGCCCGTCATGAACCGATCTCCTATGATTTCTCCAGCAATCTTTCCGCCTGGGCGCGGGCCTCGGCGGTGATTTCCGTGCCGGAGAGCATCCGCGCGATTTCCTCGCGCCGTTCGCCGTCGCTCAACCTGTGGACGCCGGTTCGCGTCACCGTGCCGTCGCTCGATTTCGCGATCAGCATATGGCCCGCCCCCCGCGCCGCCACCTGCGGACTGTGGGTGACGACGAGGATCTGGTTGGTGCGCGACAGGCGCGCCAGACGATCGCCAATGGCGGAGGCGACGGCGCCCCCTACCCCGCGGTCGATCTCGTCGAAGATCAGCGTGTCCGCGCCGCCCTGCTCGGCCAGCGCGACCTTGAGCGCCAGGATGAAGCGGGAAAGTTCGCCCCCGCTCGCGATCTTGACCAGCGGAGCGAAGGGCGCGCCGGGATTGGTGGAGATTTCGAACTCCACCCGGTCCATGCCATGCACGCCCCATTGCCCCTCCTCCTGCGGCGCGACCACCGTGCGGAAACGGGCGGCGTCGAGCTTCAGCGGCGCGAGTTCGGCGGCAACGGCGGCGTCCAGCTTGCCCGCCGCCGTCTGGCGTTCGCCGGACAGGGCCTGGGCGGCCTGACGATAGATGGCGGCCTTCGCCTTCACCTCGGCCTCGAGGGCGGCGAGATGTTCCTCTCCCCCTTCGATCGCGGCCAGTTTAGCGGCCATCTCGTCGCGCAGGGCGGCCAGCTCGTCCGGTGCGACCTGATGCTTGCGCGCCAATCCGCGCAGGTCGAACAGGCGGGTTTCGATCGCATCCAGACGGGCGGGGTCGAAACTGAGGGCTTCCGCCGCTTCGTTCAGCCGATCCTCGGCCTCGCTGGCTTCGATGACGGCGCGGTCGAGCGCGGCCAGGACTTCGGCCAGCGGCTCATATTCGCCGGCGATGCGGTCAAGGCGACGGGCGGCCTGGCGCAACTGGGCAAGGCCGCCATCGGAGCCGGTGAAACATTCGGTGACGGCGACGAGATCGTCGGCAAGGCGCGCGCCCTTCTGCATGGTCGCGCGCTCCCCGGCCAAAACCTCCTCCTCCCCGGCTTCGGGCGCGAAGCGGGTGAGTTCGTCCACCGCATGGGTCAGATAATCGCGGTCGCGGGCGGCACTTTGGACGGCTTCACGGCTTTCCGTCAGGCGGTCGGCGGCGGCGCGCCAGGCGTGATAGGCGCCGCTGACCGCGCCCGTGTCGCATCGGCCATAGGCGTCGAGCAAGGCCCGGTGGCCGCGCGGGTTCAGCAGGCCGCGATCGTCATGCTGGCCGTGGATTTCGACCAGCGCACTGCCAAGGTCGCGCAGCAGGGCCGCCGAACAGGCCTGATCGTTGATGAAGGCGCGGCTGCCGCCGTCCGCCTTCACGGTGCGGCGGATGATGAGCGGCTCGCCCGGCTCCAGATCGATGCCATTGCCGGCCAGCAGATCATGGGCGCGATGGTCGGCATCGGGCGTGTCGAAGGTCGCGGTGACGCTGGCCTGCGCCTCCCCGTTGCGGACAAGGCCGCTGTCGGCGCGGGCGCCCAGCGCCAGCCCCAGCGAATCGAGCAGGATCGACTTGCCCGCGCCCGTCTCCCCGGTCAGCACGCCCAGGCCCGGCCCGAAATCCAGGTCCAGTGCCTCGATCAGCACGACATTGCGGATGGAGAGATTGGTCAGCAAGACGCGCTGCTCCCCCCTCCCGCAGGCAGGAGGGGCCGGGTGTGAACATGCCGCGCCAGCGGCGCCGGTCCAGGCAAGGTAGGAATGTTCGCTTCGCTCACGGCCCACCCCTGACCCCTACCGCCTGCGGAGGGGGATAAGTTCAGCTTAAACCTTGTTCGGATGTTCCCGCATCAGCTTGTAGCTGCGCTCATACCATTTGGAGCCGGGATAATTCTTGCCCAGCACGGCGGCGGCCTTCTGCGCTTCGGCGGGGATGCCGAGCGAAAGATAGGATTCGACCAGACGTTCCAGCGCTTCGGGCGTATGGGTGGTCGTCTGATATTTGTCGATCACCGTGCGGAAGCGCAGCGTGGCGGCCAGCCACTGGCCACGGCGCTGGTAGAAGCGGCCGATCTCCATCTCCTTGCCCGCCAGGTGATCGTTGACGAGGTCGAGCTTCAGCCGCGCGTCGGCGGCGTAGCGCGTATCGGGATAGCGGCGGATCAGTTCGCCCAGCGCGTCCAGCGACTGCTGCGTGATCTTCTGGTCGCGGGTGACGTCGGCAATCTGCTCATAATAGCAGAGCGCGATCAGATAATAGGCGTAGGGCGCGTCCTTGTTACCCGTGTGGATCGACAGGAAGCGCTGCGCCGCGCTGATCGATTCCGGATAATCCTTGTTCATATAATAGCTGAAGGCGGACATGAGCTGCGCCCGGCGCGCCCAGGGCGAATAGGGATGCTGGCGCTCCACCTCGTCGAACAGGGCGGCGGCGAGCTTGTACTGGCCGCGATCCAGCCGGTATTTGCCCGCATTGTAGAGCGTGGACACGTCGCGGGCGACATATTGGGTGTCGGACTTGTTCTTCGATGTTGCGCAACCGGCAAGCAGGGCGGCGAGCAGAAGCGGTGCGGTGGCCGCGCCGATGCGCGTCATGGTTTTCGTCAGCATGGCCCGGGTCATAGCCGAGCCAATGCGCCTCGCCAAGCGCCAGAATGTCGGATGCGTATCTGGCGCGTAAACTCATGCATGGCGCGTGCGAGGCAGGTCGAGCCGGGCGATCGCGCCACCCTGCGCCGCGGGTTGCAAGGTGAAGCGGCCGTTGATCTGGTTGGCCAGCGCGTTCGAGATGCGCAGGCCCAGGCTCTGGCCGCCGCAGGGTTCGAAATCGGGCGCTATGCCCTTGCCATCGTCCGTGATGCGGAGCGTCAGCCCTTCGCCCGCCGCCTCGAGCGCGACGTGGATATGACCGCCCCGGTGCGGCAGGCCATGTTCGATGGCGTTGCTGACCGCCTCCGTCACGATCAGCGCCATGGGGACGACGATATCGGATTCGAGGCTGAGCCCCGCGGGCGCATCGACGGTCAGCACGATATCCTCGCGCCCGGCCGCTTCCATGATGTCGGCGGTGAGCGTAGCGAGGAACGCGCCGATATTCTGCCCCTCCCCGGAAGGATTGTAGAGGGCGCGGCTGATGCGCCCCACCAGCGCCAGCCGGGCGGAGGCGTCGTCCAACGCGCGGCGGGCCAGGTCATGATCGACATGTCGGCGCTGGAGCGAGAGCATCGCCGCCACCACCTGAAGATTGTTGGACACGCGATGTTGCAGTTCGTGGAACAGCAATTCGCGGTTTTCCGCCAGCGTGCGGCTTCTTTCCCGTTCGATCGCGAGGTTGAAATTCGCCCGCTGCAGGAAATGGATGAGGGCGATGTCGACCGCGACGACGATGCCATAGAAGCCCAAAGCCGCGATCACGCCGGGATTGATGGCAAAGCCCATGCGCGGCGGCATGAAGAAATACCAGGACAGGACACCACAGAGCAGGGCCGCATAAATGCCCGGCCGCACGCCGAAGAGGAAGGAGGAGAGAATGACGGCGGGAAAGAAGGACACGAAGGGATAGCCGACCGGCATCACGATTTCCGCCAGGCTGCGAAGCCCCAGCGCAATCAGGCAGAAGATGGTGGTCAGCAGATAGGTATAGCGGGACCGGCGCAGCACCAGCGGCAGACGCTCGACGAATTTTTCGTTGCTGCGCTGCATCTGCCCCCCAAACCTTTTGTTACAGTAACATAACTTTCGTCCGCGCCAATTGATTCAGATCAGGAAAGTCCCGGTCCACAAAAAAAGGCGCCCGGACCGGCCGGGCGCCCCTTTTCCTGTTCGGCGATGTGCCGCGCGATCAGTCCTGGGTCAGGAAGTCGGGCAGGCCGGCATTGCCGCCATCGTCATTGCCCTTGTCGCCGCGCGGGCCACGGTCGCGACGGGGACCACGATCACCGCGATCACCACCGCGACCGCCACGATCGCCGCCGTCACGGCGCGGGCCGCGGCCACGGTCGCCCCGATCCCCACGACCTTCGCCGCGATCACCACGGGGTTCGCGCGGGGGACGGGTATCTTCCAGTTCCTCGCCGGTTTCCTGGTCGACGACGCGCATCGACAGGCGAACCTTGCCGCGCGGATCGATCTCCAGCACCTTGACCTTCACTTCCTGGCCTTCCGACACGACGTCGGTCGGCTTTTCGACGCGTTCATTCTTCATTTCGGAGACGTGGACGAGGCCGTCCTTGCCGCCCATGAAGTTCACGAACGCACCGAAATCGACGATGTTGACGACCTTGCCGGTGTAGATCTTGCCGACTTCCGCTTCCTCGACGATGCCGAGAATCCACTTCTTGGCGGCCTCGATCTGGCCGAGGTCGGACGAGCTGATCTTGATGATCCCTTCGTCGTCGATGTCGACCTTGGCGCCGGTTTCCGCGACGATCTCGCGGATGACCTTGCCGCCGGTGCCGATAACGTCGCGGATCTTCGACTTGTCGATCTGGATCGTCTCGATGCGCGGGGCATGGGCCGACAGCTCGGTGCGGGTCGAGGACAGCGCCTTGCTCATCTCACCCAGAATATGGGCGCGGCCCTCCTTCGCCTGACGCAGCGCGACTTCGAAGATTTCCTGCGTGATGCCGGCAACCTTGATGTCCATCTGCATGGTGGTGATGCCCGCTTCGGTGCCCGCCACCTTGAAGTCCATGTCGCCCAGATGATCCTCGTCGCCCAGAATGTCGCTCAGGACCGCGAAATTCTTGCCTTCCAGGATCAGGCCCATGGCGATGCCCGACACCGGGCGCTTCAGCGGAACGCCCGCGTCCATCATCGAGAGCGAACCGCCGCAGACCGTCGCCATCGAGGACGAGCCGTTGGACTCGGTGATGTCGCTGAGGACGCGGATGGTGTAGGGGAATTCTTCCTTGCTCGGCAGGACCGGGTGCAGGGCGCGCCATGCCAGCTTGCCATGGCCGACTTCGCGACGGCCCGGCGCGCCGAAGCGGCCGACTTCACCCACCGAATAGGGCGGGAAGTTATAGTGCAGCATGAAGCTTTCATAATGAACGCCGGTCAGGCCGTCGATCATCTGCTCGGCGTCCTTGGTGCCCAGCGTCGTGGTGCAGATGGACTGCGTTTCGCCACGGGTGAACAGGGCCGAACCATGGGTGCGCGGCAGGAAGCCGACCATCGCCTCGATCGGGCGGATCTGGGTGGTGGTGCGGCCGTCGATGCGCTTGCCGTCCTTCAGGATGGCGCCGCGGACGATTTCCGCTTCCAGCTTCTTGGTCAGCTTGATGCCGGCCATGACGGTCTGGGCGTCCAGGCCTTCCTCGGTGAAGAAAGCCTTCGCCTTGGCGCGGGCTTCATTGAGCGCATTGGAGCGGGCCGACTTGTCGGTCAGCTTGTAGGCGGCCGTGATGTCCTTGCCGATCAGCTTCTTGAGCTTCTTCTTGAGGTCGTCCAGATCGTCGCCCTTGGCGACATCCCACGGATCCTTCGCAGCCTTCTCGGCCAGCTCGATGATCGCTTCTACGACCTTCTTCGACGCGTCATGCGCGAACAGGACGGCGCCGAGCATCACGTCTTCCGAAAGCTCCCTGGCTTCGGATTCGACCATCATCACCGCATTGTGGGTGGCGGCGACGACGAGGTCGAGTTCGCCGGTCTTCACTTCGTCCAGCGACGGGTTCAGCTGATATTCGCCATCCTTGTAACCGACGCGGGCAGCGCCGATCGGACCGAGGAAAGGCACGCCCGACAGGGTCAGCGCGGCCGAGGCGGCGATCATCGCCACGATATCGGGCTCGCTTTCGCCATCGAAGCTCAGAACCTGAGCGATGACGTTGATTTCATTATAGAAACCTTCGGGGAAGAGCGGGCGGACCGGGCGGTCGATCAGGCGGGAAACCAGCGTTTCCTTTTCCGTGGCGCCGCGCTCACGCTTGAAGAAGCCGCCGGGGATGCGGCCGGCAGCGGAATATTTTTCCTGATAGTGGACGGTCAGCGGGAAGAAGTCCTGCCCTTCCTTCACCGACTTGGCGGCGGTCACGGCGCACAGCACCACGGTCTCGCCATAGGTCGCCAGCACGGCAGCGTCGGCCTGACGCGCAATGCGGCCGGTTTCGAGCGTTAGGGTCTTGCCGCCCAGCTCGATTGATACCTTCTTTACATCGAACATTGGTTTTTTCCTTCGCCCGCGCGGCCCTATTGCCGGGCGGGGCCTGTGTTGCGCGCTATCCGGCGCGCGGCGGTTTCGGAGCATCGTCTGGCCCCTTGGACGGAACAGGTCGCCGAATTGCGCCTCTTCCGGAATCGGAAACGGCCCCGCTTGGGGGCCGTCCCTTCTATAGCAGGCTTACTTGCGCAGGCCCAGCTTGGTGATGAGGTCGGTGTAGCGACCCGCATCCTTCTTCTTGAGATAGTCCAGCAGCGAACGGCGCTTGTTGACCAGCATCAGCAGGCCGCGACGGCTGTGGTTATCCTTGTGGTGACCCTTGAAATGCTCGGTCAGGTTGGCGATACGCTCCGAGAGGATCGCAACCTGGACTTCCGGCGAACCGGTATCGCCCTCGGCGCGGGCATGTTCCTTGATCAGCGCTTCCTTGCGCTCTGCAGTAATCGACATCGGCTTCCTTTCGTAACATCTAGAGATTGAAGCCGCGCACCACCCTGAATTCAGGGCCACTGGCCTCCACCAGCGCGACCGGCGTTTCGCCTTCCATCGCCAGCAGGAGACCGGTATGCGGTTTCCCCACGAGCACCTTCCCTTGTCGGAGAGCCAGCGCATCGTCGGGAGAGACGGGCAGAGCCGGGATGTCGTCCAGCCCCGCCGTCAACGGCAGCATAAGACCGCCGAAGCCGCCGCCCCTAGCAGCTTCGTCCAATTTGTCCAGCGAAATCGCCGAGTCCAGCGTGAAGGGTCCAGCCTTGATGCGGCGGAGCATGGTGACATGGCCGACCGTGCCGACCGCCAGCGCCAGGTCGCGCGCAAGGCTGCGGATATAGGTGCCCTTGGAGACATGGGCGGTGAGGGTGACGGAGGCCAGCCCCTCCCCTTCCGGCTCCTGCCCCTGGATGGAGAGCGCATGGATGGTGACGGCGCGCGTCTTCATCGCCACATCCTGCCCGGCGCGGGCCAGGTCATAGGCGCGCTGGCCATCGATCAATATGGCGGAATAAGCGGGCGGAGCCTGCGCGACCGGCCCGGTGAAGCGCGGCAGCACGGCCTTCACGTCGGCCAGTGTCGGGCGATGGTCGCTGGACACAACCTCCTTGCCCTCCAGGTCCAGCGTATCGGTCTGTACGCCGAACCGGCAGGTGAAATCATAGATCTTGTCGCTGTCGAGCATCCGCCCGGCCAGCTTGGTCGCCTCCCCGACGGCGATCGGCAGTACCCCGGTCGCCAGCGGATCGAGCGTGCCCCCATGGCCGACCTTCCACTTTCCCGCTCCACTCTGACGAAGGGCGCGCTTTACCGCGCTCACCGCCTGCGTCGAGCCAAGGCCAAGGGGTTTGTCGAGAATGATCCAGCCATGCATGGCCGCGGCCTTAGAGCATCGCGCGCAAAAGTGGGAACCGGTTTTGCGCAAAAAGCGATGCGGTCAATCAGGGCCTCGAAGAGGCCGCCCCTTGTCAGCCTTTCTTCCCGGCCTTGACGGGCGGGCCGTCGCTCTGGACGAAGCTGACGATCGGGCAGCGCTGGCCCCGCACGATCACCGTCCCGAACCTGTCGAGCGTATCGATGCCGCGCGTCTCGAAGCCCACCGCATTGGCGAAGGGCAGGTCATAGCAGTTGCCCATCAGCGTCGCATAATACCAGTGGCGATGCTGGTCCTGCACATAAAGGCCGCGCGAGCCGTCGGCCTGCCAGTTCCAGACCCCGCCATGGTTGATGAAAGGGATCGAGGCTTCGGCCTTGGGCTGCACCGGCGCGGCGGACAGGGCGCCGCCCGCGATCAGCAGCGGCGCGGCCAGCAGGGCGATCATGGTCTTCATGATACTTCTCCAGCTTCAAATGAGCAGAACCCCCGGCTGCTCCACTCCTTTGACGCCAAGATAGGGAATGAACCGCCCGATTGGGAGGCGGACGCGACAGTTTAAGACAAATCTGCCCGGCTCAGGCGGACCGCCGCTCGACGAAATGGCGGCGGCAAAGGGCGACATAACGGTCGTTGCCGCCGATCTCGGTCTGCTCGCCTTCGCGGATGGGGCGGCCCTGAGCGTCCACACGCAGGTTCATGATCGCCTTGCGCCCACAGTCGCAGATCGTCTTGATCTCGGTCAGCGTGTCGGCAAGGCCCAGCAGCGAGGCGCTGCCCTCGAACAGTTCGCCCTGAAAATCGGTGCGGATGCCGTAGCAGAGAACGGGAATGCTCAATCGGTCGCAGACCGCCGCCAGTTGCCAGACCTGCACCGCGTTCAGGAACTGCGCCTCGTCCACCAGTACGCAGGAAAGCGGAGTCCGGCCATGCTGGGTTGCAATGGCCGCGAAAAGATCTGTTCCGCCATCGAACAGATGCGCCTGCGCCTCCAGCCCGATGCGGGAAACGATGCGCCCCTGCCCGTAGCGGTCGTCGATCGCCGCGGTCCACAGCATGGTTTCCATGCCCCGCTCGCGATAGTTGAAGCTCGATTGCAGCAGGGTGGTCGATTTCCCCGCATTCATCGAGCTATAATAGAAATAGAGCTTCGCCATCCGTCAGCGCGCCATGGGGGCGACTTGCTTGAGGAAACGCACCAGCGCATCGGCCAGGGCGATCCGCTTGTCGGAAAAACTGTGGTCGGTCGGCCAGACCATCAACCGCGTATCGGGATTGGCCGACTGGGCGTCGGCCGTCACCTTGCGCGCCATGGCGCCGATCCCGCGCTCCGCGCCGATGATGGTGAGCGGGCGGCGGCCATAGCCGACCAGCTGGCGGCCAAGGTCGAATTTCTCGCCATTGCCCCGGATTTCACCGGTCAGACTGTCATAGGTCGCACCCTTGAGCGGCGGCAGGTCGCTTGCGACTTCGGCCTTCCATGCGGCTTCGCCTTCCGGAGTCGACAGCGCGGCGACGGTCTGCGCCGGGTCCCAGGGGTCGATCAGGAACAAACCCGCCACATGGGGTTCTGCGGCGGCGACATCGGCGGCCATGAAACCGCCCATGCTGTGCCCCGCAACAACGATCGCGCTGGTATCGATGCGATATCTGGCGACCGTCCCCGATTGCTGGAGATATTGCAGCGCGTTCCACGCATCTTCCGAGGCGTGGGTGAAGGAGAAGGTGCCGGGACTGCCCCAGGAGCCGCGATAATGGAGGGTCAGCACATTCCATCCGGCGCGGCGGGCGGCTTGCGCCAGGTCCAGATTCTGCTCATTGCCGGGGAAGCCGTGCAACAGCAGCAGCGTGGGATGCAGGCCCGCTCCGGCAGCGGTGTAGAGAACCGCGTTCAGCGCGCCGTCCTCGGAGGGGATCACGAAGGCGCTCATGCCCGCAGGATAGCTGGCATCGGGCGCCGGATCGGCGATGACGGCGGGATGGATCGGGTTTTCCCTCGCCGCTGCGGGGGCGGCCAGCGCCAGCAATGCGCCCGCCAGAATGCCGATCTTCTTCATGCGCCTTGCCCCCTTCAAACCGTTCGCGGGATAGACGCTGTTAGCGCCGCCGCGCCGTCCCGTCGACGGGAGGAACAGCTTTATTCGTCGCCTTCGGGCTTTTCCAGATCGCGTGCGACCTTGGGATCGCGCAGCAGCCGGTCGATATGGCTGCCTTCATCGAAGCTTTCATCGGCAAGGAATTTGAGCTTCGAGGCATATTTGAGGCGCACGCGGGTCGCGACCTCGCGCTGGAGATAAGCGGTGTTGGTGCGCAGCGCCTTCAGCACCGCTTCCTCATCCTGCCCCAGCAGCGACTTCACGAATACCGTCGCGTGGCGCAGGTCCGGGGACATGCGCACTTCGGTGATGCTGACGACATGGCTGGTCAGCACATCGTCATGCACATCGCCGCGCTGGAGGATGTCGGACAGGACATGCCGCACCTGTTCGCCCACGCGCAGCAGACGGACGGACGGGCCTTCATTCTGTTGAGCCATAACCCAAAACTCCCCCCTCCCTTGGGAGGGAGGGTTTCATATCCCTACAGCGTCCTTGCGCGTTCCTCGACCTCGAACAGTTCGAGCGTATCGCCGACCTTGATGTCGTTCGTATCCTGCAGGACCGCGCCGCACTCCATGCCCGCACGAACTTCGGACACATCGTCCTTGAAGCGGCGCAGCGAGGCGATGTGGGTGCGCGACACGATGACATCGTCGCGGGTAAGGCGCGCGGCCAGACCCTTGCGGATGATGCCGTCGAGGACGAGCAGACCGGCTGCCTTGTCCTTCTTGCCCGCCGGGAACACCTGAAGCACCTCGGCGCGGCCGACGATGGTTTCGATGCGCTCGGGCGCCAGCTGGCCCGCCATTTCGCCGCGCACTTCCTCCAGCAGGTCGTAGATCACGTCATAATAGCGCAGCGAGATCTTCTCGCGCTCCGCCAGTTGACGCGCCTTGGCATTGGGACGCACGTTGAAGCCGATCAGCGGCGCGCGGCTGGCGGCAGCCAGCGTGACGTCGCTTTCGGTGATCGCGCCGACGCCCGAATGCAGGATGCGCACCTTGATCTCGTCGGTCGAGATGCGGTTCAAGGACGACACGATCGCTTCCACCGAACCCTGCACGTCGCCCTTCACCACCACCGGATATTCGATGACCTTGGTGTTGAGTGCCGAGAACATATGCTCGAAGCTGGTCGGGGCGGCGGTCGTGCGCTTCTTGGTCGCCTGTTCCTGACGATAGGCGGCGACTTCGCGGGCGCGGGCCTCATTCTCCACGACGGTGAGCTGGTCGCCCGCCATCGGCACGCCCGACAGGCCCAGTATCTCGACCGGGGTCGAGGGACCGGCGGCCTTCACATTCTGGCCCTTGTCGTTGATGAGCGCGCGAACCTTGCCGCTTTCCGAACCGATGACGAAAGTGTCGCCGATCTTGAGCGTGCCCTTGCGGACCAGCACGGTCGCGACCGCGCCGCGGCCCTTGTCGAGCTGCGCCTCGATCACATTGCCTTCGGCCGCACGATCCGGGTTGGCCGTCAGTTCCATGACCTCGGCCTGGAGCAGGATCTTCTCGATCAGCTCGTCCAGCCCGGTCTTCTTGAGCGCCGACACCTGCACGTCCTGCACGTCGCCGCCCATATCCTCGACCACGATCTCATGTTCGAGCAGGCGCTCGCGCACCTTCTGCGGATTGGCTTCGGGCTTGTCGACCTTGTTGATCGCGACGATCATCGGGACGCCGGCCGCCTTGGTGTGATTGATGGCCTCGATGGTCTGGGGCATCAGCCCGTCATCGGCCGCCACCACGAGGATGACGATGTCGGTGACGTTGGCGCCGCGCGCACGCATCTCGGAAAAGGCCTCATGGCCCGGCGTATCGAGGAAGGTGATGACGTCCCCGCCCTTGGTCGTCACCTGGTAGGCGCCGATATGCTGGGTGATGCCGCCGCTTTCGCCGGCGACCACGTCGGTCCCGCGCAGCGCGTCGAGCAGCGAGGTCTTGCCATGGTCGACATGGCCCATGATGGTCACGACCGGAGCGCGCGGCTTGAGCGTCTCGGGTGCGTCGACCTCGCCTTCCATGCCGATTTCGACGTCGGCATCCGACACGCGCTGGATGCGATGGCCGAATTCCTCGACCAGCAGTTCCGCCGTATCCTGATCGATCGGCTGGTTCAGCGTGACGGCGGTACCCATCTTGAACAGGGCCTTCACCAGATCCGCGCCCTTTTCGGCCATGCGGTTGGCGAGTTCCTGAACGGTGATGCTTTCCGGCACGACCACGTCGCGGACCTGCTTTTCCCGCGGCTGGGCACCGCCCGAATAATGGGCGCGGCGTTCCTTTTCGCGGGCGCGCTTCAGCGCGGCCAGGCTGCGGGCGCGGGCGCTGTCGTCGTCCGCCAGTGCGCGGGTGACGGTGAGCTTGCCCGCCTGGCGGCGATTGTCGTCGCCGCGCTTGGCGCGGTCGGGCTTGGCGGGTTCGGGGCGCTTGACCGGCGCAACCGGGGTAAAGCGGCGCGGCGGCGGCACGGCCGAAGCACCGTTCGTCGCAGCAGGCTTCTGCTCGCCGGCGGCAGGCGCTTCCTCCGAAACGGTGGCGGCGGGCGCCGCTTCCTCGACCGGCGCAGCGGCAGGCGCCTGCGCGGCGGTCTCCGCGGCCTTCGCGCTTTCCTCGGCCTGACGCGCGGCTTCGGCCTCGGCGGCTTCGGCGGCGACACGATTATCCTCGGCGCGGCGCTTTTCTTCCTCGGTCGCGGCGATGCGCTGCGCATCTTCGCGGCGGCGCGCTTCCTCGAGCGCGTTCATGCGGGCTTCCTCGGCCTCGCGCAGCAGCTTCGCCTGCAATTCCTGACGCGACATCAGGCTCTGCGGCGGCGCCGGGCGTGCGGGCGCGGGCTGCGGCGCGCGGGCCTGGGGCTGTTGCGGCGCAGGGGCCGGAGCGGGCGCGGGCGTGGGATCGGCCTGCGGTTCAGGCGCAGCGTGACCGGCCTCGCCCGGCTTGCCCAGGATGCGGCGCCGCTTCACCTCGACCACGACCGTATTCTTGCGGCCATGGCTGAACTGCTGCTGCACCTGACCGGACTCGACCGTGCGCTTGATCCCCAGCGGCTTGCGGCCCAGAACCGGCTTGTCTTCCTTGCTGTCACTCATACGACTGAACTATACCCTTCACATCAACCCGACCGGCAAGGCCCGTCGGCGCCTTCATTCCAATGCTACCTCAAGCCCCCAGCGCCCCTGCGGAGTCCTGCTCCCCATGCACCGGCGCTCCGTTAGCGCAACCCAGATAGCTTTCCAAGCGGCCTATGGCCGCACGCAGACGCGACGCCGCACGCGAGTCGGTCACTGCGATATGGACGACATTATCTCGCCCCATTGCCATAGATAGGGCGTGTCGGTCCACAGGCAAGACGATGCCCGCCAAATCCGTGCCTTCCGCTTCCCGCCCGACGCGCCAGGCCTGATCGAGCTTGCGGTTGCCGTCGGCAGCGGCATCGGCGGCGTGGAGCAGCAGTTCCACCTGCCCCTTGCGGCAGGCGACATCGATCTTTTCCGATCCGGTGAGGACCATCGACGCCCTCGCCTCCAGCCCCAGACGGTCGAGCAGCGCCCTGCGCAATCCGTCCTCGATGAGCGCGGGCAGCGTGTCGGGAATGTGCAGATCGCCTGTCTTGAACGCGCGGGCGAGCGCGCCCTTGAGCCTGCCCTTGGCGAGCGCCTGTTCCAGTTCGGCGCGGGACACGCCGATCCAGGCGCCCCGGCCGGGTGCCTTGGCGCGGATGTCGGGCAGGATTTCGCCGCTCGGGCCGCAGGCAAGGCGGACCAGCATGTCCGGGTCGGCGCGGTCGCCCGACAGGATGCATTTGCGCTCGGTCATGGGCGCGCCTCCCGTGCGGAAGCGGCCATGACCTCGTCAACGCCGTGGCGGAGCGTCAGCCTCTCATCGGGAAGTGACCGCAGCATGGGCGTCCTCCCCTACCGGCCTGGGCGCGTCGCGGTCAGCGATGAGCTGACCGGCCGACCCGTAATTTTCCGTCGAAATCTCGGAAATCACCACCTGCACGGCAGAAGCCGGCTTCCCCAGCCGCTCGACGAGCGACCGGGTGACGTCGGCGACGATGGCCGCCTTCTGCTCACGGGTGGCGTTTCCAGCCAGACGGATGTCGACGAAAGGCATCTGTTGTTACGCTTCCTCGCCTTCGAACCAGTGCGCGCGCGCGGCCATGATGATCTCATTGCCCTGCTCTTCGCTGAGGCCATATTCGGCAAGGATGCCGCCCTTGTCCTCGGACTGTTCGTTGCGGCGGCGGCGCTGGTCGACGCGCTTCTTCGCGATCAGCTCGTCGGTGGCGAGGTCGGCCAGATCGTCCAGCGTCTTGATGCCGGCCTTGCCCAGCGTCACCAGCATGGCTTCGGTGACGTGCGGCATGTCGGCCAGCGCGTCCTCGACGCCCAGCGCCTGACGCTCCTCGCGGGCAGCGGCCTCGCGGCGGTCCAGTGCTTCCTGCGCACGGCTCTGCAGCTCCTGCGCCAGTTCCTCGTCGAAGCCCTCGATCGCGGCCAGTTCGTCGATGCCGACATAGGCCACTTCCTCCAGCTCGCCAAAGCCTTCGGCCACCAGCAGCTGCGAGAGGGTCTCGTCCACGTCCAGCTCGTTCTGGAACATTTCGGACCGGGCGACGAATTCCTTCTGCCGCTTCTCGCTCGCGTCCGCCTCGGTCATGATGTCGATCGCCTTGCCGGTGAGCTGGCTGGCGAGGCGGACATTCTGGCCGCGGCGGCCGATGGCGAGCGAGAGCTGGTCGTCGGGAACGACGACTTCGATCCGCTCCTCCTCCTCGTCGATGACGACGCGGGCGACCTGCGCGGGCTGCAGCGCGTTGACGACGAAGGTCGCGGTATCTTCCGACCAGGGAATGATGTCGATCTTCTCGCCCTGCATTTCCTGCACGACGGCCTGCACGCGGCTGCCCTTCATGCCGACGCAGGCGCCGACCGGATCGATGCTCGAATCGCGGCTGATGACGCCGATCTTGGCGCGCGAACCCGGATCGCGGGCGGCGGCCTTGATCTCGATCACGCCGTCATAGATTTCGGGCACTTCCTGCGCGAACAGCTTCTTCATGAATTCGGGATGCGCACGGCTGAGGAAAATCTGCGGCCCGCGATTTTCGCGGCGCACGTTCAGGATCACCGAGCGGATGCGGTCGCCGACGCGGACGACTTCGCGCGGGATCTGCTGGTCACGGCGGATCACGCCCTCGGCGCGGCCCAGGTTGACCACGACATGGCCGAATTCGACCGACTTGACGACGCCGGTGATGATCTCACCCACGCGGTCCTTGAATTCCTCATGCTGGCGCTCGCGCTCGGCGTCGCGGACCTTCTGGAAGATCACCTGCTTGGCCGACTGGGCGTCGATGCGGCCCAGGTCGATCGGGGGCAGCGGGTCGACGATGAAGTCGCCGATCACGGCGTCCTTCTTCAGCTTCTGCGCCTGGCGCAGATCGACCTGCTTGAAATAGTCGTCGACCACCTCGACCACCTCGACGACGCGCCACAGGCGCAGGTCGCCGGTATCGGGGTCCAGCTTGGCGCGAATGTCGTTCTCCGCGCCATAGCGCGCGCGGGCGGCGCGCTGGATCGCATCTTCCATCGCCTCGATGACGATCGCCTTGTCGATCATCTTCTCGCTGGCGACACTGTTCGCAATGGCGAGCAGTTCGGCCTTGTTGGCGGAAATGGCGTTGGCCATGGTCGTAAACCCTTATTCCTCGGTTTCGAACTCGTCCGCCCCATCGGAGGAGAGCGGCATAGTAGCAGCAATCAGCGCGTCGGTCAGTATCAGCTTGGCATCCCCCACCAACGCGAAGGGAATGGCCACGTCACCGGCCTTGGCGTCGGCGAACAGGATATTCCCGCCCTCGACGCCCTTCAGCACGCCCCGGAAACTCTTGCGGCCCGAGACGCTTTCGGTGGCGGAAATCTTCGCCTCATGCCCGGCCCATTCGAGGAAGTCGGTGAGGCGGGTCAGCGGCCGGTCGATGCCGGGCGAGCTGACCTCCAGCCGATAGGCTTCCTCGATCGGATCGGTTTCGTCGAGCAGGTCCGAGAGGCGGCGGGAGATGGTGGCGCAATCCTCGATGACGAGTTGCTTCGTCTCCGGCCGCTCGGCCATGATCTGAAGCGTATATTCGTCACCCGAACCGAACAGCTTGACGCGCACGAGGTCGAAGCCGAGGGCCTTCACCTCCGGTTCGATCAGGGCTGTCAGTTCGGCGATGTCCGCCATGGAGTCTCCAAAATCAAAATATGCGGCTTCCCGTCGCCGCAGGCCTTCCGCCCGCGACCCCGACATGTTTGACGATGTAAGGAAGCAAGCGCGATATAGGCGCGATGCGCCCGCGCTGCAACAACATTCGTCGCGGAATATCGAAGCCCCGGCGGACCGGGAAAAACGGGGCCTGATGGCCCCGTTTCCTTATACCAGACGGCTCTGCTTGACCGCCGCTTCGATGAAGCTGGCGAAGAGCGGATGCGGGTCGAAGGGCTTGGACTTGAGTTCCGGGTGGAACTGCACGCCGACGAACCAGGGGTGGTCGGGCCGCTCGACGATCTCCGGCAGGGCGCCGTCCGGCGACATGCCCGAGAAGATCAGCCCGCCCTTTTCCAGCGGCTCGCGATAGCCGGCATTGACTTCGTAACGGTGGCGGTGGCGTTCGCTGATCTCGGTCGCGCCGTAAATGCCCGACACCACGCTGTTGCCCGTCAGCTTGGCGGGATAGGCGCCCAGCCGCATGGTGCCGCCCAGATCGGTTTCGGCGGTGCGCTTCTGCAGCCCTTCCTTGCTCATCCATTCGGTGATGAGGCCGACGACCGGCTCGCTGGTTTCGCCGAATTCGGTGGTGGAGGCATTTTCGATGCCCGCCGTGTTCCGCGCCCCCTCGATGCAGGCCATCTGCATGCCAAGGCAGATGCCGAAGAAGGGAACGTTGCGCTCGCGGGCGAACTTGACCGAGGCGATCTTGCCCTCCGACCCGCGCACGCCGAAGCCACCGGGGACGAGGATACCGTGCATCGGCTCCAGGCGGGCGGCGATGTCCGCCCCCTCTTCCTCGAACAGTTCGGCGTCGATCCACCTGATGTTGACCTTCACCCGGTTGGCGAAACCGCCATGGTGCAGGGCTTCGTAGAGCGATTTATAGGCGTCGAGCAGGCCGACATATTTGCCGACCACGCCGATCGTGACCTCGCCTTCCGGATTTTGCTGGCGGTCCATGATGTCGTGCCAGCGGTCGAGCCTGGGTTCCGGCGCACCGGTGATACCGAAGGCGCGCAGCACTTCGTCGTCCAGCCCTTCGGCATGATATTGCGTCGGCACGGCATAGATGCTGCTGGCGTCGAGCGCGGGGATCACCGCTTCGGGGCGGACGTTGCAGAACAGCGCGATCTTGCGGCGCTCGCTTTCGGGCAGCGGATGCTCGCAGCGGCACAGCAGGATGTCGGGCTGGATGCCGAGCGAGGTCAGCTCGCGCACGCTATGCTGGGTCGGCTTGGTCTTCAGTTCGCCCGCCGCCGCGATATAGGGCACCAGCGTCACATGGACGAAGATCGACTGGCCGCGCCCCAGATCGTTGTGCAGCTGGCGGATCGCCTCCATGAAGGGCAGCGATTCGATGTCGCCCACCGTGCCGCCGATCTCGCACAGCACGAAATCCAGATCGTCCGAATCCGCCAGCGCGAAGGCCTTGATCTCGTCGGTGACGTGCGGGATGACCTGCACCGTCGCGCCCAGATAGTCGCCGCGCCGCTCGCGCTGGATGATGGTCTGATAGACCCGGCCCTGCGTCACATTGTCCGACTGCCGCGCCGAAACGCCCGTAAAGCGCTCATAATGGCCGAGGTCGAGGTCGGTTTCCGCCCCGTCGTCGGTCACATAGACCTCGCCATGCTGATACGGGCTCATCGTGCCCGGATCGACGTTGAGATAGGGATCGAATTTCCGAATGCGCACACGGAAACCTCGCGCCTGCAACAGAGCTGCAAGCGAAGCGGCCATCAGGCCCTTGCCAAGCGAGGAGACCACGCCGCCGGTGATGAAAATATACCGCGCCATGGGAGGAGAGGCTTAACCTTTTACAAGCGAGTTAAGCAAGCGCGCGAATCCGCACGCATGCAAAAAAGATGGGAATGACGGTTAAGTCGTTCAGTTTGCGAGCGGAACCGCACCGTTGGCGGCAGTGCCCTGGGCGTTGCCGCCCGCCGCACCCGCCGCGCCGGCCAGCGGATCATTGCCGGTTGCGGGGGCCGGAGCCGTCGAAGGGGTTGCCGGCGCCTGCTTCACCAGCGACGTATCGATATCGCTCGGACGATGCTGGATGGAGGCGATGACCGCCAGAACGATCGACAGCGACACGAAGATGGTGGCCAGGATCGTGGTCGACCGGGTCAGGAAATCCGCCGCGCCGCGCGCCGACATGAAGCCCGCCGGGCTGCCGCCGACGCCCAGACCGCCGCCTTCCGACTTCTGCATCAGGATGACGGTGACCAGCAGAGCGGCGACAATGGCCTGCACGACGAGGATGAAGGTGAACATGGGCGAACTTTGTCCGGTAATGGGTGCGTTGCGGCGCACATAGCGACGAAGGCGCCCCGGAGCAACCGGGAGCGCCTTCATTATCCGAACCCGTCCCGACTTCGATCGAAGCGAACGGCGGGCGTCAGGCCGCCGCCGCGATGACGGGCGCGAATTTTTCCGCCGTCAGGCTTGCGCCGCCGATCAGGCCGCCATCGACATCGGCCAGCGCCAGCAGCTCCGCCGCATTGTCGCCGTTCATCGAGCCGCCATAGAGGATTCGCACGGCGTCAGCCTCCCCGCCGATCCGGCGCGCCAGCGCGGCGCGCAAGGCGGCATGCATCTCCGCGACCGCCTCCATGGTGGGGATTCGCCCGGTCCCGATCGCCCAGATCGGTTCATAGGCGATGGAGAGCCAGTCCGCAGCCGCCCCTTCCGGCAGAGAGGCAAGGAGCTGCGCCGACACCACCGCCTCGGCATCGCCCGCATCCCGCACTTCCAGGCTCTCGCCCACGCACAGGATGACCTTCAGCCCCGCCGCCTTCGCCGCCAGCGCCTTCGCCGCCACGTCGGCATCGGTCTCGCCCTGGTCCTGCCGCCGCTCGCTATGGCCGACGATGGTCCAGCTCGCCCCGGCCTCCGCCAGCATCGGCGCGGACAGGCAGCCGGTGTGCGCGCCGCTGGCCCGCATATGGCAATCCTGCGCGCCCACGAAGGCGCCGCCCTTCACGGCATCCGCCGCCGCGATCAGCGTCGCTGGCAGGCACAGCCCGACCTCGACCGAGCCATGCTCGCGGGCCAGGCCGCCAATGGCCTCAACCTCGCCCAACTGGGCGCGAAGGCCGTTCATCTTCCAGTTACCGACAACCAGCTTTCGCCTGCTCATCGACTGTTCCCCTTATGATTATTGCTGCACGTGACCCTTCGGCGCCGCCCACGGCCACAAAGCCGCTCTCCAGGGTTGCACCGCCGGGTTGGTCGAGCCGATGAACGGCGCACGGGCATTTGTCCAGCCTTGCGCCCGTCGCGCCCCTTGCCCGCGCGACGATCCGCCCTTAAAGCGGGCCGCCATCAAAGCCGCTTTAACGGACTTTCCTCCATGCTTTCAGTCTTCCGCCGTTTCATCCGCTCCAAATTCGGCGCCTTCGCGGCCCTGCTCTTCCTTGGGATCGTCGCGGCCGCCTTCATCATGGGGGACATCACCAGCGGCAAGTTCGGGGCGTCGTTGGGGTCCGGCGAAACCGCCGCGAAGGCGGGCGGATCGCGGCTGACGGTGACGGAATTGCAGGATCGCGTGCAGCGCGTGTTCGAAAATGCGCGCCGATCCAATCCTGGCCTCCAGATCGGCGATTTCCTGGCGCAGGGCGGCGCGGCGCAGGTCTATGACCAGCTCGTCGCCTCGCTGACGCTGAAGGAATATGCCAACGATCAGAAGGTGCATATCTCCAAGCGGCTGGTCGATGCGCAGATCGCGCAGATCCCCGCCTTCCAGGATGCGGCCGGCAATTTCAGCCAGGAAAATTTCCGCCAGTTGCTGCTGCGCGAGCGGATCACCGAACAGGCGCTGCGCGACGATATCAGCCGCGAGATATTGGAACGGCAGATGCTGGCCCCCATCGCCCTGGGCGTGAAGCTGCCCGACAGCGTGGTCCTGCCCTATGCCTCGCTGCTGCTGGAGGCGCGCCAGGGCACCATCGCGGCGGTCCCGGCCAGCGCGTTCACGGACATCAAGGATCCGACCGACGCGCAGCTCAGCGATTTCTACAAGGCGAACGCCGCCCGCTACACCATTCCGGAGCAGCGCCGCATCCGCTATGCGGTGATCGATACCGAACGCTTCGCCCAGGCGGCGCAGCCGACCGACGCGGAAATCACCGCCGCCTACAATCAGAACAAGGCCGCCTATGCCGCCAGGGAAAACCGCAGCTTCGAACAGCTGATCCTGCCGACCGAAGCCGCCGCCAAGGCGATCGCCGGTCAGGTCAGGGGCGGCAAGTCGCTCGCCGCCGCCGCGCAGGGCGCGGGCCTGTCGATCTCGACGCTGGCCGACGAAAGCCGCGAAGCGCTGGCCGCCGCCAGCTCCGCCGCCGTCGCCGATGCGGGCTTCGCCGCGAAACAGGGCGATCTGGTCGGGCCGATGCGCGGATCGCTGGGCTGGGTGCTGCTGCGCGTGACCGCCGTGAAGACCACCCCCGCCCGTCCGCTTTCCGCCGTGCGGGACGAGATCGTCGCCACCCTGCGCGCACAGAAGGAAAAGCGGCTGCTGAATGACTTTACCGGCAAGATCGAGGACCAGATCGCCAATGGCGGCAGCTTCGAGGAAGTGGTGAAGGATAATGGGCTGAAGCTGGAAACCACGCCCTTCCTGCTGTCGTCCGGCAAGCAGGTCGAAAATGCCGCCTATGAACCGCCGGCCGATGTGAAGCCGCTGCTGGCGCCGGTCTTCGGCATGAACCAGGACGATGACGCGCAGCTGATCCCGATCACCGCCGACAAGCGCTATGCGCTGGCCGCGCCGGGCGACGTTCAGGCCGCCGCGCCCCCGCCGCTTGCCAAGATCAAGGCGCTGGTGGTGATGCAGTACAAGCTCGCCCAGGGCAATGAGAAGGCGAAGGCGCTGGCCGAGCAGATCCGGGCGAAGGTCGCCAAGGGCATGAAGCTGGCCGATGCCGTCAAGGGGGCCGGCATTCCCCTCCCCGCGCCGCAGACGGTGGGTGGCCGCCGCGCCGACATCATGCGCGACGGCCAGCGGCCTCCGGCGCAGGTCGCCATGCTGTTCGCGATGGCGCCGGGCAGCGTCAAGACCCTGCCCGTGGGCGAGGATCGCGGCTATTTCATCGTGCAACTGGACGGCATCAAACATGGTGACGCGGGCAATGACAAGGCGCTGCTCAATCAGGTCCGCGATCAATTGAGCGACGTGGCGGGCCAGGAATATGGCCAGCAGTTCGAGCGCGCGGTCGAAAAGCAACTCGGCGTCAAGCGCAATGCCAACGCCGTCGCCGCTGTCCAGCGGGCGCTCGCCAGCGCCAATAATGGCGGGCAGTAAGATGGCCTTGGGCGGCGCATCGGACGGCATCGAAAGCGCGCGTCAGGCGCTGGCGGCGGGACAGTCCGCGCTGGTGTGGCGGCGCCAGATCGCCGACACCGACACGCCGATCTCCGCCGCGCTCAAGCTGTTCGAACCGGACCGGGGCGATTTCCTGCTCGAGTCCGTCGAAGGCGGGGCGGTGCGGGGGCGCTACAGCCTGATCGGGCTTGCCCCCGACCTGGTGTTCCGGGCGCAGGGGCAGAAGGCCGAAATCAACCGGCAATGGGCAACCGACCGCGATGCGTTCGAACCGGAAAGCCAGGGCGCGCTGGACGCATTGCGGGCGCTGGTGGCCGAATGCAGGGCGGAACTCGACCCGGCACTACCCGCTGCCCTCGCCTGCCTGGTCGGCTATTTCGGCTATGAGACGGTGGGACTGGTCGAAAAGCTGCCGCGCCCCGCCGAAAACCCGATCGCCTTGCCCGACATGCTGTTCGTGCGGCCGACCGTCATCCTCGTGTTCGACCGGCTGGCCGATGCGCTCTATCTGGTCGCGCCGGTGTGGAAGGGTAGCCATGGCGACACCGACCGCGCCATCGGGCAGGCGCTGGAGCGGATCGACGCGGTCGCCGCGCGTCTTGCCGCGCCCCTGCCCGCCGCACCCTCCCCTGCTGAGATCGCCGATGTCCAGGTGACGCCGGTGCTGGAGCCGGGCCGCTATGCCGCGATGGTCGACAGGGCGAAGGATTATATCGTCGCGGGCGACATTTTTCAGGTGGTGCTGGCGCAGCGCTTCACCAGCCCCTTCACCCTGCCGCCGATCGCCCTGTACCGGGCGTTGCGGCGGATCAATCCGTCGCCCTTCCTCTACTATCTCGACCTGCCCGGCTTCGCGCTGATCGGGTCCAGCCCCGAAATCCTGGTCCGCGCGCGCGACGGCGATGTCACCATCCGCCCGATCGCGGGCACCCGCCCGCGCGGCAGGAACGCGGTCGAGGACGCCGCCAACCGGGAGAGTCTGCTGGCCGATCCCAAGGAACGGGCGGAACATCTGATGCTGCTGGACCTGGGCCGCAACGATGTCGGCCGGGTGGCGGCGGCGGGCACGGTGACCGTCACGGACAGCTATACGGTCGAATTCTACAGCCATGTCATGCACATCGTGTCCAACGTGGTGGGGCGGCTGGCGCCCGAAAAGGACGCGCTGGACGCCCTGTTCGCGGGCTTCCCGGCGGGCACGGTGTCGGGCGCGCCCAAGGTCCGCGCCTGCGAGATCATCGCCGAGCTGGAACCGGAGACGCGCGGCGCCTATGCTGGCGGGGTCGGCTATTTCGGGCCGGACGGCAATATGGACAGCTGCATCGTGCTGCGCACCGCCGTGCTCAAGGACGGGGTGATGCATGTGCAGGCGGGCGCGGGCATCGTCGCCGATTCGACGCCGGAATATGAGCAGCGCGAATGCGAGGCGAAGAGCGGCGCGCTGCTGGCGGCCGCCCGCGAAGCCGTCACGCTGGCCCGCGAATCGGGGTTCGGCCAGTAGGGTTCAGATCCTGTTCGATTCTGATTGAATCGAAATCGCGGTCTGCATTTCCGTTCCGCCGTGATTTCCGCGCCGTGAAACGTTCCGTTTCACCCGCAATCACTCAGTCGGCGGTCGTCGGGTCGATCGTCGCCCGGACCTGAGAGATGCTGTTCGCCGGGAAACCGGCGATCTCGGCATGTTGGCGGATCAGATCCTCGCTGGGCGCGCGATAGACGCAGTAGATCTTGTCGTCCGTCACATAGCTGTGCACCCACTGGATATCCGGGCCAAGCTGGCGAAGGACATTGCAGGATCCCTGCGACGCGCCCTTCAGTTCCTCGCCGGACAGTTTCCCGACGCCGGGCATTTCACGTTCGATCACGAACTGCGGCATATGCGCCTCCATGGCTGTAGCATTTTCAAAGCAGCTGGCATCGCCTGTCGCCTCGTAAAATGCGGAAAACCAAAGACCAACGGACCATGATCCGATTCACCTTCAGGGGATCATGCCCCAGCTCGGCAGTCTTACGCCCGTCGGCGCGATGGAGCCAGCCCTATCGTCAGGCGCGCCGAACGCCGCGCATCGGTTCGGAGGTCACCGGATAGCCGAGATGCGTCGGGATGCAGAGATGCGGCTCGCCTTCCCTTTCCTCGGCCCAGGGCGTCACCTTTTCGACGGGAATGGACCGGGCATGGGCGGCAAGATCGTCGAAGCTGGCAAATTGCGCCAGCCGCTCCAGATTGCGCCGGGTCGGGAAAATCACCTCTCCCTCGCCCCGGTCGCACAAGGCGAGGGTGTCGGCCGCCGCGCTCCAGAACAGGCGGACATTCTCGGTCGCATCCACGCTCGCGCTCTGCCCCTCCGGCGCGCGGACGAGGTAGAAGCGGGTGTCGAACACCCGCCTTGCCTGCTCGAACCCCGGCGGATGCCAGCGGGCGAAAGGCACCAGCGCGTCCAGCGCGATCTCCAGCCCATGGACTTTCAGAATATCCCCCAGCCCGGCGCCCGCCGCCAGCGCCTGCCGCATGGCGGCAAGGCGATCCGCTTCGACCGTCCGGGTGAAGGCGATCGCCAGCCCGCTTTCCTCCAGCGTCTCGCGAATCGCGGCGATGCGGGCGGCGGCCTCGTCCTGCGGCAGCTCCCCGCCGATCGACGCTGCCAGCGCATGGTCGCCCGCATCCACGGCACCGCCCGGAAAGACCAGCGCACCGGCCGCGAACGCCATGGTCGACGCCCGTTCCATCATCAGCATTTCGGGCGACGCGCCGATCCGGTCGCGTATGATGACCACCGTGGCAGCCGGACGGCCCTCATCCATTATCTTCGTCATGGAACCGCAATAGGCACGCAATGGACCGGCGGTAAAGTTCCTTCCGCCCCCGCCGGAAATTGCCGGAACCGAAACGACCGGAGCGCGGCCGGAGGAGCATCGCGGCATTTTTTTCGGGGGAGCGGCGTTGCCTTTCGGCTTTTCATTGCCAAATTGTGGCTCACGCGGGAAGCCCCTCGCCAACAGCGCGCCCATGGCGCCGGGCCGGGCCTTGCCCTCGAAGAACAAATCTGGAACAACACGCCCTCATGAGTCTCACCACGATTTCCGTCCGCGGCGCCCGCGAGCATAATCTCAAGGGCGTCGACGTCGACCTCCCGCGCGACAGCCTGATCGTCATCACCGGCCTGTCCGGATCGGGCAAGTCGTCCCTCGCCTTCGACACCATCTATGCCGAGGGGCAGCGCCGCTATGTGGAGTCGCTCTCCGCCTATGCCCGCCAGTTCCTGGAGATGATGCAGAAGCCCGATGTCGAGCATATAGAGGGCCTCTCCCCCGCCATCTCCATCGAGCAGAAGACGACCAGCCGCAATCCCCGCTCCACCGTCGCCACGGTGACGGAGATCTACGACTATATGCGCCTCCTCTGGGCGCGCGTCGGCATCCCCTACAGCCCCGCCACCGGCCTCCCCATCAGCGCCCAGACGGTCAGCCAGATGGTCGACCGCGTGATGCAGCTTCCCGAAGGCACCCGCTTCTACCTCCTCGCCCCCGTCGTGCGCGGCCGCAAGGGCGAATATCGCAAGGAACTGGCGGAATGGCAGAAGGCCGGCTTCACCCGCGTCCGCATCGACGGAGAGCTCTACGCGATCGAGGATGCCCCCGCCCTCGACAAGAAATACAAGCATGATATCGAAGTCGTCGTGGACCGCCTCGCCGTCAACGCGGACATGTCCACCCGCCTCGCCGACAGCTTCGAACAGGCGCTGAAGCTCGCCGACGGCCTCGCCTATGTCGACCTCGCCGACGGCGCCGTCCCCGGCCGCGAAGAGGAAGCCGAATCCACCGGCAACCTCAAGGGCGCGGGCATCCCTGCCAACCGCATCGTCTTCAGCGAGAAGTTCGCCTGCCCCGTCAGCGGCTTCACCATAGCGGAGATCGAGCCCCGCCTCTTCTCCTTCAACGCCCCGCAGGGCGCCTGCCCCGCCTGCGACGGCCTGGGCGAACGGCAGGAGTTCGACCCCGAACTGGTCGTCCCCAACGAAGCCCTCTCCCTCAAGAAGGGCGCCATCGTCCCCTGGGCCAAGTCCAACCCGCCCAGCCCCTATTATATGCAGGTGCTCGGCTCCCTCGCGAAGGAATTCGGCTTCTCCCTCGAAACCCCCTGGGCCGACCTGCCCGGCGAGGTGAAGCTCGTCATCCTCCACGGCACCGCCGGCAAGCCCGTCACCCTGCGCTTCGTCGACGGCAGGAAGAGCTACGAGGTCAAGAAACCCTTCGAGGGCGTGATCGGCAACCTGAACCGCCGCCTGCTCCAGACCGAATCCGCCTGGATGCGCGAGGAACTGAGCAAATATCAGACCGCCATGCCCTGCGAGACCTGCCACGGCGCCCGCCTCAAGCCCGAAGCGCTCGCCGTCAGGATCGCGGGGGAAGACATCAGCATCTCCACCCGCCGCTCGGTCGTGGACGCGCTCGCCTTCTTCCAGAGCCTCCCCGCCCACCTCAACGAGCAGCAGAACCAGATCGCCCGCGCCATCCTCAAGGAAATCGTGGAGCGCTTGGGCTTCCTCAACAATGTCGGCCTCGACTATCTGAACCTGGACCGCACCAGCGGCACCCTGTCGGGCGGCGAGTCCCAGCGCATCCGCCTCGCCTCCCAGATCGGCAGCGGCCTCTCAGGCGTCCTCTACGTCCTCGATGAACCCTCCATCGGCCTGCACCAGCGCGACAACGACCGGCTGCTCATCACCCTGAAACGTCTGCGCGACCTCGGCAACACCGTCATCGTCGTGGAGCATGACGAGGATGCGATCCGCACTGCCGACTATATCGTCGACATGGGGCCGGGCGCGGGCGTCCATGGCGGCACCATCGTCGCCCAGGGCGACCTCAACCAGCTCCTCGCCCACAAGGACAGCCTGACCGCCGATTATCTGAACGGCACCCGCCGCATCGAAGTCCCCACCAAGCGCCGCAAGGGATCGGGCAAGAAGCTCACCGTCCACAATGCCCGCGCCAACAACCTCCGCGGCGTCACCGCCAGCATCCCGCTCGGCACCTTCACCTGCATCACCGGCGTGTCGGGTTCGGGCAAGTCCAGCTTCACCATCGACACCCTCTATGCGGCGTCCGCCCGCGCCCTCAACGGCGCCCGCATCGTCGCGGGCCCGCATGACAAGGTGACGGGCCTCGAACATTGCGACAAGGTGATCGACATCGACCAGTCGCCCATCGGCCGCACCCCGCGCTCCAACCCGGCCACCTATACCGGCGCCTTCACCAACATCCGCGACTGGTTCGCGGGCCTGCCCGAAAGCCAGGCGCGCGGCTACAAGCCCGGCCGCTTCTCCTTCAACGTCAAGGGCGGCCGCTGCGAAGCCTGCCAGGGCGACGGCGTGCTCAAGATCGAGATGCACTTCCTCCCCGACGTCTATGTGACCTGCGACGTCTGCCACGGCGCCCGCTACAATCGCGAGACGCTGGAGGTGAAGTTCAAGGGCCACAGCATCGCCGACGTGCTCGACATGACGGTCGAGGACGCGGTGGAATTCTTCAAGGCCGTCCCCCCGATCCGCGACAAGATGGCGATGCTGGCCGAAGTGGGCCTGGGCTATATCAAGGTCGGCCAGCAGGCCACGACCCTCTCCGGCGGCGAAGCCCAGCGCGTCAAGCTCGCCAAGGAACTCTCGCGCAGAGCCACCGGCAACACGCTCTACATATTGGACGAACCCACCACCGGCCTCCACTTCGAGGACGTCCGCAAACTGCTCGAAGTCCTCCACGCCCTCGTCGAACAGGGCAACAGCGTGGTCGTGATCGAGCATAATCTGGATGTCATCAAGACCGCCGACTGGATTATCGACATGGGACCGGAGGGTGGCGTCAAGGGCGGCGAAGTCGTCGCCGAAGGCACGCCGGAAAAGGTCGCGAAGAACGCCCGGAGCTTTACCGGGCGTTATCTGGCACCGTTATTGGGGATGGAGGCTGTGGCGGCGGAATGAATTAAGGACTATTGTCGTTAGAACATAAATCCTTCGCTAGTTCTTCAAAAATCTTATCCGCTCCCCAAGCTTGGGCAGCGGTGAATGCCACTCGTCTTTTCTCATCCGAGGTAAGAGGTCGAACGGATTTATATCCGAGATCGTGATGAGCTTCAGACCAAGCGTGCTGGAAAAGTGTTTTAATTTGAAGTTCAAAAAATTCCGGTACAGAATCCACCTCTACACTATCTGGGATTGCATCTTCTGGAATTTTAAAAATGAAATGCAATCCGAAATAACCAAATTCTGAATCACTTTCTGGAAATTTGTCCTGTATCTCAATATATTTCATATACTTAGATACGTGATTTTTCACCACATCGACGTCAGAAAGATAAAATACGTTTATTCTTGCTCCTATTTGATCCTGAATTTGGAAAAGAGGGTTTTTGTATTTTAAACTACCATCATCATTTATTTTTTTAGACTTTAAAACAAATCTATCAATCGATTTCGCACGTGAATTTATTGCATCAATTCTAGGCAATTCACTCAACATATCTCGCAAGTGATTTTCAAGACCTTGAGCAACCAACTCGAGCGTTGGATAACGTGCCTCGTATGACGGCCGGACATCATTGCTTATTGTCATTTCTTTGCTAGCCGCTGGTCATTTACGCGGCCCCGCGTCGTATATTCCACTTGCCCATCAGCCGACGAGACGGCTGTAAAAACCTCTTCGAACTCGTCATTTGGTGCAGTCAATATAGCACCGGTATTCAACTCCACCGTTCTGTATGGCGCAATTTTTTTAAACTCAGCTGGATCAAATTTGAATTTCTTCAAGAATAGTCCCGGTTTAGATAACTGACTTTTAATCGTATCCTTCGCACTTTGATTAAAGCCAAAGTGGTTACAAAAATCATCTATGCTGATTGTTTTTCCGTCGAAGGCAGTGGGTGCAAGCGAACTGGCAGAAGCTATTTGACCTTTCACATCGAGGTTAGGATTGATCTTGATTGCCTTTTTCAAAGCAGCAGCTAAACGCTTTGTCCCAGCGGCAGGAGTTTCAGTGAAATCGGCATTTAAGAAATCCCGCAACCAATATTCTGAAATATGCTCGCCAGAACGCCCTGCCTGCCGATCCGTGGCGACCCCACTCCAAAAGCCGTCGCGCGGACTGCCATGCTCTAACATCAGCGCCTTGTAAGCAGAGAGCCGCTTAATAAAAACTTGCTCTAGAAATTCGACCGCCAGGCCATCAGAATCAACTTCTGCAAGGATCGCTTGATCCGTTGGGAACCGCGATACGACAACTCTTTCTTTTAAGCCCTGCTTGCCGTGAAGAAGAAAGAGCAAGCCAATTCCACTTCTGTTATCGGTCACCTTCTGGAGACGATCAGCAAGTAATGCTCCGCGTTCCAATGTAGGACTTTCTTGAAAGCCGATCAGAAGATCACGACATTTATTCGTCTGCGAACCCTCCACATCCGGATTGAACGTGATATCGAAATCTTGGGGACGAGGGTCGCCTTGAAATATCTCATTGAGCATCTCAAATAAGCTACCATCACTAATGGCCAATTCTCTGCCAGAGATGGCTGCCATGTCTGAAACACCCTTACCCGGATGAATAAGATAAGCGTAAGCCCTTTCAATCGGCAATTTGATGCCCTCCCTTCTCATTAGGAAAGCTCGTTAGGGACGCAAAAGCAATGATTAATTGACAACAAATGCGTATTATTTCATTTGATTGGCTATAAGCACAAGATGTACGCAACTGACAAAACTGAAAACTGGCCCGGCCGCCGCATCGCCTTCAAGAGCTTTGCGGCCGATCTCGCGCGCCGCCGCGCCGAACTCGGCATCACCGACGCCGACCTGCCCCGCAACAGCGGCACCCGCCGCACGCCCAGCAAGAAGGCCCTCCTCAAGGCCATCAAGGATGCTGGCGGCAACTGGTGAACCGTCCCACCGCCTTGCAATTTCCCGTCCCAACCCCCATATCCCCCTTGCTACAGTCGCAAATCGACGGTCTTCGGCGCTTTGCGGCACCCAACTCCTTCTTTCCCTGCCCCTCTAGCAACCGGACCGTCCACGCTGGACGCGCCGCGTGAAAGAAGGAAAATACCCAATGAGCATCGTCGGAACCGTCAAATTCTTCAACGCCGACAAGGGCTATGGCTTCATCGCTCCCGATGACGGCAGCCCGGACGCCTTCGTCCACATCACCGCCGTGGAGCGCGCCGGCTTCGCCACGCTGCGCGAAAAGGACCGCGTCTCCTATGATCTGGAGCAGGACCGCCGCGGCAAGACGGCGGCGGTGAACCTCCAGCACGCCGAATAAGGCGGCGCGAACAGGCTCCGGCCGGGCGCCACCCCCTGGCGCCCGCCCCTCCCCGCGCAGGAGCATCCCATGAACCATCCCGATTATCGCGCCCTCGCCGCCCAGGCCCGCAGCGAAGCGGACGCCTCGACCCTCGACAATGTCCGCGACCGCTGCCTCCGCTCGGAAGCCGCCTTCCTCGCCATGGCCGCGCGGCAGGAACTGGCCGACCGCAGCCGCGCCCGCCGCGAAGCCGCCGCCGCCGGAGCGGACCCCGGCGCGGGCATGAAAAATCCCGCTGTCCTACAGACCCCGCAATAGCATATCTGTCCTGTCCTCTCCCGCGCATCGCGGGACCATGGAGGAGGACGGCCATGACAGACGAACCCTATGTCGAGCATCCCGACAACCGCGCCGAGGACGGCTTTCCGCTCGGCCTGCCCAAGCCCGTCGAGCAACTGACCCCGCAGGAGGTCGAGGCCGTCGGCCGCCGCCATAATATCTGGACGCGGCCGAAAATGACCCGCTTCCTCGATGCGCTGGCCGAAAGCGGCTCCGTCAAGAACGCCGCCGCCAGCGTCGGCATGTCCCGCCAGTCGGCCTATCGCTGCGCGCCCGCCTTTCCGGCGAGGCCTTCGACATGGCCTGGGAAGCCGCGCTGGAATTCGGCCTGCAACAGCTTGCCCACGCCGCGCTGGACCGCGCCCTCAACGGCACGGAGGAACCGGTCTTCTTCAAGGGGGAGCAGGTCGGCACCCGCACCCGCTTCGACGAGCGGCTCACCATGTTCCTGCTGGCCAATCCCGCCCGCATCGGCCGCCATCCGCTGCGCCGCGAATGCCTGCTCGACAGTTGGGAAGCGCTGCTCGACTATGTGGAAAAAGGCCCCCTCGACCATCAGGAGGCGCAGCAGCAGACCGACCGGCTGAACGAAACGCGGGAGGGCCGCGACCGCCTCGCCACGCAGCAGGCGGAAACCGACGCCCATCTGCGCGGCTTCTACGAGGTCCGCTCCCATCATGCCGCACGGATGCGCGCCGAAAACCGCGCCCGTTCCGGCCGCACCACGCCAAACCCGCACCCTGTCGGCCGCCCGCCCCACCCCCGCTGAACTTGCGTCGCGAACCACCGCTATCGTGTCACCTATGTCACCCTGGTCCCTTACATCGCCCCCGCCCCTCGCCTCGTCGCTTACCTCCAAGGTGCCCGGAACCTTGCCCGCCCGTCGCCAGTTATCCCCCCCGAAAGTCCATCACGAACATCCCGGAACAAGGAGCCAAACCCCATGATCCGCACCCTGATTTTCGGCGCGATCGCCGGTTATGTCGGCAAGAAGCTCTATGACGAAGGCAAGCTGACCGAATTCAAGGACGATCTCGTCGCCCGCTACAACCAGGCCAAGTCCGATCTGGAAGACCGCAGGAATGAGGGCGCCTCCACGGCCAGCCCGGCGGCGGTTTCGGCGACCACGGCCAATAGCCCGTCCGCGCCCCTGGTCTCCTGATCCTCCCGCCATCCGGACAGCCGGGCGCACTTCGCGCTCGCCTGTCCCATCCTTTCCAGCGGCGGCTTCCCTCTCGCCGCTGGCTTCCACTGCCCGCCCGGCGCCTTTCCCCCTTTAGGATGCCGCGGCGGGCAGACTAATGTCCGCGCAACTTCCGTCCCCCGAAAGGGTTATTCCCACGCAGGGGGCCGATAATAAGGAGAGTGATACCATGCGCACCCCTCTTTTGGCGGCTGCATTGCTCGCCATGCCGCTGACGGCCTGCATGTCCGACGGCTATGGCGGCTATGACCGCCCGTCGCGGCCCGGCCCCGGCTATTCCGGCCGTCCCATCGGCGAAAATGACTATATCTATCGCGACAGTGACGGCCGCTATTATTGCAAGCGCGACGACGGCACCACCGGCACGATCGTCGGCGCCATCGCGGGGGGCGTGCTCGGCAATATCATAGCTCCCGGCGGCTCGAAGACGCTCGGCACCATCCTGGGCGGCGCAGGCGGCGCCCTCGCGGGCCGCGCCATCGACAAGAGCAACATACGCTGCGAGTGACGAAAAAGGGCGCGGACATGAAGTCCGCGCCCTCCCTCCAAGCCCACACGGGCAACCGGATCAAAGCTTTCCGACGAGCTCCGGCACGACCTTGAACAGATCGCCGACCAGGCCGATGTCCGCGACCTGGAAGATCGGGGCATCCTCGTCCTTGTTGATGGCGACGATGGTCTTGCTGTCCTTCATCCCCGCCAGATGCTGGATCGCGCCGGAAATGCCGACCGCGATATAGACTTCCGGCGCCACGATCTTGCCGGTCTGGCCGACCTGATAGTCGTTGGGAACATAGCCCGCGTCGACCGCAGCGCGGCTCGCGCCGACCGCAGCGCCCAGCTTGTCCGCCAGCGGGAAGATGACCTCCTCGAAGGTCGGCCCGTCCTTGAGTGCGCGGCCGCCCGACACGATGATCTTGGCCGAGGTCAGCTCCGGACGCTCCAGCTTGGCGATCTCGGCGCCGACGAAGGAGGAGATGCCCTTGTCGCCGGTCGAGGCAACAGCCTCCACCGTACCCGAACCACCTTCCTTGGCCGCCTTTTCGAAGGCGGTACCGCGAACGGTGATGACCTTCTTGGCGTCCTTGCTCTGCACCGTCGCGATCGCGTTGCCGGCATAGATCGGACGGGTGAAGGTATCCGCGCTCTCGACCGACAGGATGTCGCTGATCTGCATCACGTCGAGCAGGGCGGCAACGCGCGGCGCGATATTCTTGCCGTTGCTGGTGGCGGGCGAGACGAACGCGTCATGGCTGCCCATCAGCTCGACGATCAGCGGCGCGATATTCTCAGGCAGCGCATGGCCGAAAGCGGCGTCATCGGCGACATGGACCTTGCCCACGCCCGCGATCTTCGCGGCTTCCTCGGCCACGCCGCCGACGCCGGAACCGGCGACCAGCAGATGCACCTCGCCCAGCTTGCCAGCGGCGGTGACGGCGGAAAGGGTCGCGTCCTTGACGGCGCCGCCCTCATGTTCAACCCAGACAAGCGTCTTCATGCGGCAACTCCCATGGCCTTGAGCTTGGCAACCAGTTCATCGACATCGGCAACCTTGACGCCAGCCGAACGCTTGGCGGGTTCGGTGACCTTCAGGGTCGTGAGGCGCGGCGCTATGTCCACGCCATAATCGGCGGGCGCCTTGGTCGCGAGCGGCTTGCTCTTCGCCTTCATAATGTTCGGCAGCGAGGCATAGCGCGGTTCGTTGAGGCGAAGGTCGGTGGTGACGATCGCGGGAACATTGAGCTTCACCGTTTCCAGACCGCCATCGACTTCGCGGGTCACGCTGACCTTGTCGCCCTCGACCTCGACCTTGCTGGCGAAGGTGCCCTGCGGCAGGCCCAGCAGCGCGGCAAGCATCTGGCCGGTCTGGTTGCTGTCGTCGTCGATCGCCTGCTTGCCCAGGATGATGAGGCCAGCGCCTTCCTCTTCCTGCACCTTGGCGAGCAGCTTGGCGACGCCGAGCGGCTCCACTTCATCGTCGGTCTGGATCAGGATCGCCCGGTCCGCGCCCATGGCGAGCGCGGTGCGAAGCGTTTCCTGCGCCTTGGCGACGCCGATCGACACCGCCACGACCTCGGTCGCCACGCCCTTTTCCTTGAGGCGGATGGCTTCCTCGACCGCGATCTCATCGAACGGGTTCATGCTCATCTTGACGTTCGCCAGATCGACGCCCGTCCCATCCGCCTTCACCCGCGGCTTCACATTATAGTCAATCACCCGCTTCACGGGCACAAGGATCTTCATCTGCACATCCTCCGTTTATTCACGCCAGGTCCGCAACGCGAAAGCCAATGCGGACGCGGGGCGCGGGCAGCCCGTTCCCGGACCACCCGCACCCCTGGTGTCTTGTTCAGGCGAAAAGCTGCGTCAGGCCGCCTTCCTCACTTCCGCCACGATCTTCTTGGCTGCGTCGCCCAGATCGTCCGCCGGGACGATGGCCAGGCCCGAAGCAGCCAGAATGTCCTTGCCCTGCTGGACGTTCGTGCCTTCCAGGCGCACGACCAGCGGAACCGACAGGTTCACTTCCTTGGCGGCCGCGACGATGCCATCGGCAATAATGTCGCACTTCATGATGCCGCCGAAGATGTTGACGAGAATGCCCTTCACCGCCGGGTCCTTCAGAATGATCTTGAAGGCCGCGGTCACCTTTTCCTTGTTGGCGCCGCCACCGACGTCCAGGAAGTTGGCGGGGAATTCGCCGTTCAGCTTGATGATGTCCATGGTCGCCATCGCCAGGCCCGCGCCGTTCACCATGCAACCGATATTGCCGTCCAGCTTGATATAGGCGAGGTCGAATTCCGACGCTTCGACTTCCGCCGGATCTTCCTCGGTCAGGTCGCGCAGTTCAGCGATATCCTTGTGACGGAACATGGCATTGCCGTCGAAACCGACCTTGGCGTCCAGCACCAGCAGGTTGCCCTGCTCGGTCAACGCCAGCGGGTTGATCTCGATCTGGGAGGCGTCGGTCGCCAGGAATGCGTCGTAGAGCGACTGTGCCACCTTGGCGGCCTGCTTCGCCTGGTCGCCGGAAAGGCCCAGTGCGGCAGCAACGGTGCGGCCATGGTGCGGCTGGAAACCGGCAGCCGGATCGACGGCGAAGGTGTGGATCTTCTCAGGCGTCGAGTGGGCGACTTCCTCGATGTCCATGCCCCCCTCGGTCGACACGACGAAGGCCACGCGGCTGGTGGTACGATCGACCAGCAGGGCAAGGTAGAATTCCTTGGCGATGTCGGCGCCATCGGTGATGTAGAGGCGATTGACCTGCTTGCCCGCTTCGCCGGTCTGGATGGTGACGAGCGTATTGCCGAGCATGTCGGCGGCATGCGCCTTCACTTCATCCAGGTTGAAGGCCAGGCGAACGCCGCCCTTCGCATCGGGGCCGAGCTCCTTGAACTTGCCCTTGCCGCGGCCACCGGCATGGATCTGCGACTTCACGACATAGAGCGGCCCAGGCAGCTTCTTGGCGGCTTCGACAGCTTCCTCGACGGAGAAAGCGGCGTAACCGGCGGCGATCGGCGCCCCGTACTTAGCCAGCAGTTCCTTCGCCTGATATTCGTGGATGTTCATGGGGCTCGCCCGTCCTTTCCGCTGAAACTTGATGTTCAGCGGATAAGCACAGGCGAAGCGGCAACACCAGCGAATTTCGCAAAACGACTTTGCAAAATTGCAAAACTCGCACGAAGTCCATTCCCATCTTATTGCAAAATCAGCGGTCGATGGCGCAGATGATGGCAGCTTTGCTGGTGACGGTGAATATCTCCGGATCGTCCAGTGCGCGCACCTTGTAAAGGAAACGGTCGACGGTCATGTCGCCCATGTGAGACTTGCGGAGCGAGACAAGCGACTGGAGTCTATGCAGTTGCGCCAGACTAAGCCGATCGACCATCTTTTCGGCCATGCAGGCCGACATGCGGGGCGAAATTCCCGCATCCATCAGCCCGGCCCGCAAACGCGATTCGGGTGAAACGGTCGCACAGGCCGACAGGAGAAGGGAGGCGCTCAATCCAACGGCGAGCACGCGAAGAGGGATGGTGGTCATCGAACCTTCATGGCAGTCATAGGCTGAACGCAAGCTAAATGCGCAGCGGACGCTGGAGACGATATCGATGGACAGGATTTTCGGAGCCTTCTCTCACCGGGTGGCGAACTGGGCAGGACAGCCTGCAGCCTTCATCCTGGCTGTGCTTGTCATTTTGGCCTGGATCGTGACCGGTCCGATCTTCCATTATTCCGACACCTGGCAGCTGATCATCAATACCAGCACGACGATCGTCACCTTCCTGATGGTCTTCCTGATCCAGAATGCGCAAAATCGGGATGGCTCGGCCATCCAGGCAAAGCTTGACGAACTGATCCGCGCCGCGTCAGCCGCCCGGAATGAATTTATCGGGATCGAACATCTGACGGAAACGGAACTGGAGCGGATCAAGGCGGTTCTGGAGAAGGAATGCGGTGACGATGCAGGGCATCGCCGATCCATCGAAAGCCTGATCCAACGGCGATAAACGCCATCAGTCCTTGCTAATGGGCCAGATTGACCAGCCTTTCATTTTCGCGGCGATACGCGTCAATCTGATCCGTATAGCCGCGCGCCAGACCTTCATAAGCTTCACGCCCTTTGCGTGACCGGCTCATCTGTGCGCGGATCAACGCCACTTGCTGTCGATGCAGCAGATAGTTGACATCCATCTCCCCGATCATATCCGGCCCTCCTAACCTGCTCGCTGAAAGAGATTGGTGGGTTCGCACATCGTGCGAGTCGCTCTTGCTGGCTACATTCAGAATAGCATTGCCCCGCCAGCCAGGCGATTCGGCCCGGCGCAGCAGGGGGTCGGCCTGTCGGATAATGAACTCACACAGTCCTGCGCCCTGCAATCCGCAACAGGCCGTAGCCCGCGATCGCTGAAAGCAGCGAACCGGCGATTATGCCGATCTTCGCCTGCTCGACCAGCGCGGAAGAATGGGGAAAGGCAAGTGCTCCGATGAAAAGACTCATCGTGAAACCGATGCCGCAAAGCAGCGCGGTTCCATATATTTGCGTCCAGCTCGCCCCTGACGGACGTTCGGCGAAACCCGAGCGGACAGCCAGCCAGATTCCGCTGAAAATACCCACCTGCTTTCCGAAAAAGAGCCCGGCCGCCACACCCAGGGGGAGAGGCGTCAGAAGATTTCCAAGCGCTTCCGCATTGAGCAGAACCCCCGCATTCACAAAACCGAACAGCGGAACAATCAGATAGGCGCTCCACGGATGCACGGCCTGTTCCAGCCGATGCAACGGACCAACCTCTTCGAGGGACTCAGCACGTTCCTTGATCGGAACGGTCATGGCCGTCAGCACACCTGCCACGGTCGCATGAACGCCGGAAAGCAGGACGAAATACCATAAGGCAAAAAAACCCAGCAGATAAGGCCACAGCAGCCTGACGCCATATCGGTTGAGACCGATCATCAGCAGAAGGATCGCGAGCGCTGCAACTAGCGCCGCCATGTTGATGCCTTGGGTATAGGCCATGGCTATGATGGCCACCGCACCCATGTCGTCCACGATCGCAATGGCCGTCAGCATGAGCTTGAGCGACGCAGGAACCCGGCTGCCCAGAAGTGCCATCACACCGATGGCGAAGGCGATATCGGTCGCGGCCGGAACGGCCCAGCCGCCGGAAAGTCCCGGCTTGGCCGCCGTAACGGCAAGATAGACGCCGGCCGGTACAATCATCCCCGCCGCCGCCGCGATGAAAGGAAGGCGGCGCCGGCGCCAGCTCGAAAGCTCGCCGTCCGCAAGCTCACGCTTGATCTCCAACCCGACCAGCAGGAAGAAAATCGCCATCAACCCGTCATTGATCCATAGATGGACGGTCATCGGCCCCAGCTTGGGTGTCAGTTCGGGGCCGATTTCCGCATGAACCAGCGCATGGTACAGATGCCCGACATCGCCCGGCATATTGGCCAGCACCATGGCGGCCGCAGCAGCAGCCATCAACAGGACCCCGCCACCTGCTTCGCCGGTCAGGAAATCGCGCAGCGCCGATGGCGGGCGGGTGAACATGATCGACTGCTCCTTAAATACCGGACATTCCCTAGGAAAATTTCTTCCATGGTCCAATGGGCGGCCAAATAATGATGCCATTATCAAGATATTTGAAACGGCGCCTTTTTCCTGCCATGTGAGTCTTCGGGGACGGAGGACGTTGAATAATGGGGGAAATTTTGATTGCCGCAACGGCAAGAGTTCAGCACGAGCTTTTGCTTTTCGCTGTGGTTGGCCTGGCGATCGGCGGTATGGACGATCTCCTTTTGGACATGGTGTTCTTGTGCCGGCGTTGGTGGCGGCGCCTTGCCATTTACTCCCGCTTTCCGCGGATGACGACAGATAGCTTGCCTGCCTCCGTCCGGCCGGGGCGGATCGCCATCTTCATTCCTGCATGGCGCGAAGCCGAAGTGATCGGGCCGATGCTTCGCAACGCGCTGGCGCAATGGGAGCATGGCGATTACCGGATTTTTGTTGGCCTTTATCCCAATGACCAGGCGACGCTGGATGCCGTTGCTCTCCTGGCCGCCGGTGACGAAAGGCTGATCCTGTGCGTCAACGAGCAGGAAGGGCCGACCACCAAAGCGGATTGCCTGAACGTCATATGGCGCGCCATGCTGAGGGAGGAAGCGCGAACCGGGACAAGCCACAAGGCCATTCTTCTTCACGACGCCGAAGATGTGGTGCATCGCGATGAAATCCGCCTCTTCGACGTCATGATGGACCGTTTTCAACTCGTCCAGTTGCCGGTGCTGCCGCTGCCAGGCCAAGGCCATTGGTGGTCCAGAGCCATTGCCGATCATTATTGTGATGAATTTTCCGAAAGTCACGGAAAGGCGCTTACCGTGCGGGAAGCCATGGGCGCTTCCATGCCGTCGGCCGGCGTCGCCTGTGCGTTCGAACGGCAAATATTGGAGCGTCTGGTCGACGACAGAAATGGCGGCCCCTTCGACCCCGGATCGCTGACCGAGGATTATGAAGTGGGGCTTCGCATCCGGAACATGGGTGGACGCGGTATATTCGTCCGGATGCGCGATGGAGACGGCGGACTCGTCGCGACCCGCGAATATTTCCCGGACAGTCTGGATGCCGCGGTGAGGCAAAAGGCGCGCTGGATGGTCGGCATTTCGCTGGCCGGATGGGACCGGATGGGCTGGCAGGGCGGTCCCGCCGAATGGTGGATGCGGGTTCGCGACCGCCGCGCTGCGATGGCCGCATTGGTCCTGTTCACGGCCTATCTGACGTTGCTGCTGTGGGGCGTGTTGTTGATATCCGGCGTCTTCGGACTTTCGCACCGCATTCGACCTTCTCCAACGATCGAGCCACTCCTGTGGCTGAATTTCGGCTTCATGATCTGGCGAATGGCGATGCGCGCGGTTTTCGTGGGGCACAGCTATGGCTGGGCGCATGGCCTGACCTCCATACCCCGAACGATCATCGGCAATTTCATTGCCATGATGGCCGCCCGCAGGGCGATGTTTCTGTATCTCAGGTCGCTGACCGGCAAGCCGTTGACATGGGACAAAACGCAGCATCGCTTCCCGCAGCTGGAGCAAACCGCATGACGGCGGCAGCAGCGAGCGGAAGGCCGATCCGCTTTTTCGCGCTGGTCATGGCGGGCTGGGTCGCCGTCCGCTTTATCTACATGGACCATGGGGGGGTAGAGGCTGCAGATGAAGCCAAACAGCCGACCTATGCCCATGACCGGCCAAGTGCGCCGATGGCGGAAACCTCCTTTCCGGACAATGCGGAGTTTCGTGAAATCATGTCATTCCCGCCGGCGGCATTCGCGCGCCTGCCGGAACGCAGGAGATCGCGGCCATCGGTGCTGCGCCCACCGCTCCCTGCTGAAACCTCCACGAGCCACGCGCCGCCTTCTTCGCCTTTTGCTCAAGCCGTCGAGGCTCCGGCTGAACAGGCTGCCCAGCCCTCCCTTCCGAGCCCACCACCGGCCCTGCCTCTCGCTTTGTCCTCTCCAGAAGCTGCCCGGCGCTGGCATGGCAGTGCGTGGCTGCTCTGGCGCGACGGCAGCGCGACGCAGGCCGATGCCATTGCAGGAGGCCGGTTGGGGGGCTCCCAGGCCGGGTTGCGGGTCGACTTCGACCTGACGCCGCGAGCGCGCAGCCGGTCCACCGTCTATGCCCGCGCCAGCGCCGCGCTGAACCAGCCGGTATCGCCAGAGGCAGCCATCGGCCTTTCCTGGCAACCGGCGCGCAGCTTTCCCGTGAGCCTGGCCGCCGAACGTCGGATCGCGCTCGGCCAGGGGGGCCGCAACGCCAATGCGCTGATGGCGGTGGGCGGCTTCGGCCCCACGAACGTCGCCCCCGCGCTGGAGATTGAAGCCTATGCGCAGAGCGGGATGGTCGGTTTCCGGTCGCGCGACCTTTTCGTCGACGGCAAGATATCGCTGCTGTCTCCGGTCGGAAGTGCGCCGGTACGGCTCGGCGCCAGCCTCTCGGGCGGCGCCCAGCCCCGGGTCAGCCGGCTGGATATCGGGCCGGAACTGCAAATCCGGCTTCCCACCGCGCCGGTCGCCAGCCGATTGGCGGTGGAATGGCGCGAACGCGTTGCCGGTGCCGCCTCGCCTTCCTCCGGCCTTGCCGTAACCCTGGGCGCGTATTTTTAAGGGAGAGCGCCTTTATCTCTTTGCGCATTGGGCTTAACCCAAGAACCGCATGGATCTCTATCTGCCCATCGCCAACCTGTCGGTGAATGCGCTGGTCATCATTGCCCTGGGCGGCGTGGTGGGCCTGCTGTCGGGCATGTTCGGGGTGGGCGGCGGGTTTCTGACAACGCCGCTGCTGATTTTCTACGGCATTCCGCCGACGGTCGCGGCCGCTTCGGCGGCCAGCCAGGTGACGGGCGCGAGTGTGTCGGGCGTGGTGACGCACATGTCGCGCGGCACGGTCGATTTCCGCATGGGCGGCGTGCTGATCGCGGGCGGCGTGATCGGCGCGGGGCTGGGCGTGCTGATTTTCCGGCTGCTGCAAAGCATCGGCCAGATCGATACGGTGATCGGCATCCTCTATGTGCTGATGCTGGGCGGGATCGGGTCGCTGATGGCAAAGGAATCGATCCAGGCCCTGATCGCGCTCAGGACCGGCAAGCGCATCCAGGCGCGCAAGCGGCGGCATCATCCGCTGGTCGCCGCGCTGCCGATGCGCTGGCGCTTCTATCGGTCCGGGCTGTATATCTCGCCGCTGGCGCCCCTGCTGCTGGGCATGGCGACGGGCATCCTGACCATGCTGCTGGGCGTGGGCGGCGGATTCATCCTGGTCCCGGCGATGCTTTATCTGCTCGGCATGACGACCCAGTCGGTGGTCGGCACGTCGCTGTTCCAGATCCTGTTCGTGACCATGGCGACGACGATGATGCACGCCATGACCACCCATGCGGTCGATCTGGTGCTGGCGATGCTGCTGCTGATCGGCAGCGTCACCGGTGCGCAGGTGGGGACGCGGATCTCGATGACCATCCGGCCGGAATATCTGCGCATCCTGCTGGCCGCGATCGTGCTGCTGGTGGCGGCGCGCATGGCGCTGGGCCTGGGGTTCCGGCCCGACGAAATCTACACGGTCGAGGTCCGGTGAAGCGCCTCGCCCTCCTTCCTGCCCTGATGCTGCTGGCGCCCATGCTGATCGGGGCGGACGAGCCGATGCTGGTGCCCGACGTGTCGCAGCGCGACGTCGAGATCCAGTACAGCTTCACCGGCGCGGACCTGCTGCTGTTCGGCGCGATCGTCTATCCCGACGGGCGGCGGCCGAAGAAACCGGCCGACATCATGGTCGTGCTGAAGGGCCCCGACCAGTCGATCACCATGCGCGAAAAGCAGAAGGTGGCGGGCATATGGGTCAATGCCGACAGCGCGCGCTTCCGGTCGGCGCCCAGCTTCTATGCCATCGCCTCCTCCCGGCCGATCGACAAGGTGGTCGATGAGCGGACGGCGGCCATCTATGAAATGGGCGTGGACAAGCTCCAACTCTCCCCCTCCTCGCTCAACGACAGCGCGGAACTGGACCGGTTCCAGAAAGGGCTGATCGACTTGCGGGAACGCGCCGGGCTCTATGTCGAGCAGCAGGGCACGGTGGAGATCACTGACGGCGTGCTTTACCGGGCGCGGCTGCCGCTGTCGGCGCGGGTGATCGTGGGCGATTATACGGCGGAGACCTTCCTGGTGCAGGACGGCCGCGTGGTGGCGGCGGCGGTGCGCGACATCACCATCCGCAAGTCCGGCTTCGAACGCTTCATGGCCGTCGCCGCCCTGCAATGGCCCTTCCTCTATGGCTTGGCCGCGATCCTGCTGGCGGTCGGCATGGGCTGGGCTGCCGGAGCGATCGCGCGGCGGATCTGAAGCCGTTTGGGTGACATAGGTGACACGATAGAGGCACTGGAAAGGGCCGTTTTCCGCGATTTCCTATTTGGGTTTCGCCTGTCAAAGAGCCGGTATCGGCATAGCCGGGCCGGTGCGCTGTAGGACAGCGAAATCGTTCAGCGCCGCGCCGCCTTTCGCGGGCGGAGGGCGTCGCGCATGGCGATGCTGCTGTTGATGCGGGTGACGCCGGGCATGCGCGAGAGGATTTCGCTGTGGATCGCCTCATAGGCGGCGACGCTTTCGGTCTGGACGCGCAGCCAGTAGTCGACCCCGCCCGTCATCAGGAAGCATTCGCGGATTTCCGGGCATTGCCGCACCGCATGTTCGAAACGGGCCAGATAATCCTCGGTCTGCCGGTCCAGCGTCACCTGCACCAGAACGTCCACGGCGCGCCCCTCATGCTCGATCGGCGCGGTGACGATGGTGTAGCCGCGAATGACGCCCGCATCCTCCAGTAGGCGGATGCGCCGATGGCAGGCCGAAGGCGACAGGCCGACCTCGGCCGCGATCTCCGAATTGGGGCGGCGCGCATTGAGGCGCAGCAGGCGGATGATCGAGCGGTCCACGGCGTCGAGCGATTCTGACATTTATTGCATTTCCTGCGGAGTATCGTCCGAATATTCGCCCATATTAGTCGATCCTTCGAACATATGGGAGCCTATTCGCAAGATGGTGCGATAGCATCCTGCCGAAAGGGGGCGCCATGCAGTCCATTGATACCGCCGGAGCCGTGCTGCGCATCGATCTGGACGCGCTCGCCGACAATTACCGGATCATCCAGCGCCAGGTCGCGCCCGCGACGGTGGCCGGGGTGGTCAAGGCCGACGGCTATGGGCTGGGCGGGGAGCATGTCGCCGCCACGCTGATGGATGCGGGCTGCCGCCATTTCTGCGTCGCATTGCTGGGCGAGGCGGTGGCGTTGAAACCCGCGCTGCGCGAGGGGGTCGCGCTGTTCGTCCTCAACGGACTGCAACCGGGCGCGGAAGCCGATTGCGCGGCGATCGGCGCCATACCGGTGCTGAACTCGCTCGACCAGATCGCCCGCTGGGCGGCGCTGGCGCGGACATCGGGGCGGCGCCTGCCCGCCGCGCTTCAGGTGGACAGCGGCATGGCGCGGCTGGGCCTGCCGCCAGAGGAAGCCGCCATGCTGATCGCCGAACGCGAGCGGCTGGACGGCATCGAGCTGAAACTCATCATGAGCCACCTGGCCTGCGCGGACGATCCCGATGCGGGATTCAACGCGGAACAGCGCGCCCATTTCGAACGGTTCGCCAGCCATTTCCCCGATGTGCCCCGCGCGCTGGACAATAGCGGCGGCGCCTTCCTGGCCCGCGATCATTTCGACATGGTGCGCGCCGGGATCGCGCTCTATGGCGGGGCGCCGCAGCGTGCGCCCAATCCGGTGCGGGCGGTCGTGGCGCTGGAGGCGCGGATCACCCAGCTGCGCAACATCCCGGCGGGTGCGGGCGTCGGCTATGGCCTGACCCACCGCTGCGACCGGCCGACGCAGATCGCGACCATTCCGGTGGGCTATGCCGATGGCTGGCCGCGGCATCTGGGCAATGTGGGGTCAGCCTTTATCGAAGGCATAAGGGTTCCCATCGTCGGGCGGGTGTCGATGGACAGCATCACGCTGGACGTGACCGACGTGCCCGACATTTTCCTTTATCCGGGCGCGCCGGTGGAACTGATCGGCCCGCACCAGACGATCGACGACGTCGCGGCCGACGCCGGCACCATTTCCTACGAAATATTGACCCAATTGGGGCAGCGCTATCACCGGGACGTCCGGGCGGCGGCCGTCCCGCACAAGCGGAGCATCACGGCATGAAGGTCGCCATTCTCGGCAGCGGTGTGATCGGCGTCACATCCGCCTGGTATCTGGCCGAGGCGGGCCATGAGGTGACCGTCATCGACCGCCAGGAGGGCCCCGCGCTGGAAACCAGCTTCGCCAATGCAGGCGAGATTTCACCCGGCTATGCCTCCCCCTGGGCGGCGCCGGGGATACCGATGAAGGCGCTGCGCTGGCTGTTCATGAAGCACGCCCCGCTGATCCTGCGGCCGCAGATGGACATGGCCATGCTGCGCTGGCTGGTGGCGATGCTGGGCAACTGCAATGCGCGGGACTATGCGATCAACAAGAGCCGGATGGTGCGGCTGGCCGAATATAGCCGCGACCGGCTGATCGACCTGCGGCGCGAGACCGGCATCAGCTATGACGAACGATCGCAGGGCACGTTGCAGCTGTTCCGCGAGCAGAAGCAGCTCGACGGCATCGCCAAGGACATTGCCGTGCTGGAGGCGGACGGCGTGCCCTTCGAAGTGCTGGACGCGGCGGGCTGCATCGCCGCCGAACCGGGACTGGCGGGCAGCGGCGTGCCGCTTGCCGGGGGCCTGCGCCTGCCCAATGACGAGACGGGGGACTGTTTCAAATTCACCAATGCTCTCGCCGGGATGGCCAAGGCGAAGGGCGTGACTTTCCTCCATGGGCGGACGATCGGGCGGATCGTCGAACAGGGCGGGCGGATCAGCCATGTCGAAACCGACAAGGGCCATGTCCATGCCGACGCCTGGCTGGTGGCGATGGGCAGCTATTCGCCGCTGCTGCTGGCGCCGCTGGGGATCAGGCTGCCGGTCTACCCGGTGAAGGGCTATTCGATCACCGTGCCGATCGTCGAGCAAGGCCGCGCGCCGGTGTCGACCCTGCTCGACGAAAGCTACAAGGTGGCGATCACGCGGCTGGGCGACCGTATCCGCGTGGGCGGCATGGCGGAACTGTCCGGCTATTCGAAGGGGCTGCCCCAGGCGCGGCGGGATACGCTGGAATATTCGGTGGGATCGCTGTTTCCGGGCGCCGGCGATCTGGCGCGGGCGAGCTTCTGGTCGGGGCTGCGGCCGATGACGCCGGACAGCACGCCGGTCATCGGGGCGACGAAGATCCCCAACCTCTTCCTCAACACGGGGCATGGCACATTGGGGTGGACCATGGCCTGCGGGTCGGGGCATGTGATCGCGGACATCATCGGCGGGCGGAAACCGGCGATCGAAACCGCGGACCTCGCCATCAGCCGCTATTCTTGAACCAAGGAGTATTTTCATGACCATCACCCGCATCGACCGTGGCCCGCGCATGAGCCAGGCCGTCATCCATGGCGACACCATCTATCTGGCGGGGCAGGTCGGGACGCCGGGCGAGAGCGTCACCGTGCAGACCCAGGCCGTGCTGGCCGAGATCGACGCGCTGCTGGAGCGCAGCGGCAGCAGCAGGAACCATATGCTGATGGCGCAGATCTGGCTGGCGGACATGGCCGATTTCGCCGAGATGAACGCGGTCTGGGACGCATGGATCGCGGACGCGGAGGCCCCGGCCCGCGCGACCGGCGAAGCGAAACTGGCCAGCCCAGATTACAAGGTCGAGATCATCGTCACCGCCGCCAGGGCCAAGTGACGACCCGCCGCCGGATGGCGTGTTTCCTGTAAGGGATAGGGCCATCCGGCGGCTGCGCCGTCCGAGCCTTTTTTGGCGGCCGCGGCGGTGGAAGTGCGGAAATAGCGGAAAGGAAAGGCGAAATTATGATTTGCGATTGACTCGCATTATTATGAGCAATAAGCCCCGGCTCCATCGTTCACCGGACGACCAAAAGGGCTTCCCATCATGTCAATCGCGTTCCGTACCGCTCTGCTTTCTTCCACGCTTGCGGCCTGCTGGGCCTTGCCCGCCCATGCCGATACGGTCGCGGAGGCCGACAATATCATCGTCACGGGCGCGGTTACGGATCAGAATGCGTCGGCCACGGGCCTTGCGCTGACGCTGCGGGAAACGCCCCAGTCGCTGACGGTCATCGATCGCGAACGGATCGAGGATTTCGCGCTCACCAATGTCAACGACCTGCTCGCCCAGACGGTCGGCATCAATGTCGAGCGGGTCGAGACCGACCGCACCTATTATAATGCGCGCGGCTTCGACATCACCAATTTCCAGGTCGACGGCATCGGCCTGCCGCTGCGCTGGGGCATCCAGTTCGGCGATCTCGACACCGCCCTGTTCGAAAATGTCGAGGCCATTCGCGGCGCCAATGCGATCATGACCGGCGTGGGCAACCCGTCGGCCACGATCAACTATGTGCGCAAGAAGCCGACCCAGGATTTTCATGCATCCGCATCCGCCATGCTGGGAAGCTGGAACCAGAAGCGGGTGGAGGCCGACATATCCGGGCCGGTCAATGCGTCCGGCACCGTGTCGGCGCGGCTGATCTTCGCGCATGAGGACCGGGACAGCTGGCTTCGCTACAATCATGTCAACCGCAACGTCTATGGCGCCATGGTCGATTGGGAGATCACGCCGCGGTTGAAGGCGAGCGCCGGTTACACGCGGCAGGACAATGATGCGGACGGCGTGCTGTGGGGGGCGTTGCCGCTGCTCGACAGCAATGGCGGCCGGATCGCCTATCCGCGATCGGCCAGCACCTCGGCCGACTGGACCTATTGGAATGTCACCGACCAGAGCGCCTGGGCGGAGCTGGCCTATGCGTTCGGCAATGGCTGGAACGCGCGCGGGCGCTTTACCTATAATCATCGCGATTCCAGTGCCGAACTGCTCTACGCCTATGGCTATCCCGATGCGGCGACGGGCGTCGGCATCGCCGGCATGGCGGGCCGATACCGCTCACCCTTCGACCAGTATCTGGGCGATTTCTACGCCTCCGGCCCGGTCACCCTGTTCGGGCGCGAGCATCAGCTCGCCTTCGGCCTGTCCACCGGCAAGACCGATGGTTATGAATATCAGCAGAGCGGCCTCGACACCGTCACCTATCCCGCCGTTTCGCAATGGGCGTTCAACCGGACGACGCTGACCGAACCGGACTTCGCGGCGGAAACGCTGGAGGAAGATGTGACCGACCGGCTGACCCGGGCCTATGGCGCGCTGCACGCCAATCTGAGCGACAGGTTGAAGGCCGTCGCCGGGGCCAGCATCTTCTGGCTCAAGACCACCGGCTCCTCCTATGGGACCGACCAGTATCGCAAGGACAGCAAGGTCAGCCCCTATCTGGGCCTGGTGTTCGACGCGACGGCCAATATCAGCCTCTATGCCAGCTATACCGGCATCTACAATCCGCAGGACAAGGCGGACTTCAACAACCGCCGGCTCGACCCCGCCAGGGGCACCAGCGTCGAGGGCGGGATCAAGAGCGAATGGTTCGACAAGCGCCTCTATGCCAGCGCGGCGGTCTTCCGCGCGCGGCAGAAGAATCTGGCCGAGCGGGCGGGCGTGTTCGGCGCGGGCGATCCGGGTCCGGTGGGCGACGTCTATTATGCCGGCGTCGACACCACCGCCAGGGGATTCGAGATCGAGATGACCGGGATGGTCACGGATCGCTGGTCGGTGAGCGGCGGCTATACCGGCCTGAAGATCGAGGATCAGGACGGCAACCGCGCCCGGACGTATCTGCCGCGCCAGTCGCTGAAACTGGCCACCACCTATGCGATCCCGGAGTTTCGCGACCTGAAGCTGGGCGCGCAATTGCGCTGGCAGAGCGACGTCAGCACCACCGATACCGGCTTGGGCCGTGACGTCGTCATCCGGCAGAAGGACTATGCCGTGCTGGACCTGATGGCCAGCGTCAGGCTGCTCGACCGGCTGAAGGCCAGCGTCAATGTGCGCAATGTGACCGACACGAAATATCTGAGCAGCCTGATGTGGGGGCAGGCCTATTATGCCGCGCCGCGCAGCGTGATGGGCACGTTGCGTTTCGAATATTGACATGGGCGGGCCGCTGACCTTGCTCTGGGCCGGTGCCGCCTGCGCGGGCGGTGCCATGGCCCTGCTGCGCCTTTCCTGGGGGCGGCCCAAGCGGTCGGTTGCGCTGAACGGGGCGGCCTGGGCGTTGCTGCTGGCGGGGCTGGCGCTAGGGGCGGCGGGGGCCGGGGCGTGGGGCGTGGCGGTGGTGACGCTGGTGGCGTTGACGGGCGCTTTTCTCTGCCTCGGCCATGCCGGGATGATGGCGCGGCCGGGCAAGGCGGCGGCGTCCAACCGGCGGGTGCATATGCTGCCGCAGGGGCGGGAGCCGCTGCGGCTGGGCGGGCGGTTGCTGACCTTCGCCCTGACCGTGCCGGGGGCCATGGCGGTCGCGCTGATCGTCAGCCTGGCCGTGCGGGCGGCGAGTGAAGGCATGGGCGAGGCCAATGGCAATGTGCTGACGCTGTTCCTGATGCCGGTGCTCTGGGCGCTGTTGGCGACGCTGCTGCTGCTCTGGCCGCAGCGGCGGCGGCAGATGACGCTGTTGCTGCTTCCGGCGCTGGGGGCGGGCGCGCTTTGGGGGATGCTGTCATGAGCCAGATGATGTCGAGGACCCTGGTGCAGCGCGGGCTTTCCGCCCATGCCGCCATCGGCCTGCTGGCGAGCACCCTGCTCTATATCGTCTGCCTGACCGGAAGCGTCACCGTCTTTTACGAGGAGTGGCAGCGGATCGAACAGCCCGACGCGCCGGAAATGGCGCGGATCGCGCCCGAAGCGGTGCAGGCGGGCATCGCCCATGTGCTGGCGGCCGAAAAGGGCAGGAAGGCGACCGGGCATCTTTATGTCCACCTGCCGACCGACGCCCTGCCCCGCACGACCGTCACCACCGACCATCAGGCGGTGCATCTCGACGAGCGCGGCGATGTGGCCGGGCGGGAGTTGAACGGCTGGTCCGAATTTCTGCTGAACCTGCACTATACGCTGAACATTCCCGGCATCGTCGGCTTGACCCTGGTCGGCGGGCTGGGGGTGATGATGATCGCGCTGTCGCTGACCGGGGTGATCGCGCATCCGCGCATCTTCCGCGACGCCTTCCGGTTGCGGGCGAGGGACAGGGGTGGAATCGGGCTGGCCGACTGGCACAACCGGCTGGGCGTGTGGACCCTGCCCTTTGCGCTGGCGGTGGCGCTGACCGGGGCGATGATCGGGCTCGCGACGGTCAATGGCTATGGGCTGGCGCGCAGCTTCTACAAGGGCGATCTGGAGGCGGCCTATGCCCCCATCTTCGGCGCGGAGGGCAGGCCCGATCCCAAGGCCGCGCCGCTGGCCGACGTCGCCACCGCGCTGCGGGTGATGGCCGGCCGGTTTCCGGACGCGCGGCCCAGCTATGTCATCCTGCACGAGCCGGGCACGGCGGGGCAGCAGGTGCAGATCCTGGCCCTGCATCAGCGGCGGCTGATCTATGGCGAAAATTATATGTTCGACCGGGCCGGGCGCTATCGGGGCCATGCCGGGCTGTCCGACGGCGCGGCCGGGCAACAGGTGGCGGCATCGGCCTATAACCTCCATTTCGGCAATTATGGCGGGCTGGCGGTCAAGATCGCCTATGCGCTGCTGGGCACGGCGCTGACGGTCGTGATCGCGACGGGCACCTCCATCTGGCTCGGCAAGCGGGAGCGGCGCGGCTATCGCCAGCCACGGTTGCGCCAGGGCTGGAACGCCATCGTCTGGGGGACCGGCGTGGCGCTGGCGCTGACCCTGCTGGCGCGGCGGTGTATCGGCAATGAGGCGCCGTACATGGCGATCTTCTGGGCGGCGCTGGCGCTGATGCTGGCGGTGAGCGTGGCGCTGCCGGAGCGATACCGGGTACGGCGCGCCTTGCAGATCGCGCTGGCGGCCTGCCTGACCGCCCTCTTTCCCGCGATGCTGCTGCCCGGTTGAAAAGGCGGACAGGCCGCCCCTTCTGCCCTTGCGCGGCGACCGGCGATACGGGAAAGGGGCCGGGAAACCACGCAAGGAACCGCCCCGCATGAAGCCACCCATCGGCCGCGACACGAAATTATGCATGTCCCTGTCGGGGCGCCCCGGCAATGCGGGGTCGCGGCTGCACAACCGGCTCTACGAGATTTTGGGGCTGGATTATGTCTACAAGAGCTTCAGCACCACTGATCTGCCCGCCGCGGTCGGCGGCATAAGGGCGCTCGGCATTCGCGGCTGCGCCATTTCCATGCCGTTCAAGGAAGCGGTGATCCCGCTGATCGACGCGCTGGAGCCGTCGGCCCGCGTGATCGACAGCGTCAACACCATCGTCAATGATGATGGCAGGCTGACCGGCTATAATACGGATTATGTCGCGGTACGCGACCTGCTGGAGCGGCGGATCGCCACCCCCCTGCCCTTCCTGCTGCGCGGCAGCGGCGGCATGGCGAAGGCGGTGGTCGCGGCCCTGCGCGACGCGGGTTTTGCCGAAGGCTGCATCGTGGCGCGCAATGAAGCGGCCGGGCGGGCGCTGGCGGAACAATATGGCTATGCCTGGCGCGCGGAACTGCCGCGGGAGAGCGCCCCGCTGCTCGTCAACGTGACGCCGCTGGGAATGGAAGGCGCGGACGCCGATGCCCTTGCCTTCCCCCTTGAATATATCGCGGGGTGCGCCGTCGCCTTCGACGTGGTGGCGCAGCCGGTCGAGACGCCCTTCGTCCGCGCGGCGCGCGACGCTGGCAAGCCTGTCATCTCCGGCGGAGAGGTCATCGTGCTGCAGGCGGTCGAGCAATTCCTGCTCTATACGGGCATCCGTCCCCCGGCCGAGGCGGTGCGCGAAGCCACGCTGTTCGCTCATGGCGCGGCGGTCGCGGACAGTCTTGCCGGATGAACGGCTCGTCCCTTGTCACAACGGCGTCATGAATTGCCGCTTTGCCGATGATGCCGTAACGACTAGCGTCTCTCGACCTCCCCTGTTCCTCCTTCGAATGGAGCGCCGATGCAATCCGTCACCCTCACCCGTTTCCTGATCGAACAGCAGCGGCAGGTCAATGCGCTGCCCTCCGAACTGCGCCTGCTGATCGAAACCGTCGCGCGGGCCTGCAAGACCATCAGCCATTCGGTCCAGAAGGGCGCGCTGGGCGAGGTTCTGGGCAGCCTGGACAGCGAGAATGTGCAGGGCGAGGTGCAGAAGAAGCTGGACGTGATCGCCAACGAACTGCTGCTCGACGCCAATGAATGGGGCGGGCATCTGGCAGCCATGGCGTCGGAAGAGATGGAGACCATCCATCGCATCCCCAACCGCTATCCCAAGGGCGAATATCTCCTGCTGTTCGATCCGATCGACGGGTCGAGCAATATCGATGTCGACCTGACGGTGGGCACGATCTTTTCGGTGCTGAAGGCGCCGGAGGAATGTTCGGGCCGCGAAGTGACGGAGCAGGATTTCCTGCAGCCCGGCATCCATCAGGTCGCCGCCGGTTATGCGATCTACGGGCCGCAGACGCTGCTGGTGCTGACCATCGGCACGGGCGTCTATGAATTCACGCTGGACCGCGAGATCGGCTCCTGGCGGATGACGGACGGGCCGCTGCAGATGCCGCAGGGCAATTGCGAATTCGCCATCAACATGGCGCGGCGGCGGCAATGGTCGCCCGGCATCGCCCGCTATGTCGAGGAACGCATCCTGGGGACCGAGGGCCCGCTGGGCAAGGATTACAACATGCGCTGGACCGCATCCATGGTCGCGGACGTGCATCGCATCCTGAAGCGCGGCGGCATTTTCCTCTACCCGTCCGATCACCGCTATGCCGACAAGGCGCGGCTGCGGCTGATGTATGAGGCCAATCCCATGTCCTTCCTGATCGAGCAGGCGGGCGGCGCGGCGACCAACGGCTTCGAGCCGATCATGGGCGTCAGGCCGACCGGGCTGCACCAGCGCGTCGGCGTGGTGCTGGGCGACAAGGCGGAGGTGGAGACCGTCACTGCCTATGGGCGCCAGGGGTAATGGCAGGGTTCGATGAGCCTTGCTCATCGAACCCCGGTCAAGCCCGCGCAGCGTTTGAGCGAAGCCCCGTTGTGATCGGTCGAAGGCCGAGCACGATGGCAAAGGCGCCGTTGGACAAGGGCGGTTTGGCCAGTGGTGGAGATTGCCCATCTCATCGGGAAAGGACGAGGGGCGCCTGTTGCGCGCCGTCTCGCCCTCACCCTTCCGCCGCGCTGCGCACGGCTCCCTCCCTCTCCCGGTGGGAGAGGGAATGTCGGCTACCGCCCAAAAAGCGTCGTTAGCGGCGTCAGGAAACGGTCAGCACACCGTCATAGGCGCGGTCTTCCAGTGCGCGGCCCGCGCCCATCGCGACGCAGATCAGCGGCTTGTCGGCCACCGTCACGGGCAGGCCGGTCGCATCGGACAGCGCCTCGTCCAGCCGCTGGAGCAGTGCGCCGCCGCCGGTCAGGGTGATGCCTTCCTCGATGATGTCGGCGGACAGTTCCGGCGCCGTCTGTTCCAGCGCGGTCATCACCGCCATCTTGATCTGGCCCACCGGTTCGGACAGGGCGTCGGCAATCTCCGCCTCGCTGATCGTCATTTCCGACGGGCGGCCATTGACCAGGTCGCGGCCCTTCACGACCATGCGCCGCCCTTCGCCGTCGGGCGGGGTGGCGGCGCCCAGCGCGCACTTCACCCGTTCGGACGTGGCTTCGCCGATCATCAGATTGTGCGTGCGGCGGATATGGGAGGCGATGGCGTCGTCCAGCCGGTCGCCCCCGACGCGCGCGCTGTTGCTGTAGGCGATGCCGCGCAGCGACAGCACCGCCACCTCCGTCGTGCCGCCGCCAATGTCGACCACCATGGCGCCGCGCGGCTCGGTGACGGGCAGGCCGGCACCGATCGCCGCCGCCATCGGTTCCTCGATCAACTGCACGCGATAGGCCCCGGCATTGGAGGCGGCGTCGCGCAGCGCGCGGCGTTCCACCATGGTCGAACCGGTGGGCACGCAGATCACCACCTGATGACGGCGGCCGAAGCGGGCATGGCCGTCGAGCGCCTTGTCGATGAAATGCTTGATCATCTGTTCGGCGACGTCGATGTCCGCGATCACGCCGTCGCGCAGGGGCCGGATCGCCTGGATGCCATTGGGCGTCTTGCCCATCATCAGCTTGGTTTCGTTGCCGACCACCTTGACCTTGCGGATGCCGTCGCGCGTCTCGATCGCGATCACGGAAGGTTCGTTGAGGACGATGCCCCGGTCGCGCACATAGATGACCGTGTTGACGGTTCCCAGATCGATGGCCATGTCGCAGGCGGACGAGGAAAAGAAGCGCGGCAGTTTCATGCGGAGGGCGGACGATCCGTAAAGGGGAAGCGGGACGGCTCCCCCTGCATAGTCGCTCCGCGCAGCAGAAGAGGGCTGCGACAGCCCGTCCGGTTCATGCGGCCAGTTGAGCCGTCAATAAGAGCGGCGGGTATAGCTGATCGACAGCGCGGGCGTCTGGTAGACGATGAAGTTCAGCGGCCGGGAATAGGTCATGGTGATTTCGGTATAGGGAACGCCATATTGCGTGCCGTGGGTGATGGTCGGATTGTTGGTATAGGCCGGGTCGAGGCCGAATTCGCGTGCATTGACCCTGGCGATGATGTCCGCGTCGGTGGGCGCGGGATAGATGCTCGCGTAACGCGCGCCTTCATCCACCGCATGTTGCAGCCCGGTGCGCGCGCAGGCGATGATGCCGATCTGGAGCGCGCCCATCAGCAGGATGACGAAGGGCGGCAGGGCGAGGCCGAATTCGACCGCGCCGACGCCGCGCTGGTTGCGGGCCAGCCGGATCATTGCAGCCGCACCGATGCCGAGCCGGTGATGGCGATCCCCTGCGACGACCATTGGCTGTTGGGCATGAGTTGGGCGAACATGGGAATGTAGCTTCCTGTAATGGTGATCGCGACATAGCGCTTGGTCTGCTGGCCATCGGGGCATGGAACCTGAGGGCTGGCGGTCTGCACCGTGGCGTCGCAGAGCAGCGTGGGCGTGACGGTGACATTGTTAATCGAAACGCCCGCGGCGGCGGCGGCATCGGCCGCCAGATTGTTGTAGGCGGCCTGCGTGTTGGAAGTGTCGCTGGTGTAGCCGCCCGCGGCTGCCAATTGCGCCGCCCGTTCGGCCGCGCGCTGGAGCACGATCTTGGCCTTGAATGCCATGGCGATATCCCCCGCCATGCAGGTCAGCAGCACCAGAACCGGCATGATGATCGCCAGTTCGATGGTGCTGTTGCCCGCCGGATCAGCGAAAAGCCGTTTCATCATCCGACCAGCTTCACCAGCGTTGCGGTGAATTTATCGACGCCGGTATTGTCGCATTGATTGACGATGCTGCTGTTGCCGATGAAGGTGACGCGCTTGCTCACCATCTTCACGCATTTGGTGGTCATGCCCGATGTGCCGCTGAACGACAGCGCCTGGCCGGGAAAATAGAAGGAGCCTTGCAGGACGGAGCCGGCATTGCCGTTGATCACGTTGGTTCCCGAATCCGGCGCGCGCCGGTCCTGGTAGAAGAGGACGCCATGATAGGGGTTGCTGGTGTCCGTCGGCGCCGACAGGTTGAGCGTCGCGCCGCCGTTGATGTTGACCGTGGCGATCGAACCGGGATTGCTGGACGCGGTGTTGCTGGTCAGGATGATGGTGACGCCGGTACCGTTGATCACCGCCTGCGAGCCGACATTGAAGGTGCCGCCGTCGATATAATAGACCCCCGCCGGCAGGTTCAGCGTGCCCTTGATGTCCACATTCTTCAAGCAGCTCCCGTTCGCGCCCGGCTGCGGAAGCGTCACTGTGTTGTTGGGCTGGACATTGAGGTTGGTGCAACCCGTCAGATTGCTTGCGGTCGGCGTCGGCAGCGACGCATAGGGGTCTTGAACAGGCAGACTATAGGGCAAAAGCGTGGTCGGAGAGACATAGTTGGAACTGGATGTCAGCCCGCCCACCGCCGCCACCGGACTCGCCGTCACCGTGCTGCTACCGCCTGCATAGACCGCGTTGGATGCACGGGAATTGGTGGCCATGCCGCAGCCCAGATTGACCGTGGCATTGCCCTGGAGAGTAATGCCCACCGTGCTGGTTTTTTCGAGCGTGACGACGCAATAGTCGCCGCTGCCCACCACGGCGGCGGTCGCTTCGCCATAGATGACCGGTGCCTGCACCCCAAGCATCTTGGAAAAGGGCAATTCCTGGCTGGTTTGCAGCACGACGCGGACCGCCTTGCTGTTGCCCGCATAGGCGCCGGTGGTCGGCGCATTTTCGATGGTCGGGGTCTGCGTCAGGTTGACGAGCGCCAGGCGATTGATGTCGGAGGTCGCGCTGTCCGATGCGCTGAACCCCTGGGCCACCGCATAGGCGCCCGCGAGCGCGGCGGAGTCCGCCTGGCGCTGAACCTGTCGTTTCCACAATGTCCATTGCACCGTATCGGTCGCCAGCCCCGCCGCGCCGACGAAGATCGGCATGGAAGCGGCGGCCATCACCAGGATGTTGCCGGTCCTGTCCCGCCCCAATCGCGCAATCATCCTGCCGAACATCAAATTACCTCTCCTGGGCGTCCTGTATCAAGACGAAAGACGAGAAAGGTTTTAAATAATGTGGGTTAATGAATGGTTATTTTCGAATAAAATATCGCGAATAAGGCTATATATCTTTAGTTATATAAATCCATGTTAAAGTTAAAGTTCATTCATTGATCTAAATAAAATAAAACATTGATAAAAATAATTACTAATATATCAGATATATCATAAAATAATTATGGAGCGTTACATTTAATATTATCATTCCAAATATAAGATAAGAATACTATTCAAGCAATATCGCTTGGGACCGCCACTTGGCTGCACCGATTGCAATCGGCTCCTGTGCCGCCGTCACGCCTTGGCCGAGAGGGCGCTCAATTCCTCCAGATCCAGGTCGCGCTCCAGTTCCTGAAGCGTATGTTCGTCTATGTCGCCGCTGCGATGCAGGCGGATGAGTTCGGTGCGGCCGGCGGCAATGGCTTTCAGCACCAGGTCGAAATGGGCATGGAGGGTGTCCGAAAAATTCTCCTCCTGTCCGACATAGCGGGCGGAAAGTTCGGCGTGGCGCTGATAACGCTCCAGCAGGCGCGGATGGAGCAGCGTGCCGTCCGCATCATAGGCATGGGATTGGACGACGCGCACCTGCGCCTGCGCCATCGCGGCTTCGGCCTGGCTCATCGTCATGCGGGGGCGGTCGCATTCCGGCTCGACCAGGCGGACGAGGCGGATGACCGCACCCAGCGTGGTGCCCTGGATCAGCACCGTGCCGATGATGACCGCGAAGGCCGCCGTCAGGATGAAGTCGCGGCCGGGAAAATCCTCCGGCACGCTGAGCGCCACCGCGAGCGTCACGACGCCGCGCATTCCGGCCCAGCCCAGCACCGTCGCCGCGCGGGGGCCGATCGGGGTGTAGCGCTTCACTCCGAGCGCCCTGATACCCGCGATGGCGGCGTCGGCGCCGAACACCCAGAGGAAGCGCGCCACGGTGAGCGCCGCGAGGATCGCCAGCACCGGCAGCGCCATTTCGTCCAGCACCACGCCAAAGCCGCCGACACGATCGATCACGCCGCGCAGCGAGGAGCCGATGAGCAGGAAGACGAACGCCTCCATCAGGAAGATCATCACCGCCCAGAAGGCGGTGCCGTTCATCCGGACCATCGCGGGAAAGACGATATGCTGATACCAGCCGCAGATGAGGCCCGTGGTGACGGTCGCGATCACGCCCGACAAATGCGCATTTTCCGCCAGAAGATAGGCTGCCCAGGGCGCGAGCAGCGAAGAGGCGATCATCAGATATTTGTCGTCCAGCCTACGCACCGTCACGACCCAGACCGCGCCCACCGCCACGCCGACGAGCGCGCCCCCGGCGGCGAGCAGCAGGAAGCTTTGCAGGGCGTCGACCATGCTGAAGGCGCCTGTCACGCCTGCGGCGATGGCGAAACGGAAGAGGACTAGGCCGCTGGCATCGTTGAACAGGCTTTCGCCCTCCAGCAGGATCGACAGGCGGCGGGGCAGATGAACCCGCTGCAACACCGCGCGCGCCGACACCGCGTCGGGCGGCGAGACGATGGCGCCCAGCGCCGCACAGGCCGCCCAGGGCAGGCCTGGCACCAGCCAGTGCGTCACCGCCGCGACGATGGCGGTCGTGAAGATGACCGCGCCGACCGCCAGCGCGGCGATGCCGATCATATGCCGCCGCAAATGGCGGAGCGCGATGAACCAGGCGCCATCCATCAACAGGGGTGGCAGGAAGATCACCAGCACCAGTTGCGGATCGAGCGCAATGACCGGCAGACCCGGCAGGAAGGCGAAGATTGCGCCCCCGGTCAGCAGTGCGACCGCCGGGGGCAGGCGCAAACGGTTGGCGGCATAGTGCAACACGATGATCGCCAACAGCATGACGATCACCCATTCGAACATCTGCATCGGGTGCATGCGCTTCTCCCTCGCCTCGGCACGCATCCTAATGCCTGGGACGGGACCGTCCAGATGGTGGATCAGAAGCTGGCCGTCAGGTTGAAGGAGGTATAGCGGGTCCATCTTGCCGGGGGTGCGTTGGGCGCGTCCCTCAGGAACCGCCCCTTGGCGAGCAGCAGGCCGTCGAATTCGAAGCGCAGGCGCGACCGGACGATCCAGTAGCGCACCCGCCCCTCGATCTGGTGACCGGCGAAATTGCCCGATCGCCCGCTACCGTCCCTGACGCCCGTGGTGGAAAAGGCGTCCGTGCGCGATGCCAGCCACATGGCGCGATAGACCGCGAACCAGTCCCAGCTTTTGTCGGGCGTGGCTTCCAGCCGGATGCCCGGCGTCACGATATTGGTCCGCGCGACGGCATTATAGAGACCGGCCGGGGCCAGATCGGCGCGGCGCATGCCGAACAGCGTGTCGAAACGGCCGTAACGCCCCCCGGCCCTGTCGCCGCTCGCCCGATCGAACTCGACGGACAGGCGCGGCTTCCAGCGGCCGGGGAAACTATATCCGGCATCGGCGTGAACGAAACTGGCGCCGACCGGCTGGCGCGCGGCAGCCGGTGCCAGGGATGCGCTGATGCTGCCGGTCTGGTAATAGGCCTCGAGCTCATAGTCGAACGCGCCGGTTTGCGGCTCCCGGACGACGCGGCCGCCGAAGGTGTCGAGCGAGCGGTCCCGCGTCGGGCGGCCCGGCTCGTCGCGCTCGCCCAGATGGAAATAGGTCAGTTCCGCCGTCGCCGGGCCCAGCATCCTGGCCTTGCTGACGATCCCGCCCCACAGCACCAGATCGAAACCCTCATGGTCGATCCCCACGCGCCGGTTCCTGATGCCTTCGCGATCGTCCGGGCGGCGTTGCTGCGGCAGGGTGTAGATGAAGACCGCCTTCACCCCATGCCGCGCCGTCAGGTCGGCGCGCAGGCCCGTATAGCCGTTGGTGGTGTTGCGATAGTCGTCCGCCGCGACCAGCCGCCGCGATCCCAGGTTGAGGGTCATGCGGCCCGCCGTCAGGGTCAATTTGCTGCCCTTGCCCAGCGGTTCGGCGATATCGGTGGCGACATAAGCCTGGACCAGTTCCAGGGCGTTGACCTCGTTCGTCGAGATGGGGGTGCCCGGATCGGCGCCATAGGCGCGGCTGTCGAACAGTTCGGCGCCGACGCGAACCCCCTCACCCCGATATTCGCCCAGCAACTGCGTCCTTATGTTGAACAGGCTGTCATCGCGATCGAATCCGGCGCGGGGCTGCCCCTCAATCTCCTCGAAACGCAGACGCACGCTGCCGCTCAGCGAAAGGCCATCCTCCCCCGCCAAGGCAGGCGGCGCCCCTGCAAGAGCGGAGAGCAGACCGAGACAGGAACGGGCGGAGAGGCGGTGACGAAGCATAGATATAGCTATTTCCACGAATCGATTGTGATGATACATATGCATCATGAGTTCATCGGATACCAGCCTCTGGCTCGCCCTCTTGCATCAGCTCCCGGCCAAACCGCCCTATCTGCGCGTGAAGATCTGGCGGCGATTGCAGGCGATCGGCGCGGTTCCGCTCAAAAATGCCGTCCACGTCCTGCCGCACGCGCCGGCATCCGAGGCGGCTTTCCGCGATCTGCTGCAGGAGATCGGCGCAAGTGGCGGCGAAGCGATATTGATCGAGGCCAGATTGCTGGCCGGTCAGTCGGACGGCGACGTCCGCCTGCTCTTCGACACCGCGCGCGACGCCGATTATGACGAGATCGCCCAGGCGGCCAAGCGCCTGCTGGAAACGGGACCGGCAAGCGGAGCCGAGATTGCAAGACTCCAGAAACGGCTGGAAGAGGTGGGCAGGCTGGACTTTTTCGGCGCCCATGGACGGCAGGAGGCGGAAGCCGCCCTCGCCGAACTGGACCGGCAGCGCTACCGGCATCCCGATGTCGGCCGCAGCGACCCGGCGGACATACCGGCGCCGTCCGACCTGACCGGACGCACCTGGGTCACGCGCCGCGGCGTCCATGTCGACCGCATCGCCTGCGCCTGGCTGATCCGCCGCTTCATCGATCCCGGCGCGCCCCTCAAATTCGTCGACGGCCGCCAATATGATCCGGCCGACGGCGAGTTCCGTTTCGACATGGTCGATGCCGAGTTCACTCATGAAGGGGACCGGTGCAGCTTCGAGACCCTGCTGCTGCGGGCCAGGCTGACGGACGACCCCGCCCTGGTCGCCATCGGGGAGATCATCCACGAGCTGGACATTGGCGACGGCAAGTTCGCCCGGCCGGAGACCGCAGGCGTTGGCGCCATGCTGTCCGGCGTATGCGCGTCCACCGACGACGACCTTCAGCGCATCGCCATGGCGAGCGAGGCGCTCAACCAGTTCCATGCCTTTTTCAGTAACAGGAAGACGGATAGATGACGGCAAGCGCATCCCCCGTCGCCGCCGCGGAAACGCGCGCCGGTGGCGATCACGGCATCTCCCTGGGCGAAGCCACCCGGGTATGGGCACGGATCGCGTCCCTCAGCTTCGGCGGCCCGGCCGGGCAGATCGCGGTCATGCACCGCATCCTGGTCGAGGAGAAGAGATGGATCGGGGAGGAGCGTTTCCTCCACGCCCTCAATTACTGCATGCTGCTGCCTGGACCGGAGGCGCAGCAACTCGCCATCTATATCGGCTGGCTGCTGCACAAGACGAGGGGGGGCCTGATCGCTGGGGCGCTGTTCGTCCTGCCGGGCTTCCTCGCCATATTGGGCCTCAGCTACATCTATGTGCTGTTCGGCCATGTGTCGCTGATCGAGGGGTTGTTCTTCGGCCTCAAGGCGGCGGTGCTGGCGGTGGTGGTGCAGGCGGTGTTTCGCGTGGGGTCGCGCGCGCTCAAGAATAATGTCATGCGCGGCATCGCGGCGATCGCCTTCGTCGCCATCTTCTTCCTCAATGCGCCCTTCCCGCTGATCGTCCTCGGGGCGGGCGTGATCGGTTATCTCGGCGGGCGCAGCGGCATCGCCCAGTTCAAGGGCGGCGGGGGCCATGGAGCCGCGGCGGGCGATGTCGTGCACGACCGCGACACGGCCCTGGGCGAGGCATTGCCCGAACATGCCAAGCCCAATCTCGGCTGGTCGCTGCGGATCTGCTCCGTCCTGCTGCTGCTTTGGCTGGGACCGGTGCTGGCGCTGTTCCTGACGCTGGGACCGGACGATGTGTTCACCCGTATCGCCACCTTCTTCAGCCAGATGGCGGTGGTGACGTTCGGCGGCGCCTATGCGGTGCTGGCCTATGTCGCGCAGGAGGCGGTCGGCACCTTCGGATGGCTGCGGCCGGGCGAGATGCTCGACGGCCTGGGCATGGCCGAAACCACGCCCGGACCGCTGATCATGGTGACGCAGTTCGTCGGCTTCCTCGCGGCGTTTCGCGATGCCGGCCCGCTATCGCCCCTGCTGGCCGCGACGCTGGGCGCGATCCTGACGACCTGGGTCACGTTCGTGCCCTGCTTCCTGTGGATATTCGCAGGCGCCCCCTTCATCGAACGGCTGCGCGGCAACAGGGCGCTGTCCTCCGCGCTGACGGCCATCACGGCGGCGGTGGTCGGCGTGATCCTGAACCTGGCCATCTGGTTCGCCATCCACACGCTGTTCGGGCATGTGAAGCCGGTGACGACTCCCACCGGCACGCTCGACGTCCCCGTGCTGGCATCGATCAACATTCCCGCGGCGCTGCTGTCGATCGGCGCCATGATCGCCGTGTTCCGATTCAAGATCGGCATATTGCCGGTTCTAGGCGCCTGTGCGGCGATCGGCGCGGCCTATATCATCCTGGCCTGAACCGGAAAGGGTCGATCCTGCCGTCTTCGCATGAGGGAAGCCGCGTGACCGGTGAGCGGCGCTCAACCATTTGACATTACGCATAAGCAAATGGGCGATCCGCGTTGGAAAAGCCCCCCGTCCCCTCCCTATGCCGTGCGCGGCAAGGAAAAGGGGCAAGACATGCAGCATGACCGGTCGCGAACCATAGGGCGCGCGTTGATGATGGGGCTTTGGGGCGGGAGCGCGTCGCTGGCCCTTTCCAGCGCCGCCTTCGCTCAGGCGCCGACGGCGGCGGCAGCGGAGGACAGCGCGGCGGGCGTCGAGAGCATCGTCGTCACCGCGCGCTACCGCAAGGAGGATGCGCAGAAGGTGCCGATCGCGATCAGCGCGATCAGCGGCGATACCATCGCCGCGCAGGGCGCCTTCAACCTGAAGCAGAGCGTGCAGCAACTGCCCAGCCTGAACATCCAGGGTATCAGCGGCCGCAACCAGACCATCACCATCCGCGGCATCGGCACCAACTCGGGCGGCACCAACGACGGGCTGGAGCAGGGCGTCGGGCTTTATGTGGACGGCGTCTACCGGCCGCGCACAGGATCCGTCATCACCGACCTCATCGATGTGGAGAGCATCCAGTTGCTGCGGGGGCCGCAGGGCACGCTGTTCGGCAAGAACACGGTCGCGGGCGCGATCGACATCAAGACCCGGGCGCCCAGCTTCACCAATGAGGCGAGGGCCGAGGCCAGCTATGGCAATTACGATTATTTCCGCGGCTATGTCAGCCTGAACGCCGCGCTGAACGATAAACTGGCGTTCCGCGTCTCCTATCTGCGCACCTCGCGCCGCGGGCTGATCCGCAACACCGTCTATAATCAGGACTGGGACAATCTCGACAACCATTCGGTGCGGTTCGACCTGCTTTACCGGCCGACCGACAATTTCCGGCTGCGCTTCATCGCCGACTATTCGATCCAGAAGGGCGATGTGGGTTTTCAGAGCATCGCCAGGGTGCTGCCCACGACGCTGAACAACGGGACGCAGGTGCGCGGCTTCTACCGCCGGGCCGCCGATGTGGGCTATGTACCGGGCAGCGTCAACGCCTTCGACCGGCAGGTCGACATCGACAGCAGCCAGTATGACAAGATGCCGAGCTATGGTTTCCAGGCGCAGGCCGACCTCGACCTTACGGGCGTGACGCTGACATCCATCAGCGCCTACCGCAACTGGAAGTGGATCCCCAATTTTGACGGGGACCAGATCGGCGCCCAGGTATCCACCCTGGGCGTGGTCGACACCGATCAGCAGCAGTTCAGCCAGGAATTCCGCGTCGCCTCCACCGGCGAACGGACGGTCGATTTCAGCGCGGGCCTCTATTTCTTCTGGCAGGAGGCGGACGACAAGCAGCGCACGGTCTATGGCAGGGATGCCGTCGCCTGGTTGCGCACCGCCAACACGCCGACCGCCACCGTATCGCCCCTGCCCGCAGCGATCCTGAACGGGCTTGAATCCTTCGCCCATGTCGTGCCCGCGACGCACAGCTATGCCGCCTATGGCCAGGCGACCTGGCACATATCGCCGCGTTTCCGCCTGACGGGCGGGCTGCGCTATACCTATGAGCACAAGACCGGCCTGTACGATGCCGAGGCGCGGGGCGACGTGGTGCCGATCAGCGCGCTGCCCACCACCTATCAGGCCACCGCCATTGCCCTGCGTGCCGCCTATGCGCCGGTGGCGAGCTATTATGTGACGAACAACAGCAACAACCTGTCAGGCACGCTGATCGCCGCCTATGATATTTCCGGCGATGCCCATGCCTATTTCAGCTATGCGCGCGGCTACAAGTCGCCGGGCATCAATCTGGTCCGCCAGACGCTGGGTGTCGATATCTTCGTGAAGCCGGAGAAGGTCGATGCCTTCGAACTGGGCCTGAAGACACGGTTCGCCAATGGCGCGATCGAGCTGAACGGCGCCCTGTTCTGGACGCAGGACAAGAATTATCAGGCCAATTACGCGAACACGCTGGTCACACCGGCCGCCTATTATATCGCCAATGTCGGGACGCTGCGGTCGCGCGGCGTGGAACTGGATACCCGCTTCGCCCCGCTGGACGGGTTGAGCGCGACGTTCGCCGCAACCTATAATGACGCGAAATATACCCGATACACCCATGCGGTGCCGGACTATCTGAACAGCTATCTGACCTCCGTCGACCTGTCCGGACGTCCGGCGTCGGGTGCATCGAAATGGTCGCTGGGCGGGACGGTGGAATATGTCCGTCCGGCGGGCGGCGATCGCGATATCTATATCGGAGCGGACGGCAGCTACCGCTCCGGCTATTATGCTTCGGTCAATCTGGACCCCTTTTCGCGCGTGCCGGGCTTTGCCCTGTTCGGCGCCCATGCGGGGCTGCGCCAGAGCGAGGGCAGATGGGATCTGTCCGTGTGGGTCCGCAACCTGTTCAACAAGGATTATTACAACACGATCAGCGTCAATTCGACCTATGGCGTGGCGCTGGCGGCGCTGGGTGAACCACGCCTTTACGGTTTGACGCTGCGCGGGAAGATCTAGGGCGTAAACTCATCAATGGCACGATCTAGAAGACGGAAAAATCCGTATGGTCCAGATGCGTGCCGATCAGTACCGTGGCGATCTGTACCTGCGCTATCCGGCCGGTTCCATCGGGATCATAGTAGATGGCGCCGGTCGCGGGATTGTAGATGACATGGTCATTGGCATCATGGGCCCGCGTGCCTTCCCAATAATTGCTGTCGGGCAATTCACCGATCGGACCCGCCGCCGTGAAGACCAGATGGTCAAGGGCGATGGTATCTATACCATGCTCGAAGTCCACGATCTTGTCGACATTCTTGCTGCCGGAGGCATTGAATATGAAGGTGTCGGCGCCGCTGCCGCCGATGAGCGTGTCATTGCCCTTGCCGCCGTCGAGCCGGTCATTCCCGGCATTGCCCGACAGGATGTCATTGCCCGCCTGGCCATAGAGCTTGTCGTTGCCTGCGCCGCCCGTCAACGTGTTGGCAGCGCTGTCGCCGGTCAGGACCAGATCGACGGGAGCGGGCGGTGGCGGCGGAGTGGATGTGGTCGTGCCCCAGTCCGCATGGATATATTGCCCCGGCAGCACGCCGCTGTAGCTGATGCCGTTCAGGTCGATATTGGCCGTATAATAGCCCACGCCGTCATGCGCCGCCTGTGCCTCGACATCGGCGATCGCCGTCTGGCTGGAGACATATTCGATCGCGATGACATCCTTGCCTGCGTCGATCATCTTCTGAAGAAGTTGCAGGCTCGCCTGCGTTTCGCTCACCGGCTGCTTGGCGCCTGAGTCGGAATAATAGAGATTTTCCTTATACATGCCGTCCAGGTGCGAGAAATAGGTGTTGTTCGAGAGCAATTCCTCGGCATTATTGGCCCAGATCTTGAAGTTCGGATTTTTCGCGTGCGCATAGTCGGCGAGATAGGCGACCAGATCGGCCATCGCCTGTTCCGCTCCGGCAGCGCCGCCGGGCGCATTGGCCTGGGCCCAGGCCTGCTGATATTCGTCGACGACGTCGAAATAGACGCCGTCATAGCCGGCGGCCAGCATCTTATCGATATAGGCCGTCGCGACCGCCCGCCATTCCGGCGTCCAATAGGCGACCTGATAGTCGCCCTTCCATTGCGGATTTTCAGGCCCCAGCGCGGCCTGCGGAATGGTCTGGAAATAATCCCTGTAATCTTCCGCCTCGCCGATGCTGAAATAGCCCAGGAGCAGCGAACTTCCGGGTCCACCGCCCATCTGGGCGACCTCCGCGGAGGTGAAGGCCGTGCCGGCATCGTCGTAAATATCGATCACCTTGACGTCGAAGGGCGCCGCGGCGACCTCGGAAGGAATGATACCCTGTAGAACATACATGCCCGTGTGCGGCATAGCTTACTCCTGACGAATAATGTTCGGACCCGAAAGCGGTGAAACAGGACATCAGTTGTCCAGCCGGTGTGCGCCCGGCGGTGTTTCACAATGATTGCGTTTTAAGGTTGATGCTTTTCGACTGCCGCGAGCGCTCAACGGGTGACGAACCCCGTTGACAGGCTGCCCCCTTGATTTTAAAGGAAATCCTAGCGCTCTGGTTCGACCAAGCGCTGTCTTCGCTGCGCGCAAAAAAGCTGCAAGAAAATCATATCGCGACCCTCCCCGCATCGGCTTCCACGCCGAATTTCGGGTCACAATGGGCTTGCAACCTTTCTCCCCGATGAACGAAATTCCGGCTCCATTCCGCCTGCGACGAGAAGAGGCGCGGCCCGGATGGGCCGAGCGGCGGCCTATGAACTCGATAAAAGGGCATGGCCCCTGCGATCGGAATCGGCTCGACCTGGTGGGTGCCCTGCCTGAGGCCCTGTTGAGGCGTAGCGCCAGACGCCCTCCCCTGCCCCTTTCCGAAGGGAAGGGAAACTTTAGCGGTTGGTGGCCGGAGCGGCGGTCAGGCGTCGGCCCAGCGGCGCAGCAGGTTGTGATAGACACCGGTGAGCCGGATGACCTGCGCATTGTCATGGCCCAGATCGGCCGCCAGTTGCTGAATGCTGCTGTCCAGATCGAAGAGCATCTGCCGTGCGGCATCGTCCCGCACCATGGACTGGAGCCAGAAGAAGCTCGCCACGCGGCGGCCGCGCGTGACCGGTTCCACCCGGTGCAGCGAGGAGGAGGGATAGAGCACCGCATGCCCCGCGGGCAGCTTCACCCGCTGGACGCCGAAATTGGTGTCGATCGTCAATTCACCGCCATCATAGCTTTCCGGCTCCTCCAGAAAGACGGTGATCGACAGGTCCGATCGCACGCGAAAGCCGGTGCCCGCCTGAATCCGCACCGCATTGTCGACATGGGTGCCAAAGGCCTGCCCGCCCGCATAGCTGTTGAACAGTGGCGGAAAGACCTTGAGCGGCAGAGCGGCGGCGATGAACAGCGGTGAGTTGCCGAGCGCGTCCAGCACGATCTGGCCGGCCTGCTTCGCCTCCGCCGCCTCTTCGGGCAGTTGCAGGTTGCGCTTGGCGAGCGCCGACTGGTGGCCGGAGGTGACATTGCCGTCGACCCATTGCGCCGCGTCGATCAGCGCGCGAACCCGCGCCAGGCCATCCGCGTCGAGCAGGTCGGGAATGACGGTCAGCATGTCGGCTCCTTCTTGTCCAGCAAAGCGGCCAAGGCCGCCGCGCGCCAATGTTCGTCGGTCGATTGGCCGAGGAAATCGGCGGCCTTCAGCAGGAAGGCGGGCGTCGCAGCTTCGCGCACCTTGCCGAGCCAGGCCAGCGCCTCGTCCCTTTCGCCGTCCTCGGCCAGCAGGCGGGCAAGATTGAAGGCCCCGCGAAAATCGCCGCCCTCGGCCGCTGTCCGATAGTGGCGCAAGGCCGCCGCCCTGTCCGGCTTCACGGCCCAGCCATCCTCGTGGAAGCTGCCGATATAGTTGGCCGCCTTGGCTCCGATGAGGCCGGGATCGCGGGCCGCCTTGCGGAACCAGTCGAGCGCGGCGCCACGATCCTGCGCTACCCCCTCCCCCAGTGCGAGCCGGGTCGCCAGATTATATTGGGCTTCGGCCAGCCCCTGTTCCGCCGCGACGCGATAACATTCCGCCGCCCGCGTGAAATCCACTGCCACGCCCCAGCCCAGTTCATAGCAGCGGCCGACCATGTTGAGGGCGAACATGTCATGCTGGGCAGCCGCACGGTTGAACCAGCCGAAGGCCGCCCGCGGATCGGCTGGCAGTTCGATGCCGTCAAGCAGCATCTGACCCAGCAGGAGTTGCGCCTGCGCCACGCCCCCTTCCGCCGCGATGCGGATCAGTGCGGCGCGGTCGCCCCCAGGCTCCACCAGCCGTGCGGCAAGCGCCTCCGCGCTCATCGCGGAAAGATCGGCCAGCGTCGGCGGGGACATATCGGTCATCGGATCAATATTTGACGCTCAACGTCGCAAAGGCCGATCGGCCCGGCGCCAGCGTCGCATAATGGTTGGTATAGGCCTGGGCGAAATAGACCTTGTCCGTCAGGTTCTGGACATTGATGCTGAGGCCGATCCTGTCGCTGAATTCATAGCTTGCGCGGGCGTCGAAGCGCCAATAGCTCGGCACCGAGCGGGCGATGATCCTGGTCGCGGGGTTGATGGTGACCACGCCCGCGCTGTCCTGCGTGGCGGTGCGGTTGTCGGCATAGCCGCCGAACACCCGGCTCATATAGAAGGCGCCGCCGCCGATATTGAATTTGGGCAGCAGTTCTACATTGGTCCAGAGCGAGAAGCTGTGCTTGGCCGTCTGCGGAAACTGGCGGCCGGTATTGACCGAGGGAACCAGCACCGTCTGGGCCGCCTGCCCGGTCACCGCCGGTGCGGTCAACGCTGTATAGCCGCCGTCGACGATCTTCGCGTCCATGTAGGTATAGCCGCCGAAGACGCTCCACTTCGGCAGGATTTCGCCGTTGAAGCCCAGCTCCAGGCCCCTGGTCCGGCGCTGGCCGATAAACTGGACGCTGTTGTCCGGACCGGTCACGCGCGCATTCTTCGTTTCGGTCTGGAACAGCGCGATATTGAGCGAGAGATGGGAATCGAACAGGTCCGCCTTGGCACCGACTTCATAGGATTTCGTGCGTTCGACCTTCAGCGCCTCGACGATGGAGGCATTGTTGACCGTACCGAAACCGTTGGCATCCTGCCCTTCACCGACCAGACTGTTGGGCGGGGTCGCCGAGGTGGAATAGGAAGCATAAACGCTGCTGTTCGGCGTCGGCTTGGCGACGAGGCCTGCCTGCCAGTTCCAAATATTATCCTCGCGGCCGAGGCGGAAGCTGCTGGTCGCGGCGATGGGCTGACCGGGCAGGACCGAAGATTTGAAGCTGTCGAAGCGCAGCCCCAGATTGGCGATCAGCCACGGCGTCAGCGTGATCGAATCGAACAGATAGGCAGACTGCGTGTCCGCGTCGGTTTGCGTCTCCGCGATCGGCAGCGTCTTCGAAATGGCGGCGGCGACGGCCGAGCTTTCGCTGCTGTAATTGACCCAGGGGTCGTTCGGATTGGGATTGAACAGGCTGGTGCAGTTGAAGCGCGCCTGCGCGGTGGTGGAACAGCGCTGCCCCGCCGCCAGCGTGCCGCCGGTGGTCAGCGCCTCATTGCCATTGCTGCTGTTGACCAGGCCCCGCGTGACATAATAGCCGCGCCGTGCCTTTTCCCAGGAAAACTCGACCCCCGCGGCGAAGCTGTGCTCGATGCCGCCGGTCGAGAATTTGCCGAACAGGTCGGTCTGGTTGGTCAGCGTATCGACATAGCCATAGCGGCTGTTGGCACGACGCCAGACCAGGCCATTATTATAGACGTTGCCAAGGCTGTCGTCCGGCTGGGTATAGATATAGCTTTGATCATTATGGCTGTAGCGGGTCGTGTTGCGCAGCGTCACGCCGCCGAAATCATGTTGCGCGCGGATGGTGAACTGGTCGGTCTTGCTCTTGCGGAAATCGCGATCCTTCAGGCCGTAGAAGGTGTCGCGGTCGACATGGCCCTTCGTGCCGTTTGCCAGCGTCACGTCACCGACCGCCGGTTCCGAATAGGTGAAGCCGGTGGGGGCATTGCAGACCGTGGTCGAGCAGACATAGGTGTAGGGAATGCCGCTGTCGGGCAGTTCGTCGGTATCGAGATGATACCAGGACAGGGTAAGCTGGGTCGGCGAATTCATGCCCAGGGTCAGCGAGGGCGCGACGCCCCAGCGCCTCTGCCAGATCGCGTCGCGACCCGCCACATCCTGGTCATGCCATAGGCCCGCGACGCGGAAACCGATGGAATCGCTCAGCTTGTAATTGATGTCCGCCGTGATCCGCTTGTAATCGGCGGTGCCGTAGGACAGGTCCATGGCGGCAAAGTCGCGGTCGCGGGGCAGCTTGGTGATGATGTTGAGGGAGCCGCCCGCGCTGCCGCGGCCGCCCAGCGAACTGTCGGAGCCGCGCACGACCTGGATCTGTTCGACCGCGAAGACCTCGCGCGACTGGGCGGAGGTGTCGCGCACGCCATCGACATAGGTGCTGCCCTGGCTGTCGAAGCCGCGGATGAACGGCCGGTCGCCGATCGGATTGCCGCCCTCCGCCGCGCCGAAAGTGATGCCCGGCACGGTGCGCAGCGCCTCCACCAGCGTGGCCGATCCGGTGTCCTTGATCACATTTTCACTGACGATCGCGACCGAACGCGGCGTGTTGATCAGTGGGGCGGTCGCCTTGGGAGAGATGATGTCCTGATTGTAGCGGCCGTTGACGATGATCTGCCCGGCATCGGCCTGCTGATCGGCCAGTGCGTCGGCAGTATCGGCGGCGGTATCGGCGAGCTTGTCCAGCGCCAGCGCGGGACTCGACACGAAGGCGCCCACGCAACCCAGCGCCAGAAAGGCAGGCGTGGTCCGGCGGCGGTGATCATTGTTCATGTCGGTCCCCATTTCTTTACCTGTTTTCGGGGCCAGTTATTGAGACGCGTTCGCAGAGTCAATCACTATTGAGAAACAAAAGCAGTGAATGGAAGAAACACGGAACATGCCATACGGGGCCGGAGGCGCCAGATCATGCCGACCAGATCATGCCGAAGCGCCGCTGAGGACGAAGGGGATCTCCACCACGCCCCGCACCCGGACCGGCTGGCCGTCGCGGATCATCGGCCGCCAGCGCCAGCCACGCACCGCGTCGCGTGCCGCCTGGTCGAGCCGGGAAAAACCACTGCTTTGGGTGACGGCAAGGCTTTCGACCGCACCATCCAGCCCCAGCGTCAGGGTCAGAACGACCGTGCCCTGCTCATGTCTGCGGCGGCTTTCCACGGGATAGCGCGGCGGTTTCCCCGCCACCATCTGCGTGCCGATATCCCCGCCCTGGACGATATTGGACGGGCCGGCCACTGCCGCCACTGGCGTGGCGGAGGCGGGTGCGACGGGCGCGGCCAGGACGGGTGCGGGCGCGGGGTCGGGAGTCGTCGCAACCGGGGACAGCGGCGGCAGGGGCACCTGAACCAGCGGCGGCGGCGCCACGACCCTGGGCTGCGAAGGCGGAGGCGGGGTTTCAGCGGCCGGAGGTGGCGGGGGCGGCGGTGCCAGGTTGACCACCGACAGGCGTGTCTCGCGGACATGCAGGACATGCTGCCGTGCCTGCACCAGCACGGCGATCAGCAGTCCATGCACCAGGAGGATGAGGAGCACGGCAGGCCAGTTCACCGATCGTCGATCGCCATAGCGGGACGGCGTGGGTTCCCGGCCGGATGCTTCCCGGCCCGTATCAACGCCTGCCGCGACCAGAGACAGTTTTCCGCGCGGGGAGCCCGAACCAGGCTGCCGGATATCTTCGCCGGCCAATCTGTCCGCTACATGCAGCATGCCCGATCCCCTTTTGCGCCTTGCGGCAGTGCAAAATGCCTATCGAAAATCCTAATGCGAATCAATAGCATTTTATAAACGCTTCCCATATGCTCAAGGGACCGGACGGGTGGCGACCCGAGGAGGAGAGGAGTGCATCGCCACCCGCCCGTTTCCCCCGGCAAGGGACGGATGCCGGGGGTATTCGCTTGTCAGAAAGTGTAATTGAGGCTGAACACGGCCGACCGCGTGGGTGCGGGTTGCGCCCAGCTATTGCCGACATTGTTGCGCACCGTCGTCACATATTTCTCATTGGTGAAGTTCTGCACATTCACCTGCGCCTTCAGATTTTCCGTGATCGGATAGGAGGCCATGAACCGGTGGATGGTGTAGCTCGGCACATGATAGGCGACATAGCTGCCTGCCGTCAGTTGCGCGAGCGTCGGCTGGTTGAGCAGGAAGCGGCCCTGATAGGTCAGGCCATAGCCCAGCTCCAGCCCGAAGCCGAAGCGGTAGGTCGTGAACAGGCTGCCCGAATGTTTGGGCGTGTTGGTGAGCGCATAGCCGGCCGTCGGATCGGGAAACGCCGCGCTGTTGGCGCAGGTGCCCGCCGTCGCGTCCACCGAACCGGGGTGCGCCAGGCAATAGTCGGACACGCCCTGTTTGATCCTGCTCCTGAGATACATATAGTTGGCCGAGATCGTCCAGTTGCCGGTGATGTTGCCCGACGCGCCGAAGGACGCGCCCTCCACCCGCTGGAAGCCATCGGTCGCCTGATCGGGCAAGGTCGGATCGCCGGAAATCACCTTGATCTGGTCACGGTCGTTGCGGAACAGCGCGGCGGTCAGCAGCAGCTTCCTGTCGAACAGGTCCGCCTTGGCGCCGATCTCGTAATTCTTGGTCGTCTCCGGCCTGACATTGCAGGTCAGGGCCGAGCAGGCGCCGTCGACCGAAGCCTTGGACGGCAGCTTGCTGTTGCCATAGGCAATGTAGAGGCTGCTGTTGGGCGTCGGCTTCACCACGGCGCCGATACGGTAGGAAAAGAGCGTGTCGTCGACCGCGAAATAGGTGGGATTGGTTGCCGGAGCGGTTGGAACCGAAAGCTGCCCCAGCGTCGCGCCCGGCGTCGTCACATAGCTGAAGGTGCGGTTCCAGCCCTTCACCTTTTCATAGCGCAGGCCGCCATTGATCTCGAACCAGTCGGCGAACTTCATCGTGTCGAACAGATAGGCCGCATAGCTGGTCTGCTGGCCGACATTATGGCTGGCGAGGATGAAATGGGTCGGGCCGGCATAGACGTTGCTGCCATAGACGCGGGCAAGGCCGCTCGCCGCCGCCGGACCGGCGATGACTTCCGACGGGTTGGCGATGTTGACCAGCGGCAGATAATAGCCAAGGCCGCTCGCCGCATTGTAGAGCGCATTGGCCGCGCCGTTGCCCGATGCCGGGGCGGAGAAAGGCGCAGCATAGGGATCGAACCCGTCAGCGGTGCGATTGAGATTGCCCTGGCGTTGATTATAGCGTTCCCACAAGGCCGAACCGCCGATCACCAGCGTATGGCCGATGCCGCCGGTGTCGAAATCGGCGCTCAGGTCGAACTGGGTATAGGCGGTCTCATTCTCGATGAAGCGCTGGTTGGCGCGTCCGCCGGTCGGCAGATAATAACCCACGGGAATGGTCAGCGTCTGGCCCGCCGCGGTCGATCCGATCCGCTGCGTGCAGGCGCCGCCGGTATCGGGATTGAAGCCGCCCGCCGTGCCGTTGTCGAGGCAGAAGACGCCCTGGGGCTGGCTGGTCACGGTATGCTGGCGGATATTCTCATAGCGGGTGAGGTTGCGGATCTTCACGCTGTCGCTGAACTGATGGCTGAAGATCGTCTGGAGCGAGTTGGTCTTGCTGTCCTGCCGGTCGAGATTGGCGAAGCCATAATAGCCCGCCCGGTCGAACTGGTCGAGAATGCCCCCCAATGCCGGGAAATAGCGGATGCCATATTGGGGCATCGCCTTGTCGTCCAGATGCTCGCCCTGGATGGTGAGGCTGGTCGGGCCGTCAATGCCGATGGTGATGGCGGGCGCGATGCCCCAGCGCTTGTAATTTTCCACGTCGCGGCCGGGAACGTCATTTTCATGATAGACGGCGTTGATGCGCACGGCGACCAGATCGTTGATCCGCTTGTTGGCATCGATGGTCGCGCGATAATAATTGTCCGTGCCGATCCCGGCATTCAGAATGGTCTGGTCGTCGGCAAGCGGACGCTTGGTCACCAGGTTGATCGTGCCCGCAACGGATCCGCCGCCGTTCATGACCGAATTGGCGCCGTTGGTCACTTCGACCTGCTCGATATTATAGACTTCGTTGCGGTTGAGGAAGGCGCCCGAACGCACGCCGTCGACGGTGACATCATTCTTGGCGTCCTGGCCGCGCAGGATGATGCGGTCGCCATAGCCGAAGCCCCCCTCGCCCGCGCCGAAGGTGATGCCCGGCACGGTCGAGAGCACTTCGCGCAGAGTCAGCAGATTTTGCTGCTGGATCGTTTCCTTGCCGATCACCGTGATGGTCTGCGGCGTATCGAGCAGGGGCCGCGTATATTTGGGCGATTCCGCCTTTTCGACCTTGACCGGCGCTTCGTCGATCGCCGTGTCGGTGACGGTCATGCCGCCCAATCTCGCGCCCTGCGCGGCATCCTGCGCCTGCGCAGCCGTGGCGAAGGCCATGGCGCCGACACAACCGAGCGCGAGGAAGGATGGATGTAATGATGGATGGGACATGGAAAGCAGAACCCCTTTTTGAAACCCTTGGGGCTTCTGCTATTGCGACTCGTTCGCATAGTCAATGCTATTGAGAGTAATTATTAAGTTAGGGCCGCGATTTTTCCATGAACAGCCAGCATCGGATGGCGCTGGTGAGATTGGGCGGATCGGCAGCCGTCATGCGCGCCACGTCGATGCGCGCGATCAGGGCGTTGACGGGCAGACCCTCCGCAGCGGCGGCCACGCGGAGAGCATCCCAGAAGACCGGTTCAAGGCTGATCGCGGTCTGATGGCCCGCGATGGTCACGCTGCGCTTGACGGGCGGCGCGAAGGGCGACGCCGGCGACGCATCTTCCGGATGATCGCTGGCGATCATGGACTCGAAAAATGCGGCATCAACCGTGCCGAAAGGCTGTCGATGGCATCGCCCCCGTCATCAATACATATGCTGCCCGCCATTGATCGACAGCGTGCTGCCGGTCACGAAGCCCGCATCCTCGCTGCACAGGAAGGCGACGCCGCGCGCAATCTCGTCGGCATGGCCGAGGCGGCCGACCGGGATCTTCGCGACGATCTTCTCCAGCACCGGGGCCGGAACCGCCGCCACCATGTCGGTGTCGATATAACCGGGCGCGATGGCATTGACGGTCACGCCATATTTCGCGCCTTCCTGCGCCAGCGCCTTGGTGAAGCCATGAATGCCGGATTTGGCCGCGGCATAGTTGACCTGGCCATATTGCCCGGCCTGTCCGTTGACCGAACCGATATTGACGATGCGGCCCCAGCCCCGGTCGCGCATGCCGCCGAAGGTCGCCTTCGCCATGTTGAAGCAACCGCCCAGATTGATGCGCATCACCTCGTTCCAGTCGTCGAAGCTCATCCGCGCCAGCACGCCGTCGCGGGTGATGCCGGCATTGTTGATGACGATGTCGACCGGCCCCAGCGCCTCCGTCACCTGTGCGCAGCCGTCGATGCACGCCTGGTGATCGCCCACGTCCCATTTGAAGCTGGCTATGCCCGTTTCGTCCGTAAAGGCCTGAGCCTTGGCATCATTACCGCCATAGTTGGCTGCCACCCTGTAGCCCATTTCCTTGAGCGCCAGGCTGATCGCCTCGCCAATTCCACGCGTTCCGCCCGTGACGACTGCAACCTTGCTCATGATAGGCTCTCCCATGGTTTAATGATTAACGGACGTACTTTCCCTCTCCAGCCATCCGGCCAGCTCGCGGCCAACCAGATTCCCATAGAGGTTCATAGCCTCCGTGGAGGCGTTCAAACAACTCAAATGGACAAATTTATGACCGCCGGACGCGATAAATTCCTCTTTCCCGCGAATGGCGATCTCCTCTACGGTTTCCAGGCAATCCGCCGCGAATCCGGGGGTCAGGACGGCGACATTTCTGACGCCCTGGCCGGGCAATGCCTTGAGCGTCTCATCCGTCGCCGGTCCCAGCCATTTCGCCGGGCCGAAACGGGACTGGAATGTCACGCGCACCTCCCGCCTCAGCGCCTGTTCCAGCAGCCGCGCACTCTCCACGCATTGGTCGCGATAGGGGTCGCCCAACTGCCGCGTCCGCTCCGGCATGCCATGGAAGCTGGCGATGAGCAGGTCCGGCGTGAAGTCCAGCGCGCCGAGTTGTGCCAGCGTCGAGGCCCGCAGCGCCTCGATATAGGCGGGGTCGGCATGATAAGGCGGGAGGGTGCGGATCGCGGGCTGCGCCCGCATCCTCCCCAGCGCCGCATAGGCCGCGTCGAGCGCCGTCGCCGTCGTCGCGGCGCAATATTGGGGATAGAGCGGTGCCAGCAATATGCGGTCGCAACCCGCTGCGATCATCGCCTCCAGCCGGGAGCCGATCGACGGATTGCCATAGCGCATCGCCCAGTCGATCGTCAGCTCCGGTCCCATCTGCCGCTGCAGGCCGAGCGCCGCGTCGCGGGTGTAGACCGCCAGCGGCGACCCTTCCTTCATCCACACCTGTGCATAGGCATGGGCGGATTTTTTCGGCCGGGTAAGCAGGATCGGCCCGCGCAATATCGGTTGCCAGATAATCTGCGGTATTTCCACGACGCGCGGATCGGACAGGAATTCCTTGAGGTAACGCCGCACCGATTTCGCGTCCGGCGCGTCGGGAGTACCAAGATTGATGAGCAGAACGCCGATCTTGCCCATGGCCTTCAACCCTCAACCAGCAGGGGCAGGTTGCGGTGGCGCTGCCCGGTGGTGGTGAACAGCGCATTGGCGATGGCGGGCGCCACCAGCGGCGCGCCGACATCGGTAAGGCCAGCCGGTGCCGCCGTGCTGCGGATGAGTTCGACCGTCACCTCCCCGACGTCGCCCAGCCGGGGCAGGCCCATGCGCCCCAATATCGCCCGCGTCGGCATTCCCCCGGCATAGGGCACGGACGTGCCCATGGCGAGCGCCAGCCCGTGGATCAGGCCGCTTTCGATCTGCTGCCGGGCGATATCGGGATTGACCTGATCCCCGCCATCGACCGCCGCGATGATCCGTCCCACCTGCAACTTGCCCTCGCTGATTCCTGCCTCCACCATCACTGCCGCATAGGCTCCGTTCATCATATGGGCGGCCAGGCCCTGCCCGCTTCCCGCAATGCCGCCCTGCCATCCGCCCATGGCGCCCACCGTCGTCAGGCAATGGGCCAGGCGCGGATTGCCGCCGAGCATCTGGATGCGGAAGGACATCGCCTCCATCTGCGCCTGATGCGCCAGCTCGTCGATGAAGCTTTCGGTGAAGAAGGCGCCGTGGAGATGCGCGTTGCCGCGCGCAAAACCCAACGGCAGGCCGGTATCGGCCGGAAAATGATCGACCGCCCAGTTGGGCACCGCATAGGGCAGGTCCATGCCCGCCACCGCCAGCCGGGTCGAGACATGGGCAGACTCCGCGCTTGCCTCGTGCGGCAGCCTGCCATGGGCGATGCGCGCCCAGGTCTGCGTCATGGCGCAGGGCGCGGCGACCTTCGCCGACCAGCCCTCGATGGCGCCGCTACGCCCCAGCTTCCCCGCCATGCGCGCATGGGCGGGCGCGCTCGGCCGGTCCTGGATCACATCTTCCAGCCGGGACCAGAGCAGTTGCACCGGCCGCCCCATCTCCCGGGAAAGCAGGGCGGCCTGCACGCCCGCCTCATGCTCCATATGCCGCCCATAGCCGCCGCCGGCATGCAGCGGATAAAGGGTCACCGCGCCGACCGACAGGCCCAGCGCCCTGGCGACGGCCTTGCGCGCCAGGCTCGGCGCCTGGGTCGCCATCCACACCTCCGCCGCTCCGTCGGCGATCCGCGCCGTCGCAGCCATCGGCTCCAGCGCCAGATGCAGCCCTGGGCGCACCTTATATTCGCTGGCGAGGATGGTCGCATCCTCCAGCAGGGACTTCAAATCCCCCTGGGCGAAGAGCCGCTCGCCGGAGGAACCGGCAAAGGCCTGCTCCAGCGCCGCCTCCATGCCTGCGCTGTCGACCGGCCTGCCGCTCAGCTCAAAGACCGGATCGCAGAGGTCCAGCGCCCTGTTCGCCGCCCACCAGTTGCTCGCGACCACCGCGACCCAGCGTTCCTGCCGGATCAGCTTCAGGAAACCGGTGGCGGATCGGGCCGCGCCCTCATTGACGCTTTTCAGCACCGCATCGCCGACCGGCCCCTGCCGGATCGAGGCGAAGACCATGTCGGGCAGGCGGATGTCGGCGGCGAAATTATGGCTGCCGTCGATCTTGGAGGGGGTGTCGAGCCGGGGCAGTTCCTGTCCCGCCAGCCGGTCCACCTCCGACTGGCGATAGGGCAGGATGGCGGGCAGGTCGAAGGTCGCGGCATCCTCCACCACCTCGCCGATCTTGAGCGTGCGCCCCTTTCCACCGGAAGCGCCACCGTCGGAAATGATGCCGTTCTGGATGTCGCAGCTTTCCCAGGGCACGTCCCAGCGCGCCGCCGCCGCCTTGCACAGCAGCACCCGCGCCGCCGCCCCCGCCTCACGGCAGGGCTGGTGGAACATGGGGAGCGACGTGCCCGCGCCGGTCAGCATCAGCGCGCCGCGGATGGCATATTGTTCGATGGTCCAGCGCCCCGCATCCCCGGCCAGCCGGCTCCAGTCATTGGCCAGCCATTCGTCGGCCAGCAGCGTGTTGGCGTAAAGCGGACTGACCGGCGCACTCTGCACGCCCACCGTGCGCCAGTCCGCCCCCAGTTCGTCGGCCACTATCTGCGGCAGGAGGGTGCTGATCCCCTGCCCCATCTCGGTCTGCGGCACGATGACGATCACCTGTCCGGCGCGATCGATCTTGAGGAAGGCGTTGAAGGCGATCTCGCCCGGCGCCGTGTTGAGATTGGGCCGATATTGGCGCGGCCATGCGGCCCATGCCAGCAATAGCCCCGCCGTCGCTCCCCCGCCCACCAGCAGCGTGCGCCGGTTCAAACCCTTTTCCGTCTGCTGACCCTGCTTCCGCGGTGCACGCCCCATCGCTTTGCTGATAAAGCGGCTTGAGGCGACTGGAAAGCCCTATTGCGCGCCAATCGGTTCGAGCTGGAGACGGCGGATCTCGATGATCGGGCATCTGTCCATCACCACCTTGAGACCGGCGGCCTCCGCCCGCGCGGCGGCCGCCTCATCCACCACCGCAAGCTGCATCCACACCGATCCGGCACCGGCGGCAATGGCATCGTCCACCGCCTCGCCCGCCACTTCGCTGCGGCGGAAGATGTCGACCATGTCGATCGGCACGCCGATGTCGGACAGGCTTGCCCAGACGAATTCGCCATGGACATGCTCGCCCGCTATCTGCGGATTGACCGGCAGAACGCGATAACCATGGTCCTGCAGGCCCTTCATTACGCCATAGCTCGGCCGGCCGGGCCGGTCGGAAATGCCGACCAGCGCGATGGTGCGGGTTTCGTTCAGCAGATCGGCGATATCCTGTGCGTCAGTCAGCGGCATGGCGCGATCCTTCATCCTTTACCGATATGGGGAGAGACGCCGGCACCATGCAAGCTGTTCCTCAGCCCGCCTGCCCCCGAAGCCATTCCACCAGCTTTTCGGCGATCGCGCGGAAGGCGAGGCCATGTGCACCGTCGCCCGATGCGGGCGGATCGCCCGCGTCGGACCGGCGGCGGATATCGATGGCGAGCGGAATGCGGCCCAGGAACGCCATGCCCATCTCACCCGCCGCCGCCTCCGCGCCGCCGGTGCCGAAGGGTTCGGAAACTTCGCCGCAATGGGGACAGGCATAACCCGCCATATTCTCCACCAGTCCGATCATCGGCACCTGCGTCTGTTCGAACAGGCTGACCGCGCGGGTGGCGTCGATCAGCGCCAGATCCTGCGGCGTCGAGACGATCACGGCGCCCGCGGGCTTGTGCTTCTGCACCATGGAGAGTTGCACGTCGCCGGTGCCGGGCGGCATGTCGACGACCAGCAGCTCCGCATCCCCCCAGTCCGCTTCGATCAGCTGCGAGAGCGCATTGCCCGCCATCGGCCCGCGCCAGGCCAGCGCCTTGCCCGGTTCGACCAGATGCGCCATCGACAGCATCGGAATGCCGAAGGGGCTTTGCACCGGGATGAGCTGTTTCTCCTTCGCCTGCGGCTTCTGGCCTTCGCTGGCCATCAGCCTGGCCTGCGACGGCCCGTAAATGTCGGCGTCGACCAGCCCGACGCGCACGCCCAGGCGCTGAAGCGCGACCGCCAGATTGGCCGAAAGCGTGGATTTGCCGACGCCGCCCTTGCCGGAGGCGACGGCAATGATTTTCAAAGGCTTGCGCTCGGCGGTCATGGCGATGCGGACATCGCTGACCCCCGGCACGGTCAGCGCCCCTTCTCGGATCGCGGCGGCGACGGCATCGCGCCGATCGGACGAAAGGCCCGCGACGTCCAGCACCAGCGTCATCACGCCGTCCTTGATCCGGGGCGTGCTGGCGCGGCCTTCGGTCAGGCTTTTGAGGCGCGCGGCGAAATCTTCAAGCTCGGTCATGGCAGTGCCCTCTAGCCCATTTTTGTGCCGTAGCGACATCATTCGAAACAATTATCGTTGCGAAGGGCACTGTTTTTCGCCGGAGAGCCTTCCTATAGAGGAGCGATGAAGAGAATTTTCGGGTGGATGCCGGGCATTGCAAGCGCCATGGCCCAGGGTCCCTGGGGTGGCAAGAGCGACGGTCCGGACGGGAGCGAGGGCAAGGGCGGTGAAGGCAAGGGCGGCGAAGGCGGCCCGCGCAACCCATGGACGCAGCCGGGGCGGCCCACCGGTTCCAAGGGGCCTTCGGCGATCGAGGAACTGCTTCGCCGCAGCAAGGAAAGCTTCGGCCAGGGTGGTGGCGGCGGCTTCGGCCATCTGCCGCCCCGCCCCTCCGGCAAGGCCCTGTGGCCAGCGGCGGTCGGCATATTGGTGCTGCTGTGGCTGGTGCTGACCTGCTTCCACCGGGTAGGGCCGCAGGAACGCGGCGTGGTGACGCTGCTCGGCAAATATAGCCGCACCCTCTCGCCGGGCATCAGCCTGACATTGCCCGCGCCGCTTGAAAATGTGACCACGGTCGATGTCGAGGAAATCCGCACCATCGACATCGGATCGACCCGCGCGGAAAGCGAGAATCTGGTGCTGACCGGCGACCAGAATATCATCGATCTCGCCTATTCGGTGCGGTGGAACATCCGCAGCCCGGAACTCTACCTGTTCCAGCTTTCGGATCCCGACGCTTCGGTGCGGGAAGTCGCGGAAAGCGCGATGCGGTCGGTCGTCGCCAGCGTCAGCCTGGACGATGCGCTGGGCGCGGGCCGCACGGGGATCGAGCAGCAGGTCGAGCAGCGGATGCAGGAAATACTGGACGGTTACAAATCGGGCATCCGCGTGCAGGGCGTCGCCATCAAGCAGGCCGATCCGCCGACCGCCGTCAACGACGCGTTCAAGGCCGTGTCCGCCGCGCAGCAGACCGCCCAGACCTATCTCAACGAGGCCCGCGCCGCCGCGCAGCAGGTGACGGCCAAGGCGCAGGGCGAGGCAGCGGCCTTCGACAAGGTCTATGAGCAGTACAAGCTTTCGCCCGACGTGACCCGCCGCCGCATGTATTATGAAACCATGGAGGGCGTCCTGTCGAACGTCGACAAGACCATCGTCGAAAGCGGCAATGTGACGCCGTACCTGCCGCTGCCCGAACTCAAGCGCAAGGCGCAGGCCGCCGCCGCACAGGGCACCGCCACCGGGGAGGGCCAGTGATGCAGGGCCTGATCCGTCATCCCGTCGCACTTGCGCTGCTGGCCATCGCGGCGCTGCTGCTGCTCGGCAGCACCATCGCCATCGTGCCCGAAACCAAGCAGGGCGTGATCGTGCGCTTCGGCGATCCCAAGAAGATCATCAACCGCTATCGCCCGAACGAGGATTTCGGCAAGACCGGCGCGGGCGTCATCTTCCGCTGGCCGTTCATCGACCAGATCGTCTGGATCGACAAGCGCGTCCTGTCGGTCGAGATGGAGCGGCAGCAGGTGCTGTCGACCGACCAGTTGCGGCTTCAGGTGGATGCCTTCGCCCGCTTTCGCATCGTGGATCCACTGCGCATGTATATCGCGGCGGGCAGCGAGGAGCGCGTGTCCGATGCGCTGCGCCCGATCCTGGGGTCCGCGCTGCGTAACGAGCTGGGCAAGCGGCCCTTCGCCGCGCTGCTGTCGCCCGAACGGGGCCAGGTGATGGACAATATCGAGGCGGGCCTGAACCGCGTCGCCCGCCAATATGGCGCGCAGATCGTCGATGTCCGCATCAAGCGCGCCGACCTGCCCGACGGCGCGCCGCTGGAAAGCGCCTTCACCCGCATGCGTACCGCGCGGGAGCAGGAAGCGCTCACCATCCGCGCGCAGGGCGCCAAGCAGGCGCAGATCATCCGCGCCGAAGCCGACGCCAACGCCGCCCGCATCTATGCCGAAAGTTTCGGCAAGGACGCCCAATTCTACGATTTCTATCGCGCGATGCAGGCCTATCGTTATACCTTCGCACCAGACAAGCAGGGTTCGACCACCATGGTCCTGTCCCGCGACAATGATTTTCTGAAGCAGTTTCAGGGGCGTTGATTTCATTACGGAACCAGCGCCATTCAATGACGGTTAAGGCAAGGCGGCGCATCCCACTCTCCCGCAGAGTCCCGCCCCTTCCTTCGCCAAGTTCATGAGAGGACCGTCACGAGTGCGTTACGCTTATGCCATTACCGGTGCCCTGCTGCTCGGCGGCACCGCCATTGCCGTAACCTCCAGCCCCAATGTCGGGGCACAGATCGCGCAGAATGAGGGGATGCAGGCCGCTGCTCCCGCGGGCGCGCCGGCCAGCCTGGCCGACATGGTCGAAAAGCTGCAACCGGCCGTGGTCAATATTTCGACCAGGCAGCGGGTGCAGGTGCAGAATCCTTTCGCGGGCACACCCTTCGGCGACCTGTTCGGCCAGCAGGGCGGCAAGCCGCAGACGCGCCAGGCCCAATCGCTGGGTTCGGGTTTCATCATCTCGGCCGACGGCTATATCGTCACCAACAACCATGTGGTGTCGGCCGGAGCCGAAGGCGCGAGCGTCGATTCCATCACGGTGACGCTGACCAACAGCGAGGAATATCCCGCAAGGCTGGTCGGCCGCGACCCCGCGACCGACATCGCCGTGCTCAAGATCGAGCCGAAAAAGGCCCTGCCCTTCGTCAAGTTCGGCGACAGCACCAAGGCGCGCGTCGGCGACTGGGTGATCGCCATCGGCAACCCCTTCGCGTTGTCGGGCACGGTGACGGCGGGCATCATTTCCGCCGTGCATCGCGGCACCGGCGGCACCTATGACAAGTTCATCCAGACCGATGCGTCGATCAACCAGGGCAATAGCGGTGGCCCGATGTTCGACATGCGCGGCAATGTGATCGGCATCAACAGCCAGATCCTTTCGCCTTCGGGCGGCAATGTCGGCATCGGCTTCGCCATCCCTTCGGAACAGGCGGCCCCGATCGTCGACACGCTGCGCAAGGGGCAGACCGTCAAGCGCGGCTATCTGGGCATCCAGATCAGCCCCTTGGGCGAAGATCTGGCGGACTCGCTGGGTCTTGCCAAGAATCGCGGCGAGTTCGTCCAGGGCGTCGAGCCGGGCAAGGGCGCCGACAAGGCCGGGATCAAGGCGGGCGACGTGATCGTCAGCGTCGCGGGCCAGGAAGTGACGCCGGACCAGAATCTCTCGTCCATCGTCGCCAACCAGCCGATCGGCGGACGCGTGCCGATCGTGCTGCTGCGCAACGGCCAGCGCCAGACGGTGACCGCCGTCGTCGGCGAACGCCCGTCAGAGGATGAGCTGAACGCCTTCGCCCAGCAGCAGGACGACGATTTCAGCCAGCAGCCGGACGGCCCCTCCAATGGCCAGGCCGCCCAGCAGTCGCTTGGCATCTCGGCGATTCCGCTGACGTCGACCATCATCCGCCAGCTCGGCATCGCGGCCGACACGCGCGGCATCGTCATCACGGCGGTCGACGCCTCGACCGATGCGGGGGCCAAGGGCCTGCGTCGCGGCGATGTCATCATCACCGCCAACAACCGCCCGGTCGCTACCCAGGCGGATCTGGACGCCCAGGTCAAGGCGGTCTCGGCGCAGGGCCGCAGCGCGATACTGCTGCAGGTGCTGCGCCGCGGCCAGCCCGCCGTGTTCCTGCCGGTGCGTCTGCGGGACAAATAAGCGGCTGAAACAAAGCCGGTCGTTACGGGTCGCGCTTGCCGGAAACCCTGTCATCCCTCTACAGAGAGGATGACAGACTCCGGTGGGCGCGGCCCGTCACATGAGTCCTTGTTGGCCGTGATTTCCGAGCCAGCGGGCGATCCGCCTGCTTCGAAATCACTAGTGGGGAGCATGACGCAGATGAGCGACGGCATTTTCATCGGCCTTGGCGCACCGGACAAGGATGGCGGCATTCCCCAGACGCTGAACCTGCGCAGGGCCAATCGCCATGGTCTGATCGCGGGTGCGACCGGCACCGGCAAGACCGTGACCTTGCAGGGCATTGCGGAGAGTTTTTCCGCGCTCGGCGTGCCGGTCTTCCTCGCGGACGTGAAGGGCGACCTGTCGGGCATTTCCATGGCCGGTTCCCCCACCGCGAAAAATGCCGACAAGCTGGTCGCGCGCGCCCAGGAAATCGGCATCGACAATTATAGCTATGCCGACAATCCCGCCATCTTCTGGGATCTCTATGGCGAGCAGGGCCATCCCGTCCGCACCACCGTCAGCGAAATGGGGCCGCTGCTGCTCTCCCGCCTGATGGGCCTTAACGAAACGCAGGAAGGCGTGCTGTCGATCGCCTTCAAATATGCCGACGAACAGGGGCTGCTGCTGCTCGACCTGGGCGATCTGCAGGCGATGCTGGCCTATTGCGCGGAGAATGCCGACACCCTGTCCGCCCAATATGGCAATGTGACCAAGGCCAGTGTCGGCGCGATCCAGCGGCAATTGCTTCAGCTCGAAAGCCAGGGCGGCGATCATTTCTTCGGCGAACCCGCGCTCGACATTCACGACATGCTGAAGGTCGACGACAAGGGGCGCGGCTATGTGAACGTGCTGGCTGCCGACAAGCTGATGCAGAGCCCCAAGCTCTACGCCACCTTCCTGCTCTGGCTGCTGTCCGAACTGTTCGAGACGCTGCCGGAGGTCGGCGACCCAGACAAGCCCGTCCTCGTCTTCTTCTTCGACGAGGCGCACCTGCTGTTCGACGACGCGCCCAAGGCACTGACCGACAAGATCGAGCAGGTGGTGCGGCTGATCCGTTCCAAGGGCGTCGGCGTCTATTTCGTGACGCAGAATCCGATCGACATTCCGGAGGATGTCGCGGGCCAGCTCGGCAATCGGGTCCAGCACGCACTGCGCGCCTTCACCCCGCGCGACCAGAAGGCAATCAAGGCGGCGGCCGACACCTTCCGCGTCAACCCGGATCTGAATGTCGAAACCGCCATCACCGAACTGAAGGTGGGCGAGGCGCTGGTGTCACTGTTGCAGGAGGATGGATCGCCCGGCATCGTCCAGCGCACGCTGATCGCGCCGCCCCGCTCGCGGCTAGGCCCGGTCGATGCCAAGGAACGGGCGATCATCCAGTCCATATCGCCCTGCGCGGGCAAATATGACACGCCGGTCAATCGCGAATCCGCCGAGGAGATCCTCGCCGCCAGGGGGCAGGCCGCCGCCGCCGCCGCCCAAGCCTCCAAGGCGCAGGCCGAAGCCGACAAGGCCGCCGCCGCGCAAGCCAAGATCGAGGCGAAGCAGCGCGAACAACAGCTCAAGGAACAGGCCCGGCAGGAGGCGGCGGCAGCCCGCGAAGCCGCCAAACCCTCCGCCTTCGACAAGGCGGTCCAGTCGGCCACCCGCTCCGCCGCTTCGTCCGTCGGGCGCCAGGTCGCCAATGAGCTGGGCCGCGCGGTGTTCGGCGGATCGAGCCGCAAAAGCTCCGGCGGGATCGCAGGGCAATTGGTACGCGGCATATTGGGCAGCCTGTTCAAATAGGCCCGAAGGAGAGGAGAAACCGCGATGCACAAGATGCCGCTCTGCGTGATGGGGATGGCTCTGGCCCTTCCCGCCGCCACCCCCGTCCACGCCCAGGATTATCGCGACCTGCACCGCGCCGCCGACGCCGCGATCGCCAGCGATATCGCCCGCGAGCGCCAGGCCGAACGCGACGCGAAACGCCAGCCCTACGCCTCCCCCGCCTATGGGTCGATCCACACTGCCGCCGCCGCGCGCAACGCCTGCGCCGCCAAGGCGCGGGAAGAAGCGGGGCCGGGCACCAAAATCCTTGGCCGCATCGCCGCCAGCACCATGTCGACCGGCTGGGAAGTGGAGGGTGAGGTCGGCCCGTTCGACGGCCAGCGCTCGGTCCCGTTCGTCTGTTCGGTGCGCAATGGATCGGTGAGCGGGATCAGGCTCCAGCCCGACCGTTAAGCGGCTGCGATCGCGCCACAAGCCAGACCATCAACGCCACAAATATTGCTGCGCCCTTTCTCTACCGATATGGTTGCGGGCGGCTTTGCGCAGGCGCTAAAGGAGAGCCATGCATAGCCCCCCTGCTCCCCGCCATCCCCTGAGCTTCGGCAATTTCCGCGCCTATCTGCTGGGGCGGCTGACGGCGGTGCTGGCGCAATATGCGATGATGATCGTGCTGGCGTGGCAGGCCTATAATGTCGCGCGCGAAACCATGGGCACGGCGGGGGCATCGGCCCAGCTCGGCCTGATCGGCCTGGCGCAGCTCCTGCCGCTCTTCTTCCTGACCCCCGTCACCGGCTGGGTCGCTGACCATTTCGACCGGCGCAAGATCACCCGCTTCACCCTGACGCTGTTGGTGCTGGCATCGGGGACACTCGCCTTCGCGACCTATGAGGGCCGGGTCAGCCTGCCGCTGATCTTCGGCATTGCCGCCATTGTCGGCATCGCCCGCGCCTTCAACGGCCCGGCCTACAGCGCGCTCGCCCCCAATCTGATCCCGCGCGAGGTGTTGCCCAACGCCATCGCCATTTCCAGCGTCGTCTGGCAGGCGGGCATGATCGCGGGACCGGCGCTGGGCGGCTATGCCTATGCGATCCAGCCCTGGGGTGCCTATGCGCTGGCATCCGGGCTGTTCGCCGTCGCGCTGCTCTGCATGCTGCTGATCGGCCCGGTGCCCCAGCCGCCGCGCGACACCAGCCGCCATCCGGTCCGCCAGATGATCGACGGCCTGACCTATGTGCGCGGCAACCGGCTGGTGCTGGCGGCGATCACGCTCGATCTGTTCGCCGTGCTGCTGGCGGGAGCCACGGCGCTGCTGCCGGTCTATGCGCGCGACATCCTGCATGTCGGTTCGCGGGGACTGGGACATCTGGCCGCCTCCCCCGGCATCGGCGCGGGCGTCACCGCCCTCTTCTTCTCCTTCCGTCCGATGAAGACGGAGGTCGGCCTCAAGATGCTGGGCGCGGTGGTCCTGTTCGGCATCGCCACCATCATCTTCGGCAGCACCGCCTTCCTGCCCCGCGCGATCGCGCAGGGAGTGGGCATTGCCGCGTTGATCCTGCTGGGATCGGCCGACATGGTGTCGGTCTATGTCCGCCAGTCGCTGATCCAGCTCCACACGCCCGACGAGATGCGCGGCCGCGTCTCCAGCCTGTCGCAGCTCACCATTTCCGCCTCCAACGAGCTGGGCGAGGCGGAATCCGGCTTCCTCGCCGCCTTGGTCGGCCCGGTCGCGGCGGTGATCGGCGGCGGGATCGGCGCCATTCTCATCACCCTTGCCTGGGCGAAGCTCTTTCCAGAACTGCGCCTTGCTCGTACCTTCGACCCACCTGAGACAAAGGCGGCCGATTCCATCCAGGAGAAAGCTTTATGAAGGCATCCAGCATATTGGAAACCATCGGCAATACGCCGCATATCCGCGTCAACCGGCTGTTCGGCGATGCGGAGGTGTGGATCAAGTCCGAACGGTCCAACCCCGGCGGGTCGATCAAGGATCGAATCGCGCTGTCGATGATCGAGGCGGCCGAGGCTTCGGGCGACCTGAAACCCGGCGGCACCATCATAGAGCCGACATCGGGCAATACCGGCGTGGGGCTGGCGATGGTCGCGGCGGTCAAGGGTTACAAGCTGATCCTCGTCATGCCCGAAAGCATGAGCCTGGAACGCCGCCGCCTGATGCTGGCCTATGGCGCGAGCTTCGACCTGACGCCGCGCGAGAAGGGCATGAAGGGCGCGATCGAACGCGCGCTGGAACTGGTCGATCAGACGCCCGGTTCGTGGATGCCGCAACAGTTCGAGAATTCCGCCAATATCGACGTCCATGTCCGCACCACGGCACAGGAGATCGCGGCGGACTTCGCCGATGCGCCCATCGACGTGCTGATCACCGGCGTCGGCACCGGCGGCCATATTACCGGCACGGCGGAAGTGTTGAAGAAGCTCTGGCCCAACCTCAAAGTCTATGCGGTCGAACCGACCCTGTCGCACGTCATCAGCGGCGGCCAGCCCGGCCCGCACCCGATCCAGGGCATCGGCGCGGGCTTTATTCCGGCGAACCTGCACACCCAGCTGCTGGACGGCGTGATCCAGGTCGATCCCGCCGACGCCAAGGAGTTCGCCCGCAGGGCCGCGCGTGAGGAAGGCGTGCTGGTCGGCATCTCGTCGGGCGCGACGCTCGCCGCCATCGCGCAGAAGCTGCCGGAACTTGCGCCGGGCAGCCGCGTTCTGGGCTTCAACTATGACACCGGCGAACGCTATCTGTCGGTGCCCGACTTCCTGCCCGAATAAGGCGGGGGATCAGGCAATCCCGGACCGGGCATGACCGACGACACCCTATCGGGCCAGCCACATCGCGCGATGTGGCTGCTCTGGCTACTGTTGTTCGTCGGCCTGCCCGCGCTGGTTGCCGCATGGGAAGCGCAGGCGCCAAAGGCCAAGGCCACGCGTATAGATATGGTGTCGGCCGCCCAGCTCAAGCGCCCCGGCACCCCGCCGCCACCGGTCGAACCCGTCGATTTCTACGCGCTGGACCGGGACCAGGCACGGGCCTTCAACGCCGCCGTCCCCTTTTCCCGCCTGCCCAATCCGGCGGCGCGCCCGTTTCTCTTCGTCGGGTCCGAGACAGACCTCGCCCGCGCCACCGATTGTCTCGCGGCGGCGCAGATCTATGAGGCGGGCGACGAAGCGGTGGGCGAGCGGGCGGTGGCGCAGGTCGTGCTCAACCGGGTGCGGCATCCCGCCTTCCCCAAGACCGTCTGCGGCGTCGTCTTTCAGGGGCAGGAGCGGGCCACCGGCTGCCAGTTCACCTTCACCTGCGATGGCGCGCTGGCTCGCATGCCCAGCCAGGCGGCCTGGGAACGGGCGCGGGAGATCGCGAAATCCGCGCTCGCGGGCCGGGTCTACAAACCGGTCGGCTATGCCACCCATTATCATACCGACTGGGTCGTTCCCTATTGGAGCGGCAGCCTGGACAAGATCGGCGCAGTCGGCACCCATCTTTTCTTTCGCTGGCGCGGCTGGTGGGGAACGCCGCCCGCCTTCCGCCGGACCGGCGGGAATGGCGAGCCGCTGATCGAACGCATCGCGCGCCTGTCCGCCGCGCATCAGGGCGGACCGCAGGACGCGCCCGTTGCCTCGCCGCTGGTTCTGGCCGGGGGCGCGATCGCCGATCTGGTTGCCCGGCCGCAGCAGATGATCGGCGCGGACTCGCTCGGCAAGATGATGGCCGGGGTGAGGCTGATCGCGATCGCGCCGGGGGCCAGAAGCTTCCTCGTGGAACTGGGTCGTGGCACCGTTCCGGACAGCTGGCCGCTGCTGGCGCAGACCTTCTGCGCGGGGCGACCGGAATGCCGGATCATGGCCTGGCGGGTGGGCGCGGCGCCCGCCGGCCTGCCGCTGTCGGGCGATCAGATGGAAAGCATGGCCTTCGCCTATATCCACAACAGCGCGACGGGATTGCAGCGATCCCTGTGGAATTGCGCCGACACGCCCCGCGCGAACAAGGATGAGTGCATGCGCCAGCGCCTGCCCGCGGCAGCGGCAGAGGCGCCCGCCCCGGCGCCGGAACTGGCCGGAGTGCGCCGCAAGGACCGTTTCGAAACGGTCAGGATCACGCCCCCGCCGGTCCCGGTGGTCCAGCCGCAGACGACCTTACCGCCGGCCAAGCCCTGAGATTATTCCTCCAGGGGACTGAGGCGCGGCAAGGCGCCGATGCGCGCGACCAGTTCGGACTGGCGGCTGCAATCCATCTTCACATAGATATTCTTGATCTGCGTGCGGATGGTATTGAGCGCCACGCCGCGCTCGGCCGACAATTCCTCCAGCCCGCGCCCGGTGCAAAGCGCCTGTGCCACCTCCGCCTCCGCGCGGGTCAGGCCGTAGAGCGCCCGGATGCGGCTGGAGAGGCTGACATCCTGGTCCGCCGGATCGGTGGCGATGGCGACGATCTGCCGGTCCATTCCCACCCGGACGGAAGCGATGGACAGCATGTAGGGCGGCTCCAATCCGCGATGGACGAAGATCGCGCTCGCCTGCGTGCCCTGCCGCGCCGAAGCCGCCCGCAAGGCGGCCTGAAACGCCTCGTCATCGCGCGGATCGCGGGCCGACACCCGCCGCTGGCGCAGGGTCAGCGCGTCGCCCCGCCGCAGCATCGCGTCGGCCGCCCTGTTGCCGTCGATCAACGTGCCGTTGGGACTGAGGATGAAGACGGCATGTCCCACCATGTCGAGCGCGGCCTGCAAGGAACGGCCATGCTGGTTTGCGCGGTCGAGCTTGCTGCGGATCGCGAACATGCGGCCGATATGGCCCATGCTGTCCTGCATCGCCTCCACTTCCTGCCTGCTGAAGGGCTTTTGCGTGCGTCCGCGATGCAGCCCGATATGGCCGGTCGTGCCGTCCTTCTGGATGACGCCCCCTATACAGCGGAAGGTGTCGTCGCCCATGGGCCGGATCCATTCATTGTAGATGCGGCTGCCCTCATAGGCGCGATCGGGCACGATGGCCTCGATGTCCAGCAGGCGATTGACCGTCGCCAACCGGTCCAGCGCGGCGCCCCAGATATCGTCCGCCTGAAATTCGTCGTCATAGACGGCCATCTGCGCGTCGGAAAAATAGCCGGAGTAGGAAATCTCCGCGACATGATCCGGGGAAAAGCCCCAATGGAGCACGCCCGATCGCGCCCCGACCGCTTCGGCCAGCGTCGCTGCCAGCCGGGCAAAGGCCGCATCGTCGGTCGCGGCATCGTAAATTTCTTCCGTGCGTATCACGGCTCCACCCCAATCTGCCCCCAAACCGACTCGAACAGGGAAGCACCCGAAAGTCAATTTATCGAGATTAAGCACAGAGTTTTTGTGTTGCATTGCACAAAGCCGACATTGCCCCATTCCATTGTCGCGGCCTGGAGGCTGTTTGGTAATGCCGCGCCAGAGGCGTCCAGCGCGCATTTCCAAACAGCCTCTTAACAGATAGGCAATTGCCGTGAGCCGCCTTCCCCCACCCCTTCCCATCGTCCAGCATCAGGATCATGCGCGCTGGCTGCCGGTGGCGGCCCTGTCGGCCATGACCCTGTTGATCCAGGGCACGACCCTGATGTCGCTGGGCGTTGTGCTGCCCGCAATGGCGGCGGATCTCGGCGGACAGGCGGGCAGCGCCGCGACGGCTTTCCTGCTGGCGATGAGCATCGCCAACCTGCCCGTCGGCTGGGCGCTGGACCGGATCGGCGCGCGGCCGGTCCTGCTTGCCGGCATCATCCTGAGCGCCGCCGGTTTCGCCCTGGCTTTCGTTGCACGGGATCTCGTCTGGCTGGCCGCGGCCATGGCAGTGACCGGTGCAGGCGTCGGCGCATCCACCATCGTGCCCGGCATCGCCATCATCACGTCCCTGCACAACGCGCGGAGGGGGCTGGCGCTGGCGCTGTTTCTCGGCGCCGCCGTGGCGGCAGGTGCGGTCGTACCGCCCTTTGCCGGAGCGGCCATCGACCATCATGGCTGGCGCACGGCCCTGTTGCTGGGGGCGACGGTCATCGCGCTGACCTGTCCATTGCTGGTGCTGCTGGTTCCCGGCGGACGGATCAGGGGGGAAGCCAGTCATGCCAGCTCGCCCTGGGCGGCACTATGCAGCGCGCGCTTCTGCCGGTTCGTCCTTGCCATGACCTTGCTGCAACTGGCGATCAACGGCGTTCTGCTCGGCGCCGTCGACGCGCTGATGGCGCAGGGCTTGACGCGGCCGCGCGCGGTCGCCGCCTATAGCAGCGCCAATCTGCTGGGCCTGCCCGCCTTGTTGCTGGGCGGCATGGTGGCCGACCGGCTGGGTGCGCGGCGCAGCCTGATCGCGGCCGTGCTGCTGCTGGCGATGGGGACGGTCGCGCTGATCGGGGTGCGGGCGATGGCGATGCCGGGCGTGACGGCGTTCGTCCTGCTATGGGGCGTCGCCAGCGCCCTGCCGGGCCAGTCGGGATCGATGCTGCTTGCCGACACGGTGTCGCCCGATGCCTTCCCGCGGGCATTGGGCCTCAACACCGCGATCATCAGCCTGGTGGGCGCGCTGGCGCCGGTCTGGACAGACCAGATGCGCCAGATGAGCGGCGGCTACACGCTGCCGGTGCTGGTCTATGCGGGACTGGCGCTGGCGGCGGTGCCCCTCATCGCACTGGCTGCCCCTTCAAAGGCTCAAACGGGCTGACAGGCCTATGGTGCGTGGCCGCTGTGCCATTTCCCTCAGCGGCGACCCCGTCACCGGCACCAGATCCGCATTGCGATACAGCACCGCGCGGCTGTCCAGCAGATTGTCGGCGAAGACGGAAAGCTGCCAGCCATCCCGGCCCGCGCCGACGCGCAGGAAGAGGATGTCGCTCCCCTCCCCTGCATAGACGCGCGGGTCATAGGCCACGGACTGGCGCGAGGGTGCGCGGCGATAGCGCCCTGCATGCTGCCATTCGGACCGTATGAAGCCATCCAGCCCGCGCCAGGCAAAGCCATATTCCGCCGACAGCGTTCCCGACCAGCGGGGCACATAGGGCACCCGGTCCCCCACCGCGACGATGCTGCCCGTCCCATCCGCGCGGGGCAGCCCGACATTCCGTCGGAAACGCGCATCGATAAAGCCCAGCGAAAGATCGAGGGTCAGCGGCGGCACCGGCCTTGCCTGCACGGCCAGTTCCATCCCCTGATTGCGGGCGGCGCCCAGATTGTCGATATAGGAAAAGCCGCAATTGGGCAGGGTGATGGACTGCTGGATATGGCGCCAGTCGATGCGGAAGGCCGCGAGCGACAGGTTCCATGCCCGCCCCCCCGCCTTTGCCCCGGCCTCATAGCTCCAGAGCGAATCCGGCGCATAGCTGTCCGGCGCCTTCGTGCGGCCCAGCGCCGACAGGTCGGCGGCGCAACTGCTGGCGGGCACAGCGCCATTGGTGCCGCCGCTGCGGAACCCCTTGCCTGCGCTGAGGTAGACAAGGCTTTCGCCGGACGGGTGCCAGGACAGGCTGGCATAGGGGGTGACGGGCGTCCCGCTTTGGCGCCGGGGGCCAATGGCGTTGCTGCCCCCGGCTAACGGTCCTTCCGACGTCAGGCGAAAGCTCAGGGGATTGTAGGAGACGCGCAGCCCCGCCGTCGCTTCCCAGCGCGGCGCGAACGCCCAGCTCGCCTGGCCGAAACCGGCCAGGGTGCGTTCGCCGATCTGCTGCCGGCTATGATAGCTCTGCCCGCCGGGCAGCAGCGGCAGGCCGAAAATATCCTCGATCGACAGCCCCAGTTGCGCCTGCGCCAGTTGCTCGACCCCCGGCTCCACCACCCGCTGTGCCATGACGATGCGCGACCGGCGATAAAAACCGCCGATCAGCCAGCGCACCGGTGCCTGCGGATCGTTCGAGGCGATGCGGATTTCCTGGGTGAAATTGCGCTGGGCAACGGTGGTGCGGCTGTAGCTGCCGCCCGGCGTGCGGATGCCGGGCACGGCGCCGCCCAGCACGATCTCCCCGAAAAAGCCGGAATAATCGACGATCTGTCTGTTGTCCCGGTCAAGCCAGGCAGTGACGCTGGTCAGCGTCGCGCCACCCAGGTCCAGCCGCGCGGTCAGGCTGGGCAGGACGAGCCGGTCGCGGCCCGGCTGGCGCACGCTGGCGGACTGGCGGAATGGACCGAGGGTGGATTCGTAGAAGGGCAGATCGGCCCGCCGGGTCCTTTGATAGAAAAGCGCAGGGGTCAGTTCCAGCCGCTCGCCCAGCGCCGCCTTCACCGCGAGCCGCACACCAAGGGTCGCGACAGGGTCGATATTGTCCTGAACCTCCGCGCCGCCGGCCGGATCGAGACGATCGACGACCCCGGCGTCCCGGCGATAATAGCCGCTCGCCCGCACCCCGATCCGGTCCGGGACCAGCGCGCCACCCCATGCCCCCCTTATTTCCCGCGTGAGGCCGCCGCCCTTCACCGCCGCCAGTTCGCCGCTCACCTCCGCATCCATGCCGGACAGTTCCGGCTGCCGGGTCAGATAGCGAATGGTGCCACCCATGCTGTTGGCGCCGAACAGGCTTCCCTGCGGGCCGCGCAGCACCTCCACCCGTTCCAGGTCGAAGCTGCGCAGATCGGGATTGCCCGCCACCTCCAGCGAGCGGATCTGCACTGGCACATCGTCGACATAGATGCCCACGGTGGACGCGCCGATATTCGAGAAGACGCCCCTTATGGTAGGCTGCTGCGCCCCGAAGGCGCCGACGGTCGGAACCGTCAGATTGGGCACCGATCCGGCGATATCCGCCAGCGTGCCGGCACCGCTGCGCTCCAGATGCTTGCTGCCGAGCCGCACCATGCTGATCGGGACGCCATTCTCCTGTTCGGGAACGCGGCGAGCCGTGACGATGACGGCCTCTTCCTCCTCCGACAGGCTCGCCTCGGCAGCCTCTCGCGCCCGCCAATCCTCCTGACCCTGGGCCGGCACCCCGGCGGTAGACAGCGCAAAAGACGTGGCGCACAGGAGCGGCCGCCTTTTCACATCAGCCACCGGATCAGGCCAAGGGGTTGAACGGGTGGAGAATCATTCCATCTCTGTACAAGAACGGCACCCTGCATCAACCAGCGTAGGTCGAGGACGCAAAATCGCCTTCCCCCTTCACAAAAGGACGGGGCGGTCCTATATGGGCAGTTCAAATCCGGTCCACGCACTGCTTCCCGGCGCTGTGAGGATCGTCCCCCGGATCGCTCGGGGATCGGCTTCGATTAGCGCGCGAAGCCGGCGGGATTGGGCGAAAACGGCGGGTTACAAGACGCTGACAGTGCGGATCGGACAGTCCCGGCCCGCACTTTTTTGCGTGGCGGCTAAGGGGCGAATCACCCCCGGAAGCGGCCATGTCGGGCTGAATTTTCGCTGCGATGCGAAAAAATGCGACGAACGAAACAGGCAGGATACGCAATGGCGACCAAGGCTCTCCCCCCGATCAGCAATACCGGCGCGAAGAAGCGCATCAGAAAGGTATTCGGCGACATCCACGAAGTGGTGCAGATGCCGAACCTGATCGAGGTCCAGCGGGAGAGCTATGAACAGTTCCTCCGCTCCGACCCGTCGATCGGCTATGTCTCCGGCCTCGAAAAGACCCTGCGCTCGGTCTTCCCGATCCGCGACTTTGCCGGCACCGCCGAAATGGACTTCGTCCATTACGAGCTGGAAGAGCCGAAATACGACGTAGAGGAATGCCGTCAGCGCGGCATCACCTATGCGGCGCCGATGCGCGTCACCCTGCGCCTGATCGTGTTCGAGGTGGACCAGGACACCGAAACCCGCTCCGTGCTCGATATCAAGGAGCAGGACGTCTATATGGGCGACATGCCGCTCATGACCCAGAACGGCACCTTCATCGTCAACGGGACCGAGCGCGTCATCGTGTCGCAGATGCACCGTTCGCCGGGCGTGCTGTTCGACCATGACCGGGGCAAGACCCACTCGTCGGGCAAATATCTGTTCGCCGCGCGCGTCATCCCCTATCGCGGTTCGTGGCTGGACTTCGAATTCGATGCCAAGGACATCGTCAACGTCCGCATCGACCGCAAGCGCAAGCTGCCGGTCACGGCGCTGCTCTATGCGCTGGGCCTGACGCCGGAGGACATGCTCGGCTATTTCTACAACAAGGTCACCTTCGTCCGCGGCGAAGGCGGCTGGCAGATTCCCTATACCGCCGAAGCATGGCGCGGCCAGAAGCCGGCCTTCGACATCGTCGACGCCAAGTCTGGCGAAGTCGTCTTCGCCGCCGGTCACAAGATTTCGCCCCGCGCCGCCAACAAGGCGGAGAAGGACGGTCTTGAGACCCTGCTGATCCCGACCGAGGAAGTCTATGGCCGTTACAGCGCCTATGACCTCATCAACGAGAGCACCGGCGAGATCTACATCGAAGCTGGCGACGAAGTGTCGCCGGAAAATCTCGAAAAGCTGGACAAGGCGGGCATCGATCGCCTCGAACTGCTCGACATCGACCATGTCACCACCGGTCCGTGGATCCGCAACACGCTGAAGGCCGACAAAGCCGAGGAACGCGACCAGGCGCTGGCCGACATCTATCGCGTGATGCGCCCTGGCGAACCGCCGACGAAGGAAACCGCCGAAGCGCTGTTCGCTGGCCTGTTCTTCGATCCGGAGCGCTATGACCTCTCGGCCGTCGGCCGCGTGAAGCTCAACATGCGCCTCGACCTCGATGCCGAGGACACGGTCACCACCCTGCGCGTCGAGGACATCCTCGCCGTGGTCAAGGAACTGGTGAACCTGAAGGACGGCAAGGGCGAGATCGACGATATCGACAATCTCGGCAACCGCCGCGTCCGCTCGGTGGGCGAACTGCTGGAGAACCAGTATCGCGTCGGGCTTCTCCGCATGGAGCGCGCCGTCAAGGAGCGCATGTCGAGCGTCGACGTCTCGACCGTGATGCCGAACGACCTCATCAACGCCAAGCCGGCCGTGGCCGCCGTTCGCGAGTTCTTCGGCTCCTCGCAGCTCTCGCAGTTCATGGACCAGACCAACCCGCTGTCGGAAGTCACCCACAAGCGCCGTGTGTCGGCGCTTGGGCCGGGCGGTCTGACCCGCGAGCGCGCAGGTTTCGAAGTCCGCGACGTTCACCCGACCCATTATGGCCGCATCTGTCCGATCGAAACGCCGGAAGGCCCGAACATCGGTCTGATCAACAGCCTCGCGACCTTCAGCCGCGTGAACAAGTACGGCTTCATCGAGACCCCCTACCGCAAGGTGATCGACGGCAAGGTGACCAATGAGGTCGTCTATCTGTCGGCGATGGAAGAAGCCAAGCACACCATCGCGCAGGCGAACGCCGAGCTGAACGCCGACGGCACGCTGGCCGAAGACCTGATCTCGGCACGTGAAGCGGGCGAATTCCTGATGGCGCCCAAGGACCACATCACCCTGATGGACGTCAGCCCCAAGCAGCTGGTGTCGGTCGCGGCCTCGCTGATCCCGTTCCTTGAGAACGACGACGCCAACCGCGCGCTCATGGGTTCGAACATGCAGCGTCAGGCGGTGCCGCTGGTCCGGGCTGAGGCGCCGTTCGTCGGCACCGGCATGGAAGGCACGGTTGCACGGGACTCCGGCGCTGCCATCGCGGCTCGCCGGGCGGGCATCATCGACCAGGTCGACGCGACCCGTATCGTTATCCGCGCCACCGGCGATATCGAACCCGGCCAGTCGGGCGTCGATATCTACACGCTCCAGAAGTTCCAGCGCTCCAACCAGGACACCTGCATCAACCAGCGTCCGCTGGTGAAGGTGGGCGACCTGATCGAGGCCGGCGACGTGATTGCCGACGGCCCGTCGACCGAGTTCGGCGAGCTGGCGCTGGGCCGCAACACGCTGGTCGCGTTCATGCCCTGGAACGGCTACAACTACGAGGACTCCATCCTGATCTCCGAGCGGATCGTGAAGGATGACGTCTTCACCTCGATCCATATCGAGGAGTTCGAGGTCATGGCCCGCGACACCAAGCTGGGTCCGGAAGACATCACGCGCGACATTCCGAACGTCGGCGAGGAAGCGCTGCGCAACCTCGACGAGGCGGGCATCGTCTATATCGGCGCCGAGGTGGAGCCGGGCGATATCCTGGTCGGCAAGATCACCCCCAAGGGTGAATCGCCGATGACCCCGGAAGAAAAGCTGCTCCGCGCGATCTTCGGTGAAAAGGCGAGCGACGTGCGCGACACCTCGCTGCGCCTGCCGCCGGGCGTCGCCGGTACGGTCGTGGAAGTGCGCGTCTTCAACCGCCACGGCATCGACAAGGACGAACGCGCCATGGCGATCGAGCGGGAGGAAATCGACCGCCTCGCCAAGGACCGTGAGGACGAACGCGCCATCCTCAACCGCGCGACCTTCAATCGCCTCCAGGAAATGCTGCTGGGCCAGACCGCCACGGCCGCTCCCAAGGGCGTGCGCAAGGGCGTGGAGATCGACGAAGCCCTGCTGGCTGAGGTCGAGCGTCATGAATGGTGGAAGTTCGCGGTGGCGGACGACGCCCGCCAGGCCGGCATCGAAGCCGTCAAGGCGCAGTATGACGAAGCGGTGAAGCTGATCGTCGAGAAGTTCGAGGACCGCGTCGACAAGCTGCAGCGCGGCGACGAGCTGCCCCCGGGCGTGCTCAAGATGGTCAAGGTCTTCGTCGCGGTGAAGCGCAAGCTGCAGCCGGGCGACAAGATGGCCGGCCGTCACGGCAACAAGGGCGTCATCTCGCGCATCCTGCCGATCGAGGACATGCCGTTCCTGGAAGACGGCACCCATGTCGACATCGTGCTGAACCCGCTGGGCGTGCCGTCGCGCATGAATGTCGGGCAGATCTTCGAAACGCACCTCGGCTGGGCCGCACGCGGCCTCGGCCAGCAGCTCAAGCATGCGCTGGAGGATTGGCGCGAAGCCAATCCGAACGCGCAGGGCGGCGAGATGCCCGATGCGGTCAAGACCCGCCTGCTGGAAACCTATGGGCCGCAATATGCCGACCAGATCGAAGGCCGCACGGCCGAGCAGATCGTCGATCTGGCCGAGCATCTGGCACGCGGCGTGCCGATGGCGACCCCGGTGTTCGACGGCGCCCGCGAAGCCGACGTGTCGGCGATGCTAGAGCTGGCGGGCCTGCACTCGTCGGGCCAGTCGGACCTGTATGATGGCCGCACCGGCGACCGTTTCGACCGCAAGGTGACTGTCGGCATCATCTACATGCTGAAGCTGCACCACCTGGTCGACGACAAGATCCACGCCCGTTCCATCGGCCCCTACAGCCTCGTCACCCAGCAGCCGCTGGGCGGCAAGGCGCAGTTCGGCGGCCAGCGCTTCGGTGAAATGGAGGTGTGGGCGCTCCAGGCCTATGGCGCCGCCTACACGCTGCAGGAAATGCTGACGGTGAAGTCGGACGACGTGGTGGGCCGGACCAAGGTCTATGAAGCGATCGTCAAGGGCGACGACACGTTCGAGGCTGGCATCCCCGAAAGCTTCAACGTGCTGGTCAAGGAAATGCGCTCGCTGGGCCTCAACGTCGAACTCGCCGCGATGGACGAGATCGAGGACGACGACGGCTTCGCGCAGGCGGCGGAATAAGGGTTGCCGGGCGCTGCCGGTCGGCGGCGCCCCCTCCCCTTTCTTCGCCCGGAAAATTTTACCCTCTAGAGGGACGTGAATTATGAACGAACTGACCAACTTCGCGAACCCGGTCCAGAAGCCGGAAACCTTCGACCAGATCCAGATCGGCCTTGCCTCGCCCGAGCGCATCCGCTCGTGGTCCTTCGGCGAGATCAAGAAGCCGGAAACCATCAACTACCGTACGTTCAAGCCCGAACGCGACGGCCTGTTCTGCGCCCGCATCTTCGGTCCGATCAAGGATTACGAGTGCCTGTGCGGCAAGTATAAGCGCATGAAGTATAAGGGCATCGTCTGCGAAAAATGCGGTGTCGAAGTCACGGTGTCGAAGGTCCGCCGCGAACGGATGGGCCATATCGAACTGGCCGCGCCCGTCGCGCACATCTGGTTCCTGAAGTCGCTGCCCTCGCGCATCGGCCTGCTGCTCGACATGCAGCTCAAGCAGCTTGAGCGCGTCCTTTACTTCGAGAGCTACATCGTCACCGAGCCGGGCCTGACCCCGCTGGAGAAGTATCAGCTTCTGACCGAAGACGAGCTGCTCGACGCGCAGGACGAATATGGCGAGGACGCCTTCTCGGCCGGCATCGGTGCGGAAGCGGTCAAGCAGATGCTGATGGACCTCGACCTGGAGGGCGAGAAGCAGGCGCTGCTGGACGAGCTGGCCGTCACCAAGTCGGAGCTCAAGCCCAAGAAGATCATCAAGCGGCTCAAGGTCGTCGAGAGCTTCCTCGATTCCGGCAACCGTCCGGAATGGATGATCCTGGACGTCGTGCCGGTCATTCCGCCGGAACTGCGCCCGCTGGTGCCGCTGGACGGCGGCCGCTTCGCGACCTCGGACCTGAACGATCTCTATCGTCGCGTCATCAACCGCAACAACCGCCTGAAGCGGCTGATGGAACTGCGCGCGCCGGACATCATCGTCCGCAACGAAAAGCGCATGTTGCAGGAGGCCGTCGACGCCCTGTTCGACAATGGCCGCCGCGGCCGCGTCATCACCGGCGCGAACAAGCGTCCCTTGAAGTCCCTGTCCGACATGCTGAAGGGCAAGCAGGGCCGCTTCCGTCAGAACCTGCTCGGCAAGCGCGTCGACTATTCGGGCCGTTCGGTCATCGTGACCGGCCCGGAACTCAAGCTGCACCAGTGCGGCCTGCCCAAGAAGATGGCGCTCGAACTGTTCAAGCCCTTCATCTACGCCCGCCTCGACGCCAAGGGTCTGTCCATGACGCTCAAGCAGGCGAAGAAGTGGGTCGAGAAGGAGCGCAAGGAAGTCTGGGACATTCTGGACGAGGTGATCCGCGAGCATCCGGTCATGCTGAACCGCGCGCCGACGCTCCACCGCCTCGGCATCCAGGCGTTCGAGCCGGTGCTCATCGAGGGCAAGGCGATCCAGCTGCACCCGCTCGTCTGCTCGGCCTTCAACGCCGACTTCGACGGCGACCAGATGGCCGTCCACGTTCCGCTCTCGCTGGAAGCCCAGCTGGAAGCGCGCGTGCTGATGATGTCGACCAACAACATCCTCAGCCCCGCGAACGGCAAGCCGATCATCGTCCCCTCGCAGGACATGGTTCTCGGTATCTATTATCTGTCCATGGAGCGCGAAGGCGAGCCGGGCGAAGGCATGCTGCTGGCCGACATGCAGGAGGTCCATCAGGCCCTCTATGCCAAGGCCGTCACCCTGCACTCGAAGATCATCAGCCGCGTGCCGCAGACCGACGTACAGGGTCAGCAGTATATGAAGCGCTTCGAGACGACGCCGGGCCGCATGTTGCTGGGCGAGTGCCTGCCCAAGAGCCACAAGGTGCCCTTCGACGTCGTCAACCGCCTTCTCACCAAGAAGGAAATCGGGGACGTCATCGACCAGGTCTATCGTCACACCGGCCAGAAGGACACGGTGCTGTTCGCCGACGCCATCATGGCGCTGGGCTTCCGCCACGCGTTCCAGGCCGGCATCTCGTTCGGCAAGGACGACATGGTGATCCCGGATTCGAAGACGGCGATGGTCGACGAAACCAAGGCGCTGGTGGCTGACTATGAGCAGCAATATCAGGACGGCCTGATCACCCAGCAGGAAAAGTACAACAAGGTGATCGACGCCTGGAGCCGTTGCGGCGACCAGGTCGCGAACGCCATGATGGACGAAATCCGCGCCCAGCCCAAGGACCCGCAGACCGGCCGCATGGCCCAGATCAACTCGATCTACATGATGGCGCACTCCGGTGCCCGTGGTTCGCAGGCCCAGATGAAGCAGCTCGCCGGCATGCGCGGCCTGATGGCCAAGCCTTCGGGCGAGATCATCGAAACGCCGATCATCTCGAACTTCAAGGAAGGCCTGACCGTCCTTGAATATTTCAACTCGACCCACGGCGCTCGCAAGGGCCTGGCCGACACCGCGCTCAAGACGGCGAATTCGGGTTACCTGACCCGCCGTCTGGTCGACGTGTCGCAGGACTGCACCGTCGTCGAGGAAGATTGCGGCACCGAAAAGGCGCTGGAGATGAAGGCCATCGTTCAGGGTGGTTCGGTCATCGCCTCGCTCGGCGAGCGTATCCTGGGCCGCACCACGGCGCAGGACATCGTCGACAGCAAGGACGGCTCGGTCATCGTGCCGATCGGCACGCTGCTGGACGAAGCCCTCGTGGCGCAGATCGAAGCCATCGGCACGCAGGCCGTGAAGATCCGCAGCCCGCTGATCTGCGAAAGCAAGATGGGCGTGTGCGGCAAGTGCTACGGCCGTGACCTCGCCCGTGGTACGCCGGTCAATATCGGTGAAGCGGTCGGCGTCATCGCGGCGCAGTCCATCGGTGAACCGGGTACGCAGCTCACCATGCGGACCTTCCACATCGGCGGCGCGGCGAACTTCAACGAAACGTCGAACCTCGAATCCATGTCGGACGGCACGATCGAGCTGCGCGACATGCCGACCATCACCGACAAGAATGGCCGCCGCCTCAGCCTCGCCCGCAACGGCGAGATCGCGATCATCGACTCCGAAGGCCGCGAACGCGAGACGCACCGCCTGCCTTACGGCGCCACCATCCTGTTCGCGGATGGCGACACCGTGAAGAAGGGCGACCGCTTCGCCGAGTGGGACCCCTTCACCATGCCGGTGATCACCGAAAAGCCGGGTATCGTGAAGTATCAGGATCTGATCGACGGCAAGACGCTGACCGAGCAGACCGACGAAGCGACCGGCATCGCCCAGCGCGTCGTCACCGAGCATCGCGGGTCCGCCCGCACCAAGGAGGATCTGCGTCCGCGCCTTACCCTGCTCGACGACCAGTCGGGCGAAGCCGCCCGCTACATGCTGGCGGTGGGTGCGACCCTGTCGGTGGAAGATGGTCAGGCGGTCCAGGCCGGTGACGTGCTGGCGCGTGTCAGCCGCGAAGCCGCGAAGACCCGCGACATCACCGGCGGTCTGCCGCGCGTCGCCGAACTGTTCGAAGCCCGCAAGCCCAAGGACAATGCGATCATTGCCAAGGTTTCGGGCCGCGTGCAGTTCCTCAAGGATTACAAGGCGAAGCGCAAGATCGCCATCAATCCCGAGGATGGCGGCGAGCCGGTCGAATATCTGATCCCCAAGAGCAAGGTGATCGACGTTCAGGAAGGCGACTATGTGAAGCGCGGCGACAATCTGATCGGTGGTTCGCCCGACCCGCATGACATATTGGAAGTGCTCGGCATCGAGCCGCTGGCCGAATATCTGGTCGCCGAAATCCAGGAAGTCTATCGCTTGCAGGGCGTGAAGATCAACGACAAGCATATCGAGACGATCGTTCGTCAGATGCTGCAGAAGGTCGAGATAACCGTGTCCGGCGACACCACCCTGCTGGTGGGCGAGCAGGTCGACCGCGAGGAAATGGACGAGATCAACGCCAAGCTTGCACCGGGCTTCCAGCCCGCGGAGGGCAAGCCGGTGCTGCTCGGCATCACCAAGGCCTCGCTCCAGACGCGTTCGTTCATCTCGGCGGCGTCCTTCCAGGAAACCACGCGCGTGCTCACGGAAGCGGCGGTCCAGGGCAAGAAGGACACGCTGGTGGGCCTCAAGGAAAATGTCATCGTCGGCCGCCTCATCCCGGCAGGTACCGGCGCTGGCATGAACCGGATGCGGGTTGCCGCCTCGTCGCGCGATGCGGCGATGCGAGCCGCCCTGCGCGCCTCTGCCCAGGTCGACCTGATCGCGCCCAAGACGGCTGCCGAGGAGCATGCCGCCGAACTGCGCCAGGGTCCGGAAGCGGCCATCGGCGACGATCCGCTGGCGGCCGTCCAGGGTGAGGATTTCACCACCGAGGACATGGAATAAGCGCTTTGAAAATAAGGGAGCCGCTTCCTATGTCGGGAAGCGGCTCCCCAGCCTTTCGTCCCTCCGGGGATCGATGAAGAGCCCGCCGGAAGCGACAGCTTGTTCCGGCGGGCTTTCTCTTTCTGCTGCGGCATTTTTCGCGAAATTTCTGGCGCAAATCCTGTCGCAATCCTCTTGACCAATCCGAAAACCCCGCCTATCTGCGCGTCTCCGGTGAGCCACTGGTTCGCCCTGATGCCCGATCCTCTAATGGTAAGAGAGCGGACTCTGACTCCGTCAATCAAGGTTCGAATCCTTGTCGGGCATCCAGACTTTCCCAAGGAAAACCGGCAACTTCGCGGAACCGATCGTCTGCCCGGCCCGCAATCCCGTGTTGCAATGGGAACCTGCGCAATTCGCCCTTGTCCGCTGATTTCCGGACGTTCCCGGCGGCTCCATGCAACATGGATGCAACATGCAAAAGGACCGGATGGACAGTCCCCTATCCCTCGCCCTCCTCGTCGCTATCTTCGCGGGTCTTCATGTATTCCAGTTGCATGCCCTGCCCTGGCGCTGCATTGACCGACCGGCAACCAGAAGCGCCGGCACCGCCATTTGATCTCCTCCAGGCCGCGGACCATTCATCCACTTTGCGTGGAGCCTAAACGACGGCTATAGGTTGGCATTGCATGAGCTTGTTGGACCACACCATCGCCGCACTGGCGGCCCAGGCGATCGTCGGTCGGCTTACGCGAAACTGGTGGCTCGGGGCTGCGCTGCCTTCAGCCTACTTTGTCGGCCGCGAGATTGCCCAAGCCGAATATCGCTGGATAGAGCGCTTCGGCGGAGGTCTGCGCGCCAACATGCCCTGGTGGGGCCCGCTCGATATCCGGGTCTGGCCCAAGCTGGATCAATGGGTGGACTGGATCGGGCCGGTTGTAACCACATGCCTGCTTGCATGGATTGTCCAGCGGCGCGGGCGATAACAGGGCTCTCTTCAAACCGGCGCAATTTTATGCCGGCGCCCAGGCTGGGCAGACAATAATCGCCCCATCCGTTTATTTGCACGCGCCAGGGAAGCCGTCATGGCGCTGTCATCGAAATCGGCCTATCTGGTGCACATGAATATCGGTTCATATTTCCGTCTGGAGGGCGTCCTGGTCGCTGGAGCGGTCAGCCTCTACGTCCAGGCGCGCAATGGCGCGCTTTGGGAAATCGGCCTGTTGAAGAATGTCGGCCATCTCCTGCAAACCAACGTCATCGTGGAGGGCATCCGCACCGGTGCCGAAGCCATAGCGGTGAACTGGATAGAGGCGTGCGAGCCGATCCGAAGGACGCTTAGCCCGGCTGGAATGTAGCCCACGCCCGGCTGAACGCGCAGCCGCGGCTGCATTCCCGGCCGGTTGCGTCTATGGATCTGATTTTTGAGGTTCTCGCTACTGACGGCTAAGGCCTTGGGCGCGACGGCCCGCCGACATGCAACAGATCGACGGCAGGTTTTTTGTTTTCGCGTCCTTTCAAGCGCAAAGCCGGTTCCCACTTTTGCGCCCGATGCCGTAGACCCGCAGCAGCGAGGCCTAGCGGGCAGGCGGGCAATCCTTCACACAGTTGACGTCCGGTGCCGGGGTCAGCCCACCGGTGGCGCTGATGGAAGCCCCGTTGCCCAGCCTGTG
>NZ_JAKUJY010000049.1 GCF_022664535.1 Sphingobium trunci | reverse complement strand
CTCAACCCGTCAACGGCGTTTCCGGCCTGCGAATCAGTATGCGCCTTCGATAACCCGCTGTTCCGGTTTGGGATTGGATAGCAGCCCAGCGGCAAGCGACCCTTCTTTGCCGTTCAGGGACGAATTTTCGACACCCAGGAGCGGACGGGCCGCTTTCCCAATCTGGGTGCCCATTCTGAGGCGTAGCCGACGCGATATAGGTTCTGGCTCCCCGCAGCTGCAAGGAGCCAGACAACTTCAGATTTCTGTGCCTTCTGCCAGCGTCAGGGCGTCCTCCACATCCACCCCGAGATATCTGACCGTGCTTTCAATCTTGGTGTGCCCTAGCAAGATCTGGACGGCGCGAAGATTTCCGGTCGCCTTGTAGATGATCGATGCCTTAGTCCGACGCAGAGAGTGGGTGCCATAATCCTCGCTGGGCAAACCAATTCCCGTGACCCACTCATCGACAAGGCGGGCATATTGCCTTGTGCTTATGTGAGCAGCGTGATCAGTGCGGCTGGGGAATGCGAAATCCTCCAGCGAGCCACCCCGCAGTTCGAGCCATTTGAGGAGGCTCCCGCGGGCGTCGTCCATCAGTTCAAACTGAACTGGCTTCCCGGTCTTTTGCTGAACGAGTGGCTCGAGTTCGAATTAGACTCATAAGTCCATAACAGCCTCTTCTGTAACGGGCTTTCCTGTGTCAATCCCATATTGAGCTTCGTCCCTCGCCGATCACTTGCTTCTGTCCGCAGTCGGCGTGAGAGCCGCTGCATGATGGGGTCGGTGAGGACCGGTCGGCCAATCTAGGGACGCGCAGTCACCGAGGTGCTGCTCGGACTGTTACGGCCTGGCCTGTCCATCGTCCCGGCGGGGGACTTCGCTCAGGCGGGATGATGGCTTACCCGCCTAAAGCCCGTGCCTGCTATTTCCTCCTCGTCATGCCGCTTTCGCCGATGCAGCTTTGTAGGGGACAAACGTCGTGCCGTTCTTGAGCATCTGATGGAGCACGACGGCGAGCTTGCGGGCAAGCGCGACACAGGCCTTGTTCAGCCCCGCCCGTCGTTCGATGCCTTGCGCCCAGCTTTTCAGGTCCGAAGCCTTGACCGGTCGCGTCAGGATGACATGGGCTGCCTCATAGAGCGCGGTTCGCACGCCCGCATCGCCAACCTTGGAAATACGACCACTTCGATCTGTTTCGCCGGATTGATATTTCCTGGGTGTCAGTCCGAAATGCGGTCCGACATCCCGCGACGATCGGAACCGTTCCGGAGCATCGACCGCCGCGACGAAGGTCATGGATACCAACACACCGACGCCCGGCGTGGACATCAGTCGGCGCGCGTCGATATTCTCCCGTGCCATGGCACGCAAAAGGCGTTCGAAGCCGGCAAACTCGCTCGCCAGTGTCTCCCGCGCCCTCAGAAGCGAGCAGGCGATCCCCGCAAGAGTGGGATGGCCTTCAACCAGCTCGCATATGCGTGCGGCGAAGGTGCGCTGCGTTGTTTTGCCGACCTTGAGACCAAAGCCGCGCAAGATGCCGCGTAGGCAAAGATCGATGTCATGGAGCTTGCTCTGCAAAATCTTGCGCGCAGTGAGCACAGCGCGGATATCCTGGGCTGGCAGCGACTTGCAATGCACCGGTCTGAACCAGCCGAGCCGAATCAGCTGGGCTATGCCGCGCGCGTCCTTCTTGTCCGTCTTGACCGGCATCGTCTTGAACGCGGTACGCACATGCCGGGTCTCGAGCAACTCGACGGCCAGCCCAGCCTTCGCCATTGCGGCGTAGAGCCATTGCGACAAGGGGCCGGCTTCCATACCGATCCGCTCCACCGCCAGTCCTGGCTGCTCGAACCAGGCGATCAGCGCATCAGGCTCGCTGAGCACCTTGGCTTCCCGCATGATTTTGCCATCGGCATCGACCACGCACACACTCGAGTATTCCAATGAAACATCGATTCCGGCATAGTATTTCACGGTCATCTCTCCTCGATGCTTGGAGCAGGTTCGTCCCGACTCCGTGACACCATCATTGTGAGGGATGACCACCGGCCGCTCAAATCCGGCCGGTGGAGGACCAGCCCGTTACCCCATCTAGAAGTGTATAGTTCCTTCAATCCCCAACGTGCGAGGAGCGCCACGGGTCGCTTCATTCACACCTACGGCATCGAAATATTTGAAGATGGACACATAGTATTTTTGTTCAAAAAGGTTGCGAACCCAGAAGGATAAGTCATATTTCGGCGTCGAGTAGGTAATGCGTCCATTCGTTACCCAATAGCCATCCTGCCCAACAGTATTGGGTGCATCAAACCATATCTTCGATTTATATCCCGTATCGGCATGCAAGCTTAATCGGTTTTCTCCATTTTGGATCGCATCCCAGGTTGCTCCCAGGTTCAGACTGAACTTGCTGGCACCTATGAGCTGTCGTCCGGAGAATTGTTCGCCATTGACGTCAATGTCGAGATATTTCGGATCGAGCCAGCCGCCAGACACCGTAAACTGCAAGGACTGCGTGGGCTTTGCCGTCAGATCAAATTCGGCGCCCCAGATACGGGATTTATTCGCATTGGCCAGCAGGATCAGGCGGCCGACATTATTCTCATATTGCTGGTTCTTGTAATCATAGCGGAAGGCCGATGCGTTGAACGTCAGCATGTCGCCGAACCAGCGCGACTTGAAGCCAATTTCGTAGCTGTTGACGGTCTCCGGCTTCACGGCATTGACCTCGTTGGGGTCTTCAAAGGCCAGGGCGTTAATGGCGCCGGTGCGATAACCTTGATGGAAGGTGGCGTAGGCGAGAAGGGTAGGCCGCGCCTGCCAGCTAAGGCCCGCTTCCCCGGTGAACCGGTCGAAACTGGAAGAAACGCCCCCGTCCGCGATCGTCTGGAACAGTTCGACGGGCGCACCTGTCACGGTCGCGCCGCCGATCCAGGCATTGTAGGAATCGGCCGCGATACGATCGTGGCTGTAGCGGCCGCCCACAGTCAGCTTGACGGTGGGGACGATCTCGTACTCGCTCCGCACATAGGCAGCGTAGCTTTCGCGGCTCTGATGAAAGGTGTTGCGCTCATTGAAGCCATAGACGTCCGATCCATCCTCCTCGAAATAATGTATGTCGAGCTTCGGATCATTCTCGAAGTGATAATCGTTGAAAACATGGGCGCTGTCTTTGTCGTAGAAACCACCGACCATCCAATTGAGTTTGCCGTAATCACCCATCAGCCGCAGTTCCTGCGTAAACTGGTGGATTTGATCGGCGGCGATTACATCCTGGTCGATGGCAAGTTCGGTGCCGTCCGCGTCCTGCAGATCCACCCATTTCCCCGTGTCATATGTCGTCACGGATACGAGCTTCAGCTTGTCCGAAAGCCGGGTATTGACGGTAAGGTTCAGTCCCTTCGCCTCAATATCGCGCGGGTCCTCATAGTTCGATCGGACCTGGAAGAAGCCGAGGTCGGACCGGGTCACACCGGCTGCAGCGACGTTATCGCGGATCGCGATGGCGTTGGGGGCGATGCCGTTGCCGCCTGATCGTACATAGTTGAGCCGCAGATATGCCTCGACGTCGGGGCTGGCATTATAGGCGAAGGTGACGCGCGCTGCGAAAAGATCGGTCTGTTCGCGATTGCCGTGGCCGGGCAGCAGATTTTGGATCAGGCCATCGTCATGCGTGTAGGTGAAGGCCGCTCGCACGGCAAGTTTGTCCGGCACTATGACCGTTTCTACCGCACCACGCGCATCTACACGGTTGTAATTGCCATAGCCCAGCGTCACATAGCCATCATTCCGGAAAGTCGGCTTTTTCGTCACGATATTGATCGCGCCGCCTGTGGCGTTCTTGCCATACAGGGTCCCCTGCGGGCCACGGAGCACTTCGACCCGATCCACGTCGAAGAAGGAAGCCACCTCCAACGCCGGAAGGCCTCGCAGGCCGTCATCGATATAGACGGCGACGGGCCGGCTTTGGTTGAGGCTGTAATCGTTGGACGTAATGCCGCGCAGCACGAAGTTGGGAGAGCCGCCTTCGCCATAAACCGAAACGATGTTGAGGTTCGGAATAGCCTTGGCAAGATCCTTGGTGTTGAAAACGCCCTGCCTGACGAGGGATTCTGCATTCAGAGCCACAATTGACGCGGGGACTTTCTGAACGCCTTCGCTGCGGCGCGTGGCGGTAACGACGATGTCTGTGCCTGCGGAAGCCGGTGCGGCCGTTTCCTGCGCCATGGCTGCAGAGGTCATCGGCACCAAGCCGAGGATGGAAACGGAAAGCGTCAATTTTCGAACCAGAGAAATCATATGCATGATTGTTCACCCTTTTGGCGCAAAGGCTCCCCGCAGCCGGAAAGCGCCCATTCCCAGCTTCGCTTTTTCCCAATATTTTAAACGTTCGCCTAAATGCGATGTGTGTTCTTTATCTCTTCGGCGCATCGCTCACCGATGATGACGCAGGGCGCCATCGTATTGCCGGTTGTGATTGCCGGCATCACCGATCCATCCGCTATGCGCAGCCCGTCGATGCCGTAGACCTTGAGCGATCCGTCCACCACGGACATGGCGTCCCGTCCCATCTTGGCGGTACAGGTTTCGTGGAAATAGGTGCCGGCTGCATTACGCATGAAACGATCCATCTCCTCTCCCATCAGCGGGCCAGGCATAATCTCACGACGTGCATAGGGCTTGAGGGCCGCGGAGTTGCCCAGTTCCCGGCAGATTTCCACCGACCGTCGCAAAGCTTTCATGTCCTGCTCGGTCGAGAGGAAGTTCGGATAGATCAGCGGCGGGTCTGCCGGATTTGCGCTGGCGAGTGTCAGATGGCCTCGGCTCGTCGGCCGCACGATGGCGGCCGCCAGCACCCAGCAGTTGGGCGGAATGTCATACTGCTTGCGCGTCACCTCGCTTGTATAGGGAAACTCCTCCAGGAAAGGCTGCATGTCTGGCGTGGGCAGTGCAGGATCGCTTTTCCAGAAATGCGTATATTCGGCTGAATTATTGCGTCCTGGAACCGGCACTGGCGATTCCCACATGCAGCCGCCCAGCAGGATATGGTCCTGGAAATTCTGTCCAACGCCTTCCAGCTTCTGGACGACAGGAATACCCAACCGTTTGAGTTCGGCCTCGGGTCCGATACCGGAGAGCATGAGGATTTTCGGTGTGTTTATGGCGCCGGTGGAGAGGATAACCTCGGCCGCGGCGTTGATGACCTGAGGCTTGCCATCTCGCACGATCTCGACACCCGCCGCACGCCGTCCCTTAAGCACGAGTCGACGGACTTCGGTGTGCAACAATATGGTGAGGTTCGGCCGGTCCATATAGGGATGGATATAGGCCGCCGCCATCGACACACGTCGGCCGTCCCTGACGATCAGGTTCGGCATCCCGGCGCCCCCTTCACCCTCCATGGTCTCCGCGTTGAGATCCACCGGTGTCGGCATGCCGAACGCGCGGGATGCTTCAATCATGGCGGGAGCGACCGGATTGATGGGTGCTTGTGGCAGTCCGACCTTCACCACGCCGCCCTTGCCCCGGTAGCGCGGATTGGGTGGGCCGTCCCAATCCTCGATCCTGCGATAGATGTTCAGGACATTCTCGTAGCTCCACGCGGTATTGCCGGTTTCGGCCGCCCAGCTATCATAGTCGTTCTTATGCCCGCGGGCCCACACGAGCCCGTTGATGCTGGACCCGCCGCCAAGGATCTTCCCCATTGGGAATGGTGGCGTCCGGCCGTTCAGGGTCGGCGCAGGTTGGCCCTTGAACGACCAGTCGCGTTCAGATCCCATGCTCTTGAACCAGATCGTGCCATCCGTGACCTCGACAATCTCGTCGCTTCCTCCGGCTTCGATCAACAGCACATTGGCGGCGGGATTTTCGGCGAGGCGGCGGGCGACAGCGCATCCGCCAGAGCCGCCGCCGCAGACGATGAAGTCATACACATTGCGGAGGTTCTTGCGGTTGCCGCTCTGGCGCGCGGCGGAAGCTTCGGCATGCTCGGCCATGGCCAGTGCCGCCACGGTTGTGACACCAGCGGCAGCGGCGGCGTGGAGAAACGTCCGGCGGGTAGCCCGCCCGCGCATCAGTGCCACTTCCGTGCGATTCAGCATCTCGAAGCGCTCGAACTGCGACATCTCATCATATTGCGACATATGAACAGTCCTTGTGGAAGCGACTACAGGGCCGCGATGACGGTCTTGGTCTCCGTGAACAAATGAACGCCGTGAATGCCGCATTCCCGGCCCCAGCCCGACTCCTTCGCGCCGCCAAAGGCTGCCGCCGGTTCATAATGATTATGGGTGTTCAACCAGACCGTTCCGGCTTTCAGCCTGCGTGCCATTTTGTGCGCTGTGCTGAGGTTGGTAGTCCAGACGCTGGCTGCGAGGCCGAAGGGTGTATCATTTCCTATGGCGGCCAGCGTATCCAGATCGGTGTCGTCGTCGAACGGCATGGCCGTCAGGACGGGACCGAATATCTCTTCCCGCACGACAGCCATATCGCCATGGGTATTGGCAAGGACGGTGGGGGCGATGAAATAGCCTTCGCGTTCCAGCCGGCTGCCGCCGACCACCGCTTCGGCCCCGGCTGATAGCCCGAGGTCGATATAGCGCGCCACACGAGTTGCCTGAGATTCGGATACCACCGGCGCCAGGCTCGTCGCAGGATCGAGGCCGTGACCCGGCACAAGCGACCGCACCCCATCAGCGATGCCGGCGACAACCCGGTCATAGACCTTGCGGTGTACATAGAGCCGCGATCCGGCCGTACAAGTTTGCCCTTGGTTGAAGAATATTGCGCTGGAACAGCCCGGTATCACCTTGTCGAGGTCTGCGTCGGGAAAGACGAACATCGGCGATTTGCCCCCCAACTCGAGCGTCACCCGCTTCAGATTGCCGCTCGCCGCCCGCAATATGCCCTTGCCGACCTCGGTCGAACCAGTGAAAGATATTTTGTCCACGCCCGGGTGGGAGGCCAGCGCTGCCCCCGATGTCGGGCCATCACCGGTCAGAATATTGATGACGCCATTCGGGAAACCCGCTTCCGACACCAGATCGGCCAGGCGAAGCGCACTGAGCGGCGTCTGTTCTGCCGGTTTGATGATGACGGTACACCCAGCCGCAAGAGCGGGACCGAGCTTGAAGCATGTCAGGACAAGGGGAAAGTTCCACGGCACTATCAACGCCGCGACACCGACCGGTTCGCGCAGCGTGTAGCCGTGATACTCGCCGGGTCGATTGAAGGAGAAGGTCTCGCCATCCACCTTGGATGCCCAGCCTGCCATATAATGCATCATCGCTGCCGAGAGGGGAATGTCGGCGATCTGAGTCACAGCGACAATCTTGCCCGCATCGATGGATTCGATTTGCGCGAGTTCTCCCGCATGGCGTTCGATGAGGTCGGCAAGGCGCCATATATATTTACTGCGCTCGATCGGCGTCATGCGCGACCAAGGCCCCTCTTCGAACGCGGTACGCGCTGCCTTCACCGCACGGTCGACATCTTCGCGTCCCGCCAGAGGCACCTTCGCGATAGGCATGCCCGTAGCTGGGTCCAGAACGGTAATCGCCCCCTCTTCTGTGGGCGTCTGCCATTCGCCATCGATGTATAATTTATGTGAGCGCGCGATGAATTGGTTTACGGCGTCGCTCGCCAGATCGTTAGGCGGATATACGACGGACATGCTTCCTCCGGGGTTTATGCTCCTTTTCCACCTGCAGACTGAGGGACGATCCCTTATTGTCGCCTCGATCTTCGCCGGGGCCGAATCGAACTATACACGGAACGATTGGACGTGCCAGCATTATTTGTATGTAGACATATGTTTGTGGGGCCGGCATGGACGATCCGTCTCACCGGGTTTTGTGGAAAGCGCCATTCATCGTGAACTTCTAGAGGCGCTGTGAAGTGTTAAGGTCTTAAACCAGAATCTGCGGATGCATCGAGAAAATGGCGCTGACCGGCCGATCACACGTCTCATATAAGGCTGATCTGTTGGTCGATGCCACATTCACGATGTCGGCGGGAGGTGTGCCCTCCGCTAAGCGGTCCTCCCGCCCCTCAGTGCCGGTTCTGCTCTACGTTTCATTCGCTCCCATATGATTAACGGTCACTAGACTGCTGGCAGCCCGGGCGTCATGTTCACTA
>NZ_JAKUJY010000048.1 GCF_022664535.1 Sphingobium trunci | reverse complement strand
CCCATCACCATTTTCACTGCACTGTCTTAGACTCGGTTCGCCATCTTCTGAATGTCGACTGCCTTGGCGTACCACCACGCCTATGGTGGTAAATTCAATAATTCCGTTCTTTGCCGAAGGAAATGTGGTCGGGGAGAGAGGATTCGAACCTCCGGCCCCTGCCTCCCGAAGACAGTGCTCTACCAGGCTGAGCTACTCCCCGACCGTCGGCGGAGCCGCTTTTGTGGCGGTCCCGCTGGGCAGGCCGCAGCCTATAGAGACGGCTTTTCCGGCTGGCAAGCGGGGGATGAAGAAAATTTTGGGCAGCGTCACAGCAGTCCCGCTTCGCGGAAGCTGAAGCGGGCGTTGCCGCTGTGGATGACATGGTCGGCAAGGGTGATTTCCATCGCGCGCAGGCGTTTGGAGACGGCGCGGGTGAGGCGAATGTCCGCCCATTGCGGCAGGTGGCCGTCAGGGCGCTCCTGTTCGATGGCGATCCAGCGGCTGTCCCATTGCAGCATCGCGGCGACGGCGGTGCGCCAGTCCTGATCGGCGGCCAGGCGGTGCAGCGGCCGCCATTGCTGGTCGAGGATCAGAAGATGCAGGGACGCCGTGCCGTTCATGCACGCGAGGATGCTGGAGCGGAACGCGGGCGGCAGCCCCCAGTCCTGTCCCTTTTGGAGGAAGCGTCCCCGAACATGATCCATTTCGCACCATTTGGCGTGGCGCAGGCGCTCGGCTACAGCATGGGCGTCAGTCCCAGAATCGGCCAGCTACTGAATCGGCCAGCTACTGAATCGGAAAGTCGAACCCTTGAGCCAGTCTTCCTCCTCCGCAACGCATTATGAGCAGCAATATCTGGACCTGATGCGGCGGATCTGGACGGAGGGGGATGAACGGATCGACCGGACCGGCGTGGGGACGCGCTCCATCCTGGGCGCGACCATGCGGTTTTCGCTGGCGGACGATGCGGTGCCGTTGCTCACCACCAAGCGCGTCTACTGGAAGGTCGCGGCGCGGGAGATGCTGTGGTTCCTGACCGGCGATACCAATATCCGCGAGCTGGTGCGGCAGGGCGTGCATATCTGGACGGACTGGCCGCTTGACGCCTATCGCAAGGCGACCGGCGAGGATATCGATCGCGACGCCTTCGAGGCGCGGATTGTCGAAGATGCCGGTTTCGCCGCGCGCTGGGGCGATCTGGGGCCGGTCTATGGCGCGCAATGGGTGAACTGGCCGCGTTATGAGCAGGTGGGGGAGGGACTCTACCGGAAGGCGGCGCAGGGGCATAACCAGATCGCTGATCTGGTCGAGGCGATCCGCACCAATCCGGGGTCGCGGCGCCTGCTGTTCACCGGCTGGAATGTGGCGGAGGTGGCGCGCATGGCGCTGCCGCCCTGCCACATGATCTACCAGTTCCAGGTGGCGGACGGGCGGTTGAACGGACTGCTGTTCCAGCGGAGCTGCGATCTGGGGCTGGGCTTTGCCTTCAACATCTTCGGCCTGTCGATGATCACCCGGATGCTGGCGCAGCAATGCGACCTGAAGCCGGGCGAAGCCGTCTGGCAGGGCGGGGACGTGCATCTCTACCTCAACCATGCAGAGCTGGTGGAGGAGCAGATTGGCCGGACTCCCTCGGGTTCGCCCAAATTGCGGATCAACCGGCGGCCCTCGAGCATTTTCGATTATCGGATCGAGGATTTCGAAGTGGTTGATTATGCGCCACAAAGGCATATCGCCGCCCCCGTGGCCGTCTGATTTTTCGGCGGAATGGGTCAGCAAAGCTTGCCTTTGTGGGTATTGTAATATAATAATTGCAGTGAGCAATATTATTGCAATGCACAAAAGGAGGCAGGATGAGCGACCGGATCGATTCGGACGCCGGAAGGCAAGAGGCGGGGCGTAATCTGCCCCCGCTCCGGCTGCATGTGCCGGAACCGAAATTCCGGCCGGGCGACACTGCCGACTTCAGCGATTTCGACATTCCCCCGGCGGGTGCCCAGGCGCGGCCCGACGAGGTGGCGCAGCCCGGCGAGATGCGCGATCTGGCCTATGGGCTGGTGCGGGTTCTGGATGAGGCAGGCGTCGCGGTCGGCCCCTGGGACCCGAAGCTACCGGCGGAGACGCTGCTCAGGATGCTGCGCGCCATGGCGCTGACGCGGGCCTTCGACGCGCGCATGTTCAGGGCGCAGCGCCAAGGCAAGACCAGCTTCTACATGAAATCGACGGGCGAGGAAGCAGTGTCGATCGGCGCCGCCGCGGCGCTGGCGAGCGACGACATGTGCTTCCCCAGCTATCGCCAGCAGGGCATTTTGATCGCGCGCGGATGGCCGATCGTCGACATGATGAACCAGATCTATTCGAACAAGGGCGACAGGCTGAAGGGGCGGCAGCTTCCCATCATGTATTCGGCGCGGGAGGCGGGCTTCTTCTCCATCTCGGGCAACCTTACGACCCAATATCCGCAGGCAGTGGGCTGGGCGATGGCCAGCGCGGCGCGGGGTGATACCCGGATCGCGGCGACCTGGTGCGGCGAGGGGTCGACGGCGGAGGGCGATTTCCATTCGGCCTGCACCTTTGCCAGCGTCTATCGGGCACCCGTCATCATGAATGTTGTCAATAATCAATGGGCTATCAGCAGTTTTTCAGGCTTTGCGGGAGCCGAGGCGACGACCTTCGCGGCGCGGGCCATCGGTTATGGCATCGCCGGGCTGCGGGTGGACGGCAATGATGCGCTGGCGGTCTATGCCGCCACCCGCTGGGCCGCCGACCGGGCGCGGGCCAATGCCGGGCCGACGCTGATCGAGCATTTCACCTATCGCGTCGAGGGGCACAGCACGTCCGACGACCCCAGCGCCTATCGTTCCGCCGACGAGGCCAGTCATTGGCCGCTGGGCGATCCCATCGCGCGGCTGAAAAAGCATTGCATCGCGCTCGGCATCTGGGACGAGGAGCGGCACGCGGCGATGGACAAGGAACTGGCGGAAATGGTCCACGATGCCGCGCGGGAGGCGGAGAAGAACGGTATCCTCGGCCATGGCCTGCACCATCCGATGGAATCGATGTTCGAGGATGTGTTCGAGGAGATGCCCTGGCACCTCAAGGAACAGCAGCAGAAGATGCTTGAGGAATGGAAGGCGGCGGGCCTGTGACCGGGACGATGAGCGAGACGATGACCCAAGCGTCCGGCGACGTTGCGCAGATGAACATGATCCAGGCGATCAACAGCGCGCTGGACGTGATGATGGGCCGTGACCCGGATGTGGTCGTGATGGGCGAGGATGTAGGCTATTTCGGCGGCGTCTTCCGCGCGACGGCGGGGTTGCAGCAGAAATATGGCAAGAACCGGGTGTTCGACACGCCGATCACCGAATGCGGGATCATCGGCGTGGCCGTGGGCATGGGCGCCTATGGGCTGCGGCCTGTGCCGGAGATCCAGTTTGCCGACTATATCTATCCGGCGCTGGACCAGCTGGTGTCGGAGGCGGCGCGGCTGCGTTACCGTTCGGCGGGGGAGTTTATTTCCCCGATGACGGTGCGCTCGCCCTTTGGCGGCGGGATTTTCGGGGGGCAGACGCATAGCCAGTCGCCCGAGGGTATCTTTACCCATGTGTCGGGGGTGAAGACGGTGATCCCCTCGACCCCTTACGACGCCAAGGGGCTGCTGATCGCCGCGATCGAGGATAATGATCCGGTCATCTTCTTCGAGCCGAAGCGCATCTATAACGGGCCGTTCGACGGCCATTACGACACGCCTGCCCGAAGCTGGGCAGGTCATGAGGCGGCGCAGGTACCGAAGGGCTATTATCGCGTGCCGCTGGGCGAGGCGAGAGTGGCGCGGGCGGGCGGGGCGCTGACGGTGCTCTGCTATGGCACGATGGTCCATGTGGTCGAAAATACCGTGGCCGAGATGGGCGTGGATGCCGAGATTCTCGATCTGCGGACGCTGGTGCCGCTCGATATCGAGGCCATCGAAAGGTCGGTGAAGAAGACCGGGCGCTGCCTGATCGTGCATGAGGCGACGCGCACCAGCGGTTTTGGCGCGGAACTGTCTGCGCAGGTGCAGGAGCGCTGCTTCTACCATCTCGAAGCGCCGATCGAGCGCGTGACCGGCTTCGACACGCCTTATCCGCACAGCCTGGAATGGGCCTATTTCCCCGGCCCGGTGCGGATTCGCGAAGCCATCAACAAGATCATGAAGGACTGAGGCTGAAAATGGCGCTGTTTACGTTCAGGCTGCCGGATATCGGCGAAGGCATTGCGGAAGCCGAGATCGTCGGCTGGCATGTGAAGGTGGGCGACCGGGTCGAGGAAGACCAGGCGATTGCCGACATGATGACGGACAAGGCGACGGTGGAGATGGAAAGCCCGGTCGCGGGCACGGTGGTGCGTCTGGCGGGCGAGCCGGGGCAGCAGATCGCCATCGGGTCGATGCTGGTGGAGATCGAGACGGAGGGCGATGCTGTCGAGGCGCCCGCTCCGGCTGCGGCGCCGGAAAAGGCAGTGACGTCCGAGCCCGTCGAGCGTGAGGCGGCGGCTGAGCCGTTGCCGATGGTCGAGGCGGAAAAGCCCTTGGAGCCGGAGCCTGCCATCGTCCCGCCGAAGGTGGAGGCGAAAGCTGCCGTTATGGCCTCCCCCGCCGTTCGGGCTCGCGCCAGGGAACTTGGCGTAGACCTGTCGCAGGTGAAGCCCAGCGGCGATCATATCCGCCACTCCGACCTCGATGCTTTCCTGCTCTACGGTTCAGGGCAGGGCTATCGGCCTGCCGGGAAATCGCCGAAGCGGGCGGATGAGGAGGTCAGGGTCATCGGCCTGCGCCGCCGGATCGCCGAGAATATGGCCGCGTCCAAGCGGGCCATCCCGCATTTCTCCTATGTCGAGGAGATCGACGTCACCGCGCTGGAGGAAACACGCGAGCAGTTGAACGCCCATCGCGGCGACAAGCCCAAGCTCACCCTGCTGCCGCTGCTGATCGTGGCGATCTGCCGGGCGCTGCCGGAATTTCCGATGCTGAACGCGCGCTATGACGATGAGGCGGGCGTGGTGACGCGCTTTGGCGCGGTGCATATGGGCATCGCAACCCAGACCGACGCGGGGTTGATGGTGCCGGTGATCCGCGACGCGCAGGACCGCAATGTCTGGCAGCTTGCGGCGGAAATCAGGCGGCTGGCCGATGCCGCCCGCTCCGGCAAGGCGAAGTCCGAGGAACTGTCCGGATCGACGCTGACCCTGACCTCGCTGGGGCCGTTGGGCGGCGTGGCGACGACGCCGGTCATCAACCGGCCGGAGGTCGCGATCATCGGGCCGAACCGCATCATCGAGCGGCCGGTGTTTCGTGGCAAGGAAGTGGTGCCCGCCAAGCTCATGAACCTGTCGATCAGTTGCGACCATCGCGTGGTCGACGGTTGGGATGCGGCGAGCTTCGTGCAGGCGGTGCGCAAGCTGCTGGAGACGCCGGTTCTGCTGTTCGCGGACTAACGGACGGTGGCGCGATAACTGAGGCGGCCGCTTTCGCCGGGGGAAATGGCCTGCGGGACGGTCCAGCGGACATGGGTGATGTCCGCCGGAACCGCCCGGCGGGTGCCGCCCAGGGCCGTCGGGAGCCAGAGATCGGTGAGGCGGCCCCAATGGGCGCCGCCATCGACGGACAACTGCATGGCCGGATCGCTGAGGTCGATCTGCGTGCCGCGCGGGACGGCGTTGGTGACGGCCAGGCCCCTGACCGGACGGCTGCCTTCGTTGCGCCAGTTGACCACGAAGATCAGCTGGTCTCCCGAACCCGCGCGGTCGGCGCTTTCCAGAACCCGGCGCACGCGACCGTTGATATCGGTGCTGACGCGCTCGACGAACATCTGCCGGTCCAGCCTGATGTCCTGCCGCGCCGATGCCCCTTGCGGCGCCAGGGCGCAGATGAGCGCACAGAGCCATCCCCCCGCCTTCATGCCCGCCGATTCCATCCGATGCCCCCGCTTGTGTCGCGCCCGAAATGGCTTCCGTCCTAAGGCCAAGCGACGAAGATTTGGTTAAGGGCTTGTTTCCCTTGTTGTCGAGCCGTTTTGCGGTGGATGGCCGGAATGGAAATTGACGGGTCCGGGCCGCCCGTGCAGAACAGGTGGGCGGGGCAGGGATATTTCAGGCGTGACACCTCAGGAACAGCAGGAAATCAACCGGCGGCGCGACCGCCTGCTGGCCTCGATCGCGCTGACGACGGGGATCGGGCTGATCCTCGCCTTGCCCTTCGCCCTGCAGGCAGGGGCCGAATTTTTCCTGCCGCTGACCGCCGCACTGGTCATCGCGATCGCGCTGGTGCCCTTTCTGGAGTGGATGGAGCGGCGGCGCGTGCCTTCGGCCATTGCCGCGCTGGCGGCGATGATCGCCTTTCTGCTTGTGGCCAACACCGCGCTGGTGCTGATCGTCGTGCCCGCGACCGACTGGTTCCGGCTGCTGCCAGAGCGGTTGCCCAAGATTCAGAGCAATCTGGCCCCGCTGATCGACTTTTATTCGCAGCTTCAGCGCTTCGTCGACGAAACCGTGCAGATGCTGGCGACCGGACCCGTCGCGGCGGCGCAGACGGCGGCGGTGGATGCGCCGCGATCGCTGCTGCAATTCGCGGCGACCTCCGCGCCCGCCGCGATCATCCAGATGGTGTTCGCGCTGCTCATCATCTATTTCTTCCTGGCCGGATGGACGCGGCTGCGGCGGCGGACGATCAACAGCCGGGGCAGTTTCGACGGCGCCATGGCGGTCGCGCGGGTGATCCAGAATGTCGTCGATGCGACATCCGCCTATGTGCTGACCATCGCCACCATCAACCTGTGCCTGGGACTGTCCATCGCGCTCGCCCTGTGGCTGATCGGCATGCCTTCGCCGCTGATGTGGGGCGGTATCGTCGCGCTGCTGAACTTCGTGCCCTATTTCGGGCCGATGCTGGCGGCCGTGCTGCTGGCGCTGGGCGGCCTCATGGTGTTCGACGATGTGTGGAAGGCGCTGCTGCCCGCGGCGCTGCAGATCGGCTTTCATCTGGTCGAGGCGAATTTTGCCACGCCCACGATCCTGGGGCGGCGGCTGACCATGAACCCCCTGCTGATCCTGGTGTCGCTGACCTTCTGGGGATGGGTGTGGGGGACGCCCGGAGCCTTGCTGGGCGTGCCGCTGCTGATCATCATCCAGACCGTCGTGGCGGCCGCCGGAACCCCGGATATTGCCGGTTTCCTGTTCGAGCGCGGCACGCTCACCGTGCCCCCGCGCAAAGAAAATGACGAAAGCCAAGAAACTCATGTTGCAGACGGTTGACAGGGGGGGCGGGGCCGCATAGATGCCCGCCCACACCGAACGCGGGTGTAGCTCAGTTGGTTAGAGCGCCGGCCTGTCACGCCGGAGGTCGCGGGTTCGAGCCCCGTCACTCGCGCCACTTCCTGTCAGGGAAGTGGATGGTTTTTCAGATAGCATCATCTGGCGGCTGAATGCCGCGCAAGATGCCGCCCTGCGCGGGTGTAGCTCAGTTGGTTAGAGCGCCGGCCTGTCACGCCGGAGGTCGCGGGTTCGAGCCCCGTCACTCGCGCCACTCTTCAGGACAGAGTGACTGTGCCGGCTGGAACCGGACTTTTCCCTACATTGGCAACGAGTGGCCCGGTTTGCCTCAGTACGCTGTACGCCATGCCGCCCCTGCGGGATTTGGGTGACATAGGTGACACGATAGGGTTGCGGGAAAGCGCTGCTTCCGGTCTTGCTTCCAACAGATTATGTTCAATTGTCAAAGAGCCGCGCCAAGCCTAGCGCGGGCGGGTGGTTGTAGGACAGGAAAAAGAGAAAGGCGGGTTTCGACGAGAAGTTGCCGTTCCTGAGCCTATACGCGTTTCCCGATTGCCGACATTCCAGTGGTCAGGCATCATCAAAGAATGGCATGGCTGGCTGAGTTGATTATCCAAGGGTTTTGGGAATGCGCTGTTGAGACCGCCTATCGGAAGGGAGGATGGATCGGCGGCGGAATTGCGCTCTTGGGGCCATTCATCCTTGCTGGATTGATTTTATGGCTCCTGTTCGGTTGACTGCATCAATCGACCAGAAATTGCCATTGAGCGATTTCTGCAAACCCCGCCAAACCGGACCCCTTCAACGCTTAGAAAGCATCGCCTCAAACATGGCCGCTGGCATAAGTTTAACATGAACGGCACCTTGATCCCCTATCCCATCCCGCACCACGTTCCGGGGGGCCTGTAGTGAAATCAACATGTAGCCATCGGGCGCTTTTGAGACAAAAAGCATATCAATGTCTGAGCCAGAAATGGTGTTTTCGTGGATCACTTGGAATCCACCAACCTTCAGAAGTGCGGCAACCTTGGTGCGGACTTCCACCGTCTGCTTAGTGTTAGCCAACACGATATGACAGGCTCCCGCACTGTCCCCAACTCCGATAAAAACTTCGTCCGGCTGTGCTTTCAATCGGAACCATGTGGGAATGCGACTGAAGTGAGCCTTTACCGTTGGAGGAATTTCTGACGCAACTTCGAGGAGAAGGCTCGCCGCGGTTTCTTGTGTTGGCGGCCTGCCTCGCGCCGTTTGAAAGCAGACATCGGGAATGGTATTGAAGAACCGCGTAGCGAGGTCGGCTGTGTCTGCCGCCTGCGCACCCAATGGGCTGGCAGCAATTAATCCCATTATACTGAGCACTGCGATCCGGCGCATACATATCTCCCGCTCAGAAGCGCCTAGCCGATTCTGCCTAATTTTCTTTGAAGATAAGGGTCTGTTTTCGGGCAAATTTGACTCAAACCCGACCGTCTC
>NZ_JAKUJY010000047.1 GCF_022664535.1 Sphingobium trunci | reverse complement strand
CTACGGGTGTTTGACAGCAATGGGGATGGCATTTTCTCGTCGCTTGATGACCAGTTCTCCCAGTTCAAGGTGTGGTGGGACAAGAATGGCAATGGCCGGGTCGACGAGAAGGAAATTTCATCCCTTGAGGCTGTAGGCGTCGCATCGATCGATCTGGCTGGCGAAGCCGTCAATCAGAGTTGGGAATGGGGTGAGAACATCACCGTCAATACCGGCTCATTCACCCGGACTAACGGCACGGTGGGTTCCTTCAGCGACGTTGCCCTAAGCTATGACACGGCGAATTCGCAGAACGCAACTATTAGCAGGGCAGCATCGCAACTGAGCGAAGCGATGGCTAGCTTTTGGGATGGACGGGGCACTGCTCCATTCGGTAAATTTGAAGCCCTGGCAGAGCGACGGGATAATTTCCTGGCAGTAACTCGTGGAGGGTGGCGGTAGTTCATCAACGGCGGCCAGTTGAAGACTGGCCGTCCATTCCATTGCGGACACGGATGTTGCACGGAACAGGCTGTTCGCTTTTGTCCGCCTTCCGCGTGCAGGCATCAAGGAGATTGCGATTGTCGCGCCATATCTCGACAGCCGCTGTCAGTGTCCGCCACGCTTGCGGGTCGCCTGCGCGCATCATGCGCGCACCCGCATCCCATAGTGCCGACTCACCGATGATATGGGCCGCCATGCTTTCGGGCATATGCCAGCCTGTCGGCAAGGCCCGTAGAATAACGCCAGGAAGGATCGCCCAGAGCAGACATCCAGCCAGCAAACCACCGTTTGCGGCCCACAGGAGATGCTTGCGCTGTTCCCGGCCCTCATGGGCGATGGGGATGAATGCGCGTATGGCTTTGGCCGCCTCCAGATGGACCTCCCGCGCCTCCTTGAGGGTCACGGCGTCAGCGCGACGCGACTTCTCCGCCGCCGCGTCCATTCGTGCGGACATTTCCTCGGGCGTCCATTGCATGGCCGGCTTTCCAGATATGCCGGCCAGTGCCTGCGCGATGGCGGCAAGACGCGCATTCATCTGCCCCAATGTCGCGCTATAATCGGGAATATCGATGTTCGACCGCTCGGCGGCCAGATGTTCGATCGCGCGGGACAGGAGAGCGATCCGGCCATCAAGACGCGCGAACGCCTGGGCAGCGGTTTCCTCTTGCGGTTCCGTTTCGCTTAACAGCGATTGCCCGTCATCCATAACGACTTCTCCTTGCTAGCGGCTGATGCCCCACCCACGGTCGAGATCGCGTCCGTGGTCGAAGGGAATGGAATCGGCAAGTTGGCGGGGCAGGTCGCGTCCCATGTCGCGGCCAATCTCCAACCCAAGCTCGCGGCTGCGCAGGCCCAGCACGGATTCAAGCTGGGCGTCGCGTTCGAGGCTTTTCGCCATGACGGCCATCTGCTGCGCGGCACTCTTCGCGCCCCGGAAATTGCCGTCCCGGACAAGCTCATCATGCTGCCGCTGCAATTGCTGCCAGCCCTCCACGAACCTGTCGGCACGTTGGAACGGATCCATGCGGATTTCCGTCTCCAACTGCATCGCGCGCATCGCCGCCTGGCCGCGCCCTCCGGCGGCCTCGCGGACAAGCTCCGGACTGCCCTTGAACGCGCTATCGAGGTCGGACGCGCCTTCGGGCCGCACCGCGTTCAGAGCGTCGCGCGCCCGATCCAGCGCCTCGCGCTGGTGCGGCATGGCGTCGAGGCCCTGCGCACGGGTCTGCCGGATGGCGTCGAACGCTCTGGCGTAGCGCTCGATAGCGCCGCGCACGCCGCCCGCGCGAAGCGCCTGCGGCTCGTGTTCATGCTGGCGCTGTTCGCTTCGCCCACGCGCCTGCTCCTGCTCCGGGCGCTCGGCCTTGGGCTGGAACCCTGCAAATATGTCGCGTCCCTGCTGCGCCGGGATGCTGGGCCGGAAATTGTCGAAGATCCCGCGCGCTTTGTCTGCCCCCGCACGGACGATTTCCGCGACACGCTCGCGGAAGGTGATGCCGCGTCGCTCGGCGAAGGTGCGAGCCGGGTCGGCTTGTCGGTAATCGGTCGCCATCTCCTTCGTCCGCTCACGGCTGAGCGTGCGGACCAGCCGGGACTGATCGCGGAAATCATCGCGACCATAGTGGAGCGCCAAGCCGTCGCGATGACGCGAGAGGGCGACATAGGCGCCATGGCGGTCCATCCCCGGCGTCGCCAGCACATGCACCCTGTCCACGGTCATGCCCTGTGCCTTGTGGATCGTCGCGGCATAGCCATGGTCGAGGTCGCGATAGTCCTTCGTGTCGAATGCCACTGAACGCCCGTCATCGATGCGAACCGCCATATGGTCTTTGTCCACCTGTTCGATGGTGGCGAGCGTGCCGTTCTTCACGCCAAGGCTGCGCTCGTTGCGCAGGAACATGATGCGGTCGCCGCTAGAGAAGTCGCGCGGGCCGCGCTCCACCTGCCAGCGCACATCCTCGCCCAGCTCGCCCGCTGCCTGCATCCGCTCGCGCGCCGCGTCGTTGAGTTCGCGCACCTCGGCATTGGTATGGGTAAGGATGATGCGGCTGGCATTCGGATTGGCCTGCCGCTCGCGGTCCCAGCGCTCGACAAGATCACGCCGTGCCTCGTCACGCGTCTCGGCCTGATGCACCATGCCCTTGTCGGCATAGGCGGCAATCGCCTCGCCGGTCCTGCCGGTGGCGAGGTGCCGGGTGGCATCGCGTTGCCAACCCTCATGCTGGCGACGGACCTGCGTGATCTCGACGCCGCCATGCCGCTCATGGATCGCGCGGAACGCCGCACCCGCCTCGATCGACTGCAATTGCTGCGGATCGCCGATAAGGACGACCTTGGCCTCGGCCTCAGCGGCATGGGACAGCACGCGCTCCAACTGGCGCGTGCCCACCATGCCCGCCTCGTCGATCACCAGCACGTCGCGGGCGTTGAGCAGATCGCGCCCCTGACTCCAGCCATGCTCCATGCTGGCGATGGTGCGGGAAGCAATGCCCGAACCGTTCTCCAACCCTTCGGCGGCGATGCCCGCCAACGCCACACCGCGCACGTTGAACCCGGAACCTTCCCATGCCTCGCGCGCCACGCCCAACATCGCGCTCTTGCCGGTTCCGGCATAGCCCAACACCAGTGACAATCCGCGTCCGGATGTTATGTGTCGCAAAGCGATTTCCTGCTCTGCACCCAGAGCGAGACCTCGACTCTCGGCGGCGCGAATGGCGTAGATCGTCGCCGCCGGGAGACCATCGTCCCGGTGCGCCGCCAATTGATCGGCCGCCCGGCTCATCCGCTGCTCGGTCTCGATCATCTCGCGCGACGTGAACCGGTCATCACCGCGTCCGTCCTTGCCCAGGGCGATCAAGTCGGGCGAACCGCGCACCGCGTGCATGGCGGCATTGAACTGCTCCTGCCCGTCGCTGTGACGGTGGAGGAACATGGCCATATCGCGGTTGGTGAACGTCGCCTGTTGGTGCGTGATGGCGTCAAGCGCGATGCCGGGGTTTGCGATGATGCGTTCGCCATTCTCCCGCGCGATCTCGCGGTGCATCTCGGCGCGGTCGGCTTCGAGGCCATGCGCGTCCATCCGGTGCGCCGGACCGCCGATCTTGCTTTGCGGTTCCAGATCGATGCCCTGATCGGCGAGGCTGCGATGATCGATCCGGGCGTCTATGTCGAGTTCGGCCAACCGTGTGTTGACGTGGTCGGCCCAGCTTTCGCGCCAGTGCCCTATATTCGCATGGTCGTTCCATTCACGGACCTTCTGCCCCAAGCCATCCGGGCCGACTTCGCGCATGGTGAGCATGACATGGGCATGGGGCTTGGGCTGGCCGTCCGCGCCGATATCCCAATGCACATTGAGATCGGCGATCATGCCGCGATCGACAAACTCGGCCTGCACGAAATCGCGGGCCAGTTCGATGCCCTGCGCCTTGCTCATCTCGCGCGGGATGGCGAACTCCACCTCGCGGGCAAGCTGCGCGTCCTTGCGCTTCTCGAAGGCCTCGACGTCATTCCACAGCCGTTCCCGGTCACGCCATTCATCCGGCGCGTTCTGTGGCAGCATGATTTCGCTATGCTCGACGCCGGAGCGGGCGCGGAAATCATGGTCGCGGTCAAGGCGCTCATCGTGCAGCCGTTCACCCGCGCGATAGGCCGCCTCAGAGACAGCGCTGCGACCAGAAGCGCGGCTGATGACCTGAACGGAGAAATGGAAGATCGCCATGACGGCAATCCATTTACACTTCAAGCAGCACGTCGGCACGACGTATAAGCGCGCCCTTCTCGAAAATTTCTCGGACGGGACTAGGCGGTGTCAGGCTGTCCCGGCGACTCTACTGCGCGGCGGCGAGGTTTATCTTATCATCACCGCATCTTCACTCAATGGAGACTTTGCGATGCGCAAGCCGCGCGACTTCGATTCGGAACTCAAAGCCCTTGCCGACAAGGCGAAGGCGCTCAAGGAACGCCGCGTGCGGCAGTTGGGCGAACTGGTGGCGGCATGTGGAGCCGATGCCCTCGACGCCGATCTGCTGGCAGGCGCACTGCTTCATGCCGTCACGGCGAAGGACGCCGCCACGAAGGAGGGCTGGCGTAAGGCGGGCGCGGCCTTCTTTCTCGGTGAGAAACGCCAGCCTGCGAGCGGACCTGATCGCGGCCCAAGCGGCACTCTCCCGCTTGAAGGCGGCGGGACATCGGCTTGAAGCACGAAAGGCGCGAACCGACATGCGCGAATGGGTCATCAAGCGCCGCGAACGGACGCGGCACCTGATCGAGCTGGGCGGCCTCGTCATCAAGGCCGGATTGGTCGATCTGACCGACGATGATCGCGCCATCCTCTACGGCGCCTTCCTCACCGCCGCCGACAGGCTGCGGGGGCCAGAGCGGAGCAATGCGCTGGCGCTGTGGCAACGCAAAGGCAAACGCGCGTTCGAGGCGGAGAAGCCATCGGCTAATTGATCGTCGCAGGTGCGGAGGCCCTATCGCGCAACCATTGCTCGAACTGATCCGGAGCTCGCGCGATATGGCGAATGGCGCGGAGCATGCGATACCGCACGATCCATTGGAACGTCCCCATGCGTTCGGCGATCCGTGCATAGCTCAATCGATCGACGCCGTGCAGGATAAAGGTGGCGTGAACGCGTGGAGGCATGGCCGCAACGATCATCCGCATGAGGGTCTGGTCGTCGTCGCTGTCTCCGGGCCATGGGATCGGACCGGCGATGCCCAATGCCCACAAAGCTTCCTCGCAATAGGCGCGATGGCGCCGATGCAGGTCAGCCTCGGCAAGGGCAATGCGCGGATCGTCACGACGCCGGGGTAATTCGCCATCAAGCATGATGCGGATCATGCCGAGCGCCTCGACGAGGCAGGATTCCACCGCCTGCGCGTCGATGGACAATCGACGGGCGATTTCATCATAGGACAGGGCATCCAGACGAACGAGCAGGAATATGACGCGCGTCAGGACCGGCAGGCGATCGACGGCTTTCCGGTAGGCGGCGAGCCGCTCGACCTCGGGGTCAGGCGCATCGGCCATGACGTGCCTCTCGATGAACCGAGACCATGTCGTTCAGCCGCTCGCGGCAGAGCCGTTCGGTCAGGCCGTGCAGCAGCATCACGCGTTCCATCGCCCATTCGAGTTGGTCGGAACCGATGCGATAGGAACGGCCATAGCGGACCTCGACATAGGCACGGCGAATGCAGCCGAAGGCGCGGCGCTCGAACGGGGTCGCGCGTGGCCATGCGATGGACAGGCGCGGCTCGATCGACTCGGCCCTTTCGCGCAGTTCATCCAGCGCATGGGTGCGCGGACCATGCAGGGTGATCGTCCAGAGAACACATTGGTAAAGATGCTCGCACGCCTGATGCAGCAACAGTGCCGCCATGGGCGCATTGCCCTCGCTCCGGTAGAAGGCCGCGCCCAGCAGGAAATCGCTTGCCCGATCATGCCAGCGGGCGAACTCGGACTGTCCCCGCGCATGCCGTTCCTGCATAGGTAGCAAGCGTGGCGACAGGAGCCGGAAACCTTCCATCTCATAGAGCGGGATGCCTTCGCCCGCGATGGTGACGAAATGGGGAATACCCTCGGCCAGAGCGCCGTTGACCTGCTCCAGGCTATGGACGGTCAGCCGCACCGGGCGAGCGATCTCGCCAAACTCCCATGCGCGGCGCAGGCGGTCGCGCACCAGTCGCCAATCCTGCTGCCTGCGCGCCAGCCGAAGATGATTGACGATCGCCAGCAGATGGAAGGCATCCTCCGGCGCGACATTCCACGAATCGGACCGCGCATGGGAACCATGCAGGATCAGGGTCAGGATACGGCCTGATCGATAGTGCTCGGACAATCTGCCCTTGAGGCTTTCGGCGAAGGCTTCGAACAGCATCGCCGTGACCGTGCGAAGGTCCTGCCGCACCGGCCATGGCAGATGCTCCCTGTCGGTGGACGGCATCATGACCGGGTTTCCGGTTGTTCGCGACGCCAGCCGTTCGGGCGGCGATGGCCGGTAACGTCATGCACGCGGTCGAGCAAGGCGCGCAGCAGAGGGCGAACCTCGTCCACCATGAACCCGCCATTGTCGGGGGGCGGCGCATCGATCCGATGGGCATGGCCCCACTTCCAGTACGGGGAAAGAATGGCAGCAAGGCGCGCCATGTCGGGACAGTCATGCCCAAAGCCGGTCGCATTGGCATGGGCGAGCGACTTGGCGACATCCAGCCGGATATGGCGGGCGTTCCACTCGTCGGCAAAACCAACGTCGAGCAGGTGGGAGGAAAGCGCAAGCTGGGCGACAATGCCGGACCGGTACAGCATCTCACCGCCGTCATTGTCGTAGAGGCCGTGCTCCAGTCCCCAATAAAAGGACTCGGCATTGTGATAGCGGAAGCGGCTCAGGCTTCGTCCCGCCTTGGTCCGAACAAGGGCTGCTGGTGAATCGCCATAAAGGTCGTGAAGATCGGCCAGAGCCTCGCTCCAGGGCGAAGCAATCAAAGGAACCGCAATTGGTGCGGTCGTCAGTGCCCGGAGCAGCGCGCGGCGCGATGTGCCGCCTACCGAATCATCAGAAGGAAAATTGGGTGAGGTCATCGGCCTGCCTTCCTCATTTCGCCATCCTGAAACGCCGAATGGCGATCTGGAGGCATTAAGCGGCACCGCTTATAACTCGGAATGGGGGAAATATGCAATAACCGGCACCGCTTAATCTGCTTCCGGTTGAATGGGTGTCGTGCGCGGTTACGACACAATTATGGGAAGGCCGCCGCTCAACGTGAAATCGACCAACATCCGTTTGCCGGAAGGTCTCGGCGAGCGAATTGACAAGCTGGTCGGGCGGCAGCGCAGGGCCGCGTTCATCCGCACTGTGCTTGAACGGGAAGTGGAGCGGCTGGAGGGTGAACAAAGTGCAGCCGGGAAGGGCGGCGGGTCATTCCCCGCTTGACGGAAAACCCCAAACGGCGGCTTTCGAGTATTCGCTGAACGCGGCGGGATTTCCGTGTTTTGCCAATACTGGTAGAAGCAAAAGCGCCCGGCCATGCCGGGCGGCCTTTCGATCCAGGTGCGCTTATCCGTCCCGATCCCGGTTGTAGCTAGGCGAAAATAACCCGGAGCCGATGTCGTCTCCGGGTTGAGCAGGGTTAGGCGGCCTGAGCCATGGACTGATCCTCAGCACTTTCATCCGAGGGCTTTCCGATTTCCAGCAGCGGGCCGATCAAGTTCCACCGTTCGACGCTGCCGACGCCGCCCCGTTCGGTGTAAGCCGTGGGCGGAAAGGCCATCCAGCGCGGCACCCAGTTTTCGGCTTTGGCGCGCCCGCCCGTTCCAGCAAGATAGTCCCGGACAATCTGGCGCTGCACCTTGGCGCTTTCCCCGGCATTGGCCGTCGCGACGGTCTTGCCTGCCACCTCCGCCACCAGATGGCCGATCACCTCCCGGTCGCGGACCAGATCGAGCAAGGCATCGTCGGCCTGCCAGACCTTCGCCATATCGACGTTGAGCATAGCGCCCAGCAATTCGACCATGGCGCTGCCCGCTTCCAGCGTCTCGCCCATGACGATGGCGAGAATGTCCAGCACGGCGTCGTCGGTCAAAGTCATCAACTGGCGGAACAGGCCGGGCAGGCCGTGGTCGCCCGCATAACCGTTGGTGACGGTCGGCGTATCGGCATCGAAGTCCAGCAGGGCCAGCACGGCGCGGCGCTGGGTGTCGAACAGCGCTTCCGACGCGCTGCTTTCCACACTCTCGGCAATTGCATCATTATGGGCACGCTGCCGCTCCACATCGATCCGCCATAGCGACGATCCGACGATGGCATGGGCGACCATCAGGCGCAGGGCGATAGCGGGCTGTGACAATAGCGAGGCGCGCACGGCGGCATGGCGATGGAGATCGACATAGTTCTGGATTGGGGCACTGATCTCCGGGCGAACCGGCTTGGCGATGGTCTCGCCTTTCTCCCGCTTCCGCGCTTCCTTGATGGTGATGTAGCCTTCATGGAAAGTCACCTCGCCGCGATGGCTGATGACGGCATAGACCTTGCCACCCTTCCTCTTGGGGCAGCGCTCGTGCTCCCATGTGTGGAAATAGGCTCCCCGCTCCAGAATGACGACTTCCTGCCATCCCGCTTCACGATAGGCGTCGGCGCGCTCCTCGACCGCCGTCATTTGCGCGGTCCAGAAATCGGAAGCGCAGGCGAAATAGCTCTCTTCCCCGAACAGGTCAGCGACGATCTCGCCGCCAAAGCTCGCGAGGTCGAACAGGGCTGACTTGGTGGAAATGGCGGCACCTCCGCAAAGCCATGCCCGCAAATTCTGGCCGACTGGCGCGTGGCGATCATCATCGTCCAGCAGGGCCAGCCACTCGCGCTGTTGCACCTTGGAGGCGAGGGTCAGGTGGCGGACGGTGACTGCATCGATTGCCTCGGCCCGGTAAAGATTGCGGATGCGGGGCAGGAGATTGCCCAGTGCGAGAGTGCGCTTCACCTGCAGGGCAGTCAGACCGAAGGTCAGGGAGATATCCTCCACGCTTCGCCCCTCCCGGACCAGCCGGGTGAAGGTTTCGTGGCGAGTCATTTCGTCGGGGTCCAGCCGGGCGATATTCTCGATCAGCGAGGCCTCCAGCGCCGCCGCGTCGTCGCCTGCCTCCATGATGGCGCAGGGCAGGGACGCGATACCGTCAGTCTCCCCCGCGACAGCCAGTGCGGCATGGTAACGCCGCTTGCCTGCTACGATCTCGTAC
>NZ_JAKUJY010000046.1 GCF_022664535.1 Sphingobium trunci | reverse complement strand
CCAGGCCGACATCTACCTGCATTCGGGCGGCCAATATGAATGGGACAGCATGGCACCGGTCGCCGTCGCGCTCGCCCACGGCCTCCATTGCTCGCGCATCGACGGATCGCCGCTCACCTATAACAAGAGCGACGTCTACCTTCCCGACCTCCTTATCTGCCGCAAGGAACATGCGCAGATCGTGCTCGACCTGATCGCAGAGTTTAAGGGCCGTCCGACCGGCTGAATGGCCGCGGAGAACGTGCCCAATAAAGATGGCAGGGCGGCACATTGCGCCACTCGAACCCGGTTTCCACGGTCGCGAAATGACGATGGAGGAGCGGGGCGATTGCCCTGCGCATCTGATAGGCCAGAAACAGGCCATCGGGGGAGAGCGAGCGGTGGCTGACGTCCATCAACCGGGCCGCCCGATCCGGCGGAAGGGTCGAAAAAGGCAGGCCGGAAATGATGCAATCCGCCTGTTCCACGCCATGATCCGCCATGATGCGCTGGACATGATCCGCCGATCCCCGGACCGCGATCAGCCGCCTGTCATCCATTTCCTCGCGCAGATGATCGATGAAGGCGGCGCTCGTATCGATGGCCAGGATCCTGGCGTTGCCGGGAAGCCGCTCCAACAGGGCACGGGTGAAAATGCCGGTGCCCGGTCCATATTCGACCACGCATCCGATGCGGTTCCAGTCTACTGGCGCCAACATGCTGTCCACCAGGAAGCGTGACGCAGGGAAAGCGGAACCCACGGCCAATGGGCTGCGCATGAATTCCCTCAGGGCAAGGCCCGGAAAGCCGGACTTGCGCGCCGCTATGCTGGCCCGTTGCGTATTTCCTTGTCCGAAAGACGTCGCCACGATTGCCTTGCTCTCCCATTTTCATCTCTTGCCGTGTCGGCCGGTGGCAGGGAAACCCGTTTCGTCCGTCTCAAGTTCCTGAAAATCGGCCTGATATCGATCAGTTCTGCGCCGTTTTTGTGGTTTCTCGGAACGAGGTGAGTCTTGAGCGCCCCGCCCACCGTTCGTCGCAAAGCGGGCCGCATGGTCACAATCGCCGTCGACAAGCATGGCATGATGGCAGCATCAGGACGGAATCGAACGGAAGTGAAAAGGACGACCATGCGGCAGCCCCATCCCATGATAATCGCACTGGACTATTGGAAGCTCGGCATGGAAGCCGCGACGGTCATCAACCTGCGGCTGCCGAAATTATGGGCCGGCAATCCCGCCGCTGTCACGGAAGCACAGAGGATGGTGAGCGAAAAGATCGAGGCGGCGGCCATTTTGCAATGGAAAGCCATGACCGGCGCGCTTGGCACGAATCCGCTTTCGATCCTGCAGGCATCCACGGCCCATTACCGGAAGGCCGTCGGAAAGAACCGGCGACGGCTGTCCCGGCCGCGATGACGCGCTATTGACGCAACGCCTGCCAGCGCGAGCGGCGAGGCGGATGGGACGTCATTGCCGCCAGCGGCAGAAATCATCCTGCAGGGCGCGGTCCAGAATTGCCCTGCAGGCCGCGAACATCGGTGCACCTTCCGCCGTCACGCCCATGGAAAGTCCGGCAAGCTGCGCCTGAGGCACGAAGGCTACGGGACAGGCCACCGGCACCAGCTGCGATCCCGCTCCCACCTGCAGCGTCGTTAGCAATCCGAACATCTGCCCGTCCCGCGTCGGGCGCCCCAGGATGATCAGCCGGTGCTGCCCGGATTCATTGGTGGCGAGATAGATGTGCCCCGAAAGGTTGGGCATGGACACATGGCCTGACTGGGCAAAGGCGCCGTCGGCCCGGTCGGATTCCGCGAAGGTCAGATGCCCCGCCTCCTCATTCCAGGCGATACGGGTGCGATAGGCGATGACCGCGCCCGGCGTCCCGAAACTGGCGCGCAGGGTCACATAATCCTGTTCGATCCAATGCACTGCCGCGCGGGCATAGGCGCCCATCTGTTCGGGGGCCAGATCCGTGCGCCCTGGCCCCGCCTGCCCCGTCCTCTCGCGCAGCGGCGTACCCAGCACCTCCTCGATCCGCACGATGGTGGCGAGGGTGAAGGGCCTGCTGCCCGACAGCGCCTTTTCCAGCGTCGACAGGCTGATCCGAGCCATGTCGGCCAGCGCCTGGCGCGACATGCGCCGCCGCGCCATTTCCTCGCGCAGCCGATCCGCGACCCCCTGTTCCGACATTCTTCGCCCCCATCCGCTCAAGACCGGACAATTCCGCACAAAACCGCACATGCCGTCAAGCGTCATCGCACTGATCCGCACAATGGCGCGCCTTCCGGCAGGGATTGGCATGGCTTGCCGATGGTTGTCCGGTATGCCGACTGCCTATTGGGAAGGCTCCCTTCGTTGGAGTTCAAGCCATGCCTACCCTCCCCCTGCCCGGCAAGTCGGGCAGCCGCCTGCTGCTGGGTCTCTGCCTGCTGGCAAGTCTGATTGCCCTGGTCTTCCTCACCAGCCGCCTGTCCGCCTCGGACGTGGAGGCCGATCCCGACGCCATCGGCAGCGGCACGCTGATGCTGCGTGGCAAGGGTGCCGCCACCGCCATGCCCGCCATGCGGCTCGGCACCGACATGAACGTGACCGTCAGCGGTCAGATCGCCCGCGTCCGCGTGACCCAGGCCTTCCGCAACAGCGGCGACCAGTGGATGGAGGCGACCTATCTCTATCCCCTGCCCGATGACGGCGCGGTCGACAGCCTGAAGATGGTGGTCGGCCAGCGTGTCATCGTCGGCCGCATCAAGCGCCGCGAGGAAGCCCGCGCCCTTTACGAGAAGGCCCGCGACGAAGGCAGGAAGGCGGGTCTGGTGGAAGCCGAACGCCCCAATCTCTTCCGCAACAGCGTCGCCAATGTCGGCCCCGGCGAAACGGTGCTGATCGCCATCGAATATCAGGCGCCGGTGCGGCAGCTGGGTGGAGAATATGCACTGCGCCTGCCGCTGGTCGCGGGCCTGCGCTACACGCCCGCGCAGACGCCCGTCGCCGACGCCGCCAATGTCACGGCCCCCATCGCGCACCCGAAGCTCGGCAAGGCACTGAACCCGGTGTCGATCACCGTGCATCTTGCCCCCGGCTTCAGGCCAGCCAATCTCATCAGCCCCTATCACCGCATCGCCGTGCAGCATGATGGCGCGGAAGCCCAAAGCATCCGGCTTGCCGATGGCGAAGTCCCCGCCGATCGCGATTTCGAACTGCGCTGGCGGTCGGCCAGTGCCGATCCGACCGTCGGCCTCTTTCGTCAGACACTGGACGGTGACGCCTATCTGATGGCCGCGATCACGCCGCCCACGCGGGAACCCGACGGCCCGGTCCCGCCCCGTGACATGACCTTCGTCATCGACAATAGCGGTTCCATGGGCGGTCAGTCGATGGACGCCGCCAAGGCCAGCCTGCTCTATGCGCTGGGCACGCTGCGGCCGCAGGATCGCTTCAATATCATTCGCTTCGACGATACAATGACCAAATTGTTCGAGGAAAGCGTAGCCGCTTCGCCGGAACAGATTGCGCTTGCCCGCCGCTTCACCGAGGGTCTTGAGGCCAATGGCGGCACGGAAATGTTGCCCGCCCTCAATGCCGCGCTGGAGGACCGCACGCCGCAGGACGGCCGCTTCGTCCGGCAAATCCTGTTCCTGACGGACGGCGACATCTCCAATGAAAAAGAGATGATGGCGACCATTGCGGCCAAGGGTGGGCGCAGCCGGATCTTCATGATCGGCATCGGCTCGGCGCCCAATGAATATCTGATGCGCCGCATGGCGGAGGCCGGTCGCGGCACCTTCACCAATGTCGGCACGGGCGAAGAGGTCGCGGCCAGGATGACCGCCCTGCTCGACCGGCTGACCGCTCCTGTCGTGCGGGACCTGAAGGTGAAGGTGGATGGCGCGGACCTCGACCTGACGCCCCGCCGCCTGCCCGATCTCTATGCCGGAGAACCGCTGGTCCTGCTGGGCAAGGGGAAGGCGCTGACGGGCAGGCTCACCGTCTTCGGGTTGATCGGTGACAGGCCCTGGTCGCAAAGCGTCGATCTTTCCTCCGCCAAGGACAGCCCGGCGGTCGCCAGGCTGTGGGCCAGCCGTCGCATCGCCGACGTCGAAGCCGCGCGCTGGGCCGGTGAGACGGACGACGCCACCGCCGACGAAGCGGTCGCGCAGATCGGCCTCGCCTACAGCCTCGTCACCAGCCAGACCAGCCTGGTGGCGGTGGACGAAACCCCGGCCCGCCCCGAAGGTGCGATGCTGACCCGCGAGGAACTGCCGCTGCTGCTGCCCGCAGGATGGGATTTCGACGTCCTCTTCGGCGGACAGGCGACCAGGACGGCCGCCGGCAGGTCGGCACAGGGCGATTTGCCGCCCGCCGGCGAGGCCGAGGCGATGACCCTGCCCCAGACCGCGACCGGCTATGTCGGCTTGATCGGACAGGGCATGGCGCTGCTGGCTCTGGGCCTTGGCGGCCTTGCTCTTCGCCGCCGCGCCCTGCGCCGGGAGAGGCTGGCATGACCGGCGGGTCGCTCGCCACGACCAGCCGCAAGGGAGGGCGCGCCGGAGGGCGCGTCCTGTCCCATGCCGTGTTGATCGGCCTTTGCTTCCTTGGCCTGATGCTCATGGCAAGGGGCATGCTCATTCCCGTCAAGGCATGGGTCGCGCAAATCCTGCTGGATCGCGCCTTCGATCAGAGCCTCTTGGAGAAACGGCCGGTAAAGCCCTGGTCCTGGACCGATACTGCTCCGGTTGCCCGCATCACCCTGCCGCGTCTGGGCGTCAGCGAAATCATCTTGTCGGGTGGGTCGGGACAGGCCATGGCCTTCGGCCCGACATTGCTCCCGATCCATGGACAGGGCAAGGTCAGCATCCTGGCGGCCCATCGCGACACCCATTTCGCTTTCCTGAGGCAGGCAAAGGTCGGCGATGTCATCAAGGTTCAATCCGTCAGCGGACAAGAGCAAGGCTATCGCATCACCGGCTTCCAGATCGTGCGACGCGACCGCTTCGCCTATCCCCGCGACCCGGCGCACCGGCTGCTGGGCCTTACCACCTGCTATCCTTTCGGCGCGACGGAGCATGGGCCGCTCCGCTATGTGGCATGGGCGGAGGCGTCCTAGGGTTCTGGCCCTAGATCCCCGGCACCCCCAATATCCGGGCCTCATCCTGCAAACGCCCGGCCTGTCCCGGATTGGCGGCCTTCGCGGCCTGATAGGCGGCCGTCGCCTTCGCTGTTTCGCCCAGTGTCATCCGGCTGCGCATCAGCATGATCCAGCCGTCCACATTGGCGGGATTGGCTTTCAGCCTGGCTTCGAGGCTGGCGACCATGCCCTCCACCATCGCATCCTGCTGGCCCTTGGGCAGCTGAGCGGCTGCCTGCATCTGTTCGCGGCTCGGCCCTGGAATGGCGGCGGTCGCGACAGACATGCCGTCCATGGCCGGATGCGGCGCGGTGGGCTTCACTGCCGCCAGCCGGGTGGCGACATTGATCCCGTTGATCTTTCCTACCTGTTCGATGGTTCGGCGCAGGTCGGCTTCCCACGGCGCACCGGGCGGCGTATCGGCCAGCAGCGCCAGCCAGTCGCGGATCGCCCCTTCATGATCCTTGGCGAGATCCTTGCGCACCGCCAGGAAATAGCGGGCGCGGGGGTCCTTCGGATCAAGCGCGATCGCCTTGTCGAAGGCCTGGGCGGCTTCCTTCGGCATGGGATCATGCTCGCTCGCCATCACCGCTGCTTCGCCCAGCGAGGACCAGAAGGTCGCGTTGCCCGGCACCAGCGTCGTCGCATGGCGATAGGCGCGCACGGCATCGGCATGACGCCCGCTTTCGAAATAGGCCCAGCCCAGCATCTGCCAGCCCTCGGCATCCTTGGGATTGGCGCCGACCCGGTCCTGAAGGCTGCGAATGACGGCTTCGGGATCGCTGGCCTGCTGCGACATGGGGGAGGCTGGCGCCCTGCTTTCCGCCGCCTTCTCCGGCGCCCGCACCACATTATAGCCGATCGACAGGGCGGCAATGCCAGCGGCCCCCATCAGCAGGATGCGCCCCATGCTCCAGTTCATCGTCCCTTGCTTCCCCACCCCATGCCGATGCAACTCCTCTCTAGCGTGACGCCGCGGAAATGATAGAGTGCCGGCGGGGACAGGCATCCGGTCGAGCGAAGATCCGGAGCATGGGGATATTCAGGGGGTTGTCGAGTGTCTGAGCGCGTGCGCATCGCGATCGTCGGATCGGGGCCGGCGGGGCTGAGCGCGGCTGCACGCGCCGCCCAATTGGGGCTTTCCCACCTGCTGATCGAGAAGACGGACCATCTGTCCGACACCATCTTCAAATATCAGAAGGGCAAGCATGTGATGGCGACGCCCAGCCAGCTCGTGCTGCGATCCGACTGCGATTTCGAGGCGGGCAAGCGCGAATCGATTCTCGACCGCTGGAATGAGCAGGCGGCCGCCCAAGGCATCCATGTGGCCTATCAGTGCGAGGTGAAGGCGATCACCGGCACGGGCGATCCCATCCCCGGCAGCATCCAGAAGATCGTGGAACGCAAGCGGGACGGCGGCAGCGAGACAAGGGAAATCCAGCGCCTCGCCCCGCCCTATCGCCTGACGCTGACCGACGGGCGGGAAATCATTGCCGATGCCGTGATCATGGCCATCGGCACGCAGGGCAACCCCAATCTGATGCGCTGCCCCGGCGCCGAGCTTCCTCATGTCCAATATCAGCTGGACGATCCAGCCGCTTATAATGACGAGCATATTTTTGTCGTCGGCACGGGCGATGCGGGCATCGAAAATGCGCTCGGCCTCGCTGCCGACGAGGCGCAGGGCAATGTCGTCACCATCCTCAATCGGTCGACCGAGTTTGCGAGCGCCAAGGCTGCGAACGTCAAGGCGCTGACGGCCGCCGCCGAGGCGGGGCGGCTGACGATCATGACCGAAGCCACCACCGCCAGGATCGAGCAGGGTTTCATCACGCTCGACAGCCGCGACGGCGAGGTGAAGCTGAAATGCGACCGCGTCATCGCCCGCATGGGATCGGCCCCGCCGCGGGCCTTTGTGGAAAGTTGCGGGATCGAATTCACCAGCAACGACCGGCTGGCCTTCCCCAAGCTGTCGCCCATGTTCGAAAGCACCGCGCCGGGCATGTTCGTGATCGGCGCACTGGCGGGCTATCCGCTGATCAAACATTGCATGAACCAGGGCTATGACGTCGTCGAGTTCATCAACGGCAATCTCGACCTGAAACCCGCCGACGAGCCGATCCTGGCCGCCAAGTTCGCGCAATTGCCGGAAAGGAAGAGCGTGGCGGAGTGGCTGGAGTTTCTCCGCGGCAATGTTTCCATCCTGGAAGGCCTTTCGCCGCTTCAGATGCGCGAATTCATGCTGGACAGCGAAGTGCGCGCCTATCGCAAGGATGAGGTGATCTTCGAGAAATTCGATCCCGGCTCCTCGCTCTTCGGCGTCGCGCGGGGACAGGCGCTGGTGGAGGTCGGGCCGGGTGAGGACGTCCCCATCGAACAGGGATCGATCTTCGGCGAGGTCGGCCTGATTTCCGGCCGCCGCCGGGGCGCCACGGTGCGGGCAGGCACGGACTCGATCATGGTGGAGGTGTCGCGCACGGCGGCGCTCAAGCTCATGTCCTCCAATCCCCCCGCCAAACGCGCCATCACCCGGATTTCGACCGAACGGCAGCTGCTGCAGCTGTTCGGCGCGGGGCTGACGCCGGCGGACCTTGGCGAAGTGCTGGACACGGCGGAGATCCAGACCGTCAAGGCGGGCGAGCATGTCATCACCGAGGGCGATCCTGGCAATGACATCTATGTGATCCGGCTGGGGTCGATGATCGTCGAAAAGAAGATCGGCGGGAAGAATGTCTTTCTCTCCTACTTGCCCGCAGGCAGCTATGTGGGGGAAATGGCGCTGATCGCGGGCGGCCCGCGCACAGCCACCGTCAAGGCGACCGTCAAGTCCGAAGTCATCAAATTGCAGGGCGAGGCCTTTGCCCGCCTGATGAAGGCCAAGCCCGCCCTGCTGGAGCGCGCGCGCCGCGACATGGCCGCGCGGCAGGACGTCAACGCCTTCATCGAGAGCCGCAAGGACAGTTTCTCCACCGTCGTCGACATGTATTCGGAAACGGCGAAGTTCCTGGTCGACAACGGCATTGGCGAAGCGACCGACGTATTGCTGATCGACGAACATCTCTGCGTCGGCTGCGACAATTGCGAGAAAGCCTGTGCCGACAGCCATGACGGCCTCTCCCGCCTCGACCGGGAAGCGGGGCGCACCTACGCCCATCTGCACGTTCCCACCAGTTGCCGCCATTGCGAGCATCCGCATTGCATGGCCGACTGCCCGCCCAATGCCATCCATCGCGGACCCGACGGCGAGGTGTTCATCGACGAGACCTGCATCGGCTGCGGCAATTGCCAGCGCAACTGCCCCTATGGCGTGATCCGCATGGACAGCGTGCCGCCGAAGAAGCCGGGGCTTCTGAGCTGGATGTTCTTCGGCGCGGGACCGGGGCCGGGCGAGCCGTCGAAGAAATGGCGGTACAAACATGCCGAACCGGGCGTCGAAAAGCCCAAGAAGGCCATCAAATGCGATATGTGCTCCGGCATTGAGGGTGGCCCCGCCTGCGTGCGTGCCTGCCCGACCGGCGCCGCCATCCGGGTCGCGCCGGAGGATTTCCTGACCGTCGCCAGGCTCGATGGGGAGGCGAACTGATGGCGACCCGCGCTTCCGGCCGCCCGGCCCCCCGTCCCCGCCGCGCCAGGGGCGAAACATTGCATGACGGCTTCCTGCGCCACGCCGGTTTCCGCTGGCTGAAGATCGCGACGCTGATCTGCATCCTGTCGATCGCCAGTTACCTGCTGGTCGATATCACCCCACGCCATAATGGCGGTAGCTGGTATGGCTATACCATGGGCACCATCGGCCTGCTGCTGATCCTGTGGCTGACCCTGCTCGGCCTGCGCAAGCGGGCGATGACGCGCGGGCGCTGGTCGCTGAAGGCCTGGACCTCCGCCCATGTCTATCTTGGCCTCAGCCTGATCGTCATCGGCACCCTGCACACCGGGTTCCAACTCGGCTGGAACGTCCATACGCTCGCCTATGCGCTGATGATGCTGGTGATCCTGTCGGGCATGTTCGGCATCACCGTCTATGCGACGCTGCCCGCAGCGCTCAGCAACAATCGCGCGGAAATGACGCAGGTGCAGATGCTGGACGCAGTGCGCGCCATCGACCGGCAATTGCATGACGCCGCCCAGCCGCTGCCGCATGACCAGGCGGCCCTGGTGCGCCAGTCGCTGGAGCAGGATCCTTTTGACGGCACCCTCCTCTCCCGCTTGTCCGGCCGCTATCCGCGCTGCGCCACGGCAAGGGCGCAGGCAGCGCTGCGCCGCTGGACGGGTGATACGCCTGATACCGGAAACGACCCGCTGGAAAGGATCGACGCCCTGCTGGAGCGCAAGCAGGCAATGCTGGCGCGGCTGCGGCGGCATCTCAAACTCAAGGCGCTGCTGGAAATCTGGCTCTATGTCCATGTGCCCGCCACCTTTGCCCTGCTGGCTGCGCTGACCGCGCATATCGTCAGCGTCTTCTTCTACTGGTGAGC
>NZ_JAKUJY010000045.1 GCF_022664535.1 Sphingobium trunci | reverse complement strand
GTTGGCTAAGAAGGAAGCATATTGAGGAAGTTGAACGGCCCAAAACGGCGGTGTTTCGCTTCGACAAAGTTGACCCGGTTGAACCGTCATCACAGTTTGGCAACACTGGTCCTCAAGGATGGGGCTTCACCCTATGGGGCTCGCCGGATGGCGAAGAGTTCATGTACCGTCATCTGCTTGAGACTTTCGCTAGGCAGAACCCCGATGCGCACCTTGAATTGCCCGAATGGTATGACCGCGAAGACCTTATCGAAGGCAAACTTATCTGGCATTCCCAATGTGTTTGGATTTGGTATGAAACTGTGCTGTCTCACATTTGGCTCTGGTCTGCCAAAAGGGACGTGATCGACAGCTTGCGAAGCGCGCTGTTGCCTATAGCGAAGCCAAGCTGATCGGTAGCCAATGTCGGCTGTGTCCTGCCAGCGTCCGAAAGCGGACCGTCGCAAAGTCACCCGTGAGGGTCATTTATGACGCGCCTACAAATGCGTCAGAAGTTGTTCGAGCATCCGTGTCCCGGCCTCGCTCTGGGCGATTAAGCATGGCTCATCCCATTCATGTTCGAACAGGAAAGTTTCGCCCCCAAATGTCAGGCGATCATATGTGGGTTGAACGTCGCGTAGCACCCGACCGAACAGGGACAAGATTGCTTCGCGAACATTGGCAAGATCATCAGGCGCGAACTCCAAGGACGCGCTGCCGTTGGGAAGAGGAAGTAGACTGGTAGCCATGACCCAGTATGCATAATTTGGGTCTGCTTTACAGCTTCCTCCTCCGAGGACCTGAAATTCCGCTACCCACCCAAAAAACGTCAGTTCAATGCTTGCCCGGCTTGTTGGAGGTGCCCGGCGCCGTCGGGTTGATGAGCTTTGCCCCTGTGGGCAATCCGGTGCCGCCCATGTCCAGCTTCTGCACTTCGCTGCGGGCGACGTTGACGGGATTGTCGCGTTCCCTGATCGCCGCCTTGGTTTCCGCGTCGAGCCGTTCGTCCGGATCGCCGTCGCCACTGCCGCGGGTCCAGCCCAGGATGATCGACATGCGCCGGTTGCGCGGGTCGTAGACGTCATCCTTGGCGAAAGGCTCGCGATCGGCGACGCCCTCGATCCGGGCGAAGCGGTCATTGCCGATGCCGTTGGCCGCCAGCGCCTTGCGCGTCGCTTCCGCACGGGCCGATGAGAGCATCCAGTTGTTCATCGTCTGGCCCGAACTGTAGGGCAGGCCGTCGGTATGACCGCGCACGATCAGCGGATTGGGCATGGTCTTGATGGTCTGCGCGACCTCGTTGACCAGTTGCTGCGCCTGGGGAAGCAGGCGATCGGTGCCCATGGCGAACATCGCGAAATCCGCCTCGTCGATCAGGTCGATGCGCAATCCTTCGCGGGTTTCGGTGAAGCGGATATTCTTGAGCAGCCTGGCCAGGCCCTGGCGCTTGGCCATGCGCGCTTCCAGTTCCCGCTTGATCGATTCGAACTTGGCGCGGTCGGCCGCCTTGGTCGCCTTGCCGCCCTGATCCTTGGTGCCGGACGCATCGCGCGGGATGGTGATGGCCAGATTGCCCTGCCCGCCGGTGGTCGGGTAATTTTCCTTGGCCATCATGCTGTCGCCGCCGAACAGGCCGTTGGACCCCGCCGAATTTTCCTTCATCTGCACCAGCGTCGGGGTGAAATAGTCGGCCAGCCCCTTGCGCTGCTTTTCCGTGGTCGCGCCCAGCAGCCACATCAGCAGGAAGAAGGCCATCATCGCCGTCACGAAGTCGGCATAGGCGACCTTCCATGCGCCGCCATGATGGCCGCCATGACCATCGACGATGATCTTCTTGACGATGATCGGCCTGGGTTCCGGCTCGTTCGCCCCGCGCTTCTTCTCGGCCATGGCTTATTTGCCCCGCATGCCGTCGAACACTTCGGCGAAGGCCGGCTGGTTCGCGTGGGTCAGGCTGGAGCGCGCAGCCTCGATCACCAGCGGCTGCGGGTGGCCGTGCAGCGAGGCGACGATGATCTGCTTGACGACATGATACATGGAACCGTCCGCCTCGATCACCGCGCGGCAGCGATTGGCGAAGGGATTGACCATGCCGTAGGCGAGCAGAACGCCCAGGAAGGTGCCGACCAGCGCCGACCCGATCATGGCGCCCAGGATCGCGGGGGGCTGGTCGATGGAGCCCATGGTCTTCACCACGCCCAGAACCGCCGCGACGATGCCGAGCGCGGGAAGGGCGTCGGCCAGCCCCTGAAGATTGTCGGCCGGACGCAGCGCTTCATGATGGTGCGTCTTGAGCGCATTATCCATGACTTCCTCGACCGCATGGGGATCGAGCGTGCCGGAGGAGACGACCACCAGGCGCAGCGTGTCGCTGATCAGGTGGATCAGCGTCTTGTCGCCCATCAGGCGCGGATATTCGGAGAAGATGGCGGAACTGGCCGGGTCCTCGATATGCGGTTCCAGCGCGACCGGGCCTTCGACCCGCAGCGTCTTCATCAGGCGCGAGACGAGGAAGATGCAGTCGAGAAAATCCTGCTTCTTGTATTTCGGCCCCTTGAACACCTTGCCCAGGCCGCCGGCCAGCGCCTTCAGGTCGGAACCGCTATTGCCGATGATCAGGGCGCCGACGGCCGCGCCGCCGATGATGATCATTTCATGGGGCAGGGCGTGCAGAATGGGGCCGATGTCGCCGCCTGTGAAAATGAAGCCGCCGAATACCATGGCGAGCAGCACGACCAGGCCGATGATTGCGAACATGATTATCCCCGAAAATTCTGCCCGAAGGCGCCGTCTCGAAAGGAGCATCGCACGAAAGACGCTCTCGATTGGTTAATACGGCCTGGTTCTTCTGTGGTTTAGGGCGCCGGTCGAAAAAAGAATAACCATGTTTCCGGCGCAAAGGGGCGCCTTATCAACCGGTTGCTGGAACCGGCCGACCGTCGATCCGTCCTGCGGGTGCGGCGCGGGCGCGCGCCCCTGCACGCTTATTTGATGAGGTCGAACAGCGTCTGCTGGTTGATCCGGGCAAAGGCCGACTGGGCGGCGTTGAGCTGGAGCAGCTTGGCCGAAACCGAGGAAATCACCTGGGTCAGATCGGTCGATTCCAGGCCCTGCCGCCGTTCGGTCAGGTCGAGATCGACGTCGGTCAGGCGCGTGCCGATGGTGTCCAGCCGGTCGGAACGGACGCCCTGCTTGGTCTGCTCCAGCACGACGTGGCTCTGCGCCGCCTTGATCGCGTCCAGGCCGGAGGCGAGGTCGGTGTCGGTGCCGCTTTGCAGCGCCGTGATGCTCTGGTTCATGATGTCGTCGATTGACATGGACGTGCCGTTGACGTCGATGCCCTCGGACACGTCCTGCTTGGTGCCGACAACCGCCAGGTTCAGACCCCGACTCACCGGAACCAGCACGCTCTGGCCGTCGTCGAAGATGGGAACGCCATTATAGTCGGTCTGGTTGAGCAGGGAATTGATCGTCGTGCGGATCGTCTTCATTTCCTCGAGGATCGCGGTCTTGCCGGTATCGCTGATGGAACCGTTGCGGGCGGACGTCATCAGTTCCTGCGCGCGGGTCAGCAGGTTGTTCATTTCATCCAGATTGGCTTCCGCCGTCGATGCGCGCGTCGTTCCGGTGCTGACATTGCTCTGCCAGGCGGCCTGCTGCGCCTGCGCGCGGCCGATGTCCGACACCTGCACCCAGGCGAGCGCATTGTCCGAGGGCCTGTTGAGCGTCTTGCCCGTCGAAATGGCGGTCTGGCCGTCGACGATGCTTTGCGACAGCTGCTGCTGGCGCCGGATTTCTGCCAGAAGGACCTTGTTGGTGATGCCGACCATGGTGCCGTTCCTTTCCGTCAGATGATCTGCATGATGGAGTCGACGGTATCCTTCGCGACCTGAAGGATCTTCGCGCTGGCCGAATAGGCCTGCTGGATGCGCAGCAGGTCGGCGGCCTCGACGTCCAGGTCCACGCCGCTGACCGCTTCGCGCGCGGCGACGGCCTGGTCGCTGCGGTTCTGCGCCGTGGTATTTTCAGCCTTTGTGGATGCCAGCAGATTGGCATGGGTCGCGATCAGCGCGGTCCAGCCCTGCTCGACACTGCCATTGCCGCGCAATGTCGTCGAAACGGTGAGCAGATTGCCGTTCGCCGTGCCGTCGGACGACTTGGTGGCGAGCTGCGTCGGGTCGGAGATCAGCGCCGTCACGGTCGCCGCGCTGGTGCCGGACAGCAGCGGCGCGCCGCTCGTGCCGCCGTCGGTCGTGCCCTGCGCGTGCCAGTTGTTCATGTTGGTGACGAACTGCTGGGCGAGGGTGTCGAGGCTGGTGCGGCGCTGCGTCACCGTATCGGCCGCGGAGAAGAGCCCGCCCAGCGTGCCGTTCGCCGGGGCGGTCAGCGCCGTGCCGCCGCTGGTCGCCAGCGAAAGCGTGCCGTCCGTGTTGGTGGTCAGCGCGACGGTGGTGGCGTTGGTGCCCTGCACCAGCGACTGGCCGTTATAGTTGACGATCGCCTGGCCATTGGTGCCGAAGCTGATGTCCACATTCAGATTGGACGACAGCGTGTTCAGTTCCGCGTCCCGGCTGTCGAGCAGCTGGTTGTAGGCGGAGGTGCCCGGCGTTGCGCGCAGCAGGCTGTTGTTGATGTCGGCAAGATCGCTGATCGAACGGTTGATCGTATCGACCGAGGACTGGGCCTCCGTCGCAATGCCGCTCGACACCTGTTGCAGATCGGCGGAGGTCTGCTGAAACGCCTGGGCGACGCGGCTGATGCTGTCCAGCACGGTCACGCGGAGCGACTTGTCGGTCGGGCTGGCGGCCAGCTTGTCCAGATTCTGGTACATGGTCGTCATCAACTGGCCGACGCCGGTTTCGGTGTCGTTCAGCGCCGTTTCCGAATCGGTCAGCCAGCGCAGCCGCGCGGTCGAGCTGCCCAGCGACATGCCGGTATAGCGGACCGCCGCGTCCAGATAGGGGTCGGTGGCGCGATTGACGCTCTTGACGGCGGTACCGCCGAAATTGGCGCGCGACGTGTAGAAGGCCATGGTCGCGGTCGACGAACCGGATTCGACCGTCGTCACCGATCGGCGTGAATAGCCCTCCGTACTGGCATTGGCGATATTTTCCGATATCGCCGCCATGGCGGTGCGATAGGCCTTGGTGCCCGATGCGCCGATGATGAAAAGGTCGCTCATTCGCTCTTGCCTTCGACAGGCGCGGCGGTGCCGCCCACCCTGGCGCCGAACTGGTGCATCAGCATGTCGGCGATGCCCAGCGTGCCGCGCGTCGCCATGCTGTCGGCGGTGCGGGCATCGGCCATGTCGCGGAACTGGTCGGTTGCGCTGGAATCGTTGATGCCCTCGGCCAGGCTGGCCGAGCGCATCGCGCCCATCATCTGGCGCAGGAAGATCGCCTCGAACTGTTGGGCGGCCTTTTCCAGGGCAGCCTTGCCCTGCGTCCCGCCCGCCGTCGATCCCGTCGTAGAAGTCGCACCAATCTGCATCACAACACCACCAGTTCAGCCTTGAGCGCTCCCGCCTGTTTCAAGGCTTCGAGGATCGCGACCATGTCCGCGGGGGAAGCGCCGATGGCGTTCACCGCTTTCACTATATCGGTCAGCGATGCTCCACCTTTAAAATTAATCATTGGTTTCTTTTCCTGATCGATCGAAATCGAACTGGATTGCTCCACCGCCGTCTGCCCCTGGGAGAAGGGTGCGGGCTGAACCACGCGGGGCGATTCATTGACGCTGACGGTGATCTTGCCATGCGCGATGGCGGCCGGATGGATCTTGACCGCGCCGTTGATGACGACCGTGCCGGTGCGGGCATTGACGATCACCTTGGCCGGGGCGTCGGCGGGCGAAACCTCGATATTCTCGATCATGCCCATCATCATGATGCGGTCGCTGGCGCCCGGCGCGGCGTCGATCGTCACCGACACGGCGTCGATGGCCTTGGCGCGATGGTCGCCATAGGTGCGGTTGATGCCGTCCGCGACGCGCAGGGCGGTCGTCAGGTCGGCTTCGGACAGGTTGAAGGTCAGCGTCGGCGCGGTGTCGAAGCCGGTCGCGACCGCGCGTTCCACCGTGGCCCCGCCCGGAATGCGGCCGGCCGAGGGGATGTTGACCGACACCTGGCTGCCGTCCGCGCCGGAGACGCCGAGGCCGCCGACGGCCAGATTGCCCTGCGCCATGCCGTAAATCTCGTTATCCGCGCCGCGCAGGGGCGTCATGATGAGGGTACCGCCGCGCAGCGACTTGGCCTTGCCCAGCGCCGATACGGTGACGTCCAGACGCTGGCCGGGCTTGGCGAAGGCGGGAAGGTCGGCCGTCACCAGCACCGCCGCCGCATTCTTGAGCGCGGGATTGATCCCCTGCGGCAAGGTGAGGCCGAAGCGCGACACCACGCCCTTCATGCCCTGCGTCGCATAATCGAGGCTGTCGTCGCCCGTGCCCGCCAGGCCCACGACGATGCCGTAGCCGGTCAGCTGGTTGGGACGCACGCCCTGGAACGTGCCCAGATCCTTGATCCGCTCGGCATGGGCGGGAAACGCGATCAGGGCCATCAGGGGCAGCAGGAAGCGAAGCAGGCGGGTCATGGCTGGCATGTCCATCAGAAGGGGCTGATCATGGAGAAGAAGCGCTGCAACCAGCCCTGGCGGCTGGCGCGGGCGATTTCCCCCTTGCCGGTGTAGATGATCTTGGCGTCGGCCACGCGGGTCGAGGCGATGCGGTTGTCCGGGCCGATATCGGCCTGGCGGACAAGGCCGCTGATCTGGATGAATTCGTCGCCGCGATTGAGCGTCAGCGCCTTCTCGCCCTTCACCAGCATGGTGCCGTTGGGATAGGTCGCCGCGATCGTCACGGTGATCTCGCCGTCGAGCTGGTTGGACTGGGTGGCGGCGCCCTTGCCGGTGAATTTGCTGGTACCGCTCGCCGTCGTATCGCTGGCCGTGAGGAGCTTGGACAGCACGCCGGTGGTCGGCGGCGTCAGGCCGATATTGCCGTCACGGGCGGTATCGGCGCTGTTGCTCTTGGTCGCCTGGGTCTTTTCCACCAGCACGATGGTGATGATGTCGCCCACGCTGGTCGCCCGCGCGCCGCTGGTGAGCGGGGTATAGCCCATCGAAGCCTGAAAGATCGAACCATTGGCCGGCGGCGCGGCAGGTGCGGCAACGACGGTGGGGGCATAAAATTGCCGCTCCGCGTCGCGCTTCTTGCCGGCCATGGCCGGGGAGGCGGCCAGAACGGCCATCGACAGGGCGATCAGGGATACTGAAGCGCGGCGCATCGTCACCCTCACAGCTGCTGGTTGGCGTATTGCAGCATTTCGTCGGTCGCCTTGATCATCTTCGAATTGACCTCATAGGCGCGCTGGGTTTCGATCATGTCGACCAGCTCTTCCACGACATTGACGTTGGAGGTTTCCAGATAGCCCGAGCGGACCACGCCCCGCCCGTCCAGCCCCGCGACGCCGACCTGCGGCGTGCCGCTGGCGGCGCTTTCCTTCAGCAGATTGCCGCCGATCGACTGGAGGCCGCCGGGGTTCATGAAGCTGGCCAGTTCGATCTGGCCGAGCTGGGTGGGGCTGGTCTGGCCCTGAAGCGTGGCCGAGACGGTGCCGTCATTGCCGATGGCGATGCTGGTCGCGCCTTCCGGCACGGTGATCTGCGGGATCAGCGGCAGGCCGTCGCTGGTGACGACGACGCCTTCCGCCGTGGTCGTGAAATTGCCCGCGCGGGTGTAGGCGATGGTGCCGTCGGGCTGCTGCACCTGGAAATAGCCCGATCCCTCGATCGCCATGTCCAGCGTGTTGCCGGTCTGGTTCAGCGTGCCCTGTTCGTTGATCTTGCTGGTGCCCTGCAACGAGACGCCGGAACCCAGATTGAGGCCGGTGGCGAACTTGTTCTGGCTGTCCGAATTGGCGCCCGCGGCCACGATCTGCTGATAGGCCAGCGTCTCGAAATCGGCGCGGTCGCGCTTGAAGCCGGTGGTGTTGACGTTCGCCAGGTTGTTGGCGATCACGCGCATCTTCGTGTTCTGCGCGTCAAGGCCGGTGCGGGCGACATGAAGGGCGGCGTTGGTCATCTATAGTCTCCGTGACACATGGTCATGCACGCTTCAAAGCAAGGGGCGTGCCAAATTGACCATGGGCTTTAGCTGTCGAGCCTCATCAGCGATGCGCCGCCATCGTCGAGCTGCTTGGCGGTGTCGATCATCTTGATCTGGGTTTCCCAGGCGCGGCTGGCCTCGATCATCTGCACCAGCGCCGATGTGGCGTTGACGTTCGATCCTTCCAGCGAACCGCCGGTGACGGTGGCGATCGGGTCTTCGGGCAGGGCGCCCCCATTCACTTCGCGGAACAGGCCGTCCGTGCCCTTGGCGATGCTGGACCCGACCGGGCTGACCAGCTTCAGCTTGTCGACCTGCTGCGGGTTGGCGGGGTCGCCGCCCTGCGGCACGCCCCAGATGCTGCCGTCCTTGGCGATCGAGACGCTGTCCATCTGCGGCAGGGTGATGGGGCCGCTGTCGCCCAGCACGGGCATGCCGTCGCCGGTGGTCAGCAGGCCGCTGTCATTGACCTTGAGGTCGCCGCGGCGCGTATAGGCTTCGCTGCCGTCCGCGGCCTGGACGGCGAGCATCGCATCGCCGTTCATGGCCACGTCCAGCGGATTGCCGGTCTGGGTGACCGCGCCTTGCGCCATGTCGGCGGCGATCACCTGTTCGGATGCCTGCGCCCGCGTGTCGAACGTGTCGCCCTTGATCCAGCGCGTCTCGGCATTGGCGATCTCGCCGCGAAAGCCGGTGGTGTTGACGTTCGCCAGATTGTTGGAGATCGCCGCCTGCCGCGCCATCGCGCCGCGCATCGCGGTGAGTGCCGTGTTGACGAGCCGGTCCATGGGGTCTTCCTTCGTGGATGCCGGTCGGGCTTGCCAAGGTGCCTGCACCCTGGTTGAGCCCGCGCGGGGTTTGACCGTAGCCAAGGCGCGGATGCGTCAGCATCCCTGCGCCTTGAAAATTACGTCCGCATGTTGACGATGGTGGTCGACAGCGTATTCGCCGCCTCGATCGCCTTCGAGTTCGCCTGGAAGTTGCGCTGGGCCGAGATCAGGTTGACCAGCTCTTCGGTGATATCGACGTTGGAACGTTCCAGCGCGCCCGAATTGACCGACCCGTAAAGGCCGCTATTGCCCAGGCCCAGCATCGCCGTGCCACTCGCATTGGTTGCGGTCCAGTGGGCGTCGCCCTGCTGGCGCAGGCCTTCCTGCGAATTGAACGCCGCCATCGCGGTAGCGCCCAGATAGACGGTGGTGCCATCGGCATAGACGCCGGTGATCTTGCCCTGTTGCGACACGCCGACGCTGGTCAGCTGGTTGCCGGTGCCGCCATCGGGCCAGTTGGTCGGAACCTTGAGGTCGGTCAGCGAGGACGGAGTCAGCGACGAATCGACCGTCACGGTGGGATCGCCGGTGGTGGGATCGAGCGGGATCACCTGAAGCCGGGCGCCGGTCGAATCGACCACATAGCGATTATTATCGACCGAAAATGCGCCGTCACGGGTATAGCTGACCTGATCGTCGGCGGTACGCTTCACCGTGAAGAAGCCTTCGCCGGTGATGGCCATGTCCAGCGTCTTGTCGGTGGTTTCCAGCGTGCCTTGCGTGAACTGCTGCTGGATGCCCATCACGCGGACGCCCTGGCCCGAAACCTGGGTGGTGGTCTGCATGGGGGCGGCGGCGAAGATGTCGCCGAACGCGGCATCGCTCTTCTTGAACGCGGTCGAATTCACGTTCGCCACATTGTTGGCGATGCTGGACAGGTCCGCCTGGGCGGCCTTGAGCCCGGAAAGCGAGATATAGAAGGACATGGCGTTGCTCCTTGGGTGAAAAGGGAAAAAGAGGTGATGGAGGGCGGATCAGCTCAGGCTGATCGCGTCCGTTGGGCTGTAGCTTCCCAGCGCGGTGATGAGCTTGGATGCGCTGCCGTCGGCGGGTGACTGGACGGCGGCGATGGTGGCCCAGCTTGCGACGCTGGTGGGCGACGCCCCGTTGACGCGAATGCTGAGCGGCCCGGTGGCAGCGGTGTTGCCGGTGGCATCCTTGCCGTCCCAGTAGAACGGCACGTCGCCCGCGGCCTGATCGCCCAGCGCAATGGTCTTGACCACATTGCCGCTGCTGTCGACCAGATCGACCGACGCGCCGCTGGTGGCGCTGCCCAGGGTGATCTGGCCGGCATATTGCCCCGCGGCGTCGGGCGATGCGATATTGCTCTTCACCAGCATCGACTTGCCGATCCAGCTTGCAGCGTCGCCCAGCCGGGTTCCGGTCAGTTCCGACGCCATGCTTTTGAGCGTCGCGTTCATTTCCGCGATGCCGGTCGAATTGGTGATGGTGGCCATCTGCGCGACCATCTGGGTGTTGTCCATCGGCTGCATCGGGTCCTGCGCCTGCATCTGGGTGGTAAGCAGGCGAAGAAAGTCGCTCTGGTCCATCGTCGACTTGCCGGTGCCGACATTGGTGTTCGCATTGTAAACGGAAAGACCCGCGCTGTCGGTTACTGTCGAGGTCGTGGTCATTTGCCGATCCTTATGGTTTCGAGCATCAGGGACTTGGCGGTGTTCAGCACCTGCACATTGTTCTGGTACATGCGTGCGGTCTCGATCATGTCGACCAGTTCCGCGCTGCTATCCACGGCCGCTTCCCACACATCGCCATTCTTGTCGGCCAACGGATGGTTGGGATCGTGGCGCTTGGTGGGCTGCGCGTTGGTGGTGACGACATTCTTGACCTTCACGGTCGAGACGCCGGGGCTGTCGGTGACGGATTCGAACACCGGCTTGATCGCGCGATAGGCATCCGCGGCGCTGCCCGTGACATTGCCGGCATTGGCCATGTTGGACGCCGTGGTGTTGAGCCGCACGAGCTGCGCGCTCATGGCGCGGCCGGCGATGTCGAAGACGTTCATGGGACCCGAGCCGCTCATGCTCATTCTCCCTTCAAGGCGCGCGTGATGGTGTTGATGCGGCCCTCCAGGAAGGAGAGGGTCGTGCGATATTTGACGGCATTTTCCGCGAACAGCGTCTGTTCGGTGCTGAGTTCGACGGTGTTGCCGTCCAGGCTGGGCTGCAGCGGCACGCGATAACCCATCGAATCATCGACGGCCTGGGACACGTCGGCCGCGGATTTGCCCTGCTGCGTCGTGGCTTCCTTGAGCGCGGACTCGAAATCGATGTCGCGCGCCTTGTAGCCGGGCGTGGAGGCGTTCGCGATGTTGGACGCGAGCAGGGACAGGCGCTGCGAGCGAAGCGCCAGCGCCTTTCCATGTATCCCGAACAATCCGTCTTCCAGCGACATTTCCGTCTTTCCGCTTTTTCGACCCGGATTTTCTCTCCGGGGCCTAAAACTTCTGCCTCACCCGTCGTTCTGAGGCCTGATGGCGTGAACTGCGGGTGATCCAGCCTGATATTCGCAAGAGCCGTGCCAATTTGCGTGGGTGGCGCAGGGGCAAGGACGAAAATGGCGGAAATACGGGGGATTGCTGGGGCGGGGCGGCAAGGGCGGCAAAAATCTGCCGGTCGGGGGCAGGGCTTTGCCGCCGGCCGTAAAAGGCTTCGGGGACTGGTGAAATGGTCGGTATCATGACGCATCTGTTCGATCCTCTGACACTGGCCATGATGGTCGCCGGGATCGGGCTGATCGTGTTGTTCCAGAATGGCGGGCGTGCCCTTGGGTGCGCCCTTGCGGCGTTGAAGCCGCTGCTGACGGTCGATCCGCGCAGGGATCGCGACGCGGCCCGCGTGGCGATGCTGAAGATCGACCAGGTCGCGCAACTGCGCGGGCTGGCCTGCACCGATCGGGTGAAGACGGCCCATCCCTTTCTTGCCCAAGCCGCGCGCAAGCTCGCCAATATCGAAAGGACCGAGCAGTTCGAACTGTGGGCGGCGCAGGCGCTGGCCGACCGGGCGCAGCGCCACGCCAGCGCGCGCAATGTCTGGCTGTCCGTCGCCGACGCGGCGCCCGCATTGGGCATGGCGGGAACGATCATCGGCCTTGTCGGCATGTTCGCGGCGATGGACGACCCCGCGTCGCTGGGGCCTTCCATGGCTCTGGCGCTGCTCACCACCTTTTATGGCGTCGTGATCGCCAATGTCGTCGCGGCCCCGATCGCGGCACGATTGGCCGATCTGTCCGAGCGCGAACTCGCCTGGCAGAAGGAAGTCGCGGATCGCATGGCCATCATCGCGCGGCGGGAAAATGTGCCGTCGCGGCGGGCTTCGATCCGCGAGGTC
>NZ_JAKUJY010000044.1 GCF_022664535.1 Sphingobium trunci | reverse complement strand
TTGCGGCGTATGGGCTATGCGCAGGATGAGATGACCGGTCACGGTTTCCGGGCCATGGCGGCTACGCTATTGAACGAGATGAGCCTGTGGCATCCTGACGCGATCGAGCGGCAGCTTGCCCATTGCGACAACAACGCCGTGCGCCGCGCCTATTCGCGCGGGGAATATTGGGAGGAGCGCGTCCGCATGATGCAGCATTGGTCCGATCACATCGACTTCCTGCGCGACGGCGCGAAGGTTCTCAAGGGTCCGTTCAAAAAAGCGGAATAAGCGGCATGTTTCTTCGACCATTTGTGGCCGCTTAGCCGGCGATTTCCACTTACCAAGTGCGGACTGGCGTCTGTGGATGGCTCCCGCGTTGCAAATGTAAAGTGATGATCTGACGTCCCGTCGGGTGCAGTCGTCTGTCCGGCCTGTTGATGCAGTCGGGTGCAGACTACTGGCCCTGATGGTGTCCGCGAACAAGGTCCGATCGGCTTTGCAGGCTATGACCCTAAGACAGTCCTTGGGTTGTCCTTGCTCCCCGTCCGACCGGTTCTGCCATCACATCCTTCGCGCCCACAACCTCGTGAAGCTGATCTCCTCAGCTAAACTTTGATTTATGCCGTAGCCAGCATCGGCACATGCGCTTCGCTAGGTAACAGAGTCTTTGTGCATTGACGATGTTATCCAGCAGTAATTTTGACCAGCCGGAACATAACAGCGACCGTCAGTTGGTGATCGGAGTCGCATCCACTGTCGCCAACACTCGTTTCTCCTCACCTACTCCCAGTACGATCTGCCATTTAAGGAAACAGGCTGACTGGTACGCCGCGCAGGCACGCAATCCATCAAGGATCGTGATAGAGCTTGCCGACGAGTGAAAACGCCCTTCAAACTGCACCCGCAGGGATAGCTTGTCCTCGGAGCGTTCCATTGCGCCTCGCGGAATAAAATGCCCCTGCGCCTCACTCAGGCTGGCCTCGTCCAATTCGATACGGACGCCCGGAAGATGAAGGCCATTCCAACTATTCTGGCCGTCACATTCGAACGCAAAAAACCGACCGAGCTGATGGAGTTCGTCAAGACAAACGACCACGGGCTTGCCCTCGCTCATAACGATCAGGCAGCGGTGTTCATGGTCCCCGCGAGGCAGGACAAGAGTCATCTCCTGCGCGACTGATATCGGGGCGGCAAAACACTCGGACGGATCGATCATGCCTGTGCCTCCTAGCGGCTCTGAAGTGGTTGGATGAGCATTCCCCAATACAACTCAGCGGCTCCTTCCTGAGAAAGCTTTTCACCGGTTCCGCCCCTAAAACTCATCCCCATGGATTTCAGGTAGAGCATTTGGTCATCAGCTTCGACGCTAAGATTTTCATTGAAGGAATTGCTCTCGCTGGTTTCATTGGCAGTATAGGCAATGCCGTTCATGAAGCCGCCGCCCATGAAAACCGTGCAGCGTGTCAGGCCCTTCCCGCCGCGATAGATCACCGCATTGAAGCGGTTTGCATCAAGGCGCCGGAATGTGCCCTCGATGCCGGGATTACGGGCCTGAAGCTCCTTAAGTGAGCCCTCGAAGTAGCGGGCAATGAACTCGAAAGTCTCGACCTTGAAATGGTCCTTGTCGCGCTCCGTGAAAGTCTGCGCGAGGCGCAAATTGCTAGATCGCGAAGCCGGTGCGGCCAATGACTGCGATCGCGACTGCATTGGTGAGAAAGTATGCGCTGGTAATTCCCGCTGCTGTGGCCCAAGCTTCGCTGCGGCGGCCCGGATAGCCTTCGTTACTTCGAGGAACGCCTGATCGCGATCAGCCCACTGGGTGACAGGCTTTCCGTCGGTAGGCGTCGCCAGCAACTTGCCGAATGGCGTTCCATGCCAGTCGCAGGGACGGAGGATCACCGGAATAGCGACTGCCTTGCCAGCCTCGTGACGTTCCATGGCACGCTGCATTTCGCGGTCATAGCAGTAGTCCGAGGCCAGAAATGCGGGGCTGACCAGCAAGAGAATTATATTCGCCATTTCGAGATTGCTACTGATGGCGTGGTCGATCACCTCACCCGCCGTAATGCGGCGGTCATGCCAAGTGGCGATGACATTCTGGCGCTTGAGAATGGCGAGTTGCTGCTCCAACTGGTTGCGCAACTGCTCGTCCTCGTGGGAATAGGAGAAGAAGACAGATATCATTGGAACCCCAAAAATTTAGAAATCATGATGGAGAACAAAACGAGATTGCGCAAGGGCGTTGCAAGTTATATCTACGCTGCCGTCTCAGGCGCGCCCTGAAGGCGACATTGCTGTTGGACACCGTGTTTCCGATCGTCTGAACTGACGGAGGTCGCAGGCTTTAAGTCCGATGCTTTGCACACCGTAAGGTCGTGGCAGACCATTCCAAGACGAGGTAATTTGATGCGTCGCACCCTCATCGCTGACGGTTCAGGGAACCTGCCAGCACTCGAGACAAGATGTGCCGCTTGCGACGGCGAGGGTCGCATCCCCAATCGGAGGGACGGCAACCGGATAGAGTACGGCGGCCACTGTAATGCATGTAACGGCGGCGGCGCTGTCCCGACTGAGGACGGCAAAAGGCTTCTCGAATTCCTCCGCTGGAACCGGCATTAAAAGGTACAATGCGAGGATTTCGATCCGAAGACACTACATTTGTATCGTCCATTTTTCGGACAACAGACGCCGAGAAGTCGTTCGATGACTGTTCTTGATCGTCCGCCTGTGCAGGCCGAAATACTGGCTAAGTCTTGGGTTGAGCCTCAAACGAACGAATTACCTTCACATTTCCGCTCTCCCGGACAGCGATGCTCCAACGGGTAAATCCACACGCTTCATCCGCACTGCCTTCGGTGAAACCCTTCATCAAGGGCACCCGATATGGGTCGTCGTGAAATTGATCCCCGAGCCTCCGGCAACAGATGAAGAGTTGTCCACTCCTGAGGACAAGTGCGCCAGCAGGGTCAAATTCCTCCTCGGAATTGTAACGGGACGTGGCATCCACCCGATACTCAACCTGACTAACTATTACGCCACGGATGGCGTTGCCGACACCAACGGCGGCCTCTTGGAAAGCATATGATCCATCCAAGTGGATCAAATGCTTCTGGTCATCCCAATCCACAACCAAGCCCATCGGGAGATTGGCGCGGTACGGCAGAAACAATCCGCACGATCTCTCGTCGGCGTTCTTGCCGAGCCGAACCGGCGCGACAGCGGACATTGGCAGATCCAATGCTTCTGTATTTGTCTGGTTGCTCATTCGACGCCCTCTTCGTTTGTCAATCGCTACCGATATGCATGTAGGCGCGACGGCTCACAAGTCCCATGGTCCTTCCGGCTTTACGCCCAGTCTCGCGATAAATTTTCAGGGACGCCTGTCGGTAACAACGCGTAGCAGTCGCTTCGGCCGTTGACTCCATTATGGACGCTTAGCTCCGTCGTATTTTCAGGGATTTATACTCTAAAAATATCTTCATTTAACCTATTTATAAGCCGATTGATCGATCTAATTAAAAATAATTACAATACAAAACTCAATTTTTCAGGAGTAATTAAATATAAAATCTATTATATATTATAGTTTTATTTGAAATATATTATCAATTCTGTGGTTTATTAGATAATTAATTGCAAGTTTTGTTGACATAAATCCCCAAAAAAAGCTCGATAATGCAGCGAATTTATTGCTAGAATTCAGCCGCTTTCGTCGCTATGATAGAGGATAGAAAGGAGCACTTCATGCAGACGAACAACCAGATCGCAGCAAACGTCGATGCCCCCCTGAGCAGCGCAGCACTTGCGAGGGTGATAGCCGAAGTACGCACCGGGGATGTGCGGGCAGCGACGGGCGCGTATAATCGGACCTATAACCGGCACAATCGGTGACCAGTTCGGAGGACGGCGCGCACCAGCTTGACACGGTCCTGCTCAAGGTTGCGAGCCGCTGCAATCTCGATTGCAGCTATTGCTATGTCTATCATATGGGCGACAATGCGTGGCGCGATCAGCCCAAACAGATGTCGGATGCGGTGCTTGACGCCGTCACACGCCGTCTGGCCGATCAATATGCGCTGCAAGCCGCTCCGTTCAGTGTTGTTCTGCATGGCGGGGAGCCACTGCTTCTCGGTGCAGCGAAACTCGAGCGGTTCTGCGCGAAGCTAAGGGATGCCCTGCCGCACCCCTGCGGCATCCATGTCCAGACCAACGGCGCGCTGCTGAACGAACCGATCATCGATGTGCTGGTGCGCTATGATGTCGGCATTTCCGTGAGCATCGACGGTCCGCAGGATGTCCATGACCGGTTTCGCGTCGATCATCGCGGAAAGGGATCCTATGCGCAGGTCCGCGCCGGGATCGAGAATGTGACTGCGCGGGTGGACGCGCGCCCGTTGCTGGCAGGCGTGCTTGCCGTGATTGACCCGGAAAGCGATCCCGCCGAGGTCTATGCGGCGCTCAAGGCTTTGGGCGCTCCCGGCCTCGACATCCTCCCGCGCGACGGCAATTGGGAGACGCTGCCGTTCGGGAAGACGGCACCGGGTACGACCGAATATGGGCGGTGGCTCGAGGGGTTTCTGGACAGCTATTTGTCCGATCCCGAGCCGCCAAGGGTCCGACTGCTCGACGATATGTTGCGGCTCGTTCTTGGTGGCCGCTCGATCAAGGAAGGCGTCGGCACCACCGATTACGGGATACTTGTCATCGAGCCGGACGGCACGGTCGACAAGAACGATACGCTCAAAGTCGCGGGGGCCGGCGAGGATCGCTTCGGCGAACGCTGGTCGGTGTTGACGGATAGCTTCGACCAGATCCTTCGCAGCCCGGCCTTCGCTAATTATTATCGCCAGCAGCGGCCGAGCGCTGCTGCATGCCAGTTCTGCCCCGATCTCGCCATTTGCGGCGGCGGCATGGTCGCGCATCGCTGGAGCGAAAAGCGCGCCTATGACAATCCGACCATCTTCTGCGCCGACCAGCGCCATCTAATTGCAAAAATGCGTCGTCTGGTCGAAGCAGCCCTGCCCCATGCCGCCTGAGGATTGAACCATGCGTAACGAGCCCATTCCATTGCCCCGCGACGCGGTGGCGCCGGCCCGCGATCTCCCGCTCACCGACAGCGTAGCGCTGCAGCGGTTAATCGCCGAGGTGCGCCAGCGCGATGCCGGTGGCATCGCCGACACCACCCTCTACAACCGCACCTATCATCGGCATAACCGCTAGCGTGCGATGCCAGTCTTGGATCGCCTCGACCCTTACGCGCGGCTCGAACCGGTGGAATCGGTAACGGCACCGTTTCGCTACTTCGTGGCGGAGCATTGCCTCAATGCTGCGATCGAGCCAGTGCTGCTGGACTGGCTGGAGGCGGATGCGCCCTGGGCGCTGGTCGAGACCGATTTCTATGAGCAGTTCGAATTCGATCTGCGTGACGCCGATCTGCCGCCAGCGCTTGCGTGTCTTGTCGATCCTGACATGCTCGCTCGCTTGCGGCGAAAGATGGAGCAAGCGCTCGGCGATGCGCTCGCCCCGCACATTCAAATGGTCGCGCACCGCCTTGATCCCGGCCAGCGCATCGCCATCCACAATGATATGCGCGAGGGCGGCGAGACGCACCGGCTGACCATCCAGCTCAATCGCGGGCTCGACGATGCCGATGGCGGCTTCTTCATGCTCTTCAACAGCGATGACGCCGAGGACATTCACCGGATCCTGCGCCCCGTCTCGGGCAGCGCGATCGGTTTTGCGATCAGTCCGGCATCGCATCACGCCGTTTCGCGGCTGCATGGCGGCACGCGGTTTACACTGGTCTATTCCTTCTTCGCCAAGCGCGATGAGTGATATCGGGACCGAGCTCAACGTGCGGATCGTCGCAAACGAGCCCTGCTGGTTTCCCGGTCTTTCCGGCCGTCTCGCCGATGCGTTCTGGTCAAACCCGCAGCCCATCGACCATGCCGATTATACGACCGCGGCCTGGCTCGGAGAGTCGCGTCTGCCCGGCGCAAGCGTGATTTCGCCCCACGGCCTGTCACTCGAGCCCTTGCCGCACGCATTTGAGGTCCGCTTCCGGAGTGCGTTCCCCGAAACAAATGATGTTACGGGCGTTGTCGCGGCGGTCGGCGCGGCGCTCGACCAGCTACGTCCGGGTGGCGCAGATTATATGGTCACCGGCCTGGTCCGCGCAATCCACGTGATCGAAGCGCTGGCACCAGGTTATGATGTCAGCCATTCCGAACCCTCGATCCCGTTCTCGATCTTCGTGTCGGTGCCGATCGGTGAGCGCCACGGCACGCTGCGCCTTGCGGAATCGCTGCTGCACGAAGCCCTGCATCTTCAGCTGACCTTGCTCGAACAACATGCGCCATTGGTGTTGGAGACCGACGCGACCGGCTTTTCGCCGTGGCAGCAATGCGAACGCCCAGTCGCCGGCCTGTTGCACGGTCTTTATGTGTTCGCCGGGATTGATCAATGGCTGACGCTGCTCGACGCATCGCCTTTGACCTCCTCCGAGGACCACATCTATCTGACCCGCCGCCGGGCCGAGATCGCACAGGAAATCGCCGCGGTCGCAACGCTTGCCGACGCTCCAGGCCTTACGCCGACCGGCCGCCGCTTCGCGCGTTGGCTGCTGCGGTCGCACGAGCGCGCCTGGGGCCGCTTGCATCAGTGCGCTGGCTAGAGGGCGGGCAGTTACGCCTCCGAGACAGGGAGGAAATTCTCGCCGGCATCGAGCGCAGCCAGATGATCGGCTGCTGCGGCGCTGAACCTGGCACCGGGCAGGATTGCGGCAGCAAGCTCAGCTCGCGCACGTTGGAGAAACGCGATGGCCTCGGGACGTGGATCGCCGTTGAACAAGGACACACTTTCATACACCAGCGTAAGCATCCGCAGGTGCTGGAGCCGGTCACGCGCGAGGGCTGTCCTTCCAAGTGCGAGAATATCGATTGTCGCGTTGCCCGCAGCGGTCAATCCGGTCGCCGCTTCGCCCCGAAACGCGATATGCGCGCGCGGGTCGCGCGGACCATAGGCATCTAGCAGCAGCGGCTGCTCCAACGTGATATCGGCGTGATGATCGCGGGCACGGTTGGCTTCGTTCTCCAGGGGAAACCAGTTGCGCTTGCGATAGGAATTGCAATCCGGACAGGCGTAGCAGAGGTTCTCCCAGTTGTAGCCCAGCCAATAATAGCCCGGATAAATACGTCCGGCATCGGTATCGACCGCGCTCTTCGGGCGGTAATGCTCAACATCACCTGCGACATTGGCGTCGAAGATCGCCTCGCAGAAGGCGCATTTGTCGTGCTGGTCGGCCTTTAATTGGCGTTTAACGACGTCGGTGCCGTAAATCCCTTTGCGGATGTCGAAGCTTCGCGCCCCGCTGCGATAGTCGGCTGTGGCCGCATCATAAGCGGTGCAATTGTCATCATTGGCCTTGACCCCGCGCCCGAGCGACGACGGCACCTCGGTAGATTTGATATGGCGGATCACGGCGCGCGCGTCGTCAGCAGCGCAGCGGCTTCGCGAATGAGCTTGGCAGCTTCGTCGTCCTCGCGTGCGAGATCGCTTGGGATCGCAGCGACTAGGGCATTAGCGGCCTCGAGCCGTTCCCGATCGTCTGGATCGAGCGTCTCCTTGCCCAGCAGGGTCCGGCGTGTCTCGAAGGCTTCGACAATCTCAGGGGCATAAGGGTCGGCATCGTGAAGCAATCCGACGCTCACCTGGTCGAGCCGCCAGCTGCGCACGGTCTGTGGGTCGTTGTCGATGATTGCGTGATCGCCTTCCCGGGTGACCACCGCGATATTGGTGTCGAGATAGGTCTGCGCCAGCACCGGGCTGTGCGTCGTGACGATGAACTGCACTTTGGGAAAAACGCCAGACAGGTCACGCCGGACGCGGCGTTGCCATTTGGGATGGAGATGGAGATCGAGTTCATCGATTAGGACGATCGCCGGTTCGCGGAGCGGATCGACGCTGTCCTTGTGATATTCGGCCATGCGCCAGGCGAGGTCGACGGTCCACGCGAACATCGTCTGATAACCGATGCTCAGCGAGTGGAGCGGGACTTCGCCTGAATAAGTTTCGATCCAGACTCCGGTCTTTTCTTCGGCGAAGCCGGGAAGCGCAGGACCATAGACGTGGATGCGCTCGGGACACTCGACTTCGGGTAGGATGCAGGCGAGCGCCTGCCGGATCTCGCGGTAGAGGACGGCGGCGCGGCTTTCTGCGGTGCTGCCGGATTTGCCATTGCGATTACGATCCTCGCGCAGCGCGATATGATCGAGATCTTCGAGAATCTGAACGGCATCGGCGAGTTCGATCTCGGCGTTGAACAGCGAAGCGGTCGGGTCCTCCTGATCGGAGACGACATCGCTGCGTCGGTATGGCGGATGGCGGGCTGCGCTGTAGCCAACGACCAGCGGCGGGAGGAATGGCTTGCGTTTGGTCTTGCTGAAATCGAATTGGGTGAGATCCTGCTTCTCGACGCGATATGCTGCCTTGGTCGCGACGTGCTTCCCACGGCCTTTGGGCCGTTCCGCCGGCCGAAGTTCTCGTCCGATCGAGAATTCTGCTTCGATGCCGACCTGCAATCCTTCGCCGACCCGCGCGATCTCGACCAGCAGCGCGTCTTCATAAGCCGGAATCGCCGGCTCAACGCGATCGGGGTCGCGCGCGTCGGTGCGCCCGCTTTGCTCTACGTTGAGGATCGGCCGCATCAGCGCCAAACATTGCAGGAGCGTGGTCTTGCCGAGGCCGTTTTCGCCAAGCACGAGGGTCCAGGGTGCAGGTCCGCCATCCAGCCGAAGATCGAGCACGACGCCAGGCAGGAACGCTTTCACGTTGGAAAGGCGCAACTCGCTGTAATAGACTGGCGCTGCCTCGCTGGTGTTCATAGGCTTACCTTCTCTTATCATTTGCAGCTGCGCGCGCTGGCCGACGGGAGCGCGGTATCGTCACCCGAATCCAGCGATGGCGCACTCGCCCGTTCGACTACCGATATAGCGAAGCGAGACTAGTATGCACGGAGTTATCCATCGACTGTTGCGACCGGGTGCTGGCCATGAAGTGGCGAAGAGCATAGCAGGCGGCGGCGCGGTTCCCGGTTTCATCGGGCTGCAGGACAATGCGAAATCGCAGCAATTCACCGCGGCCCGCACGCGCGGGCGAGTCCTTCACTCGAAAAAGGGCATCGATGCCGCCATCGACAACGCGATCACGACGCGCCTTTCCGCAAAGGATCAGCAGAAGTTCGCGGAGCAGATCCTGGTGATCACGGTGCCGCTCGGCTCGTCGCCAGACCGTAGTGCGCAGGAGTTGCAGGCTAGGCATGGTGCCAAGGCGGCAGCACTGCCCTTCAGTGAGGTCCACCTCCTTGATCCTGCGCGGCGCGGGCGGCATGTTCAACTCAAATAAATCGGACCAGCGAAGGATCAAAGATGAGTGGGACGGACGGCGGATTACCTGAACTCGAAGAGCTGTGCGACGCCTGCAACGGCACTGGAGACGCGCCCCCGGCCGCCCCCTATGAACCGCGGGCCAGTTTGAACTGCCCTAAGTGCAAGGGCCATAAGCTCGCGCCGACCAAAGCGGGTCAGAAACTGATCGAATTCATTAAGCGCCGTTTCAACCTGCCAGAGCGCGAGGCGCATCGATCGCTATTCGGTTAGGGTGCGGCGCCTGAATTCCGGACAGATGGGCTTGACGGGAAAGGCTCGCCGCAGATGAGCAGGCTCGGTCGGGACGTCTATCGCAGGAAGCTGGCGCGCTATCTGTCGCACAGCCTCGACGAGCAGGTGATTTCGATGATCTCGGCCCTGGTCGCCGTGCAGACTGGCCATGCTGCTGCGCTGAAGGCGTTGCCCGACCTGCCTGCCCATGCGCTCGGGGCCGAGCTTGGCTCTCCCTATCATATCCCGCTCTGGTCGCTGGAGACACTGGTCAACGAACTGCTCGCCACCCCCAAGCCGAGGAACTTCGGGATCGGCCGAACCCGGGTGCTCGATACGTCACGCTTCCAAACCTTGCGCGTGCTGCAAGGTATTCTCGTGAAGGTGGAAAATGCCGAGGACGGAATTTTTCTCGAGAACCACGATGTGTTCTATGAGATGGCCCGCATCGCGCAGCGCCAGTTTCCCTGGCAACGCGGCGTCGCCAACGCACCGCATTTGTACCGGTCGATCCTGCTGTATGGCACAGGAAGCGCCCGCAGCTTCTTCGAAGCAGATGCCAGTATGTCGCTGCCCGATTTCGTAAAGGTCGGCGCGTGCTTTTCGGGCGCGCTGACCGGGCGGGACTATGGCGACCGCAACCGCGATCTGTCGATGATCGGCATTGGAGCGCAGGTCCGCGAAGCGGCACTGGCCAAGCTGTCGATCGGGCATGGCGCGGCACGTGCGCGCACGGCTAAGATGCGCGAAGGCCAGCGTCACACCGGCTACAGCCCCAGCATCCTGCGTGACTTTCCGATCATCGCGTTCGGTGACAACGGCGAGCGCCTACGCGCGCCGATCCCCGAGCTGATCATGTATCGCTATACGTCGGGCCTGTATCTCGATGTTGTGCGCGGCGGCGCTTCGGTCTGGGCCGATATCGGCAAGCGCTTCGAAGCCTACGTTCACGACTATCTGCAAGCAATGATGGCGCCGTTCGACGTCACTGGCGAGACGACTTATGGACCGAAGAAGGCGCAATATCGCACACCGGACATTCTCGTGCACCAGGACAGCTGCGTAGTCGCTGCCATCGAGTGCAAGGCCAAGCGCATGAGCTTCGCGGCGCGCTATGCCGATGACCCGCTTGCCGACGCCGCGCTCGGCTTCGATGAGCTGGCGAAGGGCATGTTCCAGCTTTGGCGTTTCTTCGCCCATGCCAGGAAGGGCGTGACCGGGTCATTGGCAATGTCGACGCACTGCCAGGCAATCATTGTCACTGCCGACAGTTGGCTCACGATGGCGCGGAACCAGGCCGAGAAGGTGGTCTCGGCAGCCCATCAACTGGCGGATGCCGACGGCGGCATCGAACCAGTCGACCGGCGCGATGTCGCATTCTGCCAGATCGACGACGTCGAGTTCGCGCTCCAGAACGGCAATGCGGACAGTTTCCTCGCCGCGGCGCGGGAGATTGCATCGGGCCAGAAGAAGCATTTCATGCTGTCTGTGGCCCATGGAGCCGAGCTAGGCCAGCAACGCGATTATCCCTTTGCGGACAAGATTGCCGACCTGCTCCCATGGATGGACGATTTCGAACGGACGTCGACCGACTGAATCAGGGATGGCGCTCGCCTTATGCGCCTCCCTGCGGAAATTCGCCTTCCACGCATCAAGCCCTGGAAGAATCAGCAAAAGGTTCAGGGAGGACGGATGGCAACAAACAACTCTAAGCCACCACGCTCGACTGGACGATTCCACAAGGTTGGGATCGCTACACCCAGAGCGAGCGATATGGTACCAGTTGTTCGCGTGTCAGTCGCGTCATACCACCCTAAATAATTGCTAGATCGTCCTAGCTGTTGCCCCCTAAGCCGCCGTTAGCTCACGTCGCGAACGTCCACTTTCCCCGCCCGGGCGCTTAAGACCCGACCGAGCGCAATGTCCCCGCCTTTGCCGCAAACGAACGGGCCGATCGGGCTCCGCTGGAATCGGAAAAGCGCCCGTCAAGGATGATCCCCTGTCTGCCCATGGCCAACCGGCGACCGAGATTCTGGAGAGTAATCATCCGTCGGGCGTGTGCCGGCGTTCGAGATTTCACGATCGATCATCCAGAGGTACAGCCCTCCTCCCGGTAGGCAGCCGGATTGGCAATCCAGCGATTGACGGCGGATTCGTGCCAGCCAGCGCCGTGGACGCTGATCGGTATCTGCCTGGGGAACGTCCCCTCCGCGATCTTGCGATAGAGGGTGGAACGGGAAAGCCCGGTACGGGCCAGAACGGTCTTCATACGGATGATACGATCACTATTGTTCATGGGGCAATTCTTTCAATTCATGTTGCTGCACACGCCCCCAAGGATCAGCATCGGGCGGCTCCGTTGCCCCGGCAAGAGGGCAGAACGGATCAATTGGGAGCGTTGGGGTTCAGGATGGCAAACGCTGGCGGGCTCTGGCGGTCCGTTGCGGAACAGGGTGGAAATCGGCATAGGGCCAGCCACGCGAAATGGACGGCTCAGATTTTTTCCCACCGCGTCCCACGGACACAGTGCTCAACGTTTTGCGGAGCCGCGTTTAATGCGACCAAGCGCTTGGTTCAGGTCGATTCGTTCATGGCAATTCCTCCAAATTACGAAGGTCTGGCCGCCGATGATCAGCCTGCGTCAAACGATCCTGGCTCGCAAGGGGCGGCACTGAAGTGCCGCCCGATGGCTCGTCCTCGATGCTTCTCGGTGGCAATCGTCATACGATTGCATTACATTGCGGGCGAAGGAGTGTCCCCATGGCCCATAACGCGCTGATCCAGACGCGAATCGACGCGGACGTGAAGGAGCAAGCCGCCGCCGTCTTTGAAAAGATGGGGCTGACCGTGTCCGACGCCGTCCGTATCCTGCTCACCCGGACGGCCCGCGAGGGCATCGTTCCCATGGAACTGCTCGTGGAGAAGCAGGCCTATGACGAATGGTTCAGGGCAAGGGTGCAGGAAGCACTGGACGACGAACGGCCCGACATTCCCGATGAAGAAATCTCAGCGACATTCGCCGCGCTCCGGGAAAAGGCGCGCAAGGGCCTTCCCCCGCAATGAAACTGGCCTGGTCGCGACACGCGGCCGCCGACCGCATGGCCATTTTCACCTGGATCGCGCAAGACGATCCACGAGCGGCCGTGCTTGTCGATGACCGGCTGGAGGATGCGGTACGCCGGCTTATCGACTTTCCGGAAAGTGGCCGCCCTGGCCGGGTCGAAGGCACGAGGGAACTCGTGGTGGCCCGAACCCCCTATGTCGTTCCTTACCAGATCGTCGGAGACACGGTGCGTTTGCTCCGCGTCATTCATGGCGCGCGCATGTGGCCGCAGGAGATAAACGACGGGGATAGTTGAAT
>NZ_JAKUJY010000043.1 GCF_022664535.1 Sphingobium trunci | reverse complement strand
ACGGGCATATATGGAGCGCCTCCCGAACCGTCAAACGCTTTTTGCAATTTTATTTCAGAATTTTTTGGGAGTTGCCCGCTAGAGCGATTCCACGGCCATGGACGGCCGGGTCATGGGAATGAAAATGGGTTTGCAGGACGCCGATGCAAATGATGCCGGTTTTGGCGCACGCATAAGGAGCGCGATCCTCTGGCGTTCGGGCAGCCAGATCGTGTCGCAGATGGTGAGCTGGGTGGTGACGCTGGCGGTGATCCGGCTGCTCGATCCCAGGGATTATGGCCTGTTCGCCATGACGCAGGTGATCCTGAACTTCGCGACCTTCCTCAACGGCTATGGGCTGGTGAGCGCGCTGGTGCAGTCGGATACGCTGGACCGGCACAGGTTACGGCAGGCTTTCGGCATCATGCTGCTGCTGAACGGCGGGCTGGCGCTGATGCAGCTCGCCATCGCGCCATGGGCCGCGGACTATTATGCCCAGCCCAAGGTCGCCGAGCTGCTGCGCGTGCAGGCGCTGCTCTATCTGTCCACCCCCTTCATCTCGATTCCCGAAGCGATCATGGGCCGGGCCATGGATTTCCGGCGGCCAGCGCTCGTCAATCTGGTGGCGGCCATGGCTTCGGCGGCCATGGCGCTGACCGGCGCGCTTTCCGGATGGGGCGTGTGGACATTGGTGTTCGCGCCGCTGGCCGGCTTCTGGGTCAAGGGCTTCGGCTATGTGCTGGCGACGGGGTTCAGGCCGGTTCCCAGCTTCGATTTTCGCGGCACCGGGGCGATGGTGGCCTATGGCGCGTCGCTGCTGGGCGGGCAGCTCTTCTGGATCGTGCAGAGCCAGGCGGATATCTTCATCGGCGGACGCGTGCTGGAGCCGCACGAGCTGGGTCTCTATGCCGAAGCGCTGTTCCTGACGCAGATCTTCGTCAGCAAATTCATTCCGCCGCTCAATGACGTCGCCTTTCCGGCCTATGCCCGCATGCAGAAGGACCCGGCGCGAATCGCCTGGTCCTTCTGCAAGGCGGTGCGGCTGCTGCTGCTGATATCCTGCCCGGTCTATCTGGGCATGGCGGTGACGGCCGGGCCGCTGGTCGAAACCCTGTTCGGCGCGAAATGGAGCGAGATGGCGCCCTTCGTGGCGATCCTCGCACTGGCGATGCCCTTCATGACGTTGCAGGTCATGTTCGCGCCGGTCAGCAATGCGTTGGGGCGGCCCGGCACCACGGCGCGCGTCTCCGGCGTGGGCGCCATTCTCATGCCCGCTGCCTTTCTGGTCGGGATTCGCTTCGGCGCGATCGGGTTGGCCTGGGCATGGCTGTGCGCCTTCCCGGTCCTGACCCTCATCACAGCCCGGCTGGCGGGCGCACCGATGGGCCTGCGGCTGGCCGACCTGATGCGTGCGGCGGCGCCGGGACTGGGCTGTTCCGTGCTGATGGCAGGCGCGGTGATGGCCGTCGACCGGATATTGCCGCCACTGGCCGCGCCGATCCGGCTGGGGATATTGGTGCCCACGGGGGGCGTCGCCTTCCTGGCCGCGCTCATGCTGTGCGCGCGGGGCACGCTGATGGAGCTGGTCGCGCTGGTCGTGCGGCGGGCGCCGCCGGTGCAGGCGCCCGCCTGACCGGTCAGGCGGTCTGGATATAATCGCGCAGCGCCGCCGCTTCCGATTCGATGGTGTCGATGCGGAACTTCACGAGATCGCCGATCGACACCAGCCCCAGCAACGTGCCGTCGACCACGACGGGCAAATGGCGGATGCGCCGCTTCGTCATCAGGGACAGGCAGTGGATGACGGGGGTGTGGCCATCGGTGGTGATGGCCGGACTCGTCATGAATTCGCCGACCGGCCGATCCAGCACGACCGGCCCCTGCCGCGCCACGCCATAGACCAGATCGCGTTCGGAGAAGATGCCGACCACCTTGCCGTCATCCACGATCGGCACGCAGCCGATCCTTCGTTCGGCCAGAAGCTGCACGACGGAAAGGACGCTGTCGCCCGATCGCGCCTGGACGACATCCTGTCCCTTGCGTTGCAGAATCGCTGCGATCGTCATGATCCGTCTCCTATCTGCGGAATAAGCTTTCCAGTCCCTTGATGATCCCACTTTCGCACCCCAAAGAAAAGGGATGACACGCAAGCAAGGCCTTGATGATCCACAAATTGCCCAGGTCGCCTGGCGGCGATTCCGGCGCATCATGCTGTGGATGGCCCTGGGCGGCGCGCTGTGCGTCGGGGCCGCGCTGATCTTCCTGCGCTGGTGGGCGGGGCCCATGCCGATCCACATGGTCATCGCGACCATATTGGGGGTCTGGTTGACCTTCATGCTCGGCACGGCTTTGATGGCGCTGGCCTTCCTGTCCAGCGGAACGGGCCATGACGAGCAGGTCATCGACCGGATGAAAGACGAGGCTTCCCTTGACGACTGAACAGCGAGGCGACGTGATATTGCGGGTCTGCCCCCGCATGGCGGACATCAACGCCAACGGGCATATTTTCGGCGGCTGGGTCTTGAGCCAGATGGATATTGCCGGAGGCATAGTGGCGGGACGGATCGCGCAGGGCCCTGTCGCCACCGTCGCGATCGAAGGCATGACCTTCATCACCCCCATCCTGCTGGGCGACATCGTGTCGGTCTATGCGCATGAGGAACGGCGCGGCCGCACGTCGGTGGCGATCCGGATCGACGTGGTGGCAACGCGCGGCATCAAGGAGGAGCAGATCGAACTGACCAGCGGCCTGTTCACCTTCGTGGCGCTGAACGAAAATCACCGGCCCCGGCCCTTGCCCTTGCCCTTGCCCTTGCCCTTTCCGGGCGACTGACCAGCCGCTGCGGACAGAGGAAAGGAAAAAGGGACGGCGCCATCGGCACCGTCCCTTTTTCATCGATTCACGAAAGCCCTGTCGGAAATTCGATCACTCGGCCGCTTCGGCTGCCGGACGGGCGCGACGGGTGCGCTTGCGCGGCGCTTCCTCGACCGTGTCCGGATCATTGTCGGCGCGGGCGATCGAGGGCGGCAGGACGGCCAGATCCAGACCCTGCTGCCCGTCTTCCTTCGCGGCAGCCGCCTTGCGCGGGCGGCCACGGCGGGCGCGGGGCGCCTCTGCCTCTGCCTGCGCTTCAGGAGCTTCCGCAACCGGAATCACCGGCTGCGGCGCAGCGGCTTCGGGCTGGAACTGTTCGGCCGCCTCTTCCGCCACCGGCCGTTCGCGACGGCGGTCATACCGTTCGTTGCGATCATTGCGGTCGCGGCGATTGCGATCGTTCCGGCCTTCGCGCTGCCCATCACGCTGGTCCCGGGGTTCATCGCGGTTCCGGTCGAAGCCCTGACGCTCATAGGGCTGATCGGCGCGGCCGTCCTCGTTCCCGTCTTCGCTCGCGTCGAATTCATCGAAATTCTCGTCGAAGCTGTCCTCGCGGGGGCGGAAGCGCTGTTGCTGCTCCTCCTGACGGGCGCGATTGTCGGCCAGTACGCGGAAATAATGGTCAGCAAACTGCAGATAATATTCCGCGTTCACCCGATCGCCAGCCATCTGCGCGTCGCGGGCCATATTCTTGTATTTTTCAAGAAGCTGGGCCGCGTTGCCGCGGGCGCGGTTGTCGATGCGGTTGCCATTATCACCACCGCCCCGATTGCCACCGTTGGGACGACCATTATTGTTCCGGCCGCGATTGCGACGGCCGGCCTGCCGGTTGTTGATCAAGAGCTGGTCCTTGCGTTCACTTTGCCATCATTCGCTGAAAACACTGTTCAGTCGCCATCCTTCAAAGGCTGGTCCGTCCGCCGGACCGGTACAGCTCCGCCGGACAAGGGCCAGTGAGGGCCCATGCCCTTACGCTGCCAGAGGCGCCTGCGCAGCAGCGCCGTCGTGACTTTGAAGGAGCGGGAAAACGGCCTTTTTCTCAGCTCAAGCCCATGGGGCAGATCCTCAGGATAGTGCCGTCCCTGCACCCCATGTAGTGGCTTCCATGCCATAAACCAAGCAATTTTCGCTTGTATCCACGCAAATCCGTCCTGCAGTCATGCCGGCCGAACCGGCGTCGCGACCAGGCAGCGGTCGTGCCCGGCAAGGTCATGCCGGAGCGAAACGCTAAATCCTTGATTCGCAAGCAGGGCGGAGACGCTCTCGCCCTGGTCATGGCCGATTTCGATCGCGGCCATCCCCCCCGGCGCGATCAGGCGCGGGAGCATGGGAGCGATGCGGCGATAGTCGTCGAGCCCATCCCGGCCCGAGAAAAGGGCGCTTTCGGGTTCGTGGAGGACATCGCCCGACAGCGCCGCGTCGCGCGCGATGTAGGGCGGGTTGACGAGGATGAGGTCGAACGGTCCCTCTATCCCTTCCGCCCAGTCGGCCACGCGGAAGTCCGCGCGATCGGCCAGTTCCAGTCGTTCGGCATTGCCCCTGGCGACCGCCAGGGCGGCGGGCGAGAGGTCGACCCCCAGCCCCCTCGCCCGTGGCCATTGGCTGAGCGCCGCCAGCAGCAGCGCGCCCGAACCGGTGCCGAGATCGAGGATGCGGCCGGGCGCCCTGGCCCCGAAATGATCGACCGCCGCCTCGATCAGCGTTTCGCTGTCGGGACGGGGAATGAGGACATCGGGCGTGACGGCCAGGCTGATGGTCCAGAAATCGCGAAAGCCGGTGATATAGGCGATGGGTTCGCCCTTCAGGCGCCGTTCGAGCAGGGCTGCGAAGCCGGGCGGGACGCTGAGGTCGCGCTGGCGCATCAGCAGGTCGTCGCGACCGGTCCCCAGCGCATGGGCGAGCAGCAGTTCGGCGTCGAGGCGCGGCGTGCCGCTGATCGTTTCCAGACGGGCGGCCGCTTCACGCAGCGCCTGCGCCACACTCACCCGACGCCGTCCAGTTGGGCAAGGCGGGCGGCTTCATCTTCGGCCACCAAGGCGTCGATGACTTCGGACAGCCCTGGTCCTTCGAGGATTTCGGGCAGGCGGTGCAGGGTGAGGTTGATGCGATGGTCGGTGACGCGGCCCTGGGGGAAATTATAGGTGCGGATGCGCTCCGAACGGTCGCCCGAGCCGACCATCGCCTTGCGCGCGCCGGCCTGCTCGCTCTGGGCGCGTTCGCGTTCGACTTCATAGATGCGGGCGCGCAGCACCTGCATCGCCTTCGCCTTGTTCTTGTGCTGCGAGCGTTCGTCTTGCTGCGTCACCACGATGCCGCTGGGCAGATGGGTGATGCGGACGGCGGAATCAGTGGTGTTGACATGCTGGCCGCCTGCCCCCGAAGCGCGGTAGATGTCGATCTTGAGGTCGCTGTCGGCGATCTGGACGTCCACTTCCTCCGGTTCGGGCAGCACGGCCACGGTCGCCGCCGACGTGTGGATGCGCCCGCCGCTTTCGGTGACGGGCACGCGCTGGACGCGGTGGACACCGCTTTCGAACTTGAGCTTCGCGAACACGCCGGTGCCGGTGACGCTGGCGACCACTTCCTTGTAGCCGCCGACTTCCGAGGCGTTGGCGGAGATGAGTTCCATCTTCCAGCCCTGCGCGTCGGCATAGCGCTGATACATGCGGAACAGGTCGCCCGCAAACAGGGCGGCTTCGTCGCCGCCGGTGCCCGCACGGATTTCCAGCATGGCCGGGCGAGCATCGGCGGCATCCTTGGGCAGCAGTTGCAGCGCGAGGGCGCGTTCGGCGCCGGGAAGCTGGCCCTTGATGAGCTGCATCTCCTCCTGCGCCATTTCGCGCATCAGCGGGTCGGCATCGGCATCCTCGCCGCCCGCCATATATTCGAGCGCGCTCAGTTCCTGGCGGAGACGGCGGACTTCATGGGCGGCCTTGGCCACCGGCTCGATCTCGGCATATTCCTTGGACAGCCGCACGAACTCGTCGGGCGCGAGATCGGCACGCGTCATTGACGCCTGCACCTCGTCCCGGCGCGCCTCGATCTGCGCGATGCGTTCGGCGGAGATGTGCATCAGAGGGTTGCCAGCTTCCCGATCAAGGCATCCAACGCCACCGGCTGCTGCTCACCCGTACGAAGGTTACGGACAGCCGCTTCGCCGCGCGCCAGTTCATCGTCACCCAGGATCACCGCCCAGACGGCACCCGACGCATTGGCGCGCTGCATCCGCTTCTTCATATTGCCGCGATAGCCCATGTCGCAGGCGACACCGGCGCGTCGCAGATCGGCGATGATGCCGGTGGCCTTGGCTTCGGCCGTTTCGCCCATCGGAATGACCGCGACTTTCGGACCGGCGATCTCCGGCATATCCACCAGCATCGCCAGCCGCTCGATCCCCGCCGCCCAGCCGACCGCCGGGGTCGAGGGGCCGCCGAGATTCTCGATAAGGCCGTCATAGCGCCCGCCGCCCAGCACCGTGCCCTGCGCGCCGAGCCGGTCGGTGATGAACTCGAACGCGGTGTGGCGATAATAGTCCAGGCCGCGCACCAGCCGGGCATTGCGCTCCCATGCCACGCCCGCCGCGTCGAGGCCCGCCGTCACCTTCTCGAAGAAACCGCGCGCCTCGTCCGTTAGATAAGCGTCGATATCCGGCGCGCTGTCCGCCACCGGGCGGTCGCGCGGATCCTTGCTGTCGAGGATGCGCAAGGGGTTGCGCTGCAAACGGTCGAGGCTTTCCTCCGAAAGCTGGTCGCGATGCGCCTCGAAATGGGCGATCAGCGCGGCGCGCCAGGCGTCGCGGCTCGGCCCATCGCCCAGCGTGTTGAGGTTGAGCGTCACGCCTTCCGACACGCCCAGTTCGCGCAGCAACTGGTCGGCAAGGACCAGCAACTCCACGTCGGCGCCCGGCTCGCCCGCGCCGATAATCTCCGCGTCGAGCTGGTGGAACTGGCGGAAGCGGCCCTTTTGCGGGCGCTCGTAACGGAACAGGGGGCCATGGGTCGCCACTTTGAGCGGCGCATATTGCTGCCAGCCCTCGGTGATATAGGCACGCGAAATGCCCGCAGTGAATTCGGGACGCAGGGTGATGCTGTCGCCGCCCCGATCATCGAACGTGTACATTTCCTTCGACACCACGTCCGTGCTTTCGCCCAGCGAACGGGCGAACACCGCCGTCGATTCAAAGACGGGCACCTCCACGCGCTGGAATCCGTAGAGTTTCCGCACGCGGTCGAAAGTCGCGACCACATGCGCGAAACGTTCCTGGAACGCTTCGTTCGTGCCGCCCAGCATGTCCTGCGTGCCGCGCACCGGGCGCGGCGTTTCGATCTTGGCCATGGGGGAGCGCCTTTAACGATAAAGAAGGCACAAGGAAACGCGCTTTTTTGTCCTTTGATACGGTAAATATCGTTGGGGGTGGACGAGAGGATATAGGCTCGCCATGCTGTTGTTATACGGTCGTCCGGCCGCACCCATTTTCGGAGATGCTCATGATCCGCAGCCTTGCTGCCGCCCTTATCCTTTCGACCGCCATGACAGGACCGCTGGTCGCGCAGGATGCGATCCGCTCCAGGCCCACGGCGCTGCCGGTCGACAATGCCGCCCCCATGCCCAAGGACATTCCCTATCCCGGCGGCACCATCAGGCTGGAGGTCGACGCCACCGATACGGTGCAGCGCATCTTCCGCGTCAAGGAAACCATCCCCGTCACGGGCAGCGGGCCGATGACGCTGCTGATGCCGCAATGGCTGCCGGGCAATCATGCGCCGCGCGGACAGATCGAGAAGCTGAACGGCCTGACATTCACCGCCGACGGCAAGCCGCTGGCGTGGAAGCGCGATCCGCTCAACGTCTATGGCTTCGTGATCGACGTGCCGCAGGGGACGAAACAGGTCGTGGCCAGCTTCCAGTTCCTCTCCGCCACCCAGCCCAATCAGGGCCGCGTCGTCGTGACGCCCAAGATGCTGAACATCCAGTGGGAGTCGGTGTCGCTCTATCCGGCGGGCTATTATACGCGCCAGATCCCGATCCAGGCGACCGTCACCTATCCCGACGGCTGGCAGGCGGCGACGGCGCTGCGGGGGAAGAAGACCGGATCGACCGTCGCCTACGAGGCGATCGACTATGAAGCCCTGCAGGATTCGCCGGTCTTCGCGGGCCTCTATTTCAAGCCGGTGGACCTCGGCCATAATGTGACACTCAACATCGTCGCCGACGATGCCGACGAACTGGACGCCAAGCCCGACCAGATCGCCAAGCACAAGAAGCTGGTCGATGAAGCGGGCGCGCTGTTCGGCACCTATCATTTCAACCATTATGACTTCCTGTTCGCCATCACCGACGAAATGGGCGGCATCGGCCTCGAACATCATCGCTCCTCCGAAAATCAGGTCGAGCCGGGCTATTTCAAGAAATGGGGCGATGGCGACGCGCTGCTGGACCGCAACCTGCTGCCGCACGAGTTCACCCATAGCTGGGACGGCAAGTTCCGCCGCCCCGACCTGTTGTGGACGCCCGATTTCAACGTGCCGATGCAGGACAATCTGCTCTGGGTCTATGAAGGGCAGACGCAATTCTGGGGCTATGTGCTGGGCGCGCGGTCGGGCCTTTTCACCAAGCAGGAAACGCTGGACGCCTATGCCCATATCGCCGCCAAGCTCGACACGACGCGGGGCCGCGAATGGCGCGCGATGGAGGATACCACCCACGACCCGATCATCTCCGCCCGGCGGCCCAAGGGCTGGACGAGCTGGCAGCGGTCCGAGGATTATTATAATGAAGGCCTGATGATCTGGCTGGAGGCGGACGCGATCATCCGCCAGCAAACCAAGGGCGCCAAGGGCCTGGATGATTTCGCCCAGGCCTTTTTCGGCATCAATCCGGGCGATTGGGGGCAGGTCGTCTATAATCGCGGCGACGTGATCAAGACGCTGAACGCGGTCGCGCCCTATGACTGGGCCGGCTTCTTCCAGAAATATGTCGACAGCACGACCCGGGAAACGCCCAAGGGCGGCTTCACGCTGGGCGGCTACAAACTGGTCTATGGCGATACGCCGGGCGCCATCACCAAGGCGGCCGAGGGGGCGAACAAATTCACCGACCAGAGCTTCGGCATCGGCATGGTCGTCAAGAATGACGGCGAGATTGCCAACGTCGTCTGGGACAGCCCGGCCTTCAAGGCAGGCCTCGCCATCGGCTCCAAGATCGTGGCGATCAATGGCGACGAATATTCGGGCGAGGTGTTCAAGGCCGCCATCAAGAGCGGAAAGCCGCTCCAGATCATCCTGAAGCAGGATAAATACTACCGCACTTTGACCCTCGCTTATTCGGGCGGGCTGCGCTATCCGCGCCTCGAAAAGACAGGAGAGGGTGAAGGCAGCCTGGACCGGCTGCTGAAACCGAAAACATAATCGCCCGCAAAGACCAACGCGTTTACAAAGGCTTGAAGTCCATGAATATCGAACTGATCCCGGTCGGCGACGATCCGCCCAACAGCCTGAATGTCATCATCGAGGTGCCCGTTGGCGGCGAGCCGGTAAAATATGAGTTCGACAAGGCTTCGGGCGCCCTGTTCGTGGACCGCATCCTGCACACGCCGATGCGCTATCCGGCCAATTACGGCTTCGTGCCGCACACGCTGTCGCCCGACGGCGATCCGCTGGACGCGCTGGTCATTGCCCGATCGCCCTTCGTGCCGGGTTCGGTCGTGCGCGCCCGCCCGATCGCGGTGCTGAACCTGGAAGATGAGGCCGGTGGCGACGAAAAGCTGGTCTGCGTGCCGGACAACAAGACCTTCCCCTATTATCATAATGTAGGCGAGAAGGACGACCTGCCCGGCATCGTGATGGAGCAGATCGAGCATTTCTTCACCCACTACAAGGATCTGGAAAAGCAGAAGTGGGTCCGCATCGGCACCTGGGGCGGCGCGGAAGATGCGCGCCGCATCACGCTGGAGGCGATCGCGCGCTACAAGGCCAGCAAGCAGGCCGCCTGAGGTCCAGCTTCATGCCGACTAAAAAGGCCGCATGGACAGTGCCATGCGGCCTTTTTCATGAAATGCGCGGGTTCAGCGCGGCGGGGCCGGCGGCATTGCCTGATCGTCGCGCGATCCGCCGCAGCCGTTCAGCGTGCCTTCCCCGAAGGCCAGCGCCACCCGGTCGGACCAGACGGAGTCGCTCATGCCGTCGCTGCACGGCCCCTCGGTCACGGTCATGGAAAAAGCGTCGCCGACATAGCGGATGGCCCGCCTGTCGTCATGGCGGGTCACCGCATAGTGGACCGGCGGCTTGTCCGGCCGTTCCAGCGTGGCGACCGATCCCTTCACCGTCACCGCCCAGAAGGGTTCGGTGCCGACGGCGCGGTAGCGATCGTCGCCTTCGCGATTCGGCGCGGGGACAGGCATGGCTGGCGAGGCAATTGTTTCAGCGGGTTCCGCCGCATTTTCCGCCACCTGACTCACGGCGGGATTCTGAATGACGATCGGCGCCGAGGCATGGGGCTGGGTGCCGTTGCCGGCAGCCGCTTCCTTCTCGTCACCACAGCCCGCCATGGTCAGCAAAAGGACCAGCGGTAGAGCGCGTATCATGGTCCGGCATCCCGGCCGCGCCGGAAACAGGTCTCGGCATGGTCGTCGACCATCCCGACGGCCTGCATCCACGCATAGACGATGGTTGGCCCGACGAACTTGAATCCGCGCTTTTTGAGATCCCTCGAAATCGCGTCCGACAGGTCGGTCCTGGCCGGAACATGCACCCCGTCATTCCGGATCGGCGTGCCGTCGACAAAGCCCCAGGCATAGGCGGAAAAATCCTCGCCCCGCTCGCGCATCTCGCAAAAGATGCGGGCGCCGCGGATGGTCGCCTCGATCTTCGCCCGCGCCCGGACGATGCCCGGATCGGCCATCAGCCGCTCGACATCCGTTTCGCCGAAGGCCGCCACCTGGTCGGGATCGAACCCGGCGAAGGCGGCGCGGAATCCCTCGCGCTTGCGCAATATGGTGATCCAGCTCAGGCCCGCCTGGAACCCCTCCAGCATCAGCGTTTCCCAGAGCATTCGCGAATCGCGCTCCGGCACGCCCCATTCCTCGTCATGATACCGGCAGTAGAGCGGGTCGGTCCCGGCCCAGCCGCAACGGACCCGCTCCATGGATCAGACGTCCAGATTGGCGACGTTCAGCGCATTGTCCTGGATGAATTCGCGCCGCGGTTCGACCACATCGCCCATCAGGCGGGTGAAGATCTCGTCGGCAACGTCCGCCTGCTCGACCTCGACCCGCAGCATGGAGCGATTGTCCGGGTCCAGCGTGGTTTCCCAGAGCTGCTCCGCATTCATCTCGCCCAGGCCCTTGTAGCGCTGGATCGCCAGCCCCTTGCGTCCGGCGGCAAGGATGGCCTCCAGCAGTTCGCTCGGCCGGGTGACGACGACCGCACCCTTGGCCACGACCGGCAGGTCATCCTCGCCCGCCTCCTCGGCCGCCGCGGCGGCCTTGGCCGTGACGAGGCGGCTGGCGCTGCCATAGCTGTCCGCTTCCTCCGCGGCGATGGCGTGCAGCTTGCGCGCCTCGGCCGATCCGATGAAGCCCGCCTCGATCATGTGATGGTCGGTGACGCCGCGCCACAACCGCTCGAAATGGAAGCCGCCTTCCTCCGCGATCCGGCCGCTCCAGCTTCCTTCCTCATCCTGCGTATCCATCCACTGGACCGTGGCTACCAGCCGCTGGGCCTGCGCCTCATGGCCGAGTTCCGGATCGAGCGCGCCGTTGATCGCCAGCGCCTCTATGATCGCGGGATTGTAGCGGCGCGGCACATAGCGCATGACCGCGCGCATCCGCCGGCCATGTTCGATCAGGTGGCGCAGATCCTCGCCCGAACGCATGCCGCCCGTCGTTTCCAGCGCCATGGAATCGACGCCATTGTCGACCAGATATTGCTCTAGCGCCGCCTCGTTCTTGAGATAGACCTCCGACCGGCCGCGCGTCGCCTTGTAGAGCGGCGGCTGGGCGATATAGAGATGCCCAGCCTCGATGATCTGCGGCATCTGGCGATAGAAGAAGGTCAGCAGTAGCGTGCGGATATGCGCGCCGTCGACGTCGGCGTCGGTCATGATGACGATCTTGTGGTAGCGCAGCTTTTCCAGGTTGAAGTCGTCGCGAATGCCGGTGCCCATCGCCTGAATGAGGGTGCCCACTTCCTTGGACGACAGCATCCGGTCGAAGCGGGCACGCTCGACGTTCAATATCTTGCCCTTGAGCGGCAGGATGGCCTGATTGTGCCGGTTGCGCCCCTGCTTGGCCGAACCGCCCGCCGAGTCACCCTCGACCAGGAAAAGCTCGGACTTGGCGGGGTCGCGCTCCTGACAGTCGGCCAGCTTGCCGGGCAGCGAGGCGATGTCCATCACCCCCTTGCGCCGGGTGAGTTCGCGCGCCTTCTTCGCGGCCTCGCGGGCGGCGGCGGCGTCGATCACCTTCTGCACGATCATGCGGCCATGCTGGGGGTTCTCCTCCAGCCATTCGGCCATCTTGTCGGCCATCAGGCTTTCGAGCGGCTGGCGCACCTCGGAGCTGACCAGCTTGTCCTTGGTCTGCGAAGAAAATTTGGGATCGGGCAGCTTCACCGACACGATGGCGGTCAGGCCTTCGCGCATATCCTCGCCGGTGAGCGAGACCTTTTCCTTCTTCAGCAGCCCCGACTTGTCCGCATAATTGTTGAGCGTCCGCGTCAGCGCCGCGCGGAAGGCGGCAAGGTGCGTGCCGCCGTCGCGCTGCGGGATGTTGTTCGTGAAGCAGAGGACATTCTCATAATAGCTATCGTTCCACTCCAGCGCGACGTCGATGGTGACATCGTCGCGGCTGCCCGAGATCGCGATCGGATCGGGCATCAGCGGCTGCTTGTTGCGGTCCAGCCACTTCACGAAGGCCGCGATGCCGCCTTCGTAGAACAGCTCTATTTCCTTCTTTTCCTCATGCCGCGCATCGGCCAGGAACAGCCGGACGCCCGAATTGAGGAAGGCGAGCTCGCGATAGCGATGCTCCAGCTTCTCGAAATCGAACTCGGTGTGGTTCTTGAAAGTGCCGCCGTCGCCGGGCACCTTCTCGGTCGAGGGGAGGAAGGTGACGCGGGTGCCCTTTTTCCCTTCGGGCGCATCGCCGATGACCTTCAGCGGCGCCACGGCATCGCCATAGGCAAAGCGCATATAATGCTCCTTGCCGTCGCGCCAGATGTTGAGGTCCAGATATTCGCTGAGCGCGTTCACCACGGAGACGCCCACGCCGTGCAGGCCGCCCGACACCTTGTAGGCATTGTCGTCGGACGTGTTCTCGAACTTGCCGCCCGCGTGGAGCTGGGTCATGATGACCTCGGCCGCCGACACGCCCTCTTCCTTGTGGATGTCGGTCGGGATGCCGCGGCCATTATCCTCCACGCTGACCGAGCCGTCGGGGTTGAGCGTGATGAGGATGCGATCGCAATGCCCGGCCAGCGCCTCGTCGATCGCATTGTCCGAAACCTCGAACACCATATGGTGCAAACCCGAACCGTCGTCGGTGTCGCCGATATACATGCCAGGGCGCTTGCGCACGGCATCCAGCCCCTTGAGGACCTTGATGCTGTCGGCGCCGTAGGAGTTGCTGTTGGGGCTGTTCTGGATTTCCTCGCTCATGCACCAGCATATAGGGAAGGCGCCCGAGAAACTAAAGCAAAACATGCCGTCTTCCGCCTGCCGGGCGCACGGTCTATCAGGCATTCATGCGCGCCCTTCTCGTCCTGACCCTGATGCTTGCCGCCTGCTCGAAAAGCAGCGACGTGCTGGAGGATTTGCCCAACAGTTCGCTGGCGGGGGCGCCGCGCGACGATGTGCCGGAAACCCGGCTGGAATCGAGCCTTACCCGCCCGGTGACGATCGGGGAGGATGGTCCGCGCCTCGACGCGTGCGCCGCCATGGGGCAGGCGATGCGGGTGGGGGCGAAGGGACTGGCGGTGCGCGCCGCGCCCTTTGCCGACGCGAAGGAAACCGCCCGCATGGCCGAGGGCAGCCGCGCGTGGGTATGCACGCGCAGCCTTGACCAGAAATGGCTGGGGATCGTGATCGCCCCTGATCCTTCGCCGGACAATGCAGCCCAACCGGCCGATTGCGGCGTGTCCGATCCGGTGGATCGCAAGCAGCCCTATGAGGGGCCATGCCTGTCCGGCTGGGTGTCGAGCGCCTCGATCCGCCTGATCGCCGGTTAGGGCGTAAACTCATCCATGGCACGTTCGAGGTTTGAAGCAAAAAGGCCCGGCACAAGGAGAGAGGGCGCAGGAATATGTCAATATTTCGAGCCCTCTCGACGCCGTGAGGGGCCTTTTTGGTCAAATCCGCAGGACGCCCAAATGGCTTCCATCTCGAACCGAAATGCGCTTGCAAAGGTGTATAGCCTTCGCGGCACGCATTTCGGCCCGATATGTTCGCCATTTTGGCGCCTCGAACGCGCCATGGATGAGTTTACGCCCTAGATGCCGCCCAGATAATCGAGCTTGCCGATCGGCACGCCCGCCTGCCGCAGCAGCGCATAGGCGGTCGTCACATGGAAATAGAAATTGGGCAGCGCAAAGCCCAGCGCATGGTCCCGGCCGGTGAAGGGGAAATCACCGCTCGGCGTCTTGAGCACGACCTGCGCATCCTCGCGCCCGTCAATCCGCTCGCGGGGAACCGATTCCAGGAAGGCGATGGTCCTGGCGATCCGATCCTGCAACTCGGCGAAGCTCTGCTCGGTGTCGGCGATGGGGAACGGATCGAGCGCGCCGATGCGGATGACGCTGCCCTTGGCGCTGTCGCAGGCGAACTGGACCTGCGCGGTCAGCGGGGCCATGTCTTCGGCCAGCCTGGCGCCGGTCAGCGTCAGCGGATCGATGCCCTTCTCCCGGGCATGGGCAGCGCCCTTTTCCAGTATCGCGGACAGGTTGCGCAGGCCGCGGATAAAAATGGGAACGGTCAGGTCATAAAGTTGGGTGGCCACCAGGCTCTCCTCCTATCGTGCCGAAAGGGCGCCATAGATATGACGGCGGCGGCCGCTGTCGATACCCTGCCGAAATAAAAGGACCGGCCGGTCCGGTTTCAGACCGGCCGGTCAGGGGGGCCAACGGGTCAGGCGAGCGCCGGGCGCCGGCGTGGAGCCATGGTGAAGAAGGGCAGCGCGTGATGGACGATCCAGCCGATCGTCGCTGCGTAGAGCAAAGTCCCAGGCCCGACCGTGCCGCCCAGTAGCCAGCCGATCGCCAGTACGGCGGTCTCTATGCCCGTCCGCACCCATTTGACCGGCAGGCCGGTGCGGCGGCAAAATCCGGTCATCAACCCGTCGCGCGGACCCGGTCCGAGACCGGCGCCGATATAGGCGCCCCCGGCGATGCCGTTGAGGACGATCCCCGTCACCAGCCAGGCGAAACGCATCGCATAACCCTCCGGCGTGGGCAGGATCAGCAGGCTGAGATCCACCGCCGTCCCGATCACCAGGATATTGCAGACCGTGCCGATGCCGGGGCGCTGGCGCAGCGGCCACCAGAGCAGCAGAACGGCCGCGCCGATCAGATTGACCGTCATGCCGAAGCTCAAGCCCAGGCGGGGGGCCAGCCCCTGATGCAGCACATCCCAGGGGTCCAGCCCCAGATTGGCGCGCAGCATCAGCGCCATGGCGAAACCATAAAGGCCAAGGCCCCAGAAGAGCTGGAAAAGGCGGCGGTGCATCATCATGGCTGGAGCAATCGGCCGAAATGGCCTTTTACAAAACAGCCATTATCGACTAAGTGGCCTCTCCATTCGGTAAATTGGAACTTATGGCCATGTCCACTTCTCTCCTACGGCCCCCATCTCTGCTACGCCTGCTGGGCGCTTGGCGCGCCGAGGACAGCGCCGAGCCTGCCTATCGCCAATTGGCCCAGGCGCTGCGGATGCTGGTGCTGGACGGAAGGATCGGCCTCAATGTCCGGCTGCCGGGCGAGCGGGAACTGGCCGCCGCGCTGGGGCTTAGCCGCACGACCATCGCGGCGGCCTTCGACCGGCTGCGGGACGAGGGCTATCTTGAAAGCCGGCAGGGTTCGGGCAGCGTCACCCGACTGCCGCCCGGCCGGATCGAGCAGGACGTGCCGGAGATCGATACCGCCAATCACGGCAATATCCTCAACTGGACCCATGCCGCGCTGCCTGCGGCGCCGGGCGTAGGGCGCGCCTATCAGGCGGCGGTGGAAACCTTGCCCGCCTATCTGGGCGAACTGGGCTACGACCCGCTGGGTCTGGCACCGCTGCGCCGATCGATCGCGGCCTATTATGAGCGGCGCGGTTGCCCGACCAGTCCGGACCAGATCATCGTCACAAACGGCGCGCAGCAGGGCTTTTCGCTGCTGCTGCAATGGCTGGCGGGGCCGGGCGACCGGGCGGTGATCGATCACCCCACCTATCATAACGCGATCCAGGCGTTGCAGCGCGCCCATGTCGTACCGGTGCCGGTCGGCCTGCCCGCGCAGGGATGGGATATCGACGCGATGGAGGCGGCCTTCCGCCAGACCAGCCCGCGCTTTGCCTATATCATCGCCGATTTTCACAATCCCACCGGACGCAGCATGGACCCGGCGACCCGCCGTGCTTTGGTCGCCGCCGCGACGCGCAGCCACACCCCGCTCATCATCGACGAGACGATGGCGCAGATGGGGCTCGATAACATGCCGCCGCCGCCGGTGGCGGTGCATGATCCGTCCGGGCGTCAGGTGATCAGCCTGGGGTCGGCGAGCAAGATCTTCTGGGGCGGCCTGCGCGTCGGATGGATCCGCGCCGATGCGCAGACCATTGCCGCGCTGGGCCGGTTGCGCACGACCATGGACATGGCCAGCCCGGTGATCGAGCAGCTTGCGGTGGCGCAACTCATCGACAGCGACGAAGGGCTGGGGCCGCGGGCGGACATGCTGCGCGGGCGGCGGGATCACCTGCTGGGGCTGATCGAGCGGCACCTGCCGCACTGGCGCGTCGAATCCCCGGCGGGCGGCCTGTCGCTCTGGGCGGAACTGCCGCGCGCCGAAGCGACGGCGCTGGCCGCGCTGGCGGAAAGCCATGGCGTGCGCGTCGCGCCGGGGCCGCGCTTCGGGGTGAGCGGCGCGTTCGAGCGGTTCCTGCGCCTGCCCTTCACCTTGTCGGAGGAGCAATTGACGGCCGGGGTGGAACGGCTGATCGAGGCCGATGCGCGGCTCCATGCCCGGATGCCGCGCGGGCGCGATTCGCTGGCCGCGGCGCTGGAGGCGGATCGGCTGATCTGAGGCGGAATTTTCGTCCAGCCGGTTTGGCCATGTTCCCCCTGTAGGATCTGGGTGACATAAGTGACACGATAGAGGCGCGGGAAAGCGTCGTTTCCGCGCCTGGCTTGCCACAGATTATGTCAAATTTTCAAAGAGCCGGCTGAAGTTTAGTGCGGAGGGGGGACTGTAGGACAGCGGAAAATGGCCCGGCGGGTTTGGCCAGTTTCGAAGTTTCCACGTCGTCATCCCGGACTTGATCGGGGATGACGAAGACCGGGACGGCTGCAA
>NZ_JAKUJY010000042.1 GCF_022664535.1 Sphingobium trunci | reverse complement strand
ATCGCGGGCTACGCTCGCAAACTGGCGCGCCGTCGCAATCTCCAGCCCCCTGGCGTCGATCGAATCCGTAATTTCGTGTCGCAGTTGAAGCGCGAACGGCCCAATTTCAATACGGACGACACGTCACAATAACCTGGCTTTTGTGTCACGAACGCCAAGGTCACTGTGATCAAATCCATGCTTCCACGCTCTCACCGCTTCACATGGAGGGCGAAATGGAATTGATGAATCCGGATTTTTTGAACGCCATAGCGCAGGTCATGTTGGCAGGAGCCGCGTTGATCGCAGCACTTCGACGCCGCGTCCCGCCGCGGGAGTGACAGAATACGATACCGAAAACTACAAGTCGCGCTGAGGAGTCAGCCATTGACCTTGTCACTTACTTCCTTTGATGGCGCGAAGGCGACCTTCTTCTAGTTCGCGCGCGTTCCATCAATGCCAGTCACTCGCTCTAGCGAACGATCCCGTCCGGCGCCGCATCGGCACATTATCAGATCATCGACTGGCGATTAGTGGGCGCTCGGGCAACCTGTCTGCGCTTGGCTCGATTGCCCCAGTCAAATTTGTCAGTTTCGCAGGCGCGGGGCGACCCTCGTCATGAAAAGTCCAACGTGGGTAGTTTATGGCGGACAAGCGGCTCTGGAGGCGGACCAAAGGAAAACTCACCGAACCGGAAGGCCGGCTTCAGGAAATGCGATCATGTGACGCGGCGTTTGCCGGTGTCCGCTCTCGTCACTTCGCGCCCGAAAGCTGCCTGTCCGGATTGTCCAACATAGCGGACATAATGTCCGGCCTCAGCGCGGTAGTGAGGTGTCCGCTACTGAGAAGAGCAACTCGGCCGCTGAGCGACGGCGAAGGGTCGTTTGTGGGGAATGAACCGCCGGGTCGTGGGACAAGCCCGTCGTTCCGGGCAGAACCCGAAAGTGTCTGTTCTTCCCCCGGAGGAAACTGCCATTCGGCACGATGCATGGACGAGCACGCGAGCGCGAAACACCTATTTCCAGTGCAATCTGGTTCCGCCAACAATATCCTCTTGTCCGTCCCTGGTGGTCAGCGCGGCGGACCCGAGGGAGCACCAGCGCGTGAGCTTCGGCGCTCGAAAATCCCGTCAGTGTTCCGCCCTGACCTCTTTGCTATCGCCACCGGCGCGTTCCTCCCCAATCCAGGGACGCAGCCCCACGGGGATGAGAACGAGGAGACCATACGCCGCCAGAGCCACGCTCATGCAGATAAAAAGGGCCGTGAGCGATCCGGTATATCGCAGAACGAGCATCCCGCCCCCAACTGCCACGACAAGCCGGGTAAATGCGCCCGCAATCGGCCAGCGCAGACGCCCGACCGCTTGCGAGGCGAAATAGAGCGCAAGGCCGACGCCGAAGAAGCCGTAGAACGGTCCGACCATGCGCAGATATGCGCTGCCATAGCAAATGATCTCCGAGTCATGGGTGAAGAGGCCGATCCACGCAGCCGGAAAGACTGCGGCGACAAGGCCTACAGCCTCGGACGTAACGAAGGCCAATGCCGCGCCCGTCAACGCGATCCTCCTGGCGCGGGCGACTTGCCCCGCCCCCAAATTTGTGGCGACGAGCGCGATCAGCGGCGCGCCGATCCCAAACACGAGGGGGATCAGCAGATACTCCAGCCTTACCCCGGTTCCGTATCCGGCAACGGCGGCAAGTCCGGCTCCCGAGGCAACGAGCGCGGTTGTTCCGGCGATGACCAGATTGGTCTGCACCGAGTTGAGCGCCGAAAGGCCGCCGACGCGCAGCAAGCCGACGATGAGATCGCGGCGCAACGGCGCCTTCGCGACGCGGACGGGGTTGCGGCCGCTCAAGATGTGCCATGCCATCGCCAGCGTTCCCGCGACGTAATAAACGACCAGCGCGGCCCCGCCCCCGGCAATGCCAAGCGCGGGAACCGGGCCGAACCCGAAGATCAGCAGCGGCGAGACAGGTATCAGGAAGACGGCACCGATGCAGGTCACCAGCGCCGGGAAGCGCATGTTGCCGGTGCCGCGGATCACGCTGGAAAGACCGTTCATGAGCCACACAAAAACGTTACCCGCGAAGACCACGTTCGAGTAGATCAGCGCGGCGCGCAGGCTGGCACCTTCCCCGCCCATCAGGCGGTAGATGCGTTCCCCTCCCACCAGGAAGATCGCCGAGAACGCAAGGCCAAGGGCGATGTTGACGACCACGGCGTGCAGGATGAGCGCATCAGCTTCACTTTGCCGGCGGCCACCGAGCGCGCGCGCCACAGCCGAGGATATGCTGCCGCCAAGCGCTCCGGCGGAAAAGGTCGTCATCAGCATCAGCGCGGGGAATACGAGCGCCATGCCCGCCAGCGCGTCGGAGCCCAACTTCGCCACCCACCATGTCTCGATCAAGCCGGTCGACGCCTGCGTCAACATGATGAGGACGTTGGGCAGGGCGAGCCGCAGAATCATCGGCGCGACCGGTCCCTCGATCATCGCGCGGGTGCGCGCGTCCATCTGCCGCACGGGCGAAGGTATAGCCGTTTTCGCCAGGGCCACCTGCACCGTCATAGCGCTTCCAGTGCGAGGGCGACGCCCTGTCCGCCACCGATGCACAGCGTCACCAAGCCCCGGCGCAGGCCATCGCGGCGCATGGCGTGCAGCAGCCTCGTCGTGAGCACCGCGCCGGTTGCGCCGATCGGATGCCCATGGGCGATGGCCCCGCCCTCGACGTTGACGATGTCCTCGGGTATGCCGAGTTCCTTGATGACCGCCAGCGGCACTACCGCGAAAGCCTCGTTGATCTCGATCCGCTCGACGTCGCCAAGTCCCCAGCCTGCACGCTCCAGCGCCTGACGGACAGCCGGAACGGGGCCGAGCCCAAACATTCCGGGTTCCACCGCCGCAACGCCGTAGCCCGCCAGCCGCGCATACGGCTCGATCCCCACAGCCTCGGCGAAGTCCCGCTCCGCGACGACGACTGCGGCGGCACCGCTGTTGAGGCCCGGGGCATTACCAGCCGTGATCGTGCCGTCGGTCCGAAATGCGGGCTTCAAGCGAGCGAGCTTTTCCGCCGTCGTGTCCGGCCGGGGCGCCTCATCGACGCCGAAGGCGACCTTGCCCGCCTTGCCGCCCGTGACCTCGAGCGCGAGGATCTCCGCATCGAACAGCCCAGCGTCGCGCGCAGCGGCGAAGCGCTGCTGCGAACGAAGCGCGAAGCGGTCCTGCTCCTCGCGGCCGATTCCGGAACGATCCGCCAGCGCTTCCGTGTGCCAGCCCGAATGCTCGCCCGAAAAGGCGTCGTGAAGCCCGTCGGTCAGCATGCTGTCGAGCACGGCACCCGGTCCCATGCGCAGTCCCCAGCGCCCACCTTCGAGGAGGTAGGGCGCTCGGTCCATGTTCTCCATGCCGCCCGCGACTGCCGCTCCGATGCCGCCCATCGCGATTTCCTGCGCGGCGGAGAGGATCGCCTGCGCGCCCGAGCCACACACACGGTTGACGGTCAGCGCCGGAACCGAGACCGGCAGCCCGCCGCCGATCGCAGCCTGCCGTGCCGGGTTCATGCGGTTGCCCGCCTGGATGACGTTGCCCATGACGACCGAGCCCACGCGATCGGGCGCGAGCCCGGACCGGCGCACGGCCTCGGCGATGACGGCGGCGCCGAGCGTGGTGGCCGGGGTATCCTTCAGCGTCCCATTGAAGGCGCCAATGGCGGTTCGCACCGGTTGCGCGAGCACGATTTCGGTACGGGACATGGCATTCACTCCGATTTGCTGGTGTCAGGCCACGGCGGCTTCGTGGCGCCGGGGAGATGTGGGATCGAGCGCGCTGACCGTATCAAGCCGCGCGATCTGTTCAGGCGAAAGGACAAGGTCAGCGGCCGCGATATTGCTGCGCAGCTGCTCCAGCGTGCGCGGGCCGATCAGAGGCACCGCGCCATGTGAACCAGCCCACGCGATGGCCACACGGTCGGCGGTGGTTCCCGCCTCCTCCGCCACCGCCAGAACGGCATCCAGCACGGCGGAACGCTGGGCGCTGTTCTCCGGCTGGAATACCCGGCCACCGAGCCCTTCGGCCCGGCCTGCCTCACCCTTGCGGTACTTGCCGGTCAGCATCCCGCCGCCGAGCGGCGACCATGTGACCGCGCCCAGCCCGAGCGCCTCGACGGCGGGGAACAGGTCCGCCTCCGGCGCGCGATGGACAAGGCTATGTTCGAACTGCACGGCGGCCAGCGGCAGGCTGCGCGCGGCCTCCGCCAGCGTCGCCGCACGCGCGACGCGCCAAGCGGGGAAGTTGGAGAGCCCGGCATAGAGGATCTTGCCTGCCCGCGCGAGATCATCGAGGCCGCGCAGGATCTCTTCCATCGGCGTTATCCCGTCGGGCTGATGAACCCAGTAGAGATCGATGCGGTCGGTGCCGAGGCGCCGCAAACTGGCTTCCACCGACGCGGCCAACGCCTTGCGGCTGTTACCCAGGACGAGACGACCCGCGTCGGGCGCCGCGCCCATGGTGAACTTGGAGGCGAGCAGGAAATCCTCGCGCCTGCCCTTGAGCATGCCGCCGAGAAGCTCCTCCGACTCGCCGAACTGGTAGATGTCGGCGGTGTCGATGAAGTTGCCGCCCGCTTCGGCATAGGCGTTGAGGATCGCCTCGCTTTCACGAGGGTCGGCGCCATGGCCCCAGCGGGTGCCGAAGTTCCCGGTGCCGAGCGCGATCCGCGCCACCTGCACGCCGGTACGTCCGAATGTCCTGTACTGCATGGTGTTCTCCTGAAAATCGGAATTTGAAAAGATCATGTGTAATTACACATTTTAGCGGACAGCCTTGTTCGCTGGCCGCATGGTCAGTCTTCGAAAGCGTGTCGTTGCAGATCGTCGCGCAGGCGGGCGGCGTCCTCCTTGCCCACCTGCATCTCGTATGCCTCCTGCGCCGCCCGCCACAACGGCGCCGCGGTAGCCAGCTTGTCGCGCCCGGCGACCGTTAATGTTAGCACGATGCCACGCGCACCCTCAGGCTGATGACGATCCATCAGGCCCTCGGCTTCGAGCCGCGAAACGGCACGCATCAGAGTGGTGCGCTCCATCACCATCGCACGAGCCAGATTGGCAATCGTCATCGCCTCGCCCCGTGCCGTCACCGCAAGGATGGAGAACTGGGAACTCGACACGCCCGCCGGCGCGAGATGTCGATCGTACAGCCGCGTCAGCGCACGAGCGTGGCGACGCGCTGCAAGGTTGTAGCAAGCTGTAGGTGTCTCGGGCATTGCCGTAAGATAGTGTGTAATTGCACATCTACAAGAGGCCGCCATGCCGTCGGGCAGGCTGATCTTCATCATATGGCTGCTGTGGCTGGCCGCCAGCGCGGTGCCCATGGCGGCGACCGCCGCCACGCCAGCCAGGACGGCTGTTCGAATCATTCACATCAATCGTCTTCTGATCATCGTGAATGTGAAAATGCCAATAGGGTCGCGACAATTGCGATCAGGCACCTGATCGGCCTGACCGCGCGGCGCCAAGGCGCCTTTTCCATCCGAATGATCGATGACGTGTCAGCCTGATCCTAGCACGGTTGGCGGTAAGCCGCTAAGATCGCGCGCATCGGACTCGCGCCCGGCATTTCTATTTTTTCGAACGAGATGCCGAACTTTATCTGAGTATTTCAGATCAAGCACGCCGGCTAACACTGCCTTCACAGCAGCGACAACTGCTCGAAACCAAGGAGCCGACCCATGACGATCACCGCCACCCCGACGCCTGGCAAGTCCCTCATCTCGCCCACCGACCACATGCTGATCCTGATCGACTTCCAGTCGCAGATGTCCTTCGCGACCAAGTCGATCGCGCCTGAATTGCTGCGGAACAATGCCGCCCTCATCAGCCGCGCCGCCCAGTCGTTCGGCGTGTCGACCATCCTGACCACCGTTGCGGAAAAGAGCTTTTCCGGCCCGATGTTCGACGAAATCACTGACGCCTTCCCCGGCCAGAAGCTGCTGGACCGCACCAGCATGAACACTTGGGAAGATGCCGCCGTGATCGAGGAAGTGAACCGTATCGGCAAGGAACGGATCGTCTTCGCGGGTCTGTGGACCAGCGTCTGCATCGTTGGCCCGGTCGCCTCCGCGATCGATCAGGGTTTCGACGTCTATTTCATCGCCGACGCCTGCGGTGACATCAGCGAGGAAGCGCACGAGCGCGCCGTGCAACGCATGATCCAGTTGGGCGCCACGCCGATGACCTCGCTCCAGTATCTGCTCGAACTGCAACGCGATTGGGCGCGCGCCGAAACCTACGACTCCACCACCGGCATCGCCAAGGAATTTGGCGGCGCATACGGCCTCGGCATCAAATATGCGAAAGCCATGTTCGGCGCCTCCGAAGGCAGCCATTAAGTCCTGTCACCGGGCCGGCGGTTAGCCCCTCCCCCGCAGCCGCCGTCCCTCCCCCTTCCCGATTTTTGCAAAGGATGATCCCCATGAGCTTCGTGACCACCGACGACGGCGTCGACATCTTCTTCAAGGACTGGGGCAGCAAGGATGCCCAGCCCATCATGTTCCACCATGGCTGGCCGCTGTCGTCCGACGACTGGGACGCCCAGATGCTGTTCTTCCTGTCGAAGGGCTATCGCGTCATCGCTCATGACCGTCGCGGTCATGGCCGTTCGGCCCAGGTGAGCGAAGGCCATGACATGGCCCATTATGCCGCTGACGCCGCCGCCGTCACCCGCCATCTGGACCTCAAGAACGCCGTCCATATCGGCCATTCGACCGGCGGCGGCGAAGTGGCCGCCTATGTCGCCCGCCATGGCCAGCCCGCAGGCCGCGTCGCCAAAGCCGTGCTGGTCAGTGCCGTGCCGCCGATCATGCTGAAGACCGAACGTTATCCCGATGGCCTGCCGATGGACATATTCGACGGTCTGCGTGCCGGCCTTGCCGCCAACCGCGCGCAATTCTTCCGCGATGTCGCCGCCGGTCCCTTCTATGGCTTCAATCGCGAAGGGGCCGATGTGAAGCCCGCCGTCATCGACAATTGGTGGCGCCAGGGCATGATGGGCAGCGCCAAGGCTCATTATGAAGGCATCAAGGCTTTCTCCGAGACCGACCAGACCGACGATCTGACTGCCATAACGCTGCCGACCCTGGTGCTGCATGGCGACGACGATCAGGTCGTGCCCTACAAGAATGCCGGCGTGCTTCAGGCGGAGATCCTGCCGAACGCGACGCTCAAGATTTACGAGGGCTATTCGCATGGCATGCTGACAGTGAATGCAGACGTGTTGAACGCCGACATCCTCGCATTCATCCAGAACTGATGCATCGAACAGGAGACCGGCCATGAAAGTCTATCTTCTCTCGCTCGGCGCCGGTCTTCTGGTCGGCATCGTCTATTCGCTGCTGGGGGTGCGCTCACCCGCGCCCCCGGTGGTGGCCCTGATCGGCCTGCTCGGCATATTGGTGGGCGAACAGGTCGTCCCACTCGCCAAGCGCTGGGCCGATGCCCATGAACTCGCCCGCTTCGTTCGCAACGAATGCCGCGACCATGTACTGGGCAGCCTGCCCGGCAATCGGAAGGGCGGCGCATGATCAGCCGCCGCGACGCCATGGCGGGAGTGGCCGCCTCCGCCCTTCTCTCCCCCTTTCATGCCCGTGCCAAGGAAAGGCCCATGACCGACACGATCATCATCAATGCCAAGGTGACGACGCTGGACCGGGAAAATCCGGTGGCGCAGGCCGTCGCCATCCGCCAAGGCAAATTCCTGGCCGTGGGCAGCGAAGCCGAAGTCCGCGCCGCCGCGCCTGGCGCCACCATCATCGACGCCAAGGGCCATCGTCTGATCCCCGGCCTGATCGACAGCCACATGCACATCATCCGCGGCGGCCTCAATTTCAACATGGAATTGCGCTGGGACGGCGTGCCCACGCTGGCCGAGGCGATGGACATGCTGAAGGCGCAGGTCGCCCGCACGCCCGCCCCACAATGGGTGCGCGTGGTCGGCGGCTTTACCGAGCATCAATTCGCCGAAAAGCGCCTGCCGACCATCACCGAACTCAATGCCGTCGCGCCCGACACACCGGTCTTCATCCTGCACCTCTATGATCGCGCGCTGCTCAATGCCGCGGCGCTCCGCGTCGTGGGCTATACCAAGGACACCCCCAATCCGCCCGGCGGTGAGATCGTCCGCGACGCGGCCGGCAACCCTACCGGGCTGCTGCTGGCCCAGCCCAATGCGACGATCCTCTATTCGACCCTTGCCAAGGGTCCCAAGCTGCCACGGGAATATCAGCTCAACTCCACCCGCCATTTCATGCGCGACGTCAACGCGCTGGGCGTAACCGGGGTGATCGACGCGGGCGGCGGCTTCCAGAATTATCCCGAAGATTATGAGATTATCGAGAAGCTGCATCAGGACGATCAGTTGACCGTCCGCATCAGCTACAATCTTTTTACCCAGAAGCCCAAGGAAGAGCTGGCCGATTTCTCCGGCTGGGTGAAGCAGGTCACGCCGGGCCAGGGCGACGACAACTATCGCCATAATGGCGCGGGCGAGATGCTGGTCTATTCGGCGGCGGATTTCGAGGATTTCCGCCAGCCCCGGCCGGACATGCCGGCGAATATGGAAGGCGACCTCGAACCCGTCATCCGCCTGCTCGCCGGGCATCGCTGGCCCTGGCGCCTGCATGCCACCTATGACGAGACGATCGGCCGTGCGCTCGACGTCTATGAGAAGGTGAACCGGGACATTCCGTTGCAAGGCATCAACTGGTTCTTCGATCATGCCGAAACCATCAGCGACCGCAATATCGACCGGATCGCGGCATTGGGCGGCGGCATCGCGGTGCAGCACCGCATGGCCTATCAGGGCGAATATTTCGTCGAGCGCTACGGCGCCAGAGCAGCCGAACGCACCCCGCCCATCGCCCGGATGATCGCGGCAGGCATTCCCGTCGGCGCCGGGACCGACGCCACTCGCGTCGCCAGCTACAATCCCTGGGTGTCGCTGAGCTGGCTGGTAACGGGCCGCACCGTCGGTGGCTTGTCCCTATATCGTGGCGACAACCGCGTCAGCCGGGAAAAGGCGCTCGCGATGTGGACGCACGAGAACACCTGGTTCTCCAACGAAATCGGCAAGAAGGGCCAGATCAAGGCCGGGCAACTGGCCGATCTTGCCTTGCTGTCGGCCGACTATTTCTCCGTGCCGGAAGACCAGATCGTCCATATCCGGTCAATCCTGACCCTGCTTGGCGGCAAGGTCGTCCATGGCGAGGGCGACTATGCCCCACTCGCGCCGGAACTGCCCAAACCCATGCCCGACTGGTCGCCGGTCGCGACCTTCGGCGGCTACCACAAGACCCGCGAAGCCCGCGCGCAACTGGCATCGGCCTGCGGCTGCCATTCGGCCTGCGGCGTCCATGGCCATGACCATGCAGCGGCATTGGGGGCGCATGTGCCCGCCGCCGACGTCCAGAGCTTCTGGGGCTCGCTAGGCTGCGGCTGCTGGGCCGTCTGATCCGGTACCGGTCTCTTTCTCGCCGGAGTGACCAGTTCCACTGTTCCATTATTTCGAAAATGATCATCGATTTTATTCGGATCCATGGAGTGTGGGTTGCCGTCTAAACCGATCTCACCCTCGACCAACCGGAGCACGGACATGAAACGCTTCACCATGATTCTCGCGACCCTGATGGTCGCCGCCACCCCGATCGCCGCACCTGTGATCGCCAAACCGGTGGCGACCGCCGATTATGCGGTCGGCCCGCAATATGACACCACCCATGTCTATGTGCCCGAAGGCCAGTTCGACATTTTCGTGACCAGCTTCGTCGCGACCTTCGGCGGAAAGACGTCGAAACAGGGCGAGTTCCAGGTGACGCCGACGCCCAGCCTCACCAGGTCGCAACTGGCGCTGACCCCGGCCGGTACCGTCTCCGTCTTCGGCTTCAAGACGCCCATCCCCTATCCCTTCGGCGACGAGCGCACCGGCTATCTGGTCAGCGACATGGACGCCGCCGTTGCCTCCGCCGTCAAGCATGGCGCCGTGCGCCGCGTCGCCACCTTCCCCGACCCCATCGGCCGCGACGTGGTCGTGCAATGGGCGGGCGGCGTGAACATGCAGTTTTACTGGCATACCGCCAAGCCCAATTATCCGGCGCTTACCACCGTGCCGGAAAACCGCATCTACCTGACCGCCGATGCCGCCGATCGCTTCATCAGGGACTGGAGCGGCTTTGCCCATGGCAGGATCGTCTCCGACGACCGCGCCGCCAGGGGTGAGGAAATCGGTCAGCCCGGCAAGGCCATCCGCCGCGTCACCATCGAAAGCGGCTATGGCAGGATGACCGTCTTCGTTTCCGATGGCCAACTGCCATGGCCCTATGGCCGCGACATGACCGGCTATGAGGTCGCCGACCTCGACGCGACATTGGCCAAGGCATCGGCCGCGGGCGTGGAAACGCTCGTCGCGCCCAAGACTGTTGCCGGTCGGCGGAGCGCGATCCTGCGCTTCCCCGGCGGCTATATCGCCGAAGTCCATGCGCAGGCGGCGAAGTAGGATGCGCACCGACCGCGATCCCCGCTTCGTCGACGCGATCCTCGACTGGAAGCCGACATGGTTCGTCGCCCGGATGCTGCTGGTGGGCGCCTATCTGCTGGGCGGCATCGTCAAGCTGACCGACTGGCCGGCGGCGGTCGCCGAGCAGGCGCATTTCGGGATGAACCCGCCTGCCCTGTGGGCTGCCCTTACCATCGGAATCGAACTTGTCGGCCCGCTGCTCATCCTGACTGGCCGCATGGCCTGGCTGGGCGCGGGCATGCTGGGCGTCTTCACCCTGCTCGCCGCCTTCACCGCCAATGCCTTCTGGACGATGCCCTTGGGGCAAGAGCGCTTCATGGCCACCAATGCCTTTTTCGAGCATCTCGGCCTGATCGGCGGCTTCATCCTCGCGGCCCTCGTCGCCGAACAGGCGCAGCGCCGTGCCTGAAAGGATCGCCTGCCTCGCCCTGTCGCTCTGCGCGTCCGGCCCGCTGGTCGCGCAGACGACCGAAGCCTGGCAGGCGCCCACCCTGTCGATCACCCGCTATGACGAGGACTGGGCGGACCTGGCCGACACGCAAAAGCGCGGCCACCACTGGACCGGCCAGTTCAAATATATCCCGCTGGCCAACGACATCTGGCTGTCCACCGGCGTGGAGGTGCGGCTGCGCAATGAAAATTACGCCAATAATCTCTGGGGCGGAGCCGATGCGCCCGACGACTCCTATCTCTGGGCACGCGCCATGCCCTATGCGGACCTCCACATCGGCACCTCAGACACGCTTCATGCCCGCGCCTTCGTTCAGCCGATCATCAGTTATGCCGTCGGCGTCGCGCCCTCCGCCAGTCCGATCGACCAGAGCCGCCTCGACATGCTTCAGAGCTTTGCGGAGGTCGGCGTCGGCCCCGTCACGCTGCGCGGCGGGCGACAGATGTTGTCGCTGGGCACCGAACGGCTGGTCGGCACCCGCTACGGCCCCAACACGCCTCTGGCGTTCGATGGAGTGCGCGGCAGCATGTCCCTGGGCAAGGGACGCAAGCTCGACCTGTTTCTGCTCAACCCGGTGCAGCCCAGCCCAGGCAGTTTCGACGATCATACGTCCGGAACGCGCAAGCTGTGGGGCGCCTATGCGACCCTGCCGGAACTGGATCTCTATTATCTGGGCTATCGCAACCGCGCCGCTCGCTTTGGCGGGCTGACCGGGCGCGAGGAGCGCCACAGCCTTGGCCTGCGTTCGCATGGCGCGCGGGGCGACTGGCACTGGAATGTCGAGGGCGTCTGGCAGTTCGGCCATTATGAGGGCCAGCGCATTTCCGCCTGGACGCTGGGCACCGAGGTCGGCCGCACGCTTGCCGACCTGCCGCTGTCGCCCGATGCGACGGTGCGCTTCAACATCGTCAGCGGTGATCGCAATAGTGAAGACGATAATCTCGGCACGTTCAACGCCCTCTTCCCCAAGGGCAAATATTTCGGCGAACTATCGCCGGTCGGCCCGACCAATATCGTCAGCCTCAATCCCCGGATCGGCGCGCCGCTGGGCAACGGCTTTTCCACCAGCATCGCCGCCATGGCCTATTGGCGCTACAGCCGGAATGACGGCGTCTACGACATTCCCGGCAATCTGATCCGAGCCGCCAACGGCAGCCACGCTCGGTTCATCGGCAAGGAGGCCGAAGCCACGCTTGCCTGGCAGGCGACACCCGAACTGGAATTGTCGGCTTCACTGTCATTCTTCGCGCCGGGCGCCTTCATCCGCCAGACCGGCCCGGCCAAAACCATCACCATGACGGGCCTCGAAGCCAATTTCCGTTTCTAGATCATCAGGAGCATTCCATGCCACCAGCGCCCCAAAGCTCTTCCCCCCTCCCCGGCCTGCTCCTGCTGCTGTCGGTCACGACCGGCATGGTCGATGCCGTCAGCGTATTGGGCCTGGGCAAGGTCTTCACCGCCAACATGACAGGCAATGTGGTCTTCCTCGGCTTTGCTGCTGCCCAGACGCCCGGCTTCAAGGTCGCCCCCTATATGGTGGCGCTGCTGACCTTCTTCGTCGGCGCCGCCGTTGCGGGACGGATCGGGCAGGGGCTGGCCAAGCGCCCGCTGCGCCATTGGCTGACCGTCGCGGCGCTGATCGAAGCGGCGCTGCTGTGGATCGCGGCGGTCGTCGCGCTGAATTTCGACGTGCCCTCGGTCAAGCCGACCATCGCCCTGTTCGCGATCATCGCGCTGACCGCCATCGCCATGGGCTTCCGCAATGCCACCATCCGCCAGTTGAAGGTGCCTGACCTGACAACCACCGTCCTGACCCTCACCGTCACCGGCATCGCGGCGGATTCCAGCATGGCGGGCGGCGCCAATCCCAACCTTCCGCGGCGGATCGCGGCGATCGTCGCCATCTTCGCCGGGGCGGCGGCTGGCGCGCTGATGGTCGTGCATATGGGCCTTGCCCTGCCGCTGTTCGTGTCGGGCATCATTGTCCTGCTGGGCACGCTGCTCTGCGTGCGGCATCCGGCCGCCGCCCTGCCCCATGGCGCATGACGATCAGCCGGCGCCACCCGAGCGAAGCGCCGTCCGGTACAAACCAAGGCGCGATGAAAAGAATATGGAGCGCTACGGCAATATCCCGCCTGGCGGGTCGGTTCATTCTTCGAGCGACATGCTGTGATTTGCTCGACAGAATGGGGGCAAGGAGTTCTTCGGGACCGCTGACAATCCTCACCTGATCGCGCGGTCTACCGTGCAGGTTGCCGTACTCGCCGGCTCCCATTGCCGTACCTTCGTGCAATGCCGAACGGCATTCGCACCGCCCGCCCGAAGCGCTTGGAGCGTGGCCAACCCGACGCTATGGTCGTATCATGTTCCGCTCCATCATTCTCGGACGCGCGCGCCGGCTTCTGAACTTCTTCCATAGCCGGCAGCCCTAGTGACCCTCACCCTTTCACTCAAACAGGCCCGGCGCATCGCGCTCGCCGCGCAAGGGTTCAACCAGCGCATGCTCCCACAGGTCGGCGCCCGGCAATTGCGCCGTACCCATGACCGGCTCGGCCTGTTCCAGATCGACAGCGTCAATGTCCTGACCCGCGCGCATTACCTCCCAGCTTTCTCACGGCTTGGGCCTTATGACCCGGCCCTTCTCGAAAGCGACGCCTGGGGACCCAGGCGCCAACGCCGCATGTTCGAATATTGGGCGCACGAAGCTTCGCTGCTGCCGCTCGACCTCCAGCCGCACCTGCGATGGCGGATGGCCAAGGCCGAGCGCGGCGAAGCGGGTTATGCCGGTCTCCGCCGTTTCGCGACCGAACGTCGCGCCGAAGCCGAGGCGATCTTGAACCGCATCCGTAACGATGGTCCGCTCACCGCCGCCGATTTCGAGGACGGGAGGAGCAAAAGCGGCTGGTGGGAATGGAGCCACGCGAAGCACGCGCTGGAATGGCTGTTCTGGGCGGGGCTCATCACTACCACTACGCGGCGCGGCAACTTCGCGCGGGTCTATGACCTGTCCGAGCGCGTCATCCCGCAGCCGATCCGCGACCTTCCCACCCCCGACGACGCCACCGCGCAGCGCCATCTAGTCGAGCGCAGCGCCCGCGCAATGGGCGTCGCGACCGCCGCCGACCTGCGCGACTATTTCCGGCTCAAACCCGATGAAGGTGATCACGCCATCACCACGCTCGCCGAAGAGGGCATCCTCCTTCCCGTCAAAGTGGAGGGCTGGAGCCAGAAGGCCTGGATGCACCGCGATGCCGGACTGCCCCGCCGCATCGAAGCTGGGGCGCTGCTGGCGCCTTTCGATCCGCTGATCTGGGCGCGCGGCCGCGCCGAGCGGCTTTTCGGCTTCCACTACAGGATCGAGATCTATGTGCCACAGGACAAGCGCACCCACGGCTATTATGTGCTGCCCTTCCTGCTGGGCGACACGCTGGTCGCGCGCGTCGATCTCAAGGCCGACCGCCAGGCCGGCGTGCTGCGCGCGCGGCGCATCGCGCTTGAACCCGCTGCTCCGCCCGAGACGATCGACCGGCTGACGTTCGAACTGGACCGGATGGCCGCGTGGCTAGCCCTCGCATCCGTCAGCCTCGGCGAGATCGCCCGGTCGATCTGACCGCTTGCCTCCCCATTTCCTTCCCGCCCCTCCGGCCCAAGCACACTTGCTGCGGTGGAGCCTGCCGCGAAGGCGCTCACGATGGAGGGGCCGTCCCGGAAGGGGCGGCCTTTCGCTTGTCCGCGCCCGGCACATTGCCGAGCAAGCGCGTCGCCGGATAATGAGCAGCAATGACCGACTCGCGCATCCACCGGGCGACCCGTGACATCCTAGCCACCCCGCGCGCCATCTACCGCGCCTTCCTCGACGCCCAGGCGGTAAGTTCCTGGCGGCCGCCCCAGGGCATGGCCGCGCGGGTCGAACGGTTCGATCCCCGGATCGGCGGCGGTTATCGCATGGCGTTCATCTATCCCGACGGTGCGGCGGGCCATGGCAAGACCAGCGCGCGCGAGGATCTGTTCGAAGGCCGCTTCACCGATCTGCTGCCCGATCGCCGCATTGTCGAGGAAGTGCAATTCCACAGCGACGATCCGCGCTTCGCCGGCACGATGACGATCACCACCACGATCGAAAAGGCCAAGGGCGGCGCGAGCAAGGTCACTTTCCTCGCCGAGAATGTGCCGCCCGGGATCAGCGAGGCCGATCATGTCGAGGGCATGACCTCTACGCTCCGCAACCTCGCCGACTTCCTCGAGTGAAACCTTCCGCCCTCTTCGCCGATTAGGGCGACATGCCGGTGTTCCTCAACTTCGAAGCCTCCTCGCTCGCGAGGCGCAGCTAAGGCCAGCCAAGAATGGGTCTTCGACTAGATATTCGAAGTTGCGGCCGGTTTGCGGATCGCGTGCCAGATTGATGCCGCCACGGAGCACGATGTCATATCCGATCATGGCCGGGAACCATGAAAGCTGCCTTTTCGTTTCCACTTTGCAACGAGGGAGGCGAATTGCCCACGATTTTTGAGACAATGACGGTGGCCGCACGCGATCGCGCGCGCATGTCGGAAGTCAGCGCGGTAATCGCGCGTTTCGGCATAGAATCGCTGTTCGTGCGGCTGGGGCTTTCCAACGGCAAGAACGAAGAAGCGCGCGGAGAGGACAATCTGCCCACGCGTGTCCGCCGAGCGCTTGAGGCGTTGGGGCCTACCTACGTTAAGCTGGGCCAGATCCTCGCAACGCGTCGCGACATACTTTCTTCCGAATGGATCGCGGCCTTCGAGAAGCTCCAGAGCGACGCGCCGCGCCTGCCGTTCGACATGCTGCGCGAATCCGTCGAGGCCGCGCTGGGCGAACTACCGGAAACCGCCTTCGCCCGCTTTGATCCCGAACCGCTCGCCGCCGCGTCGATCGCGCAGGTCCATCGGGCCACCTTGCATGACAATAGCGAGGTAGTGGTGAAGATCCGTCGCCCCGGTATCCGTAGGGCGATGGAGGCCGACCTCAGATTATTGCGTCATCTCGCTTCCCTTGTGGAGCAGCGCAGCGCGGCGGCACGCCGCATGATGCCATCGGCGATGATCGAACAGCTTGGCCGCGACATCCTCGATGAACTGGATTTCACCAACGAGGGCCGCAATGCGGACATGCTGCGGGCGGACCTTGCGCCCATCCCTCAGGTCGTCGTACCACGCATCCACTGGCAATATACGAGCGAAACGCTGCTGGTCATGGACTATGTGGCGGGTGTGCCGCCACGCGATCCGGTCGGTCTGACGGCAGCGGGCATCGACCCGTCCACCATCGCCCGGTTGGGCGCACGGCTGGTTCTGGAGATGGTTCTGATCAACGGGCGCTTTCATGCCGACCCGCACCCCGGCAATTTACTGTGCCTGCCGCCGAGCGGAGATACGGATCAAGCGCGCCTTGCACTGCTCGACCTGGGATCGGTCGGTTTTGTGAGTACCCGTCGCCAGCATGAATTTCTGACCTTCATTCTGTCCTTGCGCGGCAACGATCCCTCCGGCGTCGCCGACATGCTCGCATCCTGGTCGCAGTCGGGCGATGTTCCCCGCGAACGGCTGCTGGTCGCGGCCGATCGCCTGGTCGCACGCCACGGAACCGGCGCGCTGATGCTGAACGCGATGGTCGCGGATTTCTTCCCATTGCTTTGCAGCGAAGGCCTGGTCCTGCCGCCCGACCTCGTGCTGATCTTCAAGGCGATGGTGACGATGGACGGTGTGCTGGCCGGCATCATGCCCGGTTTCGACCTGTCGGAGGCCCTTGAAGAACTGCGCGGCCGCCTCCTGGCCTCGCGCCTGTCGCGGCTGGTAGCGCCCGACCGGATCGAAGCCTTGCTGCTGGAGGTCTCGCGCCTGTCCGCCGAAGCCCCGGCCCTGATGCGTGCCGCCACCATGCGGATGGAACGGAGTGAGGAACCCCGGAAGGATAGGGCTCTACCGTCCGCGATCCGTCACGCCGCAGCGCTGCTGGCGGGCGCGGTCTTCCTCCATGCACTGGCGTTGCTGGCGACGGGTTTCCTAAGTTAGAGCATGATCCTCTGAGCGAGACACTTCCACTCGGTATGGCATTTCTCCTTTCGGCCTCATCCCGCATCCGGGCGCAGAGACGGGTTGAGCCTGATGAGATAGGAACTCAGCATGTCGGCCAGAGCATCCGAATAGGCTTCGATTTCGGGAGCAGTGCGCGCCTTCTCGGAAACATGCTTGCCCACCTCGCTCAATGTCGTCTTCATGAGATCGGCGACGACGTCCCGATGGTCGGCTGTCAAACCGGGCAAAGCCTCTTCGATGAAATTCCGGAAGGCGGTATGCGCGGCCGCCTTGGTCTCCGTCGCCTCGGGTGCATCGCGATAGAGCGGCGCGGCATCGGCCAAAGCGTTGCGCACCGCCGCTTCCTCGCATTCCGAGCGGACGAAGGCGTGGGTGAGCGCGCCCACCCGTTCCAGGGGCGGTTTTTCCCGATCCTCCAGGATCGTCCGAAGCAACGCGCTGGTCTCGCGCCACTCGTCGCTTTGCAGACGGAAGAGGATCGCCGCCTTGTTCGGGAAATATTGGTAGAGCGAGCCAACGCTCACCCCGGCCCGCTGGGCGACTCGCGCCATGGTGAAACGTACCGCTCCTTCCGCCACAAGAAGCTGAACAGCCGCCTCCAGAACCGCCTCGACCAGCCCTGATGAGCGTGCCTGCTGGGGCTGCTTCCGCAAGGAAATCCGGACATTTCTGGGATCAACCAAGGCAAGCTTCCCTAATGCGATTAACGAATGTGACGAATTAGTCGTATTTTTCGGACCGCACAAGACAGGCTTGTGCGCCACCGGGAGTTTCCATGACCAGCCTCACCACATCCCCCCTCGCTCCCCTGCTCGACCGCCTCTTCACCGAAGCGGAGGCAAATGCCCCCTGGGAGAACCCCGCATTCGCCGAGCTGCCGCAAGAGGAGACCATGCGTCTGATGCAGAGCCGCACCGAATATCGCCATTTCTATGGCCAACTGCGCGACTATGCCCTTCCCGTGTCGCGGGAGGCAGGCAAGCTCCTCTACATGCTCGCCCGGAGCATCGGCGCGCGTCATATCGTGGAGTTCGGCACATCCTTCGGCATCTCGACCCTGCATCTGGCGGCGGCTTTGCGCGACAATGGCGGTGGCCGCCTGATCACCAGCGAGTTCGAGCCGTCCAAGCTGGCCCGTGCGCGGGACAATCTGGAGGCTGCCGGTCTCGCAGATCTGGTCGAGTTTCGCGAGGGCGACGCACTGGAGACGCTGGGCATCGACCTTCCGGCTTCGATCGACCTGCTCCTGCTCGATGGGGCCAAGGCCCTGTATCCAGACATATTGGACAGGGTAGAGCCGCGGCTTCGTCCAGGCGCGCTGATCATCGCCGACAATGCCGATCATAGCCCGGCCTATCTGGAACGCGTGCGCGCGCCCAACAGCGGCTATATGTCCATTCCCTATGGCGAGGAAGTCGAGCTGACGATGCGGCTGGGCTGATGCCGAAGAAGGCGGCTTCGCGCCGCCTTCGACTCATTTCCTCGATCGGGTGCTTTCCGGCTTCACACGGTCCGTTCTTCCACATGCTTTTGCAGGCGCGCGTCATGAACCGAAGTATTTCGAGAGCTCATCAAGATGGCCAGCAAACCGGCGCCTGATGCCGCTGCCCCTGCGATTGAGACGAAGGGCAGGCTCAACCCTGCCGCGATGATCCCGCCGCCCAGTGCCGCACCGATGGCGTTGCCGAGATTGAACGCGCCTATGTTCATCGATGACGCCAGATTGGGCGCTTGGGCGGCTGCGTTCATCACCCGCACCTGGAGCGGTGGGACGAGCGCGAAGCTGGCGATGCCCCACAGAAAGATCAGCACCGCCGCTGGACCGGCAAAGGGCATGGCGAAGGCAAAGGCGACCAGGATCGCCGTCAGCGCGGACAGCGTCACGATCAGGGTCTTGTCGACCGAACGGTCGGCAAAGCGTCCGCCCAGCCCGTTGCCGATGGTGAGACCCACGCCATAGAGCACCAGCATCGCGGTCACGAAGCCGATCGAGCCATGGGTCTGTTCTCGCAGGATCGGGGTGATGTAGGTGAAGACGGTGAACATCGCGCTGGCGCCGACCACGGTCAGGCCCAGCGCCGCCAGCACCGGCCCGCGCATCAGCACGCGCAGTTCGGACCGCGCGTCGCCATCTTCAGGGGCAGGCATGTCCGGCAGGGTCAGGCGCAGCCCCGCCATGGTGAGCACGCCGAGCGCGGCGATGCCCCAGAAGGCAGCGCGCCATCCCATGATATCGCCGGCCCAGGTCGCCAGCGGCACGCCGACGACATTGGCGATCGTCAGCCCCATGAACATGGCGGCGACCGCCCCGGCCTGACGCTGGGGCGGGACAAGGCTGGCGGCGACGATCGATCCCACGCCGAAGAAGGCACCATGGTTGAGCGAGGTGATGATCCGCGCGAACAGCAACATGGTATAGCTGCTGGAGAGCGCCGCGATCAGATTGCCGATCGTGAAAATGGCGGCGAGGCCGATCAGCAGCGTGCGGCGCGGCAGCCGACCGGTGGTCAGCGTCATCAGCGGGGCGCCCAGCATCACGCCGATCGCATAGGCGCTGATGAGCAGGCCGGCGGCGGGGATGGAAACGCCAAGGTCGGTGGCGATGACAGGCAACAGGCCCATCGGGGCAAATTCGGTGACGCCGATGCCGAAGGCACCGGCCGCCAGGGCGAGAAGCGGCGGATTGATCTTCATGCTGTTCCTCCCGTCAGACAAGGGGCGGGTTTAGCCGGGCGAAACCGGGCTGCTGATGATAGGGCGCGTGGGGATAGGCCGGCATCCGATAGCTGGCCTGATCGAGCCGGGCGACCTGATCGGCGGTCAGCGACCAGCCGACCGCGCCCAGATTCTGGCGCAGTTGCTCTTCATTGCGCGCGCCGATGATGACCGAGGACACGGTGGGCCGCTGCAACAGCCAGTTGAGCGCGATCTGCGGCACCGTCCTGCCGGTCTCCGCCGCGATCTCGTCCAGCGCATCGACGACGCGATAGAGATGCTCCTCCTCCACCGGCGGGGCGAAGGCGGCGGTCTGGTGCAGGCGGCTGCCCTCCGGGATCGGGCTGCCGCGCCTTATCCTGCCGGTCAGCCGCCCCCAGCCCAGCGGGCTCCAGACCAGCGCGCCCACGCCCTGGTCAGCGGCGAGCGGCATCAGATCGGCCTCATAGGCGCGGCCGATCAGCGAATAATAGACCTGATGGGCGACGAAGCGCGGCCAGCCATGGCGATCCGCTGTGCCGAGCGCCTTCATCAACTGCCAGCCGGGATAATTGGACACGCCGGCATGGCGCAGCTTGCCGGCTCGAATCAACGCGTCGAGCGTGGCGAGCAATTCCTCGACCGGGGTCGAAGCGTCGAAGGCGTGCGGTTGCAAGAGGTCGATATGATCGGTGCCGAGGCGCATGAGCGCTCCTTCCACCCCGCGGATCAGGCGGTCGCGCGACACGCCCCAGTCAAGGGGGCCCTCCCCGGTCGGCAGACCGAGCTTGGTGGAGATCAGCACCCGATCGCGCCGCCCCTTGATCGCCGCGCCCAGCACTTCCTCCGAAGCGCCGTTCGAATAGACATCGGCGGTGTCGAACAGGGTCATGCCGGCGTCGAGGCAGATGTCGACCAGACGCCGCGCTTCCTGCGCGTCGCTGTTGCCCCAGGCGCCGAACAGCGGCCCTGAGCCGCCGAAGGTGCCGGTGCCGAAGCTCAGCACCGGCACACGCAGACCCGATGCCCCCAATTGCCGATATTCCATCGTCATCCCTTTCCATTCCGTTGTGAGCGCATAAATGGAATGAGGGACTTCCCTGGTTTAGAGGGCAGCAAGGCGAAGGATCTTTGCAATGGATGAAAAGATGCCCTTTCAGGCCGATCGGGCGCGGGCACTGGAAACCTTCGCGGCCGTGGTCGCCGAGGGCAGTTTCTCCGCCGCGGGGCGATTACTGGGCCTTACGCCGTCAGCGGTCAGCCGTGCGGTCGACCGGATAGAGGATCGGCTGGGAGTCCGGCTGCTGCTGCGATCAACCCGCGCGCTGACGCTCACGGCGGAGGGCCAGGCTTATCTCGGCAGCGCGCGCCGCATCCTGGCCGATCTGGACGAGGCCGAGCAGGCAATCGCCGACCGCGGCGCTCCGCGCGGGCGGCTGCGGGTGAGCGCGGCCCATTCCCATGGCCGGTTGTGCATCGTGCCGCTGCTGGGCGAATTCGCGCAACGCTATCCGCACATATTGGTCGACATCAGCCTCAGCGACCGGCTGGTCGACATTGCGGGCGGGCAGGCCGATGTCGCGATCCGCTTCGGACCGCTGGCCGACAGCCCGCTGACCGCCCGCAAGCTGGGCGAGAATGGCCGCGTCATCGTCGCCTCCCCCGCCTATCTCGCCCGGCACGGCACCCCGCAAACGCCCGAGGACCTGCACGGCCATAACTGCCTGAATTTCAATTTCCGTCGCGCCGAGCCAGTCTGGCCGTTCCGCAAGGACGGCCGCGACTATGCGCTGAGCGTCCGCGGTACGATCGAGGCCAATAATGGCGAGACACTGGGGCAGCTTGCGGCCGACGGCGTCGGCATCACCCGCGTGGGCCGGTTCAGCGTTCAACCCGAACTGGCCTCCGGTCAGTTGGTGCCGCTGTTGGAAAACTATAATCCCGGCGATATCGAAACGATCCATGCCGTTTTTCTGGGCGGCGCCAATGTGCCTGCACGTCTTCGAGTGTTCGTGGACTTCCTCGCGGAAAAATTGACATGATCCACGAAGAACAACTGAAATAACGCTCCCTCAACAGGTCACGACCTTGATTTATCGTGCCGCCGCTGTCGATCTGGGCGCGCGGCCGCGCCGAGCGGCTTTTCGGCTTCCACTACAGGATCGAGATCTATGTGCCACAGGACAAGCGCACCCACGGCTATTATGTGCTGCCCTTCCTGCTGGGCGACACGCTGGTCGCGCGCGTCGATCTCAAGGCCGACCGCCAGGCCGGCGTGCTGCGCGCGCGGCGCATCGCGCTTGAACCCGCTGCTCCGCCCGAGACGATCGACCGGCTGACGTTCGAACTGGACCGGATGGCCGCGTGGCTAGCCCTCGCATCCGTCAGCCTCGGCGAGATCGCCCGGTCGATCTGACCGCTTGCCTCCCCATTTCCTTTCCACACCTCCGGCCCAAGCACTCTCGCTGCGGCGGAGCCTACCCGGCCGAGCAAGCTTACGCGTTGGCAGCCTCGGATGCGGCACAATGTGGCCCAACAGGGGGAAGATTTTGTTGCTCGCGGCGGTAATTCTCCCCCCATTCCCGCAGGCTCAACATCACCGGCGCAAGCGTCCGAGCAAGGGCGGTGACCTCATATTCCACACGAGGCGGGACCTCGGCATAAACATGGCGGAGCACCAGGCCATCGGCTTCCAACTCTCGCAGCTGAAGCGTCAGCATTCGCTGGGTCGCGCTGGGGATCAGGCGCGTGAGCTCCATGAACCGCTTCTTTCCCGTCAGAAGGTGAAAGAGGATCAGAGGCTTCCAGACGCCCCCGATAACCGAGAGGGTCAATTCAACCGCACATCCGCTTTTCGGATCGAGGCGCTTGGGCCGCATGGGAACCACTCCAACGTTAGGCACAAAAATGTAAGTATCAGTGATGATTGTGCGTTCTTACGAAGAACACAACATCGCTCTATTTGATCCACACCAGATGATCAAGAATGGAGACGACCATGTCCTTCAAGGCGATTGTGGCCCGGAAATCGGATGACGGGGGGATCAGTGCGCAAGTTGAAACCGTCGCAGAGGATTTCCTCGACGAAAGCGAAGTCGACGTTTCCGTCGAATGGTCGTCGATCAATTACAAAGACGCCATAGCGATCTACACCAATCAGATCATTCAGGCATTCCCGCTCATTCCCGGGATCGACTTTGCCGGCACCGTCACGCAGTCCAGCGATCCGCGCTTCTCGCCGGGTGATAAGGTGGTCGCCACCGGTCATGCGCTCGGAGTAACGCATCATGGCGGATTCTCGCAGCGTGCGCGCCTCAAGGCGGACTGGCTGGTCAAACTTCCGAGTTCGATCAGCACGCGCGATTCCATGGCGATCGGAACGGCCGGGTTCACGTCGATGCTGAGCGTGTTGGCGCTCGAGCATGGCGGTATAACCCCCGGCCGCGGCTCGGTCCTGGTAACCGGTGCGTCGGGCGGTGTTGGTTCAATCGCGACGGCGATCCTCGCCAAGCTGGGCTACACGGTGATTGCTTCGACGGGGAAGGCCGAGAGCAACTATCTCAAGAATCTCGGCGCAAGCGAGATCCTTGATCGAGCCGAGCTGTCCGGCGAGGGCAAGCCGATCGCTCCGGACCGCTGGCCTGCGGCAATCGACACCGTAGGCGGTCAGACCTTGGCCAACGTTCTTTCGCAAACGGGATATCGTGGCGTTGTGACCGCTTGCGGCTTTGTCGGCGGTCGGGAACTGCCGACCTCGGTCCTTCCGTTCATCTTGCGCAATGTGACCCTGGCAGGCATCGATTCGGTGAACGCACCGCAATCTGTGCGGGAAGCGGCATGGCAACGCCTGGCAACCGACCTGGATCTCGACAAGCTCGCCTCGACGATCAAGGAGATCGGCCTTGGTGAAGTGGGCGCACTTGCCGGCGCAATGCTCCAAGGAAAGGTCAAGGGGCGCACTCTCGTCAATGTAAACGCCTAGCCACTGGGAACCGGCGGTCGACGCGCTCGGCGCGTCGACCCGTTCTCGAAG
>NZ_JAKUJY010000041.1 GCF_022664535.1 Sphingobium trunci | reverse complement strand
CCAGCTCGAACAGGAAGCGCAACCGGCACGTGCTGGCGGCGTACGCGGGGCGGTGGAGCGCTACGCCAAGGCGTTCGACGCGATCCAGCAGACCCGCGCGCAGGGCTTGGGCGCCATGCCGCACCAGCGCGATGCGCTGGAACGGGCACGCGAGACGCTGAACGCGATCCGCCCGCAAGGCGCGTCCGATCTCGACAGCGCGTTCAAGGGTAGTCCGGAACTTGTCCGCGAGGCCGCCGAGGGGCGCGGCCAGGCCGCGATGCGTGCGATGCAGTTGGAAACGGAAATCCGCATCGATCCATTTCAGCGCGCCGACCGGTTCGTGGAGAGCTGGCAGCAGTTGCAGCGGCAGCATGATGAGCTTGTGCGCGACGGCAATTTCCGGGGCGCGAAGAGTGCCGTGCAGCAGATGGCTGACATGGCGACAAGCCTCGAACGCGACGCCCAGCTTGAATCGGTGCTGGGCTTGCGTAGCCGCGAACTTGGGTTGGAGATCGGCCAGCAGATGGGCCGCAGCCTGTCCCGCGACCTCGCCGCCTCCATCCCCTTCGAACACGGACGCGACATCAGCCGTGGCATGAGCCGCTAAAGAGGAGCACGCGATATGGACGATGAACAACCGCTGTTGAACGAAACGGAACCCCAAGAGGAATCTGCAACCCAAGCGTTCACGCGGCTCGATGGCCGGATCGCCCTTCTGTCTCGCGCGGTCGAGCATCTGGCCGCCGAGCGGGTAAACATTGACATTCCCGATTACAGCGCGACATTGGGGCAGATGAATGCGCGCCTTGCTGGTATCGCGCAGGCACTGGCCGGCATATCTGGAAAGCCGGCCATGCAATGGACGCCCGAGGATATGTCCGCACGCATGGACGCGGCGGCAGAAAAGTCGCGCCGCACCGATGCCGCAACCCTCAAGGAGGCGCGGGAGGTTCATCTGGAGGCGGCCAGGGCCATGCGCGCGCTTATCCCTGTCGCCCAAGAAGGCCGGGAGCAGCGCAGGCATCTCCTGTGGGCCGTAGGCGTTGGTTTGTTGGCTGGATGCCTGCTCTGGGCAATCCTTCCTGGTATTATTCTACGCGCCTTGCCGACAGGCTGGCACATGCCCGAAAGCATGGCGGCCCATATTGTCGGTGAACCGGCGCTATGGGATGCGGGCGCGCGCATGATGCGCGCAGGTGACCCACAAGCGTGGCGGATGTTGACAGCGGTCGTCGAGATGTGGCGCGACAATCGTAACGTCCTCGACGCCTGCACGCGGAAGGCCGACAAAAGCGAACGGCCTGTTCCGTGCAATATCACGGTCAGCAACAGAATGGACGGCCGGTCTTCAACCGGCCGCCGTTGATGAACTACCGCCACCCTCCATGAGCTACGGCCAGGAAGTTATCCCCTCGTTCGGCTAGGGCTGCAAATTTATCGAATGCAGCAGTTCCCCGGCCGTCCCAAAATCCAGCCATCGCTTCGCTCAGTTGCGATGCTGCCGTGCTGATGGCTCCGCTTTGCGCACTTGCAGGATCGTAGCTGAGGGCAACGTCGTCGAACAGTGAATTATTTCGCTGATAAGGCATTGATCCATTGCCCAATCATCTCAAGGACCAGCGGATCGACGGTACCGCTTTGTTGCTTGGCGTCGCCATCACGAACTTGGAGAGCATGATCAAGTTCAGGGAGCGAACAAACTTCTGCTGCAGGATTGTTGTGCAGGGCTTGTTGAGTGGCAGCCAAATTCCGTTCCGGATCCAAGTATGCATCTGCCAATGGAAGAATGGCCAGAACCGGCTTTTGCAAATCCATTAGATCTTGTGCCGGATCATAGTTTAGGAGGAAGCGATAGGAATCACTTGCGCTTTCCTCAACACTTGCAAGGCCGGTAAGAGGGGATATCCCTTTGGCCTTCATATCCGCCCATACAACGTTCGCACGCGACCTTGCATCGGCCTCGTCGCTGGCCGATACTACAGTATGCGCCAGTCGTTTGGTGAGTTCAGCGTCAACGGTCGAAAAGGTTTCTGGACCGTTTTCCACCATGCGATTGTCAGCTTGCCAGTCCACCAGATCAAGCATCCGTTCCGCGGGAGATGCAAGCAGAACTCCAAATGACAATTGCGGCGTTGCCAAAAGCAATTTTATGGCTCGCACACCGCCGGCGCTGTGGCCGATGATGCCGATTTTGCCAATAGCAACCTCAGATCGTGTACTGAGAAAGGAAACCGCTGCGGAAAGGTCTTGTTCGATTTGCGCTTCGGTGGTCTCGAAAGCTTGGCCAGGTGATCGGCCGGTGCCCCGCTGATCAAAGCGCAGCACGATGATACCATGTCGCGTCAGATCATCGGCAAGTACAGCAAAAAGCTTACTTGCAGGATTGGCGCCAAGGACGACATAATCGCGATCAGCTGGCTGCGAACCCACAGCGAGTACGACAGCGGCGGATCGAGTGCCTCCTGATGGTAGCGTAAGTGTGCCGCTGAGGACAGTTCCATCCTTGCTTCGAAATTTCACGTCCTGAGCCCGATAAGGCAAGAGGCCAAAGGACGTTTGGCGCTGGCGATTGAACGTTATCGGAACCGCACCCCCGTTGGCCGGCGTCCATATACCGCGAAGTAGCAGCCCATCCGCACTCAATTTTCCGAAAAAAAGGCCGTTTGGTAGTGTGATTTTAACCGTGCGCACCTTGAACGAGGCTACCCCGGCCAATGTACCGAACGGTGTGGTCGATATCGCCCGTACACCATCAATAATGATTTCGTTCCACAGCGAGGTGTTCGCGACGGGTATCTTTGATTCCCATGTGCCATCCGGCTCGTCGGGGTCATAATGGGCATCGATCGAACGGCGAACGAGTTCGCCAAACATAGGCAATTCAGGTCGGCATTGAACCGCTTCCTTTGGGTCGGCAACCGAGAGGGAGCCCGCAAGGAGGCTAGTGAGAATTGGCATGTGTCCTGTCCAGATGGCTGTCCATGAACCGTTTTCTGGGCGGTCCTACCGAATTTCGGATATACGCCACGTAAACCGATCATTTGCGCCCGCCCAAAAATCCTTTTTCTTCAATGAGCCACTTGAACGAATCGCACAAATGAATTCTAATATCCGAACAGGACGTTTCGTCCTGTTCTCTCGTGACCATGGCGGCCCCGGATCCTGTATGGAATAGGCCGCCAGTGCCGTTGGCGTCATGAAGCTGAGACACAGGCCTTAGGTGTTGTCTCCTCCTAATTCGATATTGGCTTTCAAAGGAGGCTGGGATGAGTGCCTTTGGTGGTGGTGGCTATTACGGCAACTACGGCGATTATGGTAGCTATAACGGATATCGTTACTACGGCGGATATTCGGATTACGGGATGTATGATCCCATCGCCGCAACGTCAGACAATGCGGACAGCAGCGTTCAAGAAATTATAGTGACGGCTCCGCGTCAAAGTTATTCCTTCACACAATATTATGTTCAAGACATCTCCTATACGCCGCCGGAGGGCGCTGGCGGAGAACCGGACAAATCAACCGAACAGAAGATCGCCAATCTCATATCCAAGGTCGCGGGTGGGTTGAAAGCAATAGAGCCCTATCTTTCTGGCAAACCGAAGGAAGCCGTCGAAAAGATCGAAGCTGTCCTTGATGTCATTGAGAAAGGTGAGATGTATCAGGGCTTAACATCTGGGGACATGAAGCAGATGCTAGCTACCGTCATCGACAACCAGTTAAGCGCGATGACTCAGGTCGAATTCTCGGCAACTGTAGCCGCCATAGTGGGCGCAGTAGGCGCCGAGTCCGGGCCCGTTGATCTTGCTTTGGCGAGTGCTGCTGGAGCGGGAGCTTTCTATGCCTACTATAAATATCCTACTGGCCAGATCGCCGACTCGCTTGCTGGGGCGCTCGTTGATGGTGTGGAGAAGCTGGCGCATTGATCGATCGGCGCGGCACCGCCTGTCTTTCGGCGGTGCCCCGTACACAACATTAAATCCAAAATGCCGAGGAATCGTAAAATGGAATGGTTGTTCCGTTCTGCTCTATTCGTGCTAGCACTGGGAATAGCCCAGCCGGGGTTTGCGACTGAAGCCTTAGGCACGCCCTTTCCCGGCGCGAAAACCGATGCATTATCAAGGAAACCGGATGCCTGCGGCTTTCGCTATAAACTTACCACGTCAGCATCCATCGGTAGGGTCGCTGACTATTTTCTCGCTCAGGGACGCAGTAACGGTTTGACTCTCTTAAAGGATACCGGCGCGCAATTCGAGGGGTATCGCATGATATCTTTCGATGAAAAGGGGCCGGGTCGGGTGCTTTTTGTAACTCTTCAAACGATGGGTCCAGGCGTTCAGGGATCGGTCTATTATGTTACGGCGCGAACGCCGCATTGCTCGTGATGGTCCGCCGCAACGACCGGCAGTATGGCGATATTACGCCTGAAGAATTCCTTCGCCAGATGTATCCGCAGGCGAACGAAATTGTACGCAACGGCCAACTCGACATTGCCACTGCCAAATGCGCCGCTCTGGCCGCTATCGCCACTTATGTGCCAGACGCCATAACGGCCTTTGGTTTTGGCTCCGCCTTTAACAATCGCCATCGTCCATATTCGGATGTCGATGTCGTTGTTTTTGTGCAGGAAAGTTCGTCGATGGTGAACTATTGCTTCATGAGCGAAGGCGTTGCCGTTGATCTCCATGTTGTTGGTCTGGACCGGGTCGATAACGTCATCGCACGCGCCCGCAAGGAAGGTATTTGCTCGATCCTTTCTGCCGTCAGCGAGGGTGTGTTACTGCTCGATACGGCAGATGAGGGGCCGTTGCTTCGCAAGCGCATGACCGAGGCGATGGTCATGCAACCACTTCCGACAATGGACCAAGAACGCCGAATGCTTCGTTGGATGATCACGTCGCAATTGCTGGATCTTTCGCAAGATCGACCGACCCTGCAAGTACAAGCTGCAGCTTTAACGGCCTATGCGATGCTCATACGCCTATATTATTCGGTGAGCGGCGGCTGGCGTGATCGCGGGAAATGGACAATCGGTTTCGGCGAGGAAAGGCATCTCCTGCTGATGGATTTGGTCGAGGGATATGCGGTGCTCTTTTCCAAGGGGGAAAAAGGGGCCTATCTCCGTGCCGCACTTCGAATATTGGATCTTGACGGCGGCCCATTATGCCTGGGCCAAGGTAATCGTCTGACGTTCGACAGCGAATTAGCGGACTGCCGTTGATCATGAAGCCATGTGTTAATAATTGAACGATTCAACGCACAAAAGGCACCGAAATCCCGTCCAAGATCAGTTTTCGGGCTGAAATACTCAAGTCGGGATCGTCAGTGTCGACGCCAAATTGATCGAGCGTCATATGTCCGATAGCGCGTATCAGATTGAACTGTGTAATCAAGCGGTCATGCATCGCCCGATTTTCGTTACGTTCTGCCTCTACCAGATTTCTTTGGGCGGTCAGGACATCCTCCTTCGATGCTTCGCCCAGAGCAAATAGTCGACCTTCACCAGTCACGAGATCTTGCCTCGACTGAACGGACGCATGATAGCGTTGCCAGACTGCATCAAACACGTGCATTTGCCTGAAGGCCGTTCGCGCCTTCATTTCGTTGTCCGCTCTCGCAATCGCGATTGCGTCTTCGGCCCCAGCAAAGAGCGCCTCCTTTTCTTCGACTTGGGCACGCACGAGACCACCGGAAAATACCGGGACATGGAGTTTGAACGAAACTGATCGAACCTGTTCGCGCTCTTGTGCAAAAACGGCGCCTTGGTGATCACGGATGGTGGCTTCGAGTTCAACCGAAGGACGCCCGGCGCTGCGCGCAACGCGTACATCTTCTTTCGAAGCCCGCGCCGAGAACTCTGCATATTGAATTTCAGGATTGCCATTCGTGAGGGAGATTGCTTCGGCCTCGCTAGCCGGCAAAATGGCGGGGAGGATGGGTATCGACAGGTTGGATGCCGGTGCGCCTACGTCACGCTCAAACTGCTGCTCGGTGTCAATCAGCTTGGATTGAGCGTTATCGGCATCTGCCGCTGCCTCTTCCCACGTTGCCTGCGCCGTCAGAATGTCGAATTGCGAAGCGTCTTGTTTGCCGAGCCTTTCCTGTACGCCTTTGAGTATCGTCGCTGCGAGATCGGCACTCTTCCGTGCTTCAACCGCGTCATTTCTGTCGCGAAGTAGATCCACATAATCTTTCGCAGCCTGCAATAGGGCATCCTGTTCAGCGGCCGATAGCTTGAAAGCAGCCGCTCGGACCGAGTCGATCGCACCGGAGACTTCTGCGGGAGTCCGACCACTCCGGAAAAGCGGTTGGTCTAGTACGACATCATAGGAAGATCGGGGGACCGATGAACGGAGGAGTGAATTCTCCAGGGGTGTCCCGCCTGTAACGACGTCCTTTCCACGGCTCTCCTCTGCATCTACGGTGATAGTAGGCTCCGCGCCAGCAATCGCCCTTCCGACCTGCGCCTTCGTGGCGCGGAGCTTCTGCCGCTCCTGCGCGATTTCCAGGCTGTGAGCATAAGCCTGTTTCAGGGTCTCGGCCAAGGGTTGCGCAGTGCCTGGAGACGCGACAAAATAAATGAGCGCCCCGCAGAAGAGGGATATACCATGTTTAGCGCTCATGTCCCGCATCCGAAAGAGCCTGGCCGATCGGCGAGAGCACATATTCAAGCACGGTTCGTGTGGCTGTCTTGATTTCGACCTCCACCGCCATACCTGGCCGGATCGGTGTCTTGACACCATCGACGTCGATCGTCCTGTCGCCGATGATATCGACGATGACCGGGTAGACCAAGTCCTGCACATGCGGCAAGGGCATCGCACTCGGATCGTCCACCGACCGCTGCGAGCCGTTGCTGTCGGTATTTTGTGCCGCTTCGCGGCTGTCAATCGAGTCTCGTGCAATCTTGCTGACGATCCCTCGAACGACGCCATAGCGGGTGAAGGGATAGGCGCGCACCTTGATAACGACCTCCTGTCCGACCCGAACAAATCCCATATCCCGGTCCGACACCAGCGCTTCCACCTGTATAGTTGGAGCATCGGGCACCACAGTCATCAATGTTTCACCAGCAGTGGCGACTTGACCGGGGTTCGTGATAGAAAGAGCTTGTACAGTGCCATCTACCGGCGCACGCACAACCGAACCGTTGGTGCGGGATTGCTCCTTCAAAAACTGCTGGTGAATCTGGCCAAGCTTGTTTTGCGCCTGCTCGAGTTGGTCGGCATTCGCCTTGAAGAACTTGGCCCGTGACGCCGTAAGTTGCGCGGTCTGTTCGCTTGCATCTGATCGGGCCTCGGCGATGTCCTGCTGGGTTGCAAGGATGTCTGCCCGGAGCTTCTGGACATCGACGACCGTATCGTCGACTTCCGTACCTGATTTCCAGCCTTCCAGTTTCAACTGCCGTCGATTGGCAAGTCTATTCTCGAGCGTTATCAACGAGACTCGCTTTTCCGACAGAGTAGATTCGAGAATATCCGCGCGCGTGCGGTCACCAGCGATTCTTGCCTCTGCAACCTCCGCTTCAGATCGCAATTGCCTTAAATCGTCACCAAGCACCAGTTGTTCGCGATCGCGGTCGACCTGCGGAATCTCCGGGAGAAAAGGGATACGCGGCGCATAAACAACATTGTGAGTACCAATTCTCTCCTCAGTAGTGCGACGTGCGATCTCGGCAGACAGCGAGAGTTCTTCCAGCCTGGCGGCTCCTTCGTCAAATGCGGAAGAAGCCGGATCGAGTGCCGCGAGAATCTGACCGCGCCTAACATGGCTTCCCTCACGAACATAACTGGCAATGATGCGCGCCTGTTCAATCGCTTGGATGGATTTGCTGCGGCCAACCGGTTGAACCCTCCCAGGAGCAGTCGCGTAAACATCGATATGATACAGGGCTGCTCCGGCTATAGAGCCAGCTACAAGAAAAACAGCTAGGCAAATCGCAATGACGACGCCGCGCGATGGTGCATGTGAAATCAACTCCTCCGCAGCAGACATCATGCTCAGCTGATCCGACATCATTTCATCCTGTTGTCCGGTTGATATCGTTCAGGTCGTGGCATTGACGGTTCCACTCTGAATCTGCAGCATCTGGTGATAGAGACCGCCGACATTGCTGGCCAGATCGACGGGCGATCCGTCCTCAACTATTCGTCCGGCCTGAAGGGCGATGATCCGGTCACAATCTCGGACAGCAGCCATTCGGTGGGCAATGATGATAACGGTGCGGCCCTGGCAGATCGCTCGCATATTTTTCTGGATTGCTTGCTCACTTTCATAGTCGAGCGCGCTGGTGGCCTCATCGAGGATCAGAATCTTCGGGTTGGAGGCAAGTGCGCGTGCGATGGCAATGCGTTGTCGCTGCCCACCGGACAGATTCGCACCACGTTCCGAAATGAGCGTATCGTAACCTAATGATGTTTCCGCGATGAAATTATGTGCTCCCGCGAGCTTGGCAAGTTCCACAACGCCCTCGCGGGACAGGCTGGGATTGCTAAGCGCGATGTTGTCATGGATCGACCGGTTGAGGAGGTAGGTTTCCTGCAACACGACCCCGATCTGCCGTCGAAACCAGTCTGTTGGCACCTGCGCGATATCGTGACCGTCGATCAGCACTTTCCCGATCTCAGCGGAATGCAACCGCTGGAGAATGCGGGCCAGCGTCGATTTCCCCGACCCAGACGGGCCAATGATGCCGACGATCTGGCCTGCAGGGATACGCACCGATACCCCTTTAAGGATTTCCGGGCCTCCCGGTGCATATCGAAAGATAACACCAGTGAGATCGATCTTCCCTTTTATTGTGCCCAATTCCATGCGGCCGGCCGGCTGAAACTCCGGTTCGCTGTCTAAAATGTCACCAACCCGACCGATCGACATCTGAACCTGTTGCAAATCCTGCCATGCGCTCGACAGACGTACCGCTGGCGCCATTAATTGACCCGCAATCATGTTGAAAGCGACCAAGGAGCCAACCGAGAGGGTCCCATCCATGACCATACCGGCACCAAAAAAGAGAATGGCTGCACTACATAGTTTGCTGATCAGCTGGATTCCGGCTCCTCCTAGCGCACCTGTTGTCGCGACGTTTGTCGCGGAGAGCACATAGGAAACCAGCCGCTCTTCCCAGACCAATTGCGTGGAGGGCTCTATCGCCATGGCCTTGATGGTGTGTGCACCAAGAATGCTCTCGATAAGATGTTGCTGCATTTCGGCGCCGCGGTTGAATTTATCACGGACCAAGGTCCTGAGGGGAACCCTTACCAGCGTTGCGAGGATGAAAAATGCCGGAAGAGCGATGAGGACGATCGCAGTCAATTGCAGGGAGTAAATTGCGAGAACGCCAAGGTAGATCAGTGAAAAGATGGCATCGATGATGGAGGTCGCACCTTGGCTTGTCAGGAACGACCGAATGTTTTCAAGTTCACGTACGCGGGCCACGGTCTGGCCAGCCGGTCGGTGATCGAAATATTGCAATGGCAGAGATAGGAGATGGCCGAAGAGACCGGCTCCCAAATGGACGTCGATCTTGGCAGATGCATGTGCGACGGAATATGAGCGAAGCCATGTAACCGTCGCCTCAAGCAAGGCTATCGCCACGAGGGAAACAGAAACAACTGTCAGGGTGGAGGTGCTCCTATGGACCAGCACCTTATCGATAATGATCTGGAAGAGCAGTGGTGTCGCAAGGCCAGTTAACTGAAGTATCAACGAGGTAGTCATAATCGCGGCAATGGACATCCTGTACCGCAAGACTATCCGCAAAAACCAAGCCTTCCCTGCAGTTTCCGCTTTTCGCACGGCCGATCCGAATTTCGGGGCCATGGAGATTGCCGTACCGTTCCACAACCGCATGAAATCGTTCTTCGGCATCCGCTGCACGAGTCCGGTTCGCGGGTGTATGAGCTTGACCCCTTCCATTGTCGCTGCGGCGAGGATAAGGCAGGCCCCTTCCATATCGACGATCATCAGCGGTTTTCGAGCTTTTACGAGAGAATCGTAATCGGCCCGTCGACTATGCTTGGAGCGCAGCCCTACATCATTGATAGCCCGTAAGATTCTTGGAAAGGTTAGCGAGCCGGTTGGTGTAGCGAAGCGGTGTCGCAACGCGTCTGCCCCTCCATGCAGCCCTTGAGCCTGAGCCACAGCTGCAATCGCATCGACAGCAAATTGAAGTTCCGGCAAAGCCGTATCGGCGTCCGGTCCCGCCCTCCACCGGAAGATAGATCTGGCAAAGGCCATGGGGACTTAGAGGACTCGCGCTTGGGAAGCGCCAAGCTCAAGTGGGTTGGCCCAGAAGTTCGAAACGCGGCATGAACGAATCAATTCGGGAGGAAGTCGAGGTTCGCTCTCTCGCGCAGAAACCGGGCCTCGAACGGTATGCAATCCTTTCGCCCCAAGTCTGCGATCAACCTCATCCGCACTATATTCAACATTTTGTAGGTTATGCATGAACGGATCGAGGCCAGTGAAATCGTAGATATGACGAAGCACTTCGATTGGTTCTGTCACAAGCCGGTCATATGGCACCAACAGCAAGCGTTGACTAAATGGGCCGTAGTAAGCCTGCTTCAGGTTATTTAGTGCGGCACCAATCATTCCCTTTGGGGAACGAAGATATTCCGCACGGGAGTGAAGATTTCCATCGCTGCTAAAACCGAACATCGCTGTGGATTCAAGTGGGTTGGAGTCGAGAAGTTTCTCGAAACTCGAAACGATCTCTTCAACAGGACGAATACAACAAATCACTTTTGCCGATGGAAATAATTTTGCGATCATGGACATTTTGCTTGTCCAATAGCGGCCGGAATCAAATATGATTTTCTTGTCTGTGTAAGAATAGTAATTATCAAATAATCCTCGAAGTATCCTTTCTCTAGATACGTCAGATATATGGCTATACACCTCGTTCTTTGCGCTCAAATGTGAGCTTACGACACCATATAGAGGTCCAAGTGGACTTGCCATTGCTGCATGCACATCAGGGTTCTGAATAAGAAGAGCTGACAGCAAGGTCGAGCCAGACCGAGGAAGTCCGGAAATGAAATGAAATGTTTTGGGCATAGATGACATGATCATGAGCAGTGCAAATTATTAAGGATAATGTACATAAACATGAAACCCATTTCACGCCTAAATCTGAGCGAGAAACGCACTTTCAACGCCCGAAATCAATAACTTAATTGTGAATATAACATGAAAAATATTTAATCTCAGTTGCTTTGACTCTATTTGCAGAATCTATAACCACATCATCCACGAGTGACGAGACTCAGCCAAAAGCTGCTCGCTAAATTGGCTCGCGATCAAGAGGGGCTGAAGCGCCTCATCCCATATCGCGGCTCTCCGTCGGGAAACAGGAATGATCCTCTTTGGTAATCCTCTGAATGCTTCCGTCCGAAAGGTTTTATGTTGCGCGGCGCTGAGAAGTGTCGAGCTCGAGCAGATATCGATATTGAGAGGAAGCGACGATCCGGTCTTCCGAGCCGCTAGTCCTGCGGGAATGATACCTGCGCTCAGGGATGGCACGCGTAGCATTATCGGATCCCTTCCGATCATCGACTATCTCGACGGTTTCGGGGCCGCGGAACCGATTATTTCCCCAGATCGCGAGACGAGGGTGGAATTTTCGTCGGTAGCCCAGTTTGCCGATGGCCCACTGGCTCAGGTCGTCAGTCCGATCTTCCAGAACCGTGTGTTCCTGCCGCGATTTCTTGGGAAGCCGGGCAACATGCAACTGGTAAACCGACTTCTACGTGGTCCGCTGAACAAGATAATGGCAGCGACCGAGATTGCGCTATCCAAGGTACGGGGCAGCGATAACATCGGCATTGCCGAAGTTTCTGTGTTTTCCCAGGGCCTTGCCTTGCTACTTTCGGATCAGAAGATCGACTCTGGCAGCCATCCTCACATCCATAAAGTCATGACGCGGCTGCTTACAGATGCGCGCCTGATTCCATTGATTTCGCGGAACGCTCGCCTCGTCGGCCTCGAGTTGAAAGCGGTGACAGATTTACTCGGATCGGAGGGCTGGGAAGTAAGCAAGGGATCCGCATGACTAAAGGCCCATGGTTTCAGGATCGAGGCATAGGCACAATCTTCCTTCTTCCCGTATCGTGGGAAGGATGGCTAGCGTTGCTTACGCTCGTTCTTTTGCTTCTCGGGTCGGCATGGGTGCCCGAGGCCTACGCAAAGATGTTTAGGATCGTTGTTGTCGGTGCTTACCTTGTACTGAGTTTCCTCAAGTCTGAGCGCGTTTAGATATGTCGCTGACTCTCTCGGATGTCGGTAATGCGAGCAAAGCATGATGCGCCCTTCAACGAAGGTCTCCAAGCGTTGTTCGGAACAGGCGTTGGGCACGAGGAGACTGGAAATCCATTGATAGCAGCAGGAGCGCATCGTTGGATTCGCGCTCGCTCCGGTTACTCTGTAAGCGCTAAAACACCCCCACTGGACGGCGTTAAGCGGCCTGATCGATGACGGTGCTGGCGGTGGCGCGACTATCTACCCAGTTGTAGGGGAGCAGATCATCGATGGGGTCTGCATCGCCTCGCAGGACGATACGGGCGAGGACATCGGTGAGGTAGGCCTGCGGGTTGATACCGCCCAGTTTGCATGTTTCGATGAGGCTGGCGAAGGTCGCCCAGTTTTCAGCCCCCAGGTCATGGCCTGTGAACAGGGCATTTTTCCGCTGGAGGGTAATTGGCCTGATTGAGCGCTCGACGGTGTTGTTATCCAGCTCGATCCGTCCATCCTCAAGGAAGCGGACGAGGCCCTTCCAGTGGTTGAGGGTGTAACCGATGGCCTCGGCTGTATGGGAGCCGCGGGGTAGTTTGGGCAGCATTTCCTTGAGCCATGGCAGCATGTCCGCGATGATCGGAGCGGCTTCAGCCCGGCGTACCGCCAGTCTGTATTCGGGGCTGGAGCCTCGGATACGAGCCTCGATCTTGTAGAGTCCGGCGATCCGCCGCAGCGCCTCATCGGCGACCGGTGCGTTGCCGCCCTTGGCATCGTCGAAGTAGCCCCTCCTGACATGTGCCCAGCAGAAGGCGAGCGTTCCGGGACCGGCCCTTCGGTCCGGCGCCTCGATATGCTTGTACGCGCCATAGCCGTCGCACTGGACGATGCCGGTGAAGTCCCCGAGCAGCTTTTCCGCCCAGACTTTCCCGCGACCTGGCATGTAGGTGTAGGCGACGGCCGGTGGGTCGGTGCCGCCATGCGCGCCATCATCACGAGCGATGGCCCAGAGATATCCCGTCTTCACCTTGCCGGTGCCGGGAGCCAGGACCTTGGCCGTGGTCTCGTCAACGAACAGCCTCGCGCCCGATAGAAGATCGGCCTTCATCCGGCTGGTCAGGCGGCCGAGCCAGGCGGCGGCTCTGCCTGCCCAGTTACACATTGTCCCCCTGTCGATCTCGATACCCTGGCGCCGCAGTGCCTGTGCCTGCCGGTAGAAGGGGGTGTGATCGGCATATTTCCTGACGAGGACGTCGGCGATCAGCGCCTCGGTGGGCAGGCCGCCTTGCACTACATGCTTGGGCGCAGGCGCCTGGAACACGCCATCGCTGCACGCCCGACACGCCATTTTCGGACGGGACGTCACAATGACGCGATACTGGACAGGGATGACATCGAGCCGGCTTGATATGTCGCTGTCGATGCAGTGCAGCACGCCTCCGCAGCAGGGGCATTCCGTCTCGTCAGGGAGGATCACTTCTTCAACGCGGGCCAGATGTGCCGGCAGGGACGCCCGCGCTGTCCCGGGCTCCCTTCGCGCCCGCTCCTTCTTTTGTCCTGCGGCAGCCGCTGCCTGCTCGGCCAAGGCCTCCAGTTCAGCGCGGGCAACATCAAGATCGTCGAGGCCCAGCGCCAACTGATCTTCGTTCAGCTTCTCCGAGCGTTTTCCGAATGTCGTCCGGGTAATCTGGTCAATGATATGCTGCATCCGAGCTTCACGCTCGAGGCCGGCCAGGACCATCGCCTTGAGGATGGCGACATCGTCAGGAAGGTCGGCTGCCGTGGCGGACATGCCCCATTTCTGGCAGTTTCCAGGCGCTCTGCAAGGGCGTTTCGATCAGGGGAATCAGGCATGCGACCTATCGCGTCGTCACCGGAGCTTGAGCGCGCGGCGTGTGCATTTTCGACCATTGCAGCCCTTCGAACAAGGCTGACGCCTGTGATGCCGACAGCCGCATCACGCCATCCTGTGCCCGTGGCCAATGGAAACCCCCCGTCTGCAAAACCTTGCTCACGAGCACCAGGCCGCTGCCATCCCAGACCAGGAGCTTGATCCTGTTCGCCCGCTTGGAGCGGAAGATGAATACCACCCCCGAGAAGGGCTTGAGTCCGAGTTCATGCTCGACCAGCGCCGCCAGGCTGACGGCACCTTTCCTGAAGTCGACCGGCTTTGTCGCCACCATCACCTTGAGCGGCCCTGGCGGGATGATCATCCCGACCGGCTCACCGCGGCAAGCACACGGGCGATATGATCCTCGCTTGCCCCTGGCGGCACATGGATCGCCCACCTTGCCGTGCGGATCACGATCTCATCGCCTCCACCATCAGCCGGGCCGGAGCCGCTCGCATCTTCTACCACCGCCGGAACGAAACCCAACTTCTTGCTGGCCAGACGCTTGCCCGGAATGCTGTCATGCCGCCACGCATAAAGCTGCTGCGGCAGCAGCCCATGCGTCCGTGCGATTTCGGCGATGTTGGCGCCGGGCTCAAAACTCGACGCGATGATCCGGGCCTTGGCCTCGGCCGACCAGCGGCGACGCGCCGGTCCCGCTGGAATGACATCCATACGCGAGGGCCGCTGGCCCTCCTGCCTTTCGAAACCTGTTTCGAATGTTCTTACATCATCAGCCACTACGATACCCCTCGGATGAGGGGCAAAACATAGACAGATCAGCAGCTACGAAAATGTGGGGAGGTTTTGGCGCTTACGTTACTCTGATGGCTTGAGAGGACACGTGCATGCTGACGGCGCTACCTAACTAATGCCGGAAAAGACTTTTTCGGTTGGACATTTATACAGTCGGGAACTCGATTTTCCCGATTATAACGGCACTTCCGCGATATATCTCGTCGCATCGGCAGCCCGGAGCGGCAGCACACTTTTGTCCACGATCTTATGGGAGACAGGATGCCTTGGCGCGCCGATGGAGTACCTCAATCTCAAGAACTCTCTCTCGGCAATAATGGATCTCGGCGATGGATCCATAGACTTTTACTGGAGGGAGATAAAGAAACGACGAACATCGCCAAATGGCGTATTTGGTGTAAAGATGTTCTGGAACTATATGGAAAATATATCTGTCGCGTCACCGCTGATTTATAGAGAACTATCGAAAGAGGCCAAGATCATTCTTTTGGACCGCACCGATAAGATCGGTCAGGCTATATCCCTTGTTCGAGCTATGCAAACAGGGGCGTGGTTTTCAGGCGACGAGCCCCGCGACTTGGCACGATTTGACGCAGCCCAAATAGAATGGGCCATTCATAGGAATAACCAGGAGATGTCGGCTTGGGAAAGAATGTTGGACCGTTCAGGCATCATACCGTTCCGTGTAAACTATGAACAGATATTGGATGATCGGGACTCGGTGATAGCAGGAATTTGTCTGTATTTAGGCGCGCAACTGCAGGGGAACGCCCGAGTTGTCTTGCCGGTTGAGCTTGAACGTCAGAGTAATAGCCAATCCGAAAAATGGCGCATGATGCTTGAAAAGCGACCTTCCAGCATGACGTCCGAACGCGACGGAACCCAATGATCCACACTTGCCTGACCCGTGATGGTGCTGGGCTTAATGATGGTATTTTGGTCGAATATGAAAAAGTTATCTATATAAATCAATATTGTAGATTAACCATGCAACTCCCGTAGGGGTCACCAATAAAATCAATCGCTTAGGTGATGATTGATGTCTCGAAGTTGGCAACTTCGTCCACACATCGTCCATGGATTTGGGCGGATATTGGTGGACGCTAGTGATCGATTATATCGATTTACGATCCATTGATGACGACCCCAGCGATTAGTCGTTCGACTCAGGGATCGTGACCGACAAGTTGGACTGACCGGAACAGCGGGTATTGGTGCGTAGGTTGCGGATAGCCGCCCTTCGATGCGGTTATGAACGATGGCGGTTACGGTTCATTGCTCCAGGGCGTCTGAAAGCTAAACGGAAGTCAAGATGCCGAACGGAGTGACGCTCGTTCCTGGGCCGATTGCCAAATTGGGACCCGCTGGCGGCGGCCGGTACATCGCTTGTTGAATAAGATGATCCACGCTTTCTGCACATTCTCGAGGTGAGCCAGCGTCGCATCGACCAAATCATCACCGATGGCTTCTGGATCACCATGGACGAACGCGTTGCGGGCCTTCTGGATGCGGCGCAGCAGTGTGGCTTCTCCGCTGAATCCCTCCGCCTCGAGGTCCGCCCAGAAATTCGTTTGCCAGATGCGGCGATACAAGCGATCCAGGCGCCCGCCGATACCCGAGAACCGCTCGAGGAGCTCGTCATCCAGCTGACCGGGAAGATCGGCAAGGGCTGCGCGATAAAAGCCGTCAATCAACACTTCAAAGAGTGTCCAGAACAGCAGCACGACGGTGAAACGGTGTGAGAAGCGCTCGGGCCTGTCCGATGGGGCAATGCGGGATCGCTCGCCTTCGATCTTTATTCGCTCAAGGATGAGAAACGTCGACCAAGGGATCGCGCCATGAGTCGCTTGGGGGACAAGATGCTCGACGCCATCCACCACAATAATCTGTGGCTGGTTATCGAAAGCGTGCCCGCACACCGGGCAGATTGCCTCCCTGTGGAGTCCATTGCAATCCGAGCAATGCATCAGACCGTGCCATGGAGACATCATAATGACCATCCTGGCCGAACGGTCCGCCTCCGACGGCGCTGACGAACTCTCGACATCCACTCAGTCCCGCTGGCCAGGATTGTCAACCTGATCGGCCTTGTCCTTGCCGAGCGTATTGCGCCAGGCTTGCTGTTCGGTGAGTTCAGCGATGCTGGCGCCGGCGCGGATATGATCGGCCAACTGCTCGCGCGCCTTGGCTACAATGTCTTGCTGACCTTCCGGATCACGCGGCATCGCGCTCCTGGCAACGGCTTCGACCTTCTCGATATTGAGCCAGGCAGCCTTGAAACTGGCATCCTCCGAAGCAAGCCCCTGCTCGCGCGACAGTGCCAAGAACTGGGCAGCGCGATCGTCGTGCTTTGATCGTTCGGTGTCATCGAGCACCTGAATGCGCGATAGGATCAAAGCGGCCATCGGGGCTGGATCGGCCTGCTCGAAACCGATCTTCGACGCGGAATACCACGGATCGCGATCTTCGGGGCGGATCGAGAACTCATAGCCAGCGCGCTCGGCCACGCCGGCGAGCCAGATGCGCTGCACTCGGCCATTACCCTCGATGAAAGGATGCGCCGCATTAATTTCGTTGACGAGCGCCGCTGCCTGCTCGGCAAAGGCAGCGGGCGCGAGGCCGCGCAATTGGTCGGCAGCACGTAGGGCCTCGAACTGGCGCTCCATCCAGGGGCCAATATGTTCGGGCACCGCAAACGGTGCCTGCCCGCGGCCAGTCGTATATTTCCGTTCCTGCCCAGCCCAGGAATAGAGGTCCTGAAAGAGATGGTAGTGAATGGCCTTGAAGGCGGAATATGTCGGTTCCGCACATTCGGCCGGCAGGCCTTCGGCGATGCGCATATCGGTGAAGAGACGCTCGGCCGCGTCCAATGTGGCGGCATCGCGTATTCCCAGCTCATTCACCAGGACCTGCGTGCCCGGGTAGACGATCTTCTCGTATTCGGAGCGCTCGGCGTCGCTGCGTCCGCTCACTTGGGCTTTTTTGAAAAATAGGTCCGAAGGGCTTCGCGGCGCTTCTCAACGGTAGCGCCGTCGGCCTCTAGGCGCGCGAGGAGCTTTTCGGCCTTTGCGTCCCGGCCAACGCCTTCAATGTCGTTGTTCGCGCTCATCTGCTTACGGCGCCAGGTGACGTCGGCAGGGGCGGAAGAGGTCCATCGGCTCATAAGGCTCACCAAGTTCATATGCGCGTGATTCGAATCTCGATCATACCTCAAAAGGCATGGCTCTGCCCCTGTTATCCGCCAGCCTGGCGATCAAGCAGCCGCCTAGCACGGCCAATCCGCTCCTCCAGACCGGCGCGGAATTCAGGATCGCGCCGCCTGAGCTCGATATGCTCCGAAATCGCAGCGCGAATAACATCGGAAATCGGCCGCTGCTCAACGCTCGCGACCGTCTCAAGCGCCTCCGCCTGTTCCGGCGAGAGGCGGATCGTCATGGCTTTGCTGTCTTTCATGCCTTTCTTTGACACCAAAACTTAGAGGTTGTCAACAGCCGTGGTATAGTGGTATCACGGTATCACGAAATGGAGATGCCCAATGAGCAAGCCCGAGCAGCACCCCGATCCTCATCCGGACAAGCCGAAAGATCACCCTTACACGATCAAGATCGATCGCACGGTCTACAAGGTCGATGCAGAGCAGATGACCGGCCTCCAGCTGCGGCAGCTGAGCAACCCGCCGATCGGGGCTGACCGCGATCTGTTCGAAGTGATTCCCGGCGGATCCGACGTTAAGATCCTCGACGAGCAGGTGATCCAGATGCGCGACGGCTTGCGATTCTTCACTGCCCCGGCCCAGATCAACCCCGGCGCCTACAAGGAATAAGCGGAAAGATGCTTCCCCAGAACGATCTCGACTGCCTCACGGAGCGCGCGCCGGGGCATAGTGTCTCGAGCGATGCGGGCATGATCTGCGTGGTCCTTCCGAACTTCGCGCTGGGTCCCGGCTATGACCGGCCGACATCCGACCTCATGCTGCGACTGGCACCGGGCTACCCCGATGTCGCACCCGACATGTGGTGGTTCCACCCGCCGGTGCGGCGCACCGACGGGGCGCAGATTGCGGCAACGCAGACCATGGAGCATCACCTGGGCCGCGAGTGGCAGCGCTGGTCGCGCCATCTGCAGCCGGGCCAGTGGCGCTCGGGGATCGATTCGCTCGAGAGCTATCTCGCTATCGTGCGAAGGGAGCTCACCCTGGCGGCTCCCAAAGCCGCATGACCGTCACGCTCGTTCTCGCCGATACGGTCGCCGCCGCGCTCTGTGAGGCGGCAAGCGATCCGCTGGAGGTCGCTGGCGTCCTTCTCGCAGCTGTCCATCAAGGACCAGATGGCGATATCCGACTGCTGGTCCGCCAGCATGCCATGGTGAGCCAGGACGCGTATCGCAAGCGCGCCCGGGATCATATGGCGATCGCGCCGGAGGGCTATGTATCGGCGCTGGGCGAAGCGGAAGCGCTCGGCGCAATGGCCATCTGGTTTCACACACATCCCGGCGCGACCGGCACCCCGCTGCCAAGCCTCGCCGATGCCGAAGTCGATGCGGCCATCGCCGACCTCTTCCGCCTGCGCTCGGGCTCGCCTTATTACGGCACGCTAATTCTCTCCCCTCGCGAAAGTGGGTTTGCCTTTTCCGGTACCCTGCAGCCCGAGGAGGGGCATGGTCCGGCCCGCATGATCGACCGGCTCTGGATAGTCGGCGACCGCTGGCGCCTGCTGAGCGCGATCGACGCCGACGACAGACCGCCCTCGCCGATCTTCGACCGCAATGTTCGCGCATTCGGCGGCGACATTCAGCGCGCGCTGAGCGATCTCAAGGTTGCCGTGAGCGGGTGCGGTGGCACCGGATCGGCCGTCGCTGAGCAGCTGGTGCGGCTAGGCGTTCGCAACCTCCTCCTCCTCGATGCCGATCGCCTCTCGGGCAGCAATGTCACGCGTGTCTATGGCTCGACCGCCGCCGATGTCGGTCGCCCAAAAGCCGAAATCCTGCGCGATCACCTGATCGCGATCGCGCCTGACCTGCACTGCGAGGCGATCGATGCGATGATCACGCTGGAACCGACCGCGCGCCGGCTCGGCGACCGCGACCTCGTGTTCGGCTGTACCGATGACAATGCCGGACGCCTCGTCCTCTCCCGGCTGGCAACCTACCTGCTGACCCCCGTCATCGACATCGGCGTCCTGCTGAGCAGCGATACGTCCGGGATGCTGACCGGGATTGACGGGCGCATCACCATTCTCTCGCCGGGCTCGGCGTGCCTGGTCTGCCGCGACCGGATCGACCTTGCCCGCGCCGGTGCCGAGGTGATGACCCCAACCGAGCGCAAGCGTCTGGCTGACGAGGGCTATGCCCCCGCATTAGGCGGGACCGAGCCGGCAGTGGTCGCGTTCACGACCGCGGTCGCCGCGGCCGCCGTTGGCGAAATGCTTGAGCGATTGATCGGCTATGGCCCCGATCCGCGCCCGTCGGAAATCCTCCTGCGCATCCACGAACGCGAAATTTCGACCAATCGCGCCGCGCCCCGGCCGGGCCATTATTGCGATCCAGAAAGCAAGAAGCTCGGCGCCGCGACGGCAGCCCCCTTCCTCGAACAAGTCTGGCCCAAAATATGAAGCTCTCATGGTGGGAATGGCTGCCTTTCAGGCGCTGGCGGATTGTCGGCACGGTCGAATTCGCCGACGAAATCCCCGAGCGCTTGCCCAAGCGCGCCGTGGTGCTGGTTGCTTCGGGCGGCCCGCCCAAATGGGTGGGCTTCAAATGTCCCTGCGGCAAAGGCCACGAAGTCCTTCTGAACCTCGACGAAGGGCGCCGCCCCACCTGGGCGTTGTCGCTGTCCGAGACAGGAAAAATTTCAATCGCGCCAAGCATCGACTATCTGGACGGGGGGCGCCGGTGCCATTTCTTTTTGCGGAACAACAAGGTCTTGTGGGCAAAGGACAGTATTCGATGACCGATGGCGAAATTACCGGCGGCGGCGACACGCCAACAGGCGGCGCCAAACGCCCGCTGACCAAGACGCCCATGTTCACGGCCCGCAATTCCGCGCGCTACGAACGCCAGGAGCTCATCAAGCAGATCGACGAGGCCGAGAGCACCCATCTCATCTGCTATGTCGGCGGCCCCAACACCGAGATCGATCGCAACGACATCATCGGCTTCGTGGATCTGCTCCACAACATCCCGGAAGGCGAGCCGATCGATCTTTTCCTGCATACCTTCGGCGGTGACGTCGATGCGTGCGAAAAGCTCGTCCGGCTAATCCATGCCAATGTCGTCGAGAACCCCTTCCGCGTCATCATCCCCGATGTCGCCAAGAGCGCGGGAACGCTCATGGCGTTGGGCGCGAACCAGATTATGATGAGCGATACTTCCGAGCTGGGGATGATTGATCCCCAGTTCCCGATGCGCGACAATCAGGGGAATGAATTCTGGCACTCAGTAATCGCCTATCTCGACGCGCATGAGGAATATGCCATGGCGATCAGAAGCGACCGGAACGACCCTGTTGCGCTGCTGCGCCTGGACAATTTCGACGCCAAGGTAGTGCGCAAATTCCAGGGCATTCGCGACCGCGTGCGCACCTTCGCTGAAGACTTGCTCAAGCTGCGCGGGCTCCCCGCATCCACGATCGCGAACGAGCTTATGAGCCCCAGCCGCTGGAAGACCCATGGCCAGCCGATTAGTCATGCGGACGCTGCGCAGCTCGGGCTTCCAATCCTCTATATCCCGACCAATGATCCGCGCTGGACACGTTACTGGAAACTCTATTGCCTGCAGCGCTTGGCGATCGGCCAGAATGGGAAAATTTTCGAATCTTCCTACGTATCACAGGTAATTGAGGAATGAAGCGGCATCTGCCTGCTCGTTACTAAGTGCCTACCTTGAGCAGGTCGGTACAGATGCTGGTGAGTGCGTCGATCTCGCAACGCGGCGAGCTGTAAAGGTGATTGAACGGCGTCCGCCCACCGGGGGCGGACGCGGGAACGGGGAAGAAAGCATGCAGTCGCGTAACGGCGCCGCGTTGTTCTCGGCGAGCGATCTGGTGAACTTCATGGGCTGCGCGCACGCGACGGTCCTCGACCTGCGCCAGCTGGTCGCGCCGGTCGAACTTCCGCCCGACGACGATCAGACGGTGCTGCTTCAGCAGAAGGGGCTCGAACATGAGCGCGCCTATCTCGAGAACCTGAAGGCTCAGGGCAAGTCGGTTATCGATATCGTCGGTGACGACGATATCTTCTCAAAGTCGGAACGCACCCGCGCTGCGCTGCGCGAAGGCGCCGACGTGATCTACCAGGGCGCCTTCCTTGAAGGGCCATGGCAGGGCTACTCGGATTTCCTGCTCAAGGTGCCGCAGCCCTCGGCGCTCGGTGACTATTCCTACGAGGTCGCCGACACCAAGCTGTCGCGGTCGGCGAAGCCCAAGCACCTCATCCAGATGTGCATCTATTCCGATATCCTTGCCCGTGAGCAGGGCGTGGCGCCGGAGCGGATGCATGTGGCGCTCGGCGACGGCACGATGGCAACCGTGCGGGTCGACGCGGTGATCCACTATTTCCAGTTTGCGCGTGAGCGTTTCCTCGGGTTCACAGCGGCCCCGTCCGAGACCGACGGGGCGCCCTGCGGGCATTGCACGTTCTGCCGCTGGGCCACGGCCTGTGAGGCGGAGTGGGAGGCCGATGACCACCTGAGCATCGTCGCAGGCCTGACCCGTGGTCAGGCCGAAGCGCTGCGCGCCGCCGGCGTGCCGGACCTGAACTCGCTCGCCGCCCTGCCGCCCGGCGCGGCCATCGACGGGATGCAACCCGAGACATTGTGGAAGCTACGCGAGCAGGCCCGGCTGCAGGCGCACCAGCGCCGGACGGGCGAGCGCATGGTGGAACTGCTCGCTACCGGACCTGGTCGTGGTCTGGCACGCCTTCCGCAGCCGAGCGCCGGCGACATGTTCTTCGACATGGAGGGCGATCCGCTGTTCGACGGCGGGCTTGAGTATCTGTTCGGCATCGTGACGGTTGATGAGGGCGAGGAGCGGTTCCACGAATTCTGGGCCCACGATCGGGATGAGGAACGTGACGCCTTCCAGCGGGCGGTCGACTTCATGGTCGCCCGGCTGGAGCGCTACCCCGATGCCCATATCTACCACTATGCCGCCTATGAGGAGACGGCGCTCAAGCGGCTCGCGATGCTGCACGGCACGCGCGAGCGGGAGGTTGACGACTTCCTGCGTGGCCACCGCCTGGTCGACCTCTACCGCGTCGTGCGTGAGGCGATTCGGACGTCGGAGCCGGCCTACTCGATCAAGAACATGGAGAAGTTCTACCTGAGCGAGGCGCGCGGCGGTGAGGTCACGACGGCCGGTGACAGCATCGTAATGTACGAGCGCTGGCGGCGTATCCGTGACGGCCGCCTGCTCGAAGAGATCGGCGAATACAATCGCGTCGACTGCAGATCCACACTGAAGTGCCGCGATTGGCTCGCTGGCATGCGCGCGCCTGGCGCGCCTTGGTATGCGCGGGCCGACGAGGATCTTGGCGGCGGCGACCAGCGCAACGAGGCCGAACGGGCGGTCGGCGAGATGGCGGCGGCGCTGCTGGCCGGCGGGCATGGCGAAGAGGATTGGCGCCAGCTGTTGGTCGATCTCCTCGAGTTCCACCGGCGTGAGAGCAAGCCCGCCTGGTGGGCGGTGTTCTCACGCCAGGACCTGTCGCACGTGGAGTTGCTGGAAGATGCTGAGTGCCTGGCGGGTCTTGAGCCGCATCCGGACGTGCTGCCGAGGCCTGAGAAGAAGTCGACCATCCACACCTTCACCTTCCCGGCGCAGGACTTCAAACTGAAGGCCGGCGACAGCCCGCGGCGCGCGGGCTCCCTTGAGCCGGCTGGGGACGTAATCTCGATCAATGAGGATGAGGGCATCATCGAGCTGAAGCTCGGGCCCAGCCGGACACCGCTTGATCCTGGCGCGGCGCTGATCCCTGCCGGACCGGTTGGTGACGCCGCGCTACGCGCCGCAGTCTATCGCTTCGCCGAAGCGGTCTGGAACGGCGACGCCGACCGTTATTCGGCAGTGGTTTCCGTCTTGCGGCGCGACCTTCCATCGATCGCCGGCCGCGCGCGGGGCGCGCCGGTCGTGGCGGATGGCGCAGAGCCACT